>CAVRXZ010000001.1:0-18270 GCA_963725105.1 uncultured Acidobacteriota bacterium
TCAGGGCAGGTGTGCCACTCGTTGACCGTGGTATCGAACTGCATGCCCGGGTCGCCGCACACGTGCGTGCCTTCGGCGATGAAGCGCATCAGCTCGCGCGCATTGTACGTATCGACGACGCGCTCCGGCTCCGTCACCGCATGCGTCTCCCACTTCCCGTCGTCGAGCACCGCGCGCATGAAGTCGTCGGTCACCCGTACGCTGTTGTTGGAGTTCTGGAAGAATACCGACGCATAGGCCGGCCCGGTGAAGGAGCCGTCGTAGCCGGCATCAATGAGCGCCCACGCCTTCTTCTCTTCCTCCACCTTGCAGTTGATGAATTCGACGATGTCGGGATGGTCGGCGTTGAGGATGACCATCTTTGCGGCGCGGCGGGTCTTGCCGCCGGACTTGATCACGCCGGCAAACGCATCGTAGCCCTTCATGAACGAGACGGGACCCGACGCCGTGCCGCCGCCCGCGAGAAGTTCCCTCGACGAGCGAATCGGCGACAGATTCGTGCCGGTGCCCGATCCGAACTTGAACAGCATGCCCTCGGTCCGCGCCAGCCGCAGAATCGAGTCCATCGTGTCTTGGACGGAGTTGATGAAGCAGGCCGAGCACTGCGGCGCTTCCTCGAATCCGCAGTTGAACCAGACGGGGCTGTTGAATGCGGCTTTCTGGTAGACGAGGATGTGCTTCAGGTCGCTGCTGAACGCCTGCAGGTCGGCTTCGCTCGCGAAGTACTTCTGGTTGCGTGCCCACTCGGTCATCGTGGTCACCACGCGCCCGATGAGCTGTCGAACGCTGCGCTCGCGGCCCGGCGTTCCCAGCTGGCCGCGGAAATACTTCGAGACCACGATGTTCGTCGCCTGCTGCGACCACAGCTTCGGAATCTCGACATCGCGCTGCTCGAACACCACCTCGCCCCGCTCGCTGCCGATGACGGCTGCGCGCAATTCCCATTCGACTTCGTCGAATGGATCCACGCCTTCTTCAGTGAAGAAGCGCGGGAATGTCAGCCCGCGCGGCGAAACGGCCTTGGACCGGGCGCGCGGCTTGTCGGTTTCGACAAGCGCATCAGGGGCGGACGGCGTGGTATTCACACCGGTCTGGACCGATTCCTGGCCGGCACCCGCAGCTTGGTAGGCAGCACCTTCCTTCATCTCTCCCCCTCCAATTCGACCCCGGAGCTTCCCGGAAATCGATCGCTTTCCGCCCCGAAAGCGACCTCAACGTTAGGTTGGATTCGCGTGCGGGCTGACCTGAGCACGGTGTGCGGACCGCCGTGGACCCACGCGAGAAGCTGGGAGATTCTCGCTGTTCGCCTGTCGCGATAGGCCGACCAATATGAGCCGAGGTCGAAGGTTTGTCAAGAGTGTAAACACAAGATATTGTGCTTTTCTTTTAGGTCAGACGCAAGATGTTGACATCTGTGGAAAACCCGAGCTCGTGCGATGTCAGCGTCCGCCCAGCTGCTCGGCCAGCGCCAGCGCCTTGTCGGCCAGATTCCGCGCGAACAGAAGATTGCGGGAGCGCGGCTCCATGGCCTCCTCCGCCTGTTCGATGAAGCGCTTGGCGGTGTCGTACTGGGTCCGCGCATCTTTGTTCAGCAGGCGATAGTCCACGCGGCCCAGGCTCGCGCTGGCCCGTGACAGCGACCCGCGGATCGCCCGCTCGACCTCCGCCTCGGCGACGGTTGGCGTGGTTTGCAGTGTGGTCGGCGGTTTTTGTTCGTCAGCAGTCTTCGCGACATCTGTCGCGCCCTCTGGCTTGACGTCCGGCTTCTGGGCTTCTCGCGAAGGAGCCTCGGTGCGTGGTTCAGGCCGCATCGGTCGCGCGGTAGGCGGTCGCACTTGCTGGTGCGCGGGTTCTTCTGCGAGTTGTGCCGGCTGCACTGGTGTCGCTTCGACCGTTTCCACGACACGCGCTGGCGGAGCGGGCATCTCGAGCGGAGGCGAGTCAGTCACGCTTCTTGCGCTGGCGTGCACACACCCGGCCGCGATCGCCGGACCGGCGAGCACGAGCAGGAACCGACCAAACCGACACATGCGCTTCATTCTGCCCGCGGCAACGAAATCGTAAACGTCGTGCCTTTGCCCGGTGTCGACTGTACTTCGATTTCTCCGTCGTGCATCTGAATGGTTCGGTACACCATCGACAAGCCGATCCCGCTGCCCTTGGGTTTGGTCGTGAAGTACAGGTCGAAGATGTGCGAGAGATTCTCCGGCTTGATCCCGACGCCCGTGTCCGTAAACGCCACGGTCACGCGCCGACCACGTGCGGACTCACAGACGATCCGGAGCGTTCCACCGGTCGGCATCGCCTGGCAGGCGTTCAGCGCGAGATTGAGGAAAGCCTGATGCAGCATCGCCGGATCGCCGTTGACCGCCAAGCTCGGCGGGCACTCGACGCTGACGATGACGCCGGTCCGTGTGGCTTCGGGCCTGACAATGGGCAACACGTCATCGAAAAGCGGCTTGAGTGAGACCGGCTGCAGAATCAGCTCCTCAGGTCGCGTGAACTTCAGGAAATCTTGAACGACCTGATCGAGTCGCCGAATCTCTCCCGCGATGACGTCGACATGCTGAAGCGCCGCCTTGGCATCAACCGGGGGGGCTTCGGCCGCCAGCGCGAGGCCGCCGCCGGCCTGCCCGGCGCGGCCCGGAGCGGGTCTGCCGTTGAACTGCTGCCGGAGCAGCTCGAGGTGAATCATCATCGCATTCAACGGATTCTTCACCTCGTGGGCAACGCCTGCTGACAGACGACCGAGCGCGGCCAGCTTTCTGGAGTACCGGATCGTCGACTGCACCTGGCTGAGGTATTCCAGGTTCCGCGCGATCACCATCACACCAACCAGATCGCCGGCTTGATCGCTGACGGCGTGAGTGACCAGCAGTCGCTCGCCCTTGCCTTCGTCCGGCGCTGCAGCTTCCCGACCGCGCCGATCTCCGAAATTCACCGAAATCGGGCCCAGCGGCTGCCGGGTGCCCAGCGTTCGCTCCACGACGTCACGCAGCGGATGGTCGGGTGCCACGAGGTCTGCAAGCAGGACGCCGGGCGCCGCGTTCGGCAGCAGCGCACGCATCGCGGGGTTGGCAAATAGCAGCTCGCCTCGCGGGCTGACCATCGCCACCGCGTCCTCGACATGTTCGACGGCCGACTCGAGGTTGGCCACCTGCCCGGCCATTTGCGATCGATCGGCCGACAGCTGCGCGCTGACGGTATTGAAAAAATCTCCCAGCTCGCCGAACTCGTCGTCCTGATCGAGATCCAGGCGGACACCCAGCTCGCCGCGGCCAAGGCGGGTCAGTCCGCTGCGAATCACGTGAATTGGCCGCAGCAGTAGCTGGGCGAGCAGCGTGGCCACCAGCAGCGCGACGCCGAGGGCCACGACCGCCGCGGCGGCGGCCGGCCGAAGCGAGGCGTCGAGATCCTGCCGGATCAGCAGCGTCGAGACGCCGATTCGAATCGAGCCGAACTCCGTGTTGCCGAGGAGCAGCGGCTGCGTCAGCTCGAGGGTCCGGCCGGGTCCTGTGTAGATGACCGCCAGCAGCGAAAGCGCCCGGTGCGACAGCACGCTGTTCAAGTCGTCGCCGGAGGGTACGGGCTTCCCTTCCTGCGAGAGGTCGGCGTGAACGACGGCGACACCGTCGATACCGGCAATGGCCGCAAAGGTGACGTTCTTCGAATACAGGGTCGCTTCGAGAATCGACCGCAGGCCTGGATCGGCGCGCAGCGCGGCGTAGGGATCGCCGCCGGTAATCACAACCGCCCGCGCGCGGTGAAAGATGGCGTTGGCCAGCAGTTCGGCACGGGCGCGGCTTTCCTCGAGCCCGACGCGGGCCAGCGTGGCCAGATGCCACAGGCTCAGGATCACGACGACCGCCACGACCAGAGACGTGACGCCGAGAACCTGCTTGCCCTTGATGCCTAACCGCATGTCACGTGGTCGGCTTGCGGGGGCGCAGCCTCAGTTTGTTGAGCTTGTTGTGCAGCGTCTTGAGGCTGATGCCCAGGATTTCCGCGGCGCGTGTCTTGTTGTCCCGCGTGTGTTCGAGCGTCATCAGAATCAGCCGCCGCTCGGCTTCTTCGACGGTGACGCCGGGGCCGAGCGCAACCTGGGGCGGCGGCTGCTGGCGCTGCGGCTCGCCAGTCAGCGACGGCGGCAGATGCCTCGGCTCGATGAACGGACCCGGCGCCAGAATCGTCGCGCGCTCGATGACATTGCGAAGCTCCCGGACATTGCCGGGCCACGCGTACTGCTCGAGGATGCGCATGACCTGGTGATCCACGCCGGCAATGGACTTCTGGTTGCGCGTGTTGAATTCGTTGATGAAGGCCTGCACCAGGAGCGGCAGATCCTCCTTCCGCTCCCGAAGCGCGGGCAGGCGGAACGCGAACACGTTCAGGCGATAGTACAGGTCTTCACGCAGCTTGCCGGTCTGCACCGCGTCGAGCGGATCGATGTTCGTCGCCGCGATGACGCGGACATCCACCGACTGCTCCGTCCGACCGCCCAGCCGGCGGAACGTCCGCTCCTGGAGCACGCGCAGCAGCTTCACCTGCGTCTGAGGCGTCATCTCACCGATTTCGTCGAGGAACAGCGTGCCGCGGTCCGCCAGCTCGAAGCAGCCCTGACGTCGATCGGCGGCGCCGGTGAACGCGCCTTTTTCGTGGCCGAAAATCTCGCTCTCGAGCAGGGTCTCGGGAATGGCCGCGCAGTTGATGGCGACGAACGGAAAGGAGGCGCGCGGACTGAGCTGGTGAACGGTCCGGGCCACGAGCTCCTTGCCCGTGCCGGAATCGCCCGTGATGAGCACCGATGCGCTGGTCGGCGCCGCCTGCTCGATGATCTGATAAATCTTCCGCATCTCCGGGCTGTTGCCGATGAGCGATCCGAACGTGCCGTGTTCGCGAAGCTGCCGCCGCAGCACCTTGACTTCGCGAAGCGTCTCGAGCCGCTCGACAATTTTGTCGAGCAGGACCTTGAATCGCTGGATGTCGACCGGCTTGGTCATGTAGTCGTACGCGCCTTCGCGAATCGCTTCGACCGCGGTCTCAACCGTTCCCTGCGCGGTCAGCAATACCGTCGTCACATCGGCGCCCTGCTGCTGCATGGCGCGCAGCAGGTCGAGCCCGTCCATGCCCGGCATCACCAGGTCGGTGATGACGATCGCCGGCCTGAACGTTGTCACCTTCTCCAGCGCTTCCTGCCCGTCGCGGGCTGAATCGGCGACAAAACCCCAGCTTCGCACCAGCTGTTCGAGACCGAGACGAGCCGCTGAATCGTCCTCGACAATCAAGATCCGCTCAGCAGACGCCGTCGTCTCGTGCGGGGCGACCCCTTCGTCAACCAGCAATTTCACAGCTCCCCCACCATGTCATTTTTACATTGTGGTCGCCCTTGCCTCCCGGCTGCAAGCTCAACATGGGCGAATTTTGCACATCTTCGCGGGCCAGGCCGCGACCCGGCGCCCCGCCCGTCCCGGGGCAATGCTGTACCCTTGTGCCCGATGGACTTCGACTCAGCCGAGCCCTTGGCCGGAAGGCCCGAACGTCCATCCCCCGAAACCAGCCAGCCCTCAGCCACTCAGCGCATCGTCGCCCTGCTCGAAGTGCTGATCTGCTCGGACTACCCGACACAGGCAGCGCTCGGCGTCACATTCGCGAGGCTCGGGTACCGGACCGTTCGACGCGAACGGCGAGCTCCGCCTCGGTTTTGTCGTGGGCGTCTCGCTGGTCGACACGGTCGTGCTCGTCGCGCTCATCGTGTTCTTCCTCCGCGCGCACGGCGAACGGCCCCTGGACGTCTTTCTCGGGTGGCGTCCCATCCCGCGTGAGGTGGTACTGGGCGTATGGCCTCTGGCGATCCTCGCGTTGGCTATCGGCCTCGGACTGATGGCGGTTGCGCAGCGATTCGCGCCGCAACTCCACACGGTCGCACACAACCCGCTCGAAGCGCTGCTCCGCACCTCACGCGATCGATGGCTCTTTGCGGGCGTGCTCGTGATCGCCGGCGGGTTCCGGGAGGAAGTCCAACGAGCCTTTCTACTCCACCGCTTCGAACGTTGGCTCGGCGGGGCCACTGTCGGCCTCATTGTCGCCAGCGTCGCGTTTGGCGCGGGACACGTGGTGCAGGGTGTTGACGCAGCGATTGTTGTCGGAGTGCTCGGCGCGTTCTGGGGCTTCGTGTATCTGCGGCGGCGCTCGATCGTCGCACCAGCCGTCAGCCATTCGTGTTTCAACCTGCTGGAAATCGTTCGATTCGTCGCGACCGGCACCTAGCACCAAGCACCCAGCACGAAGCACGGAGAAGACTTACTGCCTGGGTAGATAGAGATCGGTGATGTTGGCCCGTCGTCGCAGCCCCTCAACCCATTCCTGAATCATCGTTGTCCGCCTGACGTCAGACAGCCTCTTCACGATCTCGGGACGAGCCGCCTCGCGTGTAAGCAGGCGACCGTCACGCGTGAAATCGGCTTGATGCTCCTGGTAGTAGCGATCCACTTCGTCGTCGCCTGGCACTGCACCGGCGAACCGCTGTTCCAGGTACGCGCGGAGCCGAAGCTCGTCCCGTAACGTCTGACGCAGTCGGAGTTCGTCGAGACCGAGCCGAGCCAGCGCCTGTTTGAACACCTCGGCAGAGGCAAATCGTGACCGGATCCGCCCGAGCTCGGCATCCAGTGCTTCAGCAGTCGGCTCCGATGGGGCATAGCGATCGACTTCAATCAGGATCAACCGACGATCGATGAGCCTGGACAGCACTGCTGCGGTGCGGTCACCGGCGGCATCGGTCTCCACGAGGCCAAGATCGGCGGCAGCCGTGACGTCGCTCAGCGTAATCACCGACCCGCCGACGACAGCCAGCGCGCGATCGATGACTTCGGCGCCCACGGGCCACGCCCGGAGGAGCAGCAACACGAGCACAATCCTTCGCATCAAAACGCCTGCCCGAAGGTGAAGTGCAGCACTGTGAGGTGTTCCCGGCTCCCGGCAATCACCTGCGGATGCACCTTGAAGCCGAGGTCGACGCGAATCGGCCCAACGGGCAACTTGTACCGTAGTCCAAAGCCGACGGCACTGCGCATCTGCATCAAGTCGAGGTCCGACGCGTGGAGATAGACGTTGCCGGCGTCGAGGAACCCCACCGCGGTGATGGGACCGCGGACACGGGCGCGCACTTCCGCGTTGAAGAGCACCACCGCGTTCCCACCCGTCGGAAAGCCGTCCCGATCGAACGTCTCCGGCGTGCCGACCCGGTCCTGTGCGAAGCCTCGGACCGTCGTGTCGCCACCCGCGAAGAACCGCTCGGCGGCCGGCAGGTCGTCGACCGTCGTCACAAATACGTTGCCCTCGGGGCCGGTTGTCGTGACTTCGCGAGGGAAGCCAGTGGCGAGCCCGAGGCGCGCGTTGCCGGCCAGCACGACGCGGCGTCCCCGGTCCACTGCATGAAACGCAGAGCCGGTCAAGAACGTCTGAACAAACCCGACTTCGGAACCGATGGCGCGGGCGGCGAGCTGAGTGCTGGCACTCAGATACCGGCCCGAAGTCGGATCGAGCGCATCGTCGCGCGTGTCGGCAATCACTGAACCGGAAAACGACGACAGCCGCACCTGCGGAAACAGGCGGTCGATTGTATGCCGGTCGACCGGATTGATACGTTGATCAAACAGCCGCGTGCTTTGAATCTGATAACTTCCGACCAGCCTGATCACACGGCGTCAGGCTGTGACCCACCTGAGCGCTGGCGCTCTGGCGCGCAAAGTTGAAGCTCGACCGAATCTGCTGCTCGATCGTCCCATTGACCGTCGAATCCGCAGGTGTTCCGAACAGCCGCGGCTCGTGAACTTGGCCGACGACGCGGTACTCGGTAAACCAGGAGCCGCCCGTCCCCAACTGTGCCTCTGCGAATGACGGGTCCGGCGGATGTAGGCTCAAGCTGGTAAACAGGTTCGCCGACCGGTTCTTGCCAAGGAAATTCCGTCGCCCGATGTTGAAAGAGCCCCGCGGTGCGATTTCCACCCGTTCAGTGGCAACGTCGGGATTGTCCTCGGAACGAACGGCGAGCAGGCGGACCTCGAAGCCTCCGCCGTAGCCGAGGGTCGTGGCGGGCGCCTCCTCAACAGTGACGATGAGGTCCCGGACGTTTTCGTCACCGTGACTCAGCTCGCTGAGCTGGATACGTCGAAAGAGGCCGAGCGTGGCCAGCCGTCGCTGGCTCTCGGCGCGCGCCGACGCGCTCATCGGATCGCCGGGCTTCAGTTGCAGCTCGCGCGAAATAATGCTGCTGCGGGTCCGGACATTACCCACGATCAGGACATGTCCGACAAAGACGCGGGCGCCTTCGTGGACGGTAAACACGGGATTCGCGCGCGTGCGATCGGCGCTGAAGTTCGGATCGGCGTCGATGGTGGCATTCGAGTACCCCAGATTGAGGTATTGCAGCTCGATTGCGTCTCGATCGAGCTGCAACTGCGTGCGGTAGTACGGCCGGCCGGACTGCAGGCCGAGCCCCGGCGTCAACGTCGCCTCGGGCACCGACGCATTCCCCTGAATGCGAACGCGATCGACCAGAGTCTGCGGGCCCTCATTGATGACGATCCGCACGACAAGCGACTGAGCGCCTGTCGCGTCGCCGCTCCGGGCATCCTCGCCGGGCGTCACCTTGACCGCGGCGAAGCCACGGCGTGCGTACATGCCTTCAATGCGCGCAACATCCTCGTCAAGCGCCGATTCGGCGAAAGGTGCGCCCTGGCGGAGCCGCAGCAGCGGGGAGATATCTTCGAGCGGCACCTGGGCGTTCCCGGAGATGTCAATGCGATCGACTCTGTAGAGCGGCCCCCGCTTCACGTCAATCACGATTCGAAGCTCGTCACCCTCCTGTTCGCGCCGATGCGGAGCCTTCGCGTCACGGTAGCCTTGCGCCCGGAGGTAGTCTTCGATGCGGTTGGTCGAATCTTCGAGCAGGTCTTCGTCTGTCGATCCTTCCCGCTCGATCGGCACGAGCTCCTGGCGTTTGTCTGACGGCAGCGGGTCGCCCGTGAACACGACGCGGACGCGCGGTCCGAGCATCGCAGTGAGGACGATGTCCACGCGACGGTCGTCGTCGACCGGCCTGGGCGTGGCGCTCAGTTTGGCCTCGTAATAGCCCGCCTTACGCCGCTCCGTGAGGTACCGCTCGATCCGCGTGTTCAGCAGGTCGGCAAGATACGGGTCGCCTGCGGTCAGCCCGAGCTGATTCAAGAGGCCAGGCCGCAACGCCACGGGCACGTCCTCGACGTCGACGGCCCCGACGAAAGCACGCGGGCCCGGGGTGATCGCAAAAACCAGGGTCGCGCGTTCCGGGGCATGTTCAATCTCGGCGCGCGGCGTCACCTGCGGCCGCAAATAGCCGCTGGCGTGGAGCGCGTCGGTGAGGATCGCCGTGAGTTCGGTCGTCCGCGTCAGGGATGGCGACGCGCCGTACCGCGCGATCACCGCAGAATGCAGCCTTCCAGCATCGAGCCCGGGTGAGCCCGCAATGCCGGTGAATTCGATGCGCGTAACCGGATGAATCGGACTGAGATCGTAGCGAAGGGCGACCTGGCTGCCCTCCAGACCGGCATCGACCCGGATGTCGTCAAAACGGGCCAGGCTGTAGAGATGCGCGATGCTGTCCCGGACATCGGCCATCGACAGCGGCCGGCCGACGCGCGTTTCGACGGCTGCCATCAGGGACGGATCGGTCGAGGCGCGGCCTTCAATCAGGAATTGGATCGATGCGACCGGCTTGCCGATGTAATCGTCGACGGCCCCCTCGGCCCGGAGCGCGCACAGCAGGCCAAGGGCGGGCAGAACATATCGCGCCCGGCGCATCAGAACGCGTGCCTCACCCGGAATTCCAGCGCAAAGGACTGCTGATCCTCATTGCGGGACAGCACCCACGACCAGCGATCGGTGGCATCGTACTCGAGCAGGATGATCTGATCGTTGATGGAGGTGGCCAGGCTGCGCGAGAACGTGATGTAGGCCCGATCTGAAATGCGCTTGCCGATCGTCAACCGCGCCGTCGCGTTCAGTCGCGACGTCTGCGTATCCGTATTGATGAACGACGGCGTGAGCTGGAACGTATCGACGCCGAATGTGTGCTCAGCAACCCGGCCTACCTCCGAGGAGAGCGGGCTGGCAAGAAACTGCGTCGCGCGCGTCGTCAGGATGTCGGTCGCGGCTTGTTGTGGATTCTGAATCGCTCGGAGTTCGGCATCCTGCTGGTTGGGCCGGACATCGGTGAACAGCAGCGTCAAGACATCCGCCGTGGGCAGCGGGGGATCCGAGGTCAACGAAAAATTCAGCCGCGCCGGCGTGCCGACCGCGCTGACCATCGCGCGATAGGTCTGTCCGGGCACCCGCACGTTGGTTTCGGCTTCCACATCGAATAGCGGCTCGAACCGAGTCGGGTTGATCAGATCAATCGACCCTTTCGTCACCTTGTAGCGCCGCCCGAGCAGCTGGATGTCACCGCGTTCCACGTCTGCGTGGCCGAACCAGCTAGGTCGATCGTACGTGCCGCGCAGGAAGAAATCTGCGTTGGCCACGAGTCTGGCAATGTTGTTGTCGACACGGAACGTCGAGGGGACGATGATTTCGATGTCGAACCGGAGCGGCACCGCGGCCGCAACGGGTTCCGCGCTGGCGCCTCCCCCACTGCTTTGCCCGCGCCGGGAAAACAGATCGAGCAGATCGGGCTCCTCGATACGGCGCGTGTAGACTGCGTTTCGGACCGTCACCGTTCCCGCCAGAACCGGAGCCTTGTAGTTACCCCGTACGCTCAGATCGGCATCCACGGCCGACCGCACTCCGGCCGGATACCGCAGCTGGATGTTGGCGCCACTCATGCGAACATTCAGATCGCCAGGCTCGTAGCCGTTGAAGCCAATCCGGCCGCCGAACTGCACGAGCCCGCCGCCCAGCGTGGCCGTGAGCTCGTCGAGGCGAATGCCGTTCGAATCGAACTGGATCACCCCATTGATCGCATCGAGCGAATTCGGCAGGGAGAAGTGGCGGATCCGGCCGCCATTGATCGTGGCCCGGCCCGAAAACACCGGCTGCCGCAGCGGGCCGTCGACGGCCGCCGATAGATCCGCGCGACCCGATCCCCGCACGTCGCGGAAGAACCCCTGCAGAATGCCGAGATTCGCGTCCCCCACCGCGCGCAACGCGATCCGCTCGTCGCTGAGACCGATGGTGCCCGACACGCGCAGCCGCGTGTCTTCCCCCACCAGTTGCAAATCCTGGACCTCGACGGCGCGGCCATGGAGCGCCATGCGGATCGGCGCGGCGTTTCGGAGGGCGTAATCGAACAGGCGAAGGTCGGCCGTCTCGACAGTCCCCTCAACCCGCAACCGGTCCACGTCCGTCAGCTGGCCGGCGATATGGAGCGTGCCGCTGGCGACGGCGGTCGTGAACGGCGAGAGCCGCGGCACGAACAGCCGCACGTAGGGGTCAAGTGACATGTCGTGAAACCGGATCTGAATCTCGGACTCACCGCTCGCCGTCAACGGAATCCGTCCCGTCGCGGTGATGGCGAGCCGCGGAGACGCTGCGTCAATTTCGCCGCTCAGGGTGGCGCCCCGAAGCGCGAGGACGCCGGTCACCTGCCCGACGCCCTCTTCGCCGATGAACAGATCGTTGACCCGAAACCTGTAATCGTTACGCGGCTCGTCGAACGTCGCGCTTCCGCTCGCCGAAAACTCGGCGATCCCGGACAGCGGCGATCTGGCGTAGGTGAGCCGACCGATCTTCTCGATGGGAATGCGCTGGCCGTTGAAGTTGAAGGAATAGGTCGAGTCCCAGCCGATGAACGCCGCGCCCGTAATCGAGCCACCGCCCTTCTCGGCCATCACGTTGTCGAGCCGCACCCCCAGGCCGTCGAATCGCAGCGACGCAGTGGCGTTCTGGAACGGCTCGCCGTAAGCAACGAACTCGTCGAGCGTCATGCCACCAAAGCCGACCGGCCGCAGGGTACTCCCCTGTGAGATGGAACTCACCCGTCAGCAGGCCCGACACCGGGTACTCGTCGATTCCGAACGCATGCCGCAGGGTATCCATGTCACGCCGCACGACGCGAATCCGCGCGTTGATCTCCTCGCCTCCGTCGTCGCGCGGGTACCCGAGCGAGAAGCGACCTTCGGCGCGTATCTCGGAGTCGTCGCGGCGAACCGTCCCTTCGGATACGGTGACGTAGTTGTTCTCCACCACGACGTGCGCCTGACCTGCGCCCCACAAGGCGTCGAAGGCGCGCAGATCTTCCCCGGTGAAGTCGCCTTCGACCCGCGGGTTCCGGAACGTCCCCGTCACCGCGCCGTCGAACTCCCCTCGTCCGCCGAACGTGACGGGCTTCCTGGGGGACCCGAAGTCGCTCAGGATGCCCGCGAGAACTTCATCGCTCTCCTGCCAGTCGCGGCTGGTGACGTGAAACGACACCTGCGATTTCTGACCCCAGGCGGTCGTTCCTTGAAACGTGACACGGGTCTGCTCGGTCGCGAACTGGCCCGCCTCAAACGTGGCCAGATTCCGATCGAAGCGGAACCTCACATCGCCCGACGCCGGTAGATGGGCCGCGACCGGAGGCGGGGCAAACGGGCCCCACTCGTGCAAGGCGTGCTCAGCGTCGGCCTCCCGCGCGGCCGCCAGGGACCCCGTCATCATCTGTACGCCGCCCGGAGGCGTGATGATCAGCCGCCCGCTTCCCTCGCTGTCTGCAAACCTGCCGAGCGGCCACGCAAGGACCACACGGTCGCCGCGCGCGGTCCCCGCAAACCGCAGGCCTCTCAATCCGATCTGGTCGCTAAACGACGCCAGATTCACGCCGCTGAAGCTTGTCTGGAATCGAGCGGTGGGCGGCGTCCGAGAGCCAAACGGCTGGATGGAATAGGAGAAGCTTGCGTGCCCGCCCTGAAAATTCGCCGCGCCGTTTGTGACGTCCAGAAGCGTCGGCGTCCAGTGAAGCGCGCCCGACAGGTTCGGAAACCGGTACGCGTTGACGCCGAGCGAGGGGCTGTTGAAAGTGGCCGTCAGGTCGCGGCCGCCTCTGAACAGGTGAAACGTGCCCGCGACGTCCCCTTCACCGCCGAGCTCCCACTTCTCGTGCTTGAAGAAGATGTGCCGCATCCGTACGAACTGCACGTGCGATTTGAACTGATACGTCTGCTCCGGCCAGTGACCCAGATCCACATCGCCGCTGGCGACGGTCTGCGCCCCATCCGTTTCGAACTCGATTCGATCCAGATGAATCCGGGTGCTGTCCAGGAGGAAATGCGATTTCGCGTTCACGAAGAACGGTTCGTAGTTCTGAATGAGAACCGTCCCGCCGCTGAACGACATGGTGCCCCGATAACTCGGCCGATTGGTGATGTTCAGCTCGACATTGCGCGCGACGATCTGCCACGGCACCGCGTGATCGTCGTATGTGAACTCGCCGCGCAGCCCGCGGAACGACTTCATGGTCGTCGTGAAGCGGCGCGGTCCTCGTGGCTCGTTCTCGTCGCGAGTGAACTTCGGAAAGTTGCTCCGGTCCTCCCAACGCTCGACCAGCATCCGCCAATCTGTCATCTCGACCGTTTGAACCGTGACTTCCCGATTGAGCACCGTGGTCCAGTCGAGAGCGACCTCGAGTCGCTTCGCGGTGAAAAAGGGCCGGTCGGTTTTCTCCAACCCTTCAATCAGGAAGTCATCGACGACGATTCGGCCGTTGAGAAGGCGGATGCTCAGCTTGCCGATGTGTATCCGCCGCTTCCAGGCCTGGGATCCGAAACGCTCCGCATAACTGCGCACCGCGGACCCCAAATCCACGGTGACTGACGTGACGAGCGCGACGGCCAGAACCGAGGCACACACCCCGAACGTCAGCTTGAGGTAGCGGTACGTCCAGTGGTGACGAAGTCGATTGAAAGCGTTCACTCGAGGACAACCAGCAGGGCGCCTGCGTCGACCGATGCGCCCTCGTTTACGTGAATCTCCGCGACGGTCGAGTCCCCGTCGGCTCGAAGCTCGTTTTCCATCTTCATGGCTTCAACGACGAGCAGCGGCTGGCGAGCCCGGACGACGTCGCCCGGTCTGACGAGGATGCGAACGATCTTCCCGGGCATGGGCGCCACCACGCGTTGCGATCCACCGACCGGAGTCTGGCTCGTCCGCCTTCGACGGTCGTTCAATGTCGCCGAAACCGTGGCGGCACCGAATCGGACTATCAAGTCCTGGAGTGACCGGTCGCGGGAAACGGCCACCTCGTAAACTCGAGTCGCTGTCGCGCGGTGGAGGCGGTCCTGCCCTGTGTCGCCTTTTGACGACACGCTGCCCATGATCAATGAGAGCCTTTGTGCGTCAATCCGTGCGGCGTCTACCGAGAGTACGCGCCCATCCAGTGCGACTGCAAGACCGTCGCCTTCCAGGGTGACGACAACCTCTCGCCGCCGGCCGCCAACCTCGACTTCGTAGCGCATCGACCGAATGCCGTTCAAGCTCAGCCGTTCACGTCGCGGAGCGCCTCGACGCGCGCCTGCGTCTTCCAGCGCGGGACGCCCGCGTCGACCCCGCTGCCAATCACCCCCCTCTGCGCGGCGGCACCATGTGACAGGTGTGTGTGCACGGCCACGGCTATCGCGGCGACGTCTTCCATGTCGGCCGAGACCTCAACAAATGGCCTGCCGCGACGGGTCGCCAGCACCGTGTCGAGATAGGTCGTATCGAACTCACCGGCCGCAAACTCGGGCTGCACGAGCAGCCAGGTGAAAAACGGGAGCGTCGTCCTGATCCCGGTCACCAGGTACTCGCCCAGCGCCCGACGCATCCGAGCCAGAGCGCGTGGCCGATCTTCTGCCCATGCAACAAGCTTGGAGATCAACGGATCGTAGTACACCGGAACGTCGAAACCCGCGGCTACGCCGCTGTCGTCGCGGATCCCCGGCCCTCCCGGCGCGGTCAGGGAAAAGATGTGCCCGGGCGAGGGAAGAAAGCCCTGATCGGGATCTTCGGCGTAGATTCGACATTCGATGGCATGACCACGCGGAATCAGGGCCGCCTCAGGTTCGATGTTCAGGCGCTCACCGCGCGCGATCCGCAGCTGCCATTGCACCAGATCCGTCCCGGACACCATTTCCGTCACCGGATGTTCGACCTGAATGCGGGTGTTCATCTCGAGAAAGTAAAAGTGTCCCTGCGGGTCGAGGAGGAATTCAATCGTGCCGGCGTTGCGGTAGCCGACCGACCGCGCGGCTGCGACGGCAGCCGACGCCATCGCGTTCCGGAGGGCGGACGTCACCGCGGTCGACGGGCTTTCCTCGACCACCTTCTGATGACGCCGCTGGATTGAGCACTCGCGCTCGACGAACGGGACGATGGTGCCGTGCTCGTCTGCCAGCAGCTGCACCTCCACGTGGCGGGGCTTTTCGAGACGGCGCTCGAAATAGATCGCGGCATCTCCGAACGCGGCGCCGGCTTCGGAACGAGCCGCAGTGACCGCCGCCGGAAGCTCGCCGGCGTCCGTGACCGTCCGCATGCCCTTGCCGCCGCCTCCGGCTACCGCCTTGACGAGCAGCGGATACCCGACGTCGTGGGCCAGTCGTGCGAGGTCGGTTGGCGACGCATTGTGGGGCGCGGCGCCGTCGGTGCCCGGCACAACCGGGACGCCCGCCCGCTTTGCCGCTGCGCGAGCCGCGGTCTTATTCCCCATCAGCTGGACGGCCTCGGGCGTCGGACCAACGAAGGTCAGTCCCGCGTCGCGGACGGCCGCCGCGAACAGGGCGTTCTCGGAGAGAAATCCATAGCCCGGGTGGACGGCGTCAGCGCCGGATCGTCGCGCGACATCGAGCAGACGGTCGATGCGCAGATAGCTTTCCCTGGGAGCGTTCGGTCCGATGGCATAGGCCTCGTCAGCCTGCCGCACGTGCAGCGCGGTGCGGTCGCACTCCGAATACACGGCAACGGGCGAGATGCCCATCTCGCGGCAGGCACGGATGATCCGCACCGCAATCTCACCGCGGTTGGCAATCAGCAGCTTCTTCACGACGCCATCGTCACAGCGGGATGTTCCCGTGTTTCTTGGGCGGATTCTTGTCGCGCTTGTTCTCAAGGATGCGCAACGCCGTGATCAGCTTGCCGCGCGTCTCGTGCGGACGAATCACCTCGTCGATGAAGCCCCGGGACGCCGCAACATAGGGGTTGGCGAACTTCTGGCGGAATTCCTCGACCTTCTCGGCGCGCACGCCCGCCGGATCCGAGGCCTTGTCGATTTCGCGCTTATAGAGAATGTTGACGGCCCCTTCCGGTCCCATGACGGCGAGCTCGGCGGTCGGCCATGCGTAGTTGACGTCGGTGCGGATGTGCTTGCTGGACATGACGCAGTACGCGCCGCCATACGCTTTCCGGGTGATGACGGTGATTTTCGGAACCGTGGCTTCCGCAAACGCGTACAGCAGCTTCGCCCCGTGTTTGATGATGCCGCCGTACTCCTGGGCTGTTCCCGGCAGGAAGCCCGGCACGTCTTCGAAGGTCACAAGGGGGATATTGAACGCGTCACAAAACCGGACGAACCGTGCTCCCTTGATCGACGCGTCGATGTCCAGAGTGCCGGCGAGCACAGCTGGCTGGTTGGCCACGATGCCGATCGACCGCCCATCGATTCTGGCAAACCCGACGATCAGATTCCTGGCATAGTGCTGATGCACTTCGAGGAACTCGCCTATGTCGACCACGCGCCGGATGATGTCGAGCATGTCGTACGGCTGGCTGGGCGACGCCGGCACCAGCCCGTCGAGCGTCGCGTCTTCGCCCGCCGCGGTATCGAGGGCGACGCTGCGGGGCGGCTCGTCGAGGTTGTTGCTCGGCAGGTAGCCGAGCAGCTCGCGGATGAGCGCCAGGCAATCGCGATCGTCTTCGGCCGCAAAATGCGCAACGCCGCTGGTCTCGTTATGAGTCACGGCACCGCCGAGCTCCTCCTTGGTGACGGTTTCGTGGGTGACGGTCTTGATCACGTCCGGCCCCGTGACGAACATATAACTCGTGTTCTTCACCATCACGGTGAAGTCCGTAATCGCCGGCGAATAGACCGCCCCGCCCGCGCAGGGCCCCATGATGGCCGAAATCTGCGGCACGACGCCCGATGCCAGCGTGTTTCGCAGGAAGATGTCCGCGTACCCGCCGAGGGAGAACACCCCTTCCTGAATCCGCGCCCCGCCGGAGTCGTTCAAACCCACAATCGGCCTGCCAAGCTTCATCGCAAGATCCATGATTTTCACGATCTTCGCGGCGTTGGTTTCTGACAACGAACCGCCGAAGACTGTGAAATCCTGCGCGAAGGCGAAGACCTGGCGTCCCGCGACAAGGCCGTGACCGGCGATGACGCCGTCGCCTGGAATGAGCTGCTCTTCCATGCCGAAGTCACGACAGCGGTGGGTCACGAGCTTGTCGAGTTCTTCGAAGGTGCCAGGATCGAACAGGAGGTCGATCCGCTCGCGGGCCGTGAGCTTGCCCGCTTCGTGCTGTTTCTGTTGACGCGATTCGCCCCCGCCAAGCTCGGCGCGTCGTTCGAGATCGAGCAGGACGTCCTCGGGGTTCATGAAGACTTTGGCCGTCGCTCAGGCCTTGACCGCTTGGACCTTCTCCCAGTCCTTCAGGAATCGCTCCAGGCCCGATGTTCGTCAGCGGGTGATTGAACAGGGCTTCGATCACGGCAGGAGGACATGTGGCAACGTCCGCGCCCATCCGGGCGGCTTCCACGACGTGCATCGGATGCCGGCAGCTGGCCACCAGGACTTCAGTACCAAAATCGTAGTTGGTGTAGATCTGGACGATCTCGCGAATCAACTCCATGCCATTTGTGGCGATGTCGTCGAGGCGCCCCACGAACGGACTCACGTAGGTCGCCCCGGCCTTGGCCGCGAGCAGCGCCTGGCCCGCTGAAAAGCAGAGCGTGACGTTGACCTTGATCCCTTCGCTCGACAACGCCTTGCACGCCTTGATGCCCTCGCGAGTCAGGGGCACCTTCACGACGAGAAACGGATCGAGACCGGCCAGTGCATGACCTTCACGCATCATGCCGGCGAAGTCGGTGGCCGTCACCTCACCGCTCACCGGACCCTTGACAATCTGGCAGATCTTTTTCAGGTTCTCTCGGAAGTCGCCGGGCTCCTTTGCCAGCAGCGACGGGTTGGTCGTGACGCCATCCAGGATGCCCAGGGCGGCAATCGTTTCGATATCTTTGATGCTTCCCGTATCAACAAAGAGCTTCATATGGGAACCTTCCTCCCTTCA
>CAVRXZ010000002.1:0-232322 GCA_963725105.1 uncultured Acidobacteriota bacterium
TCATACTGATTAGAACCTGAACAGTCGATTGACCTTCACGATAAACGCGCGATTCTGAAGCTCCGCAAAGCCGGGCGACAACGTATCCCGCTGGTCGTTGTACACGACAAACAGCTCGCTGCCAGGGCGGTATTCCCATCGCAGACGGATATTCGACGACACCGTGCTGACGCCGGTGTTGTACTGCACGAGCGCGCTGACGAACATGGTCGGCGACATCGTGTACGTAATCCGCGAGCCGACGAGATGGGTGATCGAGTCTCCCTGCGGGAGATGGACCCAGTTGCCCAGATACGTCGGCTCGATCGAGAGCTGAGGGGTGGCATTGAACCGACCCTGGCTGATGCTGAAGCTGGTCTTGTCCCCGTCGTAGAAGCTGCCGGTCTGGATCGATACCGAGCCCGACAGGCGGCGCTGCGGGCCGAAGATGTAGCCGACAATCGTGGACGCGTAGTCGTACGGCCCGGTCGGGATGATCAGGCCGACGATCTCCGTCGGTCGCGGCACGAATTCGTAGGTGCCGCCGTAGCTCGCCACGAACTTGTCGCTGTTCTGAAACTCGATGTCGAACTCGCCGCGCCAGTCACGGGTGTCCACGCGGCCGTTGATCGTTTCCACGTACAGCATCGACCCTATGAAGTCGAGCTTTCGAATCGTCTTGCTGCCCGGGATTCGTGGACTGAACCGGAGCTGGCCGAACGAACGGCTGATGTCGCTGCGCCGCAGAAACCCGATGTCGGGAATGAAGCGATCGCCGATGTACAGGTGCTCGGCGTGGGCACCGTAGCGGTCGCCGGCGTAGTTGACCTCGCCTTTGTAGCTGGTGTCGCGGGACGCATCACTCGGAATCCCTTCCGTGTGGGTCTGCGCCCAGTACGTATTGATCGTGAGATCGGTGAAGAAACCGAACGTACCGTCGACGCCGTACGCCTGGTTGGTGCCGCCGAGCAGCTCGGTGTGGTTCCGCCCGGTATAGATCAAGCCGATGCTGCTCCGCCGGAGGATGTCCTGCTTCACGCGCGCCACGGTGAAGTTCGTGCCCGGCGCTCCTGAAATCGGGTCTTCCTTCGACTGGATGTTCAGCACCCCGAGGCTGAAGCTTCCGGCCCGTCCGGTCACACGGCCGCCGACCTGAATCGGCACCGTGTGTCCCAAATCGAATCCGATGCGCCGGCTGTAGAAAATGATCGGGGTATCGCCGGACGGATTTGCGGCGTCGACACCACCGAATCCGAACAGACCCTGGTTTTCCAGGAAGAATTCCCGTTTCTCGGGAAAGAACAGCGCGAAACGCGTCAGGTTGATCTGCTGTTCGTCGGCTTCGACCTGCGCGAAATCGGTGTTGTAGGTGAAGTCGGCCGTCATGCCCTGCGTCAGCCCGTATTTGGCATCCAGCCCGACGGCACCGTCGAAATCGTTCGAGATCTGCGGATTGACTGTGAGATCGCTGGCCACACTCCCTACCGCGTACGGCTTCAGATCCAGATTCCGCGATGACGGCGTCTCGAGTCCGGTCAGCTCTGCGGCCAGCGACGCGTGAAACAGGCCGTACTGGCCAAGCGAACGAGGTATGCGCGTGAGAAATGACGTTTCGTTCTTCCACCTGTTGAACCGGCGGACATTGAATCCCCAGGCCTGCCCAGCTCCTCCCGCATAGCGCAGCGACTTGAACGGAATGGCGACTTCGACGCTCCAGCCCTGATCGAACTTCGCGACCTGGATGTCCATGACCGGATTCCAGTCGCCGTTGAACGTCTTCTCGTCGGTAATCTGGCCGTCCCAGCGCCCGCCGAGCGCATTGATGGCGATTTCGATGCCGTTGCGTCCGTCGTGAAACGTGTCGAGAAAGAAGGCGACGTGATCGTTCGAGAAGATGTTGTTGCTGTCGCGCCGCATCTCGTTGGCGACCAGCAGCTCCGGGCGTGTCTCCCAGCAGCGAAACGCGAGAAACAGGGTGTCCTTGTCGAAAAACACCCACACGTCGGTTTTCTCGGTAGCCGCGGCGTCTTCAACGGGTTCCTGCTGGATGAAGTTCGAGGTGGGCTGAATGCTCGAGTAGATCTCCTCGTTGAGCTGACCGTCAATCTTCAGCGGGGCCGTCAGCCGCACAGCCTGTACAGCCACCATCGGCTCCGGCGAACCCGGCTGCGACTGAGCGGCGGATGCGAGGGAAACAACGCCGAAGACGATGAGGGTAGACCAGAGGGCGACGCGGATCACAAAGGGTCAGGGCGCCCCGGCCGGTGAAGTCTCGTTATGCAAGTCCGGTTCATTATCCCCCGGGACCGGGTCTGCGCCGAATCGGAACCTCAAGCTCTTCACGAAGTCACGAAGAGCACGAAGCAGTGCAGGGAATCTTCGTGAATCTTCGTGTCTTCGTGATGAGCGCCGACACACCGCACTTGACATATTGTACTAGTACAGTAGTATAAGTGGTGGTGAGCCTGGTATCCATCGACCCGCGCGACCCGACGCCGATTTACGCGCAGCTCGAGCGCGGGTTGCGCGCGGCGATGGCCACCAACCGATTGCGCCCGGGAGACCAGCTGCCCACGGTTCGCCAGATGGCGGTCGATCTCCAGGTCAACGCGAACACCGTCGCGCGAGTCTACGCAGAGCTGGAGCGAGCGGGCGTCCTCGAGACGCGGCGCGGCGTCGGGTCGTTTATCAGCGCAACGGGGCGCACGCAGGCCCGGCCCGCGGCGGAAAAGAGTCGCCGGCTCCGGGCGTTCGTCACGAAAGTGCTCGCAGACGCCGCCGCCGCCGGGTTCACAGCCGCTGAGGTGCGCGCGGAACTCGATTCACACAAGGATAAGGAGTGACCATGTCCTCGATCGCGTATTCGACGGGAAAATCGATGTCGCGGGTCAACGTCGTCGCCGTGATTCTGTTCCTCGTCCTGTTCGCCATCGGAGTGGCCCTGTCGATTGCGATGATGAACCCCATTCCGGCCATCGTCCTGCTGCTCGTCGGGCTGATCGCGATGCAGTCGCCGCGGATCGCACAGCAATGGGAGCGTGGGGTGGTGTTGCGATTGGGCCGGTTCGTCGGGCTGCGTGGACCGGGGCTGTTCTGGATCATGCCGTTCATCGATACGGTGACGACCTGGATCGATCAACGGACCATCACGACCAGCTTCGCCGCCGAGCAGACGTTGACGTCCGACACGGTTCCGGTCAACGTGGACGCGGTGCTGTTCTGGATGGTGCACGATGCGGAAAAGGCGGCGCTCGAAGTCCAGGACTACACGCAGGCCATCAGTTGGGCCGCGCAAACCGGGTTGCGAGATATTATCGGCCGCACGGGGTTGACCGACCTGCTCCGCGGCCGCGAGCGCATCGAGTCGGAGCTGCAGCACCTGATCGACCAGCGCTCCAATCCCTGGGGCGTCACCGTGCAGTCGGTCGAAATGCGCGATGTCGTCATCCCTACCGCCCTTCAGGATGCGATGTCGCGCGAAGCGCAGGCCGCCCGGGAGAAGCAGGCGCGAATTATTCTTGGCCAGGCCGAAGTGGAAATTGCCCACTCGTTCCAGGAGGCCGCGAAGTCGTATCACGAGAACCCGACCGCGCTCCACCTGCGCGCCATGAACATGCTCTACGAGGGACTCAAAGAGAAGGGGGCACTAATGCTCATTCCGAGCAGCGCCGTCGAGTCCATGGGCATGGGCGGACTGCTCGGAGCCGCGGCACTGAGGCAGCAACGGCTGACCGAAGGAGACGCAAACGAATCGAGCGTCTAGCTGAAGAGGCCACCGCTGGCAGCCGAGCGTTCGATTGCGAGAAGGCGCAGCTTGGTGCCTACCCCGCCGCTCGCCGAAAATCCACCTGTCCCGCCGCCGGCCGCCACCACGCGATGGCAGGGCACGACGAGGGCGAATGGATTACGGCCCAGAGCTCGCCCGACGGCGCGCGCGGCTCCTGGCGCGCCAATGCGTGACGCAACCTGACCGTACGATAACGTGGCACCAGGCCGGATCGTCCGTGTCACGTCGTAGACGCGACGATCAAAGGGCGGCACACCGTCCATATCGAGCACGACGTCGGAAAGACTGTGTGCGTCCCCGCGAAGGAGCGCGCGTATTCCGTCGATGGCATGCTGAACATCGGCCGGCGGAGCCTCTTCGCGGGCATCCGGGAATCGTTTGACGAGTCGCGCACGTGTGCCAGCATCGCTCGCCTCCGGCAGCTGCACTCCCGAAATCCTGCCTCCACTCCACGCGATGCCGCATCCGCCGATTGGTGTCCCAAAGAGCGCAAACCCGCGCGGCAGCCTCATGTCGCGAGATTTTAGCACTCGCTCATTTGCAGAACTCCTGTAAGCTCCGCAGATTCAGCGGGCATGGCCTTCCCTCGCTTCCCCGACGCCTTGACGCTCCTCGTGGTCTGCGTGATCGTGGCCGCAGCGCTCACTCATGTACTGCCTGCCGGCCAGTACCGAGAGACACCACGATCCGGAATCGGGTCGCAATGTCGTTGTGCCTGGCTCGTATCACCGCGTGCCCCCAAGTCCCGTCGGGGCGTTTCAGACCTTTGTCGCGATTCCACGAGGGATGACAGGAGCCGCGTCGGTGATCTTCCTGGTCTTTCTGGTGGGCGGCGCCGTGACGGTCATCGATGAAACCGGCGCGCTCAGACAGGCGACGGAGTGGCTGGCAGTTGGGGCTGGGTCGGCGGCACGCACACGTGGTGCCGATTGTGTGCGTCGTATTTGCCCTTGGCGGCGCGCTCGACGGCATGTTCGAGGAAGTCATTGCGCTCACTCCCGTGCTCGTGATGCTGGCCAGGCGCGTCGGCTTCGACGAGATGACCGCCGTGTCAATGAGCCTCGGAGCGGCAGGCATCGGCGGGATCTTTTCGCCAATCAACCCATTCAACGTCGGCATCGCACAGAAGTTGGCGGAGCTCCCGCTGCTGTCGGCCGGATGGTTCCGAGTGGCCGTCCTGATTCCGGCCGTCGGCATCTGGATCTGGGGCACGATGCGGCATGCGGTCCGGACCCAGACGGCGCCTGTCGTCGTCGACGCTGCCCGCGCAGGCTCGCTCGACGCCAGGCATGCCGCGACGCTCCTTGCGGTCCTTGCAGCATTCGCCGTCTACATCGTCGGCACTCTTCGATACGGTTGGGGATTCGACGAGATGTCGGCGCTGTTCTTCCTGATGGGCATCGCAGCCGGCCTGGTCGGAGGGCTCGGCATTGCCGGCACGGCTCGCGGATTTGTGAACGGGTTCAGAACCATGGCATACGCAGGCCTGCTCATCGGCGTGAGTAGAGCCATCTTCGTGGTCCTCGAGCAGGGCAAGATCGTGGACACGATCATTCAGGCGATGCTGACGCCTTTAGCGCAGCCTGCCGGCGGGCGTCTTCGCCGTCGGCATGACGCTGGTGCACGCAGCCGTCGGTGTCCTGGTCCCGAGCTCCTCGGGCCGCGCGGTGTTGACCATTCCGATTCTCGTGCCGCTGTCGGATCTGCTCGGCATCTCGCGGCAGGTCACCGTCCTGGCCTACCAATATGGGCCCGTGCTCGTTCAGGGGCTGCCCACCGACGGCACGCTGATGGCGATGCTGGCGCTGGCGGGCATCCCCTACGACCGGTGGTTTCGATTCGCGATGCCTCTGTACTGCGCGCTGTTCGTGTTCGGCATCGCAGCAACCTGCGTCGCCGTCGCCATCGGCCTCAAATAGCGCGCGTGGCGACGAGATACCGAAACCGATTCTCCAGCCGGTAGCCGCCCGAGCTCAATCGATACGGCGCGATGGCGTCGGTCACCACAGCGCGCACCCGCGCCTCGCCGGCCGCATCGATCGCTTTCACAGCTGGTCCCGCCGACAACATTCCCCGAAGGGCCGCCTCCAGACTGGGGTACACGAACGGCACATCAACATCGACGATCGGTCCGAGCTTCAGGCCGGTTTCTGCCGCGACGGCCTCCAGCGCCCTGGGATCCGACAACGCGAACGGCCCGGGTCCCGGTGGGGACGGCGGCAGCACTGAGTTGACCGCGGCGATGTACGCCATGGCTTCGGAATCCTCGGCGCGTCCCCACGTCGCGACGAAGACCGAGCCGCCGCGGCGTACGACGCGCGCGGCCTCGGCGAGGGCACGCACGGGCCGCTCGGCGTATTGAAACGCATTGAAGCCGGTCACCACATCGAACACGCCGCTGTCGAACGGGAGCGCTTCCATCTCGCCAACATGGAAGTCACCGGCCGGGACGCGGCGACCGGCGATCGCAGTGAGCGCCGGCGCCGCGTCAACACCGCTCACGCTGGCGCCCCGCTGGGACGCCATCTGAGCGAACAAACCTGCCCCGCACCCGACGTCGAGCACGCGCGTGTCGCTGCCAACCTCGAGCCTCTCGAGCGCCGCGTGGTACAGCGGCAACGCCGTTGCCTCCTGAACAGCAGCCCAGTCGTCGGCCCGCTGACTCCACAGTTGCCCATGGGCTCCGGCCGAACCTTTGAATGCAATTGCGATGGACATAGTATGCTCCTCTACTTGGTGCCCGAGCTCTTCGCGTTTCGCGGATCGTCAGCAGGGTTCACGTACTTGAACTCCACGGGGCCCTGACCGTACAGCAGGATGGTCGTCGTCTCCTTCGCAAACGCGTAGTGGTTCACATTGGCCGGCATCTTGGCAAAACCGCCAACACCCAACGCCGTGTCCGGCCGCCTTGTTCAGCTTGTCGCCCATGCCCATGAACAACGTTCCCGACACGACAGCCACGTTCTCGTCGGTCGGATGCGAGTGGGCGGGAATCACGTAGCCGGCCGGAAATTTCACGCGCATCGTGTACAACGAATTGCCCATCGGATTCCCCGAGAGCACCGCGATCTCGGCGCCGGGCGGCAACATCGGCGGCGCGGGCCCCCACTTGGCCTCTGGAAGTGTCGCCATCACGTGCCCGTCGGACGTCTGGCTCGCGCGGTCATCGGGATGGCCGCGAGCCACAGGAGCGCTGCCGCGACTGATTCGAAGCTTTCTCATGATGATCCTCCCATTCAGGCGCGTCCGATATTGGTGCGCCTCAGGTGGTAGGAAATGTAGCGCCCGCGGCCGGACTACGCGCTTCGCCGGTCCGGGCCATTTTGTAGATCGGCCCCAAAATGGCCCTGATGGGCCAGTCCTCAGATGAGCTTCTGGCGGGTAGCCTGCGCGACGGCTGCGGCGCGAGACGTGACGTTCAGCTTGGTGAGGATGTTTGCCATGTGGCGGTGGACGGTATGGGCGCTCACGAAAAGCCGTTCGCCAATCTGCTGATTGGGGAGCCCTTCAGACACGAGCCGCAACACCTCCAGCTCGCGCCGCGTCAGGCCTGAAGTCGTCGTTCCCACACGGCTTGATTCGTCGTCTGCGGGCTCGGCGCCCTCGGCCAGGGCACGTGCGCGTGCCAGCTCCAGCACCGCGTTCATCGACGACAGCGTTTCCATCGCGCGCTCGGCTTCGCGCCTCGCATCGTCGTGCCGGGCGAGAATGGCCAACGTCCGCGCCAGCTCGATGCGAGCACGAGCGGTCTCGAACGGCGCACTGCCCTGTTGATACCGATCGACGGCGTCTTCGAAGTGGCGGCGCGCCGTCTCGTGTTCCGAGGCCCCGCCCGCCACGAACCCGGCGGCGAGACTGGCCGACGCGCTGAGCGGCAACGTGCCCGCTTGTGACGCGATGTCCCGCAGCTCACGTAGCGCAGCCTCGGCCTGGCTGAGGTGACCCTGCGCCACTTCAGCCCGAATCAGGAGTTCGAGACCCCACGCGCGCTCGATGCGATTGGGTGACGGAAGGTGCCGAAGATAGCGTTCGGCGAGATCGGCGGCGTTCTTGGCGTGACCGCGATCGAGGGCCAGCTCGGCCCGACCGAGCGACGCTAGGGGATGGGGCTCGGCCTGCTCGAACATGGCCGCCGCTTCGTCGAGCCGACCCTGTCGGCGGCGCAGCTCCGCATGTCGCACCAAACCTTCGGGTGTCATCGCGGGACGGCAGGCGGACAGCTCGGAGGTTGCGAGGGACAGCTCCTCATCGGCTTCAGTCCAAGTTCCGCGCCAGATGCAGACCGACGCGTACTGCGTGCGGCAGACGGCAAAGAGCGGGCGCAGACCCCACTTGGCGCAGAACGCCTTCAGTCGATTGCACCACTGGACGGCGCGGTCGTAGTCGCGGACCCGCTCGCAGGCGGCGATCAGATAGCAGCCGGACAGACCAATCGCAACGAGGTCGTGCAACTCACCCGCGACCACGGCGGCGTTGACCTCATCGAGCTCGCGCATGCCATCGGCGACGCTGCCGGCCGTCACACGGGCAAGCCCCGCAAGAGCCCTTCCGATCATCTCGAGATCGACCGCGCCAACCTGACGCGCTGCTTGAATGGCCTGCTCGGCCAATCGAAGCGCCGCGTCGGGATCACCGTGATCGAAGATGCTGTACGCCGCTTCACGGACTGCCAGCCAGGCGTGCTCGGGACAAGGAGGGAGATCTTTGAGCAGTGTGTGGGCACGTCGAAACCAGCCATTCGCGACGGCCTGTTCGCCGCGAAACGCGAAGCAATCCCAGGCGAGCCACACGGCCATTCGGGCAGCCGCGGCATGATCGCCGCGTTCACGGTACAAGGCATACGCCCGTTCACGTGCGTCGAAGACGCCGTCGAACCGGTCCAGCCACCACGCCGCGAGCCCCAGGCCTTCGAGCGCCTCAGCGCTCTCTTCGTGCGTGAGCGCCCGTGTGAATGTCACCTCTGCGTCTTCCCACGCGCCGCGCGCCAGAGCTTCGCGACCCCGCTGCACCGCCTGCAGATGTTGCTCGGTGGGCACTACAACTATTATTGGTCAGAACGTCGAATCGTTCGGGGCGTTCGGACCGTTCGGATCGTTCGGATCGTTCAGACGTTCGGATCGTTCGAACTCCGGAACCCTGGAACCTGGAACCTTGGAACCTTGGAACCTTGGAACCCGTCACTTGCCCGCTATGCGCGAAGGTCGTAGCACAGAAGCCGCGGACCGGGTCCGTGGAGGGTGTCGCGAGTGTTCTGCACGACATACAGCAGACCACGACTGAGCACAGGGAGCGCCCACGATTCGCGCGCCGCAAACAGCCAGGCTCGTGACAACTCCCTGTATCCCTTTGGAGTCAGGTCCATCCACAACAAATGGCCCAGTTCGCCCAGACAGAGAAACGCACCATCAACAGCCATCAGCGACCCGCGGTAGGTGCCGAGCGTTTCCTGTCGACTGCTGCCGCGTGACTCGAGTGTGTCCATCCACTCCGGTGTTTCACGCCAGACGATCTTCCCGTTCGACACATCGAGACAAGCAAGGGATGCATCAGGCTCGTTGCGACCGTCGAAACCATACAAGTAGCCGTCGCGATAGATCGGGGTGTTGAAGTGCAGACCAAATTCCTGAGAGGTCCACACCACACGGTGGGTGAAATCGGGCTTTACCTCGAGGAGCGCACCGCCGGTGCGATAGCTCGCTGAAATGAACACCTTGTTGTCGAACACCACGGGGCTCGAGGCGATCACCGATTCGTAGCTGCGGCTCCGCCAGGGAAACGTGAAATCGACGCGGCCCGAATCGGGCTCGATCGACATCAACCCGCCTGAGGGGGGGCTCGACTCGCCGCCGGCGAACACGAAGAGACGCCGCTGACCGTGGACAATCGCCGGCACCGGCGACGCGTAGCTGGCCCCCCATTCCTTGCCGGCCCGCCAGACCTCGCGTCCGGTGACTTTGTCGAACGCGACGACGGAAGGTCCTCCGGGCGCCCCGACGTTGACGATGAGCAGGCGTCCTTCGAGGAGTGGCGTCGAGCCCGTGCCGAAGAAATCCTGACGGACTCCGTACTCTGCGCGCAGGTCGTGCTTCCAGATGAGCGCGCCCGTTTTCAGATTCAGGCAATGGACCGGCGCTTCCGCACCGACCGTGTACACCCTTCCACCCTCAACGTCGATCACGGGACTCGATCGGGGTCCGTTGTTGTACCCGTACCGATCCTCGAACACCGTGCCGTAGCGAAACTGCCATTGGCCGGCGCCGGTCTCCGGGTGCAGACACTCGACGATCTCCTGATTCGCCACACGATGGAGAAACAGCAGACGGTCGCCGGCCACTGCCGGCGAGGCGTAGCTTGTGCCCTTGGGAAATTCCCAGACCAACGGAGGCGGCAGTTTCCGGTTCAGCCTGGTTTCTGTGGAGACGGCATTGTGGGACGGCCCGAGGAACGAGGCCCAGTCGTGCGTTACAGCGTCCTTCGGGAGAGGCTTTGGCTTCTGGCGCAGCTGCGCCTGAGCCCAGCCTGCCGATGGCGTCAGCGCGGACGCCGCAAGCGCCTGGAGCAGCCTTCGGCGAGACATCAGGGCCATACTCGTGCGGAATCTTAGATCGGGTTCTGGAGGTTCGCTGAAATGCGCATCATTGGGCGTCCGTGCGAATCGGTTCCCCTGCACTGAATTGCAGGCCGACAGTCCCGGACGCTCCGGGCCGATAACCATCCCGAAGGTTCCCCCCTGCCGCCAGCCGTCTGTGTTGGCCGGTTCTCAAACTGCGCATGTTGAAGGCAGTACCTCCGACAGTCCTCACTCGGTCCGGTTCTGGGCGCCGTGGTGATGCTCTGTACATCAGCGGTCGCCGGCCCTCCGCCGGCCAGCATCGGGGTGACTGGCATCGCCGAAGTCGCCGATCGTCGTGAACCGGATGTCGTTGTCTGGCTGGAGGCACCGAATGTTCCACGCCCGCTCCAGTCGAAGAAGGTCGTGCTCGATCAGCGCAATCTGAGCTTCGCGCCCCGCGTCGTCGTGGTTCGCGTAGGCACACGAGTTGATCTGCCCAACAACGACCGCGTGTTCCACAATGTCTTCTCCTTTCATGATGGCAAGCGCTTCGACCTGGGTCTCTATCCTGTCGGGACCACGCGGACCGTCACATTCGATCAGCCGGGCTTGAGCCGAATCTTCTGCAACATCCACCCGAACATGGCGGCCTACGTCATGGTCGTCGACACGCCGTACTATGCGCTGTCGGACCGCAACGGTGAATTCGAGATTTCGTCTGTGGCCCCGGGCACCTACCGCTATCACGCCTGGCGGGCGCGCGGACCTGAGATCACGGGCCCGGCCACGGTTCAGCTCGAGCAGCGTCTCAGTGTCCACTGGCCATGACGCGATCCGCCGGTGTTGCGGCTGTCGTGCTCTTGTGTGCGGCGGCCGCGAACGGTCAGTCGGTGTCGGTTGAAGTCGATCAGACGGTCGGCTACTCGACCGACGACCTCACGGCTGGAGCGACTCAGGTTCGGGCGTTTGGCGACATCGCGACCGGCACCCGCTACAAAGTCGAGGCCGCCTGGGCAGCCCGATCCGCTGACAACGGTGATGCATTCGAAACGGCCTATCCGTACGACAACCGCATCCACATGATCGAGGCCTACGGTGAACATCTCTTCGCACCCGGGCGCGGCATCATGTCTGTCCGCGGCGGCCGCTATCGAACGCCGTTCGGCATCTACGACGCCAGCGATCACACGTACTTCGGATTCATGCGGTCCCCGCTCGTTCGCTACGACGAGTACTTCGCCGTCTCGAACACGGAGCTCGAGCAGGGGGGCGACGTGGTGGTCGGCTGGCCGCGGCTGTCGCTCGAGGCGAGCGTCGGCGTCCCGGGCGATGTCGGCGACGAAGGCCGACGTATGGGAACGGACACGGTTCTGCGAGGCCAGGGATCGATCGGCGCCCTCATCGTTGGCGGCAGCTACATGAGAAGCGGTCCGGCCTCGGAGGAGGCGCCCGGCCACGCCAGGTTTCAGGGGATCGATGCCCGCTGGATGCGGGAGGGGGTGCAGGTCCGCGGGGAGTGGATCTGGGGACAGCCCTTCGAAGCGGCATCCACCAAGGGTGGCTACGTCGACGTCATCATTCACCGGCCGGCCATGGGTCCCGTCACCGCAATGATGCGCGCCGAGCGTGCCTTGTCTGACGCCGAAGCGCCCGCCCGCGTCGACTCCTCGCGCTACATGGCGGCCGCTCGCATCCGGCTCTTCAACCAGTTCGCGATCGCTGTCGAACTGGTGCGCGAGTACGAGGCGTCCGAAGAACCTTCAACGGCCATGGACATCGGGTTCACATACTCGCTCCGCCACGACACGCGCCGCTGAAGCCTGCCCAATGCCGCAACCTCACCCGATTCCGTGGCATCGGCGCATGGAGGCGCGCGTCGCTATCGGCGTCGCGCTTCTGGTCGCCTGCTCTCTGGGCTCCATTCTGTACGTCACCGTCAGGGTCGTCACCAGCCGGTCGCTGGCCAGAGCCGCTCAGGATCTGGGAATTGCCCGAAACGAATTCGCGCTTTCTCTCCAGAATCAGGCCGACTCGGTTGCGGCGCTGACGCGGCTGGTGGCCGACCTGCCGGTGTTTCGAGCCCACCTGACGGACGGCCGCCTCGAGCACGACCGGGCGACGATGGAGGTGATGGCCGACAGCTATCGACGCCAGCTCAAGGCCAAGTTCTGCATCGTGACGGACGCCAGCGGCGGCTGGCTGGCAAGCCCCGGCTGGCCGGTGGCGGGTTCACAAAAGGCACTTCGGGCCAATGTGGGCGGCGCGCTCCACCGCGAATCGCGGCACGACATCGTCGCGATCGCGGAGCAGCTCTTTCTTGTCGTGTCGGAACCGGCGTCGTTTGGCGATGAGGTCCTCGGGACCTTCACCGCAGGGTACGTGCTGGACGACGCGTTCGCGACCGGGCTAGCGCGCACCACACACTGCGAGGTGAGCCTCGTGTCGGGTTCACGACTGTGTGCCAGCAGCCTGCGAAATGGCGAGCGAAGCCGGTTGGCCGCGCTCGTTGCCGGCGGAGCCGATCCACTGCCGCAGGCGTCAGCCTCGCGCGTGCTCACACTAGGTCGTGAGCGCTATGTCGGCGGCGCATTTCCTCTCCTCGATCAGCCGGTGGCCGCAGGCCGGGTCCGCTTGATGCTGTTTCAGGACTGGCGTCCGACGCAGCAGTTCATCGATCAGCTCCGCATCCAGTTCATCGGCGCCGCCATCATCATTTTCGGATGCGCCCTGGCCGCAGGGCTGCTGTTCAGCCGGCGGATGAGCCAGCCGCTGAAGGAAATCGTGACCGCGGCCAGGGAGATCGCGGCCGGCAATCTCGCACGCGAGGTGTCTGTGCAGGGGACTTCCGAGGCACGCACCGTGGCGGTTGCTTTCAACGAAATGAGCTCGAGCCTGCGAATGGCTCGCGAGCGGCTCGTGCACGACGCCATTCACGATCACCTGACGACGTTGCCCAATCGGATTCTGTTCATGGAACGCCTGCAGCGCGCGTTCGGCCGGCGTGCGCGGCACAGCGACTATGCGTTCGCCGTCCTGTTCGTCGATCTCGACCGCTTCAAAACCATCAATGACAGCCTGGGCCATCCGTTCGGCGACCGGGTCCTCATCGAGATTTCCTCCCGACTCGCCAGCGCTCTCCGCGAGGCCGACGTCGTCTGGCGTGCCTCGACCGACGACGCCGCGGATACGACGCTCGCCCGTCATGGAGGAGACGAATTCATCGTTCTGCTTGAAGAGGTTGCGGATCCGAGCGATCCGGTTCGGATAGCGGAACGCATTCAAGACGAGGTATCGAAGCCCCTGACCGTCGAAGGACGCGAGATCTTCATCACCGCGAGCATCGGCATCGCCATCAGCACTCCCGCCCATCGTGACGGCGAGGACGTGGTCCGCGACGCGGATTTGGCGATGTACCGCGCCAAGGCCGCCGGCGGCGACCGCTGCGAGCTCTGCGATACGACGCTGCACCAGCGAGCTGTCGAGCGGCTGCAGCTCGAATCCGATCTCCGGCGCGCTGTGGAGCGGCGCGAGTTCGTGCTGCACTACCAACCGATTGTGTCGTTCGCCACGCGGCGAACCAACGGATTCGAGGCCTTGATTCGCTGGCGTCATCCCGAAAGGGGCATGCTGCTGCCGGCAGCCTTTCTCGCCGTCGCCGAGGAGACCGGCATCATCACGAAGATCGACGAGTGGGTGCTGGCCGAGGCGTGCGCCGAGGCGCGCACCTGGAAGCGCTACTTCCCGGCCGATCCGCCGGTCACCGTCAGCGTCAACCTGTCAGCCAAGACCTTTGGACGCCCGGACCTGGTGGGCCGGGTTGCCCGGATTCTTCAGGAAACCGGACTGGAAGCCCAACGCCTGCGCCTGGAGATCACGGAGAGCGTGGCCATGGCCGATGCGGAACGGGCGCGCGCAGTGCTCATTGGCTTGAAGTCGCTCGGCGTGCGCATCAGCCTGGACGACTTCGGGACCGGCTACTCGTCTTTGAGCTACCTGCAGCGTTTCCCGGTGGATGTGTTGAAGATCGACCGTGCGTTTGTGACGGGACTGGACCGCAACGACGAATCGCGCGAAATCATCCGCACCATTCTGGGTCTCGCGCAGACGCTCGGCCTCGACGTCGTGGCCGAAGGCGCTGAAACCGCCGAACAGGTCGCCTATCTCACGCGGCTCGGCTGCACCTTCGGCCAGGGCTACTACTTCTCGGTCTCGCTGCCACCCGACCAGCTTGATTCGGCGTTCGCGCCAGAAATATCCTCGTCCTTCGTCTCGCGCGTCATCAGCAGTCCAACCAGCGTCAGCAGCGCCGAGCCTGACAGGTAGTAGCCGACGTACGCCAACCCGTAGTGGTTCGCCAGCCACGTGGCAATGTACGGGGCCAGCGACGCGCCGAAGATACCGGCGAAATTGAACGTCAGCGAGCTTCCCGTGTAACGCACCGACGTCGGAAACAGTTCCGACAGCACGGTTCCAAGGGGACCGTACGTCAGTCCCATCAACGACAACCCGATCGTCATAGTCAGGACCGCACCGAGTGTCCCGGCCACGAACAGTGGCGCCAGCACGAGACCGAAGATGGCAATCCCCGTCGTCACCCAGAGCAGCGTCGGACGCCGGCCACGTTCGGCAATCACGGCAGAAATAGGAATCGTCACGGCAAAGCAGACCACGCCCCACAGCTGAATGATGAGAAAGCGGTCGCGCGTAAAGCCGAGGGCCATCGTGCCCCACGCCAGAGCGAACACGGTCATCAGATAAAAGAGGACGAAGGTCGCGAGCGACACGAGCACCCCGGCCACAAGAGTCCCGAAATGGTCGCGAAACACGACCAGGACCGGCACCTGAACGCGCTCGCGTCGTGACAAGGCGTCACGGAACACCGGGGTCTCTGTGATGGTCAGCCGGACGTACAACCCGATCAGCACGAGGGCGGCGCTCGCGAGAAACGGCAGCCTCCAGCCGAACGCGAAGAACTGCGCGTCGGTCAGCCATGCGGAGAGGATGAGGAACACCCCTCCGGAGAGAAAAAATCCGATTGGCGCACCGAGCTGCGGGAACATGCCGTACCAGGCCCGTCGGCCGGGCGGCGCGTTCTCAACCGCCAGCAGCACCGCACCGCCCCACTCGCCACCCAGGCCGAGGCCCTGGCCGAACCGACACAGCGCCAGCAGCAGTGGAGCCGCAATGCCAATCGTCTCGTGGGTGGGCAGGGCCCCGATGGCAACCGTGGATGCGCCCATGGTCAGCAGCGCCGCGACCAGCGTCGTCTTGCGCCCGACCCGATCGCCGAAGTGACCGAACAGCGCCGATCCTATCGGGCGCGCCAGAAACGCGATCCCGAACGTTGCGAGCGAAGCCAGTGTGGCGGTCGACGGATCCGACGAGGGGAAGAATAGTTTTGGAAAGACGAGCACCGCCGCGGTCGCATAAATGTAGAAGTCGAAAAACTCGATCGTGGTCCCGACCAGGCTGGCGAACAGCACCTGGCTCGGACGGTTGATGGGTACGCTCGCAGCAATGTCGACCTGCGCCATGGGCCGAGGCATGCTATCCCAGCTGGCGGCGATGCAGACGGAAGATCGTCACGAAGTACGCGACCGCAAGAGGTGCGGCCACGATCCACCACGTGAATGCAGCCTGCAGACTCGAGAGAGGCGCGGCGCTGCTCGATACGGTTAGCGACGGCTGATCTGTTGTGCTGCGCAGCATGACCGGGAAGATCAGCGCGGCGGTTGCGCCCAGTAGCCCCGCCAGAAACGCGCTGGAACCGAGAAACGCCTCAAGCGGCTCATCGCGCCTGAGGCCGCGGAAAACAAGACAGAGGCCGCCGAGTGCGACTGCGAGCGCAAGCCAGGCAACCGGACGGCGCGGCAGTTCCTCGTACATCGATCGATTCACAACGGCAGTCGCGAGAGTCACGACCGGCCACAACAGCCCACAGACAGCGTAGCAACGCCAGGCCCAGTCCCGAGCGCGCAGCTGAACGGCCGATCCGGTTCTCCACGCGAGGAACGTGGCGCCGTGTCCCGCAAGCGCAATCGCCCCGAAGGCGCCAACCAGCACCGTGAACCAGTCGAGGATGCCGACGTCGCCGCTGGCGGTGAAATCCGTAAAAAGATCCAAGGAGAACCATCCGTCGCGATTGAGCGGTACGCCGCGCAGCAGATTTCCGAGTGCGGCGCCAAGCAGCACTGGCATCAGCGTGCTCGACACGGCGAAGACTGCGTCCCACACCGCCCGCCACAGCGGATGGTCCACGTGACTGCGGAATTCGATCGACACCCCGCGCAGGATGAGCGTCCACAACACAAAGAAGATGGCAAAGTAGAACCCTGACAAGCCAGCGGCCAGAACCTTCGGAAACGCGACGAACAACGCACCGCCCGACGCAAGAAGCCAGACTTCGTTGCCGTCCCAGAACGGCCCGATAGCGGACAGCACCTGTCGACGCTCCTGGTCCGTCTTGGCAACGAACAGGTGCAGGGTGCCCGCACCGAAGTCGAACCCGTCGAGGACGACATACGCCATGAGCATCAGCGCGACGATGGCGAACCAGAGATCAGCCATGGGCCACCGGACCGTGCGCTATCTCGCGTCCAATCAGAAACAGAAAGAGGAGACCCAGCACGAAGTAGAGGCCGGCGAACCCGATCAGCGTGAAAAGCGCGGTGCCGGTATGGACGAGCGGACTGACGCCATCCGCCGTCCGCAGGATGCCGTAGACCAGCCACGGCTGCCTCCCGAGCTCTGTGGTCATCCAGCCAGTCGTGTTGGCGATATAGGGAAACGGGAACGCCAGCATCAGCATCCACAACACGGTGCGCGTCCGGTCGAGACGTCCGCGCCAGTCGAGCAGCGCGGCCAGCCCCATGAGCAGGATGAAGAGCGTACCGAGTCCCGCCATGACGTGGAACGAGTAGTACAAGAGTTCGATGTTGTCGGGCCACCTGTCTTCAGGAAACTCGTTCAGGCCCCTGACGTTGCTGTGAAACTGACCATACGCGAGCCAACTCAGCATCCCCGGGACGCGAATCGGGTTGTCGAGCCGTCGATCGCGCACGTTGGGCTGTCCGATGATCGTAATCTCCGCCAACGGCCCGCTTTCGAAGCGGCCCTCCATTGAGGCTAGCGCCGCTGGCTGATGCTCAGCCACGTTCTTGGCTTGCCAGTCACCGGTCGGAAACGCCACGAAGACGCTCGACAGTAGCCCCGCGGCCACGCCGACGCGCAGAAACAGCCTCGCCTGCTCCGTGTAGCGCCCTTCGAGAGCATAAAAGGCGCCCACCGCCGCCATCACAAAGGATGCCGTCACCACGGCGGCCGTCATGGTGTGCAGGTACTGGACAATGGCCCAAGGATTCGACAGCAGAGTTACGAGGCTCTGCATCTGAAGCCGGCCGGCGTCGTCCATAAGATAGCCGACCGGGTGCTGCATGAACGCGTTGGTCGTGACGATGAAATAGCCGGAAAGCCAGCTGCCGAGGAGCAGCGCGACGGCGGCGGCGACATGCCCCCGCCGCCCCAGACGACGTTCGCCGAAAACCAGCAGGCCGAGAAAGGTGGACTCGAGGAAGAATGCGAACATGCCTTCCATGGCCAGCGTTTGCCCGATCACCCCGCCGGCGAGCGAAGAGAATCGCGCCCAGTTCGTGCCGAACTGAAATTCCATCGGCAGGCCCGTCACCACTCCCACGCCGAAATTGATCGCAAAAATCCGAATCCAGAAACGGGCGGCATCGTCCCAGCGAGATTGGCCGCTCGTCAAGCCGAGCACCTTCATGACAACGATGAGCAGTGCCAGGCCCATCGTGAGCTGCGGAAAGAGATAGTGATAGACGATCGTGAAGGCGAACTGCAGCCGATGCCAGAACAGTGGATCGGACATGGCGTGGTCGGTGGGCACGTCTTGCACGTATCTGCCGGCGGAAGCGTACGCGTGCTGGCTCAGATGCCTGGGCCGGCCGACACCGCGTACAACCTCTCCAACCTCGTCCGCTGAACCGGGATTCAGGCGCCGTTCTTCACGCTTTGTAGAGCGTGCGCACCTGAAACAGGAGGTACAGCGAAATCAACCCGCCGACGATCGCACCGAGGATATTGCCCGAGAGAAGCGACGAAACCAAGCCAACGATCTGCGCGTAGAACATGAGTCTCCAGCCGGACATTTTTCGCGCAAAGAGTCCCGGCAGGGCCATGATCGTCAAGACGAGGTTGATGCAAAGGGCGATGGCCGCCAGGCCGAAACCCTGGGCATACCCCACGCCTCCGAACGGCAACAGCAACGTCCCGATGCCGAGGACAATCAGCAGAGCGGGAAGGGAAATGATCAGGAGAATGAGTGCGATCCAGGGGCCGAATTTGACGATCCATTCGCGCCCGCCATCGGGAATCTGAAACGGCGCTTTCTGGACGAGGTAGTAGTCGAGAAAACCAATCAGATCTTTCGGAGCCTGACTCGTGGCTTCTTCGGCCATTGCTGACCTCCAGGAGTAACGCGTGTTGTCCGGCGAACCGGTGCTAAGATGCCGCCTGCCTGCACGCGCATCATAATGCCACTTGGCGTGCAACATCTAGAATTTGAGCGAAGGAGAGACACATGCCGCACCCCCTGACTGCTGATGATCGCCTGGGAATTCTCGACCTGTTCGCACGCTACGCCTGGGCCTATGATTGTGGCGATGCACAGGCCTACTCCGAAGCATTCACGTCTGACGGCGTCCTCGCGGACGAGAACGACCTTCGTGCGGTCGGGCGACCGGCCATAGCCGAAGCGATCAAGACGTTTTTCGCGATGCGCGGCCCGAACAACTGGCAGCATCACAACAATCATCTCCGTATCGAAGGCGACAGTGAGCAGTGCACGGTCTACAGCTACTGGGCCGTCCTCGAGCATCGGCACCGAGACGACGATGGCCACGGAGTGTCGACCCTCGGTTGGTACATCAGCCGCTGCCGAAAGGTCGATGGGGTGTGGCTGTTGGCCGAGCGGACGTTCTACATGGACATGCCCAAGGGACTCCCCTGGAAGACCGGCGTGGGACAGGTGGCTTCGGCAACTCATTAGCGATCACTGAGGACATTCTGATACTCGACGAGGACAGTCTGCTCCGCCGCGAGCGCGCTTGTGAGAGTCGGGGCACCCTGCCCCGATTCTTGCTACGGGGCAAGGTTCATGTCGACCAGGAGAACGTTCACGAGGCGCCATGCGATAGGAGTCATGGGCGCCGCCGGCGCCGCGCTCGCCTTCGGCTGCAGCAACAACTCCCCAACTGGCCCTTCAGGGTCCGATTCATGGGCAACAACGTCGACCAACGGAGCGTGCGCGGTCACGCCGACCGAAACAGCGGGACCATTTCCCTCGCTCACCGACTTCGTCCGCAGCGACATTCGTGAAGACCGAAGCGGAACGCTGCTGAACGTTACGGTCAAGGTGGTCAACGTCAATGCGAACTGCGCCGCAGTCGCCGACGCCAACGTCGAGATTTGGCATTGCGACGCGTCCGGTGATTACTCGGAATACGGCTCGGAGACGTCGCGGACTTTCCTGCGCGGTATCCAGACGACGAACAGCAGCGGCGAAGTGACGTTCACGACGATCTACCCGGGCTGGTATCAGGGGCGTGCGACGCACATTCACGTGGAAGTCGCCGTGGGCGGCGGGTCGCGGAAGACCACTCAAATCGCGTTTCCGGAGAACGTGAACAACGTCGTGCACTCGAGCGGCGTGTACGCGTCCAAGGGGTCGAATCCCACATCCAACGCCGCCGACAACATCTTCGCGGACAGCCTGGCCTCCGAGTTGGTGACCCCCACGGGCAATCCCTCCAGCGGATACACAGCAGCCTGTCAGGTGGCAATCTCGATCTGATCCACCGCCTCACACAAAAACCGCGGTAGTCTAGCGCTCGCCTGCACCATGCACGCCTGTGCGTGTATGAGGTTACGGTGCTCAACTGACCCAGCGCCTCGGATTCGTACGTGCGGCCTTCATCACACTCGGCGTCGTCTGTGCGCCAGGCTGGCTGGCCGCACAGGAGGCCATCGAACCGGACCGCCCCGACGTCACCAACGGCACGCACATCGTCGATGTGGGGCTGTTACAGGTTGAGATGGGCGGGAACTTTACACACTCAGCGCCCCAGGGTGAGTGGAGTACGCCCGTCACGGGGCGGGTGGGACTGACCGACTGGCTGGAAGCCAGGATCGGTACAGACGGACTCGTCACCCAGACCGACGGCATTCAGCGCCAGACCGGCTTTGGCAACATGAACGTTGGCGCCAAGATTCGCCTGTGGGCCGATCCGGGCGGAGTTCCGGTCTTGTCGATCCTGCCGACAATCAATCTTCCGACCGCGAGCTCGGCCAAGGGTCTGGGCTCCGGCGACTTCGACTACCTTCTGACGTTGCTCACGGGCGGAGACATCGGGAGCCATTGGCACGCCGACGTCAATTACGGCATCGATCTCATCGGCGCCGGTGAAGGACACCCGCACTTCTCACAGCAGCTTGTCTCCGTGTCGGTGAGCGCGGCGGCTACGGACAACCTGAATCCTTACGTCGAGGCGTACTGGTTTTCTCGAAACGACCCGCACGGCGGCGCAGTGACGGGCGTGGACGCGGGCGCCATCTACGAGCTCAGCGCCCGCTATGCGGTGGACGGCGGCGTGGGAAATTGGCCTCAACGGCTCGACGCACGACGCGTCAGTGTTCGGCGGACTCTCGATGGTGGTCGGAAATATCCTCGGGAATCACGGCGTGCATGCGCGAAACCGTGAGCTTCAGCGTCGCCGGGCACACGCGAAGCGCTGACGCGCGTCCCCGTCGACGCCGCTCCCCTCTACTGCACGCTTGCCTGCACCAGCGGATTCCCCACGACTACGGTGGCTGGATTGACGGATCGGTCGACGATCACCGCCATTGGTGCGGACAACATTTCCGCCCAGCTTTGATCGCCCCAGTGAACGGTTGCGGCGGGATCCGGATTCCATTTGTTGGCCGGCGAGTTATCCCAGTGCGCGGTGAGCTCCAGCTTCGTCCCCTTGGGGAGTTGGAGGGGCGTCTTCTGGTAATAGACGATCTGCCACTTGAAGTCGTAGCGGGGAACGTTCAGCAGTGTTTCCTTCTGCCCGTCGGGATAGTGCGCATCGATGCGCATGTCCTTGCCGCGCAGATGCATGTGCGGCTGCATGTAGACGAGATCCACCGGCTGGCCGAAGGTGACGGTGGCTTTGCCTTCGGCGTTGGGATCGCCGGGCGGAATGGTCAGGTCGAGTTGCGCCGCCGCCATGGTCAGGAACCGACGCCGCGGCGGCGTCTTGGAGATCTCCAGACCGACCATCGTTTGATCTTCGCCGGCCACACCGTTGGTCGTGTAATGCAACTCGAAGACGATTTCTGCGCCTGCCGGAATCAGCATGGCGGAGTCGTCGATGTCGAAGCGCTGCGCTTCCATGCCCGGCACGTACCCGACGAGGAACACGTTGTCGAGCACGGCAGGATTGCCGCCGTTGGCCTTGATGAGATCCTGGTTGCGTGTGGGACCCGGTGCATACGGTTCGGCGCCGAGCTGCGCCGGTGTCATCCACTTCGAGCCCTTGGGCCTGACGTTCGCAATGACGTGATGGACGGCCGCCCGGTAGGTTGGACGGATTTCCCCCGCCAGTACCCAGGTGTCTTCCTTGAACGGCTCCGACGCAACGATGTAGGTGTATTCGAGCGTGCCCTTCGCCGGAACTTCGAAAGGCTTCGGCAGTTTGAAGATGAGATCGGGGCGGATGTTCCAGCCGTCCTTGAAGGCCACCGGCACGGGTTTGTCGCGCGCGTCACCTTCGGGCGCGCCGTTGTCGGCCCAGTCGCTGAGGGTGGCGACTTCCGACTCGGTCAGGTGCTTTTCGTTGGCGAAATGACCATATGCAGGATCGGCAAACCACGGCGGCATCTTCTTGCTCGCCACCGCGGTCTTGATCGCCTTGGCATAGGGGCGCGTACTCTCGAACGTCATGAACGACATCGGACCGATCTCGCCGGGCCGATGGCAGACCTGACAGTTGCGTTGCAGGACGGGCAGGACGTCCTTGTTGAAGGTGACCGGAGCGTCGGCGGCGAGCGCAGCTGACGGCGCAGCCAGGAACAGAGTCGCCAGAAGATACCGCTTCATCGTGGCCTCCAGACTCCGACCATTCTAATACCAGGACCCTGGTTACCCTCAGGCCTTCCGCAAGCGAACCTCGAAGCCAATTCCGTCACGAGTGATCGCGCAACCGCGGAATCGACTGTCGCCAGCCATTCGCTCCAGCTGCTCTCGGCTATAGGCTGTCTTGATCAGCCCGAACCGAAAGATCCACGACGTCAACACGGTGTTCAGCGAGGAGAGGTGCATGCTTCGCACCTCGGCTTCGATGTCCGCGCGCGTCGCATCGTTCCTGAGATCATGAATCGAGGCCTCGCCGCCGGGCTTCAGCACCCGGTGCATCTCGTTGAGCGCACCAAGAGGATTGGCGAAATTCTTGAACGCCGCAGTGCAGATGACGAAATCAAACGACGCGTCGGCGAAGGGCATGGCCGAAGCGCTGCCGTGCCGGACGTCGACCGCGACGCCCGCTCGAGACGCCTCTTGCTGCGCAATCTTGACGAACGAGCGGCTCAAGTCGAGTGCGTACGCCCGACGCCCTGTCCTAGCAATTTCTATCGCCAGAGAGCCAGGACCTGTTGCGACGTCCAGGACGCTGCCGCCCGGGGGCACACGCTCGGCCACCTGGTGCGCGACACTCTGAAACCAGTTCCAATCGCGACCCCGGTTCTTCGTGTACCAGGTCGCCATCAATCCTTCGATAGTGCGATCCTTCCGGGGCGTGGGCAGCGCGTCGGCTTTCATGCGAAATCCCCTGACTTAGGCAAAGACGAGCCCGACGGCCCTTTGGTTCAGCCTCGTCTCCGTTCAGAAGATTGAAACAAGTGTGAGGAAGTGACCGACGACTAGCGGCTAGCTAACGACTGGCGACCATAGACGCCAGCGCTCGGTGAGGCGCGCGATGATAAGGACGCAGATCAGCACCTGACCGCCGCACGCCAAGGTCAGCACCAGTGGCACGACCACATCGTCCGGGACGGATACCATCGACAGGACCTCCGAAACCCGCACGACACGAGAGACCGCGACCACCGCCGGGGAGTAGAACGCGAAGAAGTAGACGCGATCGAGGGCAATCGAAAGGGCTCCCTGCAAGATCCCGAACGCCAGCGCCGCCTGGACAAGGCGCCTAGACGCGGCGCCATCGGCGCGATGACAACGCCTGTTGTCGATGACGGCCATCAGCAGCGCCCACGCGAGGACTCCTCCCGCGACGGCGAGGTGTTCGCCCAGCGATAACATGTCCCACGTCGCACGGATCAGCGGCAACGCGCAGAGCAGCACGATTGCCGCCCACTTGACGGAGAGGCGAAGCCAAGTGGAGTCACTGATATCCGTCATCTCAGGAAGCTTCCCCCAGGCGACGGCCATCGTGCAAGTCGTCTCAGGTGGCCCCGGGGGCCGCTGTCAGTCGTTGCGCTCTGTCGCGAATGGCGCGCAGAAGCTCCCGGCTCACGAACGCGCCCATCGGCTTGATGACCCGCCAGTACCTCCGGAACCTGCGCTCCGCCTCAACAGACAGGGCGCGAGTCGCGTGCTCGAGAACCAGCCACTGCTCGCCGTCGATTCCGGTGGGGCTGACGCGAAGGCTCATGAACAGCTTTTCGTGCTCCGGATCGGCAAAGCTGTCAAAGGCATCACGACCTGCAAACCGCACGGGCGCCTGATCAACCACGCGATGCAGCTGGCCCGCCGAGCCGGTGATGATTTCGCGCGGCTTGTCATCGTGCAGGATGAGCGTTCCGTTCCGGATGAGGGTGGACAGAAACGGCTGCGTCGAGTCGGCTGCCGGTTGGCGGCCGGCCAATCGCGCAGGCAGATAGCGGATCTCGCCGAGCAGCCAGGCCAGCTTCATGTCGGGAAGAGCGACCGTTTCGAAGGCGTGGAAAAGCGCTTCAGGCGTGGCCCGCGCCGGAATCGCAATGCGATCGCGGAATTGGGCGCCGCGGGCAATCGCCTCGAACGTCGCAGAAGTCGGAACGGCGAGACGTAATGTCAGAACGTTTAGAACCTCAGAACCCTTAGAACCCTTTTTCTGGCGTGATATTGGGATTCAGGCGGAAGAGATTTGTCGGATCGTACACGCTCTTCACCTGACGCAATCGCGCGTAGTTCGCGCCAAACGATGCACGGACTTTTTCGGGCCGATCGTCTGCCGACAAGTGATTGACATACGCCGACCCCTCCAGCTGAGGCTCGAGCTTTTCCCAGAGCGATCGAACCCACGCAATGTGCTGCGCCGATTCCCCGGCGTTCGTCCACTGCGCGAGCGCGTCGAAGTCCCATTGGTTCCGCCTGAGAGCAAAGGCCGTTTCGCCCGGGGACACGCGTGCGGCGGCGCCGTGCATGTAGAAGAACAGCAGGACGCTCAACGGCGAGCTGAAATGTGACGCGCCTTCGACGAGCACATCCACCAGTTCATCGGTGATCCGTTCGGTGAACGCCGAACGCCAGTACCGATGAAGCCCGTGCGTCGCGTTCGGCTCGTCCAGCATCTTCTGGCGTGCCTGGTACGGCATGGGGCCCACCAGATCGGCGATCGGCTTTCCGAACCCGCGCGCCGGAGCGAGAACCCGCTCTCCCGCAGCAAGCGGCCCGTTGTATCCCAGGATGAGCGCGGCGACCGGCATACCTTGCGGTGCCGTCAGCAGAGCCGCATAGGCTTCGGCTTCGTCAGGTAGCGTGGCGCAGAAATCACGATAGAAACGCAGCACATCGCGCGCCTGATCCAGCGGATACAGGACGAGCCCGCCGAGGATTTGCGACACCGGATGCAGCCGGAACTCCATCGACGTGACGACCCCGAAGTTGCCACCGCCCCCCCTGAGTGCCCAGAAGAGATCCGGATTGTCTTTCGCGCTGGCCTTGCGGAACTGCCCGTCGGCCGTGACGACGTCAGCCGAGAGAAGATTGTCGACGGTCAGCCCGTACTGACCCATCAACCAACCCAGACCGCCACCGAGTGTGAGCCCGGCAACACCGGTGTTCGAAACAGTCCCACCCGTGGTCGCGAGGCCGAATGCCTGGGTTTCGTGATCGAACTCCCGCCAGAGTACGCCGCCCTGCGCGCGCACCGTGCGGGCGCCCGGATCCACCTGGACGCCCTTGAGCGGCGTCAAGTCGATCACGAGACCGCCGTCGTTGGTTCCGTATCCCGGCGCACTGTGCCCGCCACCGCGCACAGACACGCGAAGGCTGTGTGCTTTGGCAAACGCGACCGCCTGCTGGACGTCGGCAACACCCAGGCAGCTTGCGACGAGCGCCGGCCGCCGATCGATGTTCCCGTTCCAGACGCGACGTGCCTGCTCGTAATTGTGGTGATCGCTGAGGATCAGCTCGCCGCGCAGCGAACCTCGCAGTTCTGTCATCACGCCATCACCCAGCGTCGTCTCTCGGCCGTCCCCTGTCGTAACGATGATGCTCATTCTTCACCCTGAGGTTTCACGTCGCCGATCTGGCGCCAAGGGGGACACGCTACTGTACATTTTCGTTTTCTGAAAGAGGCCGCGGACCATTGCGCTAAACTCGGTGCAGCCCGGACCAGGGCGTAAGAGCGGCGTAAACAAAGCTCAGGGGGATTCGAAATGGCAGGCATCAGCATCACCGTGAATGGAACGCGGCGCGAAATACAGGCGGGCGGCGACACACCGCTGCTCTATGTGCTGCGGGGCGAGCTGGGACTGAGTGGACCCCAGTTCGGCTGCGGGTTGTCGCAGTGCGGCTCCTGCTCGGTCCTGCTGGACGGCAAAGAGATTCGCTCCTGCGCGACGTCCGTATCGCGCGCCAACGGCAAGGAAGTCACCACGCTCGAAGGACTCGCGGCCCGATGGGCCCAGCAGCGTGGCCTGTCGGAGGCCGAAGCGGCCACGACCCTTCACCCGGTGCAGCAGGCCTGGATCGACGAACAGGTGCCGATGTGCGGCTTCTGCCAGAACGGCATGATGATCAAGGCAACCGAGCTGCTGGACAAGGCGCCGGCGCCAACGGTCTCGCAGATCAAGGACGCATTCACATCCGACGGCCCTTCACCCCACCTGTGCCGCTGCGGCACCTACGGGGCGATCGTCGAAGCTGTCCAGCGAGCGGCCAGCGCGATGGCGAAGGGAGGCAAGTAATGGCGACTCACGAGATCGATTGACGTCTACGGCGCCACCCTCACGCGACGTCAGTTCGTGAAGACCGGCGGTGCGCTGATCGTCGGCTTCGGCCTCGTCGGCCGCGACATGTTCGAGAACGCTGCCGACGCCGCAACGAGCAAGACGACGCTCGATGCCACGCTTCCTTCGTCCTGGTTCGAGATTCACGCCGACAACACCATCCTGCTGCGCACCGGTAAGGCCGATTTCGGTCAGAGCACGGTGACGACGGCGTACAAGCAGATTGCGGCTGAGGAACTGAGCGTTCCGTTCGAGCGCATTACGTCAGTGGTGAGTGGCGACACCGATCGTACGCCCGACGGCGGATTTTCGGCCGGCTTCCTGAGCAACGGCGCCCCCAACGTCCGGAAGGCCGCTGCCTACACGTATCAGGCGCTGCTGGATCTGGCGGCAACGAAGCTGGGCGTCGAGAAAAGCCAGTTGACGGTGAAGGACGGCGTCGTGTCGGCTCGAGGCAAGAGCCTCTCCTACGGCCAGCTTGTCCAGGGGCAGCAGCTGAAGCTGAGCATCCCCGTCGCCGGCACGTTGACCGACGCGTTCGGGTTGACCATCACGGGCGATCCGCCGATGAAGCCAATCCGCGAGTACACGATCATCGGCAAGTCGTACATGAACCCGGTCACAACGTCCAAGGTCACCGCCAAGGAAAACTGGGTGACCGACGTACGGCTGCCCGAGATGCTGCACGCACGAATGGTGCATCCCAGGACGCTCGGTTCGACGCTCGTATCGGCCGGCGACCTCGACAAAACGAAGTTCCCGAACGCCCAGGTCATCGTCAAAGGAAACCTCGTCGGCGTCGTCGCGCCGACGGAGTGGGAAGCGATCGGAGCGGCCCAGCAGGTGTCCGGGGCAACGAAATGGTCAGACTGGAAAGGGCTGCCGGGAAGCAACAACCTGTTCAGCTACCTGCGTGACAAGGCCGACTGGAAGACCACCAAGATTTTTACGAGCGAGAAGAGTCAGGGGTCGGTCCCCTCTTCGATGGCGACGGCTGTCAAGAAGGTGACGGCCACCTACGAGCTGCCGTACATGAAGCATGCGCCGATCGGGCCGACCATCGCTGTTGGCGACGTGAAGGCGGACGGGACGGTTTATGTCTACACGCACAACCAGAATCCACAGGCGCTTCGCGGGCAGATCGCATTGATGCTCGGAACCTCTGTCGACAACGTCGTCATCCGCGTGTTCGCGGGGAGCGGCCATTACGGCCGATCGAACGGCGGCAATGCCGGTGCCGAAGACGAAGCCGTAATTCTCTCGAAGGCTGTCGGGAAGCCGGTCCGCGTGCAGTGGATGCGCCCCGACGATCTCCAGTGGTCCACGCAGTCGCCCCCTGGAATCACCGACGTCCAGATCGGCCTGGACGCACACGGCAAGATGATCGCGTGTCAGATGGATCACTACATGCCCGCGATGCAGGACGACCGACCCGTTGGCGCCGTCATCGCCGGTTTGCCGACGATGAAGACCCCTCAGGCCGATGTGGACGGGCCGCTGGGGTCGACGATCAATTCGAACCAGGATCCGTGGCTGTACGACCGGGTGGCCAATCTCGCGGAATACGGCCACGGGACGTTCCAGCTGGGCGAGAGAGAATCGCCGATTGCAGTAGGCCTTCGCGATCACAGCATGCGGACACCAGGACAGCTTCAGCAGAATTTCCCTCGCGAGCTGGCCATCAGCGAAGCCGCGGCGTTGGCAGGCGTCGACCCGATTGAGTTCCGTCTCAGTCACACGAAAGACGAGCGGCTCATCGGCGTGCTCAACGCGGTGCGGGAGTCCTCTGGCTGGCAGCGCCGGCCGTCGCCGAAAGCGACAGGCGTCGGGCCCGCTGACGGGGCAAGGCGTCTCGGTGATGCTGCGCTCGGGCACGTACTGGGCCTGTGTGTGTCAGGTGTCCGTGGCTCCGGACACCGGCAAGGTCAAGGTTGAAAAGTACACCATCGCCGTCGACCCAGGCATCGTCATCAATCCGCTGCAGCTGAAGCGGCAGATTGAAGGCGGCGCCGTCATGGGCGTGAGTCATGCGCTGCACGAAGAGATGATCTTCGATGAAAGCATGGTGACGAGCCGCGACTGGCGAACGTATCCGATTGCGACCATGGCCGATGTGCCTGAAGTCAAGGTGGTGATCATCAATCAGCCGGAGGTCGGGGCGTACGGCGGCGGCTCGGAGGCGGCCAATGCCCTGGCCGTGTCAGCCATTGCGTCGGCATTTTTCGACGCCACCGGCAAGAACGCCCGTCGATTGCCGTTGAAGCCGGCATATGTGCAGTCGTTGCTGAAGGCATAAGCAATCCAACTCACCCCAGCATGCGTAGTGACCAGCGAGGAGGCTCCGAAATGTCACAGCGCTCCGTCGGTGTCCAGCTTTCCAAAGTTGACGGGAGATCGGTCTGGCTGTTCACCGATCTCCACACGATCAAAGCGGGCCGAGCGGACACGGAAGGCAGGTATACGCTGTCGGAGCTCTGGGCCACTCCAGACGTCGGGCCTCCAGCGCACATTCATCATCGTGAAGACGAAAGCTTCTACATCCTCGAGGGCACCTTCGAATTCTCCCTGTCGGGCCGAACGTTCACGGCTGGGCCGGGCTCATTTGTCCTTCTACCCAAGGGAGTGGTTCATGCGCACCGAGCGATCGGTAGCGCCGGCCGCGCACTCATTGTTCATTCGCCTGCGGGACTCGAAGGATTCCTCGAAGAAGCGGGGACGCCTGTGACCGACCGATCTGTCCGGCCCAATCCTCCTGACGCGTCGGAAGTGGGGCGGGTCATCGCAATCGCTGCGAAACACGGGATCGAGGTTCCTCAATCGTAGACAGTACGGTCATCGGTTGCCTCTGGATAGAATGAAGAAATATCAGGAGCAACCGATGAGGAGATATCACGTCTTCAGCGCGTTCGCAGTCGTAGCCGGCCTCTTATCGATGTTCGGACCGGCTCCCAGCGCGCAGGTCGTCACGCAAGGCGAACCAGGCAGCAGTCAGGATCCGAATGCCTTCCGTTCGCCGATGGTCGTCGAAACGGTCTTCGCCGCGGCGAACCGGTCGCTCTGGAAGCAGCCAGGCGATTGGTTCGACGTTCCGGAGGTACAAGCAGCTCGGGAAGTTCTCCTGTGAGGGTGTCGTTTTTCATGGCAACGTTTCGAAGGACGGGAGCGAATGGGAAAGCGGGCTGGCCATGCGGGTGCGCCTGCAGCCAGACAATCGTGCTGAGGTAACGATCCGCGTCAAGCTGCTCAATCCTCGGCACAATCACGACAAGAGCGTGACCATCCTCATGGAAGTGCTCAACGGCACGGAGGTAGCAGCCAGCCGCAAGCTGGGGCCGTTGGACGTAGAGGACAAGGGCCACGCATTCACCAGCGAAACCAGGATCACAGTGCCTCTTGATGCCCTCAAGACTGACCCGATGACAAAGCTCCGGATCACGATGACGGCCACGAACGACTAGCGCGCACCGGGTCGTTCTTCCCACGTGGCATACTACGTCGCCCGATGACGTTCGATTACGACGTGGCGATTATCGGCGGCGGACCAGCAGGAGCCGCAGCCGCGGCCTGGCTCGCGCGATCTGGGCATCGGGCCATCGTGTTCGAACGGGATCACTTTCCGCGTTTTCACATCGGCGAGTCGCTGCTCGCGTCGGTCAACGACGTGTTGAAGGCAATCGGCATTGAGGAGGCCGTCCGTCATGCGGGCTTTCCGCAGAAATGGGGCGCAACCTTCCTGACCGCTGACGGCGGGATCGAACGCTATGCGGACTTCGCCGATGCCCCGGGCGTCGCAATGCCTCAGACCTGGCAGGTGCCGCGGGCAACCTTCGATGATCTCCTGCTGCGGCACGCGGCCTCGATCGGCGCCGACGTCAGGCAGGGCCATCGGGTGCTCAGCGTGGATTTCGATGCGGACGGCGTCACGCTCACCGTACAAGACGACAGGGGCTCGCCGTCACAGCGGACGCGTGCGAAAGTGGTGATCGATGCCTCCGGGCGCGGGTCGGTGTTGTCGCGGCGCTTCAACCTGCGCATCGACGAGCCGAAACTCGCGAATCTTGCCGTCTTCTCGCACTATTCGGGCGTGGCGCGCGCGACGGGGCGTCGCGCCGGCGATATCCGGATCGTGGCGCGTCCCGATCTTGGCTGGTTCTGGCTCATCCCGATTTCTGACGAACTGATGAGCGTCGGGGTGGTGCTGCCCCGGTCTGCGGCGCTCGCCTTCCGCGGATTCGAGCCGCCGGACCTCCTCGATCGCTCGATCGCGGAGACACCCGCCGTCGCGCGGTTGCTGGCTCCCGCCCGCCGCGAGTGGCCGGTGCGCGTCGAAAAAGACTTCTCGTTCGGGTCGCGGGCCTATGCGGGCGACCGATGGCTGCTCGTCGGTGATGCCGGATCGTTTCTGGATCCGGTGTTCTCGACCGGCGTCGCCATCGCACTCGAGTCCGGCCTGGAAGCCGCGCGCGCCGTTGCGCAGGGCCTCGATGCCGGCGACCTGTCGGCCGCGCGTTTCAGCCGGTTCGACCGGCGCCAGCATCAGCGGTATCGGTCGTTCCGCCGATTCGTCCTTGGCTTCTATACATCGGAGTTTCGCGATCTGTTTTTTGCGGAAGATCCGCCCCGTCGCCTGTTTCGATCGCTCGTCGCTGTCTTTGCCGGCTACTGGCAGCCGACGCTGGCGACGCGCCTGTGGGTCGCGCTCTTCTTTCAGATGGTCCGCCTTCAGCGCTTTGTGCGGTTGTCGCCGAGGCTTGCCGAGCGCAGGCCTGATGTCCATGAGTCCATCCCCGCTGCCCGCTGACAGTCGCTACTGGGACCGTACTAAGGATCGCCAGCACGCGGTCAACTCACTGTTCGACCGGGCGGCCGTCCACTACGACCGGGCATGCGACATCATGTCGTTTGGTTCCGGGCAGACGTATCGGCGTGACGCACTCGCGCGCGCGGGCCTCGGTGTCGGCATGCGCGTCCTCGATGTCGGTACGGGCACGGGCCTGCTGGCGCGCGAAATCGCCCGCATCATCGGCGCATCCGGCCACGTCGTCGGGCTCGACCCGTCGCGGCCGATGATGGTCGCCGGTCGGGCGCGATCGGGCGTGCGCCTCGTGCAGGGCGTCGGCGAGCAGCTGCCGTTCCCTGATGCGCAATTCGATTTCGTCACGATGGGCTACGCGCTGCGCCACGTCCCCGACCTCGATCAGACGTTCGACGAGTACCGTCGGGTGCTCAAGCCGGACGGCCGCGTGCTGCTGCTCGAAATCACGCGGCCCCGGTCCACCGCCGGCCTGGCCCTGGCGCGCGTGTACTTCGGCACGGTTGTCCCGATCGCAGCGCGGCTGGGCACCGGCAGCGCCGACGCCGCCGAGCTGATGCGGTTCTACTGGGAAACGATCTCCACATGCGTGCCGCCTGAAACGGTCCTCGCTTCGCTGCACCGTGTCGGACTCGGGGCGCCTGTCCGGACCGTAGTCCACGGAATCTTCAGCGAGTATTCAGCGGTCCGAACGGCTTGACGAGGTGCGGTCGACGCCTTTAGTTCACGCGTCGCATGACGAGCGCCGCGTCGTTGCCGCCAAACGCGAGCGACGTCGACACGCCGCACGAGACGGGAACACGGCGCGCCTCGCGGGTCACGACATCGACGTCGCACTCGGGATCGGGCTCGCGGAAGTTGATCGTGGGCGGAACGACGCCTCGGGCGACGGAGAGGGCGAGCGACGCCGCTTCGATCGCGCCGGCGGCCGCCAGGCAGTGGCCGATCATCGACTTGATCGAGGTCACCGGCAGCGCGCCGGATCGCTCGCCGAAGACCAGCCGCATCCCGCGCGCCTCGGCCTGATCGTTCTGTGGCGTCGCGGTGCCGTGCGCGTTCACGTGATCCACGTCGGCAGCACTGACTTCCGCCGAGCGCAGCGCGTCCTCGATGAGCGCAGCGACCGCATTGCCTTCGGGTTCCGGCGCCGTCGCATGGTACGCTTCGCAGCTGACGCCGTAGCCGGCGATCTCTGCGTAAATGGTCGCGCCTCGTTTCCGTGCGCTCGTCAGGTCTTCGAGCACCAGCATCGCAGCGGCTTCGCCGAGGTTCAGCCCCTGCCGCGTCCGGCAGAACGGCCGACACGGTTCCGTGTCGACGAGACGTAGCGCGTTGAAGCCGCTGAACGTCAGGCGACACAGAACGTCGCTCGCGCCCGCCAGCGCGACATCGAGCTGACCCCACCGAATAGCGTCGGCGGCATAGCCGATCGCCACGGTGCCGGACGAGCAGGCCGACAGCACCGACGACTTCAAGCCCTCGAAGCCAAAACAGCCGGCGACCACGTCGCTGGGGGTATTTGGAAAGTGATCGAAGATCTTCGACGGCGGCGCCCGGCGGATACCGTGCCGATGCGCATCGGCGAACCATTCCTCGTTGCGCATCAGGTCGGCCGTGCCGGAACCGAGCATGACGCCCATTCGCGAACGCGGGATCTCCGGGTCGAGCAGACCGGCGTCAATCAAGGCCTCACGCGACGCGATCACCGCGATCTGATCGCTGCGCGACAGACGTCGCCAGGCCCGATCGGAAAATGCCGCATCGCGCTCATAGGGCGGGATCTCGGCGGCCTTCTGACTTCGATATTCGGCCGCGTCGAACAGCGTGACGTCGGCGACGCCGCACCGCCCGCCGACGAGACCCTCCCAAACTGCCTCTCGCGAGGTGCCGAGCGCGCTCATCAAGCCGATGCCGGTGACGGCGACCCGACGCCTGCTCACAGCTGCGGCTCCGCGTTCAACCAACCCTCCAGTTGTCGCCGATACTCGCCGACTCGCTGCCGTTCGTCGCGCTTGTGGACCGCCGCGACAAGGAGCGGCGTGAATTCGAACGGCAAGGAAGCAAGCGAGAATACGAACACCCAGCACACGGCGCCGCCACGACAAATCCGGACGACCTCCGCCGAGCGAGCGCCTGCCAGTACTGCCCGACGACGCCGTAGATTTCGGCGGCTTCGCGCGAGACGCTGCCGTGCGCGCCGCCCACGCGCGCTCGCCCGGCGCGCAGGCTCGCGAGGAACTCGTCGCGAGTGGCTCCTGGCGCCTCGGTATAGGTGGTGCCGATGCCACTGAGCGTGTGCGAATCGCTGCCGCCGATGCCGTCAGCACCGTGCCGAAACCACGCTTCGCCGCGCGATCGCCTCAACCAGCCGGTTGTGCTCGGGCAGCATCGTGCCGTTGCGGACCTCGATGCCGGAAAACTGCTCGTGCACCATCGCGAGGTACGTGTCGAGCGGCAGCTGGCCCTTGAAGAAGAAGAACGGGTGATTGAACGTGAAGAAGACGCCGCGGGATCTCAGGTACGACGACCACCTCGAACACGCTCCCTCGAAGCGACTGCAGATCTCGTGGTGGATGCGCTCGTCGATGTCGTAGGCCCCGACGTGCACCTTGAGTTTGACATCGGGGAACCAGCACTCGATCTCTTCGCTGATGAAGAAGTCGTCGGCGTCCGGGATGGCGGTCGAGAAACTCGAGACAGCCGTCGATGCTGTCGTGATCGGTGATCGTCACGAGATCCATGCCGCGCGCCTTCGCGGCCGCATACACCGCCTCGGGCTCGGAGTAGCAATCGCGCGCGCGCAGGAACCTCAGATGGCCGGCCGTCCGGAGTGATACGAGTGCAGATGAAGGTCGGCGCGAAGGCGCCGCTCGTTGTGCGACGTCATAGCGGCTTCAGCAGCAGGATCTGCAACACGGTCGATCCGGCGCCGCGGTAGTCGACGGCAGGAAACTCTTGCCGACGTCGACCTGCAGGATTGTATTCCGCGGTGCACGCAGATTCAGCCGGACTCCGGTGCCGGTGACTTGCCGCCAGGTGGTGTCCTCGGCGTCTCGACCGCCCGCATGATCGACGAACAGATCAACGCGGTACTGCTCGAAGAGGTTGAACGAATACGAGCCGCGGAACATCGCCAAGCTCGGCGAATCGCACGGCCGACGGCACGCCGTGCATGCGCGTCGCATCGAACAGGCCGAACTGATACATGCTGAACCGGTCGAGCCGCTGGCCGCCGAAGTACGTGCCGTTCAGATGGATCGTGTGGAACGTGGCGAAGGTGAAGTCCTTCGACAGCCCAACGTCGTACTTCGTGAACGTTCTGGTATCCGGCTCGAATTCGTCCAGCTCGGCACCCTGGCCCCAGGGAGTCCACGAGGATCGCTGATACGCGGCGGCATTGGCGAGCAGCGAATAGCCGCGCCGACGATACTCGTAGCCGACGCCTTCGCCGTTGCGTCGCCGTGCTCGAGGGAACGACGAAATCCGGCGCCGTCGTCGCGTCGCGGAAGTACGCGTCGTACTTGAACTCGTAATGCGCGGTCAGGCTTTCTGAAACGGCGTCAGCCGGTAGCCGAGGTTGACGCCGGTGCGACAGCGGAATCCGGTTGACGCGCTCTCCTTCGCGCTTTCCTGCCGCATCGAACAGATCGTCGTTCGCCTTCAGCGCCGAGGCCGAAGAAATCGACGCTCACGTCGAACCGCCCGCCCCACAGGTTCGCGCGCTGAATGTTGCCGAGCGCGATGACGCCGCCGTACAGCAGCGCGAGCTGAGAGTTTCGGTTCAGGAAGTTGAAGTCGAGAATGTTCAGGCCGCCGATCGGCAGCGGAAAGTCGAACGACGGATCGAAGATCGGCGCCGAGCGCGAAGGCGCGTGCCGACGTGGTCAGCTTGTCGCTGACGACCCGCGTCGTCGCCCTGCTTGACAAGGTAGCGGACGCCCTGATCGGTGTCGCGGTACATGATCCGCTTGCTGGCGCGCGCCGCATGCCTTTCCTGCTCGAAGTCCGGTGGATTCAGCGTCACGTCCGACAGCCGAACCTCGCGCTCGACCAGCACGCTGCGTCCGGCGATCAGAAAGATCTGCTGGCTGATCAGATGACCGAGTATCCAGATCGGCCCGGTCACCTATAGCGCCAGGGGATTCGAAAATCTGCGTCTCGTCGTTCGAGACGACCAGACCGCTCAGTGTGGTCTCGACCGCCTGCACCTTGAGTCGCACGAAGGTCTGACGATCGATCCACACCGTTGCCGCGATAGAGCGCGCTGTCGAGTCGAGTCGGATCGAACCGGACGACGAACACGGACCGTTCGCCGACCGTGTCGACGCCGTCGAGCCGGTACGCGTAGTCCTGATTCAGCCGCAGATCGAGCGGCAGCGACAGGACCTTCTCGGGCTGCACGAGCGGAAACGGCGGCCGATTGGATGTCCACTTCGCGCCATTCAGCTCGAAGCTCAATTCCTCCCACTCCACGACGCCGTGATCGGAGAAGAGCCGGTTTTCGGTCACGACGTTGTAGACCGGATCGGCAGCCGACGGATGGAATCGCTGCTCGATTCGCGCATGTGCCGATATACGTCTGGAGGACGTCGTCCTGGGCAGCCTGCGCCTGCTGATGGCGGAAGATGATCTCCTCGACGCGCGGCAGCACCTCCGTCCGCACGTCGACGCTCGCGCCGAGTGCCAGCTGTTGCCGAAGTTGAAGTCGACGACGAGCGGGGAACTCGGCGCGCGGTAGTGCGAGCCGGACTCGATTGCTACCCGGCTCGTGTTCGCTTTGCGCAGGGGTCAGCCTGCCTGTCATCGGATCGCGGATCATCGGCGTCGTGACGTTGGCGACGGTCACTTCGACTTCGAGCGCAGCGTCGCTAGCCGCACTCCAGTACACCAGAAAGGTCTAGAAGCCGCTCAGGTCGTAGACAAAGCGAAATCTCGCGGTCGACGTGACGTTCGACGTGCCCTGCCTGATGATCAGGTTGTTGCTCCGCGCGTCGAGCGCCACGAGATTGCCCGCCACGAGGTCCACAGCGCGACGCGGCAACCAGACCGACTGGAGCGACGCCACAGGGCCGGCAAACGCCATCATCGTCATCGTGCCGAGCGAGCCCAGAACCGATCCAGCATCTGGAACGCGGCGGGATCGGCGTCAACGGGCAGCTCAATCGGGCCAAGGACCACGGGTGCGGCAGGCTTCACCCTGTCCAGAAGCGCTCGCATCATCTGACTTGTTCGATAACCTTCGGTGTCGGTGGCCGCTGTGGCGTCCAGCGCGAAGCCATCTACGTAAGGACCAAGCGCGGCCGCCAAGACACGCTCCTGCCACTCAATCGCGGTCTCGGGAATGCGGCCCTGCAGCACGATCGCGTCGGGATCGATCGACCGAATCTGCACGGCCGCCAGCTTCAGCAGATAGACGTACCGATTCACGTCCGGCAGAGTCCCGGCGACGACGTGACCGATTTGATAGCCGACGACCTGGCCCCGGCCCTCGCTCGGCAATGGACCGGATGAATCCTCGCCACGGTTCGATGTCGGTGTCGGAATCCGGCATGCCGTCCACGGCAATCAGCACGCGTGTGTTGCGGCTTCGATACTCGTCCACGACGAATCGGAGACGCTGAAGTATCGTGTCTACCGACGGTCCCGCAAACACCCCCGCCTCGATCGAGAGCCGCACCACAAGCGGGACCGTCGTGGAAAGTCCGGCGGAAGCAGATCTGCGTCAAGGGGTCGATCGATGGCGATGCCGCGCAGCCCCGTTTCGGCGGCTGCTTCATTGGACGGCACCAGCAGCGCAAGGGCGGCTATACCAGCTGCGACACGCAACCCCGCGGTCATTCGAGAGCCGTTGATACTTCGAGAACCTCGCCCATCGGCGCGAACGACGCGCCGCGCAGGATGACCTCCGAGCCGCGCGCGAAAGCCGTCGAGCCGGAAGTAGTGCGCAAAGCTTTCTCCAGCCGGAAGCCGCACGCTCGGAGGATCGGGATCGATTTCCCAGGGGTGCACGGCAAGCGCGACCGGAACACCGCGGCTGTTGCGATCTTCGATGGCTCGAAGCACTCGGGAGGGCGACGACATGCGCAGTCCCCATCCAAGACCAAGCGGCATGTTCTGACCGAATCGTCGCTCGACGAGCGGCGGAAACTCCAGCAGACTTCCAGGGCTGGTCATGCGTCGATGCGGCCGTTGCGGATATGCTGGATCGCCGACGATCCGCATCGGCGCCATGCTCGAATCGAACGTGAACCCGGCTCGAGCCAGCACATCGAGCGCCCACAACGAACGTTCATTGATCGACCACTCCGGCGCGCGGTAGCCGCGCACGTCCGGAGCGCCTGCCGCCGCGAGCGCGGCGCGCGCTCGGTTCAGATCGTCGGCGAATTGCGCCGGCGTCAGCTCGTACACGCGCTGATGCAGGTGTCCATGCGACGCCATCTCGTGTCCTGCGCGGGCGATGAGCTGCACGAGTGCGGGATGTCGCTCGGCGATCCAGCCGAGCACGAAGAACGTGCCGCGAACGCCGCAATCGGCCAGCAGCTCCAGCAGATCCGTCGTCGTGTCGACGACGCGGCTCGGCAGTGTTTCCCACTGGTCGGTGCCGAGCGGCCCATCGACTTCGCAGACGTGAAACCATTCTTCGACGTCGACGGTCAGGCAATTGCGCATGCCGCTGCCGCGCTAGCCGGCCCGCTGCCGGCTCTCCTCGATGAACTCGACGATGGTGTCCGACGCTGCGGAGCACGCGCTTGCCGACCTGTTCGTCGCTGATCTCGACACCGAACGAGCGCTGGAGCTCGAGGACGATCTCGAGCGCGTCAATCGAATCGAGGCCCAGGCCCTCGTCGAAGAGCGGCATGTCGTCGCCGATCTCGTCCGGCTTGATCGGCATCCGCAGGCAGCGCACGATCGCCGTCTTCACTTCCTGCGCCAGACCGTTCTGCACGCTCCATGGTGTTTACACGCCCCCGCTAGAGCAATCCGCCGTCGACGCCAATCACCTGGCCCGTAATGTAGCTCGCGGCAGGCGACGCAAGAAAGGCAACGACGGCGCCACCTCGTCGGGCGTTCCGACGCGACCGAGCGAGACATCGCGCAAGCAGCTCGGCCCGCCGCTCGCCGCCCATGTCGGCAATCATGTCGGTCTCGATCAGGCCCGGCGACACGGCGTTGACGAGGACGTTCTGCCTGCGCAAATTCACGCGCCAGCGTCCGCGTCAAGCCCAGCAGGCCGGCCTTCGATGCGGCGTAACTGGCCTGACCGATCCCGCCGACGTCGCCGCTCGCCGACACGATATTGATGATTCGTCCCCAGCGGCGCAGCAGCATCTCGCGCACCACGGCCCGAATGCACAGGAAGGCGCCGCCGAGATTGGTCGCGATGACATCGTCCCAGCTTTCGCGCTTCATGTAGATCATGAGGCTGTCGCGCGCGATGCCGGCGTTGTTGACGAGCATATCGACCGTTCCGAGCTCGCTTCGCACGCGGCCGAAGAATGCGTCGACCGGCACTTCGTCCGAGACGTCGCATCGCTCGGCGAGCGCAGTGACGTGCCGCTCCTTGACCAACGCGACGGTTTCCCGGGCAGCGTCGTCGCGCTCCCGGTAGCAGATCGCGACGGCCGCACCGCGATCGGCGAGCGCGACAGCGATAGAGCGGCCGATGCCGCGCGAGCCGCCAGTCACGACGGCGACACGGCCTTCGAGACTCAGGTCCATGAGTCGAGCGATGATACCCTACGGCCGTTCGCCGCCCTCAGCCTCTATCGGACCCGATCGGACCACGACGCTGTAGTGCGTCCCGCCGCTGGCCACTGAATTGACGAGGAACGTCGTCCCTTGCGCCGGCTGAGCAGCGCTGCTGACGGCGACATTGAGACTCGAATCGCGTTCAACGAGACCGGCTGTGGGGACGATCGCGCAGTGCTGAACCGAAAGAAGGCCCGCGATCAATCCGGCGGCGCCCGATGCGCCCGACTCGCCGATCGCGCCCTTGATCGACGCAGTGGGAACGGCCCGACCGCCGAAGACTTCCACAATCGCCTCCGCCTCCAGGCGATCCAGAACTGGGGATCCGTTAGCAGTCGCTACAACGGCAGCAACTTCGTCCTTCATGAGATCGGCGTCCGCCAGCGCCATTCGCATGGCGCCTGCGAGAGCCGGTGCTCTCACCCGGCCAGTCGTTCAGCCCGGTCTTCGACGCGGTCGCACCGACACCGAGGATCTCGCCGTAGACGCGGCGGCCGCGCGCCGCCGCCGTCCGTGCCGACTCCAGGAAGAGCAGATACGCGCCTTCGCCGAGCACGAAACCGTTGCGCCAGCGATCGAACGGGCGAGCCACCTCATCGGCTGACGAAGCCGCGCGCATCGGTGACAGCGCACGGAATCGATCGTGCACTTTGAAGAAGGTTTCTTCGACATAGTCTGCGCCGCCGCTCACCATCGCGGTGGCGCGTCCGTCGCGAATGGCGCCGACCGCAAAAACAAGAGCGCTCGCGCTCGACGCTTCGCGCTGATTGAACGTGACGTTCGGCCCGCGAAGCTCGAGCTCAATCGCGCACAGGCTGGCCGGCGCGTTGGACACCGTGTTGCTGAAAAGAATGGCCGGCACACCGGTCGGCCCGCGATCGGTCAGATCGCCCAGGTACTCGACCAGGCTGTCCAGGCCGGCCGTTGCTGTTCCGAGCGCGATGCCGATCTCGTCGCGGCTCGCCGCTCGCGCCGGCCGGCCGGCATCGTCGAAGAGCAGCTGGGCGGACGCCAGGGCGATCCGACCGACTGCATCGACGCGCCGAAGCTTGAGCGGCGGGATGAACGCGGCCGGATCGAAATCGCGAATCACGACCGCCGCGATGCGATTGGCAGCTGCCCGTGTCGAAGCGGGTGATTGGCGCGAGACCGCTTCTCCCCGCGTTCAGATCCCTCATGAACGCCGCGTGACCCATGCCGAAGCACGAGATGCAGCTGATGCCGGTAATCACGACGCGTTCCGCCATGAGGGCGGTACCCTACCATGCGATTTTGCGTCGTTCAACATGGCGGCACGCAATCGATGCCATTCAGATCGCGGTCGCACTCTCGTTCTGGCGGCGCAGGCGATCGCCGCGCCCGAGGCGGATCTCTTCAGTCGCCTCTTCGAGCGGACGCTCGCAAAGCGACAGACGATTCACTCGATCCGCGCGAACTTCACCGAGACGACGACGTCGAGCCTGCTGCAAAGGCCGCTCGTCTCACACGGCACCGTCATCGCCGCGCCGCCGGCGCGCGTGCTGATGACGTACACCGATCCCGAGCGACGCGTGGTCGCCATCGACGGCAAGTCTCTGATGGTGTCGTGGCCCGATCGCAACGAGCGGGAGACGATCGACATCGAAGAGACGCAGAAGCGGATCGATCGGTACTTCACGCAGGCGACCATCGATCAGCTGCGTTCGATGTTCGACGTCACGGCAGAAGCCGACGGAACGCTTCGAGGCACGGATCGCGTCGACATGCGTCCGAAACGGAAACAGATCAAGGGCGGGCTCGAACGGCTCGAGCTGTGGATCGACCGCGAGACTCTGCTGCTCGCTCAGATGGAGATGACGTTCCCTGGCGGTGACCGGAAGACGATCTCGCTCGACGACGTTGTTGTCAACGTGCCGGTCAACGACGCGATGTTCCAGATCAGACCCTAGCCGGTCTACTCCATCAGCGGTTCGCGACCAACGAGCGAGAGCCGGCGTGGGTGGGGTTCTGCAAGACGATGCTCGGCGAGGTATGCGTCAGGGCGCATCATGCGCTGGGTGCGGAGCAGCATCCGCGTGAGAAACGGCAGGTCACGGACATTCACCTGACGAGCCCAGTCCCGCCATGACTTATAGCCCTTGAGGTTCAGAATCGAGCGCCGCCATGTCTCGCAGTACAGCTCGAAGAACTTCGGCGCACCGAGCTTTGGCTCCCACAGCACGTGGTGCATGTCGTATTGAGACCACCGCACGGCGCGAATCCGCCGCCGGGATTCCTCGAAGAATGCCGTCCCGGGCAACGGCGTCAGAATCGTGAATCCGGCGCGGCCGAGATCGTGCTCTTCAACGAAGCCCCAGAGACGCTCGAAATCGGACTCCGTCCAATCCGGATCGATCACGAAGTTTCCGGTGACGCCGTACCCCAGGTCTCGCGCGACGCCAATCGCTTCGACGGTCTTGTCGATTGTCGTGTCCTTGACCAGCCCGGACAAGCCCTGATCCGTCGCCGCCTCGAGGCCGAAGAAGACATCGAAGTCCTGCGCCAGCGGCCGCCATGCCGCCAGAAGGTCCGGATGCGACGCTGCCAGATCGGTGCGCGTCTGCACCAGAATCCACCGCTTGCGGACGCCCTTGCGCTGCAGGGCGCGGGCCAGCTCGAGGCTTCGCGCCGGCTGGTACCAGAACAGGTCGTCGGCAACAAACACGTTCGGTCCGGCCGTGGCAAAGTCCGCACAGACGCTCTCGATTGAGCGCAGGCGAACCGCGCGGTCGAATTGCGGCCACACCGAGCAGAAAGAACAGCGAAAGGGGCAGCCGCGTGCTGTTTCCACGAGCCACACCGGCCGGAACAGCAGGCAGGCATACCGCCGCCGCCACCTGTCGACGTCGCGCCGCTGCGGCGCCGGCACCGCGTCGAGCTCGAAGGGCGTGACTGCCGCCGGCGTGCTTCGAGTAAGAGCCCGTGCTGGTTGTGCGCAGCAGGAGGCCGGGCACTTTGGAAACCGGGCGATGCCGCTCTATCGCATCCGCCAGCTCCGGCACGACAAGCTCACCATCGTCGATCGACACGGCGTCGACGCTGGACATGAAGAAGGGCAGCGGATACGCCCCAGCCGAATGCCCTCCCACAACGATGAAGGCATCCGGACTCAGTCGTCGAATGTGATCGCACAACGCCAGGACTTCATCGGTCTCGAGCGCATGCATGCACGCAATCCCGACCAGCGGCGGACGGATGGTCCGAAGAAAGTGATCGACCGATTGGCTGTATCGCAGATCGGCGACCGTCGCGCGGTGACCGCGCGATTCGAGCGCCGCGGCGATGTACTCAAGGCCGAGCGGCTCGATCGCGAAGAAGGGACCGAGTCCGAAGCGATCGTGCTTCGGCTCGGGACGCAGGAGCAGGACGTGCATACAACGCCGCGTGAGGCTATCATTCAGCCTCGGTGAGATCAAGGAACGAGGAGACCGCCGTTGAGAGCATTTCTGGTCTTCGCGCGCCGCCAGGCCGTGGCCGTCGCCGTCCTGACAGTTGCTCTGACGATTCTCGGCATCGCGCTCGTCACACGCGTCTCGTTCGACGCGAATGTTCTGCGATTGCTGCCTCAGCGCTCGCAGTCGGTTCGAGCGTTCCAGCAATTCCTGCAGAACTTCGGCAGCCTTGATCAGCTCTACATCCTCTTCGAATCACCCGGACCGATTGGTGAGCACGCGGACTTCGTGGATGCGTTCGTCGGCGAACTCCGCCGTGCCCCGGAAGTCCAGTCGGTCGACGCCCGGTTGTTCGAGCCCGGCAAGGACTGGAGTTATCTATCTGATCGGGAACTCCTGCTGCTCGGCCCGGCGGACGCCACGGCGGCCCTGGAGCGTTTTCGATCGCCCGGGCTCGATCGCGAGCTCGTCCATGCGCGGGAGCTCCTGTCGACGCCGTCCGAACAGGTCAAGGCGCTCGTCCAGCAAGATCCGCTCGGATTGTTGACGCTGTTGCGGAATCGGCTCGGGCGAAGCCAGGGCTTCGTCTCGTTCGATCCGACACAGGAGGGTTATGTCAGTAAGGATGGTCGCGGCCGGCTCGTCATCGTGAAGCCGACCGGCCAGCCTTTTGACACTGATTTCTGCAAGTTGCTCTTCCGACGCCTCGCCGCCGTTGAATCGACCGCCCGCGCCCGCGCTGCCGAGGATGATCCGGATCACGGCATGGTCAAGGTCCAGGCGGCCGGGGCGTATCGAGTTTCACTTGAAACCGAGCAGCTGATCCGCCGCGAAGGCATCATCAACACCGTGGCGTCAATCGTCCTGCTGCTGGCCATCACGTTCGCCGTGTTCAGGACGACGTGGGTGATGATCTACGGCCTCGTTCCGCTGGCGCTCGCGGCCCTGCTGACGCTCGGTATCAACGGCCTGATCCACGGCGGCCTGTCGCCGGCCACCAGCGGATCGGCCGGCATGCTCTTCGGGCTGGGAATCGACGGCGTCATTCTCCTCTACATGCGCTACCTCGAAGAGCGCCGCGCCGGCGCAACGCCAGACGAAGCTGTCCCGCGGATGAGCGGGACCGCCGTCACGGTCGTCCTGGCCCAGATGACGTCAGTTGCAACGTTTCTGGCGCTGCTGGTCATCGACTTTCCGACGCTGCAGGATCTCGGAAGCCTGGTTGGACTCGGCATGTTGTTCTGCTGCGCCGCCACCCTGGTGATCCTGCCCGCATCGCTGCCCCGACGCTCTGGTCCGAACATCGGGCGCGAGATCACGACACCCTGGCTTGGACGTTTTGTGTCACGCGGCTCGCGGCCAATCGTCTGGGTCAGCCTGCTCGCTACGATCGCCCTCGGTGCCGCCTCGACGCGGCTCAAGTTCGATACCGGCATCGAAAAGCTGCAGGCGCAGACTCGTGGTGCGACGCTCGAAAGGGACCTGGCCGCGCGTTTCTCGCTTCCCCAGGACGTGCTCATCACGATCAATGAGCATACCGACATCGAATCGCTGCTCGCAGCCGATGCGCGTCTGACCGAAGCGCTGGCCACACGTGCACCCCAGGTCGTCGCGGGCATCGTTGCCTTCATCCTGCCTTCAGCACGTGATCAGGAGCGCGTCGGGCAGCATCCTGGCGGCATCGGGAACGACCAGCGAGGCCGCGACCGTCGACATTCGACGTGCTGCTGACCGCACTGGCTTTCGCGCAGACACATTTGAACCGTTTCTGGAGCGTCTCCCGACGCTGCTGAATCCGGCCGAACGGATCTCGTACGCCGGCCTGATGTCACACGGTCTCGATTCCATCGTCTCCCGGTTCGTCGTCCATCGCGACGGGATGTATCGAGCCGTCACCTACCTGTATCCGCAGGGGCCGGTTGACCTCGACGCGTTGCGCCGAATCATCGCAGACGTCAACCCCGACCTGCGATTCACCGGGCTGCCGGTCATCAACCAGGAACTTCGCCGACAATTCCTGCCACAGTTCCTGAAGGGACTCGCCATCGGGACGATCGCCGTCGCCATGCTGGTGTATGCCGTATTCCGCACGATCCGGCATACCTTCCTGGCGCTGCTGCCGACCGCGCTGGGCTTCATATGGAGCGCGGGGTTCCTGGCGCTTCGCGGCGTTGAACTCGATCTATTTTCGTTGTTTGCGGCCGTCACATTCGTCGGGATCGCGGTCGACTACGGAATCTACGTACTTGGCCGGTCAGTCACCGAGGGCGTCACCGACATGAATGACGTTCTGACGAAGACGGGCGCTGCAATCATCGTTGCCTGTATGACGGCCCTCGCCGGCTTCGGCACGCTGATCAATTCGAGCTACCAACCGCTGCATACCTTCGGCATCGTCTCGCTTGTCACGCTGACCTGCTGTCTCGTGGCGTCGATCGTGACGATGCCAGCGGTCGTGATCGAAGCCGAGCGATGGTCATCTGCGCACTGATTGCCGCATTCAATGAAGAGTCGCACATCGCCGATGTCGTCACCGGCACAGCGCCCTACGTGTCCAGGGTTGTCGTCGTCGACGATGGTTCGACTGACCAGACCGCTGCAACGGCGGCGGCGGCGGGCGCGACGGTTCTGCGCCACGACATCAATCGCGGCAAGGGCTGCTCGGTCCGCACAGGGCTGGATTTCGCATTCAAGACCAACTGCTCGCATGTGCTGCTGCTTGACGGCGACATGCAGCACCATCCGTCGGACATCCCGCAACTCATCCAACGCGCGACGGCGGGGGTGGGCGATTTCGTCGTGGGCGAGCGGGAGTTCCAGAGGAGTGTGATGCCCGCGGCCCGTTTCTACTCGAATGTCATCGGCAGCGCGATCCTGTCAAAGCTCATCGGCACCGCCATCGTCGATTCTCAGTCGGGATTCCGTCTGATCCGGGCTGATCTCCTGCGCCGCTTGACGCTGACCGGGACACGATACGAGATCGAAACCGAGATGCTGATCAAGCTCGTCCAGGCCGGCGCGACGCTCGAGCGCGTGCCCGTGCGCCGCCTGCAGTACGAGGGAGCGCAGAGCAAGATGCGCCCGTTTCGCGACACGTTCCGGACGTGCATGCTGGCGCTGCAGTATCGGTACTGGGCAGGTTGAAGCAGATGCGGACGGACTCCGACCTGTCGACCGTTCGCTGGCATGCCGGCGGCTTGAACAACGGCCCGATCTTTGGATCTGACTCACCAGTTGGTCCGGCACCTCCCTCGCAAATGGAGCTACGCGATTGGACACGCTGGAACATGGCTCGCCTACCAATTGATGGCCGATGGCACCCGTGCACTCATCGACAACCTCCGCGTCGTCAGGCCGGACGCGAGCGGATCGGACCTGGCCGCGCTGGCACTGCTCACGTATCGCAGCTACGCAAAAGACACGATCGACTTCATCCGTGGCCTCGAAATGAATCGTGCGACGCTCGAGTTGATGATGGCGACGTTTGATCATGGACCACTGGATGACGCGCTTACCCTTGAACGAGGCGCGATCATTGTCGGCGGCCATTTCGGCAATTGGGAACTGGGAGGAATAGCCCTGCGACTGCTTCGACAGACGCCGTTGACGGTCGTCGGCAAGGTTGAGGCCAGCGCGGCCGTTGGTGCGATTCGACGCAGAATGCGTGAGTCGTTCGAGATCGAGACAATCGAGATCGGCCAGACGCTGGAAACGGCCCTGCAGATCCGGCGGAAACTGGCAGCCAACGGTCTTGTCGCGATGCTGCTCGATCGCCATATCGGCCGCGATCGCGTCGATGTCACGTTCTTCGGCCGATCGACGCCGTTTCTTCGAACGCCTGCGATGATCGGCTACTTGTCGGGGGCGCCCCTGTTGCCTGCATTCATGATTCGGGGGACCGACGATCGGTTCACCGGCGTCCTTGGCAATCCCGTCGAAGTTGACTCAGCGAAACCGCCCAACGAGGCGGTGGCACAGGCGACCCAGTCGGTCGCGGGTCAACTCGAGGCGAAGATCCGCGAGAATCCCCACCTCTGGTATCAGTTCTATCCCTATTGGCGGGACGTTCACTGACCAGGAATTCCGCGTGATTCCGGCTTGCCGGTAACATCGGCAAGAACGACGCTCCCGGTGGCCACGCGCACTCCGTCAGCCAGCACTTCGCCCTCAATCTTGATCATGCCGCCGATCCGACCGACAACGCGTGCGCGCGCGTCCAGCAGCTGATGCGGACCTGCGCCACTGGGAAACTTGAATGGTCCAATCGCCGCGACTCGAAGCGCCGAATTACCGGGGTGCCCTTCGTGAGTCGCCGCAGCAACCCCGCCGGTCTGGGCGAGGAGCTCGATCAGGACAATGGCCGGCACGATCGGTTCCCCGGGGAAGTGTCCCTGAAAGTACCAGTCCTCGGGTCGCGTCATCCGCAGGCCGCGCGCCGATTCGCCAGCCACCAGGTCGGCAATCGTCTCGACAAGCCGCATCGGCGGACGATGCGGCAGCAGATCGACGTCGAGCGGTCTTGCTTTCATGCGAGGTCTCGACCATTCTAGCAGCCGTGTCCGGCAGCGCTATCGGCGATCGGTTCCGGCGGATCTGTCGAGATCGATCGAGCGCCGTCGCGATCGAGAATCTCGCGACCGGCGCCGTCACGACATTCGGGCAGCTCGCCACCGACTCTGCGGCCATCAAAGGAGCGCTCGCGGACGCGGGCGTCGGGCCTGGTGTGGCCGTCGTTTCTGTGCTGAACAATTCTCCGCTGTTCTTTTCGCTCTTTGCTGCAGCTGTTGACGCAGGCGGCGCGCTCGTGCCGCTCAACGAAGCGACGAATGCAGAAGCGGCCGCAGTGATCGAACGCGCCGGGGCCCTCGCCTTCGTGACCGATCGCGACTTGCCGGTTGAGTCGATCGCGGTCCGTGAGTTGGCTCCCGGAATCTGGCTCCGGACGCTCCCGGATCGGGCAAACGTCCGGCAGCATCCGCGGTCCGTCGTGCTGAAGCTCACGTCGGGATCGACCGACCTGCCGAAAGCCGCCATCGCGTCCGAACAGCATCTCATCAACGACGGGCGCCACATCATCGAGGCGATGGGAATCCTGACGACCGACATCAACTTCGCCTGCATGCCGCTGTCACACTCGTATGCGCTCGGCAACATCGTCATGCCGCTTCTCTGGCAGGGAACGCGCGTGGCGCTGCGACAATCGTTCAGTCCCGCTCACTTCGTCCGCGATGTCACGAGCAGCGGCGCGACCGTTTTTCCCGGCGTGCCCTTTCGTTCGAGCGCATCAAAGCCCTGCGGGGCATCGACCGGCTTCCGTCGACACTGCGGCTGCTGATTACGGCCGGCGCCCGAATCGACCCCGACACAGTTCGCTGGTTTCAGGAGCGACTCAATCAGAAGATCCATTCCTTCTACGGCAGCAGCGAGACCGGCGGCATCGCGTACGACGACTCAAAGACCGTCAGCGATCCGCTCCACGTCGGCTATCCCCTGCCGGAAACGACCGTCGATCTTCAGGCCATCGAGGACTCGTCTGACACGGGCCGTCTCTTCGTCGCCGGCACTGCAGTGGCATTCGGGTACGCGGATGAACACGATTCAACGTCTGGGTTCGTCGACGGCGGATTTCTCACCGGCGACCTCGGCCGTCGTGACCGCGACGGCCGCCTGGTCCTGACCGGGCGGGTCTCGAAGCTCGTGAACGTCGCGGGCCGCAAGGTGGACCCGGCGGAAGTCGAGCGGCGGCTGCTCGAACTGCCGGGCATCGCGGACGCACACGTTCTCGGCATGGCGTGCGACACTCGCGGACAGCAGGTCGTGGCGTTTCTCGTTCGCACGAACCCGTCGCTCACGCCGATCGCCATCCGTCAACTCTGCGCCCGGACATTGTCGGCGCACAAGATTCCGCGGCGGTTCGTCTTCGTCGATCGCATGCCGGTCGATGCGCGCGGCAAAATCGATCGTCGTGCACTTCAGAGACTGGCCGACCTCGACTCCACCATCTCGCCACGTACGGCTGATCTATAATCCCCGCCACATGTCGGCCACGAAACCGATTGAGACAGCCGTTTCCTATCTCGCGGATCTGAGCTGGCACGCTTTTCAGACCGCGAACCGACGCGTCCCCGCCGGCACCTTTCACCCGTCGTGGGCGGGCACAAGATCACAGGGACACACCGAGCGCACGTCGCCCGCGCTCGGTTGGCCTCGCACCACCGATTCGCTCTGCCCGACCTGTGTCAAGAACGCCCGACACGCATTCTTTCCGGGGCGGTGAGCCCCGAAGTGCTGGTCAACGAGCACGTCGGCGAAATCAAGGCGCACATCCTCGAGCGCGACGGCAAGGTGGTCATCGAGAAGACGTGCCCGCAGCACGGCACCTTCACCGACGTTCTGGCGATCAATCCCGCGTTCCTGAAGCGGATCGAGTCGCTGTTTCCCGGTCGCGACTATCCAGCGGTCACCGACCAGCTCCACAATCACGGCACGTCATCGATCAAGTACGGCCGCGGATCGGTGCTCACGGTCGATCTCACCAACCGCTGCAACATGATGTGCGACCCGTGCTTCATGGACGCCAATCAGGTCGGCTACGTCCACGAGCTGACCCTCGATGACGTCAAGAAGATCCTCGACGATGCGCTGACGATCAAGCCGCGGCGCCAGCTGACCGTGCAGTTCTCCGGCGGCGAGCCGACGATTTCGCCGATCTTCCTCGACGCGGTCGCCTACGCCCGGCAGATTGGCTACTTCAGCGCCCAGGCCGCCACCAACGGCATCCGCTTCGCGCAGGATCCGGAGTACGCGATGGCGGCGGCGAAGGCCGGGCTGCGTATCGCCTACCTGCAGTTCGACGGCGTCGGCGAAGAGGCCAACGCCCACCGCAAGGTCGGCAATCTGTTCGATGTGAAGCTGCGCGCGATCGAGAATCTGTATCGCGCCGGCATCGACATCGCGCTGGTCGTCACCATCGTGCGCACCATCAACGACGATCAGGTCGGCCGCATCGTCAAGTTCGCCGTCGAGAACTGCGACAAGATCAGCTTCGTCTCGTTCCAGCCGGTCTCGTTCACCGGCCGCGACGAGGACATCGACGACCGGACGCGCGCTGAGCGCCGCTACACGCTGTCGCACCTGGCCGAGGACGTGAAAGCGCAGACCGGCGCGACCGAGCCGCTGCGCGACTGGTTTCCGCTGTCTGCGGCGGGCGCCGTCTCCGACGTGACCGACCTGATCACCGGACCGGGCGCCGACTGGGGCACGATGAAATGCGGCTGCCATCCGAACTGCGGCACCGGCACGGCGCTGCTCATCAGCAAGAAGACGAAGAAGTGGGCGCCGCTGCCGGAGGTCTTCGACGTCGAGCGGTTTTTCGACGATGCGCGGACGATTGCCGAACGCCGCCCGGAGTCCGTTCCTGACCAAGGTTCAGACGGCGCTCAGCGTGCTGCGCAACTATCGGCCCTACCGGGCGCCGGACGGCTTCAGGCTCGTCGACCTCATCAGGAAGTTCGACAAGCAGAGCGGCGGAGCGCTCGGCGGCGTCGGCGCAGACCCGGACGGCAACCGCAAGTCCGACGAGTGGCTGGTGCTCTTCATCGCCGGCATGTGGTTCCAGGACCTCTGGACCTACGATTTCCGGCGCACCGAGATGTGCATCATCCCGTACGGAACGCAGATGGGCGAGATCTCGTTCTGCGCCTACAACACCGGCGTCGGCTGGCGCTACATCGTCGAGCAGATGCACCAGACGGCAACGGTGGCGCGAGTGGTACAAGGAGCACGGCAAGCACGCGGTGTACGCCAACCCGCGCAAGCCGGTCCCGCTCGACGCGACGTCTCCGCCCATCGCGCTGACGATTCCAAGAGACGGCCGGCTGGTCCCGATCGGGCACAAGGCCAAGCCGCGGTCAGGACCTGCATCGTTGCTTCAGCCCGCCACCAACGTCTGAAGCCTCCCTCTATTTGCGTCCGGGCGTTCCGGTCTTTTCGAACCTGGCTTTCTGTCTTGCGTCCGCTTCGACCAGTGGCCGGTCGCCGGGATACCGGTACTCGAGGTGACACGCCTCGCAGGCGTTGTCGAGATCTTCGCTGGCTTCGAAGAGCTCATTGGCGTCCTTCTTCTTCACGACCTCCAGAACTTCAAGGGCCACGTTGCGCAACGCCTCGATTTTTGCGTTCCAGAGAACGGGATCGCGGTCGAGCTTCGCCTGGATCTGGATCGGTGAGAGTTCCGGTGGATTCGGGCCGGTGCTGTTATTCACGTCGCCAGGCGGCGCGAACGGACGGGGAATCTTGAGCAGGTAGATGCCCTCGGCCAGCGTCACGGCGCCGATTCTGACCTTTTCCCAATCCTCGTCGTTTCTCGGTCGGGTCTCAATGACGCCTTTCGACGTGGCATCCCATGTGACCGCGTCGAAAATGTTGTCCGCAATCGGATCGATCATGTCGTTCATCAATTCCTTGACCGATACCACAGGCTTCATATCTCCGAGAAGCGGTGGCGCAGTTGAGGACTGGGTTGACGCGGGCGGCCGTGAGCAGGTGGCAGCCAACGCGCCGACATACATGAGAGCGGCACAGGCGATGAGCCGGTACCCCCTGTACCCCCTGTACCCGTTGTTCCGATGAAAGGCCCGAGGTTTCATGGCGTCGCGTAGCCCTGTGGCAAACGTAGCGCACGAATGGTTGCCGCGTATCTGAAGAATTCGTGAACTATTGGTCAGAAACCGCGTGGCTCAAGGCATTCGGCGAACACTATGATTCGAATGAGGGGGCAACGTGCGACAAGTGTTGGGAATGAGCGCTGCGGCTTTGACGGCAATGTTCATGGTCGTGACGGTCACATCACAGGCGCCAGCCACGCAGGTCGGGCAACCCCCCGCCGCCCTGCCGGGTGGACCCGTGCCTGTATCGCAAGCCAACTACGTCGGATCGGCGACGTGCCGGACCTGCCATGCCGCCGTCTACGAACGCTGGTCCAAAACCCGCATGGCCAACGTCGTCAACGATCCGCGCCAGCATCCGGAAGTGGTCCTCCCGGATTTTTCGAAAGCCGATCCCCTGCTGACCTTCAAGCTCGACGATGTGGCGTTTGTGTACGGCAGCAAATGGAAGCAGCGCTATTTCACCAGGGTTGGGAACGACTATTTCCCCCTCGGCGCGCAGTGGGACGTCACACATCGTCTCTGGCGGCCCTACATGGTGCAGCCGAACACCGACTGGTGGGTGCCGTTCTACCCAGCCGACAACATGAAGCGGCCGACCGGACCGCTGTGCGACGGCTGCCATTCGGTGAACTACAACGTGCAGACCAAGACCGTGACCGAGTGGAACGTCGGGTGCGAGAAGTGCCATGGCCCTGGCAGCGAACACGCGCGCCGGCCGAGCCCTCGACGATTGTGAATCCGGCGCGGCTCGACCCGGTGCGGGCCAGCGACACCTGTCTGCAGTGCCACTACGCAGGGGCAGCCGCTCTCGAATCCGATTCTCGGTCAGCACTACGACTGGCCGGTGGGATTCCATCAGGGCGGAAACCTGAAGGACTTCTGGAAGCTCGAAGAGCACAAGCTGGGCGAGCTGACGTTTACGCACTTTCCCGACGACACCGGCCACAAGAATCGGATGCAGGGCAACGATTTCGTTCAGAGCCCGATGTACCGACGCGGCGTGACCTGCTTCAGCTGCCACGACGTTCACGGTACGGCGAACAATGCCGACCTGATCAAGCCGGTCCGGCAGCTATGTCTCACCTGTCATGGACCCGGCTCGCCGAACGGTCCCCACGCGGCGAGCATCGAGGCACACACGCATCACGCGCCCGGCAGCGCGGGCGGCGAGTGCGTCGCGTGCCACATGCCGAAGATCGAACAGACGATTGCGGACGTCAACGTCCGCAGCCATACGTTCCGGTTCATCACGCCGGCGATGACGGACGAGTACAAGATCCCGAACCCGTGCACCAGCTGCCACACCGATCGGAACACTGAGTGGGCGCGTCAGGCGCTGAGACGCTGGCCCGACATGTCGCCTTGGCGGGTCAACTGAGCCAGGCGCGATTCTTTCACCGAATTGGAGCCACGACGAAGATCCCCTGCCCGCTCACCGGCACAAAGATGTGCGTGTTGCGGGCATTGACCGCAACGGAGTGGCTGGCGAGGGGAATGGCGGCGACGAACTTCTCGGAGGCGGCGTCGACGACACTCACGCCTTGATCCGCGCCAGGGCGCGAGAAGTAATAGCGATTCGAGCCAGGATCGTACCAGACTTCATCCGCGTCGGCACCTTCGCGAACGGTTCCACGAATGCGCCCCGTTTGCGCGTCCAGCGACACGCCACCCACACTCCCGCAGACGGTCATCAAGCGGCCGCGAGGCCCCACCGCCAACCCGCTTAGCGTGAGATTGAGCAATCCTCCACGACATGGAACGGGGAAGCTCTTGATCGGATGTGGGAGATGGCGAGGATCAAAGACATCGATTCGGTTCTTGTCGCCCGGAACGTTTTGATAGAACAGCCCCGTGCGCGGCACCCACACCGGCTGCTCCAGGCCGTCCTGGTCGCTCGAAGCCATAAGGATCTGATGGATCGGGTCGTACGCCAGTTCATCGACTCGGAACCTGCCGCCGGTCGAAATCGATCGAGTTTTGCCCACGCCCGGTTGCGTCGCATCCGCCTCTATGAGGTGGCCTTCACCATCACCGGCCCATACGTGTCCACGGTTGTCGGTGACGACGCCGTTCGGCCCTGAGCAGTGACGTAAGTCAGCAGGGCTGGCCGCACAGGGTCGGCTTCCCGTGTAGCGGCCCTGCCCGATGAAGCCGACGAACGTGTTGGTCGAGGCGTCCACGACGTCGATCGCGTTGTTCGTCCGGTCGGCGAGGTAGTAGCGCTCGGTGACGTTGTCGTTCCAGCTGACGTCGAAAGAATTGATGTTGGGGGGGGAATCGTGGACCAATACCGGCTGCGTAAATTGCTGCGCAGATGTGAGACGGCCCGCGGCCGGTGAGACGGGCATGACCAAGCCGGAAATCCCCAAGATTCCGAGAATGCAGGCCAGTCGTCCCATGGACTTCTGAATTCTCGTTCAGACGGCCTTCAGAAACGCCGCCAAAAGTTCAGGTGCATCGCGCCATGCCGCCCACCCATAATGAGGGAGAACGTGTCACATCTCACCTGGCGGGCCATCGCCGGCTTGATCCTCGCGCCGTACGTCACGCTCGTGTCGACGGTCGCACCGGAACACGTCCACGAGGGCGGCTCGGACCATCCACAGGCGGTCGCTCACCAGCATCTCCAGACTCACGAGATTGAGTCGTCTCACGCTGACGGCCCCGAGTTCGACCACGACGACGACCATGTGATGTGGCTGGACAGCGTGTTTGTTTTCCAGGATAGCTACCACACGCCGCACCCGGCGGACATTCCTGCTGGACGATTTGCCGACGCGCCCGGAACCCACACCTGGATTGCTATCGGGCAGGACGTTGCCGCACCCGCACACGGACCGCCGCGGTCCGTCCTTTCTCTCCGAGCGCCTCCCCTCCTCCGTCTGAGCTGACCTGACGGGCGCGCCCGTCGTCTGTCTCGTTCTCCGCTTTCAATTCGAGGTCCTATGCGCAGAGTTGCGGTCTGCGCCGCGCTGGTCGCCGCGTATCTGCCCACCAGCGCAGGCGCTCAATCGGTGATGTTGACGGAATCGGACGCTCTGGCACGACTGTCGGCCGACAGCCCTCGCGTTCGCGCCATCCGTGCCGGCGCAGCGATCGCGCGCGCAGACGTACTCGCCGCCGCGAGGTGGCCGAACCCACGACTGACGGTGGATCGGGAATCCGTGGCTGGTGTGACCGAGTACATCACCATGGTGGCGCAACCGCTGCCGATCACCGGCCGGCGCGGTCTCGACGAGCAGGCGGCTTCCGCCCAGGCGTCGGCCAGCTCGAGCCGCGCCGACGAAGAGGTGCGGCGCCTCCGCGCCGATTTGCGCCTGGCGTTTACCGAGCTGCTGGCGGCGCAGGCCCGGGAACGCGCGGTTGCGACCGCTCGCGACCATCTTCGCGAGCTCGCAGCGGTTCTCCGGAAACGCGAGGCCGCTGGCGATGCGGCAGGCTTCGATCGTCTTCGCGCTGAGCGCGAAGTGCTCGACCTCGACACCGACCTTGTCTCGGCCGCCACGGATCGCGCTCGAGCCCAGGCAGCGCTCACGACCTTCTTTGCCGACGCGCCGCTCCCATCGTCCATCGTGGCGGTTTCCCGACTGGCACCCTCCGTCGCCGTACCGCCCCTCGAAGCGCTGCTCGAAACGGCCGGCACTGTGCGAGGCGAGTTGCAGGCGTTGCGCCACGAAGCCGACGCGGCCGGCTTCGCCGCCCGGGCCGCCGATCGACGCCTCGTTCCGGAACCCGAGATCGCGGCGGGCACCAAGTCGTCGACACTTGGCGGCGGCGACCTGGGCAGCGTCATCACCGTGCATGCCGCGCTTCCATTGTTCGATCGCTCCCGTCCAGAGCGCGAGCTCGCCGCGGCACGCGCCGCACAAGCTGAGGCCAGGGCGGCATCATTCCGGCTCACGCTTCGAGGACAGGTTGCCGCGCTTCGCGAGACGGTGATTCAACGCCGGGCAGCGGCCGAGCGCTATCGGGCCGACGCACTCGACGGCGCGGCACAAATCGAACGCATTGCCCAAATCAGCTACGACGCTGGAGAGCGCGGCATTCTGGAGTTGTTGGACGCGTATCGCGTCGGCGCATCCGCCCGCGTGCGACAGGCCGCGCTCGATCTCGCGGTGCGGCAGGCCGAGATTGAGCTGGAGTATGCCGCCGGCTGGGAGGTTCCGTCATGAGCAGGACGCCTGAACTGATTCTTGCGGCGTTGATGATCGTCGCCGCCACAGGCTGCACGCGGCAACAGGCCTCAGGCCCGGGCGCCGCCGGCGACGAGCACACAACACTGAACCTGACGCATTGGACGGACAAGACGGAGCTGTACCTCGAATACCCGCGGCTCATTGCAGGGCGGAAGGCGCTATTTGCCGTGCACCTCACCGCACCTGACCGATTTCAAGCCGGTCGCGGCGGGACGGGCCGCGGTCGAGTTCACCCCAGACGGCGGCGGTCCACCAAAGACGTTGACGGGGCCGGAGCCGTCCCGGCCGGGAGCGTTTCGCGTCGACGAAACTCCACCCGCGCCGGGGCGATATCAGTGGGCCTTGTTGCTGGACGCGCCTGGGCTCGCAGACCGGCACGATCTGGGAACCATCACGGTATTCGCCGATGAAACCGCGCGCCCAGGCCGCGAAGGAAACGACGGAGGATCCCACGGCGATCGCCTACTTGAAGGAGCAACAGTGGGCGAACGAGTTTTCAACGGTGCAGGTGCTGGAGGGGGACGTGCGGACGTCAGTCCGCGCCCCCGCGACCGTGCATCCGATGCCAGGCGGTGAAGCCATCGTTGCCGCACCCGCCGCGGGTCGGCTGGCGGCTGAGGCATTGCCTTCCATCGGCGATCGGGTGACGACCGGGTCAAATTCTCGCCCGCTTGGAGCCGCGCTTCTCGGCAGGATCCGACCACGCCACGCTTCAGTCGGATGTGGCTGAGGCGCGCGCCGCCGTGGAAGGCGCACATGCTGAACAGGAGCGAGCCGAACGCCTGTTGGCCGAGCGCGCCGTGCCCGCGCGTCGCGTTGAAGACGCCCGCCGCGCGACGACGGTCGCGGAGGCTCGCCTTCGGGGCGCTGAAGCCCGATTGGCGCAGCGCGATGAGACGCTGGGAACCGGTGGCGGCGCGGCGGCGGGGAACGCCTTCGCGCTCCGCGCTCCCATCGCCGGGAAGCTGGCGGACGTGATGGCCACGCTCGGCGCGTCGTACCAGGAGGGCGCACCGCTGTTCAGAATCGTGCGGACAGACCGCGTGGAAATCGAGGTCCAGGTGCCCGCGGCGGGCGTCGCAGCCGCTCGCCAGGCGGCCGGTCTGGCGTTGGAGATTCCCGGCCTCCCGGCTCCGATGGTGCTCGAGGCGCATCACGTGCACGACCCCGGCGTGATCGACCCCGTCACGCGAGCGCTGCCGCTGCAAATGGAAATCGACAACACGGGGGAGCGGCTGCTGGTCGGTCAGACCGGTACGGCGGTGCTCTACTCGCGCGATCGACAGCGCGTGCCCGTGGTGCCAGCGCGCAGCCGTACTGCATGGAAGCGGGGCGCCCGTACGTCTTCGTGCAGGTCGGCGGTGAACGCTTCACCAGGCGCTTCATCGAAATCGCGTCGCGCGACGGCGATGTCGTCGGCATCAAGAACGGAGTCGTCCCGGGCGAGCGGGTGGTCACACGCGGCGCGTACGACGTACAGCTGGCATCGGCAGCCAAGGGACTGCCGGCCGAAGGCCATGTCCACTGAGAGGGGACAACTGGAGTCATCACATGAAACGCCTGATTCAATGGTCCATCGATCACCACTGGATGGTGCTCGCGCTGTCTGTCTTGTTGGCAGGCGCCGGCGCATGGACGGCGCGCGCGATGCCGATCGACGTGTTCCCCGACCTCACCGCGCCGACCGTCACCATCCTGACCGAGGGCCACGGCATGGCGCCGGAGGAAATGGAAACGCTGGTGACCTTCCCCATCGAAGCGGCAATAAACGGGGCCTCCGACGTACGCCGCGTTCGATCCGCCACAGCCGTCGGCATCGCCGTGGTGTGGGTCGAGTTCGACTGGGGCACCGACATTTTCCGCGCGCGACAGGTCGTCGCGGAGAAGCTCACGCTCGTCGGCGGCAGTCTGCCGCCTCAGGTGGAGCGGCCGATCCTGGCGCCCATCTCCTCCATCATGGGCGAGATCCTCTTCTTCGCCATTTCGTCGGACGTCCACGACGCACTGACACTTCGAACCGCGGCCGACACGGTCGTGCGCCGGCGGCTTCTCGCCCTCGCCGGCGTATCGCAGGTGACGCCGATTGGCGGCGCAGAACGCCAGTTCCAGGTGATCGCTCACCCCGATCAACTTCGCGCCAGCAACATCTCGGTGACCGAGCTGCTGAGCGCCGTGCGGGGTGCCAGCCAGAATACGTCGGCCGGCATCTACATGGAGGGCTCGCAGGAGTACGTGCTTCAGACGATCGGCCGCGCTCGAACGCCGGATGAGGTTGGAAACAGCGTCATCGGCTTGCGCGGCGACCGCTCTGTGCTGGTGCGAGACGTCGCCGACGTGCGTGAGGGCGCAGCCCTGAAGCGCGGCGAAGGGTCGCGGAACGGCAAACCGGCGGTTATCGTGGGCGTACAGAAGCAGCCGGGCGCCAACACGGTGGAGCTGACCGCGCGGCTTGATCGGGAACTGGACGCGCTGCAGCAGGAACTGCCTCGCGGGATGACGATCGATCGTCGGATCTTCCGCCAGGCGGACTTCATCGAGGTCGCCATCGACAACGTTGTGCGCGCGCTGCGCGACGGCGGACTGCTGGTGGTCCTGATCGTGGTGTTCTTTCTTGCCAATCTGCGCGCAGCGGCCATCACGCTCACCGCGATGCCGTTGTCGCTGGCGGCCGCCATGCTCGTGCTTCGTGCGTTCGGCGCGACGATCAACACCATGACGCTGGGTGGCCTGGCGATCGCCATCGGCGCACTCGTGGACGATGCGATTGTCGATGTCGAGAACGTGGTGCGGCGGCTGCGAGAGAATGCCGCCAGGCCTGCCGACCAACAGCAGCCCACGGCAGCAGTTGTTCGGGACGCCACCCTCGAGATTCGCACGTCGATCGTTTTCGCCACTGTGATCATCGTGCTCGTCTTCCTGCCGGTCTTCGGCCTGACCGGGGTAGAGGGACGCCTTCTGTCGCCGCTCGCCTTTGCGTACATCGTCGCGCTGCTGGCGTCCCTGCTCGTGGCCATTGTCGTGACCCCCGCGCTGAGCGCGGCGTTCCTGCCCGGAGCACGATCCATCCTGCGAGGCCACGACGGCTGGCTGGCGCGGACCCTCAAGACTCGGTATGCGAAAGACCTGCCTCTGGCCCTCGATCACCCGCGGTTCGTGATTGCGATCTCAACGGCAGCGCTCATCGTCGCCGCGGCCGCGATGACTCGAATGGGCACGGCCTTTCTGCCCGAATTCCACGAAGGGTCGCTGACCGTGCAGGCAAATACACTGCCCGGAACCTCGCTGGCCAAATCGGACGAGATCGGGCGGCGGGTCGAGCAGATCATGCTGGCGCAGCCGGAAGTGGTGGCAACCGCCCGCCGGACTGGCCGGGCGGAGTACGACGAGCACGTGCAAGGCGTCGAAGCCGCTGAGATCGACGTCGGGCTGCGGGAAACGGGTCGCCCGCGCGCCGAACTGCTCGCAGACCTCCGTCGCGGCTTCTCGACCCTGCCGGGCACCAACGTGACGATCGGGCAGCCGATCTCGCACCGGATCGACCATATGCTGTCCGGCACGCGCGCCAGCATCGCGGTCAAGGTATTCGGCGACGACCTGCCGACGCTCCGGCGTCTCGGCGAGCGCGTTCGCGACGTGGTGGTGAAGACTCCCGGTGCCGTGGACGTGTCGCTCGAACAGCAGATGGACGTACCGTTCGTGCGATTCGTGCTGAACCGCGGCGCAATCGCCCGGTATGGCCTGCGAGCCGACGATGTGGCCGAAGCTGTGGAAACGGCCTTCTCGGGCACGACCGTCGGGCGCATCTTCGATCGCGCCGCCGCGTTCGATCTTGTCGTCAAGTTCGATACGGCATCACAAGCTGATTTCGAACGTTTAGGCGAACTGCCGATTAACACGCCGACGGGCGGACCGGTGCCGATCAGGCTATTGGCCGACATTCGCCGCGAAGTGGGACCGAACATGGTCCTCCGGGAAAACGTCCAGAGGCGAATCGTCATTTCGTCCAACGTTGCCGGACGCGATCTGGGCAGCGTGGTCGAGGACATCCGATCGACGGTAAGCCGTGAGGCGTTGATGCCCCGGGGCTATCGAGTGGAATATGGCGGCCAGTTCGAAAGCCAGCAACGCGCGTCGCAGCGACTGTTGATTCTGGGCATCGCGGTCGTCGCTGTGCTGTTCATGCTGCTCGTGCTGGCGTTCGGTCGCCCGCGCGACGCGTGGCTGATCATGCTCAATCTGCCGCTTGCGCTCATCGGCGGGGTCGTCGGAGTCTTCCTCGCGGGCGGTGTCCTGAGCGTCGCCTCGATGATCGGATTCATCACGCTCTTTGGCATCGCCACGCGCAACGGGATCATGCTGGTCTCTCACATTCGCCATTTGATGGAAGAGGAAGGCGTGGGTGATTTTCGGAAGGCCGTCGAGCGGGGGGCGCGTGAACGGCTGATCCCCATCCTCATGACCGCCATGGCCGCCGGCCTGGCTCTCATTCCGCTTGCGATCGGAGGCGGTAAGACCGGCAGTGAGATTCAGACACCGATGGCCATCGTGATCCTCTGCGGCCTGACGACGTCGACGCTCCTCAACATGGTGGTGGTGCCAACGATGTACCTGCGGTACGGAAAGGCCAGATGAGGCATGCGGCGGCTGCGAAAAGCATCAAATCTGGGGGCATGTTCAGCAGGAGCGCGGCGCTGCCGCCGACCAATGACCACGCAATGGGAATCGCGAAAAGCGCCCGGGGCGGAGCCACGGCGGTCAGCAGTAGACCGGCAGTGAAGAGCGTCGTCGGACATGGAACCGCGAACGCGGGCGCCCGCGGAAGAGCGTGGCCGGTAAGCCCAACGACGACCGGGTACACGAGCGAATAGAGAAGAAACAGGCCGGCGAGCGCGTGGCGAGGAGTCCGACGCCATTCGAACGTCAAGCGACCTCGCGCATTGCCGAACCAGACGAACGCCGCCGCTTGCACCACGAACAGCGCGGCAAAAATCCAGGCTGCGGGATTGATCCGCGAAAAGTACAGCGCGTGGTACACCGCTCCCGACCATCCCCAATGAACAGCAAGGATACTAACCGTCACAGGACGTGCCCGGCCGCGAACGAGGTCGATCACCAACCAAGCCGTCGCGATCCACAGACCCACCTCGATCGGCCACAGAGTCGAATTGTAGGCGGCGAAGACTTCCAGGAATTGTTCTTCTGTAAACGGCAACCGCATGATGGCAACGCCCGGAGCGAGACTTCGTCGTTACAGACCCAACATCGTCCTGGCGGCCCGAATCATCAGATCATTCAAAGGAAGCGCAATCAGGAGTAGCGGCGCCATTGGCACAATGCACGAAAGCGCGATCAGGAGCGCTTCGTCCCATGCGCACGGAATAAGGCGCATGTTCCGGACCACTGCGAAGCTATTCGCCAAGTCGGCGAGCGACTGCAGGTCGGCGGTACCCAGGAGCTGAGCCTGCGCCCCGGTACCCGCGATCCATTTGGCCTGGAATGCCTGCGTGTAGTCAGACGCCAGGGCTCCGTACTCCAGCAGGCCGTGCTCCTTCACCCTCAGCAGCTTTGGCGCAAAGAATACAAGGGGCGCGAGCGCGAGCGCAGTCCCACCGACCACAATTGAGGCCAACGGGAGAGCGAGGGTATCGAGCCTGGTGCCGGCAAACAGCAAGTTTTCCGCATGGCCGGCCACCAGCATTCCCGAGAGGCCGAACGCCAGCGGAGACAGGCTGACCTGAGTCATGCCCAACCCCCCCAGGCCCCCGGCGAAGTCAGGGTGACTCGGAACCAGCTGCAGGTCGAGCCGCGCGGTCCGCCACAGGATCCAGCCCCACATCAGCAGACGCCAGCACCAGCGCCACACGAGAAACTGAAAGAGCGGCAGGCTGACGAAGGTGTACCACTTCCCCGCCCACGTGAGCGATCCCGAGGCTTGCACGGTCCGCCAGGTCAAGAGATCCACCGGCAGATCAACGCGAGCCCCGTTTGTCAGGAGGATCCCGGTCAGAATGGCCAGCCCCACCTCGACCAACCACGAATCGACAAGCCGGAACGCTCGTCGCAGCACGCCGGCAAAGCGTGGCAGCTCCACGGACGGCACGATTCCCGCCCTCGGAAGCTCACGCACGATCGCACCGACTCGTTCGTCAAACCACTTCTCTGCGACAAACATCAGCGGGATCGTGACGAGCAGTCGAGCGTGCGTGCCGAAGCTTTGATAGAAGGGCAGGTTCGCGCCTTTCATGAAAACCTGCTGAAAGGCGCTGAGGACAACCAGCGGCACCCAAGTGACCAGGCCGACGACCATGCCGACTGCGAATGAGCCGGCCGCCGCCAAGGATCCTGGCCTGCGCAAGGCGCCAGAACAGTCCCGCTCGGACGATGGAAAAATCATGAAGACCAGCTGCCACGGCGTCTTCGAGCTTCGCTCAGTTCCACAAATTACCCGATTTACCCGATTACCCGGTTACCCGATTACTCAATTCCTGCCGTAGCGATAGAATGACCCCCGCACTGGGCCGCGCTGGCCCTCCCCGAATATTGGAGAGGCACGAATATGGGCGACGAGACGAATCTTGCGTTGGTGATGAGTATCTACGATGCATTCAGCCGTGGCGACATTCCGGCCATCCTGAATTGCATGGATGTGCAGTCGGAGCTGATTTTCGAAGGATCTTCGGCGATTCCGTGGGCTGGTCATTGGCGCGGACGTGACGGCTGGGGAAGATTCTTTCAATTCGTCGGCGAGAATCTCGAAGGCGTCACGCTCCAGAAAATGGAGCCCTTTGCCGTGCAGGGCGACAACATCGTCGTCGCCGGCCGATACCAAGGGAAGGTCAAGCAGACCGGCAGGCGGATCGATTCACCCCTCGTGCACCTGTGGACGGTCCGCAACGGCAAGAGTCGCGCGATGTGTCGAACTGACCAACACCGTGGCCGAAGCCACCGCTTGCGCGTAGATCAGTCGCCGCGGTTGCGCGCCCGCAGGGTCAGCGCGCCTGAACCTGCAACCAGGTAGCCCCGCGATCCGAGGTCGTGAAGCTGCGACCGTCCGATGCGGTCACGGTCGAGGTCGTCTCGTCAATCGCGCGAACAGCAGCCAGATCTACGGGCTCTGGAAACGCGACGCGCTGCCACGTGCGGCCGTCGACCGTCAGAAAGACCGTGCCACGCGCGCCGACGACCCAGCACACGGTCGGCGATGGAGATGACAGGGCTGCGAACGGGACACGTGCGCCGGGCACGCCAGGTTGCTCGGTCTGCCACGTGGCGCCGCCATCCGCTGAACGCTGAACACTCCCTCCGGGTCCGATTCGCCATCTGAGCGGCGACTTGGCCAACGCGACCGAGGCGGATTCTTGTCTTTCGGCACTGTCCGCAGCACGAGCCGGGGTCGCAGCCGGCGCGGCCAGCTTCGCAGCGTTCGCGACCTTGGCCGTTTCCAGCCGCCTGTAACGCCTGCGGTGACACCAACTGTCTCGGCGGGCGGTGATGGAGATACCGCATCCCGATCCGATCGGGCAGCGCTGGAATCTGCGGATCGCAACGCCGCTGCTTCTGATTCGAGCGACGCGCGATCTTTGGATCTGTCCCCCACATCTTGAGGGCGTGAGGGCTCCGCCACTTTCGCGGCGCGCCCTTTCACGCCGGAGGACACCACGCGGTTCTGTGCAACCCGATCTTCCTTCTTCTTGAGGTCCTTTAGCTCTGTGGCGCTCGGCGCGCTGACGGATGCCAGACTGTCGACTGGCGTCGCATGAGGCCGGGCGGTTTGCGCCACTCTGCCAGAGTGCATCACGCTCCAGACCAGAGCGCTGGCGAGCACCCCGGTCAACGGCACGAGCCACCCCGCCGACCAGAATCGCCACCTCGGCGCCGTCGGTGCGATGGGAGTCGTCTTCGCAATCGCGGCCAGCAGGGCCTGACAACGCGCGCAGTTCGCCGCGTGCGCCTCGGCGGCCGACCGATCGGCACCAGCCAACGTGTCGTCAGCCCACGCCGCTGCCGTGTCGGCATCAAGGCAGGGACCAGCCACCCGGGGGGTCGAACGCGGCCCGAGCGCTCCCCGCAGCAAGCGGTCGACTGACCCGTCGCGATCGTGCGGCATCTTTCTCACAGCAGCTCCATCATGCTCTACAGCCTCGACGCCGGCTCCTGTCGGCTGGCGCCGTCAAAGATCTCGCGCAGATCGAGGGTCCCCGGATCATCGCCCGCGGCCCCGAAGCACTCTTCAATCTGACCGTCGCTCAATCCCGCCTCGTCGCGAAGTTCCCGCTCCACATCGTCACGAATCGCTCGCTTGGTTCGTGCGAGCTGGCGCGAAACAGTTGCCTCGTGCTCCTTCATCACTCGCCCCGTTTCGGCGAGCGTGAGCTCCTGGGCGTAGTAACAGCCGAGCCGCAGCTTGTCCCGGGACGACAGCCGACCGATGGATCGATCGAGCGCCAGACGAAGCAGTTCGAGGTGACGAGAACGGGTCAGATCCGGGGGCTGGGCATCGACCGTCAACAGTCGCCCAAGCGTGCGGTCCTCGCCTGTCTCGCCATCGACCTGCGGCAACGGCGCAAGCCGTCGTTCGACTCGAAGCCGATCCACGAACCGCTGAGCCAGCACGGCCCTGAGCCATGTGCCCAGGCTGCTGCGTCCCTGGAAGTAGCGGAACAGCGACTGTCGATCGTCGCCGCTCTGGATGCCGTACAGCTCCGCATACAGCGCGTCGGCCAGCTCGCGAGCACCGCCGCTTGGATCGAGCGTATCGGCCGCGCGATAGAGCAGCGGCCGATATTCGAGAACAAAGCGCTCCCAGGCTTTCTCGTCTCCAGCCGCGCACTGCCGCGCCAGCTCGAGGTCCACCGCATGGGCCGCCTTCACGGGGGTCAAGGCTCCTCTATCAACCATTATCGGCGCCGCGAGCCATCTACTTCCGCCACAAGCGCTCCCACCAGGTCGCGGGGGTCGCCTGCGTTCCGGTCAGGTCGTCGAGCCCGGCCTTTTTGCGGATGACAGACGTGTCCCAGCCCGTGAGCGAGACGAGGCGCTGCACTTCCTGCTCGCGCCGCTCGCGCAGATTCTGACGATAGGAGTCCCCGGCGGCGCACGAAGTCGGGTTGGTCCAGGCATGACGGAGGACGTATCGGCCCTGGAAATTGGTTCGATCGCCCGTTTCCTGGAAGACGAGGTCTTCTGGAAAGTGCGCCTTGTCGTAACGAACATGCAGCCGCGTCAGGAACACGTCCTGAGGACCATTCGCAGCGTTTCCGGCCCAATACACGCCCAGACGCTGGAGTTCGTCGTTCGACAACGGGTCGGCAGCGCACGGGTCGCACCAGCGCATGTCCCACGTGTACTCGACGAACACCGCCCGACTCAGTTCCTTTTCGACCTGACGGGTGAACATCGCCTTGTAAAAGTTCGAAAACTCGACGCCGTCCTTCAGATACTCCGGCAGGTCCATATCAGACGGCAGCTTCACGGTCCGGTAGTTCGTCGACTCCACACGACCGTTGCGCGTCAGCGCGTACACGAACAAATCCTGCGGACCATCCGCATTGACCATCCCGAGGCGAATGGGCAGCATGAACTTTGGCGATTCGTACGCCACCTGCAGCGGACGCAAATACGAGAACCCCAGTTGAGCCTGCGCGGCGAGATTCACTTTCGCCACGAAGAACCGCATGTTCTGCTTCAAATAGCTCGACAGCACGGCTGACGCACCGGCCGGAATCCTGTAGCCGTTCTCGCGGAGCCAGGCTTCAAGGCCCGCACTCTGTTGCGCCGACAGGATCAGGATGTCGTATTCCCCAACCGAATACTGAGCTTCGATCGTGACGCCCCGGCTGCGCGCCGACTTGAGCGCGTCCTTTTCGAGGCGGCCGGCTGCTGCGGACATCCGAATGGCGTCAGCCGGAAATGTCGGCCGGCAGGGGTCGCTATCGAAATACTCGACGAGGCGCGGCGCAGAGTACGCGTCCAGATGGTCCACAAGCGCCTTGTCGCCCACGTGAATCTGCCCGCGCTGCAGAAAGGTCGGCACAGGAATGACGATCGCAAACTCTTTCAGGTTGCCCTTGAAGTCGTTTACCATCGTCATCACGGTTCGGTCGCCGTCGCGAACCAGAATCACCTGCGACGCTTTATTGAAAAGATTGGTGTCAGCCTTGCAGACGTAGAAGCCGCAGAAGCCAAGGACCGTCGTCGTTGACCACGACAGGATCGACGCGAAGATCAGACCGGAAGTCAGCCGTCTCATATTCCGCTCCTTAAGTATTCGTGCCACGCCCCCCACAACGGCGCCGCCCTGAAGGCGCGCCGCGGGCGACCAGGAGTACCTGGAGCCTGGAAGCAGTCTGTCGATCAGTGGAACAGCGAGTGAACACGCCGCGAGTGACCAGAGCAGCCCGTTGGTCCTGAACATTCGAAACTGGACTTACCACGCCCCGAATGCGACAAGCGCCGCGAACAGGACGCGGCCGATCCTGGAATCGGGAGTGGTCTTGGGATCCGAGATCATGAAGAAGGCAAACAGCAGTAGCGCCCCGCTCTGCAGGCGATGCAGCGGAATGGCAACCGGCTCACCGATGTAGAACGAACGGCCGAAAAGTAGCGCGGCGTAGAACGCGATGAACGCGTACGTCACATCGCTGCGCGATGCGCGGTAGACGACGAGGCCGCCAAGACACGCGATGAGGAATGTGAAGAACGCGGCTGCGCCCCATTGCCCGGGCGAGACCCAGACCTGATCGGTCATCAGCAGCATGGCGACAAGCGCGCCGTTGGTCGGGTTGAAGATGTGTTTGCCTCGAAATCGGACGAGAAACTTGCCGGCAATCGCCAGCACGGCGACAAGAGCGGCCAGCTCGGGTCTGTTCGTTCGACAGAGAAGGCACAGCGAGAGCCCGGAGATGAGGGCGCTCCGAACATTCACGGTCGGCCATGTCGAATGAACGAAGGATGCCGTGGCCAGGGTGTCGCAGAACGCTTGCGTGACGAGTGCTGAAACGAGCACAAGGCACACCCGGAAGGGCGTGATATCAAAGCCCATCCACAACATCCCGTAAACGAGCAGAGCGGACAGCGTCGCGATCTGGTAGAGGCGCGGGTCAGAAACCCGCCAGGGGCTCATGCCACTAGAACGATCGCGCAAGGATTTCTTGCAGGCACGTCAGCGGACGCGGCGGGACGGCGGGGCGTTTCGTTTGTAAATTGCAGATAAGGCAGCAATTCCGGCCTTGCGGCAGACCGGTTGAGGAAGTCACTGTCTGGGTGCGCAACCCGCCAGTAAGGCGGTGTTCAACTCGCGCAAAAGGGAGCAGATACGTATGGCGATTGGCGTCTACTTCTCACCGGCCGCAATGTCAGCGGGGAAATACGACGAGTGCATCAGTTTGCTGAAGAAAGCCGGGGCCGGCAACCCACCGGGGCGGTCCTATCACGCGGCGTTTGGCCCAAGCGACAAACTGATGGTGTTCGACATCTGGACATCGCAGGTCGCGTTCGACAAGTTCGGAAAAACCCTCATGCCGATCCTTCAACAGGTCGGAGTTGATCCGGGCCAACCGGCCGTCATGGCGATGCACAAGGTCATCGTGCCGCCGGCTAAGGGCGCGTCGCGCAGCCAGAAGTCGAAGAAAGCCGCTCGCCGGAAGCGATAGCGCTTCCGCGGGTAGCTCTTGTTCGTCGCGTGTTCCAGCAGTACGCTGACTGGATATGCCTGATTCACGACTTTCCTCCTACGGCCGATATGGCCGGCTTTTCGCGGTGCTGGCCGCGCTGGTTGCACTCTTGACGGCGTGCCGTCAAGCGCCCGCCACTACCGCGGCAGCACCATCCCCCGACACATGGGCGGTCGTCGATGGCCGTCCGATTACGCGCACGGAAGTCGACCAGGCATACCGGCGAACGCGGGACGCGTCGCAGACGCTTTCTGAGGAAGAGACGCTGACGGCCAAGTTGAGCATTCTCAATGACCTCATCGTCCAGGACATTCTCCTGGCGAAAGCACGCACGCTGAAGCTCGAGGTCGCTCAAAGTGAGCTGGACACTGCCTACACCGACGCCAAGAAGAACATGGCCGAGGAGGCCTTCCAGCAGGAGCTGAAGCGACGCAGCCTGACGCCAGACGACATGCGCGAAGGACTGAGGCGACAACTGCTCGCACAGAAGGTCATCACGCAGGCGGTGGGCTCGAAGGCCGCGGTCACGGATCAGGACGTGACCACCGCGTTCAACGCGAATCGCGCGCAGTTCAACGTGGCGGAAGAGTCGTATCACCTCGCCCAAATCGTTGTGACGCCTGTCCGCAACCCGCAAGTGAGCAACGCGACCGGAGACGACGCCACGACACCTCAGGAGGCGATTGCCAAGGTCCAGATGCTGATGCAGCAGCTGAAAGGTGGCGCGTCGTTTCGAGATCTGGCCATGGGCTATTCAGAGGATCCTGAGTCGGCACCACGTGGCGGAGATCTGGGTCTTGTGCCGGTGTCCAGGCTCAAGCAGGCCCCGCCGGCCTTGCGCGACGCAGTGCTGAACAAGGCACCAGGGTCCGTCAACGTGGCGAGCGGCGGCGGGGTTTACACCATCGTGCTGGTCATGGAACGCGAGGCGCCCGGACAACGTGACCTCTCGACGCCGGGAGTGCGCGAGCGCATCACCGAGACGCTCCGTTCGCGCAAAGATCAGCTGCTCCGCACGGCCTATCTCACCGCAGTGCGGAACGATGCGGTCGTGGTGAACTACCTGGCGCGCCGCCTGGTCGAGTCCAACGGGACGCTGCCGAGCCTGCAACTTCCCACACCGGGTGCGCCGAAGTAGGAAGTTCCAGGTTCCAGAGTTCCAAGGTTCCAGGGTTCCAAGGTTCCGGGGTTCTACCCGGTTACAGCTTGCCGTCCCGAAAGAACGCCAGGAGATCGGCATTGAGCTCGTCTTTGTGCGTCGACGGCAAGCCGTGCGGCGCCCCTTTGTAGATCTTGAGCGTCGCGCCTTTGACGATCTTGGCTGACAGCAGCGCCGAGTCGGCGATCGGCACAATCTGATCGTCGTCTCCGTGAAGGATGAGAGTCGGCACGTCGAACTTCTTCAGATCCTCTGTGAGGTCCGTCTCGGAAAAGACGCGGATGCAATCGTACGCGCCCTTGAGACCGGCTTGCATGCTCTGAAGCCAGAAGTCATCGCGCAGCCCCTGCGACACTTTCGAGCCTGGCCGGTTGGCGCCGAAGAACGGGCCGCTCACATCCCTGTAGAACTGTGAGCGGTCGGCCTGCAGGCCGGCGCGCAGGCCGTCGAACACATCGATCGGCAAGCCGCCTGGATTGGCCGGGGTCTTCAGCATGAGTGGCGGGATCGCGCTGATCAGCACGGCTTTGGCCACGCGTTTCGTGCCGTGGCGTCCGATGTAGCGCGCAACTTCGCCGCCTCCGGTGGAGTGGCCGACGTGGATCGCGTTCCTGAGGTCCAGCATCTGGACCAGGCCAGCGAGGTCGTCCGCGTAGGTGTCCATGTCGTTGCCGTTCCAGGGCTGGCTCGATCGACCGTGTCCGCGGCGGTCGTGCGCGATGCAGCGGAACCCGTGGGCGCCAAGAAACAGCATTTGGTCGCTCCAGGCGTCCGAGCTCAGCGGCCAGCCGTGGCTGAAGACGACGGGCTGCCCGGTTCCCCAGTCCTTGTAGTAGATCTGCGTGCCGTCCTGGGTGGCGAACGTACTCATTGGCCGTGCTCCGTCAGTTACTTCCAGCCGCTCGACTTTCGTGTAAACCGCGCGGGGAGCGTCGGCTTGCTTTCCGGGGAGGAACCCGGCTCTTTCGACGCAACGTCAATCTCTCGTTCAAGCTCTTCCTCGTTGGGCAGGCCTGCGAGCTGGTCGACGAACATCAGGGAGTGTTGCGACGGGATCTCGAACTTCTTGCCGCATGTCTTGCACGTCACCTCGTCGTCGAGGCGGAGCAGGTAGTCGCGAAGCTTGGCGAACTTGGCACGGTCTTCCTCGTCGGCCCCGGGCGGCAGCCTGTCTTTCTTCGAGCGCCGCACCCACCGAATGCTGTATTCGTTGGTTCGTCGACACCTCGGACATTGATACTGTCCGGGTCGGGTTTCCGGTTTGTCCGTGAACAGTGCGCGCTCACCGAGGGCCATTCCCTTATCGTAGCAATGAATCGCGCCCTCTGCCCTCACGTTCTGGCGACACGCCTCATGAGGATTGGCTAGTTCGCCTGCTCTCTCAGGATGATGAAGAAATTGTTCAGATCGCGAACAACGATGTAGGGGCCGCCGGGGCCGAGTGTCACGGCCCTCCCGCCTGTCGACACGACAGTCCCGCCTGCGGCTTTGAACTTGCCGACCGCCGAATCGATGCTGCGGACGCTGAGCATCAGACGGGTCGCGCCTGGATCGTAGATACGGGTGTTCAAGGGTGTGCGGTCCACCCCCTTGACTTCCATGAATTCCAGGGTCAGGCGCGGCTCGCCTGGAATAGCCGAGCTCGTCACTCTGAATCGCGCGTCTCGAAGACCGGTCAGCGCCGACAGCGCGTCATTCGGCGCAAACGATCCGATTGTCGGCTGAAATCCCAAAAGATCCCGATACAGGTGCATGGTCTCATCCGTGTCGCCGATCGTGAGGCGTACGTGGCCATCGATGACGTCTGATGAGGGCGCCGATGCTGAAATGGGATCAGGCTGGAGAAGCTCGACAAAATGCCCGTCCGGATCCTTGACGATGATCGCGCGGCTCTTGTCGCGGCCGGGATTCACGGGTACCGGCGAACCGCCCGGCGTGACGATTGGTGTGCCGGCCGTCTTCATCCGAGCCAGCAGGCCATCGATGTCACGCACGTGGAGGACGACAGTCACGGCGCCGGGATCCTGAAGGCGGGGCTGTTGGGGTTTCTGGTCGACGTCGCCAAATTCCAACGGTTCCGTCCACCACTGTGTTCCGGGAAACTTGAGGTGCGACCACTTCATCCGACCTTCAGGCGTTCCTTCCAATTGGAGGATGGGAGGACGCGGGACATCAGTCGGCGAGGCGGTGCTTGGTGGGTCAGACTTCAGACCCAGGACGCCTTCATAGAACTGAAGAGATCTGTCCAGACTGAGTACGATCGGGCTGACATTGCCTGTAGAACCGACGACTTCCGCGGGCGATTGAGCCAATGTCGTCATCACAGTGGCGCCAGACAACGCGCTGAATCCGACGATCAAGGTGACTACGCGGGCTGTTTTCGTCATGATGGTGGGCGATCATAGTGCAACCACGAGCTCGAAAGGACCTGACGATGTCCCTGTTGACCCGAAAATCGCTTGTTTCGTTCGCTCTCGGCGTGGGTGTTGGTGTCGGCTTGATCGGGATGGTCACTCACGCGCAACAGAAGGCGCCGACGGCGCTCTCGGGAGTCGACTACGCGGAAATCGAGCGCCTTAGCGCGCAGTACTCACAGGCCATCGACTCGTGCGCGGACAATGGGTACGCGTACGCAGACCTGTATACCCCCGACGGTGTCTTTGTGGACATGTGGAGCGAGAACGCGATCAAGCAGGGCGGCACGCGCTGGCAGGGGCGAGAGAAGCTGAGAGAGATTGCTTCAGGCGCAAATTTCGGCGGACCTGGCTGCACGAGCACAAGATTCAACGGCAGTGTCAGTCATCTCATCCCAAGCCTGGTGATCACGCCCAGCGCCGACGGCGCGACCGGCAATGCGTACCTCGTGGAACTTGGCGGCCGTGGTCCGGGCAGCATCGAACGACTCGGGAACTACGAGGACGTCTACGTGAAGACGCCGAATGGTTGGCGCTTCAAATCCCGCACTCATGCGAGGGCACCGAACGGCACGCGGGCGGCACAGTAGAACCGGAATGCCCGCCTCCTCTCCCGTGCAGCCGTCACTCTCGCAGCCAGCCCGCGCCAGGATGGCCGGCGATGCCGCAGCGCCGGGCACGGCGTACGCGGCGCTCGCTGCCATCAGCCTGTCTCATCTCCTGAACGACACGCTTCAATCGCTTCTCCCGGCGATCTACCCCAATTTGAAGATGTCGTTCGGTTTGAGCTTCGCGCAGGTCGGATTGATGACGCTGGCCCTGATGTTGACGGCCTCGGTGCTGCAGCCGGTCGTCGGATTGATCACCGATCGGCGCCCCGCGCCGCTCGCCCTGGTCGTCGGCATGAGCTTCACACTCGTCGGCCTCTTGCTGCTGTCGGTGGCCTGGACCTACCCGCTTCTGCTCGCCTCGGCCGCGCTCGTCGGCGTGGGATCTTCGATCTTCCATCCCGAGTCGTCGCGAGTCGCACGGATGGCGTCGGGCGGTCGGCACGGACTCGCCCAATCGCTGTTTCAGGTTGGCGGCAACGTGGGTTCGGCTCTCGGCCCGCTTCTGGCGGCATTCCTGGTGGCGCCGTTCGGCCAGCACAGCATTGCGTGGTGCGCCGTCCTTGCGGTGGCCGGCATTCTTCTCACGTTTCGGATTGGACGCTGGCAACATGCGCACAACCGCCGCATCCTGGCGGCAAGAGGGGCTGGTGATCGGCGAGAGGCGAACTCGCCTGCTGTGGCTCCACGGCACGCGGCCAGGGCGATCGCCATTCTGGCTGCGCTGATTTTTTCCAAGTACTTCTACCTGGCCAGCCTGAGCAGCTACTTCACCTTCTATCTGATCGCCAAGTTCCACGTGTCCGTACAAAACGCACAACTGCATCTCTTCGTGTTTCTCGCGGCGGTCGCGATCGGCACGATCGCCGGCGGCCCGATCGGCGATCGCAAGGGCCGTAAGCCGGTCATCTGGGGATCGATCCTCGGCGTCCTTCCGTTCACGCTGCTGCTCCCGCACGCCAATCTGTTCTGGACAGGCGTGCTCGCGGTGGTGATTGGACTGATCCTGTCGTCCGCATTCTCAGCGATTGTCGTCTACGCGCAAGAGCTTGTGCCGAACCGCGTCGGTCTCATTTCGGGCGTGTTTTTTGGTTTCGCGTTCGGGATGGGCGGCATCGGCGCCGCGGTACTTGGCCGGCTGGCCGATCGGATCGGCATCGAAGGCGTCTACGCGCTCTGTGCGTTCCTGCCGGCCATCGGTTTGCTCGCCGCGTTCCTGCCGAACCTCGATCAGCGTTCTTCGGCGCGAGCGCCTGACAGGATATTGGCGAGGCCGTAGTTGCCCTCGTGACAGGCATACTCCATCACGACGCCATTGATCCTCGTCATTGGAACCTCGGCGCTCCACGACCTTGTCCAGACCGTCGGATCGTCGATGGTGAAGCGGTAAATCAACGCGTTGTCGTCGAGTCGAGTGAAACGCTCGACCAGGGTCAGGTTGCGGTCGATCAGTCCGGGCAGTCCAAACGTTGCGGTGCCGTTGTCGGTAAATCCTCGCGTTTCGACCACCAGCGTGCTGCCTTCCCAGTGGCCGCGCGAGTTGCCCTTCCAGGATCGGATCGCACCACCCAAATGCGGGCGGTCGTTCAGGGGGACGATGCGCACGTCGTGCACCATCTCATTGATGATCGACACGTAGCCGGGGCCTTGAACCAGTTGAACCAGATTGTTGTACGGTCCTGGAACCATCGGCGGACCCGAGTTGAATCCAAGAATGCAGCGTTCTGCCAGCGGAAGCGCCTCTGGCCCTTGAGGCTGGTCGCGCGCCTCCCGGGCCTGGAACACATGCTGCGCCTGTGGCGTCAGCGTCGGAATGCGCCCGTCCGGCGGATCGACGACGAGAGATGTTCGACGCGTCCGAACGACTCGTCGTCCGTTCGGTTCCCACCACCAGCCCAGGTTGTAGATGCCGGGATCGGATTCGCCGCGGCCGGTGGGACTCAATGATCCCGGCGAGGTGGTTTCAGTGTCGAATCGCTGCTGATTGATCCGCTTCTCGATCGCGGCCGCCTCACGTTCCGTGAGGAACTCGCGGCCTGCGAGATCCGCTGGACGTTCGAGTGCAGTAATCGTCGTGAAGTCCCACGTTCCCTGAAGATCCGGATCGCCCCATGGTGTTGGTGCGACTGCCGATGTCGACGTGGCCTTCGCGCCGGAGGGCGCCTGAGCCAGAGCCGGCGCGATAGCCAGCAAGACGATCACGAACGTCGCGCTCAGTTCTACGCGTCGGAACACTGTGTCGTTCATACGCGCCTCACTCTCTTGTCCGGTCCCCTTCAGGCTGGCAGCTCTCCACTATACTGTCCGCGCAATGGGTTCTGATCCTGAGATCTCCAGGTCAACCGGTCGTGCGCCGGCCATCGTGTGCTCTGGAGATTATTCCGATTGGGCAGCCGCGCTGGCCGCCAGTACGGGATTCTATCTGCCAGAATTCGTCGAACGAACGCGCCAGGCAGCCCTCAAGGTCAAGAACGGAGAGGCTGTCTACGAGCGGGATTCGGTGCTGTTCGACGAGATCCGGCATTCTTTCCCACTTCTGGCCGGCCTGCTGCGCGCGGCGCTCGAAAACGACGGCGTCCTGACTGTTTTCGACTTCGGCGGCGGCTTCGGAACATCGTATTTTCAGTGCCGTCATTTTCTGGAGCCGGTTCGGTTGCTTCGGTGGCTGATTGTCGACCAGCCGTCGCATATCGAATGCGGCCGGAGAGATTTCCAGTCGGACGAGCTACGATTCTTTGCGACACCTGCCGAGGTGTTCGGTCAGCACCAGCCCAACGTCCTGCTGCTGTCAGGTGTGCTGCCGTGGCTTCCCTCGCCCTACGACCTTCTTTCTCAACTCCTGCCTTATGCGATCCCCTACCTGATCGTGGATCGCACGTTCTTCCTCACCCGAGGCGTTGACCGATTAACCGTGCAGCACGGACCGATCGACATCTATCCGGGCAGCTACCCGACCTGGTTCCTGAGTGAGTCCCGATTTCTGGAAACGATCAGGTCACAAGGCTATGAGCTGCTCGCGGCGTTCGACGGCTTTGATGATGTCGGTCCAGCGGATGAACCTGCGTACCCGAAGGGGTTCATCTTTCGCCACACACGCGGCTGAATTCTTACGCGGTATCGGCCGGACTGTTCGTGAAATCTTCCCAGCGCAAGCGACCATGCTCGCGAATGTGTTCAAGAACGCGCTCGTACTCGACCCAGAACGGCTGGCCCGCCGCCTGCGTTCGCGCCATCGCCATCGTCATTCGGTCCACCGCCTCGGCGTTCCACTTGAAGTGGTGAATGTCGATGCGGGTCGAGGCGACGCGCTCGCCGGTCATGTGGTGATGGGCCAGGGAGAGTCCGTCTCCATTGAGTGCTGATTTCAAGTGATTCTTCACGAGGGCGCACTTGTGCGCGACGCCCTGCTGAAGGAGCGCGGTGATATGAGACTCTTCTGGAAAGAGCCTCCACAAGTCGTCGTTCGGGCCAATCGACTTCAGCTCGCCGTCGGTCGCCACTCTGTCGACCAGACGGCCACGCACTACGTTGGCGCCTTCGGCATCGGCGGCGGCTGCGGTGGCCACGACACCCCGGGGATGCATTTGAAATTCGTCGAGATCGGCCAGTACCACCCACTCGTCTGGATCAGCGACCTCAGCTCGCATGTTCGAAACCGCGGCCGTGCCTCCTTCAATTGACTCTGAAGCATCCAGTCCGCGCACAATCTCGACCGGCCGCCCGGCGGTCAGCCGCGCAACGTGCTCCTCTAGAGCCGGTTCCACCGCCACAAAGAATTGCGTGACGCCTGCCGACTGGTAGTGTCGGACAAAGTGCGGCAGCAGCGTCGCGTGAGCGGCGACGGCGACGAACAGCTTCAAGCCCCGCTCCAGTTGATAAGATCACCGAGTCGAACGAGCGCATGCATGACACCACCGTCGTCCTGACCAGCTGTGGACGTCAGGATCTGCTGGCACGAACCATCCACAGCTTTCTGCGGTTCAACACGGCGCCTATCGAGAGGTTCATTGTCATCGAGGACGGACCGGCCGAGCAAAACGACGCCCTGAAGCGTACGTTCGCGAGTGACCTTTTTCTCTGGCTTGCTACGGGGGATCGAGTTGGTCAGATCCGCGCTGTGGATCAGGCCTATCGCCACGTGTCCACCCCCTATATCTTTCACTGCGAAGACGACTGGGAATTCTACGCGCCCGGGTTCATCGAGCTCTCGACTCTTGTTCTGCAAGCGGACGCCACCTGGCTCCAGGTCTACCTCAGAGCCTTGACCGATATCTATGACCATCCTCTCTTCGAGGAAGAACACGTGGCGGGCGCGGCCCGATATCGTGTGCTCAAGCACGATTGGGATGCGAGGTACTACGGCTTGTGGCACGGGTTTGCCTTCAACCCGGGCTTACGACGGCTCGCGGACTATAACCGCATCCAGTCCTACAGTGCCTGCGCTCGGTTCGAGCCGGCCAGGCCGTGGGAAGCCGAAAGAGCGATCTCCGAGGTGTACCGGAATCTGGGTTACTGGGCGACGATCCTCACGAACAATAACGGCGATGGATTCGTCCGGCACACCGGCGATGACCGTCACGTGGAACCCGCCATTTCAAGCTAGGACCCCGAGTCTTTTCTCAAGCCGACCACGAAATCGGTGTACTGGATTCCCGTAAGAGCAAAAGGCGCCGCCAGCGCGAACCACTCCGGCACCGAGACTCCCCATCGGACATCGTTCGGTGAGCTCGCCCAGCTCAATCCCACTTTGTCAGTGACGACCCTCCCCTTCGGCTTCAGCATCCCAGCGTAATTCGCAAGCATCGTCGTCAGGTGGCGCCTACAGCAACAAAAGGTTGTCGGATTGTTATCGACGATGAGGTCGTACGTGCGGTTCAGTGTGTGAGCGAGAGATGAATCGTACTTGTTCGCGCGAAACACGCGGTAGTTCGAGAATCTCAGGGCCCCGGCATGACGGACCTCGTTCTCCTCGATGGTAATGCCGTCAATAGCCGCCGCAGATCTGTGGAACCGGCTGGCCAGGCTCGAGTTTCCGACGCCAACGTGGAGTATGGCACTTCCTCGTATTTCTTCCTCTGCCAGGAAGTCCTCTATGCGTTGCTGGTCCGGTGTGGTTTCCTGTCTCGTCCAATCTCGCCACTCCGGGCTTTCATTGACCCCGGCGTCATCTTGCTTGCCGCACCACAGCGGCAGGTCGTCGATTCTCGTGCCGGTCTGGAAGCCACGTTCGATCTGAAGCCGATTCAACTGCCACCTATCGTCCGGCAGTCCCTGGAACACGGAGACCGCGCCCGAAAAGTTTCGTCGGGCAACATCAAGCGAGCGCCGGTCGAGCGAACCCCCCGGATAGGAAAACCAGCCGAAATTCGGCGGCGGGAACCGACGCTTGAGATCCGCCGGGACCGTCATCTCCGCCTCAATCTCCTCGTCCGAGAGATCGGGCAACTCCGGGTGAGTTCGCGTGTGCCACTGCAGGCGCCCACCACGCTGCACGATTCCGTCCAGTTGAGACAGATCCATGTGTCTGGTGAGTGGCTCGTACCGATCCCAATCGTTCGAGCCTCCGATCCGATCCCCGATGACGAATACCTCGAACGGCACATTGTGCTCAGACAGAATCGGGAGAGCATGACGATAGACGTTCTCATAGGCATCATCGAACGTGATGACTGCCTGCCTGTCAGGAGAGACGTAGTCCTCCAGATACACGAATGTCCTTTCCTTCAGATCTCCAATCTGGCTGCGCAGATCACTGGGTGTGACCCACCACATCGTCGGCGTGACGATATCAACCTTGTGATACATCAGAATCATTCGGGTATATCGTAGCGCGGGATGAGCGAGCACTTCTGCACGTACTTCGACCATCGCTACGCCGCAAAAGGGCTGGCGATGTGGGAGTCGTTGAAGAGTCACTGCTCACCGGCCATTCTGCACGTGTTCTGTCTGAACGACGCCTGTCGCGAGATTCTCGCCGCCCTGGGGCTCCCCGACGTGCACCTGCACTCCTTGAAGGAGCTCGAGGATGCCGATCCGGAGCTGGGTCGCGCTCGAAGCAACCGCAGTCTGGTGGAGTACTACTTCACGCTGACGCCCAACCTGCCGCTCCACATCTTCAAAACGCAGCCTGAGGTCCCGCGGATCACGTACGTCGATGCCGACCTGTTCTTCTTTGCGGATCCACAGCCAGTTCTGGACGAGATCGAGGACGGCACCATCGGGTTGATTGAACATCGCTTTCCCGATGAGCTGATGGATCTCAACGACATACGGCCGATTCAACGTCGGCTGGCTGACGTTCATCCGGGATCCCGTCGCGCTCGCGTGCCTCGAGAGTGTGGCGCGCGCAATGCCTCGAGTGGTGTTACGACCGAATCGAGCCGGGTCGATTTGCGGAGCAGAAGTACCTCGACGAATGGCCGGACAGGTTTCCTCGCGTCCGGATCATTCAACATCGGGGCGCCAACGTGGCGGCCTGGAACCTCAACCGCTTCGAGCTGTCGCTGGAAAACGGAAAGCTCAGAGTCGGCGGTGAGCCTCTGCTCTTCTTCCACGCTCACGGTTTCCAGCCAGGAAGCCCCGGACGAGCGCGCAGCTCGCATCTCGGACAGTACGGCGTCGAGGAGACGACGCTGCTCCGAAGGATGGTTCTCGATCCTTACGAAAGCGCCCTCCACGAGGCAACGGTGAGAATTGCCACCCCGCTCGCGCTGGCGCTCCTCTCGGACGATTTTCGCGGCACCACGAACCTTCTCGAGACGCTGAAAACTCAGATCTCTGCGGCCAATGCGGATCGAGCCGCGCATCTGGAGGCGCTTCAGGCGACACAGCACCAGCTTGATGCGATTCATCAGGCGCTGGAAGCGAGCGAGGCGGACCGCGCGGCGAAACTGGACGTCATCGGCAACTTGCAGACGCAGCTCGAAGTGAACGGAGCGCGCCTGGGGGACATGGAACTGAGTCGCTGGACGACCCCCTTCCGTTCCGTCGTGCACCAACTGGGGACGAACCCCTCACGTCACCGGTTCGATGCATCGACTAACCCAGCCTTTCGCGGTGGGATCGATGTTCCAGCCGCCCGAAGATCCACATCTACATATTTTGTTGTGCGCGGCTGGTGCTATCACCGGGAAGGCGCGTACATCACCGGCGTCAGAATGAAGGTCGGCGACCGGATGTTTCCTGGGATGTACGGTGATCCCAGACCAGACGTCTCCGAGGCGTTCAACGCAGAAGCCAATAGCGGCGATTCCGGTTACGAAATTCCGCTGACAGTCGCTTCGGCGGCGGCGAACTGCGAACTTCAGGTGCAACTAGCGGATGGCTCCTGGCACGTGGTCGAACCGCTCACGATGCACGCACCGGGTCTCTGGCTCGGGCGCGACCGTCTGAAATGGGGCAGATTCTGGTGGAACGCGTGGCGCGGTCGCCCCCGCATCTGGGCCAGTCTAACCGAGTCCGAGCGCGACTTCGCTGTCGCGTACTCGCGCGTCCGTGGCTGGTTCAACATGCTTCTCGCTCATCAGCACGCGCCCAGACCTCTCGTCCAGGAGCGCTTTCCGGCTCGTCATCTACCGGGCGACCGCCTGCCGCGCATCACCATCGTGACGCCCTCTTTCCAGCAAGGCACGTTCCTGGAGCAGACAATCACTAGCGTCCTCGATCAGCGCGATGTCGCCGTCGATTACGTCGTGCAGGACGGCGGCTCGACCGACAACAGCGTACCGATCATTCGCCGCTATGCGGGCCGGCTCGCGCATTGGGAAAGCACCGCCGACGCCGGCCAGGGCGACGCCATCGTCCGCGGCTTCTCGCACGGAAATGGACGGCCGGACGACCTGATGATGTATCTGAATTCGGACGACATTCTCATGCCGGGCGCCGCCCGTTTCGTGGCGGAGTACTTTGCGCAGCATCCCGAAATCGACGTGGTGTACGGCCACCGCGTTCTCATCGACGAACAGGGAAGCGAAGTGGGCCGGTGGGTCACGCCGCGGCCGGCGTGTGATGACCTGCGCCTGTTTGATTTTGTGCCTCAGGAAACGCTGTTCTGGCGGAGACGCATCTGGGATCGCGTAGGCGGCATCGATGCGTCGTTCAAGTTCGCATTGGACTGGGACCTGCTGTCTGCGGTTTCGCGCCGCCGGCGCGCGCTTTGCCCGGTTGCCGTGGTTCCTCGCCGGCTTCAGACTTCACGCACTGCAGAAGACGCAGACGCGGCTGGTAAGCGACGGTCTTCCTGAAATGGACGCGCTCCGGCGTCGCACGATCGGTCGCCTGCCAACCCATGACGAACTGCACCTGGCGACGCGACGCGCCCAGTTCGACAGCGCGCTGGTGTACGCGCTGCTGCAACGAGGGTGGCGCACCTAGCGACTGTTTCTCCTGTCACTCCACGAGCCGCGACAGAATCACCTGGGCATACAGGCGATGACCAAAGTCGTTAGGATGGTTGATGCCGTTCCCCGTCAGATCGTAAACGCTCTTTCGTACGGTCACGTCATTCCACAGACGCGTGACGTCGGCAAGGATCACGCCGGGACCGCACAGCTGGTCCAGCGTGCGACTGTAACCGTCAAACCGCTCCATCTGCGGATAGTGCCATTCGGGATTCGGAAGCATCGACGAAATGAGGACGAACTCTGTATGCGGCGACTCCGTCCGGATTCGCTCGATAATCGCCGCGATGTTGGCCGCGTAGTCGACCGGATCCGCGTACCCGGCATCGTTCATGCCGAATGCGACAAGAACCAGATTCGGCCTTTCGGCGGCGACGGCGCCCACTGCGCCGAGCCCATCGTCGGACGTCCAACCTGCGGTCGCGAAGTTGCGGAACCTGATCGCTGAACCGTAGACCTGTTGAAGCCCCGCCGCGACCAGCGGTCCGAATGGCTGTTGATACGGCGGAATGCCCATGAAGCCGGACGCGTTGCAGCCCTCGGAAATGCTGTCGCCAAGGAGACACAACGTCAGCGCATCCTTCCGGCGCAGCCGATCAGCGGTGCTCGGCAGATCGACGCCGGCATATCCCGGGACGTACCCGGTCCATTGCCCCACGTCGAACGAATAGCTCGCCGTGACCTGGCGTTTGTGAAACGCACCGCCCTCGTCCACGAGCAAAAAAACGTTCGGCTGCCCGCGGACGTGCATGAAACCCGAGCCGTCTGGATCAACCGAAGGATGCAGCTCCACGGCCGTGGCTTGCGGGATCCGCGATTCAGGCGTGCGGGTCAGGATTCCTGAATCTCGATCAAGGGTGTAGTCGAGGCCTTCGATGTAATCGGCGTCAGCCGTCGCGCTCGCAAGCGCTACCGGGCCGCGCGGCGGCACAAGGAGCGAACACGTGGCCAGTCGTCCGTCACCAGGCTCAACGAAGAGAAGACCCTCGCTGATGTGCCCTGAACGCCAGAAAGGAACCCAGGGGTTTCTGGGGTTTAAGACGCCCAGTCCAGGTTCTCCGTAATTCGAGTCCCGTCACGCCGGAATGCATCGGCCAGCAGGCGAATCCGGCGCCTGGCTTCAGACAGATCGTCGTTCTCGAGGTTGATGTTCAGCAGATCGATGTACCACGGCAGCTTCGCCTCTTCGAGCACGTACACTTCGGCAATCTCGCGAGCGATGGGAAGGGTTGTCGCCTTCGAGACGTCGTGCACGTCGCGGTTGCCCGCCTTCAAAAGCTTCTGGTACTCTTCCGCAAGCAGCCGACGAAACAGATCGACGGTGAATCGATCGCCAGCCTTCACGCCAATCGCGTCGACGTCGGTCAACGTCGCGTGCTTGTGCAGCCACTCCCACAGGATGCTGAGCCGGATCTCGCCGGTCGCCATGTCTTCCATCAGATACAACACGTCGTCGTCGCCGAAGAAGTCAGCGGGCTTCAGCGCCGCCGCCTGAAGGCCCTGCAAGAATGCGTTGCCGTACTGAATGGCGACGCTCAGCAAGTCGCGCGCGCCACGGATCGTGCGAGCGAGCAGGTTCGAGCTCAGTCAACGCGTCGCGGTCGGCCATGGTGTATGTCAGTTTGGGGAAGTCCCGGTCGAGCTGATTGTCTTTCCCGACCCGCTCCCACACCGGCCGCACGATGTGGACCATCTTCCAGTGAGCGACCCATTTCCCGTTGGCGCCCTCGCGCTGTTCGCGCTCAGCGCCAGCCACCGCGCGCTTCATGCTGTTCGCGACCCCGGCCTGCGAGCCGACCGGAATGTTCGGCTCCATGCCGCCCTGCCACAGCGCACGCTGCCCCACGCGGTCAGGCGTCGCGCAGGCGCGCCTCACGCGATCCTCGTAGTTCCGCATGTAACCGTAGGTCATCGTGATGGCGTCGATGTTCGGGTCGACAAAATCGCCGTCCCACGCCATCGAATCGGACACGCTGTTGATGTAGTCCCAGCGTCCTGTGTTGAAGCCGATGAAGTGCCGGCCGAGCGCTGCGCGGATCTCCATCAGCTGAAAGGCTGCCTCGAACTGTTCGACGAGCACGTAGGCCTTCGTTGTACCCAGGGGCAGACCGAGGTGCTCTTCGAGCGCGTCGAGGATCTCGCTCCACAATGCCGCCTCCTCAGCGGTCTGAATCTTGGGAAGGTACAGCACGAGCGAAGAGCCCGCGCTCCTCAATCGTTCATGGTTGTTGACGAGGAACAGCGTGACGTCGACAAGGGACGCGGAAAAGCCGGCGCCATCGGCACGACGGACGTGTCGATCGTCCAGATGCAGGCCGCGCGGCCGGAAGATCTTCGTCGTGAAATCAAGCTGGGATTTCCAGTCTGGAATCGTCGGATGGCCAAAGAAGCCGCTCGCCCACCGGTTCATCTCGTCCGCCACCTGCTCCGCCGCCCGCAGTGAAGATCGGGTCGCGATGGATGGCCAGCTTCAGGTTTCGCTGGTTGTCGAGCGACATCGTGGACACCTGGCCGAGCGCGTCCTCACCGTCGAACATCCAGCCGTCCGCACCGGACAGGAGCGCGTGCGCGATGTTCCGGATGCTCTTCACGACCGGGGCGTGAGGCTTGGCCGCAGGGCCCGTACCCTGAATCCACTGCCGACGAAGATCCGATGGGAATCTCGCTGCCCACAAACACGCCGTCACGCGCCTGCTGCACCGTGATCGATGTTCGGGCAATCGTGGCGCGCGGGTCGAGGAACGCGATCCGCTCGTCGTCCCTGGCGCGCGCGGCTCGTCGCGCGATGCGGGCGGCCATGACGGCCTTCCGGTCGTCGTCGAAACGAGCGAGAACCGTCAGGGCTGCCAGAGCATCAGACGTGAAAACGTCACGGTAGTCTGACTGCAGGCTGCCCCGGATTCCGAGAGGTGTGGCGGTCAATCAATCATCCCTTCGAATCTTCGCGGCTGAAGATTGTAGATCGACCCCGCAGTGCTAGGATTCCGCCCATGATGCGTCCTTCTCACCACAACCTCGGCGTAGCCATCGCGTTGGCCGTCCTCGCCGCATGTTCGACAGCTTCCACCCAATCGGGCAGCGTACAGTCCCTTTCCCTGAACCTGACGTCAACCTCGTCTGGCTCGGCGCGGGTGCCGAAGGACGTGCCTGAACTGACACAGGCAGGGATGCTGGTTGCCAGACAATGGCGTTCAGACGCGCTGCCAGTCTCGCTCGACTATCAGGAGATTGACGCTCCGAATCCGAAGGTGAACGGCCCCGAAGTGCGGCTGCGCGCCTATTCGCCGTCGACGAAAGGCGGCTACATGATTACGGTTCGATTGGACGGCGCACGGACGACTGAGTTCAACGGGCCGGTGACCTGGGGCACGCTGTCGTTGCCCGCAGTGTTCGTTGATCTCCCGGTCGTCTCGAGAATCGCACTGGCAAACGGGATGCGCGCTCCCGTCGGCAGTGCAAGTCTGCGCGTTTGGGCGCCAAGAGGCGCGCCTCCGATTCTGGCCTGGATGGTTCATCCCCGTCAGGGAGGTGAAGGCCGGACGGTGAATGGCACCACGGGCGAGATCATCACGTTCGACGTCACCGGGTACATCGCGAGCTACAACGAGCAGTGGCAGAGGGCGGCGCGCGGACTGCGCGCGCTCCTGAGCCGTCCGAGGGCGGCTCCCGGCGGAATCGATTTTCAGTTCGGCGGCGGCGGACCTGACGGATCCAGCCCACCCTATGACGATGGCAGCGCGGGTCGGGCGGCGTACCAGCAGCGCGCGGCAGAGGGTCGAGCGTACTGGAGCGGTGATCCCGAGCTCTACAACCGGGTGAAGAATGGTGAGTGCACGTGGAGCGACTCTTCGCGCATCGGGTGCTAAAGAGGACGACTCTTCACGATTCCCCGCCTGCTGGGGCCGGAAGATTCATCATGCTCGCCAGCTTCGCCCAGCGCGGACTCGAACGCAGCGGCTTGAGGTATCCGGAAGAGGCGATCATCGGCGCGTTCGGACGATGCAACTCGAGATCCTTCTGATACCAGTCGGCCGCGGCATCGATGTTGGAGCAGACCAGGTTGTAGATCAGCATGCCGATCGGTATTGCTCCGGTCATCGTCGCGATCAGGTGATCCGCGCGTTCCTTTTCGCCGGCCTTGGCCAGCAGGCCGGCCAGGAGGCCCCGGCCGTACGAGTCGAAGGGCGCCAGACGGAACACCTCTTCCGCGTGTTCGCGAGCCTCCCCCGGGCTGCCGTTGAACGTGTTGGCAATGGCGATCATCATGCGGGCCTGGTAGTCCTGGGTATCGAGTTCCAGCGCCTTGCGTGCCTGGGCGATAGCGTCCTCGTACCGTTCACACGCGAGCAGTATCCACGCCAGCCGCCCCCGCCACATCGAGTTCAGCGGGTCTTCCGCGATGACCTTCGTCATCTCGACAATCGCCTCGTCGAATCGTCCCAGCGCCAGACAGTAGAATACCGCGCCGTACATGCGGGCCGTAGGAGGCAGCGATCCGGATGCGTACGCCAGGCGGAACTGTTCCTCCGCCTCCTGCCAATCGTAGTCATGCAGGCCCGCGATGGCGCACAGGACGGCATGCGCCATCGGATCTGAGGGGAGAAGGTCCAATGCGGCCTGGGCCTCTGCACGGGCGCGCGGGACCATTTCTTCGAGCGGGCGCCACGCGTAGAACTCGAGGGCGAAGTACAGATCGCCGAGGGCCGACCGAGGTTCGGCCCACCGGGGATCGAGGGCTGCGGCTTGCGTGAAGTACTTCTCGGCCTGCGCGAAATCCTCCGGCGTGAACTTGGCGTAGTGATGCCGGCCTTTGAGGAACGCCTCGTAGGCGGCGAGGTTCGGCTCGTGCGCGCCGCTTCGCGCCGGGCTCTGTCGTCAGGGTGACCTTCAGCGCACGGGCGATCGCCGCGGCGATTTCGTCCTGCAGCGCGAACACGTCGGTCATCTCGCGGTCGAAGCGTTCCGACCAGAGGTGGGATCCGTCGGCGGCGTTGATCAGCTGCGCCGTCACGCGGATGCGGCTCCCGGCGCGCCGAACGCTGCCCTCGAGCACCGTGCTCGACACCAAGCGCGGCGGCGATCTTGCGGATGTCTTCTTCCTTGCCTCGGAACGCGAACGCGGACGTCCGTGCGATCACCTTCAGCCCGGGTACGTGCGCGAGCAGGTTGATGATTTCTTCGGCCAGGCCGTCGCTGAAGTACTCCTGGTCCTTATCTGCGCTCAGGTTCGCGAACGGGAGCACGGCGATCGATGGCGACCTGAGCCGCCGCAGGCCCCGCGGGTTCCGCGACCGGCGGCGCGACAACCGCACCTTCCACAGTCGCGACGTCGAGGCCGGCCTTGCGAAGCCCGTCCATCAGGTGCTCCACGAGCTCGCTCTCGACGAACCACTTGCCGAACTCGTCTCGCGCGGTTCGAGCGATATCGGGCTTGAGACCGAGCAGTCGCTGCAAGGCGTCGCGCGCGGCCTCCCGCCCGCCGAGTTGCCCATGGGCCGCGACGAGCGCGGCCTGGGCGAAGAAATAGCCGGGCATGTTCACTCTCACGGCGGCATCGAGCGCGGCGGTGTAGTCGTGCTGCCGATAGGCGTTGTGAAAGGCAGAGAGCCAGAACCAACCCGGATGATGAGGATTGAGCGCGAGGCGCCCGCTCGACCAGCTCGAATCCCGTGCGTCCAGTCTCCGGCATACGCGATCAGGCAGCCCATGTGGGCGACGCTGTTGGCGTCCATCGGGTTGAGCGCGATCGCCCGCTCGGCGGCTCGCCGGAATGCCTGGAGATCTCCGTCGGAAGAACAGGACCGACGCGAGGACGTCGTACGCGAAATGGTTCGAAGGCGCGAGGTCCACGGCACGCCGCGCGGCCGGTGAGCGCGCGCCCGAGCGGGTCAGGGCGCGGGTTGAAGCCGTGTCGATATTCGTCCTGGTAGAGCATCGACAGCATCGCCCAGCAATCGGCATTGCCCGGCGCCTGCTCGACGGCGCGCTCCAGAGCGGCGCGGATCTCAGCATGCTCGTCCGCGGTGATGCGCGCATAAAAGCTCCAGCCGAGGAGCACCGCCTCGTACGGCGTCAAATCGCCGGCAGGGCGGCCGCGAAGGGCGTCACCCATGCTGCGCGGCAGCGCGCCATTCCTGTCCGCGACCGTGGAGACGATGCGCGGGACGAGATCGTCCTGCAGATCGAAGATGGCGTCTGGCTGAAACGGACGGTTGTAGGTCTCCGCCCAGAGATGGGCGCCCGTGCTCGCGTCGGTCAACTGCACCGCGACGCGCAGTTGTGAGCCCGCCTGCCTGACGCTGCCTTCCATCACGTAACGCGCGCCGATCTCCTTGCCGACGGTGCGAACGTCGACGGGGGTGTTGGCGTATCGCAGACGTCGAGCTGCGCGCGATGACGCGGAGGTACGAGAAGCGTGAGAGGCCGGTCACGATCTCTTCGGACAAGCCCGTCGGCCAACGCCTCGAGATCGGCGTTCGCGCCACGGTACTTGAACGGCAGCACCGCGACCCAGAAGCCCTCGTCCGCGCGCTCGGCACCGGATCGTGTCGCCAGCGACGGACTGGATCCGACTTTCGCGTCCTGTGTCGCGGATCGCGCGATCTCACGCAGCTCGTTGTCGACGTCACGCATCGTCTGCACGCGGCGCTGCGGGTCCTTTTCGAGGCAGCGCCGGATGAGGCGCGCGAGGTCGGCGGGCACGTCGGCCCGAACCTCGCCGAGCGGCCGCGGCGTGTCGCGCAGAATGGCCGACGCCAGCTCCATCGAGGTCGCGCCCTCGAACGGGCGCTGGCCGGTGGCCATCTGGTAGAGGAGGATGCCCAGCGAGAAGATGTCGGTCCGGTGGTCCACCTCTCGGCCGGCGATCTGCTCGGGCGACATGTAGGCGGGCGTCCCCATCACCACACCCACTTCTGTGCGCCCCGCCGCGGTCAGCGTAGCGTCGGCGGCACCGGTTCCCCGCATCTCTTTGGCGAGGCCGAAGTCCAGCACCTTGGGACGGCCGTCGCTGGTCAGCATGACGTTGGCGGGCTTCAGATCGCGGTGCACGATGCCCTTCTCGTGGGCGGCCGCGAGCGCGTCCGCCAGCGCGGCGCCGGTCGAGAGGATTCGATCGACAGGGAAACCGCCTTCTGGAATGAGCTGGGCGAGCGACTGGCCTTCGACGAGCTCCATCGTGAGGAAGTGGATCCCGCCCTGAACTGAGCCCGTCGAAGGTTCGGCTTCCTCGACCGAATAGATCGTGACGATGTGCGGGTGGTTGAGGGCGGCGACGGCGCGGGCTTCGCGCTGAAAGCGCGCGAGGCGCTCGGGGTCGCGAGCCATCTCGGCGGGGAGCACCTTGAGGGCGACGGCGCGGCCGAGCTTGGTGTCGGTCGCACGAAACACTTCGCCCATGCCGCCTTCGCCCAGCTTGTCCACGACGTGGTAATGACCGAGGGTCTTACCAATCACGGTCGCGTTAGCCAACGACGGCGTGTTGCATGGCCCACAGAGCGGCGGCCACAAATTCACCGAGACGGCGGGGGGAAGCCAAAATGGGGAATTCTCCCGATGCAAAAGCCCGCACGATAGGCCACTATTCATACCACACGTGCACGTCAACCAAACGTGATCAAGGAGAACATGCCATGTCGGAATCAACAACTTCACAGCCCATCAAGGTGGGAGTCATCGCGGACCAGACGGGCGCACTCTCGTTTGTGGGCATCGCCAATGCCAACGTGGCCAGGATGGTGATTGGCGACATCAATGCAAAAGGCGGCTTGCTGGGACGGCACGTCGATCTGTTCCTCGAGGACAGTGCGACGAACGATGCCGTCGCGGCAGCCAAAGCCACGAAGCTCGTCGAGCACGATCACGTCGATGTGATCCTCGGTGGCATTTACAGCTCCACGAGGCAGGCGATCAAGGGTCCTGCGGTCGTGAAGGGCAAGAAGCTCTACATCTACCCGGAGCAATACGAGGGACAGGAAAGCGACCCGCTCATCTTCTGTACCGGCCCGGTGCCGGCGCAGCAGGTTGATCCGTTCATTCCCTGGCTGATGAAGGAGACGGGGGCCAGGAAGTTCTACCTGCCGTCAGCTGACTACATCTGGCCGCACACGATGAACAAGAAAGTCCGTCAGGTCGTCACGGCCAACGGCGGCGCAATCGTCGGAGAGGAGTACTTTCCCCTCGATCACGCGGACTACAGCAAAACGATTGACAAGATCACGTCCAGTGGCGCGGAGGTGGTCTTCAATACGATCGTTCCTCCCGGGGTCACGCCATTCCTCGAGCAGCTGTACAACTCCGGCTTCACCAAACGAGGTGGACACCTCGTCTGCACGTACTTCGACGAGAACTTCCTGAACATGGTGCCGGCCGCGCACGTGGAGGGCCTGTACAGTTGCCTCGACTACTACCAGGCCGTCGGCGATCCATTCAGCAGGAAACTGCTCACTCAGTACGACACGCTTTATCCAGGCCATGCCAAGTTCACGGCGGCAGCGCGTGTTCCGGCCTGTACCGAGGTCTGAGGCTCTGGGAGGCTGCGGTGAAAGAGGCGGGCTCGCTGCAACAGGAAGCGGTCATCAAGGCGCTCGACCACGCAAGGATCGCTGAGGGGCCTGGTGGTTCAGCTGCCATGGTGCCCGGGCAGCATCACGTTCGCATGAACATGTACATCGCCCAGGCGAAGAACGGTCGTTTCGAGATTGTCAAGAGCCTGGGGGTCATTGATCCGAAGGAGCAGGAGGTAGGCTCCCTCGCGGGTTAACAGTCGCAGATCGTGGCAAGCGGCCGAACCCACTCGACCAATAACCTGAGGAACTCGTCGCTCTTCGTCAGCATGACGTTGTGACCGGCTCCGGCGATCAGAACGAGGTGTTTTTGGGGCGCCCGGATGCTGTCGAAATAGGCCGTCAGCGCTGACGCCGGTGCAACATTGTCGTACGCGCCCTGAAAGACGAAGATCGGCACGGCGAAGTCAGTGCCAAGCGTTGTGAGATCAATCGCATTGAGCTGCGCGCGGAAATGATCCTCGCTGGCTCCCATGCTTTTGATCAGATTCGAGACGTCCCGAACGCCGATTGGCGAGTTGAACAGAACAGTCGAGGCGTTGCTCCACATGGTGGGCATTCCCGGTTCGTACGCCGTGGCCCATTGTGCATGGACCGCTTCCTTCGCGCTGGAGTCGTAGGGCGGAGGGCCTACTCCTTCCAGTGCCAGAATGGCTTTGCGATCCGCCCGGGCGCGCGCCTCGGCCAGCAGCTGCGTATGGGCGAGCACCCGCCCCGGCAAGTATTTGGCCACCTGCCCGGTGCCGACATATGCGGAGAACAGGTCGGGCCGCGCCTTCGCCATCTGAATACCGACAATCGTGCCCCACGACAGCCCGACGAGAACGACCTTCCGTTTGTGTAGCCTCCCGCGAACGAACTCGGCGAGCTCAATCCCGTCGAGCAACATCTGGTCCACCGTTACCGCCGAACCGAGGGGGCCGGACTTGCCGTAGGTCTTCCCGGCGCCGCGTTGATCCCATTGAACGAGCGTAAAGTCTTTCTCCCAGCCAAGAAGGGCGCGCGGGTTGAGGCTCAGAAATGCAAAGCCCGGCCCGCCGTGCAAGAAGAGCAAGACCGGGTTGTCGCGGTTCTGACCGCGGATGGTCACCCACTGATCGATTCCGCCCACGTTGACAAAGAATGCTTGATCGATTCCGTTCGGAGTCCGGACCGCACTAGCCAACTGCTGTAACCGGTACGTCCGCCAGCCAAAGCCGCCGATGCCCAGCACGAGGATCAGCCCGAGCAGCCCCGCCGCCGTACGCTTGACGACCTTCCAAATCCTCTTCCTCATGCTCTCGACTATGACCGCGAATGGCCGAGACCGCAGTGCAATCGGGGACAATGAGTCGTGCCCTCTGCCCAACCCTCATGCCCGACACCGTCGTAGTCGGTGCCGGCGCCGCGGGCATTGTGGCCGCGATTTTCGCTTCAGAGCGATCCTCGGTGACGCTCATCGAGCGGACGAGCGACGGCGGGCGCAAGATTTTGATCAGCGGCGGCGGCCGGTGCAACATTCTCCCCGTCGCGCTTGAACCCGACAGGTTCGTCACCGATTCGCCCGCCCATCTTCTCCGCGGCATGCTGCGGGCATGGCCCCTTGTCGCACAGCGGGCGTTCTTCGAACGCGAGGTGGGCATCCCGCTCACACTCGAGGAAGAGACAGGAAAGCTGTTCCCTGTTTCGGGTCGCGCCAGGGACGTGCGCGACGGGTTGATCGAACTCGCCCGGCGGCGTGGCGTTCGGTTTCAGTGGGACACATCGCTGACGGACCTCGCGCCAACGTCGAGCGGCTGGCGGGTCGAAACGACTCGAGGCGATATCGAGACGCGAGCGGTGGTGCTGGCAACAGGTGGGTTATCTGTGCCGAAGACGGGCAGCGACGGCACCGGAATCCAACTCGCGGCACGACTTGGCCACATTCTGCACGACACGTATCCGGCGCTGACGCCTCTTGTCGCCGAGCCAGGGACCCACGCTTCGCTGTCGGGAGTGTCGCTCAACGTCAGGTTGCGTGCGAAATGGCGCGGCAAGTCGGCCGAGGCGTCCGGCGGCTTTCTGTTCACGCATCGCGGCTACAGCGGTCCGTCGGTACTCGACCTGTCGCACGTCGCCGTGCGGAGCCGGATGACCGGAGGCGAAGGAGCGCGTCCCGCCGTGCTTCGCGTCGCGTGGACGTCGAAAGATGCCGGCGAGTGGCAGCGGGAGCTCTCGCCATCGACGGGCCTCGTGGTCACGGCGGTCGCGCGACATCTGCCGGAGCGGCTGGCGATTCACCTGATCAAGCAAGCGCGCATCCCTCCCGATCGGCGAGCCGCCGAATTGCGACGCGACGAGCGGACCGCCTTGCTCGAAGCGCTGACGGCGTTCGTCCTTCCATGGACCGGCGACGAGGGCTACAAGAAGGCCGAGGTCACTGGGGGTGGGATCGCCCTCGATGAGTTGAATCCGCGAACGCTCGAGAGCCGTCGCCACGCAGGCCTTTTTCTCTGTGGTGAAATGCTCGACGCCTTTGGCCCCATTGGAGGCCACAACTTCGCCTGGGCCTGGTCGACCGGTCGCGCGGCGGGGCTTGGCGCCGCGCAGCACGGGTCCTTCGACAATTCAGAAGGCAACTGACACGCCGCAGGCAGGACGCCACACCACCGAACCGAGACCCAGGAAGTGCGGCGATTCGGCCGTGTTGTCGTTCTCGCGCGCGATCCAATGACCGCGCAACTGTGGGGTCAGATTGACGCGGGCGCCCAACGAAATCGGGACGTCGAATCCCCCGACGACCCCGAACGTGGAGCGAGTGATCGACACGGCGGGACCCGTGAAGGGCTCGTACATCCTGTGCTGCACTGCTGAAGGCTCGAAGGGCAATCTGCTGATCCGTGTCCTCGTGGACATAACTGGCTCCAGCCACACCCGCGCGGAACTGAGCGCACGGACTATTTCAGGTCCTTGCGAAACGTGAGATGCACCGGCTCGGTGGGAATCGCCCTGAACGCGATGCCGTGGATCACCTGATCCTGCTCGGTGGCCATCTTCTGCACCTGCCGCTGAGAGAGCGCGATCTTGCGACCCAGTCCGCGCGCGGTGGTGGCGATGTCCACGACGGAGTAGAAATCGCCGAACATCACCGACGCGACGTCCATACCAATATTCGCGATGCTGTAGACCATTCCCGCCTTCTCTCCCATGGTCGTGGACTCTTTGCCGAGCTTGGCTCTTTCCACCCCGCCGTACGTCTCGGCGATGTTGATGTAGTTGTTCATGTAACGCCTCGCGCCCGGTCCCGTGGGAGGCACGGTCGAGCACGAGACTCAGCGGCTCGACGAGCATCTTGCGATGCTTCAAGCGCTTATCGTCGACCTCGAGGTAGAGGATGCCGTTCTGGGTTTCCAGGTGCTTCATCGCACTGGCCGGCACCGTGAACCCCTGAAATGAAGCCGACCGCAGTCCCTCGGCCGTGCCCAGTCGTCCGATCCGATCCTCGCCGGCGGCGGGGTTCGCCGGTTCTGCGCTCTCCTTCTTCGGATTCACGGTTGAGATCTCCGCAAACCGCACCGTGCCGTTCTCGAATTCGAATTTCCCGTACGTCCGGGGTTCCTTCGCTCGCTCTTTCGGGTCCATCCCCTTGTAGAACACGGCTCCATAGAAGAACACCGGAAGCGCCAGCGACCGCTCGGCATCGAAGCTGGCCCGCACGCAGCGGAAGTCGTTCATCTGCGAGCAGATGAATGCCTGAAGCAGATTAGCCTCGGGGCCGAGGGGATACAGGACCGCGGCGGTCTGGGTCTGTTCGTTCGCCAGCTGCAACTGGTACGCGGCGTAGACGCGGCCGACCGGTTCTCCCTCGAAGAAGGTGCGTGCCACCAGATCGCGAAGGATCTGGCGGGCTGCATCGACCATCGCCGCGTACTGCGCTTTCTCGGCGTCCAGGCCGTCTACGATGAGCTGCGTCAGACGTTTGCTCTCCTCGATCGGGTCGGCCAGGATGACCTGCTGCCAATAGGTCCGCGCTCGCTCGAGCTGACCTTGAGCTTCGAGGAGGGTCGCTAACCGGCGTTTGGTCTCGACGAATTCCGGGACGGCCTCATCGGCCTTCTGGTAGTCCGCAATCGCTCGATCGTACCGGCGCGCCTCTATCTGTCGCTCGGCGCTCGCATACAGCGTCCGCACTGCAGCCCCTTTCGGTTCGGGCAGCGCCAACAGACTATTCATCAGCACCAGTCGCGCCTGGACCGCGTCTTTGTCGGCAGCCATCGGCGCAGCCTGACTGTATTCAGTGAGCAAGCGGATGGCGTCGGCGAGGCGACCCTCGGATTGCGCACACGTCGCCAGGTTGAAGAGCATGGCCGGGTGCTTCATCAGTCCGGCCTGCAACGGCTTCAGCTGTCCGCACAGTCCCCCGCTGACCGGAGACGGCGCAGCAACCTCGTCGTCGCCAACCTGGGCGTCTTTGTCGCCCTCCTTCAGGATCGCGTCGTTGAGGCGCGAGACCTGCGGCTTCATGCCGGGCGCAGCAACGCTCGCTCGATCGCCGGTGACAAGGGCGGTGTACAGCTCCGCCAATTGCCGCCGCGGCTCCGGGTCGCGCATCGCCCCGATGCATTGGTCGAGGCGCGACAGCGCTTCGTCGCGGTTGCCCTGCTGGTATCTCGTCAACGCCAGGTCGCAGCCGATCGTGAGATTGCCCGGGTGCAGCGCCCCGGCGCTCTCGAGAAGCTGCGCGGCCTTCGTGAAATTTTCCGCGGCGTACGCCTGTGCCGCGTCGGTCATCAAGGCCTTCACTTGACCGTCCGCCGCCTCGGCGACGCGCTCGAGCCCTTTTTGCGCATCCGAGGTGAACAGCACGTGCTCCGACGCGAGATATTGCTGACGGGCATCGAGCAGGTGGCCTTGCTTTTCCGCCGTGCGCCCCAGAGCCGTCAGCCGTTTCGCCTCGGCTTCTTTGACTTTTCGCTGCTGCTTGTCAACGGCCAAGGTCAAGGGTTGGATGGCCATCAGCAGCGCGACGATGAAGGCGACGTGCCGAAACACAGGTCGGGGGGAATGGCCCATGGGTTCCAAGACTATTTCTTTCCGTCCGGCAACACCATCATCAGCCGGCCATTCACAATCGGATTCCGATCTTCTGGATCGCCGCACTTCTCAGGCTCGGCGGCCCATATTCCTTTTTTCGACCGAACGTAATGCTTGGTGAAGGTCCACGGTCTGGTCAGCGCGACCGGGTCCGTGATGGACACCTGATTCTCCAGTGTGTTCGCATCGACTTGCCGGATTCGTTCGCTGAAGACCGCTCTTTCGCTCAATGTCGCGGGAGTGAGATCCGCCCAGATCCCGGACCGCACAGACTTCGTCTCAATCGCCAGTGTCTGGCCCTCCCAGTGTCCGATCGACCAGCCAAGCATCGTGGGCCACATTTCATCGTCTGGCGGATATCCGCGGCCGTCGGTGTAGATACGGCGCGTTTCCTTGTCGACGACGATCCAGACCATCCCGGGCGTGATCGCAAATTCGTAGTCGAACGGCGTCGCGATCAGGTGCGGGATGCCGGCGGCGCAAAACACCGTGTGTGTGTCGACAAGTGGGTTGGGGAAATTCGGATCGCCCTGATGCTCGGCACGAACCAGGTCGACTTTGTACCGTTCCTCCCAGTCCGGCTTGTATGGCGGATGATCACGAACACCTGGAACGAAGGACTTTCCGTCTTCCACATCCATCAACGCCGGCGAGCCCTTCAGTCTCCACACCCCGCTCCAATCTGGAAGTTTGGAGAACTCTGTGGTCCGGGCTGGAGGGTTGGGCGGCGCTTGCGCAGCCGCTGGTGCAGGGAACATGAGCGGTACCGCGAGCAGCAAGGCGCCGACTGCGGGCACCACCGAGCGACTGTTCTTGAAAAAACGCTGCATGGTCGTGACCTCGCTCCGATTTTCTCGGGCTAGCGGTTCGGCTCGCCCGCCGGGTTGCCGCCGATCTTCGTTCCGTCGGCCATCGTGACGGTGATGAGCGATCCGGCAGGACGTCCGTCGCGCAATGGATGCATGGTGATGGTGATCCGATCTCCAGGCTTCAGGGCCGTGGGCTTCCACCCTTGACGGCTCAGGCTCGACGGAGAGCTGGTTTCGATGCTCCATTCCACGTCGTTTCCCGAAGCGTCTTTCACCATCAGTTGAATCCAGGAGTGGGGATTCCGCCATTGAAACTCTTTCACGACGCCGCTCAACGTGTCCGTCTTCTCCATATTGAAGGGGGCGAAGGAGTGATGTGCGGAGAGAGCCGGACCCATCAGGAACACTATGAGAACGGATATCCGTGCCGTTGTGTTCATGCTCCGTTCCTCTCTTGAGATGTACCGTAGTTTACGTTCGTTTTCCAACGGACGCGCCGTGAAATTCCGGGGGGCACGGGCGTCCGGCCCGTATAATCGCGTCACCCGTTAGCGACGACTTGAGTGCCGACAAAGTGACACGATGATCCTCACGTACGACGTCATCCGGCGCGAAATCGAGGCAGGGCGAGTGGTGATCGAGCCGTTTTTCGCAGACCAGGTGGGCCCAGCGTCGATCGACCTGCATCTTGGCAACGAGATTCGCGTCATGCACGCCGGGCGCGAGCCGGTGCCGGTAACCGACGAGGTCGACTACCGGACGATCACCGACGTGCGCTCGCTCGAGATACCGTATCCGCTGGCGCCCGGCGAGACCATCCATGGCATCACGCGCGAGCGCATCACGCTTCCCGGCGACATCGGCGGATGGCTCGAGGGCCGCAGCCGATTCGCGCGCCTCGGCCTCATGATCCACGTCACCTCGGGCTTCGTGCAGCCGGGCGTCTCGAGCCGGCAGGTGCTCGAGATGTCGAACGTGTCGGGCCGGACGCTGCTCATCCACGCAGGCGTGCGGCTCCTCCAGATCGTGCTCCAGCGCTGCGAAGGCAGCGCCGTCTACCAGGGACGCTTCGCGCGCCAGGACAATCTGTAGTCGGGATGGACGTGCGCGCGGGAGCCTCTCGACCGTCGCATTACGACGTGGTCGCGACTGCAGGACTCACGGCACGGTTGGAGCGTCCGCCGTGCCGTGCGACGAGCACGAGCGTCGCCGTAGCGAGGAGCGGGAGGACGAGCCATAGCAGACCAGCCTGATAGTTGCCCGTGAAATCGCGCGCGACGCCCCAGGCATAGGGGCCGATGAACGACCCCACCATGCCGATCGAGCCGATCGCGGCCACCCCGACCGCCGCCGTTCGACCGTGCAGGGCATCGCTTGGGATCAACCAGAACGCCGCCTGAACGGCGCTCTGGCTGATGAACCAGACCACATAGGCCGGCACCACGATCCAGGGCGCAATCGACAAGCCCATGACCAGGAAGGCTCCGGCCATCAGCACCAGGGGTATCGCGGTATGGAAGTGCCGCTCGCGGCTTCGGTCCGAGTGCCATCCGTTGAGCACCATGGCGAGGCCGCCAAGCACACCACTAAGGGACACCACGAAGCCGACCCGTGTTGCGCTCCACTGCGTGGCGCCCTGGAGGACGGCGGGAGCCGACAGTGTGAACGCGTAAGTCGAGCCGAGAATGACCAGATTGCAGATCCCAAGCTGCCAAATACGGGGATCGAGCAGCGCCCGGGCCAGACCGTGATCCGTGACTGTGCCGAGCGCGGCCTTGTCCGCTGACAGCCGCTCATAGATCCAGTTACGCTCGTCGTCCGTCAACCAGATCGCCTGCGCCGGACTGTTGGGAAGACCAACGATAATGACGGCACTCAGCAGGACCGCTGGAATGCCCTCTACCAGGAACAGCCACTGCCAGCCCGCCAAGCCGAAACGACCATGAAGGTTCAGCAGCGATCCAGCGACGGCGCCCATGACCACTGAACTGAGCGGCAGAGCGACATAGAAGCGGCTGATGGCGCGCCCGCGATGCTCCGCCGGGAACCACTGCATCAAGTAGAACACCACGCCTGGGAAGAAGCCGGCTTCCGCCGCACCGAGCAGGAACCGCATGACGTAGAACTGCATCGGCGTCTTGACGAACATCATGCCCGCCGCCAGCAGGCCCCACGTCAACATGATGCGCGCGATCCAGCGGCGCGCGCCGAACCGGACCAGGAGCAGGTTCGAAGGCACTTCGAGCAAGGCGTAACTCAGGAAGAACAGGCCGCCGCCCAGACCGTAGACCGTGGCGCTGAAGTGCAGATCCTGGTTCATCTGCAGGGAGGCGAAGCTGATGTTGACGCGGTCCATGTAGGCGATGCCATAGCCGAGCCCAATCAGAGGCAAGAGACGCCACGACGCTTTGCGGACGGCCGCGCGCCCGATCTGCTCGTCGCTCTCGCCTATCGTTGCCATCCCGCTCACCTCCCGGGTCCCCTCATCGTGCGCCGGTGTCGTGGCGTGCTCCGCCGCTCCCCAAAGCCGGGCGGCTAGAATACGCCGAATCCCGTCCGCGCTACTGGTCCGCCCATATAATCACGCAACCTTTGGCCCTTGCTCCCGGCGCGCGCCTCGGCGTCTACGACATCACTGCGCCGATCGGCGAAGGCGGGATGGGACAGGTCTATCGGGCTCGCGACACGAAGCTGGATCGCGACGTCGCGATCAAGATCCTGCCGGAGGCGTTCGCGCACGACGCCGACCGCCTCGCGCGCTTCCAGCGCGAAGCGAAGACTCTGGCGTCGCTGAATCATCCGCACATTGCCGGCATCTACGGTCTCGAGGAGAGCGGGGGCATCACGGCCCTCGTGATGGAACTCGTCGAGGGCGAGGATCTGTCGCAGCGCATCGCGCACGGCGCGATCCCGCTCGATGAGGCCTTACCCATTGCGAGACAGATCGCCGAGGCACTGGAGGCCGCGCACGAGCAGGGCATCATTCATCGCGATCTCAAGCCTGCGAACATCAAAGTCCGCGCGGATGGCACGGTGAAGGTGCTCGACTTCGGCTTGGCGAAAGCGATGGAGCCGTCCGCGGGTTCGTCGCCGAGCATGTCCATGTCGCCGACGCTGACGACGCCCGCGATGACGCAGGCCGGGATGATTCTCGGCACTGCGGCGTACATGAGTCCCGAGCAGGCCAAAGGCCGTGCAGTTGATAAGCGCAGCGATGTCTGGGCGTTCGGCGCCGTGCTCTACGAAATGCTCACGGGGAGGCGCGCATTCGCCGGCGAGGACGTCACCGACACGATCGTCTCCGTGATCAGCAAGGAACCGGATTGGGCCGCGCTGCCGTCTTCCACGTCGTTGTCGGTGCGGTCGCTGTTGCGGCGCTGTCTCGACAAGGACCCCAAGCGGCGGTTGCGCGACATCGGTGAAGCTCGCTTCGCGCTGGAAAGCGCGAATGACCCGGCGCCGGCCCCGGTCCGCCAGCCACGGCACCTGCTGGTGTGGGCATCGGCCCTGGTTGCCGCCGTGTCGTTGGCAGTTGCAGCGATTGCGCTGTGGAATCGGCCGGCGGCCGTTCAGAAGAGCTCGGCTCGCTTGACCCTCACAATTCCGCCGGCTGCGGAAATCACCTCGTATCCGGCCATTACTCGTGACGGCCGGACCGTGGCCTATGTTGCCCAACAAGGGACAGAAGATTCGCAGCTCTACCTGCGCGATCTGAATGCGTTTGAAGCGCGCGCGGTGGCTGGTTCGAGCGGCGCCAAGCAACCGTTCTTTTCGCCGGATGGTAAATGGGTGGCGTTCTTCGCGCAGGGGCAGCTTCAAAAGGCAGAGGTCGCTGGAGGTGCCCCGATCCGGGTCGTTGAAGCCACCTATGCCTTGGGTGGAACGTGGAACGAAGACGACACGATCATCTACGCCGCGTCGCTCGGCTCCGGACTCGTGCGGATTCCTGCCAGCGGCGGCACGCCCGAATCCCTGACCAAGCCCGACGGCGCGGCCAAGGGCTACGCCCACGTGTTTCCCCAAGCGCTTCCCGGAGGGCGAAGCGTGCTGTTCACGATGTGGGGGCAGACGCAGGGGAGCGCAATGCTCTCGTTGGATTCAGGCCGATGGGAGATGGTCTTGCCGACGAGGACGTTTGCCTCCTCGATATTCGACGCGTCCGGTTCGTCAGGTCGCCTCCTGCTCGTCGACCAGACCGCCGGCATCAGAGCCGCGCCGTTCGATCCCGCACACCCCGCGCGTACCAGCGCCGATGTGTCGGTCCTGTCCGGTGTGTACTCCGACGTTGACACAGAGACTCTGGGTTGGCTGGCTATCTCGAACACCGGGACTGCGGTCTACGCGCCCGGCAACCCGGCCAAGGCATCGCTGGTGTGGGTCGACCGAGAGGGAAAGATCGAATCGTTGGGCAAGGAGCAGGATATCTACAGGGAGGTGAGCATTTCGCCGGACGGGGCGAAGGCGGTCGTCCGGGACGGTCTCGACCTGTGGATTCATGACTTGCAACGCGGGACCCGTAGCCCTCTGACGTCAGGGAACGCCAGCAATCTTCGTCCGCTGTGGAGCCGTGACGGCAGGCGGATCGTGTTCGCCTCGAATCGAGGCGGCGACTGGGACATCTACTCTCAGCCCGCCGACGGATCGCGACCCGCGGAAGCGCTGCTCAAGCGGCCTTATGACCAATACCCGTACTCGATCCTGCCGGACGGCTCCCTGCTCTACGGTGAAATCCATCCCAAGACCGGTCGCGATTTGTGGACCTTGTCGCCGGATGGCAAGACTTCGCCCTGGCGAGTCACCCCATTCAACGAATTGGCCGGGCAACTCTCGCCGGGCCCAGAGAACCGGCCGCGCTGGCTCGCGTATTCATCTGACGAGTCGGGTCGATTCGGGATCTACGTACAGTCGTACCCTGGTGGAGCGAGCCGAATTCCGGTTTCTGCCGAAGGAACATGGCCCACGTGGTCGCGCGATGGCAAGGAGCTCTTTTACGTCACGGCCGACGCCATCGTCGCAGTGGCGATGCGGCCAGACGGATCCTTCGGCGCACCACACAGGCTGTTCGACCGGTCGAACTTCCTCTGGAGCTACCGATTCGGGAGCTACGATGTTTCGCCGGATGGCAAACGGTTTCTTATGATCCAGCGCGCTCCGGGGTCGGTGCCGCGGCAGCTCAATGTGATTCTCAACTGGCCAGAAGAGTTGAAGCGTCTGGCGCCGACGAAGTAACGGCTCGTCGTTCCGTGGATCTATCGACCTGGGCTCACCGGCCGGATCGGCGTCCTGCCGGGCGGCGGTTGGATGGCGGAGCCGGTACCTGGTCCCCAGACGTCGACGCCCTCGGAGCTGTTCCCTCTCGTTCCCTCAGGAGCAATCGGCCCGACGAGCGTGAAGGGGCGCCCCGCAGGCCGCGCGGGCGGATTGGCCGGATCGACCACGAGATCCTTCCCTAGAACGGACGCAATCATCTCGTTCTGAACGATCTGGGCGACGATGTTCCGACCGAATCTCGGCGGGTTGCTCTCACCCCAGTCTTCGTGCGCGATGGTGAAATACAGGGTGTCGCGGACGATGATGATGTCCTCGATCGCTGCCAGCGTGTCGGGGTTGTCGCAACGGCCACATACCACTCCCCGCAGCCGGTCACCGACCCTGAGGAAAGTGAAGATCTGCTTGTTCATGCCGAGCGGGCCGAACGAGGCGGCGATCCACGTGCCGACGACGTCGGACGGCCGTAACGCCTTGAACGGTCCGGGCGGCCAGTAGGGCGGTCCGGAGCCAGGGCCTGGTCCACCACCACCGCCGCCGTCGCCGGCACGTACCGTGGGCGGCACCGGCGGAGTGCCAGGTGGGAAGACGTACGCAGGCGCTCCGCCGGGGTCGGGCCCGCGCTGGTCCTTGACAAGCGTCAGGGGCTTCCCGTTCCGAGCGCCCGCAGCTGCCGTCACGACCAGCCGGCCGTCGGCGAGCATGGCGTGCCGGGCGTCGACAGATGTGACTTTGCCGTCCGGGTTGGCAAACGTGACCGTGAAGTCGATACCGGCCTTTTCGTCCCACGTGCCGTCGATGAAGCCAATCGTGCTGGCGTCGGAGCAGTTTCGGCAGTACACGCCGGTGACCTGGTGACCGCGGATCACGAACTCGTAGATGTGCGGCTCATCCCCGAGGGGTGTTCGCCATCCGCCCCGCCAGTAGTCGGCGTCGAGCGCCGCGGCCGGCTGTGCCAGGGTCGCGAACCACAGCATGAGCAGTCCCTGCACAGTCTTCGAAGCCGATCGGTTTCTCATCGCTGGCACTCCGAAGTCTCAGCCCTTGATGCGCTTCGATTGCACGTCCCAGTTGGCATTCGTGCAGAGGCTGCAGTTCTTCCCGACGAACATCTCTCCGGCTTTCTTGTCTTTCTTGAACGTCCACATCAGCCAGTTCGACGCGACGTTCGCGTACTCGCCGCCCCCCGGGTGAAAGACCGTCGCCGTATGCCCGGCGTTGTGGCGCGCGCCGTAAAACGCCGGCACGTGGTCGATCGCGTCGAACGTCGCCTTCGACGTCGCCATCATGAAGTCGCGCTCGTGGCCGTTGATGAGCAGCACGGGCCCATGCACTTTGGAAAGCGCATCCGTGGTCGGGAACGGCGACGGCGGCGCGCCGGGGTTCGGAGGTTGCACTCCAGAATTGAACACGCCGATCGTCTTGACGCGCGGATCCGCACCGAGTGCGATGGACAGGAACCCGCCGCACGACTGTCCCATCACCGCGATGTTGTCCAACGCGATCTTTCCCTTCAGCGGCGAGCCGTCACGCGCGTTTTCCTTCTCCGCCCAGTCGATGGCGGCGCGCAGATCGTCGGCCGTCGCTTGACGTCGCGCGCGGCACCTTCCTGAGCGGTCGTGCCCATCACCAGAAAACCATGTGACGCGATCGTCGTCAGGAAACCTGAGTAGCGAGCGGTCTCGATGGCGCAGCCGCCGTTGCCCCACACCATCAGGGGCAACGTGTCTTTCTTCGGGAAGGCGTCGAGCGTCGTCGGGCGGAAGACGAGATAGCCCGGCGAGCCGAAGGCCTTTTCAGAGATGACCTCATACGGTCCGGGCACCGCGAGCGGCGCCCCTTCGACGGGCAATGCCGCCTCGATCATCTCGCGCGTGATGCCGGGCGGCTGCGCGAAGCCCACGCCGCCGAGCACGAGCAGCACTGAAATTGCAGAAACAATGGACGTCTTGGGCATGTTCATGATGGTGTCTCCCGGGCAGAAGGATACCGCGCTTTGCGGCTTGGGACGGAATTCGGAACTGCTGCTGAGCGCTACCGCCGGCGAGCTAGGTACTTCGTCCCATCCTGCGCCTGAACATTCATCGTGTCGCGCGTCGTGAACTCGAAATAGATCGTGTCTGACGAACCGTCCGGCGCAATCAGCACCAGCGCTCCGCGCGGCGGTTCGCCACGCACGGGCGGCCGTCCGCCCTGTAGCATGGCTTTGCCGCGGCTGTTCTGACCGTTCTGGACCGTCATCGCGTAATCCGCGTTCGCATCGATCGTCAGTGTGCGGCGCATCGGCAGGAACGAGTTCTCGGGGACCAGTTCCCATGTGCCGACCAGTTCCGGCGATACCTGCGCGCGCCCGGCCATCATGCGATAGGCCTGCTGCGCGCGCATCTGATCCTGCTGCGATTGCCTGTCCGCATAACGTTGTTGCTGCGGATCCTGGTAGGCCGGCGGCTGCTGGCGGCGATCGTTCATCATCCGCGCCAGTGCGAAATTGAACTCGTTCGCCTCGCCGCGGAGACGATCCGGGATGCCGGCGTTGGTCGCCGCCTGCAGGTAGCGCTGCGCCTGTTCGACCTGTCCCGCCTGCAGGAAGCTCTTAGCGAGCTCGAACAGTGCCTCGCCCGATCCGGACGTCGCCTGATCGGCGAAGTTCGTGTCGCCGCGGCCGTTGCCGATGCGCGGCACCATCGTCCCTGGCGCCGGGACGAACGACGCTGCGATCTGGAATTGCTGCGCCGCATCGTCCTGTCGCCCGAGCGCCTGCAGTACCTTGCCGGCGGCGAGCGCCGACTCGGCCAGCAGCGTCGAGGCATTTTGCGGCCCGGGCACGACCGCGCCGCCTAGCGGCTTGTCGTCCGGGAGCATTGCGGGATACATCTGCCGCGAGAATTGACTCGGTGCAACACGCGGACGGAGCGCGCCGTTCGCGGCAAAGAGCGCCGCCGCGCCCATGCTGTCGCCCTGCTGTGCGAGCCGTGCGCCAAGACGCAGACGCGCCCGGATCGACACTGCGAAGTCGATCGGATCACGCGTCAGCACGGACTCGGCGGCGGACGGTTCGTCGAGGCGGACACGCGCTTCATCGAGCGCGATTGCCGTGCGCCACCATGCCGCGGCCTCAGCGGAGCGTCCCTGGCCATCGAGGACGACGGCGAGATACGCGGGAATCCGCGCGTCGACCGGGTCGAGCTGTTGTGCGCGGGTCAGATAGTCACCGGCCGTTTGCCACGCGGTGTGCGCCGCCTGCGTCCAGGCGAGACGCAGCAGCGGCGCTGCGGTCGTGTGAATCAGCTGCCGCTCAATCGCCTGCTGTTCTTCGGCGCGATCGTGCTGTCCCGTACGCGCGTAGAAGCTGACCAGCGCATCCTGGGCCTCGAGCGACTTCGGATCGAGTTTCACCGCCTGTTGAATCGCCGCCTGCGCGGCATTGAGATCGCCGTCCCACATCTTGAGGTCGGCCTCGATCAAATAGCCGCCCAGCGTGCCACGTGACGCTTGCACGGCGCGCTCCATGGCGCTGCGCGCGCGCCGACGCAGTTCGGCAGCTGCCGCTTCGAGCTGTTGAGCACGAGCCACATCCGCCGGCGACGGCGGATAGCAGGTTGTCGTCGTGATTTTCTCGATGTAGCTGCCGCGATCCTCTTCGCGAGTGCTGTCAGAGCAGCGCTCCTGACGCAGCGACGCCGCCTCGGCTGACATGTTGTTGGCGCGCGTCGCACGGAAGTGTGCGTAGAGGCGCAGTGCCTCCGCGTTGTTGCCGGACACCGCCAGCGCCTTGTCGGCCTCGGCTTCCGCCTCGTCGTAGCGCTTCAGATCGGTGAAGGCCAGCGCCTTCTGGATGAACGCGCCGGCATTCTTGCTGTCCGCAACCAGCGCAAGATCGCTGATCCGAATGGCGCGCTCCAGCTCCTTCTCGCGCGACGCCTGGAAGCGGAACGGCTCGGTCGGCCGCCGCGGTTCCACCGCTTCGCCACGGTTGTCCGCCTCGGCCACCAGGTATTTCGCCAGAGCGACATAGCGATCGGCATCACGCGGCCTGTCGGTGATGCTCTGTTCGAGCGTGCGGAGCGCGTCCTGATAGATCTCGTCGTAGCGCAGCCGCTTGCTGGTGGAGGCCTTGTGTGTGCGCATGGCCAGCTCGATGAGCTGATCTGGGGATGTGGCGTTGCGCGCGGCAGTCGACAGCTCCGCCATCATTCGACCGGCATCGCCGTCCACGCGTGCCTTTGCGAGATCGGCTTCGATCGTCGATCGGACGCGCGCCGTGCCCGACCGATCGAGGGTGTCGGCGATGGCGAGATCGGCCATCGTGCGCGTACTGTCGCCGAGTCGGGCTGCAGCCGCCGCCCGTCCCAGGTATGCCGGCGCGAACCTCGTTTTGCTCGTGAGCGCCAGCGTGTAGTCGCGGCGCGCCGTCGCCGGACGCCCAAGCGCCAGCCAGCAGTTGGCGCTGAGGTACACGAGATCCGCGTTGTCCGGATACGCGTTGCGCGCGTAATCCAGCTCGCGCAGCGCCGCTTCGTACTGCTTCGCATCGTGCAATGCCACCGCTCTCGCTGCGTGTGCCGGCGCCAGGTCGGCGCGTCGCATCGCCTTCGTGGCGAACCACTGGCCGGCCTTCAACATCGCCGCGCGCATCGGCGGCGCTTTGACTTCTTCGGGCGTCCCTTTGCCGCCAAGATCCGGAGGCAGCCGGAGCGTCTGATACGCCATGCCCAGCTCGTAGGCGACCACGGTCCCGTAGGCGCTTGTGTAGTCGTCCCGTCCCTGGACGATGTGGCCGGGGATGCTGACCAGGGGCCTCGCCGCCGGACCTCCGAAACTTCGCGGTGGTCCACCGAGCGTGTGCTCCGGCGAAACGATGCCGCTCATCGCTTCGGCGGCGTAGGTCCACAGCTCTGCCTCGCGGCCGCGTCCGGGTTGCCGCGCACGGGCCAAATCGTTCAGTCCTGGCTGGAACTGCTCCGCGAGCGTCTCCGCCACCCCTCGCGCCAGAACGAAGGTCGCGTCGTCACCGTTCGTCTGCAGTGCGCGCGAGAACGCGGACACCGCGTCGGTCCACTTGCCCTGGTTCAGCGCGTCGAGCCCATCGAGGTAGGCGAGCAGGGGCGGTGCCGGTGCGGGAGGCAGCGGCGAACCGGCCGCTGGGAGCGTGGGCGCGTTGTTGCCTTGTGCGGCCGGCGCTTGTTGCTGCGACGGCAGCACACCAGCCGGCGGCTGCGCGTCGGCGGACGGGGAGGTGTCTGAGCCGCAGGAGGACAACACGAAGGCGGCCCAGGCAACCGCGAGAAACGCACGGAGTGTCATCGGAAACTCAGGGAGCGAGGCGATCTTATGCCGTTTCTGCTCTCCCGCGCCCTGCCCGCACCGACGATCGCATCCTCGTCGAGACGAGGCATCCGCGCAGAGTTGAGCTGGCTGGGAGGCAGGGATTCTTCTCACCGATTTCAAGAAACCCCAACAAAGACGGCGTTTTTCGCGTAAACCTCGCGGCACCAGCGATTTGGCGTTTTCGTATTCTTTCGTTGGCCTTCGTCTATTCGCGCCTATTGTCGTCCTGCGCCAGTGCAATGACACTCACAATGACACTCGCCGCGGAAGACCTACCGAGCCTTCTCGCATGGGATCTACCGGAGCGCCCACCCAAAATGTCCGCCAAAGCGGGTCAAGCTCGATCGGCATCGCAGTACACTCCAACGATCGGTAAGCATCCGGTATCGAGTTCAGTCGACGTCGATTTGTGCAAACAGGATGTCGGGGTGCTGTAAATGACGCTCTACACAATAGCCTTGTGGTTCTACTCTATTTTGGCCTCGCTGGTCTTCGGCGCGAGCGTCTACGAGACCCTGGTCGTGCATCCCGCATGGAGCCGCCAGCCACCTGAATCCTTCGTTGGCTTTGTTGGCGCGCCCGTCAGTCGGATGAACATCGCGGCTTTCTGGATGCCAGTGGCTCCCCTGTTTGCACTGAGCGGCCTTGGCGCCCTGGCCCTCGCGTTCAGGGCTGGCACTCAGAGCGCACCGCTTATCGCGTCGTCGATCTGTGCCGTGCTGGGCGTAGCGTGGACGTTGGCTTACTTTCGACCGACGATTGTCCGTTTCCTGGAAAAGGGGGGCAGGAACACGCCCGCCGATCGCCTTCGTTCTGAGGCGCGGCGATGGATCCGGCTCAACTGGATCCGAACGGCGATGGTGGCGGTCGCGTGGTGGGGAGCAACTCTCGCCGCGTTGACGACACACGGGTGAAGCCGACTCCGTCGCAGTCGGGGTCCAGAGGGGCTAGTTCCGAAATTGCGGCGTGAAACCGTCGACCGGCATCGCCAGCGCAATGACACTCGCCCCGAAGCACTTCCCGATTCTTCTCGTCAGAACATCTTCGAGCGCGTTCTGAATGATGGCTCGGCTCAGAGATGCATTCCTGAGCGCGGAGTGTGCCACGACGCAAGGCCCGCGTCTTCATCAAGTAGAAGATCACGGGCGTGATGATGGGGACATGAATGGTCGAGGTGACCATGCCGCCGATAATCGGCGCCGCGATTGGCTTCTGATGTCGGACCCGACGCCCGTGCTCCATCGTTCGAGTGCCGCAACTCACAATGACGCCGAAAAATGGAACCTGGGACAATTTGGCTCAGGAATCTCGGGATTTTGCTAGAAGAAGACGCTTGAAACGATCAATGAGTTGAGAATCTTGCGTTCTCAATCGAAGTGCTCGCCTCAGACAGTGGAAGTGGTTGAAATGATTAACGTTCTATCGGAGTGCGACCCGGGTTTCGAAGTTGGCCCTTCGACTACGCTCAGGGCATTCTCCAACGCAGTTGGCTCGCCATGAGCGAGCGCTCAATTCAAGCGAGTCGAATGGCTGGGAGGCAGAGAGTCTCTGCCGCTGCATTCAGAAGTCTCAAGAAATGTGGGCGTTTTCGATTAACGTGTCTCGGACCAGCGATTTGTCGCCGCTTGACTGTTTCGTCGGCTTTCGTCCGTTCGCCTTTATTTTCGGGCTTTGCCAGCGCAATGACACTCGAAATGTCACTCGCCGCGAGCGTCTCCCGAGTTCTCTCGTCAGAAAACTCACGCTTGACGACTCTGTCATTGCGCTCCGCTAAACCCTACCGTTCTTCATTACTAATCCCCTGAAATCACCGCATCCTCCAATAATCCCAGCCGCTTCCGTGGCGCTCACCCCCGGCACTCGCGTCGGCGCGTACGAAGTCGTGTCCCTGCTCGGCGAAGGGGGCATGGGCCAGGTCTATCGCGCGCGCGACACCAAGCTCAATCGCGATGTCGCGTTGAAGATCCTGCCGGAGGCCTTCGCCAGCACGCACGCGCTCGTCCTGAAACTCGTGGAAGGCCCGACGCTCGCGGATCGCATCGCAAGGCGCGTTGCCGCTCGACGAGGCGCTGCGCATTGCGAAGCAGATCGCCGAGGCGCTCGAAAGCAATCCGTGGGACGTATACTCAATTGAGACCGTGGTGGCCGGCGGCGACGGCCTGCAAGAGGTCGTCGGCGACAAGGCTACCGCGTTGAAATGAACACGCGCGCCGGACTTGGCTGATTGCGGTACGAAGTAAAAGAGCCCCCGGGCACAGCCGGGGGCTCTTGCTCGTGCAGCAGGGTTGCTGCTTACCGGCTGACCTGGACGCTGGCTCCGCCACCAGGGCCGCTGCCAAGGACGTCACCGCTGGACACAAGCTTGACCCAGAGCGAACCGTTGCCCTTGTAGTACGAGGTGGCGCTGGCCTTGCGCAGCGCATCCAGGCTGTCCTGCGCCGTACCCGAGGCTGCAGTGGTGAATCCCGGCAGCTCGAACATCACCCACGAGCCGCTATCCAGTTCCTTCACGCTGAGGGGCAGGGACGGTCCTTTCGGTGGTCACCTTGATCTCGGTACCGGCGCGTACGTTGGTTTCTCCGGTGGCGGGGAAATCCTTGCCATTGCGGCTGAGAACGACTGGCGGCTGCGCAGGTGCACCGGCACCTCCGGCTCGACCACCAGGAAAACCACGACCGGCGGCGCCAGAGCCGGGAGCGCCGGCTCCTGCGGGAGCGGCGCCGGGACCACCGGCACCAGGCCCACCAGCGCGAGCAGCAGGTCCGCCAGGACCGCCAAAGCTGAAACCAACGGGACCGCCGCCGCCGCCAACATTCATGCGCCCGATATCGCCCTTGCACACCGCAGCGTTCCAGGTGGGCTTGATCTCGCAGGCTTCGTCGATGGCGATTCCGTCATTTTCGTCGTTGATGAGAATGAAGGAGTCCGGGACACCGCCGACCGAGCCGTCCAGGTCGTGGAACACCGAGGTCTTGTAGCTCCCATTGCCGTAATCATCGTTGCTCCACTTATGCTCCATCGGTGGGAAATACACCGGCTTCGGCGTTGATGAATTTCGCGCGCTCTATGGTGTTGTTGGAGCTCATTCCGAAGCTGGTATACAGCAGGTAAGAGATCGCCCCCGTCTTGCGGGTGGCGTTGTCCTGGAAATTCACGAAGGTGACATTGTCCAGTTCATGATGGTAGTCGTAGAACTCGTAGCCGCGGATCGGGAAATCCGCGAGCTTCGGGCTCCGGCAAGCTGCGGCCGTAAGCCATTTCCGCCGGCGTCCTGGGGTTGCCGATGTTCTCGGTTTCGCCCACGAACAGCGAGTCGACCACCCGTGACGTATAGGCGGAACGACCGAAGTTGCCGGACGCATGCGTGTAGCCGATGGCGTTGTCGGCCATCTTCAGGTTCTTGAACAGGTGTCCATCTCACCGCGGGCCCAGATGCCGCCATTGCGGTTCTTGTAGCTGGTGAAATCCTCGAAGACCGACGCCACTTGAGGGCTGCTCGCGTCAGCGGGATTGGCAAGGGAAATATACCCGCCGACGGCGAAATGGCCATCGGCCCTGGGGCCGCGGTCCAACATGAAACCGTCAAAGTTCGAATGGGCGGTGTTGCCCTTGAACTCCCGCACCTGCATTCGACGCGGCCAGGTATTCGCACTGATCGCCGTGCCTTCGAACTTACCCGTCGGATGCTCCGGCAAGGCGAACCAGAAACCTGTCGCGTCGGACCCCGCGGCCACGTTATCCCGGTAGATGTTGTCCGGGTTGGTGATCCAGAAAGTCGACACCGTGTTGTCGGAAGGGATCAGGATATCCTTGGCATTCTGGCCGGCCGTATCGAAGTTCTTGCCGCCCGTCGATCCGAACGGGGCGAGGTTAGTCGGGACGCATGGCGCCGTCCGGATGGCACTTGGTTAGGATCCCCAGGTTGTGCACGAACTGGTTGCCGTGCTCGCACGCCGTCCTCTACGAAGAAGCAGTGACCAATGGTGTTGTAGGTCACGTTGTTTTCAACGTCCAAGTTAGTTCGTGCCATGCACGGTCACGCAGCGGCTGTAGGTGTCGTGAATGGCGGAGTTCCGATGTACTGCCCCTGCGCATCGCCGATCAGATGCCAGTGTATCGGATACCGGGCCAGATGCATGTTCTGACCCATGCGATTGAGCTCGACGCCCTCGACAAACATCTTGCTCCCGCCCATCGCCATGATGTGACCGCCAAAGAGCGTCGTGTCTGCGTCAGGCGAAGCCTGGATCAGGATATTGCGCGACAGCATGCCGACTTCGCCGCGTTCATCGACGTCGAAGGTGATCTTGCCGAAATGCATGTAGTCCAGGGGCTGTCGAGCGTGATCGTGTTGCCCGGAATGGCGGCGATGGTTCGCCGCTCTGCCTGATGGGGATCGAAATCGGTTGACGCGAGGACGATCACGTCGCCGACCCGCCAGCCGCGGCGTTCAGGACTTCGATCGGCCTGCTGCCGGCTTCGGCGGTCTTGGAGAGCTTCGTCCAGGAGTTCGTCCGGTTACCGTGCAGGTTCAGGGTTCCGCCCATGAGCACGATCCCGCGGTCACTGCGGTCAGTCGTTCCACCGATGCCACTGATATCTTCGTCTGTGACATTGTCGGTGAGGGTGATTGTCGCCTTGCGCGTGTGGGGCTTGGCTTCGGTACCGATCTCCAGCTCGCCGTGCACCACGATCCACTCGGTGGTCAGTTCGATTCGTGTTATCCGCGAAGCTGAGTTTGCCGTCGAGCTTGAAGCCGTGCAGCGGCGGCGGACTGACGTCGAGGATGACGTTCCTATCCTTCTCAATGGTGACTACGTCGTCTTTGGCGGGCACCTTCCTGTCAGGCCAGGTGGCAGGATCAGACCAGCGGCTGGCCGCCGGCGATCCAGCATGCTGAGCCTGAACGACAGCGAACACGCTGACGAACAGGAATGCCGGCAGGAGCGAAGCAAGAAGCAACGAGCGATGTTGCGTATCACGGAATCAACCCTCCGTGACTCAAAGATGACCGAGAACCGCAGCGGCAAAGCAAAGCGCGATCCGGCGCCCAGCAAACCTCGAACCCGAAGAGAATAGCCGATTTGCGAAGATCCCAGGTATGCGACTCCCGCCCGCCCCGGGGCACGGGGCAGATGATCCTTGGGCTGCGCGTGGTCTACGAGTTGTCGCCGTAGCGTTCGCCTTCTGACCGTCGCTGTTTTACGGCGACGATGGCAGCCTGCGCAGGTCGATCGCACGGTGCAGAAGAACGGAAGAATCAGGACAGAGGGAACGAGTCAGGCGGCCTGGCGGTCGTACCGGCGATGCAGGCCGCCCACCTGCGGCGTGACGATCCACCGCGTGAATGCGATGGGCCGCGTGGACGATTCCACGCCAAATAGCCAATGGGGTAGCCGCAAACGGCTTAGCTAACCGCTCGGGCCAAACACCTCGCCACTGCGGCGTTACTAGCGACTAATCCCGTCCGCATTTCCGTCTCACCCGTATAATTCACGGCACCATTGGCGTTAACTCCCGGCACTCGCCTCGGCGTCTATGAAGTCACGGCCCAGATCGGCGAAGGTGGGATGGGGCAGGTGTTCCAGGCCACCGACACCAAGCTGAAACGTCAGGTCGCTATCAAGATTCTGCCGCCACCGCTCGCGGCGGATCACGATCGGCTTGCGCGGTTTCAGCGCGAAGCGGAAGTACTCGCCTCGCTGAACCATCCCAACATTGCCGGCATCTACGGCCTCGAGGAGAGCGGGGGCATCACGGCGCTCGTCATGGAACTCGTCGAGGGCGAGGACCTGTCGCAGCGGATCGCGCGCGGCGCGATTCCTCTCGATGAGGCGCTGCCCTGGTAGGGGGAGTTGGAGCAGCCATGGCACGCTTCTGGTCGCAACGCCTTCAGGTCCGTTCGCCGTTTCGGCGGCGGGGGGAGTCGCCAAACCAATCGATGTGACAGGACTGTCATTCGAGCGAGGATTCGGATTTTTTTGGCCGGAGTTCCTGCCAGGCAGCGAGGATTTTCTGGTTCTTTCAGAGTCGATCACGGGAGGGATCGACCAGTCTGAAATCTACCTGGCCACCCTCCGCGACGGGCGTGCCGTCGATCCCGTTCTGCTGATGAAGAACGCCACCGCGGCGCGCTATACGCCGGCGGGCGGAGGACGACTCCTGTTTGTTCGGAACGACAACCTCTATGCCCAAACGCTGAACCGCACGGCCAGGAAACTGGAGGGCGAACCCGAGTTGGTCCAGCAGCGCGTGGCGTCCTCGCCCGCGTTCCATGTCGCGCACTTTTCTGTGTCCCGTACCGGCGTCGTGGCCTGGCGTCCCGGAACGGCCGGCCTGTCGCAGGTGACCATCTTTGATCGACAGGGTCGTGAGATCGGCACGGCGGGTTCTCCCACCGTCGTCCAGACCCTCAGGCTCGCGCCCGACGAGACACGTTTGCTGATGGGCTTCAATGCCGACCGCATGGCTCCTGGAACCCGGCCGACCGGGGCAGCAACGGTTGGCGCAGGGGGCTCTTACGATACGCTGTGGTCGCCGGACGGGTCGACGTTCCTCGATTCAATTCCCCCACGGGAAAGACATCCGCGTAGTGGAACGTCCCGTGACTGGGGAAGGGAGGTTCGCGAACTGGCGAAGCCGCCTGGAATGGGGCAACTGGAAGACATCTCTTCGGACGGCAAGACGTTGCTGCTCAGTCGAGGCGCCATGGATACGGCGGTGTTCTCGGTGGCGTTGGATGGCGTGCAGAAAGACCCCACACCCCTGGTGCAGACGGGTGAGACGATCTCACACGCCCGCTTCTCGCCGGATGGGCGGTGGATTGTGTACACCGTCTCCGCCGGGAGTGGCCCCGGAGGGCTCTACAGCGGCGAAGGCACCTATGTGCAGGCGTACCCGGGGCCGGGTTTACGGAAGCAGGTGACCAGCCGCGGCAATTATCCCGTGTGGCGCAAGGATGGCCGGGAAATCATGTACATAGATGAATACCAGGGCCGGCACTACGTCTGGTCGGTTCCCGTGACCGCTGCGGGAAGTGAGTTCCGGGCAGGGACTCCGTCGCCCCTGTTTCCCGTTCGTCTTCCCGCGACGACGTTCGACGATCTGAACTTTCTGGCCGTGTCGCGCGACGGCTCACGCTTCTATATTCCGCAGGCCGTGGAGCAGCCGGAGTCTGACGTGATCCACGTCCGCATGGGTTGGGCCAAGTGATGCGTAAGTCGTTAGGACGGAAGTCGTTAGCGTTATCGGAGGTGTCTCGGCGCGCGTAGTTGGACGAGCCCTCGATGCTGGTGCCGAGACACCTTCGATAACGAGACTTGAAGGAAGCCGCTGGCGCGGTGGCCGGCTATGGAGCTACGAGCCAGGTTCCACGGTGTCAGAGTGAAGCGCATTCGGGTGACTCGAGGAACTGTGCAGTGGCGGCGCGATCGTGACGCTGAGCGTGCGGACGCTGGGGAGACGATACGGTCCGCGTCCAGCGTAAGTCGAGACACACGATCGCCGAGCCGTGGATGACCCACGTCGACGAGGCGCGGCGGGTCAGGCGTGGGGGCGGCGGTCATGCGGTGTCGAAGCCGAGGGTGATCGTCGCCAGTTGGAGCGCCGAGAGAATCGGGCCCAGGACCATCGCGGCTCCGCAGCGCGGACACGCCCATGTGTCGACCGTCGGCGCGTCGGTCGTCGTCGGTGCCGGCGCGCCGGGTGCGTGCACCGCGCCGAGGAGGGTGCGCGCGAGAGCGACGCGCGTGGTCCGACAGGTGTTCGCGAGAAACCCCGACTGCCGAATCCGCACGAAGCCGCGCGGGAGGATGTGCAGGACGAAGCGTCGCAGAAACTCCATCGCGGAGAGCGTCATCGTGCGCCGCTGGTCGTCATGGGCGTAGTCCTTCCACTGAAACGTGACGTGGTCCCCGTCGAACGCGAGCAGCCGATGATTGCAGATCGCGACGCGATGGGTATAGCGCCCGAGGTAGCGCAGCACGGCGGACGCTCCACCGAAGGCCGGCTTCGCGTAGACGACCCAGTCCGTCTCGAAGAGCGCATCGATGAAGGCGTGCCACTGTGCGGAATCGCGCAGGTGGTCGGTGGCACCGGTGAGATCGAGTTCGTCCCGGGTGTACGCGCGCCGGAGGGCGGCCACAAACTTCCCGCGAAAGACCCGACTGAGGACCGTGACGGGCAGGAAGAAGCCGGGTACTTCGGTCGGATCCACTGCTGGTGATCGGGGGAGAAGCCGCCCGCCGGCACGACGCAGTGCACATGCGGATGCCGGACGAGGGTCTGCCCCCAGGTGTGGAGGATGCTCAGGACCCCAATCTCCGCGCCGAGATGGTGTGGGTCGGCCGCGACCTCGCGCAGCGTCGCCGCACTCGCCTGCAAGAGCCACGTGTACAGGCGTGGGCTGTTCCGATAGGCCAGCGGCAGGATCGCATGCGGCAGCGTGAAGACGACATGCACATACGGCACGTCGAGCAGCTCGCGCTCGCGCGCATGGAGCCACCGTTCTCGGGCCTGGGCCTGACACTTCGGACAGTGGCGATTGCGACACGAGTTGTAGGAGATGGCCCGATGCCCGCAGGCGTCACACCGATCGAGATGGCCCCCGAGCGCCGCGGTCCGACAGCGCGCGATCGCTCGAAGGACCGATCGCTGTTGCGCGCTCAGCCACGGATGCTGCTCGAGGAAGGTGTCACCCTGCGCGTGGAGGATATCGGCCACCTCCACCGCAGGCCGGCTCATGCCGGACTCGGCTTCCGCTTCAGCCGCGACCGGGGCAGGACCATGGGCGTCGGCACCTGCAGCTGCTCCAGCGGATTGGGCGCGGCCTGGAGGTGCCGCTGCGACAAGTGGAGATACACGGTGGTGTGTGAGAGGTCGGCGTGACCGAGCAGTACTGGATGGTGCGCAAGTCAGCGCCGGACTCGAGGAGATGGGTCGCGTACGAATGACGCAAGGTGTGTGGGCTCACACGACGAGCAATGCCGGCCGCCTTCGCCGCGAAGCGGACCGCATCCCAGACGCACTTGGAGGTGAGCGGCCTGTCGGCGCGCCAGCCGTGCTCCTGTCCTGGGAACAGGTATGTCTGCGGACGCATCCAGCGGTAGTACTCGCGCAAGGCGGTGAGCAGCGTCGGGCTGAGCGGGACTTCGCGGCCGTGGCCGCCTTTGCCACGCTCGACGCGGATCACCATGCGCTGGCTATCGATGTCCGCGACCTTGAGCTGGAGGAGCTCGCTCCGGCGCAGACCCGCGCCGTAGAGCGTCATCAGCATCGTCCGGTGGTAGAGATTCTTCGCGCCGGCAATCAGCTGACGCACTTCGTCGGGACTCAGGACCGTCGGCAACCGTCGATGCCGCTTCGGGGTCGGCAGTTCTTCTTTCAGGGCGCGGCGCTTGAGCACACGGACAAAGAAGAAGCGCAAGGCCGCCACGTGGAGCCCCACGGTCCCGACGGCGAGCTTCTTCTCTCGAAAGAGGTGGGCGTGGTAGCGCCGGAGCGCGGTCGCGCCGAGCTGATCGATGCGACGTCCGCGATGGTAGCGCTCACACGTGCGGAGCGCGTGCAGGTAGGTGCGAATCGTGGTCGCGGCATAGTTGCGCCGGACCAGTTCGTCGTGCATCCGCTGGAGCAGTGTCGTCACAGGTAATACCTCCTGTGACGAACGCTACGCCCTCCGTCCTACGGGTCACCCGGCTGCCCGTCGGCCGCCGCGCCAGCGGCTTCGTTCAGTCGCGAAGGGCTTACCGAAGTGGCGCCAGATCCGACGTGACTGATCTTCAGCCATCGGCTGCCAAGCACCTTCTTAGACTCGGCCAGCCAGAATGTTGCTCGGAAATGTCACTCAAGCGCTATGGCTTTACGATCTCAGAGTTCACTCAATAATAGTGACGAGATCTGATGAATGGGCTGCGAAGTCCGATGTTTCCACTTGAACTGAAGGTATTCCCGAGAGGAAGTGTTTGAAATGATTGACGTTCTGGTGGAGTGCCACCCGGGGATTGAATTGGCCCTTCGACTACGCTCAGGGCATTCTCCAAGGCAGTTGGCTCGCCATGAGCGAGCGCTCAATGCAAGCGAGTCGAATGGCTGGGAGGCAGGGATTCGAACCCCGATACCGTGGTCCAGAGCCACGTGTCCTACCGTTGGACGACCTCCCAGTACAGGTCGCGGCCGTGCGGGGACGCACGAACCTCCGATTATAGTCAATCAGGCGCGCGGGGCGGAAATCAGCGCCTGCGCCGCGCCGATCCGCGCGTGCACGCGCTCGCGGCCGACGAGCGCGATTGTGTCAAAGAGTCCGGGCCCTTCCGTCTTTCCCGTGACCGCGACGCGCACGGGATGAATCAGCGCCGAAGCCTTCACGCCGCGTGCGTCCGTCACGCTACGAAGTGCACCTTCAATCGACTTCTGGTCAAATGACGCGAGCTCCCCAAGCGCCGCGTCGAATGCGCGGAGCAGATCTGAAACGCCGTCGCCATGAAGCGTCTTCGCTACGGCTTTTTGATCGTACTCGACGCCTTCGGTGAAGAAGAACCGGCCCACGGTCACGAACTCGCCGAGCCGCCACACGCGCGGCCTCAACTGGTCGAGCACGGCAGCGAACCAGTCACGCCGCGCGCCCAGGAACGACTCGTCCCACAATCCCGCCGCTTCGAATGGCGGCTTGAGGCGCCGCGCCAGATCGTCGGGCGCCAGCTTCGGCGATGTACTGCTGATTGAACCAGTCCAGCTTCTCTGGATTAAAGACCGCATTACCGCCGTTGATGTCCTCGAGCGCAAACACGGCCGCAAGTTCGTCGGCCGAGAACAGCTCGCGTTCTTTCTCTGGTCCTACCTGCCCTACCTGCCCCACCCGCCCTACCTGCCCCCGCACTTCGCCCGGTGGCGACCAACCGAGGAGTGCCAGGAAGTTGAACATCGCTTCGGGCAGGTATCCCTGCTTCTCATACTCACCCACCGATGTCGCTCCGTGCCGCTTGCTCAGCCGCTTCTTGTCCGGTCCAAGAATCAGCGGCACATGCGCGAACTGCGGAATCGTCGCGCCTATCGCCTGGTACAGAAGAATCTGCTTCGGCGTATTCGAAATGTGATCTTCTCCCCGCACCACATGCGTAATCGCCATCTCCACATCGTCTGACACGACGGAGAGGTGATACGTGGGGTGACCGTCCGAGCGGAGGATCACGAAGTCTTCAACGTGAGCGGAATCAAACTCGATTGGTCCGCGCACAAGATCGTGGAACTTGATGGTGCCCTCGGGCACGCGGACGCGGACCGCACGGGGCATACCGGATCGCTCGCGGCGATCGATTTCGTCCTTCGGCAGGTCGGTACACGTCCGGTCGTACCGCCAGCCGCCGCCGGCTGCCTCGGCCGCCGCGCGCTTCTCTTTCAGTTCGTCCGGCGTGCAATAGCAATGGTACGCGTGACCACTGGCCAGGAGCCGATCGGCCATCGCTTTGTGCCGCTCGTAACGCTGGGACTGGAAGTACGGTGCGTGCGGTCCGCCGACCTCGGGACCTTCATCCCAGTCGAGGCCAAGCCACCGCATGCTCTCGAGCACTCTATCCACCATTTCCGCGGACGATCGCTCGGTATCAGTGTCTTCGATGCGCAGGATGAAAACGCCGCGATGCCGCCGCGCAAAGAGCCAGTTGAAGAGGGCGGTGCGCGCGCCGCCGACGTGCAGATAGCCGGTCGGTGAAGGGGCGAATCGGACGCGGGGCGGGGTCACGTCGCCGATTCTAGCAGCCGGCGTTGACATCTGATGCGTGATGCGTGATGCTGACGCGATGCGTACGACCCTTGATATTGATGATGACGTGCTCCAAGCAGTGAAGGAAACAGCGGAGTTGCGGCGACAGACGGCCGGACGCGTGCTGTCCGAGCTTGCACGGAAGGCGCTGCAACCCCGACAGACGGGCCGTGTCCGCAACGGCGTGCCGGTCCTGCCTCGGCGGCCAGGGTCGCCGGTCCTCACCGTGGAACGCGTCAACGAGCTCCTCGACGAGCCCTGAAATCGATGAACGGCGCGGCGCTGCTCGACGTGAACGTGCTCGTCGCGCTGTTCGATCCAGCTCACGTTCATCACGACGCAGCGCACGACTGGTTCGCGGACCGCCGCGCGGCCGGCTGGGCCACCTGCCCGCTCACGGAGAACGGATTCCTTCGCGTCCTCAGCAATCCGGCTCGCGGTGGAGACGTCATCCGGATACCAGATCTCATCGCCCGGCTGCGGAAGTTCTGCGCGAGCGGCCATCACCAGTTCTGGCCCGACGCGATTTCGCTGTGCGACGAACAGCTGTTCAATGCCGGCGCGGCGCGCGGCCACCAGCAGATCACGGATGTGTATCTGCTCGGCCTCGCGGTTAAACGAGGCGGCTGTCTCGCGACGTTCGACCGAACCGTGCCTGTCAGCGCTGTCAAAGGGGCACGCCGCGACTCGCTCGAAGTGATATCGTCCGCTGGTTGAAGACGGGTGAACCGGCGACATGATGCCGACGTTCAAGACCGGCGACCGCGTCGGGCCGTACGAGATCCTGGAACCGCTCGGGCAGGGCGGCATGGGTGAAGTCTGGAAGGCACGCGACACGCGCCTCGGCCGCATCGTCGCTGTCAAGCATCTGATGCACCATGGCGACAGGTTCGAACAGGAAGCCCGCGCCATCGCCGCGCTGAATCATCCCAACATCTGCCAAATCTACGACGTCGGGCCGAACTACCTGGTGCTCGAACACGTCGACGGGCAGCCTATCTGCGGTCCCCTTCCGGTGGACCAGGTCCTGCGCTTGGCGATCCAGATTGCAGGTGCCCTCGAGGAGGCGCATCGCAATGGCATTCTTCACCGCGATCTGAAGCCTGCCAACATCGTGGTGAATGCCAAAGGCGTGGCGAAGCTGCTCGACTTCGGCCTGGCCAGGCTCGCCTCGGCGGATGCGGACGTCACGCGAACGGCTGAAGGCACCCTGCTTGGCACCGCCGCGTACATGGCACCCGAGCAACTCGAAGGTCAATCGCTCGACGAGCGCTCCGACATCTTCAGCTTTGGCGCGGTCATGTACGAGATGCTGGCGGGAATCCGCGCGTTCGGGGGTAGGACCACGGCGCAGGTGTTGAATGCGGTGCTCCACGCGGAGCCCGCTCCGCTGCAGGCGCCCACGGCAGTCCAACGCATCGTGAAGCGATGTCTGGCCAAACAGCCGGCAGCGCGCTTTCAAACGATGGCCGACGCGAGGGCGGCACTGGAACAGGCCGCGCGAGACAAGGGCTCTGCGAACGCGCCTGAGTCCCGGCGGTCGATTGCCGTCCTGCCGTTCGCCAACCTGAGCCCGGACAAGGAGAATGAATACTTCAGCGACGGTCTGGCTGAAGAAATCATCGCCGCGCTCACACATATACCGGGGCTCAAAGTCACCGCTCGCACGTCCTCGTTCGCGTTTCGAGGCAAGGAACAGGATATTCGCAAGATCGCGGAGACACTGGATGTGCGCGCCATTCTGGAAGGCAGCGTGCGGCGATCCGGAAGCCGCATTCGAGTGGCGGCGCAGCTCATCAACGCTGCTGACGGATATCACCTCTGGTCCGAGCGCTACGACCGGGAATTGACCGACGTGTTCGCGGTGCAGGACGAGATCGCTTCGGCCATCGGCGGCGCTCTCCAGGCGACGCTTACGGGAGCGCCGGAGACGGCCCGCCGCTATACGCCGAAGCTGCCCGCCTACGAAGCGTACCTGAAGGGCCGGTATCAGCTTCTGAAGCACACCCCTGACGGGCTGGCACGCAGCCAGGACTATTTCAAACAAGCGATCAGCTTGGATCCGCAGTACGCAGATCCGCATCAGGAACTCGGAGCCCTGTACGTGCTGATTGCCTCGGAAGGGTTGCAGCCCGCCAAGAGAGTCATGCCCCTTGCCCGAGCCGAAGCCTTTGAGTTGCTGAAGCTCGACCCCGCGAACCGGCAAGCTCACTCGCTCTTGTGCGTGGTTGCAGCCGCGTACGACTACGACTGGAAGGAAGCCGACCGGCGATACCGTCTCGCCACGGCAGATGTGGATTGGTCCGGCTTTCCCTTCAACTCGCCCCTGTACCTGCTGCCGCTCGGTCGACTTCCCGAAGCCATCAACGAGTTGAGGAAGGCACTCGAGCAGGATCCGCTGCACGTGTTGTATCGCGTCATTCTCGCCTACGTGCTCCACGTCGCCGGCGAACTCGAACTGGCCTTCGAAGAAGCGCACAAGGCATTGGAAATGGACGACGCCCAGTGGAGCAGCTATTGGGTCCTGGCCTGGATTCATGCTGCAAACGGAAACTCGACCGATGCCCTGAATGCGGCCGAGCATGCGTACCGCCTGGCGCCGTGGCACGGCCGCGTGATCGGGCTGCTGGCGGGTGTGCTCGTCCGATCCGGGAAACCGCCAGCGGGCGGAGGAGCTCCTGCAACCACTCGGAGCGGCCCCCCGTTCTCCAGGCGTGCCAGTGGGCCTGGCCGTGTACCACCTCGTTTGTCTGGAATTCGATGCAGCCGCGGATTGGCTCGAGGTCGCCATTGAAGAGCGCGAGACTCTGGCGGCGCTTTACATTCGGAATGCATCCCTGCGATCCAGCCCCCGTGGTCTCAAGCTGGCGAGAATGATGAACCTGCATGCCTGAATCCATCACCACACGCACGGTGCGCCGCCCGGCCGCCCGCAGCGTGAAAACCGTGACCGCCGACATCTGCGTCGTCGGCGCGGGGATCTCCGGCATTTCCGCCGCGCTCGAAGCTGCAAAACTTGGCCGCAAGGTCGTCATCGTGGACGGCGCTCCGGCGCTCGGCGGGCAGGCCATTGGGTCGATCATCGGCACGATCATCGGGCTGTACACGCACGGGCCGCAGCCCTACCAGATCACACATGGAATCGCCGACGATCTCATCCGCGATCTGTCGGCCGAAGGTTCCCTCAACCGCCGCGCCTCCGTGATGACCGGCACCGTCACGTTTCAATACGACGAAGTGCGCCTGGGCCGCTGGATCGAGCACCAGATCGAGCAGGCTGGCATCCAGACGTTGTTGGGAGCGGTTCTGACGGGCGTCACCGTGAAGAATCGGCGTGTCCAGCACCTCGATGTGGCGACGCGATTCGGCGACGTGAGAGTCGAGGCCCAGGGATTTGTCGATTCTTCAGGGGACGCCAGTCTCAGTTATGAGGCCGGCCTCGAGGTCCGTGAACCGGATGCGCCCATCTTCGGATCGCTCAACTTCCTGATCGAAAACTACGACACGGACGCCGTCAAGGACATGGTGATTGACGAGGTGCGCGATCGACTCACTTCGCGCGGCGCCGCGTACGGACTGGTCCGCCACGACGGGTTCCTGATGCACTTTCCGGGCAAGACTTTCATGCTGGCCAACGTCACCCACATCCAGACGGATCTCGATCCGCTGGCCGCCGCCACCATGGTCTTCGAAGGCCGCCGTCAGGCCGACAACGTCATCCGATTCCTGCGCGCGGAATTCCCGCGCATTTTCGAAGACGCGACCATCCGCACTTACGGCAATCCCGGTATCCGACAGACTCGGTGGATCGTCAGCCCTCGCCAGCTGACGCTCGACGACATTCGCAAGGCCGAGCGGCCGCGCGACGCGGTGGCGCGCTGCGGCTGGTGGGTCGAACTGCACGATGCGAAACATCTCGTGCACTGGGAACGCTTCGAGCCCAACCACGTCTACTTCATTCCGCTGAGCTGCATGACGCCCAGGGAAGCCGACAACATCGTCGCTGCCGGCCGGTGCGTGGACGCGGACGCGTACGCGTTGTCGGCGATTCGCGTGATGGGGCCGTGCATCGCGATGGGCGCGGCTGCAGCGCACGCGCTAGACGTGGCGGGCGCCGGGTCAGTTCACGAGGTCAATTTGACCCGGCTGCAGGAGCGGCTGCACGACAATCTGGAACGGACGGACTGACTCAGGAACCAGGCACAAGTTCAGACTTACTTGCCCTTTTCGTCCGGCGCGCCCGTGCCGGACGACCCCAGGAACAACGTCTGACCGTTGGGAAGCGTGAGGTCGCGGCCGTTGGCGCGATGGGAGCCATCCTTGGACTGATAGCCGTCCACGACGATTTCTGTACCGGGCAGCAGCGACTGCTTCGTGAACCCGCGGCGGATGAGCGTGTTGGGCGTGCCCGCCTCGATCATCCACTTCTCAATCGTGCCGTCGGGCATCTTTACGTCAACGTGGATCCACGCATGCGGATTCACCCATTCCATTTTCGTGACGACCCCATGAAACTTGACCGGCCTGTTCGCGTCGAACTCGGCCGCGAATGCATGATGAGCCCGCGCCGGCGCCGCCGCAGCCAGCAACACGCCGAACGCCGCCAGAATGCTCAACTTGATGGCCATACTTTGCCCTTTTCCCTTTTTCCTTTTTCCTTTTTCCTTACTTCTCCACTTTCCACTTTCCACTTTTCTTACTTTGCCTGGGCCTCGCGGGCCCTGGCCCCGCTCAGCAGGTGGACCAGGTCGTAATTGCTTTCGTGGCACTCGGTACTCGTACATCTGATCGCTTGTCCGGTTCCAGGGCACCATCGCGGTCCACGGGCGCGTCCAGGTCTGCGGATCCTCGACGGTGAACGTATAGGCGATTGCGTCCGGGCCGACCCGCTTGAATCGCTCAGTGATCTTGAACGTCTCAGGGTTCGTGTTCAGAAACGTCACGCCGTCCTCGCGCCGGAAATTGGTGGTCTCGACCACGAGCGTATCGCCGTCCCAGCGGCCACGTGAATCGCCCAGCCACTGATGGAGTTTCTGGTTGAGGTGCGGCTTTCCGTCCACTGGAATCACGCGCGCGCTGTGAATCATTTCCGGCGCAATCACCACCTGACCGGGGCTCTGAAAGATCATGAAATCGTTGTTGTAGATCGTCGGCAGATACGGCGGCGAATCGGTGCGGATGATGCAGCGCACCGGCAGCGACATGTCGTCGGTGCTATACGGCAGGCCGTCCGCGAACCGCCTGGCCGCCTCGGCGCGCGCCGCCCGCTGCTTCTGGAGTTCCGGCGGCACGGGAACCTGCGACGGGATGCGCCCGTCGGCCGGATCAGTGATCAGCGAGGTCCGTTTGTCGGCCGTCGCCTTCAGCCGTTTCGCGTCCATCCAGTGCTCGTTGTACGCCCGGTTGACGTCGATGGCGTTCCCGCCGTCGCGGCGGTCCCGGTCCAGATCGCGCCGCAACTCGTCTTCGAACCCGGCGGCCTCCTCGTCCGTGAGGACGTCCTTTCCCGCGTACTTGTTCGGACGCTGCAACGGCGTGCTGGTCGCGTCATTCCAGATCCCCTGAAGATCCGGATCGCCCCAGGGTGTGCGCGGAGTCGTCCAGGCCTTTCGGACTTCAGACTTCGGGCTGCGGGCTTCGGCCTGCGGACTACGGGCTTCGGGCTTGGGGCTCTGAGGAGCTGCCTGCTGGCCCTGCGCGGCAGCCACGGTCGCCAGCGCGCCCGCCAGCGCGATGGACGTCAGAAATCGACGGTTCATGTCATGCCTCCGTGCGCCGTTCACTTGCTCTCCCGACGAAACCGTCCGTAGAGCAGTTCTTCGGTAAACGGCACGCACTTGTATTCGAGCAGCTGCACGTTCTTCTCCATCCGCCGATAGAGCGGCATGCTGATCTTCCACGGCCGTGTGAAGACTTTCGGATCTTCGATGGTCGCTTCGTACATCAGGTGATACGGACTCGCTGGCGTGTAGCGCTCGACGACATGCAACTGGTCGCTGTGGAAGTCGCCTGCCCGATCGAACCACGTCATCTCGTTGAATCCGGTCACGTCGATCACGAGCGTGTCGCCTTCCCAGCGGCCGCGCGACCAGCCCATCCACGAATCGGTGGGCGCCTCACCTTTCCAGTTCATGCGCACGACCCGCGTCGCGCTGGCGTACTGGTACGCGATCAGCAGGTAGGGGCTCGTGCCCTGCACGATCTGGAACGGAAATCCCATGTAGGTCGCGCGCGGCACACCGGGCAGATAACACTTGAATTCCGGATCGCCCCTCTCGTGCCACTTTTCATCGTCCGTCACGTCGGCGGTCGCGCGTTTCTCGAAGTTCTCCCTCTTTTTCGCGAGCGCCCACGACTGGTATGGGATCTCGCCGCCCTCGACGACGCTCTGCCCCGGATGCTCACCGCTGTAAGCGCCCGTGATCTCAGTGTGGGGGCCGGGTCTCGCCTCGTGATCCTGCAGGTCGACATTTGCCGTCACGAGCGCCTGCCAGATGCCGTTCAGGTCGGGATGCCCATCGGCCGCACGTGGTGCTCTGTAGGCCGGAAACTGCCCGGCCGCTAAAGACTGTCCCAGCGTCGATGTCGCGGTCATCCAGACGACCAGTCCGAAGGCCGCCGCCGCGGCAGCGACGAGCGGACCGCGCAAACGAGGACGCATCTCAGAGCTCCTTAGAGAATGGTAGGTACATACCCGAACGGCGTCGAGGTCAAGACGCGGCCCGGCTTACTTCGTCACGAAATACTCAAACCCGGACGCGTCGGTCCCATGCCCGCGGTCGTCGTGGATGTCGAGAAACCGGCCGCCGGCCGACTCGATGGCCGCAACAACGTCGTCCTTGTCCATGCCGTACATGTCCATGCGGGAATCGTGGCCGCGGACGATGAACTCGTACTTGACCGCGCGCCAGGCATGAACGACGGCACGGGGAAGCGCACGCTTGAGCCCACTGCCTTCGACGGGCGCGTTGACGAACAGGCGCTGCGCGTCGACGTCGATGCCGGGCAATTGGAACACGAGCGCGCCTCCAGGTTTGAGCACGCGTACCAGCTCGGGAAAGTATCCACGCGCCAGACGGGGCGGCATGTGCTGGAGCACGAGCCGGCTGTAGACGAGATCAAAACTGTCGGAAGGAAATCGACGCAGGTGCGCGGCGCGATTGACCTCGAAGCGGCAGCGGTCCGGCACGCGGTTGTGCTCGGCTGCCAGCGCAATCATCGACGCGGCCACATCGACGCCAACCACCTGATCGAAATACGCAGCCAGCGCCTGGCTGACGCGTCCGACACCGCAGCCGAAGTCCAGGGCGCGCTCGCGCCCGACGCCTGGCGCTACGCGCTCGAGATACGCGATTACGCGCTTGGCCTCGTCATGACCGGTGGCCAGAAACTCCTGAAGGTCCCACTTGTTGCCGCGCTTGTCGGGCCAGGTCAGGACGGCCCAGAGCGGGTCGCGCCGGCCAAGGTCGTTCCAGGTGTGCCGCAAACGCCAGAGCTGCATCGCAGACGTCTATCATGCCATCCGAAACGAGTTCTTAAGGATTTTAGGAGTTCCAGGCTTGTAGTGCAGGCCTTGAGGCCCGCCACGAGATGCAGATGTAGCGCAGATAGGATGAAGCGGCTGATCTCCCTCGGCGTGGTAGCGTCTCCGCTCCACAAAGAGTCAACGCGCTCAAGGCGCAGTAAGGAGATCAGCCGTGGACCATATTGGCATCGACCTGCACAAACGGGAAAGCCAAATCTGCATGGAGTTGGGAGACGGGGAGCTCATCGAACGGACGATTCAGACGACGCGGGAGCGGTTCGCGCGCGGTGCTGGGGCGGGCGCGATCGGGCCCGGATTCTCGTGGAGGCGTCGACGGAAAGCGAATGGGTGGCGCAGTGTCTCGAGGCCCTGGGCCACGAGGTGATCGTCGGCGACCCGAATTACGCGCCGATGTATCCGGAGCGACGTCGGCGGGTGAAGACGAATCGCCGGGATGCGCGGACGCTGGCGACGGCGTGCCGGCTGGGCGCGTATCGGCCGGCGCATCGGGTGTCGGCGGAGCAACGACGCGTTCGGCAGCAGCTGACCGTCCGCGACGTGCTCGTGCGGTCCCGCACGCGGGTGATCGCGATGACCGGCGCGCTGGTGCGCGCGGAGGGCCTGCGCGTGCGGAGTGGGGCGCCGGAGCAGTTCCTGGCACGGCTCGACGGGCTGCCGTTGCCGCCCGCCTTGGACGCGACGTTAACCTCGACGCGCGCCTTACTGACCACGCTCGAGGCCGAGATTCGCCAGGCCGACGAGGCGATCCAGCAGATCGCCGCGCACGATCCGGTGGTGGCCCGGTTGATCAGCGCGCCGGGCATTGGGCCGGTGACGGCGGCCGCCTTTGTCGCGACCCTGGATCGCGCCGACCGGTTCGCCGGGGCGCACCAGGTGGAAAGCTATCTCGGCCTCGTGCCGAGCGAAGACAGCTCTGCGGACTCTCGCCGGCGGGGCCACATCACCAAAGCGGGGAATCCGCGGATGCGGTGGCTCTTGGTCCAGGCGGCCTGGGCCGTGTGGCGTTCGAAGAAGGCCGACGCGCAACCGTTGCGCGCGTGGGCGCAGCGGATCGCGCACCGGCGGGGCCGATCCGTCGCGGTGGTGGCGCTGGCGCGCCGGCTCGCGGGGATTTTGTTTGCGATGTGGCGCGACGAGACGCCGTTCGAGGTCGCACGACTCGGACGACGGGCGATGACGATGACCGCGCCCTAACGACCGATCGGCAAGATCCGCGGGTCGGCAGGAACGCGGGGGTGAGCGCGATGAAGGCCTTGGCCGCATGTGAGCTCGCAGTGCAGATGGCGCCGCCCCCGCTCCGTATCTTCTCCTGCGTCGACGAGGGAAGACTCGTCCGTGTCGAACGCGCATAGAAGGATGACGCACCTCGAGGACACCACCCGCGGGGGCGTCCACCCGATGAACCTGTCGTCGACCGTGGACTGTCAGAGAACGCTGAGGCGTCACCCCGGTCGCGCGCGCACCCCTGGCTGGTTGAAGGGGCGGCACGCGCTCACTGGATGTGTATCAACACGGAGCGGAATCCCCCGCGGCCATCGAGGGTAACTTGACACGCCGCTTCATAGAAGGCCTTTAGGCCTGCCGTGGGATGTCGTAGTGCCGGCCTTGAGGCCTGCCCCTAAAGCTCCCGAAGCGCCGACGAAATCGGCAGTCGCGCGGCGCGGATGGCCGGCAGCAGCCCTCCAACCAGGCCGAGGACCAGCGCATAGCTCGAGCCCCTGGCCCAACAGCCGCGGCGTAACGGCAAATGCAAAGGCCACCTGACTGAACGTCTGCCAGTTCATCGTGGATGTCTGATAGCCGTTGAAGCCGAGATACGCGACGAGGCCCCCGCAGAGCCCGCCGATAGCGGCCAGTGCCAGCGACTCGCCGAGCACAGAGACGACGACCGCTGTCGCATTGAAGCCGAGCGCACGCAGCGTCGCGATTTCGCGGGCGCGTGTCGCAACGGCCGTGTACATCGTCAGAATCGCCCCGAAGACCGCGCCGATGCCCATCAGCGTGGCAATACCGAAGCCGATGGTTCGAATAATGGTCGTGATGGTCCTCGACTGGGCGGTGTAGAACTCGACCTCCGGGTGCACCGAGACGTTCAATTGCGGATTGGAGGTGAGCCAGTCCTTGAATGTGTTGAACGATTCCGGCGACTCGAGCCGGGCGAGGACCGACTGGTAGCTGTTGCCGCGACGATACGCTCCCTGCAGCAAGTGGGCGTCGCACCAAAGTTCGGTTTCCGAGCCCGATCCGCCGGCCTCGAACACCCCGACTACCTTCCAGGGCGTCTGACCTGATTTCACCGGGGATCCGATGGACAGGCCGGCGAACTGGCGGGCCGCCGCCCGCCCGACGACGATCTCATTGGTGCCGAACTGAAGCATCCGGCCTTCGACGATCTTGACCTCGTCTCGCACCTTGAGCGTCGCTCGCCTCGACCCCGCGTAGCGGGACGTTTGCCGGCGTACCGGTCGAGAGTTTCGGCAGATCGACAATCACCAGGAGCTCGGCAGAGGCAATCGTGCGCGGCCCATCGTGCAAGAGGCCGGGCGCCTGCCGGATGACGTCGACCTCCGGCCCGGCAAAGGTGCTGGTCATCTCCGATTCGGACCCGCTGCGTAGCACCAGCGCCCTGTTCGGCGAACCCGCGCCCTGCAAGGCGGCAAAGAAGCCTTCGGCCATAGACAACACGCCGACCAGCACGATGACGACGCCGGCGATACCGACGACGGCGACTGCGGAAGAGCCCAGACCGCTGCGGGACCGTCCGCAGGTTCAGCCAGGTCACCGCCAGGATCTGAGTAAACATGTCAGTCGTTGGTCATTAGTCATTGGTCGTCAGTGGTTGATTCATCGATGTCGTGACTAACGACCAACGACTAACGACCAAAGACTATGCCTTCCTGAGCGCATCGGTGATCTTGATCCGCATCGCGCCGGCTGCGGGCAGGAAGCCGGCGAGCACGCCCACTGCCACGATCAACCAGATCCCGGTAATCAGGTCACGCCTCGGCAGCTCGAACGCGCCCAGCAGGCCGCCGGTCGGATCCCCGCGCCCGATCATCGCCAGAGCCAGCAGAAGCCCAAGGCCGCCCCCGACGCTGGCCACGAAGAGCGATTCGATGAGCACGAGCGACAGGACTCTCACGTTCGAGAACCCGAGCGTCTTCATCACCGCAAGCTCGTTGGTGCGCTCGCGAACCGCCTGCGCCATCGTGTTGCCGACAACGAGGAGGATGGTGAAGAGGACGGCCACCAGGATCGCGATCATGATGGAGCCGATGTCGCCCACCTGCTTGGCAAAGCCGTCGAGGAAGCCCTTCTCGGTCGTGGTGTTCGTCTCGAAGGAGGAGTTGGCGAACATCGCGTCGAACGTATTGGCCATCTCGCGGGACTTCGAACCGTCCTTGATTTTGACGACTGTACCAGCCGACCGTGCCGCGTCCGATCTGTCGCATCTCCTCGAGGTAGTCGTACCGGAAGAAGAAATTGGTGGTGTCGAACCCGGGCTCGGCATCGTAGATGCCGACCAGGTTGAACTCCCACGCCGGCTGCCGCTCTTGGTCCGATAGATCGTGCCCTGAATCGGGATGCGATCGCCGATCTTCCAGCCGAAGCGATCGGCCAGATCGCGCGCCCGGCGACGGCGCCCTGACGATCGGCCAGCCAGGCCTTCATCTGTTCCGGCGGCAGATGGACCTCCTGCGGGTACATCCCGAAGTACGGTTCAGGCTGCGATCGGCGATCCGGGCGAAGTAGTTCGACGGATCCTTGTAGATGCCGCCGAACCAGCTGATGGTGCGGTGACCGTCTCGACTCCTGGAACAGCCTGCAGTCTCGCCTGATACGAGACAGGGCAGCGGGTTGATCATGCTGACCTTATGGATCACCATCAGGCGATCGACGCCGGCGATGTCCACACCGTAGCGCGAACACCGCGCGAATCGTCATGAGCAGGCCGAAGAGCAGAAACGCGACGAAAATCGACAACAGCGTGAAGATCGTGCGGACCTTGCGCCGCCACAGATTGCGCCAGATGAGCGGCAGGAACTTCACGCCACAGCCTCCAGAAGCGCGCCCTTTTCGAGATGCAGCGTTCGTTTCGCGCGTTCGGCCGCGCGTGGATCGTGAGTGACCATCACGATGGTCTTGCCGTGCTCGCGGTTGAGCGTCTGCAGCAGATCGAGAATTTCGTCGCCTGACTTGCGGTCCAGATCGCCGGTCGGCTCGTCGCAGAGCAGAAGCGTTGGATCGGTCACGATCGCGCGAGCGATGCCGACGCGCTGCTCCTGACCGCCGGACAGCTGGCGAGGATAGTGGCGGGCCCGATCGGCGAGACCGACGATCTTGAGCGCAATGGCGACACGCTTTCGGCGCTCCGCCTTCGAAAGGCTGGTCAGCAGCAGCGGCAGCTCGACGTTGCGTTCGGCCGTCAGCACGGGCAGCAGGTTGTACAGCTGGAACACAAAGCCGATGTGCTCCGCGCGCCAGCGAGACAGTCTGCCGCCGCCGAGCTCGCTGATGCGGACGCCCGCCGACCTCCACCGAACCACCCGTCGGCGTATCGAGCCCGCCTATCAGGTTCAGCAGCGTCGTCTTTCCAGAACCTGAAGGACCCATGAGGGCGAGAAAATCGCCCTTCGGAATGTCGAGGTTGACGCCTTGCAGGACGTCAACGCGCTCGCTGCCGCGGCTGAAGTATTTGTGCACGCCCGCCACGCGGACGAGCGTCGTGCCCTCGCTCATGACTCATTTGACCACCACGAGGCCGCCGTCCTTGAGGGCGGGCGACGGGGAGGCGACAACCGCATCGCCTGGCTCGAGCCCTGCCTGCACTTCGAACCGATCGCCGTCCGGGCCCCCAACTTTGACGGCTCGGCGCTCCACGCGGTTCCCACGCAGCACGAACACGATGCTTTGATCGTTTTCCGTCCGAATCGCAGCCTTTGGCACAAGCACCGTCCGACCGCGCTGGGTCTCGTCGCCCGCGCCCACCTTGCCGCCGGCGCCCTCGTCCTCCCCGCGCAGAAACGTCACCTTGACGCCCATGTCCGGAAGAATGCGGGGGTCCAGCGCCTTGAAGCCGATGCGGACAAGTACGGTGGCCTTCTGCCGATCGGCCGTCGGCACCATCGTGATAACGTGCGCCGGAATCTGCCACTCGGGATACGCATCGAGCACGGCGCTGACGTCCTGACCGGATGCGACGCGGTTGATATAGGACTCGTTGACGTCGACTTCGATCTCGAGCGACCGCATGTCCACAATGGTGCAGATTCCCGTTCTGGTGAAACCGCCGCCGGCAGACACCGGTGACACCATCTCGCCAGGCTGCGCATCCTTCGAAATGGCAATGCCGGCAAACGGCGCGCGGATGATGTAGTTGTCCAGGTCCGCCTGCTGCATGGCGATCTGCCGTTCGGCGACACGCACCTGTTCCCGGCTCGCGGCAATTCGCGCCGCGATTGAGTCCACTTCAGCCTGTGCCTGATCGAGATCCGCCTGCGTCACGATGCCTTCTTTCAGCAGCTGCACGCGGCGGTTCAGCGTCAGGCGCGCCTCGGCCAAACGGACCTCGTTCTCCGCCACGTTGTGGCGCGCCGCTTCGGCCTGCGCTTCGGCCAGGGCGAACGCCGCCCGTGCGTTCGAATCGTCGAGGCGCGCGAGCACGTGGCCCTCGCGGACGGCCATCCCCTCCTCGACATTGACCTCGATCACCTTACCGGTGATCTTCGAAGACACGGTCGCGCGGCGTCTGGCGGTCACGTAGCCCGATGCATTCAGAACGGCCGCCTGCTGTCCCGCCCCGCGTGCGGTGACGGTCATCACCTCCACCTGAGGCGGGCGCTCGCGCGTCACCCAGACCCACGCTCCGATGCCGCCGCCTGCAAGAAGCACGAGGGCAAGCGCCCAGACGACATAGCGCAGCACACCAGGCCCTTCGGGTCGACGTTCGATGCGCAGCGCCGCAAGATCCTGTTTCAGGTCGTCCACAGAGCCCCTCAGTATAGTCAGGGGAAATGGCCAGGGCCAATGCCAAGGGCTGGGGGCCAAGGGCTGATGGCTGATGGCTGATGGCGATCAGGATTCGAGACGTTTGCGGGCGACTTCAAGTTCCGCGAGCTGCGCCTTATCGGGTTTCGGGAAGGCGAGGTTCAGGCTTTCGAGCGCTTCGACGACCAGATCGGCGATGACCAGCCGGGTAAACCACTTGTGATCGGCCGGTCACGATGTACCACGGAGCGTGCTTCGTGCTCGTGTTACCGAGCGCCTCCTCATAAGCGCGCATGTAGTCGTCCCATCGATCGCTTTCCGCCAGGTCGGCCGCGCGGAATTTCCAGTTCTTCGACGGATCGTCGAGCCGCTCCATGAAGCGGCGCCGCTGCTCTTTCTGCGACACGTGCAGGAAGAACTTCCGGATCACCGTGCCGTTGCGGGCAAGAAACCGTTCGAACGCGTTGATGTCTTCGAGGCGCTCGCGCCAGACGTGGCGCGTGACCAGCTGTGCCGGCAGCTTCTCACGCGCGAACACATCGGGATGGACCCGGACGACAAGCACTTCCTCGTAGTAAGACCGGTTGAAGATCCCGATGCACCCGCGCTCGGGCAGCGCCTTCACCGAGCGCCACATGTAATCGTGGTCCAGCTCTTGGTCCGAAGGCCGTTTGAACGAATACACCTGCGTACCTTGCGGGTTCAAGCCGCTCATGACGTGCTTGATCGCGCTGTCCTTTCCGGCCGCGTCCATCGCCTGAAAGATCAGTAGAAGCGCCCAGCGATCCTGGGCGTACAGCGGCTCCTGCAGCGCAACGAGCCGCTCGATGCCGCGCTCGAGTCGCGCGGCCGCGTTGCGTTTGCTCTTGAATGGACCGGTGTCGCCCGGGTCGTAACTCCCCAGGTCGACCTTCTGGCCGGGACGCACCCGAAATCGATCGGTGTTCAGGCGACCTGCTTCACTTCTCCGACGCATCACGACCGTCGACCGGCGCGCCGGTGCCGGACGACCCGAGGAACAGCCGCTTGCCGTCCGGCAGCATGATGTCGCGGCCGTTGGCGCGATTCGCACCGTTCTTCGCGCGATAGCCCTCGACGATGATCTCCACGCCCGCTTTGACCGAGTCCTTGGTGAAGCCTCGGCGGAACAGCGTATTCGGCGTCCCGCCCTCCACCATCCATCGCGTCACCGTCCCATCATCGTTCTTCACGTCGAGGTGAATCCACGAGTGGGGGTTCACCCAGTCCATCTGCACCACCGTTCCGCGCAGCGTGACCGGCTGATTCGCGTCGAACTCGGCCGCGAACGAGTGATGCGCCCGCACCGGCATGGCCGCAAGCAGCAGCGCAACGCCAAGAAGCCCGACTTCTCTACTTTTCACTTACTTTTCCACCTTCCACTTTTCCACTTTCCACTTTGCTTCGTTCCTCGTCGCGCGCTACCTCGAGGATGTCCATCAGGCCGAGGTTCGCTTCGTGGCACGCGTACTCATAGATCGGCCCTTCGCTCGGCTTCATCGGATAGACGGCCGTCCACGATCGCGGCCAGGTAGTCGGATCGTCCACCGTCAGCTGGTAGCCGATCGTGTCGGCGTCGAGGCGCGTGAATCGCTCGACAAGGTGCAAGCCGGCGCCCGATCCCCGGAAGTTCGTCTTGTCGGAAAAATTTGCCGTCTCGACGACGAGCGTGGCCCCGTCCCAGTGGCCGCGCGAGCTGCCGAACCACTGGTGAATGTCGGCTGCAAGCGGCGCGCGTCCGTCGAGCGGGACGATGCGAGTTTCGTGCACCATCTCGTGGATGATCGCGACAGTAGTTCGGCGCCTGCACGATCTGGATGTTGTTGTTGTACAACCCCGGGAGCGTTGCAGTCGGCAGGCCCCACGTGATGCAGCGCTCGAGCGCGCTCCGATCCTCGGGGCCATCGGCGCGGCCCACTTCTCGGCCGCTCGCCCGGCGCCGCGCCAGCCGCTGCTGCGCGTCAGCTGTGAGCGGCGGGATTCGGCCGTCAGCGGGATCGATGATGAGCGACGTGCGCTTGTCGTCGAGCACCTTGCGTCCGGGATCGGTCCAGTAGGGTGCGTGCACGAGATTGGCCGGCGCGGTTTCGTCCGGCGGCTCGTCCAGGCGCTTGGCCGCGCGCCTCTCGAGATCGGCCTTCTCTTCGTTGGTCAGGAACTGACGACCCGCCATCGCGACCGGCCGTTCGAGCGGAGTAATCGTCTTGTAGTCCCAGGTCCCCTGCAGATCCGGATCGCCCCACGGCGTGCGGAACGTCGCCTTCCCTGTGGGGGCCGTCTGTGCCGCAAGCGATGACACGACCGAAACCGCCAGCAGCGGCGCCCCGACAATCGCCAGCCAGCCACGTTGTGCCCAGGTGCTTCGGCTCACGTCAATCTCCTCGGGCCAACTTTACGACAAGTCCATCCAGAAAATCATGGACCCGCCGGAAATCCGGCGGGCGAGGTGTCACCGCGCCCAAACAGCGCCTGTCGCTCGGCGGGGACGATTTCGCGTAAGTAAATCGTGAACCGCTGACTTTACGGCGGGCACGTCCGTTGCAAAACGCGGCGCCATGCAAACACGTCGCACATTCTGTCTGAACCTCTGCCAGGCTTCGTCACTCGCGGCCGCGGCGGCTCTGCTACAGGCCTGCAGCAACAGCTCGCCGACGACGCCCTCAGGAAACGTCTCGCAACTGCCGACCGTCAACGCCACAGTGGTCAACAACTCCATCACCGTCAGCATCGACTCATCGTCGCCGCTCGGCTCGGTCGGGGGACTGGCTCTGCTTGAGCTTCAGCAAGGGGCGTTTCTCATCGCGCGAACGGCGCAGGACGCCTTTTTGGTTGTGACGGCGATGTGCACGCACCAGGCGTGCATCATCACCGGACAGAACGGCTCGAACTACGTGTGCCCGTGCCACGGATCGCAGTTCAGCACGAGCGGGGGGGTCTTGAGCGGGCCCGCCACGGTAGCGCTGCAGCAGTACGTCTCGCAGTTCGCCAACAACGTGCTGACGATCACGCTATGAGATCCTGAATTTGAGCTTCTGTACTTCGACGATTCCATTGTCGCCGTCGACGATCACCCAGTCGCCGGTTTCGATCACGTCCAGCGGATCACGATCGAGGTCGGTGACGCTCGGGATGCGCATGACGACGGCTCCGAGCGCGATCTTGGTGGTCATCTCGTTGAAAACGAGCGCGCGCGGCGCCGTGCCGGCCAGCCGGCTCGTGTGATACATCGCCGACCAGCCCGATGATCCTTTCGCGCCTCTGCAGACGAGAATCTTGTCCTTGAAACTCTGGCCGCGAAGCTCGTGCCGCGTTTCAGTGATCACGCCGAGAACCGGATTCACGCCGCCCCAGCCGGGAATCGCCTCACGCGTGACGAGCGCCTCTCCTTCCGCGCGCCCGCCGACCACCTTGCGACCACGCAAGACGATCTGGCTTATGCCCATCTACTGTCTCCGAAGATCTTCACCACAAAGGTCACGAAGATCACAAAATGTTGCCCCGGTGTCTTTGTTGCCTTTGAGGCCTTGGTGATCTTTGTGGTTCAAGAACCAATTCATGGTCTCTCGCCGTCCCAGCGTCCCGTAATCGCGGCCGCAATGCAATCCGCCGTAGAACCAAACCACGCTTCGATGTTCACGATGGCCGGAAGGTAGTGTGCCTGCTTGGCCGAGTCGAGCGCGACCACCTTCGTGCCAGGCGGAACGGCCTGCGCGAATGCCGAGCAGGTGTCGGTCATGAGCAGGCCGCCGGCGTTGAGAATTGTGTTGCTAAAGCCGAGAGCGTCGGCCTCGGCCCTGACGGCGCGCGACGTGAAGATCCACAGGCGGCAGTTCGCGCTGACTTTCTTCCCGTCCAGCAGCCGGCTGGCCTCCTGCACCTGTTCCAGCGAATAGTGCGGGCAGCCCAACATGACGAAATCGACATCCGGATCGTGTCCGTTCGCGTTCAGCTGCTCATAGGTGCGGCGCCGCTCGGCTTCGCCATACGCGACCGTCGCAATCGACCGCCTCGTTCCACACGCCGCATCGAACGTGTTGGCTTCTGGCGTCACGCCGACGATGTGATACATCTCGACGCCGCCAGACGAGGCGGCCGCCGCACCGAAGTGTTTGTGGCGGACGACGTCAGCCGGCCCCAACCTCCCGATCACAACCGGTATGCGCTCCTGCACCGCCTCGCCAACGAAATAGCCGAGCATCCCCCAGTCCATCACGCTCTCGACGGGAATTTCGACATTCACGCGATCGGTCCCCAATCGGTTTTCTGTCTGGTGGAGCCCCCAGTCAGGAATCTTGCCGGTCAGCATGGCTGCGCTGGTACTCTCGCGTCCTTCGGTATTGGTGCGGGCGCCAAGAACCGAATTGCCGTAGACGACGGCCGACGATTCCATCCAGGCGCAGTGTTCGCCCTTTGCGGGAACGTTGCCCGCCAGGTACGGCGTGCAGGTCTTCAGAATCCTGACGCCGTGCTCGGCGGCGAACGCCTCGCGCTCTTGGTGGAGCTTGAACACGTGCGGCTTGGTCCCGAGCGTTTCCCAGTGCTCCGGATCGGCGCCCCCTTGAAGGCAGCATGTCTGCACGAGCGCCTGCGGCACGTCGACCAGTTCATCCGAATCGAGATCGAACCGCGAAAAGATGACGTCGCGCTCGCTGCGGCTCGTCCCGCCCGATCCGAAATAGTAGTTCTGGAGAAACGGATTGGCCGATCCGGGCACGCCAGCAACGTTGTTGGTGTCGACGAATCGCTCGGCGCCCAGCGCCTCGGCGTACCGCACGAGCAGCTCCATCGCCTTCTGGCACGCCAGGCCCTTGGTGCCGTCGAGCATCGCTTTCTCGGAGTCGGTCAAAACCATAACAAGATCGCGAGATTTGAGGATGTGAGGATCTAAGGATTTGAGGATCTAAATTCCAGAACTCTCCATCATTTCGGTCTCCCTGAGGTCCTGCCGCAGTGTGCGCGTGCCCCACATGTAATGCACAGCCGCCCAGATGTTCACGAGGCCGACGATGAAGAGCGCGTAGCGCAGAGAGTGGACACCGCGCGACGGCATCAGCCAGTCGCTCAGGCGGCCTACGGATGCGGGACCCAGTCCGAATCCGATCAACGTCTGCACGAACAGGAGCAGCGACGTGGCAACCGACCGCATTCGCAGCGTCGCGAGCGCCTGCGTCATTGTGAAGGACGGACCGAAAAACACCGCAGCGAGAAACATCATGACGGCGAACGCCGGGAGGGCGACGTTGAGATTCGGCGACAGGTAACAGAAGAACTGGAACGGAACCATTGCCATCGTGGCCGCGCCCGGCACCCACAAATACCAGCGACGGTCCTTCGTGCGCGCGCTCAGCCGATCGGCGGCAAATCCGCCGAGAACGTGCCGCATCCGCCAACGAGCGCGAACACAGCCAGCCAGTTGCCCGCCTGCAACGTCGTCATCTGATGCGATCGAATCAGAAACGGCGCGTTGAACTGGCTGCCGGCATACCAGGCCACCGAGTGCAGCGCCGTGCCGAGACTGAGGTGGCGAAACGACGCGCGCCGCCACAGGAATCGGAGCACTTCCGGGATGGGAGGCGGATCGGACGTCTGGCGAATCACGTTATCGCCGAGACCGCGCGGCGGCTCGATGACGGTGAAGCGCACGAGCAGCGCGATCAGCAGCCCGGGCAGCCCCAGGACGAAAAACGTCTGGCGCCAGCCGTAGTGCTGGTTCACCCAACCACCGATGTAGTTGCCCATCGCCGTGCCGAACGGCACGCCGAGCGCGAAGATCGCGAAGGCCGTCCCTCGCCGGCTCTTCGGAAAGTAGTCGGAAATCAACGAGTGCGACGGAGGGCTGCCGCCCGCCTCGCCGATCGCGGTCCCCACGCGGGCGGCGAAGAGCAGGCCGAAATTCACCGCCATTCCGCAGAGCACCGTCATCCCACTCCAGACCGCCACGGCGATGGACAGCACGTTGCGGCGGTTCGACCGGTCAGCCCAAGCAGCTATAGGAATGCCGAGCGTCGCGTAAAAAATAGCGAATGGAATGCCGCCGAGCAGGCCGAGCTGGAAATCGCTCGCCGAGAACTCGCGCTTGATGCCCTGCAGCGACAGGGCCAGGACCGACGATCGGTCCATGACATTGACGACGTAGGAAAGAAAGAAGACGGCGAGCACGTAGTACCAGTACCAAGGGCGATGGAGCAGCGGACTGAGGGCCGGATCGGCGGGTCTCGACTGCGGGTTGGGCATCGCCACGATGATCCTCTTCTCTGGCCTGGCTTTGCGCTAGATTACGCTGGAATCGAGAGTTCCCATGAAGAAACCTTTGCGGAGCAACTTCGAGCCTGGATCTCCGCGCGAGGCGGTGCGCCGCGCGCAGTGGAGAGCGCTCGGGCTGACCGACGAAGACATGCTCAAGCCCAAGATTGCCGTCGTCAACAGCTCGTCCGAGCTGGCGATCTGCTTCAGTCATCTCGACGGTATCGCGAAGGTCGTCAAGGAGGCGGTACGCGAGGCCGGCGGGCTGCCGTTCGAGATCCGCACCGCCGCGCCGAGCGACTTCATCGTCAGCGCGGGCGCTGGCGGCGGGTACATGCTGGCCAGCCGCGATCTGATCGTCAATGACATGGAAATTGCCGTCGAAGGTGCGCAGCTCGACGGCATGGTCTGCCTGTCGTCCTGCGACAAGACTCCCCCGGCGCACTTGATGGCGGCGGGCCGCTTCGAACGTCCCCACCATTCTCGTGCTCTGCGGCTATCAGCCGAGCGGGCATTACCAAGGCAAACGTGTCGATATTGAAGACGTCTTTGTTGGATCCGTGCAGGCCCAGTTCGGCAAGCTCTCGAAGGAGACGCTGCGCGGCATGTGCGATCACGCGATCGGCGGTCCCGGTGTCTGCGCCGGAATGGGCACCGCGAATTCGATGCATATTGCGGTCGAAGCCCTCGGTATGAGCCTCCCCGGCGGGGCGCCGGTTCTCGCCAACAGTCCGAAGATGTTCGAGTTCGCGCGCCGGGCCGGCCGGCGCATTGTCGACATGGTGTGGGAGGATCTGAAGCCCCGCGACATCATGACTCCCGGCGCGTTCCGCAACGCCGTCGCGGCGGTGCTCGCGGTCAGCGGGTCAATCAACTGCATCAAGCATCTCCAGGCGACGGCCGTGGAAAGCGACGTGGACCTCGATGTCTTCAAACTCGTCAACGATCTCGGCAGCCAGGTTCCCGTGTTGAGCGCCGTCGCGCCGAATGGAGACGACACCATCGAGGCGTTTGAAGCGGCCGGTGGCGCTGTCGGGTTGATGAAGCAGCTCGAGCCGCTGCTTGACCGTCAGGTGTTGACGGTGACCGGGAAGCGGGTCGGCGACAACCTGGCGAACGCCGCCGTGAGCGACGCGAATGTGATCCGCCCGCTCGATCGCCCGTTCTCCGACAAGCCATCCATCGTGATCCTTCACGGGTCGCTCGCCCACGAAAGCGCCATTGCGAAGCCGGGTGTGCGCGGATCGAACCGCCGAAGCCAGTTCACGGGTGGAGCGATCGTGTACGAGAACGCGCCCGATGCCATTCAGGCCCTCGAAAGAGGCGAGGTCAAGCCCGGACACGTGCTCGTGGTGCGCGGCATGGGACCCAAGGGCGGGCCGGCCATGGCCGGGTCCGCCTCGCGCGTGGTGTTTGCAGTCGATGCGGCGGGGCTCTCGCACGAAGTCGCCGTCGTCACCGACGGTCAATTGTCGGGACTCTGCAACAAAGGGCTGACGATTGCGGAAGTCTCGCCGGAGTCGGCAAGCGGCGGAGCGCTGTCACTCGTCGAAAAGGGCGATCGTATCCGGATCGACGTGGATCGCCGTCTCCTTGAACTCGACGTCCCGGCCTCTGAGCTTGCCGCGCGGCGTGCCCGACGAGGCGAGCCGACGCTGCCGAAGTCGACGGGATATCTGTCGATCTACCAGCGGACCGTTCAACCGATGTCGACGGGCGCGGTTCTGGTGAAACCTGAATGAGAGGCAGTCAGACCCGCTGGTTTTCAAACGCGATGAGCCCCATCTCCTCGAGCGTCGTCCAGATTTTCTGGACGCCTTCTTCGACCGTCTCCTGGCCGGACCGAATGGTCACGGCCGGCGCGAGAGGGACCTCGTATGGATCCGAGATACCGGTGAATCGGGGAATCTCGCCGGCGAGAGCCTTCTTATACAGACCTTTGACGTCGCGGTGGATTAGCAGGTCCACCGGGCAGTCCATGTAGACCTCGACAAAGTGCGGGATGTTGGCCCGTAGTTCGTTGCGAAGATTCCGGTAAGGCGATATGGCCGCCGCGATGGCGATCACGCCATGACGGGACAGCAGTTCGCACACAAACCCGATGCGACGGACGTTCTCGTCTCGATCTTCCTTGCTGAAACCCAAACCCTTAGAAAGGTGTGTTCGCACGATGTCGCCGTCGAGCACTTCGACTCGAGCCCCCGCCGCACGCAGTCGCCGCTCGAGATGTCGCGCAGCGGTAGTCTTGCCGGCTCCCGACAGACCCGTAAACCATACCGTGACGCCTTTGTGCACGGTTTGAACTCTGGACTGGAACCTGGAACCCTATTTAATGATCGCCTGCATCACCGCGTTTTCGAACTCAGGTCGCATGTCGCGCACGGGCGTCTGAATCATGAGGATCGCGACAATTTCTTCCTTCGGATCCACCCAGAAATGCGTGCCGTACGCGCCGCTCCAGCCGAAACTGCCGTCGGACAGGCGTGAATTGCCGGCTACGTGATGGTTGATGACGCGAACGCTGAGTCCGTAGCCTTCGCCAGTGAGCCGGCCTGGGAGCGTGTCGGGAATGTGCACGGACGCCATCAGCTCCACCGTGCGCGGGCTCAGTAGCCGTTTTCCGTTCAGCTCGCCGCCGTTCAGCAGCATCTGGCCGAATTTCACGTACTCCCCGGCGGTCGTAATCAGGCCGCCCGCGCCAGCGAAGTACACGTCGCTCGACATGCGGTTGGGGGTCGTCGACTTCTGCATGCCCTTCGGGCTGATGTCGTAGACCGTCGGCATGCGCGGCGTCAGCGCATCGGTCACGGAAAAAGAAACGTCCTGCATCCCAAGTGGATCGAAGATGCGTGTTCGCAGAAACCGATCGAAGCTCTGCCCGGACACCACTTCGACGATACGCCCGAGCGTGTCGAAGCCGGCTTGGGGACTGTAGGACCAGCGCGTCCCCGGTTGGAATTCGAGTGGCGTGGAGGCCAATCGTGGAATGAAGTCGGCGAGCGTTTCCGTTGGCTTCCGAGGCGCCTTTCTTTCCTCGCTCGCGCTCATCGGGCCGCTGACAAGCCCGGAGGTGTGGGTCAGGAGATCGCGAATCGTGATGTCGCGCTCGGCAGGAACGGTGTAGAAGCGAGGCGCCGACGGCTCTTCACCGGAAACTGGCGACGGGCTCTGATTCGCAAGAGCCACGGCCACCTTCATCTCTTTGATCGCGGGAATGAATCTCGACACCGGATCGGTGAGCCGCAGCTTTCCTTCTTCGAGCAGCATCATGATGGCCACGCCTGTCACCGGTTTGGTCATCGATGCGATTCGGAACACCGCGTCTTTGCTCATCGGCTTTCTGGACTCGAGGTCCATCACGCCCTGCGCTTCGAAATGCGCAATGCGCCCTTTGCGGGCCACCAGCGTCACGCCGCCCGTGATTTCATTCGCGGCGATGCGGCGCTGCATCATTTCATTGATCCGCATGAGGCGTTCAGACGACAGCCCGACGTCTTCAGGTTTGACCGTCGAAACAATCTCCGCCGCCCGGGGCCAGGCCAGGGTGGCGAGCAACAGGGCCCCGGCGACCGCTGCGATCCGAGTCCGGTTCGTCATGGCACTCACCTCGGTGCGAATGATAGCGCGCCTAAGGTTCCGGGTTCCAAGGTTCCGGGTTCCAGGGTTCCAAGGTTCCAGGTTCCAGGTTCCCGAGAGACGTATAATCCGCCGCGGTACGCTGATGAATTCAGAAAACATTCGCACGGCCTGGTTTGTGGTCGTTTGGCTGAGTGCGGCAGTGATCCCTGCGGCTGCTCAGGCGCCTGATGGCTCGGCCGTCTTCCAGAAGGCGTGCGCGTCGTGTCACGCGCAGCCGGCGCCGGACTCGCGCGCGCCGAACCGCGAGACGCTGGGACAGCTCGCGCCTGAGACGATTCTGACGACATTGGCCGTGGGAACCATGTTTCGGCAGGGATCGGACCTGACCGACGCGGAGCGTCGTGCGGTCGCTGGATACGTCGCAGGCCGGCCCGTTGGCGTGGCGCCTCCGCCTTCCAACGTCGGTCGTTGCGCGGTTCCGCCGCCGACAATTGCCAGCGCCGCGATCAACACCGGCTGGAACGGTTGGGGTGGCGGTACGTCAAACACGCGCTACCAGCCGGCAAGTACGGGCGGGCTCACAGGGGCCGACGTACCGCGACTGAAGCTGAAATGGGCGTTTGGCTTCGCCGGCGTCAACTCGGCCCGGGCACAGCCGACCGTCGTCGGCGGCATTGTCTTTGTCGCAAGCGAGAGCGGCGATGTCTTCGCGCTGGACTGCGAAAACCGGCTGCCGTTACTGGACCTATCATGCGCAGGCCGGAATTCGGACCGCGATCTCGGTCGGCCCGTACAAACGGGCCGGCGGCGGCTCAGGCTATGCGGTGTATTTCTCTGACGGCGGCGCCACCGCTTACGGCGTGGACGCGGCGACAGGTCGTGAGATCTGGACTCGGAGGGTGGACGAACACCCACACGCGCGGGCGACGGGCTCCCCGACGCTGTTCGACGGACGCCTCTACGTCCCCACGTCCGGCGTTGGCGAAGAAGGGCAAGGCGGCATGTCCAGGTACCCATGCTGCACGTTCCGCGGCAGCGTCACGGCAATCGACGCCAGTACCGGAAGCGTGGTGTGGAAGTCCTACCCGATCGTTGAGGAGCCGAAACCTCGCGGCATGAACAAGGACGGTGTCCAGCTCTGGGGACCGGCGGGCGGCGGCATCTGGTCGGCCCCGACGATCGACGCACGGCGCCGCGCCATCTACGTCGCAACGGGCAACAGCTACGCCGAGCCCGCGCAGCGGACGACAGACGCCGTCCTCGCCCTGGATATGGAAACCGGCAAGATCCGGTGGGCGGTTCAGCCGGTGCCGAATGACATCTGGACCGGGGGCTGCAAACCGGAGAATCCGGACAATCCCAACTGCCCGGCAACGCTCGGCCCCGACCACGACTTTTCGATGTCGCCCGTCCTCACCACGCGATCGAATGGACAGGACGTGCTCATCGTCCAGCAGAAATCGGGGATGGCCTACGCATTCGATCCCGACAAGGAGGGCGCGCTCGTCTGGCAGTATCGAACGAGCGGCGGCAGCGGCCTCGGCGGCCAATGGGGCGCAGCGGCCGACGGCACACAGGCGTACTTCAGCATCAACGGGACGTTCTCGCCGACGCCCGGCGGCATGCGGGCCGTGAAGATCGACACCGGTGAGGAAGTGTGGTCGAAACCGGCCGCAGAAAAACTGTGCGGTGCTGCGCGCGGCTGCAGCGAGGCGCAGGGCGCCGCGGTCACCGCCATCCCCGGCGTCGTGTTCTCGGGCTCGATGGACGGCGGCATCCGCGCATACGCGGCGGCCGACGGGGCGCTGATCTGGCAGTTCGACACGAACCGCGGATTCGAAACCGTCAACGGCGTCAAGGCCAACGGCGGCGCGATGGACGGCCCCGGCCCCGTCGTCTCCGGCGGGATGCTCTATCTGGGCTCGGGGTATGTCAGCTTGATCGGCCGCCCAGGAAACGTCCTGCTGGCGTTCTCGGTGGACGGGAAATAGAAAGGTTCCGGGGTTCCAAAGTTCCGGGTTCCAGGTTCGGCTTTTGAACCACGAACTTTGGAACCCTGGAACCTTGGAACTCTGGAACCTGGAACTCTGGAACCTGGAACTCTGGAACCTGGAACTCTGGAACCTCAGTCCCGTGGTAACGCGAATGCCGTGAGGTTCGTGCCGGCTGGAATGAGCACATGCTGCCGGCCGTCGAGCATGTAGGTCATCGGCGCAGCACCCCAGATGCTCGATCCCATCGGGTAGTGCCAGAGCGGCTTGCCGGTGGTTGAATCGAGCGCCATGAAGTTCCCGTCGTTGTCACCGCCAAACACGAGCCCCGATGCAGTCGACATCACGCCGGCAAGCGTCGTCGTCGGGACCCGGAACTCCCAGCGCCGCTCGCCTGTTGCCGGATCGAGCGCGCGAATCGCGCTGTACGCGCGGTCCTGAAGTCGTCGCAGGCCGCCGCTCACGGACACGAATCCCGGTCGAATGTCCTGCTTGAACGGGAAGTACGCCGCGCAGGTCTCGCGAGCCATCACGAAGAAGAGTCGCCGCGTCGGATCATAGGACGGCGGCATGAAGTTGGTGCCGCCGTGCATGTCGGGAATGCACTCGGCCGTTCCGCTCTCGTTCAGCACTACCGGGCGTCCTTTGGGATCGATCTGACGGGCCCAGTTGGTATCGGTGAACGGTTTCGCAAGCAGCAGCTTGCCTGTGGCGCGGTCGAGCACGTAGAAGAACCCGTTGCGGTTGGCCATCATGACGACTTTTCGTGATCGGCCGTCAACGGTCAGATCGGTCAGGACAGGCACGTGGTTCGCGTCCCAGTCGTGCGTGTCGTGCGGTGTGAACTGGTAGTGCCACTTCAACGCACCGGTATCAGGGTCCAGTGCGATCAGTGAACACGTATACAAGTTGTCGCCGGGACGATCGTTTCCGTAGTAATCAGGATTCGGATTGCCGGTTCCCCAATAAATGAGGTTCAACTCCGGGTCGTAGCTTCCCGTCACCCAGGCTCCCCCGCCCCCGCGCGCGATGACGTCAGTGCTGGGCCACGTCTCGCTGCCAGGCTCGCCGGCTGCAGGAACCGTGTAAAAGCGCCAGATCCGCTTTCCGGTTTGCGGCTCGTACGCGTCGATGAAACCGCGCGTGGGATAGTCCCCGCCCGAAATCCCGACAATGACCTTGTCCTTGACGATGAGGGGAGCCAGTGTGGCGGAGTAGCCGATGCGATAGTCGGCAAGGACCACGTCCCATAACACCGTTCCGGTTTTGGAGTCGAACGCGAGCAGGTGTGCGTCGAGCGTCACCATGAACAACCGATCGCCGAGAATGCCGAAGCCACGATTGACAGGCGCCGACGCTCCGTACGTGAGGTTGGAAGGCAGATCGCGTCGATAGCGCCAGAAGGGACGTCCGGTGCGTCCATCGAGCGCCCAGGCGTAGTTGTTGGAACCGGTGACATACAAAATCCCGTCGAGCGCAACCGGCGTCGTCTCGAAGCCGCGGCCAAGCGCCATAGTGTCGGCTTGAAAGGTCCACTGCGCCGCGAGTTGATGAACGTTCTGCGGCGTGATTTGCGTCAGCGGGCTATGTCGCTGGCCGTTGTAGTCGCCGGAATACATCAGCCAGCGCGTCGGATCTTTGAGGCCGTTGAGCAAATCCTGAGAAGAGACACTCGTGAGCTGAGGCGCTTGCGCGACCAGCGACGCAGCAGTCAGAACGAGGAGCAGGGCGATTGTTGTCGGGTTCGGCTTCACGCGCGTTGCATTACGCATTTGGCATTATGCATTTCCGGCTGCACATCCGCAGCCCGCTACGGTCGACCTGCATCCGCTCCGCGCAGCGTGCCCAGGTAGCGAAGCAGGTCGCCGAGATCGCGATCGTTCAGCCGATCGGGGCCGAAATCGGGCATCAGCGAGCGGTTTTCGTAGACGACCTCACGCAAGGTCGCTTTGTCGTATCCCTGCAGCCGTTCGCGGAGGTCCATGATCTGGATCGAGAACGCGTCTTCGCTCTTGCGCGCGCCGCGCACGCGCTGGCCGTCGGCCGTCACGAGGGTCACCGCCTGGTAACCGGGGACGATGGTCGTGCTCGCCACGCGAATCTCGCGCGAGAGCGCGTCGCGCGGCCGACTGGATCCGACGCGTGAGAGGTCCGGGCCCAGGTGGCCGCCTCGACCGTTGACGCGGTGACAGCCGCCGCACGATTTCCAGAAAATCTGCTCGCCGTTGGCCGGGTCACCGGCGGATGTATCGGGGGGCACCGTAGTGTTCAGGCTCTTCAAATACATCACGATGGCGCGGATCTCCGGGTCCGGCGCCGGTACTCGCCGGCATCTCGCTGCCGGGAACGCCGCGGCGGATGGTTTGAAAGACGCGCTCGTCGCTCGCGCCGGCCGCCCACAGTCCGGTCAGATTCGGGCCGAGCACGCCTTTCGCGTCAATGCCGTGGCAGTCGGAGCAGCTCATCTCGAAATGTGAGCGCCCTTCGTCAACCAGGTCGGCGGCGCTCTGACCGGACACCGCGCGGTCCTGCACAAACGACACGATGGCCGCCAGCACGGCGACGGCGGTACCGAAAGCGATTCGGGTCATGCGAGCGTCGGGATGTTACGTCCCCGCTCACACGCATGTAAAGCCGCCGGGCGGATGTGATAAAACGAAGCGCTTATGATGACCCGATTCCGACTGCTGCTGGTGTGCGGCGCTGTCGCGTCGCTGGCCGCCTGCTCGTCGGCGCCCACGCCGAACGGCCTCGCCGATGAGGCGGTCGCCGCCATGGGCGGCGTCGACAAGCTCAAGGCGATCCGGACGCTCGTCATGACAGGCGGGACCGGCACGCGGCTGCGGCTGAGCCAGACGGTCCACGTGACCGACGCCGAGACACCCGCGGCGTTGAAGGATGTCGTAGAAACCCTGGACTTTCAGAACGGCCGCGCCTCGCTCGATTACGTCCTCGCGCTCGGCTCCTTCAATCAACATCGCCACGAGATTCTGACAAAGCGCAACGACAAAGCCGTCGGCCTCGAAATCGTGCCCATGCGGCCGATCGTGGCGATGTCGCCCAGCGGTCTGTTCAGCTGGGGCACGCAGAACTCGCCCGAGATGTCGCTCGCCCGCAATGTGGTTGCCATCATGCTGAGCGCCAGCAGCACGATGAAGGATTCACCGGCCGTCGAAGATCAGACCTTCAACGGCAAGATGACCAGGCATGCGCACGGCGCGACGATATCGGGCGAGGACGTCGGGCTGTTCTTCGATCCGGAGTCGAAACTGCTGGCTGGCTACACGCTGACCGATACCGAAACGATGCTGGGCGATGTGCCCGCACAGTACATCCTCGACGACTACAAGAGCGTCGGCGGCGTCATGCTGCCGCATCACATCACGATTCGCAAGGGTGATAAGGACTACTCTGACGTGCACTACACGTCGATGTCGGTGAACGATCCGTCAGCGCTGCAGGTCTTTGCGATTCCGGACGAAGCGGCTAAGGAGGCCGACCAGGCGATTGCTGCCGGCGACTTCTCGCGCGTGGAGCTCGTGAAGGTTGCAGACAACCTGTACTTCGCGCGCGCCTACTCACATAACAGCATGATCGTAGAGTTTCCGAGCTGGCTGGCCGTGGTGGAGGCGCCGTACACCGAGGCGCAGACCAAAACGCTCGCACGGCTGCTCGAACAGCAGTTTCCCGGAAAGCCGGTCAAGTACGCGGCTGTGACACATCACCACTACGATCACACGGGTGGCGTCCGGGGCATCGCGGCCCTCGGCGCGACCGTCCTTGTTGAGAAGGGCCACGAACCGGCCATCAAGGAGCTGCTCGACGCGCGGCACACGCACCCGCAGGACGAGCTGGATAAGCGCCGGAACGGCCAACCCGCTCGGCCCGTCGGCTCGATCGAAGTCTACGAAGGCAAGAAGGTGATCACGGACGGCAAGCAGAGCCTCGAGCTGTACGCCTTTACGGGCTCCCCGCACGTGGAACCGATGGTGCTGGCCTACGTGCCGGCCGCGCGTGCGATGTTCCAGAGCGATCTCTGGTTCCCGGGGACCGGTGCGCCGGCGGGTCCGGAGGCGAAACAGCTGCTCGAATCGGTGAAGCAGCTGAACCTGCGCGTGGACACGAATCTCGGCGGTCACGGCGGCGTCGGGCCATTCGCTGAACTGGTGAAGGCTGTAGCTGCAATGCCCGCTACTGGGAACTAGCGACAGTCCGAAAGATCGATGGACCTGAACGTCAATGGCCGCACGCACACGGTGGAAGCAGATCCAGCAACGCCGCTGCTGTACGTCCTGAGCGACGACCTCGGACTCCGCGGCCCCAAGTTCGGCTGCGGACTAGGCCAGTGCGGTGCCTGTACGGTGATCGTGAAGGGACAGGCCATCCGTTCGTGTATCACGCCTGTCGGATCCGTCGGCGACTCGGAGATCACGACGCTCGAAGGTCTAGGCACCGTCGACACGCCTCATCCGATCCAGCGCGCCTTCATCGAGGAGCAGGCCGTCCAGTGCGGCTTCTGTTTGAGCGGGGTCATCCTCACGGCCAAGACGTTTCTCGATCGCAACCCGAAGGCGACCGACGGGGAGATTCGGCAAGCGATGTCGACCGTCCTGTGCCGCTGCGCCGCGAACGTCCGGATGCTGCGCGCGATCAAACGCTACGCGCGGGAGAAGGCTCATGAGGAGCAGCCGTGGCGGCCATGGCCAGCACGCGGAGGCGAGCGAGCGAGCGCGCAGCGTGCGAGGCAGCCAGCGAGCGGGGGGTGGGGGCCCCGCGAGAAATTGGAAGATGCCGTCACTTTCACCGCCGATGCGCGCGCGGCGCTTTCCCGTCGCGCGTTCATGAAGACCTCCGGCGCCCTGATCGTCGGCTTCAGCGCAGCGCATCTGGCCGGACGCGTTGGCCTCACACCGGGACCGGCCCTGGCGCAGCGACTCGACGGCGCCGGCAGCAATCAGCTGGACGCCTGGCTGGCGATTTCGGCCGACGGCCGCGTCACCGCGTACACGGGCAAGTGCGAGCTGGGCCATGGCCTCTACACGGCGCAGTCGCAGCTCGTCGCAGAGGAACTGTCGGTCCCTTTCGATCGCGTCACGCTCATCCAGTGCGACACGGCGCTTGCGCCCGATCAAGGCACCACGTCAGGCGCACAATCGCATCCGACCAATTTCAACCAGGGCAACCTGGCACTGGCCGCCGCGACGGCCCGCGAGGCGCTCCTTCAGCGAGCCTCCGAGCGGCTGGGCGTGCCTGCCGACCAGCTCGTCGCGCGGAACGGCGATCATCAGCCTCAAAGCCGACGCGTCCACGAGCGTCACGTACGGCGCTCTCGTGGGAGGCCGCCCGTTCGCCATGACGCTCAATCGTGACGCGAAACGGAAGCCGCCGAGCGAGTGGACCATCCTCGGTACCGCCGTGCCCCGCGTCGATATCCCGGACATGGCGACTGGCCGGTTCGAGTACGTCCACAACGTGCGCGTTCCGGGCATGCTCCACGGCGCCGTTGTGCGCCCGCCGGCTGTCGGCGCGACGGTCGCACACGTCGACGAAAGCACCGTGCGCAACCTGCCCGGCGTGGTCAAGGTCGTCGTCCGGAACAACTTCGTCGGCATCGTCGCCGACAAGCCGTGGCACGCGCTTCAGGCCGCAAGCACGCTCAAGGTGTCCTGGACGGAAGGAACCGGGCTGCCGAATCAGCGCGAATTCCACGATTTCATGCGAAGCCGAAGGCCGACACGCGACACATTCCTCGTCGAACTCAAGAGATGTCGATGAAAAGATGGCCGGCGCGAGCCCGTGTCGTCAAAGCCACGTATCGTTATCCGTACCAGATGCACGGCTCGATTGGCAGCTCGTGCGCCGTGGCCGATGTGCAGGCCGATCAGGCCACCATCTGGTCGGCGACGCAGGCCGTCTATCCACTCAGAAGCACGGCCGCGATGGTGCTGGGACTCAAGCCCGAGAATGTCCGCGTGATCTTCAAGATGGGTTCGGGCTGCTACGGCTGCAACGGAGCAGACACAGTGTCGTACGACGCGATGATTCTGTCGCAGGCAGTGGGCCGACCGGTCCGCGTGCAGCTGACGCGCAAGGACGAGATGGCGTGGGAGAACTACGGCTTCGCGTTCGTCATCGAGGAGCGCGCTGCTGTAGATACAAGCGGCGTGATCACCGCCTGGGATCACGAATCGTGGTCCGCCACCTTCGGCGGCCGTCCCGGCAACACCAATCCCGGTAATGTCGTCACGGGCCATCTGGCGGGCTTCGAACCGTTCGTACCGTCCGCGCGAACACCCGCGCCCAACCCGACCGCCTACGCCAATAACAGCAATGCCGTGCCGTCGTACGTGACCGGCTGTGTCGGCGATGCCTGCGGCGGCACAGGTACCATCGCGAGCCAGCGCGTGCTGACGCATTCCGTGAAGTCGATGTTCTTCACGGGACCACTGCGATCCCCCGAGCGCCTGCAGAACACCTTCGCGCACGAATCGTTCATGGACGAGATTGCGGCCGCGATCGGCGCGGATCCAGTGGCGCATCGCCTGCGGCATCTCGGGGACCCGCGCCTCGTCGAAGTCGTCAAGGCGGCTGCACGGGCGGCGAACTGGGAGCCCAGGCCATCGCCCCGGCCGGGGCTGTCGCGCAGCGGACCGGCCATGGGTCGCGGGATGTCGTGCGTGCTTTATGAAGGCGACAACGGATATTGCGCGATGGTTGCCGATGTCGAAGTCGATCAGGACACCGGCGGCGTCCGCGTCACGCGGCTCGTCGTCGCCAACGACTGCGGGCCGATTTCCAATCCGGATGGTTTGAGAAACCAGCTCGAGGGCGGCGCCCTGCAGGGCGTGAGCCGAGCCCTGCTCGAAGAAGTGACCTGGAACGATCGAAGCGTCACGTCGGTTGACTGGCGGACGTATCGGCCGCTTTATCTGGGCGCCGAGATACCGCCGTCGAGACCGTGCTCGTCAACCACCCGGACGGCCGCGCCATGGGAGCCGGAGAAACGGCCGTGACCGTCACCGTCGCGGCCATTGCCAACGCCATCTTCGACGCGACCGGCGCCCGGATCCGTCAGGTACCCTTCACGCCCGAACGCATCAAGGCTGCACTCGACTCACGGGCCTGAAAACCAAGGACCAACCGATGCCACTTGACACCGCCACGACCAACCTGCTGAACATGCTTGCCGCGAGCGGCGGCAAACCGCTGCACCAGACGCCGCTGAACGAGGTGCGTCCGGCCATCCGCGCGTTGTCGCAGCAAATCGGGCCGCCGGTGACCGACGTGTTCGAAGTGAGCGACCGCACAATCCGAGGAGCAACCGGCGAATTCGGCGTGCGCATCTACGTTCCCCGTGCGCCGAAAACCGATGAACGCCTGCCGATCATTCTCTTCTACCACGGCGGCGGTTGGGCAGCTGGCGATATCGACAGCCATGATCTCCTCGCCCGCTACTACTCCAAGCACGCCGATGCGATCGTCGTGAACGTCGGCTACCGGCTGGCTCCGGAAGACAAGTTCCCCGCTGCCCTCGACGACAGCGTGGCGGCGCTCCGGTGGGCGGCCGATCACGCGCGGGAATTCGGCGGCGATCCCGATCGCATCGCAGTCACCGGCGACAGCGCCGGCGGCCAGCTCGCCGCAGTCGTCTGTCAGCTCGTCAAGGCGCAAGGCGGCGCTCCGAGAGTGGCGTTCCAGGCGCTCGTCTATCCGGTGACCGATCTCGATCCGTCGGCCGACTACCCGTCGCGCCGGCAGTTCGGCGGCGGCGAATACTTCCTGTCCGTCGCAGACATGGACTGGTTCGCTGGGCTGTATCTGAACGATCGAGCCAGCGAAGTGAAGGACCCGAGGGTGTCGCCCATTATGAGCCGCGACCTTGCCGGACTTCCGCCCGCGCTCGTCGTAACGGCCGGCTGCGATCCGCTTCGCGACGAAGGCAAGGCGTACGCTGATCGTCTCGCCGCGGCCGGGCGTACCGGTCGAGTACCGCTGCTTCGAAGGCACGATTCACGCGTTCGTGTCGTTCGGCGGCGCGATTCCAGCGGGTGTGGAGGCGCTGCACTCATCGCAGCGCGGCTGCACAAGGCACTTCACTGAACCGTTCTAAAAGTCTGTTGCAAAACTGAATCCGCGTGGAGTGCAGGCCTTCAGGCCTGCCTGTCACGGCGGACCTAAAGGTCCGCACTACATTCAAGCGGCCGCGGCGGCCCGGGTGGAAACTTCAGTGTCATCTACCAGGAACTGCAGAAGTAGCGCGACCGGCCTGATCGCCGGACTGCTGATCGCGGCCGCAGCCACCCTCACCGCCGCCGACAAGGTGTGGCAGACGGGCGCCTGGGGCGAGATCCTGACGAAACGGCAAATGGTGGATTTCGGTCCGGGGAGCAGTCCGTTCGGCAATCCGACCTCGTCGCCGAGCATGAAGGCGCTCGCCGACGTCTACGTCTACATCATCGAGACAAACGACCTTCATCTCGAAGCCGAGGACCTCGTCCCCGTCGGACGACGATCGGTGGAGGTGATCCCCGGCGGCGCCGTCACGTTCGCGCTGGAGAAGAAAGCCGTCTACGTTCGCGACGCAGACGGCACCGAACACAAGCTCCGCGTGACCAAGAAGGTCCCGCGGAAGAAGTCGTAGACCCTACTTGGCCTGCGTGGCGATCACGGAGATCCTTGATCTTCGCGTAGGTCGCTTCGGGCACGACCTTCTTGGTCACCAGATCGTCCTTCCGCTTGTAGGGGCGCCCGGCAATGATCTTTCCCGAATAGGCCTCGCCAATGCCGGGCAGCGCGGTCAGCTGTTCCTTGGTCGCCGTATTGAGATCGAGAAGCGGCGCCTTCGCCGCCGCCGGCGCGGGCTTGGTGGTGGTCTTCGTCGTTGTCTTGGCGGCTGACTTCGCCGCGTCCTGGGCGAATCCGGTGATACCCGCGAACATGAACGCGGCAAGAACGGACGAGACCAGCAGATGACGATGTCGCATGTGCATCTCCTTTCGGGGCGCGCGGATTCTAGTGCCTGGACATCAAGCAACCGTAAAGATGTGGACTGGCGTCGCATATACTGCCGTGGTTCAACCCGCCTCAAGGAGCCTGCGACATGACCAGACTGCTGGCCGGCATCTGCCTGACGATTCTCGCAAGCATCGGTGAGCGTCGCGGCCCAGGATCTCGTCATCACCAACGCACGCATTCTGGACGGCAAAGGCGGTGTCATCGAACGCGGCTCGGTCGTCGTCCGCGGAGGGAAGGTGGCAACAGTATCCCCGGGACCGGCGGCGGCGATTCCCGGCGCGCGCAGCATCGATGCACACGGCAAGACCGTGATGCCCGGCTTCATCGACGCCCATCGTCACCTCGTGCAGGGCGACCCGGCCCAATGGCTGGAACAGCGGGCGCCCGCGCAGATGCAGGCGTTTCTCGACGCAGGGTTCACCACGGTCCTGTCGGCAATCGACCCACCGCAGGTGCTCGAGCTCCGTCAGCGGATCCAGCACGGCAAGGTGAAAGGACCGCGGCTGTTCGCCGCCGGGTTCGCGCCTCTTGCGGGTCCGGCCGCCGGCGGGGGTCCCCCTCAGCAGGGCGATCCGGCTCGGTTCGACACATCACGACCGCCACGGCGTCCAACGCAGCCTGCGCCCCCGATTCTGTCGGACGCCACAATCAAAACCGTCGAGAACATTGCGAAAGCCGGATACGACTACATCAAGACGGTCATCATCGTCAGTCCCAACGGTCCCGAAACGAACACGCTGAAGCTCATTGTGCAGGAAGGCCGGAAGCGCAACCTGCCGACCATCACGCACGCCGTTTCTGTGATCGATACGCTGGCCGCGGTTGACGCGGGGCCCGCGGTACTCGTGCACACGCCGCACATCGGCCACCTGGAGGAAGACGCCGCGGCCGTCCAGAAGATCGCAAAAGCAGGAATCCCGATGACCTCGACGCTCGCGATCTTCATTCCGCATTTCAGCGTCGACAACAAGCCGCTCTTCCGCGACGGTCAGCCGTTCCCATGGGACACGATTTCGAGCGCCGGACAGGGACCGGTGAACGCACGCCTGCTATGGGAGGCCGGCATTTCGTATGGCTATGGAACTGATGCAAGCTGGCCTCCCCGCGAAACGCTTTCGGATGAATTGCGCGCGCTCAGCGTCGTCTTTTCGCCCAGGGACATCGTGACGATCATCACGAAGAACGCCGCGGCGTCCGTGCTCAGAAGCAGTGAGATCGGCACGCTGGAACCAGGCAAACTCGCCGATCTCGTCATCATCGACGGCGACCCGCTGACGAACGCGACGCATCTGCTCAACGTCGTCACCACGATCAAGGGCGGGGTGGTCGTGTCTGAGAAGAGGGCTGCGAGTCGTTAGCCTGCATTTCTGTCCGTCTGACAACAAATTCAGAAACTCTTCAGAGTGGCAGGCTCTCGTTTGCCCGTTACGATCGATGTTTTGACCTTGATGTCGTACTTGGTTCCGCGTTTCCTGCTCGTCGTCGTCCTCGCGCTCGCGTGCGGGCCAGCGTACGCCCAGTCGCAGGGTGGACAGATTCGCGGACGTATTACGGATGAAACCGGCGGCGCGCTGCCGGGAGTGACGGTGGAGCTGCGCGGGATGGCCGGCGGCGAGCCGGCTGTCGCGGTCACTGATGCCACCGGCGACTACTCGTTCGCCGACGTGACGCCAGGAACCTATCAGCTCAGCTTCAGCATGATCAACTTCGCGTCAGTGACGCATCGAAACCTGAACGTCACGGCGGGTGCCATGCTGACGACCAATGCGATGATGACGCTGTCGCTGAACGCGGAAGTCGTGGTAGTCGGCAAGCGCACGTTCGTCAACCTGGCTGATGTTGCGAATCCTGCCGAAGATCTCGTTGGCATCGCGCAGTCGGCCAGTCAAGGCGCGATCACGGCGAAGCAACTCGACGTCAGGCCGTTCATGCGCCAGGCCGAGGTGCTCGAAACGGTGCCGGGCGTCATCATCACGCAGCACAGCGGCGAGGGTAAGGCGAACCAGTACTTCCTGCGCGGATTCAACCTCGATCACGGCACCGACTTCGCCATGACTGTCGCGGGGGCGCCCGTCAACATGGTGACCCATGTGCACAGCCAGGGCTATTCGGATCTGAACTTTCTCATCCCGGAGCTGGTGGCCGGCGTGCAGTACCTCGAAGGGCCCGTACTTTGCCGATCAAGGCGACTTTGCAACCGCGGGTTCGTCCAACATCAACTACGCGACGAGCCTGGATAGCGCGATCGTCCATGCCGAAGGCGGCGGGTACGGGTTTGCCCGGGCGCTCGTGGCCGCTTCGCCCAAGGTTGGCAGCGGGCACCTGCTGATGGCCTTCGAGGCCTCGCACAACAACGGACCGTGGCTGAACCCCGACGACTACAAGAAGCTGAACGGCGTCATCCGTTACAGCCACGGGGACAACGTGAACGGGTTCTCGTTGACCGGCATGGTCTATCACGGCGACTGGAATGCGACGCAGGCCCTGCCGCAGCGTGCGGTTGAGGACGGCAGCGTCGACCGGTTCGGCGCGATCGATCCGACCGACAAGGGACATTCGTACCGCGTCAGTGCGGTGGGCGAGTGGCAGCGGAGCACGGGCATGACGCTCACCAAAATCCAGGCGTACGGTATCAGCTACGATCTGCTCTTGCGCAACAACTTCACGTTCTATCTCGACGATCCGGTGCATGGCGACCAGAACGATCAGCTCGATCACCGGTTCGTCTCGGGCGCGCGAGCGTTCCAGAAGCGGCAGACTCGTTGGGGCGGCCATAACGTGCAGAACACCTTCGGCGCGCAGCTTCGGAACGACGACATCTCGACCCTCTCGCTGATCCATACCGAACGCGGCACGCCGCTGTTCCCGCGAACCGAGGGCGCGGCCGTCGTGACGACGGTCGGCCTCTATGGGGAGAACCAGGTGGAGTGGGCGCCCTGGCTGCGCACCACGGCGGGCGTTCGATGGGACGGCACGCACGACAATGTCACCGACAAGCTCGATGCGCGGAATAGCGGCACGTCGAACGCCGGTTTAGCCAGCCCCAAAGGCATGGCGACTTTCGGACCGTGGAAGGGCAACGAGCTCTACGTCAATGCCGGTCTTGGCTACCACAGCAACGATGCGCGCGGCACGACGATTTCGTACGACACAACCGGGACGCCTGCCGACCGCGTGACACCGCTCGTCCGAGCGAAGGGCGCCGAAGTGGGCTTCCGGACCGTCAAGGTGCCTCATCTTCAAAGCACGGTGTCGCTCTGGACGCTTCGCCTCGACTCCGAGCTCGTCTACAACGGCGACATCGGCGGCACCGAGCCTGGACCCGCGAGCAAACGCTGGGGCGTCGAATTCACTAACTACTATTCCCCGAAGCCGTGGCTCGTCTTCGACGGCGACCTGTCGAAATCGCAGGCTCGCTATTCGGAATTCAACCCGGATGGGCAGTACGTGCCCGAAGCCGTCGACCTCGTCATTTCGGGGGGCGCCAGCATCGACAATTTTCACCGGACGTTTGCCAGCCTGCGCCTGCGTTACTTCGGGCCGCGAACCCTGACCGCGGACGACTCCATTCGCTCGAAGGCCACAACGCTCTTGAACCTCGAGGGCGGCTACCAGCTCGCCAAACAACTTCGCGTGAACGTCGAGGTGTTCAATCTCGCCAATGCAGCAGTCAGTGACATCGACTACTACTTTGCGTCGCGCCTACCGGGCGAACCGCTCTCCGGCGTCGAGGACATTCACACTCATCCGGCCGTGCCCCGCACGGCACGCGTCAGCCTTATCGTCGGCTTCTGATCGCCTGCTCTGAAAAAGAGCCGCCGGACCTGCCGGCAGACGGCATAGACTACGGGAAAATAGGGGGGAAAGATGAGCCCTGCAAGAATCTTCGCCCTCTGTGCCGCCGCGAGTCTGTTGATCCCAATCGGGTTGACGGCGGCCGGCCAGCGTGGTGGTGGAACTCGCGGCGGAGGCCGCGGAGGAACGGGCGGCGTCGGTCGCTCTTACCGAGGCGGGACCATTTCGTCGACGTACGGGCCCGCGCGCATCCGTCGATCGCCCGCAGGCACAAGATATGTGCCTGCGCGCTCGCGGCTCACCGGCTCCTATTTCCGGCGCGGATTCGGCGGTGGCGGACTGTTTTACGTTCCCTTGTGGCCCGACGCACGCGGTTGGGAACAGGCTCGCAGTTTCCTGGTGAACCGTTCCGAGACGCCATCGCGTCATCGAACCGCCGCCGCCTGGCGAGCCTTCGTCCATTCAGCCGATGCCGCCCACCACGTTGCCGCGGTCTGTCGTCACAATCTGGCCACCTCCGAATCCAGGGAGCGCCGGCCGGTGCTCAGGTCTACGTCGATGGGTTTTTCGTCGGAACCGCCGAGGATCTCGGCCGCTCGTCCGACGGCTTGAGCCTTGGCGCCGGATGGCATCGCCTGGAGCTGCGGGCTGCGGGGCATTCGACGTCCGCAGCGAACATCACGATCGAAGCAAACCAGGCGCGCGACTATCGCGCGAACCTTCAACCTCTCCGCCGATAGCAGACACGTTCGCATCCTGAAACACCGAGACGCGAGGAGACGTGGATGGCTGTGGGTCGTCCGCTGAATGCGGCACAGGAGATCGTCGAGGAGTTCGAGCGCTGCGCACGCGTCACCGAATATCTGGTGACGCGGCTCCCGCGCCGTGTCTGGTATCTGCGGTCCCCGAGCGGCCACGGACGGACGATAGCGGCGATGGTGGCGCACATCCACGGTGTGCGCAAGACATTCGCCAAGATGGGCGGCGGTCCGGCGCTGCCCCCGCTGGACCGGAAACGCGTCACGCCTGTCGAGGCGCGAAACGCTCTGCGCGAGATCAACGGTATCCTGATCGCCATGTTCAGGCAGTCGCTCGCCCGCGGCGAGGCACGCGTCAAAGGCCTGCCGCGGCGCACGATCAACATGATGGTGTACCTGACGCAGCACGACGCACATCATCGCGGCCAGATCACCATGCGCGCCCGCGAGCTGGGGCACGAGTTTTCGTCGGACGATGTGATGCGGATCTGGGGGTGGAAGAAGTTGCCGGAACGCGGTTAGCGTGGGGCCGCGAGCCACTTCTCGATTTCGTCGCAGATTCGTCGATAGTCCGCATCCGAGGTGAGCAGCAGCGCGGTCGATCCCCACAGGGCGCTGACGATCAACGAGCTGGACGCCGCCGCATTCAGGTCTGCGCGGAAGACGCCAGAGCGGCGGCCCGCGTCCAGAATCGCTTCAATCTGCGTCCGCCAGTGCCTGTGAAGCGGCGCCACAACCGCTGCCGTTTGGGGATCGCGTGAGGCGCGCAGCAGCAGTTCCCCCGACGCAGCAATCAGGTCCGGCCGCGTTCGGCGATAGAAGCTGACATCGGCGAATTCCTGCCGAAGTTGACGAAGGGGCGGGGCGTTGCCGCTTCCCGGCTTTCGGCCCGGGGCGCGCTCGGCGGCATACCGCGCCGCCAGATGGCGCGCGATCGCAGCGATGAGATGCTCCTTCGTTGGAAAGTAATGGTGCAGCGTGGCGCTGTTGATGCCGACGGCGACTGCGACATCCCGCGTCCGCAGCCCTTCGAACCCTTTCGACGCCAGGATGCGGAACGCCGCCTCGACGATCATCTGCCGACGCGCGGCGGCGGGCAGACGTCGGCGCCGAGTAGTCGTCATCGTTTCTACCGACTCGACCTACGCCTGGTAGAGGCGGACGGGATTGCCGTCGGGATCCGCGATGGTGCAGATGCGCGGTCCGCCGCCCAGCTCGATGATGCCGTGCAGTCGCGGAATGCCCTGCGCTTCCGCATCGGCAAGGAAGGCGTCCAGGTTGGCCACCGCATAGGAAGGCGTGATGTTTCCGGGCCCGCCCGCGGCGCTGCCTTTGATGATGGCGAAGTGGATGCCGTCGACGTCGCACTCCCAGTGCGGCGGCAGCGTGCCGTGCTGCTGCAGGGCGTATGGGATGCCCAGCAACGCGCGGTAGAAATCAGCCAGCGCTTCGGGCGACTTCGAGGTGGTGATGACGCCGACGAGCCTCTGGTTCATGCGGTCCTCACAGGACGTCTTATCTATCAAGCAGATGGTAGATAAGTCAGCAGAACCTGTCAAGGCGCGTCCGCCCCAAGGCTCATCGCGTTCCGGCAGGTGGCGGATCGCCGGCTCGCTCGAGCCGCAGAATCGGCGTTGTTGGCTGACCGGGAGTGCTGTCGATCGCGAGATACACGAAACCGTCCGGACCCACACGCACGTCGCGAATCCGGTACTGGCCCGGTAACAACGGTTCCCGGTTCACGACGACAGGACCATTCAGGAAGAACCGTACGAGCTGCCGGTAATTCCCCGCCATACCTCCGGCGAACGCGTTGCCCTTCCAGTTCGGCAGCTTGTCGCCCTCGTAGAATGCGAGGCCAGAAATCCCGATCGACGGTACGAAAAACGCGGCCGGCTGCTCCATGCCTTCGCGAGAACGCGTCTTGTGGATCTCCGTGCCGACGACGTAGTTCACGCCGTAACCGATCACAGGCCAGCCGTAATTCGCCCCGCGGCGGATGACGTTGAGCTCGTCGCCGCCCTGCGGACCGTGCTCGGTCTCCCAGAGCACGCCGGTTTCGGGATTGAACGCGAGGCCCTGTGGATTACGGTGGCCGTAGCTCCAGATTTCCGGGAGCGCGCCGGCGCGGCCGACGAACGGGTTGTCCTTTGGCACGCTTCCGTCGTCATTAAGCCGGACGATCTTGCCCTGATGGCTGGACAAGATCCTGTGCCGGATGCGTCTCGAGTTTCGTCGGATCCATGCCTTCGGGTCGAAGGCCGGCCATCCGATCGCCGACCGACATGAACAGGTGGTTCTCCCGGTCGAACGCAATCCGCGCACCGAAATGGCCCGGCGTGTCGGACCACGCCTTGGCCTCGAAGATTTCTTTGACCTCGGTCAGGCGATCGTTCTCGAACTTTGCACGCGACAGGGCCGTCGTCCCCAGCTTGCCGTCGGCGTCCGGCTTCGCGTAACTCAGATAGACCAGATGGTTCGCCGCGAAATTCGGATGCACGGCGATTTCCTGCAAGCCGCCCTGGCCCGCCGCCCGGACCTTGGGCACTCCAGGCACCGGATCGGGCAGCAGCTTGCCACCACGGATGATCCGCAGCGTGCCGCCACGCTCGGTCACGAGCATGTCACCGTTCGGCAGCCACGCCATGCTCCATGGATTCTTGAGCCCCTCGACGACGGTGACGATCTTGACGTTTTCGCCGGGCGGGCCCGGCGGCTGCGCGAGCGCCGCGCCGCACACGGCAACCATCACGGCGCAAAACGCGAGCGAGACAGGCCAACGGCGCCTGGTCGAAGGAAGTGTTGAAACGGCGGTCATCTGGTGTCCTCCAAAATCGAAGTGGTACTTGAGTATATCGAAGGGCTTGTCACTTGTACCGCCGGCCGTGCTTGATCACGACCTTCGGCTCCCGCAGCACGTCGATGTGCTGAAGCGGATCGCCGCGCACGGCAATGATGTCCGCGTACTTGCCTTCCGCCACCGTGCCGGAGTCACGGTCGGCGCCCATCGCGCGCGCGGCATCAGACGTCATCTTGCGGATGACCGTCATGGGATCTATGCCCAGCTCGCGCACCCAGAGATCGGCATCCATCCACGTGGCCTGGCTCGGCAGTTCGCCGAGGCTGCCCTCATCGGTGCCGAAGACCAGGATCACACCCAACCGCTGCAGCTGCGCGATTCTGCGCTTCACGTTCGTCGACATGTTCGGGTCGATCGGTCTCGGCTGAAACTCCCTCCAACCCTTCCGCACCTCGTCGGCCAGCTCCGGCGGCAGACCGCGATAGCCAGCCGGATCGTCGACGAATTCGGGCTTCGTCGCGATGTAGGGATAGTTCAGCAGCCCGTTGGCGCCGACCGTGGGCGTCCAGTACAGCGGAGGCCCCGCCTGCACACGGGCGCGGATGGCGGCCATAATGTCGGCCGGGAACTCCGGGGCTTCCGCGCCGAGGTGCTGGAAGTCGTCCACGCCGCATTCCAGACCCAGCCGAATATCGGTGTCGTTCATGCCGTGCGCGGCCACCTTCCGCCCGCGGGCGTGCGCTTCTGCAACAATCGCGCGCCGCTCTTCAGGCGACATGAGTTCGGGATTGAACAGCTTGATGATGTCGACGCCGGCGTCAACGAGCTGATCAACTTTCGCCTTCGCATCCGCAGGGCTCGTGATCGCCAGAAACTGCGGCGTTAGCGTCGCGGTCCGGTTGCCGGTCAGCGCCGGTCCCGCCACGTACATCGTCGGTCCCGGCAGCTCGCCAGCGGCCACGCGCTTCTTCACGGCGAGAATCGCCTCTGGCGGCGCAGCGAGATCGCGCACGCTCGTGACACCGGCCATGAGCATCTGCTCGGCTGCGGCTGGAATCGTGACCCGCTCGAATTGCGAGGCGTACTTGAACCAGTACCCCGCGTTCGGATGGCCGCTGTAAATAAGGTGCACGTGCATGTCCCACAGGCCGGGAAGCACGGTCATGCCCTCGGTCGAAATCGCTTCATAAGCGCCCGGCACCGGGAGCGAGCTGATGGTGCCGACCTTTTCGATGCGATCTCCGCGGATGAGGATCACGCTGTCGTGGACTGGCGGGCCGCCAGCGCCGTCGAGCAGTACTCCGCCGACGAGCGCGATCGGCTTCTGCGGAGCGCCTGCAGGCGCCTGGCTGCGAGGGTCTGCCGCGAGGCCGACCAGCGCGAGCAGCAGCGCGAGCGAAATCCGCCTGGTGGTCATCGTGCTGACTCCTTCAGTCTGGAAGTAAATGACGAGTGAGCAACGCGCGTCAGACTCGCCACGCCATGACGGTCGAGCCCTGAAGCTCCACCGGCAGAAACCGCCCAATCGTCCCGAGTCTCAACTGTGCGCTGGTCGTGACCAGCCGCGCGCCGCGGCTCCTGAAGAAGCGTAGCAAATCAATGGGCGCCGCGTAGTAGACCGCGTCGAAGTCGCCGCCCTGCACCGTGTCGAGAATCGGGAGTCGATACAGGAACTCCGTGCCTCGCGCGATGCGTTTGCGCCAGGCGAGCGCGGCATTCCTCCCCCACCAGCGCCAGGCGCCGCGGCCGTGATCCACGCCAAACGCGAGGCGGCTCCGGCGCCCGATGGCGTCCTCCACCGGCGTCCAGAGCGACGCATGATTCGGCAGCCCGATGATGATGTGGCCGGGGCGCCGAAGCACGCGGAGCGCCTCGTCCAGCGCCCTGGCCACGTCGGGCAGATGTTCGATCACCTCGAACGCGATGACGGCATCGAACGAGTCGCGCGCAAACGGCAGGCTCAATGCCGTGCCTGCCACGCCCTGCAGCCGCTTCTCACCTGCGTCGGCCGTATTGCGAAGTGATGTCCACGACAGCTCGAGCGCCACGGCGGTCGCCTTCGGCCTGATGCTCAGAAACTGCCGCATGGCACCCGCAGAGCCGCCGCCAATTTCGAGCACGCGCGGCTGCGCGAGGACGGCGTCCATCACCGCGAGCAGCCGGCTGAAATACGCCGGGCCATGCGTCGCCTGCTGCTGCGCGTACGCGCGGCTGGACGAATAAATCGAGGTCAGATCGGCCCGGACCGTGGCGTCCGGCAGCTCCGGCGTCAACTCGCATTCGAGGGCGTGGCGGGGGTACGGCTTCAGAGAATCGAATATAGCCGAGGAATAGCTACGGGTCTGTATCGTCCTCCTGTTTCCGCTTGCGACCCTCGGCTCGTGTGTCAGATAGTGAGTTGCGGTTTTCGGTAGTGGACCAGTTCCCTCCCGGTCGTCCTGTGTCGAAGACCAGCACGGCACTGGTGTGCGTCAGCGCAGCCTTGGTCTTGTGCGCCGTCGCGCACGGGCAGCTGCGCGGCGGGACGCAGCCGACGGCACGGGGGCGGTCGACGCAAACGTGGGGTTCTGAAGATGAACAAGCGGCTCATCCTCCCCATCGCCCTCGTCTTCTCGCATGCGTCCCTGGCGTCGGTTCTTGCGGCCGACTGCAGTGGTGTCCCAGGCACCTGGAACTGGTCCATCAACGCCGTCGTGACGTTTCAGGCCGACCACGCGGTGCTCGTCAACGGTACGCCGTCCGGCCGGTGGGTGTGCACGAATCCGCGCACGGACGTGGTCACCGTCAACTGGTCCAATGGGTTCGTCGATACGATGACGTTCACCGGCGATAGGGTCTCCGCACAGAACCAGCTCGGGATTCAGACGACGGGCACGCGGATGTCAGGCTCGGCAGCCGCCCCATCGTCGCCTGTGGCTGGCTCCCCGGCGGGTCCGGGGTCCCCATCCGCGCCGGCCGTTGCCGTGGGTGGACCGGTTCCGGTGGTCCGGGCTTCAGGCGCGCTCCAACAGTGTCTAGGCATCGTCCCTGGAAGACCGTTGGTCGTTGGATCGACGGCAGCCAAAGCCGCGGCATGTGGCCAACTGCCCGCTGCCGATCTCTACGAGCAAGCGGGAGTCCGTTTCAAGAGCGGTGATCACGCGGGCGCCGCGCGTATCCTGCTCGGTGCCGCCCAGGCCGGCAACGCCCAGGCGCAATTTCGTCTGGCGGTGATGTACGCGCAGGGTGACGGCGTCGCACGCGACTTCAAGACCGCGACCGCCTGGTACGCGCGCGCGGCGGCACAGGGGGATCCCGAGTCGCAGACCGAACTGGGCTACTCGTATGAGGACGGCCAGGAGATCGCGGAGAACTGGGACTTGGCATTCCGGCTGTGGGAGGCGAGCGCGTCTCAGGGATGGATGAAGGGCGAGTTCGCGCTGGGGCGCGCTTACGAGTTCGGAATCGGCGTGCCCCAGAATCGCGGTCAGGCTATCGCGTGGCTTCAGAAAGCCGGCGTACACGGCAACGCGCAGGGCACGTACTACGCGAAGTGGCTCAGCGACTCATCAAACAACATCGGCTTCAGGAGTGACGCCGAACACGATCTGGTCATCGCCGGTCGGTTGCGATTCGCGCTCGGCTCGGCCGACCCCGCGGGATCGCGTTCCACAACTCACGCGAGCGCCTCGATTGGTTACGGCGTCTTGGCGCTCAGGTCAACGCCAGCGAGGCGCTGACTTTGTGGCAGATCAAGCGCGACGAATACGACAGCTGCATGCGCCGCGGGGGCATCGACTGCCACGACCCGGGCCCGCGACCTCGGTAGGGGGCCGGTATGAACCTTACCCATCTGTCCGGAACGGACCCTTGGCTTGCCAACCGGAGCTCGCTCAACGGTTCTAGCGAGCTGAAGGTTGGCGGTGAGGCAGGGATTCGAATTCGATAATTGAGGTTTCAGATGGCGTGGATTTCTGGCAGAACATCATGCTGATCAGAGACTTCTGCACTTTGGGTCTTCCGCTCGAATTCTCTCGGAACCCCTCGATTCCGCCCCGGGCGTGGCAACATCGTGGCAACGGTTTTCAGGGCGCTGAACGTCTCAGGACGGCCTGCTGGACGGCGGAATCGGCGGAAGCTGTCGCACCTTCTCAGCGACCTTCCGACACGCCGCGATCAGATCCAAGACCAGCCGCTCATCCACATCGACCACGCCCTCGTACTCGGTCCGGTTCCGCATGTCGTGGCACTTCGACAGGACTCGCCAGACTTCGGGGCCAAGTCCCAGAGTGTCCGGGAGCACCTGAAACACGATGTACCGTTTGGAGGCGCGAAACCCGTGATGGCGCAGGGCCGCAAGACAGAGTGCGTGCGCCGCGCCATACGCGAGGTCGAACCGGCTGTCCAACGAGTTCGACTCCAGCTGCGCATCCTTCAGCCGCGCCAGTCCGGAACTGTACCAACCCGTCGAACTCCTTGGCGTCCGGAGGCTCCTTCGCCAGAACGTTCCCTGGCGTTGCGAGGCGGTCAAGCGGCGACGGGGAGGTCATGCTCCGATCCGATTACCCAAAGTTTCGGCTGTTCGAGAACCCTCGTCACGAATGCATTTTCTTCCCGGACACGCTTCGACAATTCGGCGACGGTATAGACCGTCGGGTTGACCTGTCGACCGACTGTGCGTGCAACCCGCTCGAGCGCGCGGAAGACATCACCATAGGTGAGGCTGTCGCTGACGATCATCACATCAATGTCGCTGGCAGCCTGGTCGGTGGCCTTGGCGACCGACCCATAGACAAACGCCGCCCGAATTGCTGACGAGAACGGCTTCAACGCATCGCGCAGCGGCTCGGCGAGCCCTACCGTCTTCAGGACGATGCTCCGCAGTTCCTGGAACAGCGGCGACTCGGCGTTGGCCTGGTAATGTTTCTGGTGACCGATTCGCCGCGCCACAATCAGCCCGTTCCGCTCCAGCCTCGCGAGCTCGCGCTGCGCCGCTCCAGAGCCGGTGCCAGCGTTCCTAATTAGTTCGGACGCGTAAAAGCTCCGTTCAGGATGGCCGAATAAGACACGCAGAACACGCTGCTGCGTTCTGGTGAATATCGCCTGGGCCAGGCTCGTCCTGCTGGTACGATGCGGCATTCTTGACATACCCAATGTGGGTATGATCATGCCCGATTTGGGCATGTTCGTCAATAAAGCATCTTCGTTGGCTGAACAGACGGAATACAGGCTCACCAACTTGGACTGATTGTCCGTATGTCAATCCCAACACCGGCCTGATTGGCGAACAAGCACCGCGCGGACACTCGCGCTGACAGCTCTGCAGGGCGCTCCGGTAAATTCTGCGGAATCGTTGCCGCGCCTCAAGGCTTCCCCTCCTTCGTAGGCAGCTAGGCGGCTTGATAGCGACTGAAGCGACCTTCGACTGCTGCACTGACCTGCAGCGTTACACCTGAGTAATTCCGAGACCTGCCAGATACGCATGCGTCTCATCGTAGAACTGCGAGTCTCGCGTCGGGTCGCTTTCGTCTCCGGGAGGCACGAAGATGACCATACCTTGACGAGCGCGCGTTAGCAGCACTCTGTAAGCATTCAACAGGTATCGTTTCCGGTCCTCTTTGTGAACCGTCGTCCACGCGTCGCCACGGAACGCGTGATACTTCCAGCAATTTCCCTGCAAGCGAAGGTCGGCGTCCCACGTGACGCAAATCCAATCGAGCTCTAGACCCTGTATCTGGAATTCCGTCGCGGCATCTTCCAAATAGTAGCTCGATCGCGTGTCGTTTCTGTCGTTCAGGAACCAGTGAACCGGATCAACTTTGACACGAACGTCTATGGCATGAGGTTTTAGCCGCTGCGCCTGCGAGGAGGCAACCAGGCCGTACCGCTCTGAGCCGCGGGCGTGCTCACGAATCCAACGCTTCGCACGCGCCAAGTCTCGCGTGATGCCGATCGGATACCTCGAGGACACCTCGCCCAGCAACTCGCGGGCCTTTCCCTCGTCGCAATCAAGAACGGCTTTCACAAAGGCCGATACCTTTTCTGACCGAAACGACCTCATGGACGTCGCGAGATGTAACCGAGGATCAGAACCAGCCGAGGGTCATTAACAAAAGCGTCAAGTGCCCTGCCGGCAGCGTACTCTGAGTCCATCAGGTCGGGTGAGATATGCAGTTCCCAGTCACCGAATCTCATCCGCACCGCGTCAAGCCACGCCGCGATGCCGGCCTCACCTGTATGGATCTCTTGGCCACCGCCCACCAGACAAACCACTACGGCCCAGTCGTCGTGGCGGTCCAGGTAGGAAATCAGAAACTCTGATTCAGACTGGCGGAAATCTGGCTGCTTCTTGCGCCGCTTCATAAAATCAGCGGTCTTCTCGAGGTTCCACGCTCGCTGCGCTTCGTCGAAGATGACGACGTGATCAAATGGCGGCGCTGGGTTCCTCACGCCCTCGTCTCTGAAGTGGTGCACGTTCTGGATGAACGGCTTCACTTTTTGCCGAATCACGCCTTTGCGCACGTGATTGCCCACACGCGCCAGTTCATCTCGCGTGAGGGCCTCCTGGAGCACTGCGACGAGCGGCCCGTTCCCAGAGAGGAAGACGGCGCGAGCCTCACCGAAGGTCCGACGTTGTGTTGCGACGTTCAAGCCGACGAGTGTCTTTCCCGCACCTGGAACACCGGTTACAAAAACGATCGCCTTCCTTTGGTCCTTGCGAGCACGTTCGATAATGTCTTCGACCGCACCTGACGTTACCGCGAGGTTCTTTGCGCCGGCGTCGTTGCGAGCAATCGCATCAACGGTGTGGCGCGAGTACAAGGCGCGGGCCGCTTCAACGATAGTGGAGTCGGGCGATAGGGCGCGAGCCCCCACGCTTCACCGTTCATAGCCGGCCCGCTACAAGGGCCAAGCCATCCTGAGTACCCGGCCAACGTCGTTGCGGTTACAGCGACGGGGAGGCCTGACGCCGTCCGAGTATGCTGGGCGCCAGTCGGCGTCGCTGCGAGGTGCATCTGTCGCGACGAGAACGGGCAGAATAGGCGCGTCGTGGCTCGCACGATGAAAGTTCTTCAGGTCGAGCGCATAGTCCCAAGCCTGATTGAAATCAACGTTGTGATATTCGTGCTCGCCGCACTTGAACTCGATCGGAAAGACGGCCGGCCCTGAAACCAGGACAGCGTCGATCCGGCTGCCAAGACGAGGAACATCGAATTCCAGAGTACACGGTGCCGGTGAAGTCTGGGAGCTCCCGCTTCAGGATGACGATTTCCTCTTCCCAGGCACGCTTCTGGTCAGCATCGATTCCGTGGGCGTCGGCGGCGACCAGTGACCCGAGGATTCGGTCGGCGGAGCCAATAGAAACACGTCCAGCGAGGCGACGAAATACGCCGAGTGTGGGCGCTCCGGGGCAAGGCGGACGAGGCCGTTAGTGTCGTCCATCGATCAAGAGCGTCAACTGCGGAACACGTGCTCGTTGTGCCACGCGAGGAGATTATGGTCAGGACGAAGGTGAACCGCGGCTGGAACGGAGATCCGCGATCCGTGAAGTGGGTAGTAGGTTCGCCCGTTCTCGTAGTCACCTCGCAATCTTTCGCTGACTTCAACGTCTAGCTGCGGCGTGACCGTCACGTATCCGAGGTCGAACAACCGATGCAGGTCTGAGCGCAGGAGCAACCCGTTGCTCACGTCATGATCGCCGCCACGCGCATACGGCAGAATGTGGGCTGCTTCAAGCACCGGCAGCGAGTGCTCCTGCGTAACGGCGCAGGCGCGGCCGTACGCATCAGTGACAGCGACTCGGAAGGCACCCTGTCCGAGCCGCGGCCTCACCAGGACCGCCTCGCCGTACCGTTCTTCTTCCTCACGAACTCGCGGCACGTCCCTTCGGACTGGCACAGCGGCTGCGCGCTCGAGACACGCGCTCCAAATGCGGGCACCCTCTCCAACGCTTAGGTCGTATCGCTTATAGCGGAGATTCCTTGCGGCCCAATCTGCCGGCTGCGGAATCCACAGCTCCGGCGGAAAGAAGACTGCTTGGACCAACACGATGCAGCCGATCTGCGACGGCCCACCCGAACCCCGGAGTTCGTTGCGTTCTCGGAGTGCGCCGAGCCTCGTGTTCAGATCCTCGAGACGTGGCAGCGCCGTTACCATCCCCGAAGCACTCCCAGGCCGAGCCACTCGGGCAGCCGTGTGAAGCTGGCGACGTAGCCAAAGCCGCCGATCGCATTCCGCGGCGCCTTGAGCTTGAACAAGAACGGCGCGCCTGGTGTCCCGTGGAAGGCGTAGTAGTCAGACGGGCTCCAGAAGTTCGACCTCCTCGCGTTGGGGCTGTCGCGCAAGGAAGTCGAACCAGTCGCTGTGAGTGACTGCTACCCAACCTTCCATTTGTCGCCCGTGAGGCCGACAAGAGCATACAGCGAGGCACGCTCCACTCGCACGCCGTCGACACGCCAGGCTACCCGGTGCTCGCCGGCGTCAACGCTCTCCGCTGCGCTCCGACCCGCCCGGCGGGCTTCGGCGTTGACCCCGGCTCCGCGCCGAGGCTCTCGGCCGTTGTCGACGGCGCGGCAGCGTTGCCGGCCCACTGGACCGTCCGGACGGCGGTTCCATCCAACCGCCGGCGACCGTCACGCTGCCGGGACGCGCGGCACGCGAGCGCGGGTCAGATCTGACCCTCAACTGACCTGACCCTCGGGGTCAACTCTGACCCGGATGCGGCGCGCGTCGTGAAGGCGCTGCTTCGCAGCGGCTGTTAAGGTGACACGTCACCCCCCGCGGGGTGCTGCATAGGAACTTCCGCTCCGAATTCGGAACTCGCTGACAACAGCGCATTTTGCCGCTGCGCAGCGGCCTCGTGGTTTCCGGATAGAACCCGATCGTTTCGAAAAAGGAACTCATTGAAACGAGACCGGTTGCGCGATCGACCGAGCGAGCCACGTTGGCGCGATTTTCGCCAGTGACAGACGCCATGGCCAACTCGACGCACGAAATCGATCAGCACGAAAGTGACCGAAGCCGAATACGACGCGATCGTCGAGACGCGCAGAACCGCAGACGGTGAGCGCGTGGGCGCGCGGCATCCTGGTCGGCGCGGCACAACCCGATCCACTGCACTTCCTGCTGCTCGCCGAACTTGCTCGCCCTCAGAACGATCGTGCTGAATCTGAACTTCGCGCTCGCGCGAGCGGCCCGCCCACTGAAGAGGCGATGCACCGCCTCATCGACAGGGCAGACGCGGAGAAGTTCGACAAGGCGGAAGAGCGCATCGCCAGGCTCCGACGAGCGGTCGAAGCGACCAGGCGATAGAAGGTGCGTTCCCGGATTTCGACAAGTCGTCCGGACGCACCGTGGCGTCCCGACTTGCTGAAAACGCGTCTCGAATCGAGGAGCGACCGATGACGCGCACGCCAGTCCTGCTGACGCCGACTGAAGTGGCCGAGCTGCTGCGAACCAGTCGCAAGGCGATCTACACGATGATCGAGCGCGCGCAGCTGCCCGGCATCGTGCGCATCGGCCGCCGAGTGCTCGTCCGCGAAGACGCTCTGCTAGACTGGCTCCGCCAGAAGTCCACGCCATCGCTGGAAAGGTAGACAGCGATGAGCGTAACAGTCAGACCGTATCCGACAAGGCGGCTGGCAGGTGGACGTGATGACTCTGCTGCCGAACGGCGCGCGACTATCGGGAGCGTCGGCAGTTGTCAGTCACGTCGAAGTCGGCCGCCGAACGATGGGGCGAGGATCGTGAGCGGCACCTGCTGCAACACGGCCCGCCCAAGCCCAAGAAGGAGGTGCCGACACTGAAAGCGTTCGCGCCACGGTTCATCGACGGACACGCGCGAGCGAATCGACAGAAGCCGAGCGGCATCGCAGCAAAGGAAATGCTGCTGCGCGTGCACCTCGTGCCGTTCCTGGGTCACAAGCGGCTGAACGCCATCACGAGCGAAGACGTTCAGCGGTTCAAAGCAGTCGCTGGTCGTGAAGGCGCCGAAGACGGTCAACAATGCGCTGACCGTGCTGAGCGTGATGCTGAAGAAAGCCGTCGAGTGGGACGTCATCGAACGGATGCCTTGCCGGATCCAGTTGCTGCCGGTTCCCAAATCGTCGGCCAGCTTCCACGACTTCGAGCAGTACGAACGGCTGGTCGAAGACGGCGAGCGCGCTGGATCCGACAGCGGAGCTGATCGTGCTGCTCGGCGGTGATGCCGGCTTACGCTGCGGCGAGATGATCGCGCTCGAATGGCGCGACGTCGATCTGGCCAAGCGTCAACTGTGCATCGCAGCGATCGGACTGGAACGGCGAGGTCACGTCACCGAAGGGCGGGCGGTTGCGCTACATCCCGCTCACGTTGCGGCTGACGGCAGCGCTCCGCGAGCATCGGCACCTACGGGTCCGCGGGTGCTGTGTCAGGACGACGGCGACGCCGTTCACGCGGCAGAGGTGCAGTACGCGGGTCAAGCGGGCGGCCAGGCGGGCGAACGTGCGCGACGGGCGTCCACATCCTTCGCCACACGTTCTGTTCGCACCTGGCGATGCGTGGCGCGCCGGCGCGGGCGATTCAGGAACTCGCCGGACACAGCGAGCTCGGGATGACGCAGCGCTACATGCACCTGAGCCCGGCGGCGCTCGACGCGGCCATTCAGACTGCTCGACGGCCGTGGCAACATGTGGCAACGGCGGCGAACAACAGTTGAAAGGTGCCGGAATTTGCTAGGAAAAATTGCAGGAAAACTGGCGGTGAGGCAGGGATTCGAACCCTGGATACAGGTTTTAGCCCGTATAACGGTTTAGCAAACCGCCGCCTTCAGCCTCTCGGCCACCTCACCGCAGACGCGTAAGTGTACGTGAAATCAGGACTTGCCGATCGAGATTTTACGTTCGGCGAGGCGGCGGTTTTTCGAACCGTCGCCTTCGTCAAATTCAGACGGAAAATCCGCCATTTCGCAATGCACAGCCCCACGAACTCTGGGCACACTCGCGGAGACACACCGAGAATCGGGCTGCGCTGATGGCGCGCGTTGTGCGTCGTGGCAGTTCCGCGCGGCGTCGAGCGCTCGCAACAGGCGTCAGCCGAGAGGCGTCAACCCGAGGCTCACCATCGCGCGCGTCAGTTCCTCTCTGAACGCGTGACGTCGCTTGTACGTTTCACGCAAGCGCCGCCAACCAGTCGGAGACATCCTTCCCGCGGTCGGTCGGCGCGATCGCCACGCACGAGGCCGACGAGCATCGCGGCGTGACCGTAGTGGCGGCGTCGTGAGTTGCGCAGAATCCCTTCAACGCGCTTCTCCGCGGCGACGCGCATGGCGTCGATCATCGCGTCCCGATCCATGTCGGCCAGCGTCATAGCTCGAAGACACATCCTGGATCAGTGCGACGATCGACGGCGTGCCCAACGTGGGCCTCGCCTCGGGGGTCATCAGACGATAGGAGCTCCAACGGATCACGGCAGGTCGATTCGAGGTCCGCAAGAAGTGTCTCGCTGACCCTCCTCGATGTCCTGTTCGCAAGCAGGACAGCGAACGACGGAAACAGCACGTGACCCGGATGATCCTCGCTCGACCAGCCGAGACCTGGCAGCTTTCGAGAGCAAGTCGGCCGCGGCGCGCAAGTCACCCGTGAGAACTCGAAGCAAGTCCGAGTTGCCGTCCCGCCGTTCTTGGGCAGCGAGTCAGTGCCTTCCTCGCCTTCGCTCGCAACACCGTCGGGGTAGGACCGTCGGCAGACGAGCCAGCGCACCAGGCGCGTCAACGTGGGAGCGGCACGCCACGCCGCCTCCAGACGCTGCGGCACGTCGGACCGTCCGAGTTGTTGCGCGGCCAGCGCCGCGCCGTCGAGCAGTTCACCTCGCCAATGCGACTTGCCCACCAACGTCGCCGCGACGTCGTACGCGCGAAGGGCCCCGGCCAATCGCCTCGGTCGACCAGCGCCTCACACCAGGCCAGGCACGCCTGCGGTCGCTTCGTCTTCCGCGCGAGTCGCTCGAGGCCGTCGACGCCCTCCAAACGTAAGACCGCCTCGCGGAGCCAGCGCTCGTGGTCTGCTCTCCCAGTCGTCCTTCGATGGCCGACGGCGCTCGAGACGCTTCACCCACCGCGGCAGGAACGCCTCGAGGTCGGGCAGCGCTCCGGCCGACACGTCTTCCATGTCCTTGATCGGATTCGAGAGAGTGCCGACGCCTTCGACTTGCTCGATGCGTTCGGTGCACGGCCTCGGCCCGCTCCGCCAGAGGCGTCGTCGTGTATACGCTCGTCGACGTACTGCGCGACGCAGGCGTGCGCATCGACCCCGAGAACTTCGTCGACCAGTTCGTGCTGACCCAGATCGATGTCACCGTCGGCGATCGGCAGCAGGAGCGCCTCGAACACGGCTCGCGCACTCGCATGGTCTCCGGCGAGAAACGCCTTGGTGCCCAGACGTAGGTGTTCACTCACGTCGCCCGGGTCGGCGTAACCAACCTGCCGCGCAGCGTCCGCGAACGACCTCGCGTCGTCGACGATTCGCTGGGACGGACTGCGCGGCTTCCAGCCCGCGTGGCCCTTCGCCGCACGGGCCATCAACGAGTCGACGACGCGAGTTCGCTGCTCGTTCTCCAGTTCGTCCAACACGGCGCGCACGAACGCGCGCAACTCGGGCGCGGTCATCGCCTCGAGCGCGCGTGTCGAGATCCGAGTCGACAGTCTGAACGCGACGTGCGCCGGATGGTCGGAGGGGCTTCACCCCGTTCCTCGTGCGCCGTCGATCAGTCGCGCCAACTGCACGTCGACTCGGGGAATCTCGTAGCCCTGTTCGTCAGCAAGCAGGGACGGCGACTGCCAAGCGTCGGTCGCCGCGTAGGCACGTTGGGCACGAGCCCACGGATCCGCCCACCCGGGCGCACTGCCCACAACCACCTCGAGGGGCACACCACGCTCGTGCGCGTCCTTCAGCAAGTGGTACAGCGTTGTCTCATCTCGATGGACCCACGGCGCGGGCAGCATCTCGTCGAGGAAGCCCCAGCGGAGCCGAACGCAACCATGAAGGCGCCCGTACTGGTAGAGCGCGTAGAGTGACCTCGCGTCGGCTTCGAGTCGGCGTCTGAGCTTGGTCTCCGCGCCGCGTGCGCAGGTACTCATACATCGTTCGATCGTCGCCGAACGGCCGACTGATTCCGCACGTTCCTTGCACGAGAGAGCGCCGTCGTGATCGTGAGCGTCCGGCCTCGCCGATTGAGTTGTCGCGTCTTCTGCGGAGGGCCCAGCTCGGCCAGTCGACGCTCGCCGGGATCGACGTTCAACGTCCGGAGCAGCGTCCCGCACGCCAACAGCGCCGATGATCTCGTAGTCGGTCAACCGCTCGACGGCGCGCGCGATGTCGTCGCGAGCAAAGGTGGTCACCTCGCGTTCGGCAACATCGACGAGTGCAAGTGCCTGCGGACGGCTTGCCGGAAACGCATGCACGAGCACACGCCGCATGGCCGCCAACTGCTGCGCATGAGCCTCACGCTCTCGTTCGAGGCGACGCCGGTGCGCTTCCATCGTCGCCAGATCGGGGCGCATGGCCGCCCACCGCCGCACGTCGCTGACGCGATCGCGCACGGCTTCGCGCGTTGACCGGACGACATCGTGCGAGCGGTCGAGCATCCAAAGCCCGTCCTCTCGGACCGTGATAACACCGCTGCGCCAGAACTGCACTGACTCGGGCCGCAAGGGGCTCCACCCGCTTCGCGTCGCCACGAACCCTAGGACGTCGGCGCGCGACATGGCGCCATCGTGCGCATCCAGCACGGCCACGGCCACACGTTGCGCCGACCACGCGTTGGGCACACCGTCACGCCATGCTTCGTTCAGCGAAGCGACGGTTACCGGCTGACCTGGGGATGGCACGGGGTCGTGCACTGGACGCGCCACCTGCAACGGCGCGCCGCGCGCGGGTCGGAGGCCGAGCCGAAACAGCCAGAAGCTGACCTCGTCGTCGTGAGGATCAAGGGCGTAGTGATCGCCGTCACGATAGATGGGTGCACGCGCCGGTTTGCATCGCTTGAGTGAAGCGAGCGCGTCAGCCGCCGTCGGCGCGACGCCTGCTGCGGCAAAGCGAGCGGACACATCCCCGAGGGTCATGGGCACGCCGCGCTCGAGCAGCGCAATGATCAGCAAGCTGTAGTAGTTGGCATCGGGACTGGACTTGGCGTCCTCGAGGCGAGGCACGGTGATGCCAAGAGCGACGCAATAGGCGTTGGGAGTGCTCGTCACGCTGGCTCCGCTCGAGACTTCGCCGCCCGTTTATGGCTTCAGCCACGGCTCGAAGACCGTGTTCACGAGCGTCTCGTCCAGATAGAAACTGGTCGTCTTGAGTCGTTCGAGCAAGTCGGGCACATTCACCAGGCCCTGCTCGGCACCTGACCTAAGCACGCCCAGCGTGCCCGTTACTCGCAGGTGTCGACGCTTCGCCTCCGCACGCCCGGCGGCTTCGTCGATCAGGAGCAGATCGGCACGCATGGTCTCCGCCAGCGCGATGGCGGCTCGTTCGCCGAGATCCAGATCGTCGGTGATCGCCGCCAGGACCTCAGGCGCAACGGGGCGAACTTCGAGCCATGAGGGCGGCGCCGCGATCCATTCACTCACAACTCCGGGAGCAGCAGCGTTTGAGAGCTCGCTGGCAACGGCCTCGGGCACTACCACCTGGCCGTAGAAGCGTCGAAGGAGGTCGACTTGTTCCAGCAGGATCAGGTAGTGCAGCGGCCCACTGTCGGCCACGACGATCATCGGCCGGGTAGGATTCCGAGCTCTCGTTGGGCGCGGAGGTCGTCCTCGATGTCTGCGCTCGTGTACTGCAGCGGCACGTGATGCTCCTTGAGCAGCGCGTGCACTTGGAAGCGCGTGTCGAGCCCCAGCAACTTGCGGACCTGAGACTCCGTCAGGGCACCGGTACGGTAGCCCTCGACCGCGATGGCTTCGAGTGAACGGCGGGGCACGTCGTCCCACTGCTCCTCGAGAGCGGCGGATATGTCGTCGGGCAACTGAATGGTGACCCGCATGATGTCCAATTGTACCGCCGGGACGGTGCGGAGCGGCGGTCCGTCGAGCAATGCTCCGGAGCTACACCTTTCGAAGGCGGCGGAGCGTCGCCGTCGCGAGGCCAGCGTAGCGAACTCGGGCGGCGGCGAGCCGCGCGACGCGTGTCCACTCACCGTTGCGACCGCGTTGAGCAGACGTCGCTCACTAGCGTCGATCTTCAGGGCCGCGACTCGGCAGTGGCGCGCGACGAGGGCGACCGCGTCGGCGAGTCAGGTGCCGGCGACCTTCGGCGAAGTGCGGGGCATTGCTATCAGCGTAGCGCATCGTGTGCCCACAAGGCACACATTGGCGTCGGCTCAGTGCCCGCCAGTGTGCCCAAACCCGGTCCGAGAACCATCAAACGGCAGCCAACGCCAACCAAGCTATCAATGAAAAACGGGCCTGAAATCGATGATTTCAGGCCCGTTCTGGAATCGCGGGCGACCTTAGCAAACCGCCGCCATCAGCCTCTCGGCCACCTCACCGTGCGTTCAAGTACACGTGACGCAGTAGCTTGCGCAGAAGCGAGCGCGTCGCGTATTTGTCGTGGAAACCCTCGTCGCAACGTATACTTGATCTCTCACCACGCTTTCCTGAGCCTGCGGCCATGCCGGCCTCCAGCCCTCACAAAGCTCGTCCTTGGAGGGCCAGTGAAAGATATCGCGTCGACATCATCCGCTGACGTCACACCCGCGTCGTGTCCCACGTGCCAGTCATCGTCGATCGTGACAACGGCAAAGAATCCCGACGCCTCCAGCTATTGGCGGTGCACAGCTTGCGGCGAGGTATGGAACCCGTCGCGGTTCCAGACAGATCGGCAAGGCGCGTATCGATGGCGGTGATCGCACTCGGCACGCTCATCGCGTCCGCCTTGCTCTCCCCGTGACGTGGCGGGGCCGGTGGCTGCCAGTCCGTCACGCACCGGCCGTCGAAAAGCCGCTGCGAGATGAACTTCTCAGCATCGAAGGGCTGGAAGAGCGTGCGCTCGCGCTCGCCGCCAGATTCACGATCGATCCCAATCCCGGCCGCCGCGCTCTCGATACGTTTCCGCGGTTCGAGGACAACGTCCGTGTTCTCCATGCCGCGTATCGCACGCTGGCCGATGACGTTCGGCGCGGGTACTTCGTGGTGTCCGCCGCAGACTGGCTCCTCGACAACTTCTATCTCGTCGCATCCGAAATTTCGGACATCCGCCGGAACCTGCCGCGCACGTACTCGCGCAGCCTGCCGACACTAGCCTCGCGCGAGCATGCGGGCCACGCCCGCGTCTACGCGATCGCCGTCGAGCTGATCCGCCACAGCGACAGCCGTCTGGATCGACAGCAACTGATCCAGTTTCTGAACAGCTACCAGCGCGTGGCGCCGCTGACGATCGGCGAGCTGTGGGCGTGGCCGAGCATGTTGAAGCTGGCGCTCATCGAAAACCTCCGCCGCCTCGCCGACGAGCTGCTTGTGGCTCGTGCCGCCCGCGGCGCAGCCGATGCCTACGTCGAGGGCGCGGATAAGGGCGATGGCCTGAGCGCACTGCCGTCCGGACCTGATCCCGCATTCATCGTTCAGCTTCTTCACCGTGTTCGCGAGTATGGACTTCGGTTGGCGGCAATTCGCACGGCGGTGGACGATGATCTCGCCGCCCGGCATCTGTCGGCGGAGGAGACGATTCGCGGCGAGCACCAGCGCCAGGGCGTGGCCCGCGTTTCCATGGCGAATGCCGTGACGAGCCTTCGTCTATGCGCAACGCTCGATTGGCAGGAGTACGTCGAAGCCGTCAGCCTCGTCGAGCATGTCCTGCAGCGCGATCCCGCAGGGGTGTACGGCCGCATGGACTTCTTGAGCCGTGACGCCCAGCGCCGCGCGGTCGAGGAGCTCGCGCCGACCACGGGCGAAGGCCAGGTGCGCGTCGCCCTCAAAGCCATCGAAAACGCGCGCCAGGCGGCGAGCGGCTCAATGACGGATCGCGCAGCGCATGTCGGCTATCACCTCGTCGATCGCGGGCGCACCGACCTCGAAACCGACCTCGCGTATCGTCCTCCGCTCACCACGCAGATCAGAGGAGCCTTTCAGCGCCACGCATCGATGGTCTACCTTGGCGCCATCGCCGTGACGACCGGGCTGGTGCTCGCTGCGGTCGATGCCTATGCGCAGCAGACGGGCACCACGACTGTCATGCGCCTCCTGATTGCGATCGCCGTCTTGTTTCCGGCCAGCGACTTCGCGATTGCTTGCGTCCAGTACGTCGTGGTCCACATTGTTGGGCCCAAGCGGCTGCCGCGCCTCGATTTCCTGGGTGGCGTCCCCGACAGCGCTCGGACGATGGTCGTCGTCCCCACGATGCTGATCAGTACGAATGGCGTGGACACGTTGCTTGAACACATGGAGGTCCTCGCGCTGGGCAATCTGGATCGCTCGATCCATTTCGCCATCCTCAGTGATTTTGCCGACACACAGGAGGCCGACGCACCGACCGACGCCGCGATTCTGGATCGGGCGCGAGCAGGCATCGAGGCGCTCAATCGCAAACTGGGACCGGAGCACTCCGATCGGTTCTTCCTCTTTCACCGCGATCGGCAATGGAACGCCGGCGAGCATGCGTGGATCGGCTGGGAGCGCAAGCGCGGAAAAATCGAAGAGTTCAACGGATTGCTCCGGGGCGCCACCGGCACCAGCTTCTCGACACAGGTCGGCGCGTTGGACGTGCTGCCGTCCATTCGCTACTGCATCACGCTCGACTCGGATACTCGCCTGCCGCGCGATGCGGCCAAGCGGCTCATCGGCGTCATCGCGCACCCGTTGAACCAGCCGCAGTTCGATCACAGCCTCGGGCGCGTCACCGCCGGATACGGCATTCTTCAACCGCGTGTCAGCGTCACCATGGCGAGCGCCGCCGGATCGCTATTCGCGCGCACGTACGCCGGCCACACCGGTGTCGACCCGTACACGACGGCCGTCTCGGACGTGTACCAGGACCTCTTTGAGGAGGGCATTTTCACGGGCAAGGGTCTCTACGACGTCGACGCCTTTGCGGCAGCGCTCGACGATCGCGTGCCAGAGAACACCCTCCTCTCACACGACCTGTTCGAAGGACTCTACGCGCGCACGGCGCTGGTGACCGACATCGAGGTGGTCGACGACTACCCCTCCAGCGTCCTCGCCCACGCACGACGCCAGCACCGCTGGGTGCGCGGCGACTGGCAAATCCTGTGGTGGCTGCTGCCCTTCGTGCCCTCCCGTACAGGCGTCGCCCGGAATCGATTGCCGCTCATCGCCCGGTGGAAGATCCTGGACAACCTCCGACGCAGCCTGCTGCCGCCCGCTATCGTCCTCCTGCTCGTTGCGGGCTGGACAATCCTGCCGGGCGCACCCTTGATGTGGACCGCCGTCGCGCTCGCGCCGGCGGCCTTTCCGCTGGTGATCTTCCGGCGCACGACAACAGACGATCTGAAGACAGATGCGGCGCGGTTCATGTTGCAGATCGCCTTACTCGCGAATGACGCGTACGAGCGGATCCACGCGATTGCCATCACACTCTTCCGTTTGGGCGTAACACGTCGCCGCCTCCTCGAGTGGGAAACGACGGCGGCGAATGCCGCGCGCAGCGGTCAGCTGCGACTGCGCATGTTTCTCGCGCACATGAGCGCGAGCCCGCTGCTGGCGCTGACGAGCTTCGCGGCTATTGCGGCGACGCGGCCGACGGCATGGCCCGTCGCGGCGCCGATCCTGGGACTGTGGATGGCCGCGCCATGGATCGCGTTCGTCCTCAGCCGCCCGCCGGCGAGACGCGACAGGGCGTTGTCGACGGCCGACGCGTCGTACCTTCGCGAAATCGCGGCGAAGACCTGGACGTACTTCGATACGTTCGTCGGCGCCGAGGACCATTTCCTTCCGCCGGACAACGTCCAGATCGGCACCGCACCCGGTGACCTCACGATTGCGCACCGGACATCTCCCACGAATATCGGACTCGGCCTGCTGGCGACACTCGCGGCGCACGATCTGAATCTGATCGACCGAGCAGACCTCGTGCGACGGATCGACGAGACCCTCACGACCGTCGAGCAGCTCGAACGATTCGAAGGGCATCTGCTCAATTGGTACGACACGCGCACGCTGGCGCCGCTGCTTCCGGCGTATGTGTCGACCGTGGACAGCGGGAATCTGGCGGGCGCCCTGTTGACGCTCTCGGTAGGGCTCCGAGAGTTTGCGCCGGACCTCGCCGCACGGGCGGACTGCCTCTTCGACGCGATGAACTTCCGTTTCCTGTTCGATCCGAAGCGTCAACTGTTTGCGATCGGGTACCGTCTCGCCGACGCCGAAGGCACCGGACGGCTCGACGTCTCGTACTACGATCTCCTCGCATCCGAAGCGCGCCTGGCGAGCTTCATCGCCATCGCCAAGGGCGACGTGCCGGAAACGCACTGGTTCCATCTCGGACGATCGGTCACCAGCGTGCACGGCGCGCCCGTCCTTCTGTCGTGGAGTGCCACGCTCTTCGAGTATCTGATGCCGCTGCTGATCATGCGGACGTATCCGAATACTTTGCTGGACGAATCGTGCCGGCTCGCGGTACGTCAGCAGATGGACTACGCCGCGGCGCGGGGAGTGCCCTGGGGCATTTCGGAGTCCGCGTACAACCTCGTCGATCGGCACGGCACCTATCAGTACAAGGCGTTCGGCATACCCGGCCTCGGCTTGAAGCGGGGCCTCGGCGACGAAGTCGTGGTGGCCCCGTACGCCACGGCGCTCGCGGTCACGCTCGATCCGGCCGCGAGTACCGCCAATCTGCGACGGCTCGCCACGATAGGTCTCGATGCCGACTTCGGATTCTTCGACGCAATCGACTACACCGTTCGCGGGCCCGATGATCCCCCGGGCGGCGTCGTGGTGCCCACCTACCTGGCGCACCACCAGGGAATGACGCTCGTCGCCCTGACCAACGCGCTCGTCGGCGGCCGCATGATCGAGCGCTTTCACGCGGAACCGAGAGTGCAGGCGACAGAGCTGTTGCTCCAGGAACGCGCGCCGCGCCAGGTCGTCCCGATCGAGCCGCGGCCCCTCGACGAGATGCGAGTGGCGACGCCAGTCGCGTCGAGGCCGGTGCGCCGCTACCGGTCGCCGCACACACCGTTCCCGCACACGCAATTCTTGTCGAACGGCCGCTACGTCACGTCGGTGACGAATGCCGGCGGAGGCACCAGTCTCTGGCACGGCCTCGCGGTCACGAGGTGGCGCCGCGACGCGACTCGTGACGCCGACGGTCAGTTCATCTATGTGCGCGACGTACGCAGCGGCGCTGTATGGTCGGCAACCTTCCAGCCTTCACGGCAGGAGCCCGACGACTACACCGTGACGTTTTCAGCCGACCGCGCGATCTTTCAGCGCCGGGACGACGACATCTCGACACGGCTCGATGTCGCGGTGTCCACCGAAGACGATGTGGAGGTTCGGAGAGTCACGATTCGCAATCACGGCACGCGTATACGCGAGCTCGACGTGACCAGCTACGCGGAAATCGTGCTCGCACCCGCGGCCAACGACCTCGCGCATCCGGCGTTCGGCAAGCTGTTCATCGAAACCGAGTATCTGCCTGACAGCGGGGCACTGGTGTGTCATCGCCGCCCGCGGGACCCGAACGAGCCGGGCGCGTGGGCGTTCCATGTCTTGAGCCTGGAAGGGCGTCCGCAAGGTCAGCTCGAATGGGAAACCGATCGTGCGCGCTTCCTGGGACGGGGACATAGTCCGGCCGATCCAGTGGCGCTGGACGGCCGCGCACTGTCCGGCACGACCGGTGTCGTGCTCGATCCCATCGTCAGTCTTCGTCAGCGCATCCGGCTTTCTCCGGGCGCCACGATGCGACTCTGTTTTGCGACGGGCATGGCCTCCCATCGCGAGACGGTCGAAGCGCTCGCGCGGAAGTACCACGATTCCAGCGCGACCGCGCGCACGTTTGCTCTCGCGACCGCCCATGCCGAGAGTGGCCTGCACCATCTGGGCGTGTCCCCTGAGGATGCCGTGCTGTTCGAACGCCTCGCCTCGCGCGTGCTCGGGACCGACGGCTCGCTTCGAGCGCCCGCTGACACGATCGCGTCGAACGAGCTGGGGCAGTCGGGCCTGTGGCCGCACGCGATCTCGGGCGATCTGCCCATCTTGCTCGTACACGTCGATGGTGACAGCGACGTTCTTTTGGTGCGGCACGTCCTGCAGGCACAGGAGTACTGGCGGCTCAAAGGCCTGACCGCCGACGTCGTGATCGTGAACGATCACCCGGTCGGCTACCTCGACGAGATCCAGGCGCAGCTCACGGCGGTCCTCGAGGACGGCCCATGGAGTACCTGGCAGCATCGTCCGGGAGGCGCGTATCTGCTGCGAGCCGATCGAATGGGCCGCGCCGAGCGCGTGCTTCTCGAAGCGGTCGCATGCGCAGTACTTCGAGGAAAGGACGGCGACCTGCGCACGCAGCTCCATCGGCCCGCTTCAGTCCGGCCGCCGCCGCCCGTTCTGGAGCCTTCGTCCCAGTCGCGACGCGCCGGCGCGAGAGCCGAGAGTCCCTCTCACGCGATGACGCTCGACAACGGGCTCGGTGGCTTCACCGACGCCGGACAGACCTATGCGATCACGCTCGACGGGACGAAGGAAACGCCCATGCCGTGGGTGAACGTCATCGCGAACTCGCGATTCGGCACGGTCGTCACAGCGTCCGGCTCGGCTCACACGTGGGCCGACAATAGTCGCGAGAATCGCCTCACGCCGTTCGCCAACGATCCGATCACGGATCCCACGGCGGAGGCGCTGTTCATTCGCGATGACGAAACCGGTGAGTTCTGGTGTCCGACGCCGGGCCCGGCCTCGCGCCTCGCGACGAGTGCCCGATGCGTGGTCCGCCATACTGCCGGCCGAACAACCTTCTCCCGCATCGCCCATGGAATCGATCACGAATTGGACGTCTTCGTTGATGCGGTCGATCCAGTCAAGTTCTCGGTGCTGACCGTCACGAATCGAGGTCCGGCGGCCCGGACGCTGAGCATCGTTTCCTACAACGAATGGGCGCTCGGACCGCCACGCGACGGCGAACACATGCACGTCGTCACCGAAATCGACGGCGCGAGCGGCGCGATCTTCGCCAGAAACGCGTACAACCGGGACTTTGCGCAGCACGTCGCGTTTTCATGGGCGTCCGAACGATCGCGTTCTGTGACCGGCGACCGCGGATCGTTCGTCGGTCGCAACCGCGACCTGTCGCAACCGGCGGCGATGACACAGAGCGCGCTGTCGGGCGACGTCGGCGCGGGTATGGATCCGTGCGCGGCGCTCCACAGCAGATGTGTCCTGCAACCCGGTGAACGTCGGGTACTGCTCTTCTTGTTGGGCGAAGGCACCGATCGCGCTCACGCCCGCAGCCTGATCGCGCGCCACGGCAATGTCGCCGCAGCAGGAGAAGCGCGCGCGCGCGTCGAAACGTCCTGGGACGGCTCGCTTCACGCCGTCCAGGTGCGCACGCCGGACGATTCGTTTGATGCCATGCTCAACCACTGGCTGCTGTATCAAGCGGTCAGTTGTCGGCTCTGGACCCGCGGCGCGTACTACCAGCCCGGCGGTGCGTTTGGCTTCCGCGATCAGCTGCAGGACGTCATGGCGTTGCTGTTCGCACGACCCGACCTGGCACGCGAGCACGTGCTACGGGCGGCGGCGCGACAGTTCACCGAAGGCGATGTGCAGCATTGGTGGCACGAACCTGCCGGCCGCGGACTCCGCACCCGGTGCTCGGACGACCTCCTCTGGCTGCCCCACGTCGTCGCTGAGTACGTGCGTGTCACCGGTGACGTCGCTGTCCTGGATGAGCGGATACCGTTTCTGAAGGCGCCGCTTCTGGCGAAAGGCCAAGACGAAGCGTACGAATTGGCAAGTGTCTCCGCCGAGAACGGCACGCTGTTCGAGCATTGTCTTCGAGCGATCGAGCGAGGCTCGACCGCCGGCGCCCGCGGTCTTCCCCTCTTCGGCACGGGCGATTGGAACGACGGGATGAACCGGGTCGGGCACGAAGGCCGCGGCGAGAGTACGTGGCTTGGCTTTTTTCTGCATACGGTGCTGACGGACTTTGCTGACTTATGTGACATGCGCAATGATTCCGCGCGAGGCGCACGGTACCGAACTGAGGCGCGCAGCCTCGGCGCACGACTCGAGGGAACCTGGGACGGCGAATGGTACTGCCGCGGGTACTACGACGACGGAACACCCCTCGGATCGACGCAAAGCGACGAGTGCAAGATCGATTCAATCGCGCAGTCGTGGGCGGTGCTGTCTGGCGCAGTTCCGCAGCGCTTTGCCGAACGCGCAATGGACGCCGTTCGAGCGGCACTCGTCTCGCGTGGATCGCGGCTGCTCTTGTTGCTCGATCCGCCGTTCGACCACTCGCGTCAGGAGCCGGGTTACATCAAGGGGTATCCGCCGGGGATTCGCGAAAACGGCGGCCAATATACGCATGCGGCCGTCTGGGTGGTCATGGCCCTGGCTCGAACTGGCTCCGGCGACGAAGCGGCGGAACTCTTTCACATGCTCAATCCAATCAATCACACGCGAACGACGGCAGACGTCGAACGCTACAAGGCAGAGCCCTATGTGGTTGCCGGAGACGTGTACGCCCGCTCCCCGCACGCAGGCCGCGGCGGATGGAGCTGGTACACCGGATCAGCGGCGTGGATGTACCGTGCCGGGCTCGAGAGCATGCTCGGTCTGCGGCGGCGTGGGCGTACGTTCAGTGTGGATCCCTGCATCCCATCGTCGTGGCCGGAGTACGAGATCACGTGGCGGCTCGGGCGCTCGTCGTATGTGATTTCCGTGTCGAACCCCGAACGGCAGTGTCGCGGAGTCTGTCAGGCATTCGTGGACGACGTCGTCGTCGACAGCACGACGATTCCGATCGTCGATGACGGGCAAACACATCACGTACGAATCGTGCTCGGGCGTGCATCTCAAAAGTCTGGTCGATCACTGACCGTGCGGAGTGCTGGGGTGCTGGGTGCTTAGGTGCTGGTGCTTAAGTGCTGGGTGCCTCGTGCGTTGGTGAGCGCCCGAAGCACTTCGTTACGCACTCCACACCCGGCACCAGGCACGGTCGACTACACAGAACTGAAAACCGCGCTAGGATTTGAGGCGGACTTCAGCGATGGTGACCAGGCCCTCAACCAGAAGCGCAGCGGCTCTCCTGACCGCCATAGCCGTGGCGGTTACCAGTGCGCAAACCGTCATCAAGCCCCCCAAGAACAAGTACACGCCCGAACAGGACGTGAAGCTCGGCCGTGAGGCGGCCGCCGAAGTCCGCAAGCAGTATCCCCTTATCGAAGACGAAAAGATCGCCCGTTATCTTTCACGGCTCGGCGAGCGCCTCGTGGCCGCCGCGCCGCCCGAGCTGAAGCAGTCGGTTTACGAGTATTCGTTTACGCCGGTGAACCTGAAAGAGATCAATGCCTTCGCGCTTCCGGGCGGGCCAATGTTCGTGAACCGCGGCATGTTCGACGCCGCGGCGTCCGAAGGCGAGGTCACCGGGGTTATGGCGCACGAACTGTCGCACGTCCTGCTGCGGCACGGAACGGCCAACGCGTCCAAGGCGCAGAATCCGTGGCTGCAGCTCGGCCAGATCGCCGGCGTGCTCGGTGGCGCGGTTGTCGGCGGCGCCGCAGGGTCGGCGATCATCCAGGGCAGCCAGTTCGGCCTCGGCACTGTGCTCCTGAAGTACAGCCGCGACTTCGAGAAGCAGGCGGATCTGCTTGGCGCGCAGATCATGGCGCGCGCGGGTTACGATCCGCGCGCGCTCGCCCGCATGTTCGAGACCATCGAGCGCGAATCCAAAAGCAGCGGCGGAAGCGGCCCGCAATGGCTGAACAGCCATCCGAATCCGGGAAACCGGACGGAGTACATCAACAAGGAAGCCGAATCGCTCACGATCGCCAGGACGGCCGACGACAAGGACTTCGGGCCGATCAAGGCGGCGTTTGCGTCGCTGCCGCCGCCGAAATCGAGCGGCGATTTGGTTCGCGCAAATACCAGCTCGGGCGGCGAGACGGTTCACTCGGTCGGCACTCCGGGGCAGCCGGTTCCGGCGCCGGCGGCGCAGTATCGAAACATCAGCGGCGGCAAGGTGTTTCAAGCGGCCGTTCCGACCAACTGGACCAGCATTGCATCGAAGAGCATGATCAGGGTCGTCCCGCAAAACGGGTACGGCGAGCTCAACGGACAGACCGTGTTCAGTCATGGCGTCGAGTTCGGCATCCTCAAGGCCGGTTCGCGCGATCTGACGGAGGCGACGGACGCCTGGTTGAAGGCGGTGGGTCAGAACAACCCCGAGCTTCGTCTCGCGGGAGCGCAGCAATCGATCAGGATGGCGCAGCGGCCAGCGGTAAGCACGCGGCTCGTCAACGCGTCGCAGCTTGGCGGCCGCGAACGCATTGGCGTCTACACGACGTTCTTTAACGAGGGAACCCTCTTCTACTATCTGACGGTCGTGCCGGAAAATGAGGCCCCCGCGTTTGAAAACACGTTCCGGCGCATTGGCGAGTCGATTCGCCTGACGGACGTGCGCTGAACTGCGACCGACTACTGCGCCAGCTGGAAATGCCTCCGGAGCATGCCGCCAGCCCACACGCACGGCAAGGCAGTCACTACGAGCAGGACCGGGTACCACCGTGGTCCGAAGGCTGGACCGGCACCCCACGTCGCAGCGGCTCCCACCGTCGCCACAACCAGTCCGACGATGCCGAGAGCCAAGGCATGCGTCATCGGCTGCCGGGGTGCCAACGCCGCGGTCAGATAGCCACCGATCACCGTGAACACGACGCGGTAGGACGTGGCCCAGACGTACAGTCCGTCCGACATTGATTCGCCCGACGGTGGGAAGACACCGCTCGCGTGCATGACGGCGTCCGTACCCACCGAGAGCAGAGCCGTGACGACGAATCCAGCGGCCACGGCGACGACGCTTCGTCCCCGGCGAGGCGGCGGCAGCGCCGGGATCATGACCGGCCACCTGCGACACGCGCATCGAGCACGGCCGCCAGCTTGCCAAGTTCGCTCTCCCAGCCCATGACGGCCCGATTGGTCCACTCGTCGCTGTGCATCGCGTCGAGCGTCAGCACCATGCGAACCCCATCGGACGTCTTCTGCAGTTCCACGACCGTCGCGACGTCGTAGGGTTCAACGCCCGGAATGAAATCTGCCACATGGACGTATGCCAGGCGGACGCGGGGAACAACCTCCACAAACGTGATGCGCGCCTCCGTCGTCAGCGGCATGCCCGCCTGCTTCATGAACGCCACCTGTGGAGGGTCGATCGCCGTCATGGCGTACAGCAGCTTGCCGCCCGGGCGCAGCTCCAGCTCGTGTACGGCTACCTTGAACCCTCCCGGGCCCCACCACGACTCGATGCCCTCCTTGGTGGTCCAGAGATCCCAGACGTCCTTGATGTCGGCGCGGTAGATCCGTTCGAGCGTGATGCGTTTTCGTGGCACAGCCGCTGACGAACCGGTTGTAGGCTCTGTCTTCATACGTTCCTCCGCGTCCGGCGTCTGCGCCGGCGCTGCTCCTGCTTGCGTTCGAGGGCGGCCGCAAACGCGTCAAGCCGCCCCTCCCACAGCGCGCGATACTGGCTGACCCAGGCGTTCAAATCTCTGAAGGGCTCAGGCCGCAGCGAATACAAGCGTCTCGGGCCGTCGGGCCGGACGCTGACGAACCCCGCCTCTTCCAGGATGCGGAGGTGCCGCGACACGCCGGACTGATGGATGTCCATCTTCGCCACGAGGTCGTTGACGGCCTGTTCTCCCTCGAGCAGCGCTTCGACGATCTGGAAGCGGCTCGGGTCCGCGAGCGTCTGAATCGTGCTTACTTGCATATCAACACATATGTATGTCAATGCATATGATGCTGTCAAGCCTGTCGCACAACCAGGGTGTTCATGATGCGGTCAGCCTCGTCGTGACCAGGTAGGTCCGGCCCGGTCGGGCACGTCGAGCGCCGTGAAGATCCCGAGCGGCTCGCTCGACGCGACCAGCTCGCCCCGCCGGGCGACGAGCTCATTGACTTCGTCGCTGAAGTCTTCCTGATGGCGCTCGTAGACCAGCATCTCGCTCCAGTACTCGACGATGACATACCGCGACGTCACGTTCTGATCGTGCAGGAACGAGCTGCCGAGATAGGAACGGCTGCGGCGATTCATCGCGGTCCAGGCGCCACTCGCTCCGTACAGTTCTTCGAACACGGCGTTCTTGCCGGCACGCACGTCGAATTGCCAGACGATCGCAATCATGCGTTTTGCATGCTCCCTGTTTGGTTCGAAGCTACCGCCGCGGGGCTGTCGCCGCGCCCCGGCCCACCGGTGGAGCCGGTGGAGCGGTAAAGGGACCGCTGCAACCGGACGTGCACGGCGGCGGGAGCGTGTACTTGTCTTTGATCGTCTTACGGAACTCGGGATACATCGTCTCCGGGCCGCCGAGCACGGCCTCGAGCGGAATGTGACGCTTGTCGGTCAGCTCGTTCACGAACGGATTCTTCCCCGGCAGATAGTGCGGCACAAACGCGAGATTCTCGTGGAGATACGGGAGCTCTTCGATCGGTTCACAGGCCGTTAATGGAAAGATGCTCGAGGCGTTCTGATCCAGCTTGAACGGCGTGCTGAGTACGTACGGCTCCGCAAAGATCGCCGGATCGTCCATGATGCCCATTACCGTCAGGATGTTGTCGTGGCGGACCATGTACTCGGTGATGGTTGCGTTGTCGCTGTTGAACCCCCGATGGCGCTTGATGTCGCCGACCTTGAAGTGGGTTGTGTAGGTCCGAAGCGTGTCGCCTTCCCATACGCCCGTTGTGAACCCGCCGTGCGTGTGAGGCGCATTCTCCGACGGATGCGAACGGCCATCCATCCAGATGGTCGTGGCGTCGCGATCGATCCACCCGGCGATGTTCCAGGCCACCAGCTTCTGCGTGATCGGATCCGGCTCGCTCGAAATCTGCAGGCCGAACGGGCCGGTGTGCGTGTAGAACGGCGTATACATCTGACACTGGCGTTCCGTCACCGACAACGCGGCGATGTTGTAGCTCAACGCCTTCGCGCGGCCGTCTTCGTTGAACGGAATGCCCAGGAAGTCGACAGGCTCCTCGGCGTGGCTGTTGTCCTGGTGATTCTTCTTCGCCCACAAACCTGAGAGATCGACCTGAGCAACGAGCGAAACGCCCAGAAGCATCGCGAAGAGCGCCAGCATCGCACCGCGGACAAGAGACATCGAACCTCCTACCACCGCGCCGAGCACGGCGCCGGATCCCACTTCGACCCGTTCGCTTCTTTCTTGAACTGCAGGACAATCAGGCGGGGTTCGCTCAGATAGACGGGGTCGTCGATCTGCGTGGTGATCGCGAGCCACTCGTCACCGTTCTGCCGCTTGAAGACATCCCAATACTCCGTCAGCACGGTGCTCGCGCTGTACGGAACGCCGTTCTTGCGGAGGTATCCCGGACGCAGACTGGTCGTGACGACCTTCATCGACCCGCCGGTCGGCAGGAGCGCCGGTCCGCCGCCTGCAGTTCGGGCCACGGGGCGCAGAAGCAGCGGAATGTTGGGGCGCGGTCTGTGCCACTCGGCGACCGACGCCCCCTGCCAGGTCGGCGCGCCCTTGGGCGCTTTCCATTCACCAAAGTGAAGCAGTCGCGTCTGTATTCCGGCATCCGTCTCGACTTTCAGCGTCACATCGTCCTGCCAGGTGATGTGCACACGACCCGGGAACGCTCATCAGAATCGGGGCGCCATACGACCGGCACTGCTCGCCCGCCGCCTCGTCTCGAGACGGATCCCACGTGTCGGCGACCCGCTTACCTTCATAGTTCAACGGGATGTACATGTAGTCGCCCTTGGCGGGCGTGACCATACGCCAGCGCCAGTCCTGGGTCACGATGGACACCCAGTAGCCGGTGAGATCGATCGGCGCGCCTGCTTTTGGGGAAAGCGGCGGAGCGGGCGGGCCGCCCGCTCGCTGAGCGTCAACACTGCTCGCAATGCCGAGCGCGACAGCTATCGCGACCGCAACGTGTCCCCTGGTACTTTTTCTTTCACTTTCCACTTACTTTCCACTTTCCACTTCTCCACTTTTCAACTTCTTCTTAGTGAGCTCCCTATACGCCGTCTCGACGAACGCCGCCGAATTGGAGCCGTACCGCCGCCCGTAACCCTGAACCGGGTTGGCCGCCTTGACCTCATCGAGCGTCTTGCCCTGGCTGATCAGATCCTGAATCCGGTCCCGGACGATCGTCACCAAGTCGCGGTATTCGAGCAGATCGATCTTGTCCAGGACGCGCCCGTGGCCGGGAACCAGCAGCGTGCGGTCCGGGTTCCACTGCAACGGAAGGTTCGGGATGCTCAGATCCATCAGGTGGTTCAACGCATCGATCTCGCCCTGAACGCTGCCGCCCTTCTCCGTGTCGATGACCGGGAAACGGGTCGTGTCGATGATGTCGCCGGTCGCAATCACGTCTCCCCGACGAAAAAACACGATCGTGTCGCCGTCGGTGTGCGCCGCGGGCTCGTGGATGACCTGAATTCCTTCACCGTTCAGATACATCGCGTATGTCTTTGCCGCAAACGTCTTGGTCGGCCACAGCGCCAGCGGAAACAGAGACTGCTGACCAGTTGGCGCAGACATCCTGGTCAGAACGTTTTCGTGCGCGAGCACGCTCGCCGCCCCCCCATTCGTCACCACATCGTCGCCAATTCCTGCACCGGCCGCGATGGCGCCGGCAAGGATGCTCAGGCCAGCCTTGCCAATTTTCTCGTTCCCACCCACATGGTCGGCTTCCATGCTCGTGTTGATGATGTAGCGGACGGGCAGCGGCGTCAGTCGGCGGACTGTCGCGAGCACCTTCTCCGACATCCCGGTCGCGCCGGAATCGACCAGGATGGCGCCGATCGGCCCGATCTGCACGACGATGTTGCCGCCCGCGCCGGCGATGACGTAGAAATTGGGCCGCAGCTGGACGACATCCAGATCGCCGGTGGGTTCTTGAGCGATGGCCTGCCGGGCCAGACTGAAGGCCGCGATGGCAGCGGCGGCAAGCAACCAGGCTGCAACTATCCTCTTCATGTGTACCGGCCGATGATTATGCCGCGGACGCGGCATCCAGGGTCAAGCGGAGTTGACAGCTTCAAACGGTATGGCCAACACTGCCCGCGCCGATCGGGAGTCTGAACGGTCTGGAGGTCCCATGCGTTGGACGTGCAGTGCGATTCTCGTGTGCGTGTTGCTCGCGCCGGCCGCCGCCGAGCACAAGAGTCTCCCTGCGGCGGAGCCGGAAGCCCTGGGCTTCTCGGCCGAGCGGTTGAAGGCGCTGAACCGTGAAATGCGTCGGCTGGTCGACGAACACGAGTTCGCAGGAATGGTGACCTTGCTGGCCCGCCGCGGCAAGCTCGTGAGTACCGACGTCTACGGCCAGCAAGATCTCGCGGCGAAGACACCGCTGCAGCGCGACACGATCTTCCGCATCTTTTCGATGACGAAGCCGATGACAGGCGTCGCCATGATGCTGCTGTACGAGCAGGGCAAGTGGCACCCCGAGGATCCGCTCTCGAAATACATTCCTGAATTCGCGTCGCTCAAGGTTTACGCGGGCTCCGGTCCCGACGGCGCGCTGCGGCTCAAGCCCCCGACGCATGCGCCCACTGTCGGCGAGCTGATGACGCACACGGCCGGTTTTACGTACGGCTTCTTCGGATCCTCACCCGTGGACAAGATGTATCAGACGGAGAACCCGCTCGCCGCGCCCAACCTGCACGAATTCATCGCGAAGCTCGCGAAGATCCCGCTCGTGTACCAGCCGGGTGAAGAGTGGGTCTACAGCGTATCGGTGGATATCCAGGGATACCTGGTCGAAAAGCTTTCGGGTCAGTCGCTGCCCGAGTTCATGCGAATGCAGATCTTCGAGCCGCTGGGGATGACCGACACCGGATTCTCCGTGCCGCCAGGCAAGCTACCGCGCCTGGCAACCATTTACACAATGGACCCACGGAGCCATCAGCTGAAACCCGAGGCGCGCGATCCGAATGTCACTTCAGTACCCGGGTTGGCGTCGGGCGGTGGCGGTCTGTATTCCACGGCCGACGACTATCTGCGGTTCGCGCAAATGCTCGCGAACGGCGGCGAGTGGGACGGCGTCCGGCTGCTCGCGCCGAGCACAGTAGCGTTGATGCGCGACAATCATCTTCCCGTGCGCCTGATGGACGGCCGGTTCGGCATCGGGTTCCAGCGGATGCGGCCGGGGTTCGGATTCGGCTACGACGTTGCGGTATTCGAGGATCCGCACAAGGCGGGCAGCGCCACCGGCAAGGGCACATTCCTCTGGGACGGCGCCGCCGGAACGTGGTTCTGGGTAGACCCGACCAACGAGATCGTGTTTGTCGGCATGGTTCAGCGCCGGGCGGCAGCCGGGATGCCGAACCTGGAAGATCTCTCACGCGCACTCGTGCATCAGGCGCTCGTCGATCCGTCCAGGTAGCGTCGGTGTCATTGAGGGGGGCAGTTTCGAAAATCACAGGGCAAGATTGAACCCGACCCACACCGCGCCAAGCCCGAGTCCCACCTGTCCGATCACGTTCCAGAACGCTGCCGTATGGTCACCACCGTGCCCGAGCGTGAAGGTGTCCAGCCCGAAGCTGGAAAACGTCGTGAAGCCGCCGAGTACGCCGACAAACAGGAATGTTCGCGCGACCGGCGTGAGATGCATCCGCCCGCTCGCGATTCGTCCAGCCAGCGCACCAATGATGAGGCACCCGGTCACGTTGACGAGGAACGTGGCCCAAGGGACCGCGCGTTCCAGCCGATGCGCGATTTCGAGGTTCACCCAATGCCGGGCTAGGGACCCCAGCGCCCCACCGATCGCGACGGCAATCCATGTCATCGTTCCTGCTCCGGCGAAGTGACTGGCGTAATCGGGGCAGATGCGTAGGAAGGGCACTCCTACAGGTTGTCGCCCCATAGGAGTCATTGGCCGGCCAGTCGGCTCGGCGGTTCAGGGTGGACTCCACCACCACGAAACAGTCACGGCCAGAATACCTCGGACTAGCCGAGAAGGTGAACACCTGCCCCGCCTGTCCCTTTGCAAAAGCACGAAATCCTGCCCGGCGTCACGAAGGTCAGTTTCTTGACCGATACACCCCTTTGAGCCAGTCGAATTCTTGCCCGATCACTATCGCCGTTCGGAGCCCCGGCGTGAGGCTGCGCGGCTGGGGGATTCTGTGCGTTTCGTTCGGTCATGACTCCCGCTCGCATCATTAGAAACGTGCACAGCGCTCGATCCCAGCGGCTTTTCGTCGGCGCGACTGTGCTAGCGCTTCTCGCGCTGGCGCGCCCAATTCAGGCGCAGCAGAATCTCACCTGGAGTCCTACGGGTGTTGCCGGCGCCGGCGGTAGCGGTACGTGGGACACCGCCGGCGTGGTCTGGGCAAATGGCGCGGCGTGCTGTCAGGCGTGGAACAACGGCGCATCACCACTCAACAACGCAATCTTCGGCGGCACCGCAGGAACGGTCACCGTCACGACGGGCATCAGTCTCCACAATCTCACCCTGAACGTCACGGCGTACACGATCACCGGCAGCACGTTGACGTTCGGAGGCACGACTCCGACAATCACCGCAGGTGCCGCCATCACCGGCACGATCGATTCGGCGATCGTTGGTTCGGCCAGCCTCACAAAGGCGGGGACCGGTACGGTAGTCTTCACCGGCAGCAATACCTACAGCGGCACGACCACGATTAGTGCGGGCACCTTGCAAGTGGGTAGCGGCGGCACCGCCGGCTCGCTCGGCGCCGGCAATATCGTCGACAGCGGCACCCTCGCCCTCAACCACAGCGACACCGTGACGCTCGCCAATGTGATTAGCGGCGCCGGTGCACTCAGCCAACTCGGCACCGGCACCACCATCCTCACCGGCGCCAACACCTACACCGGCGCCACGACCATCAGCGCCGGCACCCTGCAGGTCGGCAGCGGCGGCACCACCGGCGCGCTCGGCACCGGCGCCGTCACCGACAACAGCGCCCTCGTCTTCAACCGCAGCGATGCGCTCACCTATGCCGGCGTCATCAGCGGCACCGGCACCGTCACCCAACTCGGCACCGGCACGATGACGCTCACCGGCGCCAACACCTACACCGGCACCACGACCATCAGTGCCGGCACCTTGCAGATTGGCAGCGGCAGCACCACCGGCACCCTCGGCACCGGCGATGTCGTCGATAACAGCGCCCTCGCGTTCAACCGCAGCAATGCCCTGACCGTCGCCAACAACATCAGCGGCACCGGCACCCTCACCCAGACTGGCACCGGGACCACGACGCTCACCGGCGCCAACACGTATGCCGGCACCACGACCATCAGCGCCGGCACGCTGCAGGTCGGCGACGGCGGCACCACGGGCACGCTCGGCACCGGCGACGTGGTCGACAACGCCACGCTGGCCTTCAACCGCAGCGACGCCGTCACGCTGGCCAACACCATCAGCGGCACCGGCGCGCTGACCAAGGCTCGGCGCCGGCACCGCGACGCTCACCGGCACCAACACCTACACCGGCGCGACGACGATCAGCGCGGGCACGCTGCAGATTGGGCGACGGCGGCACGACCGGCTCGCTCGGCACCGGCAACATCGTCGACAACGGCACCCTCGTCTTCAATCGCAGCGACACGGTCACCTTGCCAGCGTCATCAGCGGCACCGGCGCGCTGACGCAGGTCGGCACCGGCACGACGATCGCTGACCGGCGCCAACACCTACAGCGGCGCGACGACGATCAGCGCGGGCACGCTGCAGGTCGGCAACGGCGGCACGACCGGCACGCTCGGCACCGGCGCCGTCGCCAACAACGGCGCGCTGGTCTTCAACCGCAGCGACGCGCTGACGCTGTCGCCGGCGTGATCAGCGGCACCGGCGGCGCTGACCCAGACCGGCACCGGCACGACCACGCTGACCGGCGCCAACACCTACACGCGGCACGACGACCATCAGCGCCGGCACGCTGCAGATCGGCAACGGCGGCACCACCGGCACGCTCGGCGACGGGCGACGTCGTCAACAACGGCGCGCTTGATCGTCAACCGCAGCAACGCGCTGACCGTTGCCAACGCCATCAGCGGCACCGGCGCGCTGACCCAGGCCGGCGCCGGCACCACCACGCTCACCGGCACCAACACCTACACCGGCAGGACGACCATCAGCGCCGGCACCCTGCAGATCGGCACCGGCGGCACCACCGGCACGCTCGGCACCGGCGACGTCACCGACAACGCCACGCTCGCGCTTCAACCGCAGCGACACGCGTCACCAGTCGAGCAACGCCATCAGCGGCACCGGCGCGCTCAGCCAAGCTCGGGCGCCGGCACCACCACCCTCACCGGCACCAACACCTACACCGGCGCCACGACCATCACCGCCGGCACGCTGCAGATCGGCAACGGCGGCACCACCGGCGCGCTCGGCACCGGCAACGTCACCGACAACGGCGCCCTCGTCGTTCAACCGCAGCGACGCGCTCACCTACGCCGGCGTCATCAGCGGCACCGGCACCGCTGACCCAGGCCGGCACCGGCACGACCACGCTCACCGGCGCCAACACCTACACCGGCACGACGACGATCAGCGCCGGCACGCTGCAGGTCGGCACCGGCGGCACCACCGGCACGCTCGGCACCGGCGCCGTCGTCAACAACAGCGCCCTCGTCTTCAACCGCAGCAATGCCCTGACGCGTCGCCAACGCCATCAGCGGCACCGGCACGCTGACCCAGGCCGGCACCGGGACGACCACGCTCACCGGCGACCAACACCTACACGCGGCACCACGACGATCAGCGCCGGCACGCTGCAGATCGGCAACGGCGGCACCACCGGCACGCTCGGCACCGGCGACGTCATCAACAACGGCGCGCTCGTCATCAACCGCAGCAACGCGCTCACGGTCGCCAACAACATCAGCGGCACCGGCACCCTCACCAAGCTCGGCGCCGGCACCGCTCACCCTCACCGGCACCAATACCTACACCGGCACGACGACCATCAGCGCCGGGCACCTTGCAGATCGGCAACGGCGGCACCACCGGCACGCATCGGCACCGGCAACATCGTCGACAACGGCACGCTCGCGATCAACCGCAGCGACACCGTCACGCTCGGCAACGCCATCAGCGGCACCGGCACGCTCAGCCAGCTGGGCGCCGGCACCACGATCCTCACCGGCGCCAACACCTACACCGGCGGCGACGACGATCAGCGCCGGCACCCTGCAGATCGGCAACGGCGGCACGACCGGCGCGCTCGGCACCGGCAACGTCACCGACAACGGCGCCCTCGTCTTCAACCGCAGCGACGCGGTCACGTATGCCGGCGTCATCAGCGGCACCGGCACGCTGACCCAGGCCGGCGCCGGCACCACTCACGCTCACCGGCGCCAACACCTACACCGGCACGACGACGATCAGCGCCGGCACGCTGCAGGTCGGGAGCGGCGGCACCACCGGCACGCTCGGCACCGGCAACGTCACCGACAACGGCGCGCTCGTCATCAACCGCAGCAACGCGGTCACGCGTCGCCAACAACATCAGCGGCACCGGCACCCTCACCAAGCCGGCGCCGGCACCACCATCGCTCACCGGCACCAACACCTACACCGGCACCACGACGATCAGCGCCGGCACGCTGCAGGTCGGCAACGGCGGCACCACCGGCACGCTCGGCACCGGCGACGTCGTCGACAACGCCGCGCTCACCATCAACCGCAGCGATGCCCTCACGCTCGGCAACGACATCAGCGGCACCGGCACGCTCACGAAGGTCGGCGCCGGCACCCTCACCCTGACCGGCACCAACACCTATAGCGGCACGACGACGATCAGCGCGGGCACGCTGCAGATCGGCAACGGCGGCACCACCGGCACGCTCGGCACCGGCAACATCGTCGACAGCGGCACCCTCGCCATCAACCACAGCGACACCGTCACGCTCGCCAATGTGATCAGCGGCGCCGGGCGCGCTCAACCAGCTCGGGCACCGGCACGACGATCCTCACCGGCGCCAACACCTACACCGGGGTGACGACGATCAGCGCGGGGACGCTGCAGGTCGGCAACGGCGGGACGACCGGCGCGCTCGGCACCGGCGACGTCACCGACAACGGCGCGCTCGCGTTCAACCGCAGCGATGCGGTCACCGTATGCCGGCGTCATCAGCGGCACCGGCACGCTCACGCAGGCGCGGCGCCGGCACGACCACGCTCGACCGGCGCCAACACCTACACCGGCACCACGACGATCAGCGCCGGCACGCTCCAGGTCGGCAGCGGCGGCACGACCGGCACCCTCGGCACCGGCGACGTCACCAACAACGGCGCCCTCGTCATTCAATCGCAGCAACGCGATCACGGTCGCCAACAACATCAGCGGCACCGGCATCGCTCACCAAGCTCGGCGCCGGCACCACTCACGCTGACCGGCACCAATACCTACACCGGCACCACGACGATCAGCGCCGGCACCCTGCAGGTCGGCAACGGCGGCACGACCGGCACGCTCGGCACCGGCGACATCGTCGACAACGCCACGCTCACGCATCAACCGCAGCGACGCCGTGACGCGTCGGCAACACGCATCAGCGGCACCGGCGCCCTCACCCAGGCCGGCACCGGCACCACCACCCTCACGGGCACCAATACCTACACCGGCACCACCACGATCAGCGCCGGCACCCTGCAGATCGGCAACGGCGGCACGACGGGCACGCTCGGCACCGGCAACGTCATCGACAACGGCACCCTCGCGATCAATCGCAGCGACACGGTCACCCGTCGCCAACGTCATCAGCGGCACGGGCGGCCTCACGCAGCTCGGCGCCGGACGACCACGCGCTGACCGGCGCCAACACCTACACCGGCGTGACGACGATCAGTGCGCGGCACGTTGCAGATCGGCAACGGCGGCACGACCGGCACGCTCGGCACCGGCAACGTCATCGACAACAGCGCGCTCGTCTTCAACCGCAGCGACGCCATCACCGTATGCCGGCGCCATCAGCGGCACGGGCACGGTGACGCAAGCCGGCACCGGCACGACGACGCTCACCGGCGCCAACACCTACAGCCGGCACCACCACGATCAGTGCCGGCACCCTGCAGGTCGGCAGCGGCAGCACCACCGGCACGCTCGGCACCGGCGACGTCACCGACAACGGCGCGCTGGTCATCAACCGCAGCAACGCGATCACGCTTGCCAACGACATCAGCGGCACCGGCACCCTCACCAAACTCGGCGCCGGCACCACTACCCTCACCGGCACCAATACCTACAGCGGGACGACGACCATCAGCGCCGGCACGTTGCAGATCGGCAACGGCGGCACCACCGGCACGCTCGGCACCGGCAATATCGTCGACAACGGCACCCTCGCCTTCAACCGCAGCGACCCGGTCACGCTTGGCCAACGATATCAGCGGCACCGGCGCGCTCACGCAGGTCGGCGCCGGCACGACCATCCTCACCGGCGCCAACACCTACACCGGCGACCACCACCATCAGCGCCGGCACGCTGCAGGTCGGCACTGGCGGCACGACCGGCACGCTCGGCACCGGCAACGTCGCCGACAACGGCGCCCTCGTCTTCAATCGCAGCGACGCGGTCACCTATGCCGGCGTCATCAGCGGCACCGGCACCGTCACGCCAGGCCGGCGCCGGCACGACCACCCTGACCGGCGCCAACACCTACACCGGCGGCGACGACCATCAGCGCCGGCACGCTGCAGGTCGGCAGCGGCGGCACCACCGGCACGCTCGGCACGGGCAACGTCATCGACAACGGCGCCCTGGCCTTCAACCGCAGCAATGCCATCACCTTCGCGCGACGTCATCAGCGGCACCGGCACCCTGACCCAGGTCGGCGCCGGGCACGACGACCCTCACCGGCACCAACACCTACACCGGCACGACGACCATCAGCGCCGGCACGCTGCAGGTCGGCAACAACGGCACGACCGGCACCCTGGGCTCCGGCGCCATGGTCGACAACGCCGCGCTCACGATCAGCCGCAGCGATGCCCTCACCGTCGGCCAACGACATCAGCGGCACCGGCACCCTGACCAAGGCCGGCGCCGGCACGCTCACCCTCACCGGCAGCAACACCTACAGCGGCACGACGACGATCAGCGCGGGGACGCTGCAGGTCGGCAATGGCGGGACCACCGGCAGCTCGGCACCGGCAACATCGTCGACAACGGCACGCTCGCGATCAACCACAGCGACACGGTGACGCTCGGCAAGTCATCAGCGGCGCCGGCGCGCTCAGCCAAGCTCGGGACCGGAACGACCATCCTGACCGGCACCAACACCTACACCGGCACGACGACGATCAGTGCCGGCACGCTGCAGGTCGGCAACGGCGGCACGACGGGCACGCTGGGTACGGGCATCGTTACTGACAATAGCGCGCTCGTCTTCAATCGCAGCGACGCGGTGACGTCTGCGGCGCCATCAGCGGCACCGGCACGCTGACCCAGGCCGGCACCGGGACGACGACGCTCACCGGCGACAATACCTACAGCGGGACCACGACGATCAGCGCCGGCACCCTCCAGGTGGGGAGTGGCGGCAATGCGGGCACCTTCGGCTCCGGGGACGTGATCGACAACGGCACGTTGATCTTGAATCGCAGCAACTGCCCTGACGGTCGCCAACGACATCAGCGGCACCGGCATCGCTCACCAAGGCCGGCGACCGGCACCCTCACGCTGACCGGCACCAACTACTTACACCGGCACGACGACGATCAGCGCCGGGACCCTGCAGGTCGGAAGCGGCGGCACGGTCGGGCACGATCGGCGTTGGCAATATCGTCGACAACGGCGCGCTCGCCTTCAATCGCAGCGATGCGCTCACTCTCGGCGACGACATCAGCGGCACCGGCACCCTCACGCAACTCGGGACCGGCACGCCCACGCTGACTGGCACCAATACCTACAGCGGGACGACGACAATCAGTGCGGGCACACTGCAGATCGGCAATGGAGGCACCACCGGGACCATCGGGAGCGGCGCCGTCGTCGACAACGCCACGCTCGCCATCAATCGCAGCGACGCGGTGACGCTCGCCAACGACATCAGCGGCACCGGCGGGCTCAATCAACTTGGTTCCGGCACCCTCACCTTGACCGGAAACAACACCTACACCGGCACCACGACCATCGGCGGGGGCACCCTGCAGATTGGGGATGGCGGCACGCTAGCGTCTGGCAACGTCGTCAACAACGCCACCCTGGCGATCAATCGCAGCGACACGTTCACGCTGGGCAACGACGTCAGCGGCACTGGCGGGCTCGCGCAGTTGGGTGTGGGCACCACGATCCTGACCGGGAATAACACCTACACGGGCACTACGACCATCGGCGCCGGTACGTTCCAAGTGGGGACCGGCGACACCGCGGGCTCGATCGGTTCCGGCAACATCATCGACAACGGCACCCTCGCCATCAACCACAGCGATACCGTCAACCTCGCGAATGACATCAGCGGGATCAGGCACGCTGACCAACTCGGTACGGGCACGCGATTCTGACCGGCACAACACTTACTCGGGTGCCACGACCATCAGCGCCGGCACTTTGCAGATGGGCAACGGTGGCACCACGGGACGGTCGGCACCGGCGACGTCACCGACGACAGCGCCCTCGTCTTCAATCGCAGCGATGCGATCGACTTCGCCGGTATCATCAGCGGCACCGGCACGCTCACGCAGCTGGGGCAGGAACGACCATCCTCGCCGGGAATAACATCTACACCGGCACGACCACCATCAGTGCTGGGACTTTGCAGATTGGCAGCGGCGGCACGCGGGCACGCTGGGCTCTGGCGACCTCATCGACAATGGTACCCTCGTGTTCGATCGCAGTGACTACCTTCACGTCGCGGGTGCCATCAGCGGCACCGGCACCCTCACCCAGGTCGGGACCGGCACCACGACCCTCACCGGCGCCAACACCTACACCGGCACCACGACGATCAGTGCCGGCACGCTTGCAGATTGGCAATGGCGGCACCACCGGCACCATCGGCACCGGCAGTGTCGTCGACAACGGCAGCCTGGCGATTAACCGCAGCGACACGGTGACGCTCGCCAACGTCATCAGCGGAACCGGCGGACTCATCAAATCGGATTGGGCACCACCATTCTGACCGGCGCGAATACCTACACCGGATCACGACGATCAGCGCGGGCACCCTGCAGGTCGGCACCGGCGGCACCACCGGGACGCTCGGCACGGGCGACGTCGTCGACAACGGCACGCTCGCGATCAACCGCAGCGACACCGTCACGCTCGGCGAATGACATCAGCGGCAGCGGGCGCGCTGCTCCAGCTGGGCGCGGGCACCACCATTTTCACCGGCGTCAGCACGTACACCGGAACGACCACGATCAGCGCGGGCACGTTCCAGGTCGGGAAAGGCGGTACGATCGGCACACTGGGCACCGGCAATATCGTCGACGACGGCACGCTCGCCGTGAAGCCGTAGCGACACGGTGACGATGGCCAACACCATCAGCGGGACTCGGGCAACGCAATTCGGCTGGGAACCGGGACCACGTTGCACCGGCACCAACACCTACACCGGCACCACCACGATCAGCGCCGGCACGCTGCAGGTCGGCAACGGCGGCACCACCGGCACCCTCGGCACGGGCAACCGTCACCAACGACGGCGCCCTCGTCGTCAACCGCAGCAATGCCGTGACCATCGCGAGTGACATCAGCGGCACGGGCACGCTGACTCAGATCGGGCACCGGCACCACAATCCTGACCGGCACCAACACCTACACCGGCATGACGACCATTAGCGCGGGCACATTGCAGCTCGGCAACGGCGGCACGACGGGAGCATCGTTGGAGACGTGATCGACAACAGCCAGTTCGCCTTTGATCACTCGGACAACGTCACCGTTTGGAGGAATGATTAACGGCACAGGCGCTCTCGTGCAGTTGGGCGCTGGCACAGTCACGCTCACGGCCGCGAACACCTACTCCGGCGGAACCATCATCAACGGCGGCATGGTATTGACGTCCGGCGCGGGTACGCTTGGGACGGGTGGCGTCGTGAACAACGGCAACCTTGGCGTCACCGGGACGGATACGGTCTACATCGCTGGAAACATCAGCGGATCCGGCGGCCTGACCAAGTCTGGAGCAGGCACTGCCATTCTGACCGGTAACAACACGTACACAGGAATCACCGCCATCACTGGGGGTACGGTGCAAGTTGGCGACGGTGGCACAACCGGCACCCTCGGTACGGGCGCCGTGGTCAACGACGGAACATTGGCCTTCAATCGCAGCGACGCAATCACCGTTGCCAATCCAATCAGCGGCACCGGCGCGCTTACGCAGATGGGGACTGGCACGACAATCCTGACCGGCGCCAACAGCTACACCGGGACGACGACCATCACCGCTGGCACTCTTCAGATCGGCAACGGCGGTACTGTCGGGACCTTAGGGACCGGGAACGTAATCGATAACGCCATTCTCGCCGATTAACCACAGCGATGCCATCACGCTCGCCAACGACATCAGTGGATCTGGATCAATCTCACAGCTGGGAACCGGCACGACAAGCCTTACCGGTGCAAATACCTACGCCGGCACGACGACGATCAGCGGCGGCACGCTGCAAGTGGGCAACGGCGGCACCACGGGCTCGCTGGGCACAGGTGAAGTGATCGACAACAGCGTCCTGGCGTTCAACCGTTCGGATGCGCTCACCTTCGAGGGCGGCGTCAGCGGAACCGGCGCTTTGGTTCAGCGCGGAGCCGGCACGCTCACGCTCACCGGCGCAAACACCTATTCCGGCGGAACGATCATCACCGGAGGCACGCTTCAAATCGGGGCCGGCGGCACAACGGGCAGCATCGTCGGCGATGTCATCAACAACGGCGTCCTCGCGTTCAATCGCTCTGATAGCGTGATCTTCGGCGGCAACATCAATGGAACCGGAGCTCTTTCTCAGAGTGGATTGGGCACGACAATCTTGACGGGGACCAACACCTACGCCGGCGGCACAACGATCAACGCTGGCACGCTGCAAGTCGGCAACGGCGGCACCACGGGCACGCTAGGGACGGGCAACGTAACAGACAACGGCACGCTCGCTTTCAATCGTGCTGATGCTCTGCTGATCGAGGGCAACATCAGCGGCGTCGGCGGTGTGGCGCAACTCGGCGCCGGCACCACCGTCCTGGCTGGTGCCAATACCTACACCGGCACGACAGTCATCAGCGCAGGCGCGCTTCAAGTGGGTAACGGCGGTGCTACTGGGACACTTGGCTCAGGCGCTGTCGTTGACGATGCGTTGCTGATCTTCAACCGCAACGACGCCACAACCGTGGGCAACGGGATCACCGGCATCGGGAGCTTGATCCAAGCCGGTACGGGAACGCTGACACTGGTGGGCGCGAAGACCTATACAGGCGGGACGGTCGTGTTGGATGGTACTCTTGCGCTCGACGGTTCGTTGGCTGGCTCGGTTTACGTCGCGCAGGGGGCAGCGTTCAGCGGCACCGGATCGATCGCCGGGAACCTCGGCGTCAACGGCACGGTTTCGGCGGGATCAACGCAAACTCCGTTCGGAACTCTAGAGGTGGGCGGAAACTTGGCAGTCGGCTCTGGTGGTCGAAACATCGTCAACATCGATGCGGACGGCCACCACTCTCTAATCGTGGTTCACGGGACGGCATCGATTGACGGAACAGGGGTCGAGGTGAACCCACAGGCTGGTTCCTATGGCCGCGTTACGTTCTACCCAGTGCTCACCGCTGACGGAGGCCTCGCTGGAACAGCGACTGGTTCCCCAGCCGGCACGTTCCACAGCGATAGCCTCGCTTCGACTGCGCTCACAAGCAGCGATGTCGCGCTACAACCCTGGATCACGTCGAACGAGAAGCAACTGATCCTTACCGTTCTCAATACCGAGCTCCCGCTCACCCCGTACGCAGCAACGCGAAACGGCGCGGCAATCGCGGGTACCTTTGATCGGCTTCGGCCCAGGGCGACAGGCGACCTTGCGTACGTCACCCGTGAGCTGACGGCGATGGACGACGCCGGCTTGGCTGGCGCGCTCGATTCTGTCGCAGGAGAAGTTCACGCCTCAGCTGTGCAACTGGCCGCACTGGACAGCGAGGCCGCAACGGATCTGATTCGTGAAGAGACCTCGACCCGCGGGTCACACGGCGAAGTCGCCGGGAAGCAAGGATGGGAAGGCAACGCGCACATCTGGACGCGATTTCAGTGGCAGAGCAGCAGGCTGAGCGCCGGCGAGGCTCACGGCGCAGACGCTTCGCTGTCTGGTGTCGTCGTGGGAGCGGACTGGGCCGTGGCTCGGAATTGGCTCGTGGGCATCGGCGGTGGGCACACAACCGGCCATCTCGATCTCGAAGGCCTCACAGAGTCCAGCGACTATTCGGCCCCACGCGTATTTGGTTATGGCGGCTACTCGGCTGCCCGCTGGGCCGCGCATGCGGGCGCCAGCTTTGCGCACAGCACGTACGACGTCCATCGGGCGTTCCGCTTTGCGGCTGCGTTGCCGGATGCGCTCGGAGGCGCCACCCTGTTTGGCGGCGTCGATCGAGAAGCAAGCAGTTCGATTGCGGGGCCGTCCAGAGATTTTTGGGGGGATTGGTCGTTTCCCGTGCCGGTCGGAGGCTGGACGCTGCAGCCGGGCGTCGGACTGCGGTATGCGCGCTATGCCCGCCACGCGTGGTCTGAGAGCGGCGCCGATGCATTGAGCTTGTCTGCACAAGATCAGTTCCTCGGCTCTTCGCAAGCGGATTTCGGAGTCCGCCTTATGCGAGCGTCTGGCCGTTTCCGACCGAATGCCTCCGCTGCGTATCGTCGAGAATTGACCAGCGGACAAACGTCGACAACGCTGCAGCTCACGGATCGCCCCGACGGCATCTTTACCATCAATGGCATACCCCTTTCGCCGGACACTCTCACGATGCGCGCGGGGTTCGTCGTCCAGGGAGCGCGCTTCGACCTGTCGCTCGCGTACGAGGCACGGCGAGCGTTCAATCAGACGCGCCAGGCCGTTCAATTCGGCGCCGGCTTTTGAGGTAAGGACCCATGAATATCTCTTGCGTGAGCCGCTTCCGCACGCTGGCAGTCATCGCGCTCCTGTGGCCGGCGACGCTTGCGGCCCAGACCAAGCCAAAGCCGGCTGGAGCTACAGTCCCATCGACCGCAAAGAGCGCGCAACCCCTGCCAGGTGGCGCGAATTCAGTCGAGGAAGCGCATGGCGACTGGCGCGTCGCGTGCGCCAGACCGGATGGCCAGACGCACTGCAGCCTGTCGCAACAAATGCTGGACCGGGACAGCCATCAACGAATCGTGGCGATTGAGCTGACGCCTCACCTTGCCGGCGCAACCGAGGGAACGTTGGTTCTGCCATTCGGCCTCGCGTTGGACCAAGGTGTGACGTTACAAATCGACGACGGCCCGGTCAGCCCTGCGATGCGCTTTCGCACGTGCTTACCGGCAGGTTGCGTCGTGGTGTTGACGCTCGACAACGCCTCGATCACAAACCTCAAGACGGGCCGCTTGCTCGTGATCAAAGCGGTCGGTGATAACACACAGACTCTTGCTTTTCCTATGTCGCTCAAGGGCTTTGCGGGCGCCTTCGATCGAACGACGGACCTCTCGAAATAGGCTATTTCCGCGCGCTGGCATCGCCGCTGAACTCCCGGACAGGCTGCGCCTGCTCCAGGCCAACGCGCCCGGTCACGATCTCCGCTCTCGCGTAGCTTTCGGGCGTGACCGGATGGCCAGCCATCCCTCGAAGCATCGCCAGCTGCCCGACGTGCGTCAGCGCATCGGCCAGCGGACCTTGAATCAGTTGATCGATCGAGCCAGCGAAGGGACCCTGTGCGGCAAGTTCACGGTCGAGCTCAGCGAGACCGTCGAAGAAACGCTGTTTCTCGACGTCCCAGGTGCTGCCTCCTCCGGCTTTCCAGACCGTTGCACCGCGAGCGGTCGTGATCGCCCACGCCATGAGATCCCCCATGTGCGCCAGAATCTGAACCGGACGACGAGTCGCGACGCCGAAGTCGCGCGCGTCGAATCCCGGCGGCGCATCGCGCAGCACTTTGGCCGCGCGGTACGCAAGCGTCGCAAGGAGCCTGCGGAGCACCGCGCGCTCGACATTCCCGTCACCAGGTCGAGAACCTTCTCGGTTCATGGATCGCTTCCTCCAGAGTTTGGAAGCGATCCTAATGCTTATCGGCTGGGCAGGGGCTTGTCGCCCTGCTGGCCCCACTGGTAGGACACGCGCGAGTAGTTGTTCGCCGAGCTGAGAATCTGCCATCGGCCGGTGACAGGTTGCCAGACGACCAGGTCCGCACGTCCATCGCCGTCGAAATCGGCCGGCACCGGGATGTCACCCGGGAGTCCGCCGAGAAGACTGATCGGCGACGCGAAGTTCTTCGACGAGAGCGCGTAGATCCAATACCCGGTGGACGGTCGAAACACGGCCACATCCGCCTTCCCGTCCCCATCGAGATCGATGCCGAACGGCACGTCACCCGACTGGCCGAGCGTCATCGTCATCCCACTCTGATAGTTTGTCGTCGAGTAGCGCACAGACCACATGCCCGTGCTCGGTCGGAATACTGCCAGATCGGTCTTTTGGTCGCCATCAAAGTCGCCGACAACAGGTACATCGCCGGCGGCACCCAGCTGATAGGTCGTACTTGCATTGAAGCTATTGCCGGAAAGCAGGACGTACCACGAACCGGACCGGAAGAACATCATGTCCGACTTCCCGTCTCCCATGTCCCCAACCATTGGAATGTCGGTCGTCGAACCCCAGGTGCGTGAGATAGAAGTTGTGTAGTTTGTGGACGACAGCAACACATTCCAGTTCCCCCCGCGATAGATCGCGAAGTCACTCTTCTTGTCGCCGTCGAAATCGCCGGTGAGAGGAATGTCGCCGGTACCGCCCCATCGTTTGGCCAGCCCGCTCGCGTAACGCTTGGACGAAAACAGCACGTTCCAGGTACCCGTGCTCGGCCGAAAGAAGGCCAAATCTGCCACGCCGTCTCCATCGAAGTCGCCACGGATGTAGCCTTGTGACTAGGCGGAGGCGACAAGGGAGGCTGGAGGAGGAGCCGGTGGTGGAGGCACTGGCACGTCGGTGCACCAGGCGCGGACGGTGAGGGGGTCGTCCCCGAGACCTCCGACGACGGAGGACCGAGCTGTCCCTTGCTCATGGTACCCGCGGATCACGAAGTAGTAACGTGTAGCGTCGTTCAGTCCTGTCACCGGCCAGGACGTCCGCTTGCCGACATCGATGCTGTTCGAGTAGACCTGCGATTGAGTCCCCCAGAACACCACGTATCCTGTGTTCGAATCGGAATTCCACTCGAGGTTCAAGCCTGCTGCTTCGGAAGACGCGCTTGCCAGCAGAAGACCCACGACCAAACAGACCTTGCCCAGTCCCGAATGCCCCAAAGATGTGCGCATAGCGCCATCGCTCAGGCAACACACGTACCGTTTGCCATCTTCTCAGCCGCAGTCGTAAGTGCTTGACGGAACAATTCGACAGACACGCGTTCGCGCGACGCGTCAGCAGCACACGTGTTCTGATTAACTGCAGTTGCGCGCGAAACAGTGACTGTATGTGCAGCGACATGGCTGAGCTCGGAGAAAGAGAACTTCTTCCGCACGAGCTTGTACCTCGTGCTTAGACATCTCTAGACGCGCGACCGACTGGGGCTAGAACAGGAACTTGACGCCAAACTGCATCTGCCGCGCGCGGCTTCGCGCTGAAGATGCGTCCGAAGTTCGGCGTGAACGCGATGCGGTTCGGAACGTCGAGGTTCACCCGATTCAGGAGGTTGAAGATCTCCCATCGAAACTGCAGACGCGTCCCGTGTCCCAGCGCGACGTCCTTCTGAACCGCAAGGTCCACGTCGCGTATCCTGGCGCGAGCACGGAGTTGCGCGGTGCGTTGCCGAAGGTGAACTGCGGCTGAAGGACGAAGCAGCTGGTGTTGAACCACTGCTCCGACGTCTTGGCTGCACCCTCGTTCGGATCGCAAGTCTGATCGGGACGCTGCGCCGGACCGGCGCCGATGTTCGCCCGGTCGGTGCCGATGTTCACGGTGAATGGCGCGCCCGACTCGACGATCACGATGCCGTTCACCTGCCAATCTGAGCCGAGCTCCGACACCAGTCCGCTTCCTGAACCGCCGAAGTCGGGAACGACGTAGGTCACGTTTCCGACGAAACGGTGTCGATGATCGAAGCTGGCGACGGCGCGCTCTGCAGCCATGTTGCGAACATCCTGCGGCAGGTTCGCTTCATGAGACGTGCCTCCCGGGTCGGATGCATCGTCGATCGCTTTTGACAACGTGTACGAAGCGGTAGAACGCGAGCCCTCGGGATAGTCTCGACGCTCGGCCCGGAACGTCACGCCGTTGAAGATCGAATAGCCGTCCCAGCGGATAGCCGTGACGTTCGCCAGCTGCGGCACGGGCCGGCGAGGTCCGATCGCTCCTGGTCCCTGGCTCCGGGCACATTCAGGACCGTCGAGCTGTCGGCGCCGACAATGGCCGACCGCAGGAAGCTGACCTCGACCATCGTTCGCTCGCCGATTTGACGCTGGACCGACGCGGAGTAGTTCTTGGCGTACTCGGTTCTGAAGTCCCACATCATCGTGTTGCCTCCGACCGTCCCGTTCGCCGGAGTCGAGCAGCACCGTCTGCGTCTGTTGCGTCGGCCGAACCGCATCTGCCGCAGCGGTGACTGTCTTGGCAAAGAAGAACGGCAGCGTCTGCGCGAGCGCCTGCTGGACGCTGTACGCCCACTGGTTGAGGAAGACACCGAAGCCGGCATTGACGATCGTCCGGCGGTCGTCGCCGATCGCCCACACCATGCCCAGTGCGCGGCGCGAACCGCCGGTAGCTCGGTCGCAGCAGTCCTCGCGTCCAACCGGCATCCTTTGAGCTGACGTACGGGAATCGGAATCTGGGACAGGAGCGGTGCCGCTGACGACGAGAAGCTGCCCTTCGTCGTCGCTCGCAATGACGAAGCGTCTGCCGGGGATGTCGATGGCCGACAACCGATTGTCGACATCGGCCATCTGGCTGTTGATCTCGTACCGCAATCCGTAGTTCAGCGTCAGGTTCGAGTTGACCTGCCAATCGTCCTGCCCGTATGCATGAAACCAGGTGCTGCGTCCGTGCTCGTCGGCGCGGCCGATGCCGACCTGGGAACTGCTCGGATATCCCAGCAGGAAGTCGGCAAGCGCATTGCCCGACCATTGACCGTTGAACGTGAAGTTCCCCCTGGCATTCGCCGGATTGACCGGATTGAACGTCGAGGTGAAACAGGTAGCCGCCGAACTTTATACGGTGGCTTCCACTTTCGTACATCACGTTGTCGTACACCTCGTAGCTGCGATCGTCGCGCGACACGAACGACGTCGGATCTCCGATAGTGCTGAAGAGTCCGCCAAAGGAGACCTGCGGGTACCCCATGTCGGCGGGATTCCCGGTCACGCCCTGCAGCCCCGACCGCTCGGCGAAGTCGACGCCCTGGTTGGGGCTCACTTGTCCGCCGCGGGCGCGCAGGTAGCCAAACCGAACTTCGTTCAGCCATCGAGTGCTGAAGGCATGCGTGTGACCGACGGCGACGTTCTCGCTGTGGGTCGTCACCGTTCGGCCAAAGCCCGGCACCAGTGCTTCATTCAGCGACGTCGTCCCGAACGGCTGGGTATCATCCACGCGGTAGGAGGTCACGCGGGCGTACAGCGTATCGTTCATCCCAAGACGATGATCGACTTTGAGGCTGAACTGGTTCATCGGGTTCACTTGATCGTCTACCGCGAGCAGGTTCTGCACGGTTCCGCCGCTGGTCGGAAGCGGCACTTTGTCGAGAAGCGCCAGCGCGACTGGATCGAGCCGGTTCGCCGGAATCCGGTTGCCCGAAAAGGCAGTGCAGGTACCGGCGACGGTACGCGTCAAGGGGTCGCAGATCGGCGTCGTCACGCTTGAGAAGTCTCCGGCGCGCAGGTCCGCTGTCGGCACGGAGAACGTCTGCGTCTGCGCCCTCCGCATCCGCTGTCCTTCATAGTTGAAGAAGAAGAACGCGCGATCCCGCCTCAGCGGGCCACCAAGGCTGACGCCGAATTGGTGCTGATTCAGCGTCGGCACCGGCTTGGCTGGATTGTCGAAGAAGTTGCGGGCATCGAACGCGCTGTTCCTGACGAACTCCAGCGCACTGCCGCCGAACCGATTGGTGCCCGACTTCGTGATGACATTGATCAGCGCGGACGCCTTGCCGCCAAACTCCGCGGGATACATCGTCTTTTGAATCTTGAATTCCTGGATCGCATCGATCGACGGGCTGACGACGAGATTGTTGAAGTACTCGTCGGTGACTTTCACGCCGTCGATGAGGTAGATGTTGTGGCCGCCTCTCTGGCCGTACACGTTGGGCAACGGCCCCGCCTGTCCGAGCGCGGCGCCGCGCGTCCCGCCTGGAGGAATCGCCACACCGTCGGTGAGCTGGGCCAGGTGAATGAACTGCCGTCCGTTGAGCGGGCAACGCCTGCATCTGACGGTTGTCGATGATGTCGGCAATCTCAGGGTTCGACGTGCGAAGAAGGGGCGCTTCAGCCGTCACGCTGATGGCCTCTGACAGCTGACCGAGCTGCGAGAACGATCGCCAGGTCGACCTTCTGCCCCACATTCAATGTGAGCCCGTGCTGCTCGAAGCGCTTGAAGCCGGAGAGCTCGACGAAGCACCTGGTAGTCGCCTACAGGCAATGCGGGCAGAGTGAAGCGCCCTTCACTGTCCGACAGGCGTTCGCTTCTCCGCCCGCTCGCGACGTGAAGGGCCACGACGTTCGCACCTGGGAGAACACCGCCCTTTTCGTCCTTGACCACTCCGGACAGCTCGGCAGTGTTGTATTGCGCCGCTGCCAGGGCCGGCGCTGCGAAGACCGCCACGATGGCGAGCTTGCGGGCCGCCGATCGGATCACGCGCCAGTCACTCAGCATGCGAGCACACCAATGAAATCGGGCCTTGACCGACTAATCTAGTCGGATATATGCTTCAAACCTGAAAGTGAGACTCAATCTCACTTAGTGCCGGAACAGACCCCGCCGGGTGTGGTGAGACACCCGGCGGGTTGCCGAACACGGATCAGCTGAGGACCCTTCACACGCTCGAGGCGCGCGATGCGTCCGGCCCGTTCATTCTAGTCAAAGGGGCCACGACGTGTCGTCCGCAAGGAGGCACGACATGTCACGCAAGGCCTTCAGGAAACAGCTCGCTCGGCGGCGCCGCGACGCAACGCGCTTCGCTGGCATCGCGACGGCAGACGCCGTGGGTGGTGGCGGGTGCGCTTGTCGCGACGACGTGGATGGGCAAGACCGAGCTGGGGGCGCAAGGGACACAGTCGCCCGCCGGCGACGGGCCTCGCGCCAGCGATCCCGCAGGGAACCAGCCGACTCACCGCTTCGACATTCCCGCCGGTCGGCTCAAGGACGTTCTGGCGGCGTTCGAGCGGACGTCCGGCCTGCATGTGGATGTCATGGTCGACGCCGTCTACGACATCACCTCGCCCGGAGTCGCCGGCGTGCTGAGCGACGAACAGGCGCTGCAGCAAATCATCAAGGATACGAGTCTCGGTTTCCGGTTCTTGTCACCAACGACTGTGGTGCTGGAATTCCGCGCGGCCGCTTCATCAGTCGATGTCGTCGCGAGCAACCCCGCGCCGCGTCTCTCTTCGCCAAAGTACACCGAACCCCTGCGCGACGTCCCGCAGACCATCAACGTCATTCCGTCGCGCCTGATGGAGGAACAAGGCGTTTCGACGCTGCGCGATGCCTTGCGCAACGTCACGGGCATCACATATCAGGCAGGTGAAGGCGGCACACCGGCGGGCGATCAAATGACCATTCGTGGCTTCAGCGCGCGGACCGACATGTTTGTCGACGGCATTCGCGACTCGGGCGGTTACGCTCGCGACACGTTCAATCTTGAGCAGGTTGAGGTCGCCAAAGGCCCCGCGTCGGCCATGACCGGCCGGGGCTCGACGGGCGGATCGGTCAACCTGGTCAGTAAGACGCCGCACATGGACTCGTCGTACGGGGCGACGCTCGAAGGCGGATCGTCCGAATTCAAGCGCGGAACGGCGGATCTGAACCAGCCGATCGACGGATTGCCGAGCACCGCCTTGCGCCTGAACGCGATGTGGACCGACGGCGGCATTCCGCGGCGCGACGTCGTGCGCAATCAGGGCTGGGCGGTCGCTCCGTCGCTGGCCTTCGGCCTCACGTCACCGACCCGAGTGACCTTGAGCTATCTGCATCTTGGCCAGGACAACATGCCGGACTACGGCCTGCCCTGGGTGCCTGCCACCAACATTCCGCTGGCGGCGTATGCCGGCGGCGAACCGCCGGTCAATCCCAGCAATTTCTACGGGCTGACCGCGCGCGACTACGAGAAGGTGGCCAACGATCTCGCCACCGCGCTGGTTGAACACGACTGGGCTGGCGATCTGCACCTGCGAAACGTGACGCGCTACGGCAGCACGCAGCGCGACTCGGTCATCACGCCGCCGCGCTTCGTCAGCAACGACAGCACCGATATCCGCCGCACGGACATGAAGTCGCGCGATCAAACCGACGGCATCGTGGCCAACCAGACCAACATGACCGGCACCATCGTCGCAGGTCGGCTGCGGCACACCGTCTCGGCCGGCCTCGAGTTCTCGCATGAAACGTCGAAGAACTATGCACGAGCCGAGTTCGGACCTGACACGCCCGTCTCGCCCGATACCGACTTGTTCAATCCCGATCCGAACGATCGCTACACCGGGCAGGTTCGTCGTACCGGTGCCTACACGGATGGAGCGGCCAATGGCGCCGCGGTGTACGCGTTCGACACCGTCAACCTGCAGGACAAGTGGCAGTTGACCGGCGGCCTCAGATGGGACTACTTCGCGGTCGATTACAACTCCGTTGCGGTCACCGGCGTCGGTAGTCCGCTTTCCCGGACCGATCGGATGCTCAGCTGGCGTGCGGCCGGTGTGTACAAAGCGCGGCCGAACGGAAGCCTCCACCTTGGGTATTCGACGTCATTCAACCCATCGGCCGAAGGTCTCGCCCTCAGCGCAAACACCGTCAACATCGATCCAGAGGAAACACGCACGCTGGAGAGCGGCACGAAATGGGATCTGCAGCGCAACCGCGTTTCGCTGAACGCCGCCGTGTTTCGAACGGAGAAGGTCAACGCGCGCACGCCCGGCATCAACCCGGGAGATCCGCCGACAGTGCTCGCCGGCGAACAGGTTGTTTCCGGTGTGGAGTTCGGCCTGTCGGGCGCCTTCACCCGCCGCTGGACGGGCATCGTCAATTACTCGTTCATGCACAGCGACATTCCCCAGTCCAATACGCCGACCGAAGTGGATCAGGCGCTGCAGTTCACGCCGGAAAACACCTTCTATCTCTGGACCACCTACGACCTGCGGACCAATCTGAAGGTCGGCGGTGGTGCCCAATACATGGATGCCGTCTATCGGAACAACGTGAATACCTTGAACGTTCCGAGCTACTGGATTGCGAACGCGCTCGTCTCCTATGACGTCAACCAGCATCTCAGCCTGCGGCTGAACCTCTCCAACATCGGCGATACCGTTTACGTCGATCGCACGAGCGGAGGCCACTACATCCCCGGGCCGGGCCGATCGGCTCTCGTCAGCACGAACGTCCGATTCTGAGGCGTCCCATGCTGGTCCAGATCCCGGACGTTCTGAGCGGAGCCCAGGTCGCAGAAGCCCGGCGAAAGCTCGACGGAGCGGATTGGGTGGACGGCCGCGTTACAGCCGGGCACCAGTCCCAGCTCGTGAAGTACAACCAGCAGCTTCCGGAATCTCATCCCGTCGCCGAGGAACTCGGCGATGTGATTCTGACGGTACTACAGCGCCATCCGCTGTTCATCTCGGCCGCGCTCCCGAACCGGATCTTCCCGCCGCTCTTCAATCGCTACGAGGAGCGCCAGGAGTTCGGGAGCCACGTTGACAACGCCATCCGGCAGCTCCAGGGAACCGGACACCGCATCAGAACGGATCTCTCAGCCACACTGTTCCTGAGTGAACCCAGCGAATACGACGGCGGCGAGCTGGCGATCGAGGACACCTACGGCGTCCACTCGGTCAAGCTGCCGGCGGGTCATATGGTCCTGTACCCCGCAAGCAGCCTGCACCATGTGCGTCCCGTGACCCGCGGCGCACGGATCGCGTCATTCTTCTGGATTCAGAGCCTCATCCGAGGCGACAGCGAGCGAACGATCCTGTTCGACCTCGACACCTCGATCCGCCAGTTGTCGCAGACGCTGCCGAATCACCCGTCGGCAGTTCAGCTGACGGGCGTGTATCACAACCTGCTGCGGCTCTGGGCGGAACTCTAGAGGAGCATCAGTCGATGGCTCGCGTCCGACGCGTGATTTTCTGGTGTCATCTGACCGCCGGCGTCAGCTGTGGTCTAGTGATCCTGGTGATGTCGGTGACCGGGACGCTGCTCGCTTTTCAGCCGCAGATCCTGTCGCTGCTCGAACGGAACGTTCGTCGGGCAGAGCCCCCACGGCCCGGGGACGAGCGTGTCGCTCTGGGCACGATACTGACCTCAGCCATCAACGACAACAGGGGCGCGCCGCCATCCGGCCTCACACTCGAGTCCGATCCGCACGCGGCTGCGACCATCACGTTCGGCCGAGGGACGATTGTCTATGTCGATCCGTACACGGGAAGAGTCCTCGGTCACGGTGCGACAATCGCGCGAGGGATGTTCCAGTCGCTGACCGACTGGCATCGCTGGCTGGGAGCCGAGGGGCCATCACGGACGATCACGCGCTGGGTGACCGACGCCAGTAATCTGGTGTTTCTCGGACTCGCGCTGAGCGGCTTCTATCTCTGGCTGCCGAGAACGTGGAGTCGAAAATTCGTGCGCGCCGTGGCCGTGCTCGATATCCGGGCGCGCGGGAAAGCGCGCGATTTCAACTGGCACAACGTGATCGGCCTCTGGTGCGCACCGGTCCTCATCGTGCTCACGTCCACGGCGGTCGTGATGTCGTACCCGTGGGCCAATAGTCTCCTCTACCGTGTGACTGGAAGCGACCCGCCGACTGCGTCAGGCGCCGGGCGAGGTCAGGGAGACCGCCCGGGCCGCTCGCGGCCGAGCGGTGGAGACTCCAAGGTCACGTCGCCAGTCCCCGAAAACATCGATCTCCTCTGGGACTGCGCGGAACAGATCCTCCCGTCGTGGGAATCGATCACCATGAGACTCGCCGACCGGCCAGGAGCGACAGTTTCATTCACGCTGACCGACGCCGCGTTGTGGAACGCCCACGCCCGGTCGCAGCTCACTCTCGACGGGAAAACAGGCGGCGTTGTGCGATGGGAGCCCTATGCGGCCAGCAGTCTCGGTCAAAAAGCGCGCGGATGGGTGCGTTTCGGCCACACAGGCGAACTCGGCGGCTGGCCCGGGCAGCTCGTGGCCGGCCTGGCGAGCGCGGGTGGGGCGCTGCTGGTCTGGACCGGTTTGTCGCTGGCACTCCGACGCCTTGCGAACTTCGTGACGGCAAGGCGACCCGCGAGAAAACCGTCAACGTCGCTCGATGGGGTTCTCGACTGATGTCGCCAGCGGCGAGCTTTCCTGGTAGCGACTGAGGCACTCCCGACACAGGCAACCCGTGTACTGCGCTTTCAGACGAGCTCTCGCTTCACCGTGAGCTCGATCTCGCGGCACCAGCACCCGCGCAGCGACAACTCGCACGCAAACGGCCGGCCGCAGGACTCACACGTCTGGTCCTGACAGAGGGTTGGCCCGGAGGACCCGAGCCGGATCGACCACGTCACGTGCCGAACCTCGCGTTCGCCCTTGCCCCAAGGCCTGCAGTCTGACTGAGAACCGCCCACAACGTCGCACCCACGACGGGCGTGCAGGCGACCACAGCAAAAATCAACGCATACCGGCCGGCATCAAAGAACGACCCCACGATCGGCATCATCAGCGCAACGAGGCCGCTCCACGCTCCTGACCCGAGCCCGGCAAGAAGCGCCTGACTCCCGGGATAGCACCGCATCGCGTACTTCAGGGAAAAGATGACAAAGCCTCCGGTCACGAACATCGACGAGAAAAAGCACAGCAGCGCTGACGCCGGGCCTGGAGCAAACGGTACCAGCGCCGTCACGACACCGGCAACGGCAAGGATCGGCACCACGCGTCCCGCTGCGGATGCCGTCCTATCGCTGACCCAGCCCCAGAACAGATAACCCAGTTCCCATCCGAGCGGCGGAATCCACAGCCAGTGTCCCAGTGTGGCTTGAGAGACCCCCATGGCCTTTGACAGAAAAATCGGTGCGGCATAGATGGAGACCGCCATCGGTATTCCGCCAAAGCTGTAGAGGGCGAGGAACGCCCACAGCGCCCGATCTCGAACGTGGGGCCGGGCACCCGCCGTGCGAACGCCTGACGGCATGCCGAGCGCCGGGTACGTGCGGCTCACCACGAGCCAGGCGATTACCCAGGCCAGGCCGATGAGCCCGGTGAGCCAGAACGCGCCGCGCCAGCCGAACGCAAGCGCCACAGGCGTTACGACCAGCGGTGTGAGCAGGGCGCCGAGCGAGGCGCCGCTGTAGCCGAGACTGATACCTCGGCCCTGCTGATCGGCTGACAGCGTGACCCCGGCGGTCCGTGCGGCACCAGGAAACGTGGCGCCCTCGCCCGCGCCCAGCGCAAGTCGGGCCAGAGCGAATTGCCCGGCCACACCAAGCCACGCAATCGATCCAACGAGCGCATGGGCGAACGACGCCGCGCTCCACAGCGCGACGGCGGCCATCATGCCGATTCGCAGTCCCCTTCTATCGAGCACGTCGCCCCAGATCGGGTTGCAGATCATGTACGCGACCGAAAAGCACGAGATGGCCCAGCCGTACTGCTGGCCGCTCATGCCGGTGTCGACGAGGATGGTCGGCGCCAGCACCGCGAGTGCGTTCCTGTCGATGTAACTGATAAGCGACGCGCCCATCATCATCGGACAGGGAGCCAGGTCCGCATCAAACCGCCGGAAGGATTCTGCACGACCACGCGACAGGATAGAGCAAGCCCGGGCAGACCTCCACTAGAGATCGTTTTCCATATCGGTGTAGGACGCGAGGGTGACGGTTGACCGTGCCGAGCGCGGGGTGCTCGAGTGCGGGGTGCTTACGTGCTGGTGCTTGGTGCCTCGTGCGTTGGTGAGCACCCGATACACTTCGGTACGCACTCAGCACCAGGAACCCACCAGGAACCCGGCACCAGGCACGGTCGACTACCCGAAACTGAAGACCGCGCTAGATCATCGGCCACAGCGTGATCGAATCGGTGATCACACGCCGCAGCGTGGAAGAGATAGTGCTCAGACCGTCGCCAGCCGGCGTGCCGCGGACGCAATCATGAAACGCGAGATGCCGGTCATGAGCAGGTTCACGCCGACCAGTGTCCCGATGGCCCAGACCGCGCTCGACGGCCACTGGCTCCAGATCATGCCGCCGAGCAGCAGCGTGACCACTCCGTTGACGAGCTGCCAGCTGGAGCCGCCGACGGCGCGCGTCTGGAAGTAGGTCAGGATTTCCATCACGGCTTCCGCCACCAGGATCGCCGCCAGAAGCAGCGTCAGCGATCCCAACCCGAGCAGGGGATGCGTGAGGAAATAGATGCCGCCGACAACGTAAATGACCGTGAGCAGCAGCTGCCAGATCACCCGGCCTGCGCCGCCGCCGGCAAACGCCGCAACGCCGTGCGCGACGCCGCCGAATATCAGTAACCAGCCGACCACCACCGCGATGGCCAGACCTGCCACCATCGGCTCGACAATAGCCAGGATACCCAAAACGATGAACACGACGGCCATTGCCATGACCCAGCCGGACACCTTCCTGACGAGACCTTGCACGCCGACGGGATTCGCTGTCGTCATCGCACCCTCCTCTTGAACGATTCAGGCGTTAACTACACGTGGCCATCGTGGAGGTCGTCCGACCGGGAGGACCACTTACCCGGTAAGGGAAACACCTATCAGTCGCCCCACGCCGAAGGTCAGCGCAGCGGCAGCGAGCCCGAACAGCACTTGACGCATGCCGGAATAGAAAACGCTCCGTCCGGTCAGCAGCGTAATTCCTGCGCCGATTGCAAACAGCACCAGCCCGCTCAAGGTCAGGCTGGCCATTACGGCCAGCTGACCCGACCAGATTGTGAACGGCGCGACTGGAACAATAGCGCCCAGGGCGAAGAGCAAGAAAGATGTAATCGCTGCCTGCCACGCCGATCCACCGAGCTCCTTGGGATCAATGCCAAGCTCTTCGCGAGCGAGCGTATCCAGTGCGGTGTCGGACTGGGCAATCAGCCGGGCCGCCAGATCCCGCGCCTGCACCTCGGGCAATCCTTTAGCCTGATAAATGAGCGCCAGCTCCTCGCGCTCTTCATCGGGCGCGACACGAATCTCTTCCGCTTCGATGGCGATCTGACGCTCGTACAGTTCGCGCGAGCTCTGCACCGACAGCCACTCGCCAAGCGCCATCGATCCGGCGCCCGCCAGCAGGCCGGCCAATCCGGTCACGAGAATCTCCGCGCCCCCCATCTGCGCGCCGGCGACACCCATCACGAGGCTGAGATTCGAGAGCAGGCCGTCGTTCGCGCCGAGCACCGCCGCGCGCAGGGCATTGCCGCCGCCTGCACGGTGGCGACCTTCGAGTTCCGCGAGCGCACTGCCTTCCATCACGCCGGTGCTGGAGTGGCGGATCGCCTGGAGCACACGCGAATGCGACGCCTCGTCGGCGGAGAGCGACGTTCCTTGTGCCTCGGCAACGTTGGCGTACTTGCCGGTGTCGGCGCGCTCGTTGCCCACGAGGGTTGGCAGCACGAACTGCGAGCCAACGCGCCTGGCCAGCATCGCCAGGACACGCGCGCGCCACCGCGGTCGCCGCGGAGGAACGGGCGAACCGGAGGCTCGGAGCTTGCCTTCCCAGAACGCGGCGTGCGCGTCTTCGGTCTCGGCCAGGCGGCCATACACGCGCGACAGCGCCGGCTGCTGCTCGGCCGCGGCCAGCGCCTTGTAGATCAGCGCGCCGTCGACTTCGTCCTGCAACAGCTCCCGAAATCGCCGCCCATCGTCTGGTGCGGTCATTCACAGGCATTCTGGCGCGTTTCGCCTACCCGGCACAATTGCGGCGCTCCCGGAATGCGCCGACGCGGTAAACTCTGCACCCGTCGGCCACGTGGCGCCGACCCTGGAGGAAGAACCATGAGGCTGCGTTCGACCGCTTTCCTGCTATCCCTCTCCGTCGCACTCGGAGCGCTCGTTTCGGGCGTTCTGATGTCGGCGGCTCCTGCGAAGACACTCGACACGCAGGCCATTTCCCGTCAGCTCGAATCGGCCGTCCAGCGGGGCGATACGCCGGGTGTAACCGCGCTCGTCGTCGATCGCGACGGTGTCATCTATGAAGGCGCGGCCGGGAAGCTGGACGTCGGCAAGAACATCCCGATGCCGGTCAACGCCATCTTCAACATCGCATCAATGACGAAGCCGGTCACCTCGGTCGCGATCATGATGCTGCTCGAGCAGGGCAAGCTCAAACTCGACGACCCGGTGTCGAAGTACCTGACCGGATTCGACAACCTCCAGGTGATCACGAAGTTCAACGAAGCCGATGGCACGTACGAGATGCGACCTGCCAAGCGGCCGATGACCGTCCGCCACCTGCTCGCACACACATCCGGCATCGGCTACGCGTTCTGCAGCCCGATCCTGAACCGCCTTCAGAACGGCACCCAGAAAATGGAGTGGGAGTTCCCGCTTCTGAGCGACCCGGGCGACAAGTGGAACTACAGCGCAAGCACGCGCGTCCTCGGTCTCATTGTCGAGAAGATCACCGGGGCGCAGCTCGAGCCCTGGTATCAGGAGTACATCTTCAAGCCCCTCGGCATGATGGATACGTCGTACGCCGTGGCCGCGGACAAACAGTCGCGGCTGGCCACCATCTACAGTCGATCGAGCGGCTCGTTGAAGGAGAACACGCCGGCCGCGGATGTCCCCTCCACACCGACGGCCCCGTTCCGAGGTGACGGCGGCCTCTATTCCACCGTGCGCGACTACGGGTTGTTCATGAGGATGCTGCTCAACAACGGCACCCTCGGCTCCACCAGAATTCTGTCGGCGGGCTCGGTGAAGGCGATGGGACAGAACGGCATCGGCTCGATCTTCGTCGAGCAGCAGCCGGCCGCGATTCCGACACTGACCCGGCCGTTCCCGCTCGGCGCCGGCCACGACAAGTTCGGGCTCGGGTTCCAGATTGCGTCAAAGGAAGGCGGAGACTCGAAGCACCGAAGCCCCGGCAGCCTGAGCTGGGCCGGCATCTTCAACACGGAGTTCTGGGTCGATCCGGTGCTCAACGTCGCCGGCGTCCAGATGATGCAGGTGCTGCCTTTCTACGACGAGGGCGCGATTCGAACGCTCAGAGAATTCGAGGCAGCCGTGTACGACAACGTGCGCTAGACCATCGCAGAGGCTTCTCGGGTCCAACCGCACGTGCACTTGAGCGCGTGCGCCTGGGAGGGCGGCGGAAACATGTGGTAATACATCGCGACCACCATCGGGATGAAGACGATGGTGTTGTAGAAGAGGTGCAGTTCAACACGCGGCACCCAGAGCTGAACGATGCTCGTGGGTACGGGCCGGCCGGCCAGATAGTGGCCGGTCGTGGCCTGAAGGATCAGGAGCAGATGTTCGATGTGGTGGAAGAACTGGATCGCCAGCGCGATGTCCCACCACCGCCGGTCCTCCACACCCGTGAAGCCGGGCCGCAGCAGCCACAAACCCGCCAGCATGACGAGCGCGTACCCGTAGTGCAGGGTCTCGGAACTGATCAGCCACGGGAAAAAGTAGCCCACGAGCCCGCGCGCTTCCGGGACGGGCCAGTTGAGCACGTAAATCTGGAAGGCCTGGAGCAGGTGTTCTCCCCAGTGTGCCAGCACGATGACGGTAAAGGCGCGCAGCGCCAGCTCGTGCTGCGGACCGTTCAGCGCTTCGAGGAACGTCGTGGCCTCTCCCGCTTGTCGCGAGCGCGCAACATCCATATCAGAACCCTTTTAGCATTGCTCGAACCGCACGGTGGGACAATGATCGAAAAGGATGACGACAGCTTCGGCCATGAACGCCGTGCGGATTGCGATATCGCTGTTCATTCTCCTGCTCATTCTCGTGTCGGTGGCGGGCTGGACCTGGACTGGTGATCATATGACCGCCCCGCCGGCGATCGCCGGACGCGTTGTGCTGGCGCTTGGCATGCTCGCCGGTGCAATAGGACTGGGCGCGCTCTGGCGCCCCCGCTGACTATTTCTTCCGCCGCGTGCGCGACGATTTCCTGGCGGGCCTGGCGGGGCGCTTCGACCCTCGTTTGGCGGCAGCTTTCTTGACGGCCTTCTTGGCACGTCGCGGTTTTGCGCTGCGCGCGCGCACCCGCGCGCTCGGTTTGGCACGGCGCCCGGCCGATCGCGCCTGAGGCGCGCTGACCTTTTTCGGCGCAGCCGCGGGAGCCGCCTTTGCGACCCGCCTGGCGGCCGGTGCTTCAATCACGATATCGGCTTCGACGACCTCGACAACATCGAGGTCCCCGCCGGCCAGGTCTGACGGAGTTTCGTCGTCCATCAGATCGTCATCGGGCAGCACAAGTTCGTCGTCGAAATCGTCGTCCAGAGCCATGGCGCGCCTTCCAGTCAGAAAAATGAACGAGGGCGTTAGTCTGACCAAGCTCCAGCGTCCCCGTCAAGAGAATCATGAAATCCGCGATTGTCGATTTCCGATTGCCGATCCCGATTACAGATCGTCGATTGGCAATCGGAAATTGGAGATTTCATCGGGAGTACAAGTCGAGACTGGCGGCGATCGCGCGGCGGCAGACGGCGCAGAACGCCAGGCTGTCGCGGGTGAACATCACGCAATCCGCCTGGGGACGGTAGAAGCCGCGACTCTCGTAATTCGCCCCTTCAAACGCGCCGACCTTGTCCCCGTAGGGTCCCCGGGCCAGCAGCGCGGTGTCGTGCACCAGCTCCTCCCTAAAGAGGGCGTCCATCTTCGCTTCCGGCTGATTGGTCGCGCGAATCTGGCGCCGCCGTTCCTGCGCTCCCTTCGAGTACTCCTCGTGTTCGTCCTTGGCCCACGGGGTGGGCAGCGGGGTGCCGTCGGTCATCAGATCCTTCCACTTCAGCGCGCTCGGATCGAGGAGCGCCGTGACATTCGGCTCCCACGGCTCGACGCGATCGGCCGCCGGCAGGTACGCCACGTCGGAAGTGTCAGTACTCGTCAGCCAGCCCGGCGAGATGGTGCCCGAATTCGTGAACGAAGATGTAGGGCGCCCACACGCTGTCGGCGGCGACCGTGCTGTAGAGCCCATAGATCCCGCCGCCGCCGTACGTCGCGGCGTTCACGAGAATCTCCACGACATCGTACGGGGCGCTCGCGGCGATGTCACGGAACGCACGATTGTCGAAGGTCAGCACATAGCGCTCCGAGTCGAACGCGTCGTACGTTGTGCCAAGCGGCGTCCGCCGGTACAGGTGCTGCGACGGCCGGCTGATCCCCGGCTGCTGCGATGGCGGACACAGTCCCCAGACGTTGATGTCGTGCCGCCTCTCCTTGAAGGGCGACGTTGTCCACAGGACGTCCACGAGGCGCCTGGCATCGCGCTCGAACTTGCCGCACTGATCAACGGTATAGCCGTCACCAAGGATCAGGAGATCGAGCTTGGTGGAGGGGTCGCCACTGTTCTGCAGTGTCAGACGCCGACCCGCGGGAGGTGCGGCCACCCCACGCTCGACGAACTTGCCCGCCGGGTCGACCGCGACGCTCCAAATTTCGGTGAAGGCGTTGCGGGCGTCCCGCTTCTTGAGAACGACGCGGACCGGCTGGTCGGGCAATGGAAACCGCAGCGACTCCGAGAACGTGCGATTCGCGACCTTGGCTTCCGCGGTCGTCTCCCATTCACCGAAGATGGAGCTGAAGCCGCGAGAAAACCGCGTGCGGCCGGTGCCGGTGTCGATGACCTCGAAGAAGTACCTTCCGCGGTTGGTGTCGTCCATCGACCTGGCAGGATTGCCGGGCCAGGGCAGCGGCTCGACCACGATACGGTCGAGGCTGAAGCGCTCTTCCGTGGCGTTGCCCGTATGAAAGTAATCAACGCGCAGCGTCGCCGGCCCGCTCGCTGCGCTGTGGTCTGCCATCACCAGAACGGCGAGCGCCGGCAGGACCTTCACGAATCTGGTCATTTGCTCATCTAGTCACCTCGTCATTGGGTTTGTCAATTGTCCTCGAATGACCAAATCAATGACCAAATGACCAGATGGATAAATGACCGGATTCGTTAGATCCACAGAGTTCGGCCCGTGAGCTCGTTGTGGTTGAGACCGGCCGCTCGATCGAGCTTTGCGACAATAGGCGGAAGCTCCACGCGGACGCGCCACTCGTCCGCACGCCCACCGGCCTCGATAATTTCCTGACGCCATCTGCTCCACCAGGGCGCTGCTCGCCCGGCAAGCGGCTCCACGACCAGAAGCCGCGCCGTTCCGCGGCGACGATTGCTCGGCGCGTGCGTGACAAGATCGATCGCGCGCGCCAGCAGCGCGTCACGCTGACCAGTGGCGAGCTCGTTCAGCGTGTAGGCCGCCAGCATCAGCGCGGGCGCCCTCGGAAGCGACGAGGCATCCACCTCGGCCCGGCGCACACGTGCGTTCACGCCGAATTCACGGTACGTGCGTGCGGCTTCGGTCAGCACCCATGGATGTCGGTCGACGCCCAGGACGACCGGCGGAGTCCGGCACGCAGCAGCCCAGGCAGCTCCCGACGCGCCGGTGCCGCAACCCAGATCGACCAGGGAGGCTGCCGGATTGATTGCGCCCGGCAGCACTCGGACGATTTCGCGGACTAGAAGATAGTGGAGGGGGGCGTAGAAGAGCGCGAACGCCGCCCGCTTGCCGGCCCCGTCGAGCGCCGCGCCCGCGTCGAGACGATGCCGGCGCTCGACGTACGTCGAAGACAAGGCCCGCAGCGCGCGGGACAGTTCAGGAAACGTCAGGTCGGCAAGATAGCGCGCCTCGAGCGAGGCGAGCCACCGGTCAAAGGCTTCTCCGTGCGGCGACGTGGTCATGCGCGGGGTGCAAGAGTGATTCTAGGTTAGGATTTTGGAACACGATGCCACTGCCTACTGAACCGATCGGAAGCATCCCCCGTCCTGCCGAACTGATCAACGCGCTGGCCGACCGACAAGCGGGCCGGCTCTCCGCGGACGCATTCAATCAGATCGCCGAAGGTGCGCTCCGCGACACAATCCGGCGCTTCCAAGAACAGGATCGCCAATCATCACGGACGGCGAACAGTGCAAGCCGAGCTTTGCCACCTACCCGCTCGATGGCGCGACGAACGTCGCGCCCGGCGGGGTGGTCGTCCCGTTCCAGGACGGGCACACGCGCCAGCTTCCCTGTCTGACCTCGGGACCCTTTCACTACGCGACCTACGCCTCGAGCTACCTCACAGCCGCCCGGCAGTTCACCAGACTGCCCCTCAAGCAGGCTGTGATCTCAGCATCGGCGTTGAGCCTTCTCTACCCAGCGTCGGGCATTCAGGGCTACTCGCGCCAGGCGTTCCTCGCGGATCTCGTCAATGAAGCCGCGACCGACATCCGCCGCTGCCTCGACCAGGGCGCCGATAGCGTGCAGATTGATTTCACGGAAGGCCGTCTCTCGCTCAAACTCGATCCATCGGGGGCGCTGCTCAGGGACTTCGTCGCGCTCAACAACCAGGTGCTCGATCGCTTTTCACCTCAGGAACGACAGCGGATCGGCGTGCACACCTGTCCGGGTGGTGATCAGGACTCGACGCACAGCGCCGATGTCGAATACGCGAGGCTGCTGCCGACCTTGTTCCAGCTCCACGCCGGACGCTTCTACGTGCAACTGGCCAGTGAACTCGATCCGGACCACGTGCTCCAAGTGCTCGGCCGGACCCTGGGACCTGGTCGGAAGGTCTTCGTCGGCGTGACCGATCCCATCAACCCCGACATCGAAACGCCCGAGCAGGTGCGCGATCGCGTGCTGCTCGCCGCCAAGCACGTTCCGCTCTCGCAGCTGGGGACGACCGACGACTGCGGCTTCGCCCCGTTTGCGGACGATGCGTCGACATCGCGAGACATCGCGTTCGCCAAGATTCACGCGCGCGTGGTCGGGACGGCCCTCGCCTCCAAACAATTGAACGTCTAGGAATGTTCCACCGTTCGGACCGTTCGGAACGTCTCGAACGTTCGGAACGACCCGAACGACCCGAACGCCGAACGACCCGAACGTCCCAGAAAGCTGGTCAGATAGCCAACATTGCTGTAGGATCAGGTTTTTTCTCCTACCATCCTGTAGGGACAGGGCACGTGACGGCTGACGGCAACTGGCGGGCCCGACAATCATGAAACCGAAAGTCGCGGACGGGGCCGATACCCGTGAAGCACGCCGGCTGGCGACGCTGCTCGAAGTCAGCCAGGCGTTGTCAGGCACGCTCAACCTGAAGTCAGCGCTGCACCGCGTCCTCGAGATCCTGGGCAAGCGCCACGGCGCCATCCGGAGCATGGTCACCCTGCTCGGCGAGGACGGCGAGCTGACCATTGAAGCGGCCGACGGCCTCGACGAACCGTCGCAGGCCGTCCGGTACCGCGTCGGCGAAGGCATCACCGGCCGGGTCGTCGAAAGCAGCAAGCCGATCGTCGTACCGCGCGTCAGCCGGGAGCCCGACTTCCTGCATCGTGCGGCCAAGCGGCGAGTTCGGCCGCGAGGAGCTCAGCTTCGTCTGCGTGCCGGTGCTGGTGAACCGCAAGGCCGTCGGCGCACTCGGCGTCGATCTGCGATTCAAGGCGGAGCGCGACTTCGACAGCAGCGTGAAGTTCATGGGAGTGGTCGCGTCCATGATCGCGGCAGGCGCTGAAGATCCAGCAGGCGGTCGAGGACGAGCGCCGGCGGCTGCTCGCCGAAAACACCCATCTGCGGCAGGAGCTGCGCGAGCGGTACGACTTCTCGAACATCATCGGGACGAGCGGCCCTGTGCGGGAGATGTACGAGCAGGTGGCGCAGGTCGCGAAGACGAACACCACCGTCCTTATCCGGGGCGAGTCCGGCACCGGCAAGGAGCTGATCGCGCACGCGATTCACTACAACTCGCTCAGGGCCAAGAAGCCGTTCGTGAAGGTGAGCTGCGCGGCGCTGCCCGAGAGCCTGATCGAGTCGGAGCTCTTCGGCTACGAGAAGGGCGCCTTCACCGGCGCCCAGGCGCGCAAGAAGGGCCGCTTCGAGATGGCCGAAGGGGGCACGCTCTTTCTCGACGAGATTGGCGACGTCAATCCAGGCACGCAGGTGAAGCTGCTGCGCGTCCTGCAGGAGCGCGAGTTCGAGCGGCTCGGCGGCACCGACACCGTGAAGGTGAACGTCCGGCTCATCGCCGCGACCAACCAGGACATGGAAAAGGCGATCGCCGAAGGCAAGTTCCGCGAGGATCTCTTCTACCGGCTGAACGTGTTCACCATCTTCGTGCCGCCGCTGCGCGATCGGAAGGCAGACCTGCTGCTGCTGGCCGATCACTTCGTCGAGAAGTTCTCACGCGAGCACGGCAAGATCATCAAGCGCATCTCGACGCCCGCCATCGACATGCTCATGAGCTATCACTGGCCGGGCAACGTGCGCGAGCTCGAGAACGCGCTCGAACGGTCGGTGCTCGTCTGCGACGGGCAGGTCATCCACGGCCATCACCTGCCGCCGTCGCTGCAGACGGCCGAGTCGTCCGGCACCGTGACGCGTGTGTCGATGGACGACGCGGTCGCCGCCTACGAGAAGGATCTGATTCAGGATGCGCTGAAGACGACTCGAGGGAACCGGGCCAAAGCGGCCCGGCTGCTCGATACGACCGAACGGGTGTTCAACTACAAGGTGAAGAAATACGGAGTCGATGCGGTCAGGTTCAGGGGATAGCCACGTGGGCAGGTAGGGCGGGTGGGGCGGTAGGGTGATGTCCCGCAGGACCTACCCCGACCCACCTGCCCGTGCCCGCCCATCCAGCCCTAGGGGTCTTCGTGCTGAACGCGTAAATCCACGCCACGCTGATCGTGTTCTGGCTCTTCTTCAGCTCGCCGTCGCCGTTCGTGAAGTACGGGTGCTGCAGGTAGTCCCCCGATACTCCACGCGCATGATCAGCCCGTCCTTGAACTTGGCTTCGCCGGTCAGCGTGAACTCGTTGGCGTCCTGGCCGATGAACCCGGTCCAGTTGTCCTGGTCGTTGAAGAACTCGTAGCGCGGCGTCACCGAGAACACGTCGTTCGGCTGCCACTTGGCGTACACCGCGGCGCCCTGCCAGGACAACCCGTTTTCGGCGCCGTAGTCGTAGTTGAAGGCGAAGTTCAGCCGCGACGTGATCGGAAAGGCGACGATGGTGTCCGACAGCTGCCGCCAGTGGTCGTTGGTCCCCGTGAGTTCCGGGCCGAAGAGGTAGTTCTCGCTGAGGGTGAGCTTGGCATTCGGCTTGTACGCCACCGAAAACCCCAGGCTCTTGCCCGTGTTGTTGTCCACCGTGTTGTTCCAGCCATTGAACAGGAACCCGGTCACGCTGAACTGGTCGTTGATGGTGTACGCCGCCCGCATCCCCATGTGGTAGAGCGGAATGGCCCAGGTGAAGAGCAGGCCGCGTGAATAGTTCCAGTTGTCTTTGGCTTCAATCACCTCGAAACCCGCCGGGGTCACGAACTTGCCGACGTCGATTTGCAGCCCGTCGCCCGCCAAGTAGCTGAGGTACGCCTGCTGAATGTTTTGATAGACTGCCGTGCCGCCGGGGTCGAAGGCGGTCACCAGATTCGCGGTCGACCCGTAGTCCAGATCGATGCGGAACCCGCCGCGGCTGTCCTTGGTCGGCTTCTTCTCGAAGGCGATCTCCGCCAGGCTGAGGCTGAACGCGTTGTGCGTGACGTCGAACGCCCGCAGCGCGTTCTCCACCGCCACGTCGCCGAGCTTGTAGGCGGTCCCCGGCTTATTGAAGTTGTACAGATAGTAGACGTCGGCGAAGCCCGAGAGCTCCGTGTTGGCAAAGAACTTCAGCACCGGGTTCTCCGCGGGCTTGTCCGCGTCGGCCGGTGTGCCCTGCGTGGCCGGCGGTTGGACCTGCGCTTCCGCCGCGGCCGCGTCGGTGCTGTGCTGCGGCCATGACGGCATGCTTCATCGCCGCCGCCAGGCCTTGTTCGATCGGATCACGCTGCTGCGCGGCCGCCGGTGCCGCCGCTGCCGCCATGAGAACGGCGCCAGCACACCACGCGCTGGCCCGTGAACCGACAAATCGCTTCGTCATCTCGCAAACCTCCCTGGACTGAGAACGTCGCTCAATCGCCGGGCGTTATCGCCGCCTCAAATCGTCCGCACGGGAGTGCAAGAGCGGCTCCATTGCTGCCGCGCAACCCGACGCGGCGTTTTACTCGGGAATCCATTCAGGACTCAACGCGCGGCCTGGACATGACTAACATTTCTGTAGGCGCGATGCCAAAAGACCCACACTAATGTCGCCGCGCCTTTCTCCGCCGCGCCGAAGCGTCCGCCTCGTCGCTCCCGCGCGATGCCCGATCTTCCTTCTCGGGCCACTCTCTCGACTCGAGCCACCAGCGGATGCCCTGGCGAATCTGCTCGGACTTCGACAGGCCCGTGCGCGCCGTGATTGATTGCAGCCGATCCAGAACGTCCGATTCGATCATGAACGTGCAGCGTTTCTTCCTGATCACGGCACTCGCTCGGGTGAGGCACCGCCAAGCCCGCCCTCCCAGGCGCAGCCATGCCATCGAGAACTGCGTTTGCTCGCTCGAGCCCGCGGGCGGACGCCCGGCGCTCGCTAGGTCGACCGCTCTGTCAGTGGCTCCGCTGCTTCTGCCGTCTCCAATTCAAGTACGCGACAGCCGCGATGCCGAGCGCCACCGCCGGCACCGGCGCGCCGGCTTTGAACAGAAGGCCGCCGGACAGAATGCACGCGCCGACGAAGTACTTCCAGCTCATGGCGTGCTCATCACTTCTTTACTCAATGCTCGCGGGGCCCCACCCCCACTCGCTCGCGCTGCGGCGCTCGAAGACTCGCTCTCCTCGCGCGGGCCGCAGGCGCTATCATTTCCACATCATTGCGACGGCGACCGCGAGAAACATCGCTGACAAGACCAGCGTGGGCGTGGTCAGCGGCTTGCTCCATGGAATGTTTCGCGTGCTGTCGCGATTGAGCTTGCGAATTTCCTGCAGCTGCTTCCTCGCCAGCGTCAGCTGCCACGCGTTTTCCGCGAGTTCGACAGCTCGCGTCGCCTCACGTTCGGCTTCGGGCAACGCCCGCAGCCGATAGTGCAGTTCCGCATACTTCAGCTGCGCCCAGAAGTGCGCCGGCGCGATGGCAATCGCCTCTTCCAGCGCGTCCATCGACCGGTAGACGTCGTAGTTGACGGCGTGTGCGATGCCGAGGCACGTCCGCAAGTCGGCCGACCCAGGATTCGCGAGGCAGGCCTGTTCGAGCTTCTGGATGTAGGCTTTGAGATCCTCAGCCGGAACGTTGTGAGGATCCCGCCACGGAACCGGAATCGCCGGGCCGACCGCTGCCTCCCGTGGTTGGAGAGGCAGCGGCGCGGCAACGAGTGCTGTGGATGTGATCTCAGACATGGTGTTACTCAGCCATCGCGGGTTCAGGTTTCAGCGCGAACTCGGGATACCCGAGGGCGCCCATCTCCGGAATGTCGAGGCCCGCGAGCTCGATCTTGGCCGGCGTGCGCTGGCCGACGAACCAGTCGAGGAGCACGTTGAAGACAAAGCTCAGCGAGAACACGAATCCGATGAGCGTGGCGACGCCGATGAGCTGTGCCACCAACTGACCTGCATCGCCATAGAACAATCCGGTCACCGATCCGCTCACGCCATTCCAGGAGCCGCCGTAGTTGCTTCTGCCGTCCGCGAACAGACCAACCGAGATGACGCCCCAGAGCCCGTTCGCCCCGTGCACCGAGATCGCCCCGACCGGATCGTCGACCTTCGCCACGCGATCAAAGAACTCGACCGAGAGGCAAACCAGCACGCCGGCAATCAAGCCGATAATGCAGGAGGCGACCGGATTGACGAACCCGCTCGGAGCGGTAATCGCCACGAGGCCGGCGAGCAGCCCGTTCCCCGACATCGACGCATCGGGTTTGCCGTAGCGAAGCCACATGTAGAGCATCGCCCCGAAGCTACCGGTCATGCCGGCAAGCATGGTGTTCACCGCAACCGAGCTGATTCGGAGGTTACCGTTCGCCGAAGCGCCCAGCGTCGACCCGGGATTGAACCCGAACCAGCCGAACGCCAGGATGAAGCACCCCAGGAGCACCAGCACGATATCGTGGCCGGGCAGCGTGTTCGCCTTGCCCTGTCGCGTGTATTTCCCGATGCGTGGGCCAACGATGATGCCCATCGCGAGGGCGGTGACGCCGCCGACCGAGTGGACGACGCCCGATCCGGCGAAATCCGAGTAGCCATGGCCCAGACCGAAATTGCTACCGAGCGTGGCCAGCCAGCCGCCGCCCCAAGCCCAGTTGGCAAACAGCGGATACGTGAACGCGCCCAACACGAAGGAGGAGACCACGAAGGCCGAGTACTTCCAGCGTTCGGCGGCGGTCCCGGTGACGATCGTGAGGGCGGTGTCCATGAACACCATCTGGAAGAGGAACATCACCATCACACCCACGTCGTAGGTGCCGTGGTGCATCAGCATGTAGCCGTTCTTCCCGAAAATGCCAACGCTCTTTCCGAACAGGGTCATCGTGGCTTCGGCGCTGAGCGGCGCCGTGCCGCCAAGGTTGGCGACTGCGCCGACCCCGCCTTCCTGAATGGCAAATCCGATCAGCCAGTACGCGAGCATTCCAACCCCATACACCATGAAGTTCATCATCATCGTGTGGTTGGCGTTCTTCGCGCGGGTCAGCCCGGTCTCCACGATGGCGAAGCCGGCCTGCATGAACATGACGAGGAAGCCGGTCACCAGCGTCCAGACGAAGTTGATGGCAATCTGATTCTGGCCAACCAGGTTCACAAGGTCGGGCAGCGTCAGCCCTTTCTTCGCATCACCGAGCGGAATGTCGGCGACGGTTCCGGTGATGGTGCCTGCCGGGTCGCCCTTGGCCTTGTCCTCTGCTTTGGGGCCTTCGATGCCCTTCAGATCAGCATCCGTGAGCGGCACCGGCGCTGGCGCCACGGTGGCGGCCGGTGCGGCTGGGGCCGGCTGGGCGGCTGCCTCCGGCTGAGCGGCTGCCGCCGGCGCCTGGGCGTACGCCGTCCCAAGAAACCCCAGCATCCACGTCATCGAGAAAGCGAGCAGTACTCTTTTCATTGTGTGGGTCCTCCTCACTTTCTCCAGACCGCGTTCTTCTGATAGGCCTGATTGATGATTCCGACGCTCCCGACCAGGCTGACGACGATTCCGACGAGCACGAATACCAGACGTCCGCCTGTGCTCGAGCTCATTCCGAGGCTCGCCACGGCAATTCCCCATCCGACGAGCGTGACGACGAGTCCTACCAATGCCATTGTTCGGTCCTCCTTCCTGCGTGCGACACGCCGATCACTGTTCCATCTGCTTGGCTTTCAGGAACGTCGCGATCGACGCGCCAAGGCCCACGAGAAAGAGCAACACGAGCAGCAGGTTGCCTTCAGCGAAAAACGCCCAACCAAGAAACGTGAACGCCGCGAGGAACAGCAAGACTCCCAATCCCTGGGTCGAATTCGCTCCCATCAAGACCTCCTCGAAAAAGACGACGACCGTGCGAGCATCCGGCCCGGCGGTAGCAAGAGCGACGCCAGCTGCGGCGCTGGGCGCGCGCCGCGCGCAATTCGTACCAGATGAAGGGGATTTAGCGACGACCGCGGGTGGCTGATGATCCTACTAAAGTGTCGGTCCTATGCGAAACACCCTACTGTTTCGTAGGAGTTGTGAAAACTGGCGGGAAAACTGGCGGGAAGTCGCATCCGATCTGACCGGCTAGCGCCACCGCACGAACGCCAGGCCCCACACATCCTGGTGGCGCATCGACATTTTCGTCTGTGTCTGATAACTGCCCGACGAAAATGAAGTGCCGTGACTAGCGGTCGCTGCCCATCTCGTGACGGCCGACCGCGAAGCCGGCGTACGCTTCGATGCCGTGCTCGCTGGCGTCGAGCCCTTCGAGTTCCTCATCCTCGGTGACTCGCACACCGAGCGTGACCTTCATCAGCCACCACACCAGCAGGCTGAGCGCGAACGTCACGACGCCCACCAGTCCCACGCCGATCGCCTGCGTGGCGAGCTTGTGAAATCCCCCGTGGAACACCAGGCCACCCTCGGGCGCAAATAGACCCACCGCAAGGGTGCCGAAAACCCCGTTCACCAGGTGCACGCTCAGCGCGCCTACAGGGTCGTCGAGCTTCATCTTGTCGAAGAACAGCACGCCATAGATAGCGAACACGCCCGCAAACAGCCCGATCAGCATGGCGCTTCCCGGTCCGACGATGTGACAGCCGGCGCCGATCGCAACGAGCCCGGCCAGCGCGCCGTTCAGGATCATGCTCAGATCGGGTTTGCCAAGGAGCAGCCAGGCCGCGAACGTGGCGCCCAGGCAGCCGGCCGCGGCCGCGATGTTCGTGTTGAGAAGAATTCGCGCAATCAGGTCGGGGTCGAAACCGGGCGTCCGTCCCGCGTTGAACCCGAACCACCCGAACCAGAGAATCAGCGCGCCCAGCGTCGCGGAGGTCATGTTGTGCGCCGGAACCGGCCGGATCCGGCCGTTTGGCAGGTACTTGCCGAGGCGCGGACCGAGCACGAACACACCAGCCAGGGCGGCCCACCCGCCGACGCTGTGGATCACGGTGCTGCCGGCGAAATCGATGAACCCGCGTGCGGCCAGCCATCCGCCGCCCCACACGGCACGGCCTGCCAGCGGATAGATGCCGGCCACCATCACGAAACTGAAGACCACGAAAGCGCTGAACTTCAGCCGCTCGGCAAGCGCACCGCTGACGATGGTTGCTGCAATACCCGCGACGACGGCCTGCGACAAAAACGCCGCGGCAAGCGGCACATCGCCGGGACTGGCTGCGTTGCCGCCGTACATCAGCCCGAACCCTGCCAGCCAGTACGCCGCGAGCGACACCGGAAACACGACGAAGTTCTTCGCCAGACTGTTGACGGTGTTCTTCGCCTGACACAAGCCGCTCTCGAGCAGCGCAAAGCCGGCGTTCATCCAGAAGACGAGGACAGCGCTCCCGACCAGCCAGACGGTGTCCATCATCGCGTGAATTTCAGTCACCCTTTTTGCAAGAGAAGCGCCACACGCAGCGATCGTGCGCCGAGGCGCCCATCATACCGGACGTCGACGCTGATTCGTTGCGTATACTGACTGCCGTGATCGCCGATTCTGCCTCACCATCAGGAAGCGCCCGGTCGTCTCCTGGTCCGGCGATCGTCATGTTGTCGGGCCGTTTGTTCATACTCGGCTGCGCCGGCGTCGCAGCGGCCGTGCTCGTCGCCGGCCGTTTCGTGTGCCTGGCCGACGGGGCTGCTCGCCGCAGAAGTACTCACCACGATCCTGGGTCTGTTCGTCTTTGGATCGTTCCGCTATCAGATCCACAAGAACGCGCTCACCTACGGGATGCTGCTGATCATCATCGCCACCTTCTGCGGGCTGCCAACGTCGGCCTGGCACGTGGAGGTGGCGCAGCACGGCTGGCTGGCGTGGATCCGCGAGCACCTGCTCACATTCGAGGGTCTCGACGACCTGCTGCACGCGGACACGATGCTGTTCATTCTCGGCCTGACGTACTTCGTCGCAGTCGTGGCACAGTCGCGCCTGCTCGAAGGCATTACCTCGTTTCTGTTGCAGCGCTATCGCGGCGCCATTCTGCCCACCATCATTTCGGTGACGGCGGTGGTCGCGGTCGTGTCGGGCCTGCTCGGCGGCGTCTCGATGATCGGTTTGACCATCAGGACGCTGGTTATCATCCTGCTGCTCGCCGCGGCGCCACGACCGCCGCCATCCGGTTCGCCGTCATTGTCTGTACGACGGTCACGACTTGGCGGCATTTCTCGGGCCTACGGCGAACCGCCAAATCTCATCATGAAGGCGAACCTCGCGCCAAATCTGAGCAACGCCTTCTTCCTCATCTATTGCGGACCGATTCGGCGATCGCCACCTATCTGGTGGTCGCCCATCATCTCCGTCGGAGGCTACGCGGTCGAAGCGTATCAACGTGGAAACCATGGACGTCGCCGACACAAATATCGCGGACGTGCGATTCCTTCAGGCGACGCAGCACGGTGAAGTGCTGTTGCCGATCTGAGTTCATCGAGGATCACGCTGATGTTCTGGGCCGAGCACACCGCGCCGGTGATCGAGCGGCTTCGGCAGCATGGCCGCCGGCATCGCGACTCGGTGCAGGCCGAGGTGCGTGACCGCGAGCGGCAAGCTTGCTGCTCGGTCGCTTCATCAGTGAGGAACTTTCGGAGGCATTCGACAAGCACTACGTGCTCGCGGCGGCCGGCGATCACCGGTGTCGCGAGGGCCGAGCGCGCCATTGACAAGGTGCTCGACGACCTCGGCATGCTGCGTCGCAATGCGCAACGGTTCGGGGCGCTATCGCCCTTTTCCCGTTCGTCGGGATCTTGGTGCTGCACGGCATCGAGCCGCGTGTGCCGCTGTTTCTGGCGGCGCTTGCCGCATCTTGTTTGCCCTGCCGGGCATCGGCGACATTGCCGAAAATCCGCTCGCTGGCGCTTCGCGAGGCCGCAACGGAATGCGCGAATACTACCTCCTCTTTTCGCTGTTCATCTCGATTACGCTCCTGACTCAGGCGCGTTTTTTCGACGAACTCGCCGCGCTCGTCCACCGCGGTGTCGAAACACTCGGCCAGTCGCACGTGG
>CAVRXZ010000003.1:0-130343 GCA_963725105.1 uncultured Acidobacteriota bacterium
CGCCCGGCATACGACCTGTTCTGGACGCCGGTCGACGGCACGACCGCCGAAGAGCTGCTGCTTTCAACCCCAGACGACAACTATGCCACGTCGGTCACACCCGACGGCCGCACGTTGGCATTCACAACAACCACGCTGACGACCGGCGAAGACATCTGGTTGCTGCCGCTCGACGGAGAGCGCAAACCACGAGCATTGCGCGCTACGCCGTTCAACGAATCGCAGGCCGCCTTCTCGCCCGATGGCCGCTGGATCGCGTATCAATCTGACGAGTCGACGCGATCAGAGGTCTACGTGGAGCCGTTTCCAGGACCAGGGGAGCGCATTGCGGTCTCGGCAGAAGGCGGGCGTGATCCCGTCTGGGCCCGAAACGTTCAGACGCTGTTCTACTGGAATGGCGATCGCCTCATGGCCGCGCCGGTGCGCCCAGGCGCAGGCGCGAACGTGGGCCGCGCGACGGAAGTGTTTCGCCGTTCCCGGGAGCGAAGACTGAATCCTCAGAGCCCCGAGTTCGATGTCCTGCCCGACGGACGCTTCTTGCTCGTGGAGCGCGATGCCAGCGCTCCGGCACCGGAGTTCAAGATCGTCGTGAATTGGTACGAAGAGCTGAGGCGGCGCTCCAAGCCAAACCAGTACGGCGTTCACGAGCGAACGGCCAACCCGACCAGTTCGCTGGCGTCCGGCAGATTCTCGGTCTCTCGATCTTGCCCGCGAGACGATCGAGCTGGTCTGCTGACAGAAACCCGCTGGCATTGTCATCGAACTTGGCGCGAAGTTCAGCCTCGCTCATCGGGTTTTCCGCCGACCCGCGGTTGTGTTCTTCCACCTCGGTGAACTGCCGGCCCGTCCTTGAGGGTGACGCTCACTGCGCCCTTGAAATGGCCAGGTCCCGGAAACGCCGGATCGACGACGCAGCGTACGCGTCTGGCCAGCGCCGAGAATCTCGGGATTGATCAGACTGCCTGACTGATAGGCGTCCTTCCCGAGCGTTCCGAGCGACAGCGCCTCAGCCAGTGTGTACTGGAAGCTCACGCGACCGTGAGAATCCGACGCCGGCGCGAGCTTCTCGCTCGCCGGCTCGCAGACAATGGGAACGATGAACGCCGCGACGGGGCACTCGATCTGTTCCACGTCGGAAGCCGTGATGCCGTGGAGGCGACGAAGCCTGAGCAGCGCGTCCGAGGTAGGGATGGATCACGTGCGCGGCCGGGAACGGCTTGAACGAGGCGTTCCGGCTCCCACCTTGTCCCCAGCATGTCGGTGATGCGCGAGAAGTTCCGCGGCACGCCTGCATCCTGCAGGTGAGACGCATACAACCCGAACCGCCCTTCGAACACTGTGCCGGGCCCGTCGTGCCCGCCCGAGCCAGGAACGCAGCGGTGATCGCCACTCTGCGCCGCCCACCCAGGGTGCAGGAATTTCGGCTGCGTGCCGTCGACCCAGCATTCAAGAAGCCCCGCCGCGAAACTGCCACAGATTCCGGCTGCCTGTGCCATCGCGTGGGCATCCAACCGAAGCAGTCGGCCAGCAAGGTACGACACGCCAAACGGGGCAAAGAGGCCCGTCGGATGAAAGCCGAGCCGATGGAATTGTCCAGGCGACACGCTCCCCACGCGGCACGAAATCTCGTTGCCGACCGCGACCGCGATGATCACGTCGCGCCCCGACACCGGCTCACTCGCAGAACCGTGGAATCGTTGACCGGTCGGCCAAGGCCAGCGCCGCAGCCACGGACGGGCTGCTCATGTGAACGATGGACTCGTTGTGCGTGTCGTCGTCCTCGAGCGCCTGTGCAAACGAGCCGTTTGCAAACGCCGCGCTGGCGACGCCCACGCGCTCTCCCGTGCCCAGAAGTCGAGACGAACCGCCGGACGACATCGCGATCGCCGCGTCGTGCACGGATCGACCGAACTCCGTCTCTGCCCCTGCGAGCGCCAAGACCGATCACGTCCAGCACCCGGAACTTCGTCGCCTGCACCACGTCGTCGGGAGATCGCTGAAGGAAATCGTCGAGGCCCAGCGGCCCAGCTCCGTTGAGAAAGGTTGCGACACGGCCAGCAGTACTGGGCGACCGGGCACCAGGGTGCGCTCCGCGTCCAAGAGTCCTGCGCTTCCTGGCTACAATCTGAAGCTTCAATGGAGCGGTGGACGCCCGGCGATCACCTCGGGCCGTACGTGCTCGTCTCGCCGATTGGCGCGGGCGGCATGGGCGAGGTCTGGAAGGCTCGCGATACGCGGCTCGACCGCAGCGTCGCCATCAAGAGGTTCACGGGAGCGCACACCGAGCGGTTCGAACAGGAAGCGCGCGCGATCGCCTCGCTGAATCATCCACACATCTGCCAAATCTTGTACCGTGGGGCGTGACTATCTTGTGCTGGAACATATCGAGGGCCAGCCGCTCCCGAGTCCACTCCCGCCTCAAGAAGCGGTTCGCCTTGCGCTTCAGATTGCCGGCGCACTCGAAGAGGCCCACAACAAGGGCATTCTTCACCGCGATCTGAAGCCGGCGAACATCATGATTACAGGCGCGCAGGGCTCCGTGGAGGGGCCGGTAGCAAAGCTCCTCGACTTCGGGCTGGCCAGGCTGATGTCTAGCGACGCCGACGCGACACGGACCACTGAGGTACGGTGCTCGGCACGGTCGCCTACATGGCGCCAGAGCAAGCGGAAGGCAAAGAAGCCGATGCGCGGTCTGAAGGTCTTCAGTTTCGGTGCCGTGTTGTACGAGATGTTGTCCGGCACCCGCGCTTTTGGGGGAGCGACGACGCTCCAGGTGCTGAACTCGGTCATACGCGCGGAGGCACCCCGATTACCGTCAGCCCCTGCTGTGCTGGAGCGCATCGTCACGCGGTGCCTCGCCAAACAACCGGCGCACAGGTTTCAGACGATGGCCGAAGTCAGAGCAGCGTTGGAACTGGCGGCTCGCGAATTGGTCGCCCACCAGCCAACGCCGCGGGCATCCATCGCCGTACTGCCATTCGCCAGTCTCAGTGCTGACAAAGAGAACGAATACTTCGGCGACGGCCTGGCCGAAGAGATCATCAACGCGCTGACCCACATTCCAGGGCTGAAAGTGATCGCCAGGACTTCCGCTTTCGCATTCAAAGACAAACATCAGGACGTTCGCACCATCGCAGAAGCCTTGGGCGTGGCCAACGTCCTCGAAGGAAGCGTCCGTCGGGCGGGTAATCGCCTCCGCGTGACCGCACAGTTGATCACCGCCGCCGATGGCAGCCATCTGTGGTCCGAGCGCTACGACCGCGAACTGACTGACGTCTTCGCGATCCAGGACGAGATTGCCCAGGCCATCGCGGGCACGCTTAAGGTGAAGCTCGTACCGAAACCGGCCGGCGGTCGCCACACGCCGACTCTTCCGGCCTACGAAGCACTCCTCAAGGGGCGACATGACATGCTCCAACACACCGTTGACTCGCTGTTGCGAGCCAAGGAGTGCTTCGAGCACGCTATGGCTCTCGATCCGGACTACGCAGAACCTCACGCGAATCTCGGCCTGAATTACCTCCTTCTCGGCTCGAACGGAATGCGGTCTTTGCGAGACACAATGCCTCTGGTTCGCGCCGAGGCGCGCGAGGCGCTGAGCCTCGAATCGTCGGAGCCTGCACCACATTTCCTTCTGGGTGCCGTCGCCGCTGCCTACGAGTACGACTGGAAGAAGGCGGCCGAACACTTCGCAACCGCGATAGCCGGTCAGTCTGTGTCGCCCGAAACACATTGGGCCTATGCCAGCTTCTATCTGCAGCCACTGGGGCAATTCCAGGAGGCAGTCTCCCAGATGGAACAGGCCGTTGAGCAGATATCCCCTGAACGCCTTCTGGCGTGGAGTCCTGATCAGCCATCTGACCCATGCGAAGCTGTACGACCGTGCGATTGCGGAAGCCCACAAAGCACTCGAGAGCGACGAGCACCATGGGGTCCCGTACATCACATTGAGTGAGGTCTACGTCACCACCGGACGGTGGCGAGAGGCAATCGAGGTCGGAGAAAGATTACGCCGGATTGCTCCGCAGCACACATTGGGAATCGGGATGATGGCAGCCGCGCTCGTTCAAGTAGGAGAGAAGAGCCGCGCAGCAGAATTGGTGCGGGAAATGGAAGGGTCGCCGATCCCTGGGTTTGGCAGGGTCCTGTATCACGTGCTGTGCTCGGAAACAGACGCGGCCGCGGATTGGTACGAGCGGCTCATCGAGCAGCGCGACATGTTTGCCATCGTGTTTGCGAACCTTCCGCTTTTCAGCGCTTTTCGACAATCAGCTCGCTGGCCGAAGCTCGCGAGATTGATGAACCTCCCTAGCGCCGGTGTGTTAGAGCAGCCACGCACGACCCCTTGTCGCTCGCCGCGGCCGCAGCCGCTCCCTGCCCGGCCCACCTGCCCCACCCGCCTCACCCGCCCCACCAGCCCCACCTGCCCCACCTGCCCTATATCGATGGTATATAAAGCGCGTGTTGCAGTAGAGGAGGGCCCGTGAAGACCGCACGACATGTCGCCGCCGTGTTCAGCCTGTCACTGTGCGTCGTCGTAGCGATTGCCATCATCCACGCGGAGGCACCCAAGGCCAGACGGATCAATCGTGCCATCGAGCTGCTCGAGCAGGGTCAGCCGATCTACTACACGGGATCGCATTCGGGTACCGAAGGCAGCTACGAGCAGGGCTTGAAGGACGCACAGACCTGGGCCGACTACATCAGCTACGACATGGAGCACGCACCGTACGACATCAAGGGCCTCGCCGACTACATGCGTGGGATGGCAGCCGGCGGGCCGACGACGACCGGTCACCGCACGCCTGCGGTCATCGTCAACGTTCCGGTCAACGGGACGGACGAAGCGACCGTTCGCGCCAACGCCTGGATGTTCAGCCAGGTGCTGGCGACCGGGGTCCATGGTGTCCTGCTGACCCACGCCGATACACCGGGCGCGGTCCGTGCGTTCGTGGAGGCCGTTCGCCTGCCCATTCACAAACAAGGTGTCGATCACGGCCTCGGAGAGGGACGGCGTGGCGTCCACGGCGCGCCGACGGCCGCCCAGATCTGGGGCGTTTCGCAGGACGAGTACCTGCAGAAAGCGGATGCGTGGCCGCTCAATCCGAACGGCGAGCTGCTGCTCGGGTTGAAGCTCGAAGACAAGTACGCGCTGGCCAATGCCGAGGAGAATCTCAAGATTCCCGGCATCGCATTCGCTGAGTGGGGTCCCGGCGATATGGCGCTTTCTCTCGGCGTACGGGGGCCCGGCAACGTCGCCGAAACAGCGCCGGAAATGCTTGCCGCTCGCGCCCGCGTGTTCGCAGCTTGCAAGGCAAATAAGATCTTCTTCCTGAATGCGCTGAACCCCAATAATGTCATCGCGATGATTCAGGAAGGCGTGATGGTAGGCCCGGCGAGCCAGCAGACCGCCGGTATCGGCCGCACGTACACCAAACGTCAGATGCCTTGGTAGTCGGCGAACGACCGTGGCGCCAGAGGACCGGAAAACGTGGGTGGATCAGCTGCTGAGCATCGCAGCCGACGTGCACGCCGGTGAGGGCGGCTCAGCGCTGCTCCTGGCGCTGAACGGCTTTCTCATTCTGGCGGCGTACTACGTCATCCGCCCGATGCGCACGGCGTTGCTCAACCCGGTGCGCCTGACGTTGCCGGGCGGCGGGGTGCTGACGGGACCCGAAATCACGTCCTACACCGGCGCCATCCTCGCCGCACTCTTCCTCGTCATCGTGCCGCTCTACGGCGCGTTCGCCAGCCGGGTGAACCGCATCCGGCTGATCAACGGCGTGACCTTGTTATTCATCTCCAACCTGCTGATCTTCTTCCTTGTGGGCCGAGGCGGCGCGGGGACCGCCCTGCTGGGCATCTCGTTCTTTCTCTGGATAGGAATCTTCAACCTGATGGTCGTGGCGCAGTTCTGGTCGTTCGCGAACGACATCTACACGGTGGAACAGGGCAAGCGTCTGTTTGCGATCATCGGCTTCGGCGCATCGCTCGGCGCGATCGCCGGATCGCTCATCACCTCGTTCCTCATCAATCGTCTCCGGATTGTCGAGTTCGACACCTTGCTGGTATCGGCTGGCATCCTGCTTGTGTGCCTGGCTCTCACCAACATCGTGCATCGCCGAGAAATGGGGGGCGTGAAGGACGCACGGAGCCAGAGCGAAATCGAACAGCCGCTCGCCACCGACGGCGGATTCCAGCTCGTCCTCCGGCAGCGGTACCTCCTGCTGATCGGCCTGCTGACGCTGACGGCGCAGCTCGTGAACACGAACGGCAATTACATCCTCAATCAGACACTCAGCGTGATGGCGCGAACCGCTGTCGCCGCGGGCACGGCGGGCGGCCTGTCAGAACGCCAGTTAACAGCCAGTTTCATGGCCGGCACCGATTTCTGGCAGAACATCCTGGTCGTGCTCATACAGCTGCTCCTCGTTTCCAGAATCTTCAAGTACCTCGGCATCGGGGGGGCACTGTTTGTGCTGCCCGTCATTTCGCTCACGAGTTACGGGCTGTTTGCCCTCGCTCCAGTGCTGTCGTTGATCCGCGTGGCCAAAATCACGGAAAACGCCACCGACTACTCACTGCAGAATACGGTGCGGCGCGCGTTGTTTCTGCCAACGAGCCGCGAAGCGAAGTACAAGGCGCTCCAGGCGGTCGAGACCTTCTTCTGGCGGGCCGGTGACATGCTGTCAGCCGTGACCACCTTCGCCCTCGTCGCGATCCTTGGGCTCGGTGTCCGTAGCTATGCAGCGGTCAATCTCTGCGTGGTGATTGTCTGGATCGTGCTGGCCGTGGGCCTCGCCCGCGAGAATCGCCGTCAAACGGACCGCACGCAGGCCGCGGCGTGAGCACTCTTCGCGACCGGGCGCTGGTTGTTTGTCTGACGCTGATTCTGTTCACGTTCGTCACCAACCGATCAAGCGACGCGGCGCAGCCGACTCTCGAGATGGTCCTCAGTCGCGCCGCTGCGTACGTGGCCCACTATGAAGAACGGCTCTCGCTGCTAGTCGCGGAAGAGCGGTACGAGCAGCAGTTGGCCGGCCGCGTCGCGGACGAGTCCGTCGGCGGCGCGCACTCCGCCCGACTGAAGCGGACGCTGGTCTCCGACTACGTCATGGTGCGTGCACCAGGTGGACAGGCTTGGTCAGGTTTCGCGACACGTTCATGGTGGATGGCCAGCCGATCAGGACGCGCGAAGATCGCCTTGCGCGGCTTCTTTCCGGCGGACAAGACTATGGGCTTGATGAAGCGGAGCGGCTGGACGAAGAAAACGCGCGATACAACCTCGGCAACGAGCTCGTCTATCGGACAATCAATGTCCCGCTCCTGCCACTCGACTTCCTGAGCCCCCAGCATCAGGCGCAATTCAGGTTTCGACACCATGGTCAGGAGGAGGTCGCAGGACGGCCCGCCGTGAAGCTGGACTACCGCGAGCGTGGGAGCGCGACGTTCATCAAGACTCCGGCCGGGCCGGATCAGGTGACGCGCGGCACGATCTGGATCGACTCCACGAGCGGCGCGGTGCTCAAGACCTACCTCAATATCGTGGTTACACCCACGCAGCAAGCAAAAATCACGGTCGAGTACCAGATCGACGAAACCCTCGGGTTCCTCGTGCCGTCCGTGATGCGCGAGTCGTACCAACGGAGCTCCACAACGATCACGGGCACGGCAACCTATGCGCACTTCCGTCAATTCCGGACGAGCGCCCGAATTGTGGAAGCCCCAAAGTGACAGCCGTCCACGGGCTTGCGGTGTAACATGGGCGCATGACGACTCTTCCGTAATGCCGTTACCCAATTACCAGACTATCCAATCACCAGATCTGGCAGGCCGCCCCCTCCCCTGGTACTCCCAGGTGACCCGTGACCAGTGGCGCGCTTTCTGGGCGGTCTTTCTTGGATGGATTGTTGATGCGTTCGACTTCAACATCATGACCTTCATCCTGATCGACATCCAGAAGAGCTTCACGGTGGACCGCGCCCTCGCTGGCGCTCTCGGCACTGTGACGCTCATCACGCGGATGATCGGGGGAGCAGCGGCCGGCACGATAGCGGATCGGTGGGGCCGGAAGCTTCCGCTGATGCTGTCGGTGCTGTGGTTCTCGCTGTTTGCCTTCCTCAGTGGATTCTCGACGTCATACGCGATGTTGTTCGCGCTCCGCGCACTTTTCGGCATCGGTATGGGCGGCGAGTGGGCCGCCGGGATGCCGCTCGTGCTGGAGCATTGGCCGACGAAGCTGCGCGGCCTTGCTTCCGGCCTGCTGCTCGGCGGCTGGTACTGGGGCTACCTGCTCTCAGCCGCCACGTTTCAGTTCGTGTACCCCTTGTTCAACGGGACGCCGGACCTGGCGTGGCGCGCAATGTTCTGGGTCGCCATCGTTCCGGCGCTTCTGACGCTCTGGATCAGAAGAACGGTCAAGGAAAGCCCGATCTGGCTGGAACGGCGACGGCTCCTGAGCGAGACGCAAGGCCAACCCGCAGAGCGCAGGATGTCGCTGCTGCGCATTTTCCAGCGGGATCTGATCGGCACGACCGTGCAGACCACGGCGGTCATCGGCGCCTTCATGTGCGTCTATTACTCGGTCAACTACTGGTATCCGACGTTTCTGCGCGATTCCGGACGACCGACACTCCCCTACCTCGCCGCCTTCAACATCGGAGCCATCATCGGGACAGCTGCCTGGGGCAGGGCTTCGGAGACCGCGCTCGGTCGCCGCGGTGCGGTCACCATCACCATGGTGCTCGGCATGGCGTCACTCCCGCTCTACCTGCACGCGGAAACTCCGCTCACGCTCGGACTGGGCGCGCTGATGATGGGCGCTTTCGGCATGGGCATCTGGGGCATGGCCCCGGCGTACGTCAGCGAACGATTTCCAACCTACGCGCGTGGCGTCGGGCCCGGTTTCACGTACCACGCGGGCGCCGCTATCGGGGCGATCATGCCGCTCGTCCTCGGCATGATGCAGGACCAGGGGATTCGGCTCGTGAACGCCATGACCGTGGCCATGATCGGATCCGGACTGCTTTCAGCCACCCTCATCTGGCTGGGGCCCGAAACGCGCGGCCGTCAGTTCGTCGCGGGCGACTCGGCCTGTACCCGCCGAGTCGCGGATGACTTGAGCGGTTTCGGCAACGGTTGCGCGTCGATCAAGTCGCCGAGCGCCAGTTCGACTCCAACGACGCTTCGACAACCGTGACGCCAGACGCCCGCTTTCAGCGAATTACCTCCCAGGGACCTGAACGGATCGTTGACGCCGACACGATCGAGACCGAGCACGTCGCACCAGATGGCCGCGATGGTCGTTTCGAGCGACGTTCGCGGCAACACGAACGGAGTGGACAGCTCCGGTCGGTCCGACGGAGGTTCATGAAGGGCCTGGCGATCGGGCTTCCCCGACTCGGTCAGTGGAAGCTTGTCGAGGAAGACGAATGCGGCCGGAATGGCATGCTCGGGCAACTGCACCGCAAGGGCAGTCCGAAGCGTATCGGTCGTCTGGTGTGCGCCGGCTCTTGCCTGTACATATGCCACGAGACGATCGCCGTCCGACCCGGGGCGTACGACGACCGCCGCATGCTGCACATCCGCCAGGCGTCCGAGGGCGTTTTCGACTTCGCCGAGCTCGACACGAAACCCGCGAATCTTCACGCGATCCGCAAGCCGACCGCAGTACTGGAAGAGGCCTCCGCGCCGGCGCCCCAGGTCGCCCGTTCGATACTCGCGCTCGCCGGTGGCCGTCACCGCGCTGAACCGGGAAGCCGTCTGTTCGGGATCGTTCCAATACCCCGGCGACAGATAGTGGCTTCGCACCACGAGTTCGCCGATCTCGCCCTCCGCGATGTCAGCCCCCGACGGATCGACGACGGCAAGCGTGACGCCGTCGAGTGGGCGGCCGATCGGTACGAGTCCATCGGGGAATGTGTCTTTCGGTGAAACGCAATGGTACGCGGTGGGACCGGACTCGGTCGTGGAATAAGAAACCATGAGCCGGGTGTGCGGCCCAAACAGGCGCTGATGCTCGGCCGCGTCGTTCACCGTCACCGACTCTCCACCCAGGCGCACAAGACGCAGGTCGGGAAACCGATGGCTTCCCGTTTCGACGCTTCCGGCCAGCGCGCGGAACAAGGACGGGCCCGCAGGCAGGATCGTGATGCGGTCGTTGATCAGCCAGGCGACAAACGCAGCAAGGCCCTGGCGGGCGACATCGAACGTGCAGAGTGCGGCACCGTTCAGGAGGGCACTCAGGAGCACGACCATTCCGCGCCCGACTGCGGGCGCACTTAGCATCGCGAAGCGGTCATCACGAGTGGTTTGAAAGACCGCCGCGCACGCGTCGATCTTCTGCAGCAGGTTGCCGTGCGTCTGAACGACACCTTTCGGCCGCCCGCTGGAGCCCGAGGTGTACAGGATCAGCGCCGGTGCGTTCTCGAGCACATCCGGCCAGGTCGTCCGAGCAGTGCGCGGCAACCCGTCAATGCCGAGCACGGCCACGCCAGGTCCGGCGAGCGCTTGCGCCTGCATCAGAGACGGGGCATCCGCGAGAATCGCACTTGGTGTGCAGTCGTCCAGAATGCGGCGCAGCCGAGCCTCCGGGTGCGTCGGGACGAGCGGCACGGCAATCGCCCCGCTCCGCAGCACGCCGATCAGGGCACAGAACCCGGCTGCCCGCTGATCGCACAAGAGCGCCACGCGAGCACCGGGGGTCACCCCTGACGCGATGAGCTGACTCGCCACCCGGTAGACAAGATCCCCTGCGTCGCCGTACGTGACACGATCGCGTTGCGCGCTGATGGCCAGGCGGGGCGGGTCCGCTGCCGCCGTGGCGGCGAATCGATCGGCAATCGATTGCCCGATGGCCATCAGTTGACCGTCCTCCGGTTCCGTGCTTCTGCAAGCCACTCGGCGACTACGGCTGCCCACTCGCCCAGGTCGTCAGCGCCCCCGGGGGGAAGCTTACACCGAGCCACCCCGTCAGGATGACGTTCACGACAAGGAGGACGCCAACCGCCATTAGGACGGCGCGCAGCGGGCGCTCGCCACCGGCCACGAGGTAGCCAAATATCAACAATGGCGCGCTCAGTACGAAGCCTACGGCCCAGGTCAGAACCAGGAAGACCGGAAGCCATCGGGCGACCGGGTTCTCGAATGAGATGTCCGCGGCCCATTCCGGACGCTCCGACCAACGAGGGGAGCGGACATCCAGCGCAAAGGCCGTCATCAGCAGAGCGGCCGTGACTGTCGCCACAAGCTTCGGCATGAGCGAGGCGCGCGGCGGATAGGATGTGGCGGCCACGATCGCGGAGATGAGCAGGACGACCAGGAGAATCCCGAAGATCAGTTCGTCCCTGTACATCGGCGCGGTCGGGCGTCGCCCGGCCGGTAGCTCGCCTTCGGACGAGGCCCGCGCGCGTCCCGGCAGCAGAAGGCTGCCAAGTATCAGAGCGCCCACGATCAGCACTCCCGGCCGCAGGAGCCACGACGTGCCGAAGGCATCCATCGACAGGAACAGCCTGTTCTCCGCCAATGGGCCGAGCACGAGTCCCAGCAGAACCGGCGCCCGCGGCCAGTCGTACCGGACGAGCGCAAGGCCAAGCGCACCCATGACACAGGTGACGAGCACGTCTGCCACAGCCTGCCGCTCCATGAAGGCACCGAAGAACGTGACGACCAGCAGGAACGGCACCAGTCGCTCGGCACGTACCTGCGTAATCCGCACAAGCAGCCCGCTCGCCGCATAGGACACGCCAACCGCCACGATATTGCCAATGACCATGAACCAGACCAGCGCAAATACCAGGGTCAGGTGGCCACCGTCGCGCTCCGGGAGAAGCAGCCGAGGCCCCGGAGCCAGTCCGAGCAGCACCAGCGCACTCAGCAGCATCGCGCTCGTCAGGCTCCCGGGTACGCCGAGCGCCAGCGTTGGCGTAAGCGCGCCGCCCAGGGTGGCGTTGTTCGCGGCCGAGGGCGCGATCACGCCCTCGATAGCGCCGTGACCGAATTCAGAGGGGCGTTTTGACCGGCGCGCGGCGTCCGCGTACGCCATCCACTGCGAAATACTCGCGCCGATTCCGGGCAGCAGTCCCATCACGGCACCAATCGCACTACTGCGAAGGACGAGCGAACGGAGACGAACGGCGTCTCGCACACCTTGGGCAAGTCCCTTGCGCGTCGCGTGTCCCCAGTCGTCAGTCGTCAGTGGCGACACACGGCTGCCGGCAAGTTCCACGATCTCAGGGATCGCGAACAGCCCCAGCACCACGGGAATGGCGCCGATCCCATCCCACAACGTGAGCTGACCGAATGTGAAGCGGGGCGTCGCGCCGAGTTGATCCAGACCGACCATCGCGAGCATCAGGCCAAGGCCTCCTGCCGCGAGCCCTTTGAGTCGGGACGCCCCCGACAGAGGCGCCATGAACGTCACGCCAAACAGCGCCAGCATGAACAGCTCGGGCGAGCCAATTGACCGGATGAGCACGCCGGCCAGGGGCATTGTGAAGGTCAATGTCAGGGCACCAAAGAGCGTCCCGGCGAGCGAGCTGGCCAGCGATGCACCGATCGCCCGCGGAGCCTCTCCCCGTCTCGCCATGGGATGCCCATCCACAACGGTCGCGGCGGTCGTCGCCTCGCCGGGAACGCCGATCAGAATTGACGTGAGGTCGCCAGTGGTCGCCGTGACCGCGGCCACGCCCATCAGCAGCGCAAACGCCCGGGCCGGATCGAGCCCGACGATAAAGGGCATCAGCAGGGCAACGGTGGCGGCGCCCCCCAGGCCCGGCAGAATGCCGACGATCGCGCCGATCAGGACGCCGACGAGCAGGAGTCCGAACTCAGGCCAGGCGAACACGCGCAGCAGACCGCCGACGTACGCACTGAAGAAGGTGGCCACGTCACCCGCTACCGTACTTTCTCCTTCAGGATGGCAATCAGGGTTTCGCGAACGTCATCGGGAAGACTCAAGAGTCGCTCGATCCGCTGTTCAACAACCTCGGCAGTGACCGGACGGACGGGAAGGTTCACCGAAGCCGCCGCCTGTGACGAAGGCTCCGTCGTTGAGCGCGGCGGCGAAGGCCCGCCGTACAACCTCCAGGATCTCCGCGGGCGTCCCCGACGGAAGCGCGAAAAAACGCGTCAGCACGTCAAGGGTCGCCAGCACCTCCACCAATTGCCTGCCCCGCGCGTCGGTCACGAGCGTGGTCGCCGACGGCACACCTTCAAGGCCCGGTGCGTCGCCCGCTCCTGCGTAAAGGAGCAGGACGAAGTCCTTTTTGGGCTCGAACGATGCGATGTAGGTGTCAATCGATGCGCAGGTACCGTCCACTTCTCCGCTCTCCATCGCGACACGGATGTCAGAGGTTCCCTTGTACCCGATGACCGGATGATAGGGCAGGTCGAGAGCGGCGGCGATGAGCGCCGCACTCACGTGAGTCGACGACCCGTAGTTGGTCGCGCCCAGGCGCGGTCGAATGCGGCCAGCGCGCCACGCCGACAGATCGACACGACTTGATTTCGAGGCAATACAAACCGGCACATCGTTCGACGGCGAACCGACGATCCCGAACCGGCGCACATCAAAACGAGCACCGCGGTCGGCCATCAACTGTGCGAGCGGCGCCTGCATCGTCAGCAGCCCGAGCGTGGCCCCATCACCTCGAGCCTGGAACGCCAGGTAGTTGGTTGCGACCAACCCCCCGGCCCCGGGCATGTTGTCCACGATGACCGATGGCTGACCCGGCAGGTGACGTCCGAGAAACGGCGCAAGCACCCGTGCGTACAGGTCCTGGCCGCCGCCAGGGCTCACGCCAACCAGAATTCGTACGGTGCGTGCTCGGAACGAGGCCGTCGGGCCGCGTTCAGGAACTGCGCACGCCGCCACGCTCAACGCGGCCAGCGAACCGGTCAGGAGCATGACCGCGGAGCTGGCGCGCACACTCAGCGTCGGCATTCCTCCTGAGCGGTATCGCAGAGCCGTTTGACCACCTCGCCAACCTGGGCAATCGTGTCTGCGCCCATCAACTCGCCCAGCGGCAGATCCAGGCCGACTGCCTTTGACAGCTGTACCGCGACGCGTTGCGCCTTCAACGAGTCCCCGCCCAGCGACAGGAACGAATCGTCGACACCAACCTCCTCGAGGCCCAGGACCTTGCACCAGATATCCGCGATGACCTCCTCGAGAGGAGTGCGCGGTGATGTCCATACTGATGAGAGCACCGGACGATGCGGTCCAGGCGCCACCAGCGCGCGCCGGTCGGGCTTCCCCGACTCGGTGAGCGGGAGGTGCTGTTGGATCACGAAGACCGCGGGGATCGCGTAGTCAGGTAGTCGGGCCGCCAGATCGCTGCGCAGGGTATCAACGGTCGGCAGGGCGCCGGGCTTTGGCTGTACGTATGCGACGATTCGATCTTCGCCGTCCGGTCCCGGGTGGACCACAACGGCGCCGTGCAGCACGTCGACGCACTGGGCGAGGACTGCTTCGATTTCACCGAGTTCCACGCGAAAGCCGCGAATTTTGACGCGATTTTCGAGGCGGCCGACGTACTCGAGCATCCCACCTCTGACCCGCCCCAGGTCACGCGTCCGGTATTCCTGTTGGCCGGCAGCTGAACTCGCGTTGTACCGTGAAGCCGTGCGCTCGGGATCATTCCAGTACCCGGTCGACAGATCAGAACCGCGCACCACCATCTCCCCAGTCTCGCCCGCTGGGAGTTCAGCGCCTGTCCCGTCGACCACTGCGACAGTCAGCCCCTCGTACGGAACGCCGATGGGGACGATGCCCTCGGGAAAGGTATCGTTGGGCGCAACCAGATAGGAAGTAATCGGCCCCACCTCGGTTGCTGAATAGGAGACCTCGAGTCCGGTTCGCGAGCCGAAGAGACGACGGTGCGTAGCTACGTCGTTTGCTGTTACCGCCTCGCCAGCCAATCGAACGAGGCGTAGGTCCGGAAACCGTCTGTTTCTTCCGTCCAGATGGTCGGCGAGGCTTCGAAACAACGTGACGGTCAAAGATATGAAGCTGATTCGCTCGTCGATCAGCCAGTCAGCCATGGCAGCGACTCCATCTCGAGCCACGTCGAATGGACACAGCGTGGCGCCACGCAACAACGCATTCAAGACCACTGTCATTCCGTGACTGACCGACATCGAGCCCACCAGGGCGAAACGGTCGTCAGATGGGATGGCGAAGTTACTCTTCCAGCGATCGACACGCTGCAGGAGATTGCCGTGCGTCTGAATGACGCCCTTGGGTCGACCGGTCGAACCCGATGTGTAAAGAATGATGGCGGTGGACCGGCTGGTCATCGTTGACCATGCGGTTGCGGGGCCTCTCGCGGATCATCCATGGGAAGGACGATTGCGGCATCGGCGGCGAGCGTACAAGCCTGAGCAACGTGACTCGCGTCAGCAAGGATCGCCCGGGGTGTGCACTCCTCGAGGATCGCCTGCAAGCGTGCCTCAGGGTGGCTGGGTTGTCAGCGGCACGGCGATCGCACCGCTGTGGAGGACCGCGAACAGGGCGCAAAACGCGGCTGGCTGCTGGTCGCCGAGGATTACCACGCGGCTATCTTGTCGGACGTCGGCGGCCGCGAGCTCAGCGCCAACGCGACGCACGAGATTCATCGCCGCGCCATAACTCAGTTGTTCGACCGGGGTGCTGATCGCGACTCGGTGCGGACACGCGTCGCGAGGGCGTCAAGTTTATCGGCGACCGACTGCCACGCGCCCTCCCGCCCCATCGGATGAACCATCAAACAATCCCCCGTCCCTGACGCTCACCAGAGCAGGACACGTCACGATTTGCCCCATAGCCAGCAAGAACAACACCATCCGTGAAGACGGCAATTCTGGTGCGCACCAAGTGGGAACTTCGTCACGCCACGCAGGTTCGGCGACGCACGGAACAAGCCGGTTTGTTGACTTAAGTCAGCCATTTCAAGCCCGTTGGCTTGAGGATGCAGCGATCCGAGCGTGCCTGCTAGGATGTCAGAATACGGTCGATGGACCCTCAGACGCACAGCTCTTTCGTTTGCCCAGCAGCGATTGTGGTTTCTCGATCGACTCACCCCCGGAAGCCCGCTCTATAACAACCCACTTGATTCTGGATCTCGACGGTCCGCTCGACGTGTCGGCCCTCAGACGCGCGCTGCAAGATATCATCGACCGTCACGACTCGCTGCGCACCACCTTGCCATCGGACGACGGAGAACCGTATCAGCGCGTGCATCCGCCAGCCCCCTTGTCCCTGCCACTCGAGGATCTGTCGAATCTGTCGGTTGACGAGCGCGAGCGGGCTCTCGAACAGCAGATTCATGACGAGATCCGGCGCCCGTTCGACCTGGAGGCGGGGCCGCTCGTGCGAATGGCACTCGTCCGTCTCGATAGTGCCTGTCATGTATTGATCATCGTGGTTCATCACGTCGTCTTCGATGCGTGGTCGGCGGGCATTCTGTTCCGCGATCTTCAGTCGTCTTACACGGCTTACACCACCGGGCAGCCGTCCGCCACACCTGATTTCTCGGTGGGATACATCGACTACTCCAGGCGCCAGCGCGAATGGCTGGCCAGCGACGCCGCGACCAACCAAATCGCCTATTGGAAGAAGCAGCTCAAGCCGCCCCGTCAGCTCCTGGCGCTGCCGACGGACCGGCCTCGGCCCGCTGTTCAAAGCGACCGCGGCTTTCAGGTGTACCGGCTGCTCCCGGCCAGCCTGGTTGGCGCACTCGACGGGATTGGCCGACGCGAAGGCGCTACGCTGTTCATGACACTTCTGGCGGCGTACGCTGCATTCCTGGCCCGGTATACCGGTCAGGATGATTTCGTGATCGGATCGCCGATGGCGAACCGCGATGGACTGGCTTTCGAATCGGTCATCGGCTTCTTCGTCAACACGCTGGCGCTGCGGCTGGACGTGTCCGGCAATCCGCCGTTTCGCAACATGCTCGTCAGAGCTCGAGCCGTCGCTCTTGCCGCCTACTCCCATCGGGATCTGCCATTCGAGTCGGTCGTCGAAGCACTGAACCCTGAGCGAAGCCTCAGCTACTCGCCGCTCGTACAAACGCTGTTCGTGCTCAACAACACGCCATACGCGATTCGCGGTCAATTCGTCGTGGGCGATCTCACGGTTCGTCGCCGACAGGTCGAGACGGGCACGTCGAAGTTCGATCTCTTGCTGCTCCTGTCCCCCGCGGCCGATGGTTGGCGCGCCACGCTTGAATGCAACGCCGACCTTTTCGACAGGGTCACCGGGGCACGGATGCTGGGCCATTACGCCCGACTGCTCGAAGGAGTCGTCGCGAATCCCGACTGCCCGATCGGCCTGCTGCCTCTGATGACGGATGCCGAGCGTCATCAGGTGCTCGTTGCCTGGAATGCGACCGGACAGCCCCGTTCACCTGAGCAGACGCTCGTCTCGTTGTTCGAGGATCAGGTGGCCCGCTCGCCGGAGGCCGACGCGGTGTATTACGGTGCCGATAGCCTCTCGTATGCGGCGCTGAATACACAAGCAAACGGCTTCGCCCACCATCTCAAGCGCCTCGGCGTCGGGCCCGACGATCGCGTCGGGCTTTGCCTCGATCGCACCCCGATATTGGTGGCGTGGGTGTTGGCGATTCTGAAGGCCGGTGGCGCGTACGTCCCGCTCGATCTGACCGCCCCACGGGAGCGCCTCGCATTCATTGCCGAAGACGCACAACTAAAGGTCCTGGTGACCCACTCGTCGTTCGCATCGCAGCTGCCGACTGGGCACTGGTCGATCCTGCAGGTCGATCAGCATCCCGCCTTCGACGAATTGCCTACCACGAACCCCGAACCTGTAGCGGTAGGCGAGCATCTGGTTTACGTGATGTACACGTCCGGCTCAACAGGGAAACCAAAGGGCGTCGCCCTCGAGCACCGCAGTCTGGTGAACCTGGTTGAATGGGCACACCAGGCCTTCGACGGACAACACATCGCGCGGATGCTGGCATCGACCTCGATTGGCTTCGATGTATCCGCTTTCGAGCTGTTCGTACCGCTCAGCGCTGGCGCTGCCGTCGTTCTGGTTGACAGCCTGCTGGCGTTGCCCGACGTGCCGGAGAGCCAGGCACCGACATTTGTCAACGCGGTCCCGTCGGTGATGTCGGAGTTGCTGCGATTCGACTCGCTGCCTTCGAGCGTCAAAGTCGTCGCCATGGCTGGCGAGCCGCTCGACCGAACGCTTGTCGACCGGCTCTACGATTTTCCGTCGGTCCAAAAGGTGTTCGACCTCTACGGTCCCACCGAGACGCACGTCGCCACGTCCGCCCTCCGAACGCGCAGCGGTCCCGTCACCATCGGCCGTCCCATCGCCAACATGCGGGCGTTCGTCCTCGATCAGTTCAACCAGCCCGCGCCTGTCGGCGTATCAGGAGAGCTATGGCTGGCGGGCGCTGGCCTGGCGCGCGGTTATTTCGGCCATCCGGACCTGACGGCCGAGCGATTCGTCCCGAACCCCTTCAGCGGTCCGCCAGGCGATCGACTATATCGGACCGGCGATCGCGTCCGGTGGCGCGACGATGGCACGCTGGAGTTTATCGGTCGGCTGGATTATCAGGTCAAACTCCGAGGCTTCCGAATCGAACTCGGCGAAATCGAGTCGGTCCTGTCTGAACACCCCGGGGTCCAAGCCGCCGTCGTCATCAAGGACGGCATCGGCCCCGACGAACGCCTCGTAGCCTATGTTGTAGAGCGAGAGCCAACGGCGCTTGATCAGCTTGGTCACTACCTGAAACAACGGCTGCCCGAACACATGGTTCCGTCGGCGTACGTGGCGCTCGACGCGCTCCCGAGTCTTCCGAACGGCAAGGTCGATCGGGCGGCCCTGCCTGCTCCCGCGCCCATGCCAGCGCCCGATTTGACAAGTCCGACCCAGCCGCGGACACCAAGCGAGGAGGCCCTTACGCGCATCTGGGCGACGGTCGTGAAAGTGCCCGACATCGGCCTTGACGACAGCTTCTTCGATCTCGGCGGTCAATCGTTCCTCGCGTTTCGGCTTTCCGCAGAGATAAGCAAGCACCTCGGCGTGCGGCTTCCGCTAACCAGCCTGTTCCGAAACGCCACGATCCGCGAACAGGCGCGGCTGCTTGACGAAGTCATTCTGGGCGAGATCTAACGCGTGATCCGGTTCTCGCGGGCTCAGGGCCACGTCTATGGTCTCTGTGCAGGATTGCGCGAAGAGCGACCGTCAAGGCGTCTCGAGCGGCCGTCGGCGCGGATTTCGCTCGCCACGCCACGAATCCGTCGGGCCTCACGAGCGAGGCACCGGAGGAGCTCAGGCCGTACGTCTCCGTGAATCGGCTACTCGGTTCGCGAAGATCGTCCTTCCCCACCACATGAACGCTCAGCTCGAGACCTGGGAAGGCTCTGACAGCCTCTGCTGCCGCTCCCGGCCAGACCGAGCCACCGGGCGCAACGAGCAAGACGAATGCGCGGCCGAAGAGATCAATCGTCGAGATCTGCTGGCCATTCTTCTCGAGCCAGATGTGCGGCGCGCGCGATCCGGGACGGCCCAGCGATTCGGTCGGAGGCTCGTGGCCACGATCCTCGGAGTCCTCGGACACGATGGCCTTCGAACGATAGAGATAGCCCAACTCGATGTCGAAGTCGTTGGCCAACGGCTGGTAGTCCTTCGCGCCGAGGTACGTGGCAGACCGCGTCACGTAGCGTGTGTAAGCCTGTTCAACGGTGAACTTGCCAACCGGTCGGCGCTCGACCTCGTAGCTGTCCAGCAGTTCCGGCCCGGCCACACCGTTCAAGACCAACGCCAGCTTCCACGCCAGGTTGTGTCCGTCGTGTATCCCGGTATTGCCGCCGTAGCCGCCGTTGGGCGGCATCAGATGAGCTGCATCCCCGGCCAGGAAGACGCGTCCGTCACGAAACCGCCGCGCCACGTCCGAGGTTGCGCGCCACCTTGCGACCCCGTCGATTCTGACCGCCAGATCGGGCACGCCCGCGGCTAATCGTACGAGATCGATCAGGTGCTCCTCGCGAACGTCAGACGCCGGGTTGGCGGCTTCGGGACGAGAGGTGTCCCCCACGGTGTTGACGACTAGAAATCCTGAGTTCTGGTCCTTGTCCAGCCTGAAAAAACCCGACAGGGCCGGGTTCGTCACATAAATAACGCTCAAGTTCTTCCCGACGAGCAGCGGCGCCAGCGGCGCATGAAAGTAGATAGTGATGCTGTTCGAAAAGACGCCGCGGCCGTCGAACTCGATTCCGAGCAGCTCTCTGACCTTGCTGTGCGCGCCGTCGGTCCCCACTACGTACCTGGTGCGAAATTGACATTGGCGGCCGGTGCCGACCTCTGCGGCAAAAAGCGTCACGCCGTCCGCATCCTGCTCGAGTCCGATCACTTCAACGCCTTCGAGCACTCTCGCCCCCGCCTGTTCCGCCCGGGCGCGCAGAATCGGTTCCAGACCCGGCTGCGTCACGAACAGGCGCCTGCACGGACTCAGCGCGTCGACGCCTTCGTTGAGGCTCGGAATCAGGCCGGCAATCTGCCGACCCGCCAGGCAGTCCATGAGCACGATCGCGCCTTCCGGCTCGAACTCCTTCAGGGACTGCGTACGTACTTGCGACTCGATTCCGGCCGTTCGAAACATCTCCAGCGTGCGCATGTGAAAGAACGCTGCGCGCGGAACCGGTGATCCGCCCCGCAGTCGCTCGACGGCGAGTGACGAAATGCCGTGTTGGGCAAGGAACATTGCAGTCGACAGCCCGACGAGGCCGCCGCCGGCAAACAGCACGGGATACACTTCATCCGGCTTCATGGCCATCGATTGTGTGGTCACGTCGACTCTCCTTCACACGATGTCCGAGACCCTCAGCCCGCCGACCAGCCATCGTCAATCGGCAGGGCCGCACCGGTGATGTGCCCGGCGTCAGTGCCGCAGAGATAGACCATCAGGTCCACAACGCTATCCGCAGAGATAATGCGCCCGGTCGGTTGCTTGCCGGCCATGAAGCGTCGCTCGGCCTCTGCGCGTGAGATCTGATCGCTCACCATCATGGCTTCGAGCCTCGCTTCGTGGACCGGGCTCTCCGTCGTGCCAGGGCACAACGCATTGCACGTGATGTTCTGGCCGGCAGTTTCCAGCGCGACCGCGCGGGTGAGGCCGATGAGCGCAGTCTTGGTGGTGACATACCCGACGCGATCGGGAGCAGCGCGTAGACCATAGATTGAGGACACGTTGATGATCCGACCCCAGTTTCGCTGGCGCATCCCAGGCACGACCAGGCGTGTCGTATGAAACGCGGCTGAGAGATTGACGGCGAGCGCCTCGTCCCACTGGCTCACGCCAAACGTCTCAATCGGTCCGGAGTGCCGTACGACCGCATTGTTCACCAGGACATCGACCGAACCGAACGCTTCCAGTGCGGACGCCACCATCTGTTCGATGTCGCCGGGACGCCGCAGGTCGGCGCCCGCATAAACCGTTCGGATCCGGTGTCGCTCTTCGAGCCCGGCGCGAATGGCGGCTACGTGCGATGGTGCTGCGATGCCGTTCAGCACGATGTGGCAGCCCTGGGCAGCAAACCGCTCCGCGGCCGCCAGCCCGAGGCCCTGGGTCGACCCGGTGATCAGCGCGCACTTGCCGGACAGCAGCGCCATCACCGCACGAGGCTGCGTTGGCCGGCCCCGAGGGCTAGTTCGGTAATCCGCAACCCGGTCGTCGCGATTCTTGAAGGAAACAGATCCTTCAGCCGCTCCTCATGAACGGGAATCACGCGCCGATAGTCGCCGCCCGCACGCCTGATCATTTCGTCGGTCGTCGTGATGAGCGCAAACTGGCTGCCGGTCGCGAGGCCAATCGGCACGTATTGCGGATCGGCGGGATCGAGGCCTCGCATGTTTTCGTGGGCATAGACCAGATCGCCGGCCAGCACCCAGGCATCACTCGAGTTCCGTGTCAGGTCGTTGCGGACCGTGACATACATCGATCCCCAGGTGTGCGTGTCGTAAGCGGGGTGCAGATCAATCCCCGGCCACACGTCTTCACGAGCCCCGTCGACGCTGACGAGCCGTCCCTGGCGCGCCAAATCCACCGCCTGCATGATGTCGGCGGGATCGATCCCCAGCATGAGCCAGCGATATCGGCTTTCGAGCGACATGGCCCATACCCACTTCGAGAGTTCGCGCTCCTGAATGTGAAACGTGGCGTTGGGAAATTCGTTGATATTCCCCATGTGATCGAAGTGAGCGTGAGTGATGAAGACCGCGGAGACGTCTTCAGGGGCGACTCCGCATTCGGCAAGGACGGTACGCGGCGCCTGCCATCCCTGGACGCCGTAGCTCGTAGCCAACGTCGCACCGTAGGCCTCGTGGTTGTAACCCACGTCAACGAGGGCGACACGGTCGTGCCCCTTGATGACGACGTAGCCGTAGGGCATTTTTCTGTGGCCCTGATTGTGCGCGCCGTAGATGAAGAGACTGGTTGGCTGTTGAGCAACGTAGGCGTACTCCATCACCCAGATCGAATAGGCGCTCATGCGGCAGGCCTCGGCCCCGAACAACAGCCCATCCCGAAGGCAACCAGCTCGAACCCTGGAAGGAGCGTCGCCGCGCGCTGCAGATAGCCGTATCCAACACGGAGCGGCACCAGCACCTGATCCATATCCTGGTCGCAGCCCGCGCGCCCCATCTGCCTGCGCGCAGCCTCCAGGGCACGCTCCAAGGCATCGGCTGCGGAGACCAGACACGCATGATGTTGCTCGGCTCGGGGTGTGGGACGGCTTCGCCGAACACCGTCGGCCGCTTCTCGAAAAGTGCTCATCGCCGTTTTGAGCATCGGATGGTCAGGAACCGCACTCTTCGCGCCTGCCGCCGCCAGGATCAGCAGGCCGGCAAGCTCCGCCGCCACTTGCCTCAGATCATCGAAATGCCTGTGCTGATCGAGCACGTACGTCGTGGTGGAATCGTCGATACTCGACGTTGGTCGTTGGCCGTTAGTCATTGGTCGTTGGTCCTGGGTCAGCGCTGGACGAACGGATTCGGGACATCCTTGGCCGTTGAGATCCAGACGCTCTTGACCTGGAGATACTCCAGGATCATGTCCTTCCCACCCTCGCGGCCAAACCCAGAGCGCTTATAGCCGCCAAAGGGCGACATGTAGCTGTTCGCCCGATACGTATTCACCCAGACCGTACCGGCCTGCAGACGCTCGGCCATCGTCAAGGCGCGGCGGATGTTTTCGGTCCATACGCCCGCCGCCAGTCCGTAGACAACGCCGTTGCCGATGGCAAGAGCCTCGTCCTCGTCCTTGAACGAGATGATCGAGAGAACGGGACCGAAGACTTCCTCCTGCGCGATGCGCATCGTGTTCTTGACCTTGTCGAAGATTGTCGGTTCGACAAACCAGCCGTCGCCGCATTCCGGCCGCGATGCTCGCCGACCGCCGATCACGAGCGACGCCTGTTCGTCCTTCGCGATGTCGATGTACTTCAGGATCTTTTCGAGCTGCGGCTTGTTTGAAATCGGCCCGACCTGCGTGTCGGAGCTCATCGGATTGCCCATCCGGGCTGTCTTGAACATGGCAACGAGCTTGTCGACGAACTGATCGTGAACCGACTCCTGCACCAGCAGTCGGGATCCCGCGACGCACGTCTGACCCGTGGCGGCCAGGATGCCCGATACCACGCCCTTCACAGCGTTATCGAGATCCGCGTCGTCGAACACGATATTCGGCGACTTGCCGCCGAGCTCCATCGTGACGCGCTTCATCCCGCGCGAGGCAGCTTCGTAGATGCGTTGCCCGGTCGCATCGGATCCGGTGAACGCCATCTTCGCGACGAGCGGGTGCTGCACGAGCGGCATGCCCACGTCGGCTCCGAACCCTGTCACGACGTTGACCACGCCTGGCGGAAAGCCCGCCTCTTCAACGAGCTTCATGAACTCGAGGATTGAGGCCGACGTGTACTCGGACGGCTTGATGACGATGGTGTTGCCGGCGGCGAGTGCCGGGGCCATCTTCCAGGCCGCAAGAAGCAGTGGCGAATTCCACGGGACGATGGCCACGACCACACCGAGCGGCTCGTGACGCGTGTAGTTGAAGTAGTCGCGCTTCTCGAGCGGGATGACCGAGCCCTCGATCTTGTCCGCCAGGCCCGCGTAGTAGTACAGCCACTGCGCGATGTACGCGGTCTGCCCGCTCATCTCGACCCAAAGCTTTCCGTTGTCGCGGACCTCGATCTCCGCAAGAGCCTTCGACCGCTCGGCGACGAGGTCGCCAAGCTTCCGAAGCAACGCGCCCCGCCGCGATGCGCTCAGTTTTGGCCATTCGCCGGTGGTGAACGCCCGATGGGCCGCGGCAACAGCCCGATCCGCGTCAGCCGGGGTCCCAGCGGGAATGAGCGCCCACGGCTTGCCAGTAAACGGATCGTCGGACTCGAAGTAATTGCCGGCCTCAGGGGCCACCCTCTCGCCGGCGATATACATCTCGTACTTGGTCATTGGTCGTTGCGGTCGGCTCGGACGTCACAAGTCGGAGTGTTCTTTGCGTCGTGCGCTCCGGCACTTTCCACTTTCCACTTTTCTACTTTCCACTTCTGATCTGGACCCCCGCCCACTCTTCCACGACCTTTGCGATGCAGGTGAAGTCCGACGACGGTCCGAACCTGGCGTTCGTCACGGCCAGCATCTGTCGCACCGCTCCGCCGACGACCATGGGCACGCCGAGCGCTTCAGCCTCGTCTACGCACAGCTTGACGTCCTTGTACGAGAGCGCCGTCGCGAACCCGAAATCGAAGGTGCCCGGGAGAATCGATCGCGGAAACTTGTCCTGCGTCGCGCTGTTGCGGCCGCTGCCGGCGTTGATGATGTCGAGCAGGACCTGCGGATCCAGGCCGGCCTTGACGCCCATAGCCAATGCCTCGGACGACACGACAAGCGCTGCCGCGGCCAGCAAGTTGTTCGCAAGCTTGGCGGTCTGCGCAAGGCCCGCCTTCTCGCCTGTGTAGAAGATGCGTCCGAGATTCTTGAGAATCGGCTCGACTTCTGCCAGCGTCGGCTTCGGGCACGACACCATGACCGCCAGTGTTCCCGCCTGCGCGCCGGCAACGCCGCCGCTGACCGGCGAATCGACGAGCGTGATGCCGCGCTCGCCCAGGCCACGGCTGACAACCGCGGCAATGCCCGGGCCGGTCGTCGACAGATCAATGAGCGTCTTTACCGTCGACCCGTGAACGATGCCCTTGTCGCCGAGGGCGACAGCCTGCACCACAGCCGGCGTCGGCAGGCTCACGAGCACGGTCGCGGCGCGGTCCGCCACCTCGGCTGGAGAGCCCACCACCGTCGCCCCGCGAGCAACGAGCGGTTTCACCGCATCCGTATTGGTATCGAACACGCAGAGCGAGTAGCCTGCGTCCAGCAGTCGCGACGCCATCGGGCCGCCCATCCGTCCTACACCGACAAATCCCAAGAGTTCACCGGCCACATCCGCTCCTCTTCTGCCGAAAAACACGACGCCTCGGCCAACGCGCATTATGTACCGAGTAACATCGGGTAAAGTATTCTGGGAGTGAAAATCATGACCTCTTTTCGACCGACGCTGGCGGTCGTGGCCATCATCTGGGTTGGCGTGCTGGCCGGCTATGACGGGCAGGTCACGGCGGGTGCTGCGCCGCAGGATGCCGGCAAGGCGCTCAAGCTGTCAGACGGCCTGTTCAACACGGAACAGGCGCAACGAGGTCAAACCTTGTACGGCCAGGTGTGCAGCCAGTGCCACCTTGCCGACCTGAGCGGCAGTGATCAGGCGCCCTCACTCGCCGGCGGCGATTTTCTGGACCGCTGGGACGGCCAGAGCGTCGGTGATCTCGTTGACCGCATCCGCACGTCCATGCCCGCGGACAACGTCGGCAGTCTCAACACGCAGACATCCACCGACATCGTCGCCTACCTGTTTCAAGCCAACAAGTTTCCTTCGGGCGCCGAAGAGCTCAAAGCCGACCGACCGACGCTCAAGACGATCATCATCAAGAAGCCGTAGCAGGTTTCACTAGTCCTGGGTGACGAACCTCGTCAGCGACCACGAGAGGGCTGCAGCGACCAGGAGGAAGCCGGCCATCGCCGCAAGACCAGCAGAGAAGGATCCGGTTTCGTCCGTCAGCCAGCCCATCACATACGGGCCGACAAATCCACCGGCCGTTCCGATCGAGTTGATGAACGCCAGCCCGCCGGCTGCCGCCAGGCCGGTCAGGAAGCGCGGCGGGATCGTCCAGAAGATGCCGCGCGCCGCATTGATCCCGATGAGAGAGATCGTGACGCCGGCGATTGAAAGCCAGAACTCGCTGGACGCGATCGAGAGGGCAAAGCCAGCAGCGGAGACGAGGCATGCGAGTGTCAGGTGGCGAATCTTGCCACCGTGCCGGTCCACGTAACCTGCCCAGGCGATCATCCCGATCGACGCCAGGGCGAAGCATCCACTCGTGACAAACCCCACGTGCAGATCCGACAGCCGCCCGACCTTGATGATTTGCGGCAGGAAGATCGTCACGCCGTAGGAGCCCACGAGAAAGCCGAACTGCACGCCGGCCAGGATCAGGACGCGAACGTCCTTGAGCGCAAGGCCGAGGCGTCTGACTTCTCGATCGCGCCTTTCTCCCGCGAGGCGTTCGCGGACGATGCGCCGCTCAACGTCTCCGAGCCATGCGGCGTCTTCAGGCCGATCCGCCAAAAGCCTCAGCATCGCAAGGCCCACGAGCACGACCGGAAGTCCTTCCAGCAGGAACATCCACTTCCAGCCGGCCAGCCCGGCGACGCCGTCCATCTGCAGCAGCAATCCCGACACCGGCCCACCGACGACGGAGGAAATCGGGATCGCGACCATGAACCAGGCCACCATACGGGTGCGGTATTCCGCCGGAAACCATGTGCCAAGGTAGTACGCGACGCCCGGAAAGAAACCCGCTTCGGCTGCACCGAGGAGGAAGCGAAGGAGGTAGAAGCTGTAGGGGCCCGAGACAAAGATCGTGGCGGCCGACACGATGCCCCAGGAGATCATGATGCGCGCGATCCATACCCGTGCGCCTACGCGGTACAGAACCATGTTGCTGGGGACCTCGAACAGGCAGTAGCCCACGAAGAGGATCCCGGCGCCGCGGCCGAACTGGGTCGCGGTGAGCCCGACTTCCCTGTTCATGGTCAGGGCGGCGAAGCTGATGTTGTTGCGATCGAGGTAATTGAGGATGTAGCCGAACGTGAGAAGCGGCATCAGCCGCCAGGCGATTCTGGCGAAGACGCGATCGTCGGGGAGCGCTGGCTGCGGCACGTGATCGGGCGGCGAGTGTAACAGGTTGCGCCGCGATTCGCTGTTACACTCACGGTGCAAGACGCGGAGTCTGAGTGGAAAAGCAGCGAGAAGCCTTGGCGCACTCGGCAAAACCCCAACTGGTTGGAGCACGTTCATCCCATCGAACTTCTGGCTCGGGATATTGGCCGTCTGGGGCTACCGGTGGTTAAGCTTGCCTGGCGTTCGCTTCACCTGGCGTATCTCAGCCGCCAAAGCATTCTTCACGAGTGTCGTGTTGTTCCACGACACCTTTTCGAGCGTTCGTGAAAAGACCAGCTTCGGAAGACTGTTCATGCGTTCCGCGATGACCGGATCATTTTGCATGGCGAGCGGTGTTGGCCAATAGCTTGCCATCATCTCGTAGGTCCTCCTGCCAAAAACCAAACACTCACCATCCCTCGCGTTGTTTCCGACAAAGGCCGTCCACTCCGCATCGTCAGCCGCCTTGTGCGCCCAACTGATGCTGCCGTTCACGTCTGCGAAGTAGCCGTCCAATGTCGTCTGAGCAAAAGCGACGAGTTTCCTCATTTGCGTAGTCCTCCTTAGATTAGGCGGGTTGCGAGTTTAGATAACGGAGCGAACCGGGCGTGGTGAGGAGCTCGCCCGTCTCGAGGAGCGTCTTCAGGCCCGACAGGATCATCGGCCAGCCACCATACAGCTTCGCTATTCGCGCCCTCCCGCAGGTCGTCGTGAATGACCGTGAGGCGACAGGAATCGCCGATCGGCTCGATTTCCCAGGTCACTCTCGATGTGCCCTCGCGCTTTATCTCGTCGCTCCACAACGCCCGGATAGCTCTGGACGAGCCTGCGGGGTGGATCGACTTCGAGATTCTCCCCTTCGAAGATCGCCGCGCTCGGGGAAACGGTGCGAGAACCGGCGGTGGCTTTGTACAGTGATCCCGTCTTCCAGTCTGAGTGAACGCCCACGCCGAAGGAATATTTCTGTCGCATTCCAGGGTCGGTAATGGCCTGCCACAGGCGTTCTGGCGTCGTCTTGATGTAGATCTCGAAGACCTTCTGCATGGTCGCCTCCAGGTTCTTCTTGAGCTCGGTAAGGGTGGCCGCCCACGGTTCCGTGTACTTGTCGATCCAACGGTCGTGGATCTGCCGGATCGGTACGGGATTCAGGAAGTGCAGCTTTTCGCGCCCGCGCCGTTTCGTCACGACGAGTCCCGCGTCCTCGAGCACGCGGAGATGCTTCATGACGCCGAACCGGGTCATCGTCAGCCGACGCTCGAGCTCGCCGAGCGTCTGGCCGTCCCGTTTGAACAACTGGTCAAGCAGGCCGCGGCGGGTCGTGTCGGCCAAGGCTCTGAACACCCGGTCCATGGCCGTTCACTATATGTGACTATTTAGTCACATGTCAAGAAGGCCGCTCCATTGTTCGACCGCCGCGACCTGAACTTTGGCGGCACCTTTCGCGTCGAAGAACGCAGGATGAACTGTTTCGTTCACAATCAATCGCCCGCGGTCGGGCTCTGTGCCGTCTGCCAGAAGGCTCTCTGCCCCGCGTGCGTTGGCGTGGAGGCTCCCCGCCTCGTCTGCCGGACGTGCGTCCAGCGCCCCATACCACTCATGATGGGCTTCGAGTACCGATCGCCGATTGAGATCGGTACCTGGCCGCTGCTTCACGTGTGCGTCGGCATCGATCCGACGACCCTGCGTCCTCGAGTGGCGCGAGGCATCATCGCGATCGGGAATATCGCGGTCGGCGTCGTGGCGATCGCCGGCCTGTCGCTGGGCCTGGTGACTATTGGCGGCGCATCATTCGGAGTTCTCTTTGCTCTCGGCGGCGCAGCCATTGGCCTCGGTCTTTCGATTGGGGGACTGGCTGTTGGATCGATCGCCGTGGGCGGCCTGGCTGTCGGATTCATGTACGCGATCGGGGCCGCGGCATTCGGCCCCAGCGTCATCAGCGCGCAGGGATGCGGGACCGAGGCGCTGGAATTCGCACGTCGCTGGTTCGGCCCGGGCATCGTCCCGTCGAATTGCCGATGACCTCCCCACAGCTCTCCTTCAACGCGATAAGATGTCTGCTTGATGACCACGAGCCGTGCGATGTGGCGCGCCATCGTTGCTGCGCTCTACATGCTGGCGGCGACCGCTTGTTCGAACCCGTCGGGAACACCCGACACTGAATACCAGATCGACATCTCCGGCAGTCTGGCAACGACATCGGCGTCTGTGACGCTCAATGAGGCCGCTGTCTTTCTCGATGGCGCGGAGGTCGGCCGGGCCTCCTGCCAGGCGTCCTGCACGTCGCTCGGCCTGAGTGCCGTGTCTAGCGGAATCCGAGGCGTCCATACCGTGGATTTCCAGCTGATTCGCCAGCAATGCGCCCTCCTGGTGTGTGCGAACAAACAGGACTATCAGTCCGGCGGCACGGTCGTGGTGTTTGGGACCGGCGGGAATGGCACGCAGCTTCAGCTTCCCGATCAGGCGGTGTCATTGAACCAAGGAGACAAGATCTCGTACCGGATCTACGTGAATCCGTGATGCAGCAGATCCTGGTTTACGGTGACTCGCTGACGTGGGGCATCATCCCCAACACACGCAAGCGCCTGCCGTTTGCTGGCCGGTGGCCGGTCATTATGGAAGGAGAACTGACGCGGGCAGGGCGTGTGGTTCGGGTCATCGAGGACAGTCTGAACGGCCGCCGGACGGTCTGGGAAGATCCGTTCAAGCCCGGCAGGAACGGCCTGACTGCCATTGAGCAACGAATCGAGGTCAATTCGCCTCTGGCTCTGGTCCTGCTGATGCTGGGAACGAACGACTTTCAATCAGTGCATCAGGTCAACGCGTGGCAATCTGCGCAAGGCATCGCCGCGCTCGTCCGAGCGATCCGCCGTGCGCCGATCGAGCCGGACATGCCGGTCCCCGGCGTTCTCATCATCGCTCCTCCACCGTCCCAGATTGCGACGGGCGCGATGGGACCCAAGTTCGACGGTGCGCCGCGCAAGTCGGTCGGACTGGCTGACGCGTACCGACAGGTCGCCTCCGAGCTGGACTGCGCGTTCTTCGACGCGGGCGCCCTCGTCATCTCGAGCCCGTCGGACGGCGTTCATCTCGACGCCGAGGAGCACGCGCGGCTGGGGCGCGAGCTCGCGCTCCACGTCGCCCCCCTACTTTCCACTTCGTGAGTCACTTTCCACTTTGTCTACTTACTTTCCACTTTCCACTTTTCAACTTTCTACTTTTCTTTGACGACCGATTCCCACGCCGGACACTGGCGCTCGGATTCCGGCATGTCGAGCTCCTTGTAGTTCGTGCTGTCGATCACGCGCGGTGGAAAGTTGAACTCTTTCGGAACCGGCAGGTCCCGCACGTGCCGGATGGCCGCCATCGTGCCGATGCAGCCCTGCAGGTAGCCGTTGAACTCGCCCGACGCGAGGAGCTTGCCTGCCTTGATGGCGTCGATCGCTTCTTTCGTCCCGTTCAGCGCCGACCACCAGCGCCTTGCGGTTGGCGGCGTCGAGCGCCTCGATGGCGCCGAGCGCCATGGCATCGTTGGCCGCCATCACGCCGTCAATCGACGGGATGCGCCTGAATGCAGGTTTTCCATCACCTGGAGCGCCTGCAGCCGCTGGAAATTTCCCGGCTGGGACGCCAGCAGCTTGACGTTCGGGAACTCCTCCAGCGACTTGCTGGAAGCCGCGCACTCGCTCGGCGCTGCCGAGCGACCCGCCCACGCCTTCGATGATGACGACGTTGCCCTGGCCGTTCAGCTTCTGGAGCAGGTAGCGGCCGGTCAGCAGTCCCAGGCTGTACTCGTCGGCGCCGATCCAGCTCAGAACGTCTCCGCCGAGCGAGTGGTCCACGATGTTGACGACCGGGATGTTCGCGGCGTTCATCTTCTGCACGCCGGGCACCATCGCCTTTGAGTCGACCGGAATGAAGACGACCGCCGACCTGGCTTCTTCGTGATGACGTCTTCGATCTGGCTCATCTGCTCGGGAATGCTGTCGGGCTGCGTCGGAATGTAGTGCACGACGTGAGGCATTCATCTGGCTGGCGGCGCTGTCGGCGCCGAGCCGCACGGTCTGGAAGAACGGGTTCGTCTGGTTCTTCGTGAAGACGGCGATTCGATCACCCGCGGGTTTCGTGCGCACGACGCCCGCCAGTGCGACGAGCAGCACCCAGCGATCGGTGGTCATCGAGTGTCCATCGCTCGACGCCCCGTCATCATCTGGAACTCCGCGTGGTTTCGCCAATCTGAAGATCACAAAGGGCTACGACGCGCGGCGAGAGCACGCGCGCTCGCCTCGATCCGGCGGCGCGTGACGATGTCGATCCAGACCGCCAGCGAGCACGATCACGCCGGTGACGAGCGGCTGCCAGTTGGCGTTGACGTTCAGCAGGTTCATGCCGTTGAGGACCAGAGTGAGGAGGACGCGCGCCGATCAGCGTGCCCGACAGGCTGCCGAGCCCGCCGAAGAGCGACGTGCCGCCGATGAGGACGGCGGCAATGGCCGGCAGCATCAGACGGTTCGCCGATGTCGGCTTCGGCCGAATTGAGCCGCGCGAGGTACACGACGGCCGCGAGGCCGGCCATCGCCCCGCTCAGCGTGTACACGAGATTCAGGCGGCTTGCGCGAACCGGGATGCCGGACAGCCGCGCCGCCTCGCGTTCGCGCCAATCGCGTAGATCTCGTACCCGTAGGTCGTGTGACGCGTGAACACGCCGCCCGCGACCAGGACACAGGACCATCAGATAGACCGGCACCGGAATACCCAGGCAGATAGCCGCTGCCGAGGGCGCGGAACCCGGGCGGGAAATCCGTAGATCGTTTCCCCCGCCATGAACCAGTAGGTGAACCCGTGCACCATCCAGAGCATGCCGTAGGTGGCGATGAAGGGCGGCAGCCGCAGCCTCGTGACCATGAGGCCGTTCAGGATACCGATCAGCGTGCCGCAGGCAAGCCCGGCGCCCACGCCGAGCGCGATCGAGCCGGTCGCCTTGATGACGGTCGCCGCGATGCAGGCGCTCAGCCCGACGTTCGCGCCGATCGAGAGATCGAGTGCCGGCGGTGAGAATCACCAGCGTGACGCCCGACGCGATGAGAAATGTCAGGCTGGCCTGGCGCAGCACGTTCAGCAGGTTTGGCGGCGTCAGAAAGGCGTGCTCAGGACGGACAGCGCCGGCTGACAAGCAGCAGCACGCCGGCGAGGCGATAGCCAAGCGCGGCGAGGTCGGCGAGACCGGCATGCCGGCGCGGCCGACTGAGCGGCGGTCACGCCGCGACCTCGGCTCGAGGCGGACGAATCGATGAGCAGCGCGACGATCACGAGCAGCCCGATGCTCGCCACCTGCAACGAGGACGGCACCTCCATCACGTTGAGGCCGTTCTTCAGCACGCCGACGGTCAGGACACCGAGCAGCGTGCCGGGCAGCCAGCCGTTGCCGCGCTCGAACGACGTGCCGCCGACAATCACCGCCGCGATGGCGTCGAACTCCATCCCGATCGACGCCATCGGATGCCCGGCGTTCGTGCGGCCGGTCAGGAGCAGCGCCGCGAACCCGGCCATCGCCCGCCGATTGCGTAGACCGCCACGTGATAGCACGTGCGTGACGCCGGCCAGCATCAGCGACTCACGGTTGCCGCCGATCGCAAACACGTAGGTGCCGAACCGCGTGCGGTAGAGCACGACGTGGAACACCGCGTACGCACAACCGCGACGAGAATCGAAAACGGCACGCCGAGCCACCTGCTCGCGTACAGCGCCGGCAGAGCGCTCGCCGATGCCGACGACGCTCTGGCCGCCGGTGAGGACAGCGCGAGCCCTGCGCGACGCCGAGTCGTGCCGAGCGTGGCGACGAACGGCGGAATCCCAGCCGAGACGACCAGCAGTCCGTTGGCCACGCCGAACGCCGCGCCGACGGCCACGCGGCCAGAAGGGCAGCGATCAGGCCGCCGCCGTGTGCGAGCACGCATGGCGAGCACGACGCCCGACGAGGCCGAGCACGGCGCCCATCGAGAGATCCAGCCCCTCGCTCATGATGATGAGCGTCATCGGCAGCGCGAGCAGCAGGAGGATCGACGACTGGCGTGCCGATGTTGAGCAGGTTCGGCACCGACGCGAAGCGGGATCGAGGATCGAAAAGGCGATCGAGTTCGGCGACGAGCAGGTAGCCGACGCCGGGCAACGCCAGTCGCCCGATTCGATCTCGTCACGACGGCTGGAATCGGTCGGGCGCTCCCATCCTTGCGACTGCAGGATCAGCCACACCGCGACGCCGAGACCGGGAGGACACAGGGCGATCAGCCACCAGGCCTCGGCGTACCGATGGTGGTTCATCCAGTGACGACGGGCCGAGGAACGGAGCAGCAGGAAGTTCACGAGCGCCCACGATCCCGACGCGATGCCGGTCATCATCGCCGCCTGCTCGCGCGGATACGCAGTACGAGCCGACTTTCAGCGCGACCATCTGGAAGCCGCCGCCGATGAACGTCGCAAACGAGATGATCGCCATCGTCACCGCCACCGACGTGGTCCACGTGGTGAAGCCGAGCAGCGAGCGAACACGACGGTCAGCAGGAGGAACATGCCGACCGGCCGCCGGTTGTCGAGCGGCATAGCGATCGGCCGCCCAGCCCCAGAAGAAGTAGCCGACCCCCAGGCGAGCGGCGGCACCCAGAGCAGCCCGGTGAGCTCCGCCTGCGACACGCCGAGGCCCTGGTTCAGATACAAGCGAGAACATCGTCAGAATCGGCCCGGGGCGATGGCGGGCAGCGCGTAGCTGAAGACGATCGCCCAGAACGCGCGCTCGAGCGGATTCGGCCACGCCAGCTTCGCCGGCCCTGATGCTCGGTCTTCGGCAGGAACGGCGGCCGGGCGATCGACGACCAGAGCGACCATCCACGCACAGCCCGAGCGCGCCGGTGAACAGGAAGGCGGCCCGCCAGCCGTACCTGATGGCCATCGGTCCGGCGAGGAGCGGCGCCACGACCCCGCCGAGCGTGCCGCCGCTGAACGACAGCGCGATCGCGCGCGCGCGCTTGCTGGCCGGCAGCGATTCGACGGCCGTCCGCAAGCCGCCCGGAAACGTGACGCCTTCGCCGAAGCCGAGCAGCGCGCGGCCATCGCAAACCCCATCAGACCGCGTCATCCACCCGTGCGACACGCTGGCGACCGTCCAGATGCCGACCGCCCATCAGCATGCCGACGCGCAGGCCGACGTAGTCCAGAATCGATCCCCAGATCGGGTTCGCGAGGGTGTAGGCGAGAAGAAGTAGGAGTTGACGACGGCGAACTGCCGGGCGTCGAGCCCCGTCTCCTTCAGGATGGTCGGCGCCAGCGCCCCCAGCACCTGGCGGTCGACAAACGAGAGCCACGAGCAGAGCGCCATGCCGAAGCACGGCACCCACACCTTCCAGCCAGCCGGGCCACCTCGCTCACGGGGCTGCGCACATTCACCGCGGTGGTCGTCGTCGGCATGTGCTCGGCTCCTCAGGACGACGCTCAGGCGAAGCTGGGCGTCACTGCTAGTCACCGCATGATGCATCGCCAGGCGCAGGATGTTCTCTTCGCTCAGTTCGCGCCGCCCGAGCTCTCCGACGATCGTCTTGTCGCGCATCACGTAGACGCGATCGCAGACCGACACGATCTCCGGCAGCTCGGAGCTGATCATCAGGACCGCCGCACCGTCAGCGACCAGCTTCTCCATCAGGTTGTAGATCTCCGCCTTGGCGCCGACGTCGATGCCGCGCGTCGGCTCGTCGAAGATGAAGAGCCGCGACCCGGCGTTGAGCCACTTGCCGATGACGACCTTCTGCTGATTGCCGCCGCTCAGGAACTTGACCAGCCGCCGGGTCGACGGCGTGGCAATCCTCAGCCGCGCGATCGAGCTCGCCGCCGCGCTGAAGCGCTGCGTGCCGGCACATACCAGCCGTTTGGAAACATCCGGCGCAGGCCGGCCACGAGCAGGTTGTCCTGCACCGATCGCACGAGCGCCAGTCCCTGCGCTTTCCGATCTTCGGGCACGAGCGCCACGCCTGCCTGCGCAGCCGCTGCGGGTCCGCCGCGGAACTCCCGGCCCAGCACGCGGACCTCGCCGACGGTGACCGGGTCGGCGCCAAAGATGGCGCGCGCCAGCTCGGTGCGCCCGGCGCCGACCAGTCCCGCCAGTCCGACGATTTCGCCCGCACAGACCACCAGGCTCGTCGGCCGAACGCCGCTGGCCGCCTCCACCTTCGCGACTTCCAGGACCGGATCGCCGGGCCGCTCGCAGAATCGGGCCGATACGCGTGCTCACCTCGCGGCCGACCATCATCCGCACCAGGTCGTCCACGGAGGCCTGGTCTCCGGCGTACTCCGCGACCTTCCGTCCGTCGCGCAGCACCGTGATGCGATCGCCGATCTCGAAAATCTCGTGCAGCCGATGCGAGATGTAGACGATCGCGACGCCGTCCTGCTTGAGCGTGCGGATGATCGCGAACAGTCGCGCGATCTCAGGATCCGACAGCGCGGCGGTCGGCTCGTCCATCACCAGGATCCGCGCCCGTTGTGAGAGCGCCTTCGCGATCTCGACCAGCTGCTGCTGCGCGATACCGAGCTGGTGCGCCGGCGTTCGCGTGTCGAGGTCAACGCCGAGCGAGGCGAGGACGCGCCGTGCCTCGGCGTGCATCCGCGCTCGATCGATGCTTCCCGGTACCCGTCCGTGAAACTCGCGGCCGAGGAAGATGTTCTGCGCGACGTCCAGATAGGGGACGAGCGAGAACTCCTGAAAGATGACGGCGATGCCCAGCCGCCGCGCGTCGGCCGGCGAGGCAATCCGGACCGGCTTCCCTTCGAACAGGAACTCGCCGCGGTCCGGGTGGTACGCGCCGTACAGCGCCTTGATCAGCGTCGACTTGCCGGCGCCGTTCTGACCCAGCAGCACGTGCACCTCGCCTGCCCGAATCTCGAGCGACACGTCGTCCAGCGCGCGGACGCCGGGAAACGCCTTGGAGATGCCACGCATTTCGAAGAGGGAGCCGGACGCCGGCATCTGAATAGCGTATCCTTTCGGCCCGGGAGGCCGCTTATGCCCAGTCGCAGGACGTTTTTCAAGCAATCGGCGGGCGCTGTCGCTGGTGTGTTGTTCGCGGATGTCGGGTTCGACGCTGCCTCGCGTCTGCGCGCTCAGGCCGGCGATGCGCGGCGTCTGGTCTCGATAGGCGGCCGACGAATCAAGACGGTCGACGTGCATTGCCACTGCATCGTGCCAGGCGCGATGGAGCTGATGGGCCAGGAAACTCCTACCAATAATCGAGCTCTGTTTCTGGGCACCGATCGTCTCCAGAAGATGGATGCCCAGGGCATCGACGTCGAGGCCATCAGCATCAATCCGACCTGGTATGCCGCCGATCGCGAGGCGGCGCGCAAGCTGGTCAAGTTCCAGAACGCGAAGCTAGCGGAGTTCTGCGCGGCTCACGCGGATCGATTCGTCGGTTTCGCGACCGCGGCGTTGCAGCACCCGGATCTGGCTGCTGAGCAGCTCGAAGAAGGCGTCAAGAGGATGGGGCTGCGCGGAGGGTCGATTGGCGCGAGCGTCAACGGCGAGGAGCTGGCCTCACCAAAGTTCGATCCATTCTGGGCCAAGGCCGAGGAGCTCGGTGTCGTCCTCTTCATGCACCCGCAAGGAGCGCCCGAGCTGCGATCCCGTCTTCAGGGGAACGGCGTGCTGACCAACGTCATCGGGAACCCGCTCGACACGACCATCGCGCTATCCCATCTGATTTTCGAAGGGACGTTCGATCGATTTCCTGGACTCAAGATCTGCGCCGCGCACGGGGGCGGCTATCTGCCTTCGTACGTCGATCGATCCGATCACGGCTGCGTCACGTTTCCCGAGCAGTGCAGCAAGACGCTGAAGAAGCACCCCTCGGAGTATCTGCGGCAGCTCTACATCGACTCGCTGGTCTTCACGAGCGAGGCGCTGCGGCATTTGATCGCGGAGTGCGGCGTGAGCCAGATCATGATGGGAACCGACTATCCGTTTCCCTGGACCACCACGTCGGTCGATCACATCCTGAACACGCCAGGCCTGAGCGACAGCGAGAAAGCGGCGATTCTCGGCGACAACGCCGTGAGGCTGCTGAAGATCTCGTAGCCTCGGGCAACCCCGCGGGGGTCTATTTCCCGTCGACCGAGAACGCCATCAGCACGTTGCCCGGCTGCCCGCCCGCTGTGTGGTAGCCAGAGTTGAAGAACACCATGCCGCCGGCAATTGCGGCGCCGGGGCCATCGAGTGAGCCGCCGCGGGCCGGCACGCCGTTGACCGTGTCGAACGGATGAACGGTGTCGTAGTCCCACAGCACGCTGCCGTCGGTCGTGGAATAGGCGCGCATGTGACCGTCCACGGATCCTGAAAACGCCACGCCCGGCAGCGCACTGACCGCCGCAGACTGCGCCGGACTGCAGCGCTTGCGGTCTCCGCATCCGGCCGGCGGCGTGTACCAGACCTTCTCGCCGTCCTCGAGACGCAGCGCAAACATGCCGCCACCGCGTTTGGGATCAGCATCGGTGAATTGGCTGTACGTCAGCATGATTCGGCCGATGTCCGACACGGCCACGTAGACGTTCGAGCCGTCAGTGGCCGATCCCCACTGCACGCCGCCCATGGTGCCGCCCTGGCCGACGCGGGTCTGCCAGATGATTTCCCCCTGCTTGTCCGGATCGACCGCGTGGACGATGCCCGACTTCTGACCCGCGATGAGCGCGCGCCGGCCGTTCGAGAGCGTGACGAGAATGGGCGACGCGCTGAAGTCGAAGTCGGGGCCGTTCGATACCGCACAGTTGGTCTTGTCTGGCAGACGGCAGGCCGACGTATACGCATCCTTTTCGGTCATCTGCTTCGACCACAGAATCTTCCCGGTCTTCATGTCGAGAGCGAGAAACGAGTCGCTCATCGTGGACGGCGGGTCGCTGTAGTTGTTCCCCGTTGCCACGTAAATGGCGTTGCGGCGTTCGTCGATGGCGGGGCTGCTCCAGACTGGTGCGCCCGAGGGGCCCCACTGCTGGGCGCCAGCCGAGTTCTTTTGCGTCGGGATGGCTTCTTCGGGAATCGTGTAGGTCTTCCAGACTTTCTTGCCGGTGGCGGCATCGAGCGCCGTGACACTTCCTCGGAACTTGCAGCACTCGTACGTCGGCAGCGCACCGGAGCCTTCTTCAGCAGACGCGATCGGCACATACAAGCGGCCACGATGCAGTGTGGGCGACCCGGTGGCGCGCGCGACCGGGAAGTCCTCGACCTTCGTCTTCCAGATCAGCTTGCCAGTTGCCGCATCGAGCGCGTAGGCGATCGACGCGCCGTCGGCAAAATAGGCCGCGTAGCGCGATCCGGCTTTCGAGTTCAGACGGTCGATGCTGATGGCCGCCCGCATCGGCGCTCCCGTGTCGAAGAACCAATAGACGCATCCGGTCGAGGCATTGAGCGAATACACCTTGCCGCCTGCGCTGCCGACAAACACGCGGCCGCCCGCGATCGTTGCCTGGGCATTGGACTGCAGATCACCAGGGAAGCCGAATGCCCACTTCAGTTTCAGCCGCGGCACATCGGCGGCGCCCAGGCCGGCGTTCGCCGCCGTCTGAAACCGGGTGTTCGACATCGTGACGCCCCACCCTGTCCACTGCGGCCCGGAGAGCGTGAACTGACCGGGCGCATCCGCACACATGGCCTGAGGTGGGGGATTCGTGTCGAGCGCATCCGCGAACCGTTTGCCGGTCACGTATTCCGCGAGGGCGCGGCGTTCCGGAAGCGATCGGCCGGTGGCCATCGAGATCATGGGGCCCGTTTCCATGGCGCTCAATACCCGCGCGGGCAGCATCGATTTGAGCGCTTCGCGATCTGGAGCTCGCGCGGCGCCGTTGTCGTGGCAGGAGGCGCAATGCGTCTGGTAGAGAGCCGCGCCATCCGGCCCTCGATCCTGGGCCACAGCCGATCCCGCAACAGAAACAACGATCGCCGTCAGTCCCGCGGAACGAAGCAACGAGGTCATGGACGCGGAGCGTACCACAGACAAATGAATCTGGTCATCTGGTCATCGCGTCATTGGGTCGTGGGCGAGCCTGGTGAAATGACCAGATGACCAAATGACAAAGTGAATTGATATCATCCCGCCGGTGCAACGCAATTCAGGCAGCTCCTGGCTCGCCGCGACCGGTCTCCGTCTCTCCAGCTGGTTCGAGCGCTGGTTTCCCGACGCGTTCGTGTTGGCCGTCGTCGCCGTCGGCATCGTGTTTCTCGGAACCCTCGGCATGGGCAGCTCGCCGATGCAAGCCGCGGAGTGGTTCGGCGCGGGATTCTGGGACCTCGTCGCGTTCACGATGCAGATGGCGATGATCATCATCACCGGGTACGCCGTGGCGATCTCGGTGCCGGTCTATCGCGCTGATCCAGAGGATGGCGGGCATTCCCAAAGACGGCCGGAGCGCCGTCGCGTTCGTGGGTCTGTTCTCGATGCTCTCGTCTCTCATTTCATGGAGCTTCAGCCTCGTGTTTGGTGCGCTGCTGGCCCGAGAGGTTGCGCGACGCGTCCGGGGCGCCGACTATCGTGCGGTCGGCGCCGCCGCCTACCTGGGCGTCGGCAGTATCTGGGCTCTGGGGTTGTCTTCGTCGGCGGCCCTCATCATGGCCGCGCCCGCATCTCTGCCTCAGTCGATTCAGCGAATCAGCGGCGCCATTCCGCTCGGACAAACGATTGGTCTGTGGCAGAGCATGCTCGTTGCGCTGGTCCTGGGAGCGGTGTCGTATGCCATCTGCTACTACTCGGCCCCGGCACCTGCCGATGCGCGCGACATGAAGGACATGGGCGTCGAGTACGAACCTCTCTCGTTCGTCGTCGGGAAGGCGGAGCGGCCGGGCGAGTGGCTCGAATACAGTCCGCTCCTGACCGTCTTCCTTTCAACCTGCGGATTCGCCTACCTCGTCCGGGAGGTTGTGAACAAGGGGCCGGCGATCATCCTCGACCTGAATCACTACGTCTTCCTGTTTCTGATTGCCGGCCTGCTGCTTCACTGGCGGCCCCGCTCCTTCGTCCGCGCCATCGCCGCTGGAGTGCCCTCAGTGGCGGGCGTGCTCGTTCAGTACCCCTGTACGCCGGAATCGTGAAGATGATGACCGAGTCCGGGCTGGCCAAAGCGCTTGCCGAATTCTTCGTCGCCATTTCGAATCAACACACGTATCCCCTGCTCGTCGGCGTGTACTCAGCGGTCCTCGGACTGTTCATTCCGTCTGCGGGCGGGAAATGGCTGGTCGAAGCACCGTACCTGCTCGACGCTGCGAAGTCGCTTCAGGTGCACCTCGGCTGGGTCGTGCAGACCTACAACGCGAGCGAGGCGCTCGCCAATCTCATCCATCCCTTCTGGATGCTGCCGCTCCTGGGGATCCTCGGCTTGAAAGCGCGCGACATTGTCGGCTACTCGACGTTGCAGTTCGTCGTGCACGTGCCGATCGTGCTGTTCCTCGTCTGGATTCTCAACTACACGTTGCCATACGTGGCACCGACACTACAGGGATTCTGATAGAGCGCGGTGCAAGATTGATTCCGCCTGTAGTGCAGGCCCTCAGGCCTGCCTGTCACGGCGGACCTGAAGGTCCGCACTACATTCAATTTCGCTTACCTCGCCGCCCGAGTCTATACCCGTCGCCAGCGCCCAGCGCCCAGCACCCAGCACCCAGCACAGAGCCCGTGATGTAACATGACGACCCGATGCGGCAACGGATGACGACTGTCGCGCTTGCGACAGCCTTCGTCGTGAGTCTGGTGGCACTCGCGGTCGCGTGGCGGTCCCCGGGGAATAACCAGGGCTACGAACCTGCCCAGCCTGTCGCCTTCTCGCACAGGCTCCACGCTGGTGACATGCAGATTGCGTGCGCCTATTGCCATCTTGCCGCCGAGACCAGCCGGTACGCCGGCATTCCAGCGCTCAGCACGTGCATGAACTGCCACAAGAGCGTCATCGCGTCGCTTGAAGGACAGAAGCAGGTGCCCGCCAAAGAATCAGTGGAGCTCCGGAAGATCTACGACGCGCTCGCGCTCGATCAGAAGCTGACGCCGCTGGCCGGCCGCACGCCGAAGCCGATCGCCTGGACTCGTGTTCACGTCCTGCCCGACTTCGGTGTACTTCGACCATCGCGCGCATATCGCTGCGTCCGTAACCTGTCAGACCTGCCACGGACCGGTCGAGACGATGGAGCGGGTCCGGCAGGTCGAAACGCTCGCGATGGGCTGGTGCGTGAATTGTCATCGTGAGACGAGCCGAACGGGAGTCGCGGGCAAGCCGGTCCATCCATCGACTGATTGCGTCACATGTCACTACTAGGTGTTTTCTTGGGACCCGGTCGGGCCAGACAAGGCCGAGCGTAATGCGCACTTATTGGATGAGTCCTGTTGATTCACTGCCAGAAGTGAGCGGTGATCCCGACTTTGTCACAACACGGCGCAGCTTCCTGAAGGCTGCGGGCTACACGTTCGCTGGCGCGGTCGCGGCCAGCTGCAGTCGGCCCCCGGCTTCGACCGCGATCCCCTACATTCAGCAACCCGAAGGCTTGACACCCGGCCGACCAGTCATTTACGCATCGACGTGCGACGCGTGCGAAGCTCGTTGCGGCCTGTTGGTTACGACTCGAGACGGCCGGCCTCTCAAGCTGGAAGGCAATCCGGACCATCCCTTGTCTGGCGGTTCGACATGCGCCGCCGGCCAGGCTTCGATTCTCGACCTGTACGACAGCCTGCGCCTCGCATACCCGACGCGAGGCGGACAAGCGCGGCACCTGGGCCGAAGTGGATCGCGAGATCGGGGCGGCGCTGGCCCGTATTCGTTCCTCTGGGGGCGCGGTCCGCCTGCTGACGCCAACGATTGCCAGTCCGACCGCCACCGCTCTGATCGCCACCTTCCTGGCGACGTTCAAGAACGCACGTCATGTGGCCTACGATCCGCTGTCGTCCTCCGCCCTGCTCGACGCGTACGCGCTCACGCACGGCGAACGGCTGCTGCCCCGCTACCACTTCGATCGCGCCGACGTCATCGTCTCGTTCGGCGCCGACTTCCTCGGCACCTGGATTTCGCCGGTGGAGTACACACGCGGTCATTCGAGCCGCAGGCGGGTTGACGGGCGCACGCCGGTCAGGTCGTATCACCTCCAGATCGAGTCGCAGTTGTCGCTGACGGGATCGAACGCCGATCGTCGCCTCGTCGTCGCTCCGGGCGAGGTCGGGCACCTCGCAACACACCTCGCAGCGCGGGTCGCGAGGCTGGCGGGAACCTCGTTGCCGGTTGACGGACTCGTGCCAGCGACTACTGAAGCCGACCTCGACGCGGTCGCCGATCGATTGTGGGCGGCGCGAGGCCGCGGTCTGGTTGTGTCGGACAGTCAGGACGTGCGCGTACAGGCCCTCTGCAACTTCATCAACTACACGCTTGGCGCTGAGGGTGTCACGGTCGATCTCGAGCGCCCGTCGTACCAGCGACAAGGGAATGACAAAGATCTGGCGGATCTCCGGGCCGAACTCGTGCGTGGTGAGGTTGCCGCACTTTTCGTAGCCGGCGTCAATCCGGTGTACGACCTGCCCGATTCGGAAACGCTTACTCGCGACCTTCAACGCGTATCGCTCCTGGTCAGCACCTCCGAGCGAATTGACGAAACCTCCCGCCTCGCGACGTTCATCTGCCCGTCATCACACGCGCTCGAAAGCTGGGGCGACGCTGAACCCGTCGCAGGCATCGTCAGCCTAACGCAGCCGGCCCTTCTTCCGCTGCGCGACACACGCACTCTGATCGAAAACCTGGAGGCGTGGACCACCGGGACCGCACGGCCGGCGCGCACCCTCGTTCAGGAGCACTGGCAGCGCGAGGTGTATCCCAGAGCCGTCGCAGCCGGCACCTCCGACACGTTCGAGCTCTTCTGGAACAAGGCCCTCGAGCATGGCGCCGCGACCGTGGCGCCACAACGCCGGCGGACCCAGCCGTTCAGCCGATTGGCGGTCCAGCCCGTACCTCGTCCAGAACAGACATCAACCGACGCGTTTGCTCTTGTCCTCTATCCGGCAATCGGCATGCGCGACGGCCGTCACGCCCACAACGCGTGGCTGCACGAGTTGCCCGATCCTGTGACCAAGGTCACGTGGGACAACTACGCGTGCCTCTCGCCTGCAGCCGCCAAACGCCTCGGTGTCCGCGACGAAGATGTCGTGCGGATCACGGCGGACGGCAGTCCACCGGTCGAGCTTCCGGTCGTCGTGCAGCCCGGCCAGCACGATGCGGTCGTGGCGATCCCTCTCGGTTACGGTCGCACCGGCACCGAACGCTTCAATCAGGTCGGACCACCCTGGATCGAGGCTCGACACAGAACGGGCGTTGTCGGCGTCCGCGCGTCGGAATTTGTGCAGGCTGCTGATTCGGCGCGGAGGTACGTGGGCGGGACGGTTACGGTCACACCGACCGGGCGCCGACAGCTGCTGGCATCGACCCAAACGCATCATTCGCTCGCGACAGACGCCGGCCCGCCGCGCCCAATCGTGCAGGAAACGACGCTGGCGCAACTCGACCAGCCGGCACCAACAACGGGACCGGAGCCGGATCTGTGGCCCGCCGATCACCACCATCCCGGTCACCGATGGGGCATGGCGGTCGACCTGGACGCGTGCACCGGCTGTTCAGCGTGCGTGGTTGGCTGCCAGGCGGAAAACAACGTCCCGGTCGTGGGGCAGGACGAAGTGCGCCGTGGCCGCGAGATGCACTGGATTCGAATCGATGGGTACTACTCAGGCAGTGAGGAGGCGCCTGAGGTGGTTCATCAACCGATGATGTGCCAGCACTGCGAACACGCCCCCTGCGAGACGGTATGCCCCGTGCTGGCCACCGTCCACAGCGATGAAGGACTGAACGAGCAGGTCTATAACCGCTGCGTCGGCACGCGTTACTGCGCGAACAACTGCCCCTATAAGGTCCGTCGCTTCAACTGGTTCGACTACCCCCACGAAGACCGGCTGCAGAATCTCGTCTTCAATCCCAACGTGACCGTCAGGTCGCGCGGGGTAATGGAGAAATGCACGTTGTGCGTCCACCGCATCGAGGAAACGAAGATCGAAGCGCGCCGGACGGGCAAGCCGCTCGACGATGGGGCCATCAAGACTGCGTGCCAGCAGGTGTGTCCGGCGGACGCCATTGTCTTCGGCGATTTGAATGATCCGAAGAGCAGGGTTGCGGCGCTGGCCGCGAGCGCGCGTGCGTATCGCGTGCTCGAAGAGCTCAATACCCGGCCGGCGGTGAGATACCTGAAGCTCATCCGTCACGATCCGGCGCAGACCGAGGGGAGAAAGCGTGGCTGAGGTGGCAGCCCTTTCTCACACGACCTCCGCACCACTGATTGCCGGCGGAAAGTCGGCCGCCGATGTCACACGCGAGGTCTGCGCTGCGCTCGATGCCCGACCATCCGGCCTGTGGTGGATGGGGTTGTCGCTCGCACTGGCCGCACTGACGCTCGGCGTCGTTGCCGTGGCGTATCAGATCGCGACCGGCATCGGCACATGGGGCCTGAACCGCACGGTCGGTTGGGCGTTCGACATCACGAACTTCGTGTTCTGGATCGGCATCGGCCATGCCGGCACGTTGATTTCGGCCATTCTCTTCCTGTTTCGTCAGCGCTGGCGGACGTCGGTCAACCGTGCGGCCGAAGCAATGACGCTGTTTGCGGTCGCGTGCGCCGGCCTCTTTCCCGTACTGCACATGGGCCGCCCGTGGCTCGTGTTCTGGATGCTGCCCTACCCGAATTCGCGCGGTCCGCTGTGGATCAATTTTCGTTCGCCCCTCATCTGGGACTTTTTCGCCATCACAACCTATTTGACGATTTCTGCGATCTTCTGGTACATCGGCCTGCTGCCGGATCTCGCAACCATCCGCGACCGGGACGACCCGCGAAGCTTTCGATCGCGCCTCCTGTCCTGGCTGAGCCTCGGGTGGAATGGCGCCTATTCCACGTGGCATCGCTACGAGATCGTCTATCTCCTCCTGGCGGCGCTCGCAACGCCGCTTGTCCTCTCCGTCCACAGTATCGTCAGCATGGACTTCGCGACGGCGTTGGTACCCGGCTGGCACACGACTATCTTCCCGCCGTACTTCGTAGCCGGCGCCATTTTCTCCGGCATGGCGATGGTTCTCACGTTGATGCTGGTCGCCCGACAGACCATGAGGCTCGAGGACTACATCACGCCGAGACACGTCGACGCCATGTGCTACCTGATCATCCTGACAAGCGGACTCGTCGGACTGGCGTACGCGACCGAGCTCTTCATGGCCTTCTATTCGGGGAATCCGTACGAGCAGTTCGCGTTTCGCAACCGCGCACTCGGTCCCCTGGCCTGGGGCTACTGGATCATGGTCGGGTGCAACGTCCTGGTGCCACAACTGCTCTGGTTTGTCCGGGTGCGGCGGGCGCTCTGGCTGGTGTTCATCATCTCAATCTTCATCAACGTCGGCATGTGGTTCGAGCGCTTCATCATCATCGTCAGCTCGCTCGAGCGCGATTACTTGCCGTCGAGCTGGCTGTTGTATCGGCCGACCTCGATTGAGATTGCGACGCTCGTGGGAAGCTTCGGCCTCTTCTTCACGTTGTTCCTCCTGTTCTGTCGATTCGTACCGGTGATAGCGATCGCAGAGATCAAGGGCGTGCTCGGACCGCATGCCGGGCGAGTTCGCCGAGCAGATCATCGACGGGGCTTAGCTCGCCTAGCTGGCGGGCCGGGGCCCTACCCTCGCCCGCTAAGACCTCGGCCTCGAGGGGTAGACTCTCGGCCTCGGGAGATAGTGACGGTCTTCCAGCGTGAAAGCGACCTGTCGCAGCGGCAACCGCCGCTCGCCGGCAGGGTCTGGAGATTGTGGACGTCTTCACTCCCTATGCGGTTCACGGTCTGGATCGCGTCCTCGGCCTGGCGTCATCCCGATTGCCGTGGGTGTGTTTCCTGCTCGGCTTGCTAGGCACCGCAACGGCGATCGGCCTCCAGTACTGGGCCACGGCCGTCAGCTGGCCGATAAACGTCGGCGGCAAGCCCTGGAATTCGCTGCCAGCGTTCGTGCCGATCACGTTCGAGATGATGGTCCTCTTTGCCGGAGTCGGCACGGTCGCCGCCTTCATCTGGGTTGCCAGGCTGAGGCCTGGACGGGCCGCTCAGATGTCTGGCCGTCGCATCACCGACGACCGGTTTGCCCTCGTGGTGCGCTGTCCGCACGAACCTGCCGGCCGTTCAGCCATGGAATCGCTGCTGTCGCCGTTTCACCCCGTCACCTTTGAAGAACGGGACGCATACTGATGGGACGGCTGACGATCAACCGCGCGCTGGGACTGGCCATCATTGTCACGGTGAGCCTCGCGATCGCAGAAAGCGGCCGCAAGGTACGCCCGAACTTCGAGTACCTGCCGAACATGGCGCGGACCGTTCGCTACAACGCGTTCGAGGACAACCCCAATTTCGAGGACGGCATGACACTGCGAGCACCGGTGCCCGGGACGATTCCGCGCGGCTGGGCACCGTTGACAGACGCCAATCCGTTCTCGGTCGCCGATCCTCAGGGCGTCGCGCGCGGCGCCCAGGTGTTCACGACCTTCTGCCAACCCTGCCACGGCGCCGACGCGAAGGGCGTGGGACCGGTCGTCAAGCACGGATTCCCGCCGCCGCCGCCGCTCTCGCGCGATCAGACGCAGGACAAGTCCGACACGGAGCTGTTCCAGGTCGTTACGAACGGCGTCCAGACGATGCCGTCGTATGCACTTCAGTTGTCGCCTGAGGACCGGTGGAAGGTGGTGCTGCACCTCCGCACGTTCAAGCGACCGAAGTAACCATGAACGTGGACGTCATGTTGGCGCCGGAACGACTGTGGGCGAGCTGGCTCCTGGTCGCCTACTACATGCTCGGACTGGGGCTTGCCGGCCTGTGCCTTGTCGCGATCCACTACACGTCGGGAGCGAGCTGGAGTGTCGCGATCCGCCGCGTCGCGGAGGCGCTGGCGGGGACCATCCTCCTGGCCGTGATCCTGCTCGCCATCGTCTTTGCGGTCCGGCCTCAGTTGTATCCGTGGACGATCGGATTCGGCGCGTCAGAGGTCGACCCCGCTCTGGCGTTCAAGCAGTTCTGGCTGTCGCGCCCGTTCTTCTTGTTACGGGCCGCCGTGTACGCCGTGCTCTGGATCGGATTTGCGGGGCGATAGCCCGTCGGTCGCGCCGGCAGGACGCTGACAGCGACCCGCGATGGACGCATACGAACGTTCGTCTGTCGGCGGCCTTCCTGATGATCATTCGCCGTGACGTTCACGCTGTCGAGCGTGGACTGGGTGATGTCGCTCGAGCCGCTCTGGTACAGCACGATTTTCGCCTTCTACAATTTCGCCGGCGTCCTGCTCAGCGGACTGGCGGCACTCATCCTGACCGTCCTGTGGCTCGAGCGGAGCGGGCCGCTGCGGGGCGTTCTCACCGGCGAGCACCTCCACGATCTCGGCAAGCTGCTCTTCGCATTCAGCTCGTTCTGGATGTACATCTGGTTCAGCCAGTACATGCTGATTTGGTACGCCAACGTCCCCGAAGAGACGGCGTATTTCGTCAGACGCGTGCACGGTTTCTGGCTCCCCCTTCTTCTCGCCAGCCTTGCACTCAACTGGCTCGTGCCGTTCGGCATGCTTCTCCGGCGCGACGCCAAGCGCCGGCGCAGCATCCTTGGGGCCGTTGCCGCCACGGTGCTGGTGGGCAGATGGGTCGACCTGTATCTGATGATCTTTCCGAGCGTGGTCGGCGACACTCCACGAATCGGCATCTGGGAAATCGGTGTGACTGCGGGCGGCGTCGGCGTGTTCAGCCTGGCACTCGCGTGGATTCTCAAGAGTGCGCCCGCTGTGCCCGTGGGCGATCCCCAGCTCGCCGACAGTCTGCGAATTGAGCAGTAGGACGGTCTCGGATTCGCGCGCTCGATCGAGACGCGGTAGCTCTCGGCGTTCTCGTTACTTCCTGCCCGCCGGCGCACGGCGTCGGAGCTCCTCGAACCAATTCTGGACGATGTGGATCTCGTGCGGGGCGGAGACGGCTGGGGGATACGTCTCGCGGACGAAGACGAAGCGGCTCGCGTCCGCGGTGAGATCGTACGTGCGCGCTCCGAGGCCCGGTTGAAACCAAGGGGGAAGGTCGAACAGCGGGACGGGAGGCGAGGCCGAAAACCGGTCGCCGAGCGTGACGGCAGTCTCGACCAGCCGGAAGCCCTGACCCGCCGCCGACACGTGCGGCGACAAAAATACCAGCTTCCGACCGTTCCGAGACCAGGCCGGCTCGATGCCGCCTTCAGTGGAGATGCGCCGTTTGCTGCCCAAACCGGGAAAAGCCTGCACGTACATCTCGTTCTGGCCGGTCTCGTTCGAGACGTAGGCGAGCCAGCGGCCGTCAGGCGATAGGTCGGCCATCCGCTCTAAGAACGGCGAGTCAAGTAGCGGGCGCACCTTGGGCTGGGTATCGAGCGATAACACGTTGATGCCGCCGGCGCGGGCTACCAACTTCGAAGAACACAAGTGAGCGGTCGTCAGGTGTCCATGCGGCGGGAAGCTGAAGGGTCTGGCCATCGGTGAGCCGCTCGGGCCGACCACTGCCATCGGCGGGCACAGCGAACACGTTGTACGGCCCTTTTCGGACAGGCCGACTGCGATGCGCGCGCCGTTGTGACTCCAAGCCTGATATAGCACGCGTCCCGCCGTCGTGAGTCGCGTGAGCGTCTTGTCGGCAAGATCGTAGCGCCAGAGGCTGTGATCGCGCAGGGTCAGCGTCCCGACGGCCAGGCTCCGTCCATCGGGGGAGAGCTTCGGCGACCAAAGTACGGTCTCGATGGCGGAGGGACTGCAATTAGTTCGATCGATCCGTTTCGAAGCATCCAGAGGAGGACGCCCTCGAAATCCGGATGGAGATCGCCGGCGACGAATGCCAGCGTCCCGTCAGAAGAGAACGTGTACTGCCCCGCGCCGGTCTCGATCGGAATCGCCTCGGTATTGACCGACTGCATCACGCCCTCAACGATCCCGGTCTCTCCGCCCGTCACAGCCATGCTTCTGGAGATCGAAGGGCGCCGCCATCAGGTTGCCCAGGCGCATGTAGACCAGGTGCCCTGTCGGGACGTAGCGCGCGTCGGCCGCCGTTTCAAGCAGGGTCTTTCGCTCCCCCGTCTCGAGAGACTGAGCCACGACGCGGGCCTGGTCCCAGCCGAACTCGATCGGGAGGACGGTGAACAGCAGCCAGCGTCCGCCAGGCAGGATTTGCGGCGACACGTGCCGGGTTTCCGTGGCGTCTGCGGGACGCTTCGTCAACTCGGTCGGTGGACCGCCGCTCGCCGGTACGCTCCGAATCGTCGCCCCTGCTCGAACACGATGCGATCCTCTTCCGCCCAGCTCGCTCCCATTGGCGGCAGCCCGGAATCGGCCAGCTTAACGGGCGGGCCGCCGGCGAGCGCCGCCTTCATGAGGGAGCCGCCGGACCAGAAGCCCACCCAGGCGCCATCCGCCGAGAAGAAGGGCTCGTCTGCGCCGTGCGTGCCGGAGAGCGGACGCGCCTGGTCCTGATCGAACGACCGGATGTAGAGCAACTGACTTTCCTTGCGATGCGCCGTGAACGCAATGGTGCGGCCATCGGGTGACAGGGCGATGGCCGTCCGGCTTGGACGCGAGCGCCCAAGCGGCTGTTGCTCGAACGGAAGCGCCCCGAGCAGAAACTCAGCCGGACGCACGTCGATCAGCAGACGGGAGACCTGCCGAGCCGGCGCCGCGGACCGGGCGCCGCCGATCCACCACCCGATGCCGAGCGCGACAGCCGCCGCCAGCGCACTCGCCACGATCGCGGTCCATCGCGTCGCGCGAACCGGGGCTGCGCTGTGTTTCGGCGGCGGGGGCATGATCGCCTTCCAACTCAGCGCGCGCATCGCCGATGTCCCGCAAGCGACGCCGTGGATCTTTCTCCAGGCATCGTCGCAGCAAGCGCCTGACACTCGCCGGCGTCGCCGGTGGCAGCGCGCTCCAGTCCGGCTCGCGCTCGAGCACGCGGGCCAGCACCTCGGTGATTTCGTCGCCCTCGTCCCTCGACTCCGCTCGGGACGACCCTGAGCTGGTCGAAGGGCCGAAGGCGCGGCGACCTGTCAGCATCTGGTACAGCACACACCCGAACGCCCAGGTATCAGCACGTTTGTCGACGGGCTCGCCCCTTGGCTTGCTCGGGGCTCATATACATCGCGGTCCCCAGGATGACGCCGGCATGCGTCATCGACGGACTTGTGATTGTGGGTGACTGGCTCGGGTCCGAGGCGCCGGTCTGAAGACCGGCTCCTGCTGGATCGACCAGCTTCGCAAGGCCAAAGTCCAGGACCTTGACCGTGCCGTCGGGTCGGACTTTCACGTTGGCCGGCTTCAAATCGCGATGGACGATACCCTGCTCATGCGCGGCGTCGAGCGCATCGGCAATCTGGCGGGCAATGGCCAGGGAGTCATGAACGCTCAGGGCGCGCGGCCCGCCAGGCTTCTGGCTCCAGGCTTCAGGCATCGGCGATCCGGAGCCCGAAGCCCGGGGCCCGGAGCCTGCGATGACCTCCTCCAGCGTCGGCCCCTCGACGAGCTCGAGAACCAGTGCGCATGAGGGGAGCGATTCTTGGAATCCGTGAATGGCTGCGATGTTGGGGTGATTCAATGACGCGAGGACTTGGGCTTCGCGTCGGAACCGCGCCACGCGTTCGACATCAGCGGCGAATGGTGTGGGGAGGATCTTCAGCGCGACGTCGCGGCCCAGCTGGGTGTCCCTGGCCCGATAAACCTCGCCCATACCGCCCCGCCCAATCGGTGCGAGGATTTCGTACGGACCGAGGCGGGCACCAGTTTTCAGGGCCGCGTGACCGGGGCTATCTCCCTCTTTCACTGCTCTCCCCTGTTCGGCGCGCTATCTTGCCACGAATGGGCGCCGGCCTCGCTACTTACCCTTGTCGTCGACCGGCTTTGAGAACAGCGCGGCCTCCACCTTGCCGTTGTGCTCGACCTTGGTGATCGCGATGGAAATCGTCTGATAAGGCGTCGTCACCTTGACCAGAAACGGAACCTTGAGGCCGTCGACGTCACGATAGTCGGACAGCTCCGTAGTCTGCTCGATTTCCCCGACGGGCGGCGCGTCGACTCTCGACAGCACGCGAACGGGCAGGTAGGACTCGGCATCGAGGTACTGCCGCTGGACAGAGCCGCTCATGGGCTTGACGATCAGCAGATACGCGTCGCGCTCTCCCGCCTTCTCTCTGCTGCCCAGTTCAAGCGTCATGCCGAGCTGTTTGTAGTTCAGAAACGGGCTGGGGAACACGGCGTTCCTCATGTTTTCGAGTTGGTTCCCCGTGATGTCGCGATTCCCTTGAAAGCTATCGAGCACGTAGCCCGCAGTGCCGTCGAATCGCTGATCGAATGTCACTTGACCCGCGCCGAGCGATGACAAATCGATCTTCAGGAGCGTTCGCGACTTGTTTGGCGGAGCGTTCAGAAGCTCGACGGTGCCGGACACGTCGCCACCCGGCGTTGAAAGTGTGGCCGTGCCCGTCATCAATCTCGACGTCAACTTTTCAAGCGCAGGACGCCCTCCGAGGGCAGCCAGGTGTTTCTCAACGATATCGTCGACGGTCTGCGCCGAGCTTGACTGGCCGCAACCGATCAGCAACCCCAGGGTGACGAGCGATCGCCAGACTGCCTTCATTGCTCCTCCTCATACACGAATTATCTCCAGGCGGCATTTGACTTGGCGCGCAGCGGCGAGGACAATCCGTCCCCACCGGAGGGGCCATGCCGAAGATCCACGATCCTGCATTTAGGGAGTCACTCAAGAGCCGCGTCAGCAGGCTGCAACAGGATGCGCCACGCAAATGGGGCAAGATGAGCGCCGACCAAATGCTGTGGCACGTCAATAGAGGTCTGGAGAACGCGCTGGGGCGGTTCCCGATGGCCACTGTCAAGATGCCATTGCCGGGCACCCTCATGAAGTTCGTCGTGCTGAATGTGCCATGGCGAAAAGGCAACACGCCGACAGCTCCAGAGCTCGTGGCACAAGGAACGCACGACTTCGACGCCGAGCGCAGCCGACTCTTGCGCCTGCTCGATGAATTCGCCGCCAAGCCAATCGAAGGGCACTGGGGCGACAGCGCGTTTCTCGGTCGAATGAAGGGAAGCGAATGGAGCCGGCTGATGGGCAAGCACGTCGACTACCACCTGAAGCAGTTCAGCGCTTGACGGTTGGACCCTGGCCTGGAAGCGGGGCTTTCAGCCCCGCTTCCCTGTTGTTTCACGCAGCTACTTCTTCGCCGCTGCGGGTGCAATCGGATCGGGCACTTCGTTCTTCACCGGCGGGATGCTCATCAAGTAGGCCCAAATGGCCTTGAGATCTTCATCGGCCAGGTCCTTGTACATGAACCACGGCATGGGCAGCAGAATGTCTCGACCCGTGCCGATGTGCTTGCCGGTCTTCATCGCTTTGAGGAACGCCTCTTCGGACCAGGCGCTGGCCTTCAACCCCGTGTCCGGGTCCGGCGTGATGTTCGCAGCGAAGGAGAGCCCCCACGGTCCGCTCCATGCCGTCAACATGTCGTTCGTCCCGATCACCCATGGCCCCGTGACCTTGTCAGGCGTCGTGATCTTGATCGAAGACGGGTGGCCCGACAGCCGCAGGTTTTCCTCGATGACGCCATTCTTCTTCGGGCTGTGACAGTCGTTGCAGCCGCCCACTTGCACGAGGACCCTGCCGCGCTCAACGGGCGAGACCGTTGGCGCCGCCGGCGGGGCTGCGGGAGCCGCTGCGGGCGCTGGCGCGGGTTGACTACAGGCCGAAATCACCGCTGCCAGCGGCAGCCAAATCGACAGCACGGCAGCCCGATGGACGAAGAAACGCATGTGTCTCTCCTTGATGGAAACAGGGGCCTCGATATTCAGCCGGCGATTATATCAACCCCAACTAAGCGTGGGGCCCCACCCCCACGCCTGATGCCTTCGCGCCGTTGCGCTCGGCATCCAGAACAAGACGAGGCAGCGGCTCTGCCTTACCTGCCTTACCTGCCCTACCCGCCCTACCCGCCCTACCGCCCTTCGCCCGCTACCAGGGTCTGGCGGCGACGTTGGTGACGTGATCGCGATCGGGTGACGTGATGCAGATACCGATGCAGAGGTACGGCAGGCCGGCGTGCGGGTTGTGGCCGCGGTGGAACTTCGCAATCGGTTCGGAGTAGACATCGCCGGCTTTCGCCCGCACGAGCATCCCCTCCTGGAACTCGGCTTCGAATACCCCCTGCAGCGCCACGAAGAACGTCGCACCGTTGTGACAGTGCCAGTTCGTGTACCCGCCGGGCGCGATTTCCGCGTTGTAGATCTGAACCTTGACCTGCGGATCCTTTGGAATCGATGCGAACAACTGATCGAACAGTACGTTGCGGAACAGCTCGCGCCCCGGGCCGGTGTAGCCGGTCAACTTCAGCGTCAGGCTTCAGCGGGATCTGTCCTGTCGACAACGGACGCCCTCTCTGTCGAAGACGCGAAGTCCTTCGTGTTCTTCGTGACTTCGTGATGGCCGCTTATGTCAAGCGTTTCTCCGCGTCACGAATCGCTTCGACCACGTCGTGCAGGAACGCCGCGCCGCGCGCGCCGTCGACGACGCGGTGATCGCAGGACAGCGTGAGCGTCAGCATCGGCCTGCACGCCGATCGGAATCAGGGCGCCCGGCATCGGCACGACGCGATCGGTCATCGCGCCGACGGCCAGAATGCCGGCCTGCGGCGGCACGATGATCGCGGTGAACTGATCGACGTGGTACATCCCGAGATTGCTGATCGTGAACGTCGCGCCGGTGATGTCGGCCGGCGTCAGCTTGCCCGTCCGCGCGCGCTCGGTCAGGTCGCGCCGCTGAACCGCGATGGCGGCCAGATCGCCGGCGTCGGCCTTGTTGACGACCGCCACGACGACGCCGTCGTTCACCGCCATGGCCAGGCCCATCTTCACGTCGGGGTTCGCCTTGATGCCGTCGCCGATCCAGCTGGCGTTCATGCGCGGATGCTGCTTGCAGCACGCGCGCGACGAGCGCCGTCAGCAGATCGGTGTAGGTGAGCTTGACGCCGCGGCTGCGTTCGATCGCCGGTCCGAGCTTCTCGCGGACCGCGACGAGCGCGCTGCCGTCGACCTCGCGCGTCACGAAGAAGTGCGGAACGCGTCGTCCAGCTCTGCGTCGTCCGCTCGGCCATCAGCCGGCCGATTGAGCTCGAGCGACTCGCCGATGCCGACCGGAGACGCTCGGTACCGCCGGGCGGCCGGACGCGGCGGGCCGCACGCAGCCGCTGCAGCGGCGCCGCCCCTTTCGCCGCCGCCTGCACGTCCTCCGCCAACAATCTCGCCGTCCGGACCCGATCCGCGCAGGCGGCTGACGTCCACGCCGAGCTCCTTCGCGAGCCGGCGCGCCTTGGGCGAGAGCCGCGACCGGTCCCGACGGAGCGGTCGGCGTGTCGCCGAAGCAGCAGCCGCCGCCGGCGACTGACTGCGCCTTGTCCATCGTGCGTCCGGTCTGCGTCGGCGCGGTCGCCGCCGGCGGCTGCTTCGCCCGGCTGCAGCAGCCACGCGATGGTCTGCCCGACCGGCACGACGTCGCCGACCTTCGCGGTCACGCCGCCGAGAATTCCGTCCGCCTGCGCCTCGATTTCGACGACCGCCTTGTCGGTCTCGACCTCGAGGAGCATCTCGCCCTTGGCGACCTGCTCGCCTTCCTTCTTCTTCCAGGACACCAGCTTGCCGGTTTCCTGGGCCATTTCGAGCGCGGGCATCACGACGCTGACGGCCATAGGGGTCGTTGTACGGAATCTACGAGTTCTACGATTCTACGATTGCCGATTTGCAGTTGGCTCAGCGCGCGCCGACACCTTCTGATTGCGCGCTCGCGGCGATCATCTCGACGACCTCCTCGTTCGGCGGCGCCTCGAGCTCGCGCGTCGTCGGCAGCGGCCCGTTGACGGTGACGTACGGCGCGCCCGCGACGAGCAGCTCCTCGGCCGGGAAGCGGGTGATGACCTCGTGGCCGGTCGGCGTGACGACGACTTCTTCCTCGATGCGCGCGGCGCTCCAGCCGTCGTTCGAGGGCCAGAAGGTTTCGAGCGCGAACACCATGCCGGGCTTGATCTCGTGCGGATGCTCGAGCGAGACCAGCCGGCTGATCATCGGCTTCTCCCAGATGGCCAGGCCGATGCCGTGGCCCATCTGCAGCGCAAACGCCGCTTCCTCGTTCGGGAAACCGAACTCCTGCGCCTTCGGCCAGACGGCCGCGATCTCGGCCGTGGTCCGGCCAGGCCGGACCAGCTCGATGGCCGCGTCGAGGTAGTCGCGGCAACGCTTGTACGCGTCGTTCAGCGCATGCGACGCCGACCCGATGGCAAAGCAGCGGTAGTAGCAGGTCCGGTACCCCATGTACGAATGGAGGACGTCGTAGTACACCGGATCGCCGGGCCGCAGCATCCGGTCGGAGAACACGTGCGGGTGCGGGCTGCAGCGCTCGCCCGAGATTGCGTTGACGCCTTCGACGTACTCGGAACCGAGGTCGTAGAGCACCTTGGCGACCAGGCCGACGGCCTCGTTCTCGCGCATGCCGGGCTTCATCGCCAGGTACAGCTCGTGGTAGGCGGCGTCGACCATGCCGGCCGAGTGCGTCAGCAGCGAGATCTCGTCCTGCGTCTTGATCTCGCGCGCGTTCGACATCAGCTGCTGGCCGTCGACGATCGTGAGCCCTTCCTTCTGCAGCGCGAACAGGACCGGCAGCTCGACGACGTCCACGCCGACCGGCTCCTTGTGCAGTCCCCGCTTCTCGAGCTCGACCTTGATCTTCTTCGCGACGTCCTCGGCGCGGCCCATCTCGGGCGACATCGCGCCGCGCATCAGCGGGATGCCGGCGCGCGACCGCTCGCCGAGCCATGGACAGTTGAGCTGATGATGCCTGGCGGCCGATCCGAAGTCCCAGAGGATCGGCTCGTCCTTCTGCGGCAGCAGCGTGAACCGGCTGATCTTGTCCTGCGCCCACGTGCCGATGTGCGTGGCGGTGATGTACCGCACGTTGTTCATGTCGAAGCAGAGCAGCGCGCCCATCTCCGACTTGGCCAGCATGTCCTTGACCCGGGCCAGGCGCTCGCGGCGCAGCCGATCGAAATCGATCCGCTGCTCCCAGTCGACCGCCATCGTTCCGTAGGTTCTTATCGCCACAACAGCCTCCACTCTCTCGAATCCAGGAATCTCATCCTCGCCCGCACATCTTCAGCGCCAGCTCGACTACCTGCGCCTCGGTCGGCACCGTCACGTCTTCGAGCGGCGGCGAAAACGGAATCGGCACGTGCATCGCGCCGAGGCGCGTCACCGGCGCGTCCAGATTGTAGAACGCGCCCTTGGCCACGACCGCGGCGAGTTCCGCTGCCACGCCGTAGCGCCCGTACCCTTCGTCCATCACGATGCAGCGCGACGTCTTCTTGACCGACTCGATCAGCGTCTCTTCGTCGAGCGGCCAGGTCGTTCGCGGATCGACGACTTCGGCGCTGACGCCCGACGTCCTGCAGCTTCTCGGCCGCGCCGAGCGCAACCTGCACCATGCTGCTCGTCGCGATGATCGTGATGTCGCGTCCTTCCCGCTTCACGTCGGCCACGCCGAGCGGAATGACGTAGTCCTCCTCGGGGACGTGACCCTTCACCTTCCGATAGCTGATCTTGTGCTCGAAGATGACGACCGGGTTGTCGTCGCGGATCGCCGCCTTGAACAGGCCCTTGGCGTCGTACGGCGTCGACGGCACCACGACCTTCAGGCCCGGGATATGGCTCGGCCCACGCGTGCAGCGATTGCGAGTGCTGCGCGGCCGAGCGCCGCGTCGCACCCATCGTGCAGCGAATCACCATCGGCACCTTCCACTTGCCGCCCGACATGTAGTGGATCTTGGCCGCCTGGTTCACGATCTGGTCCATGATGATCGCCAGGAAGTCGCCGAACATGATGTCGACGATCGGCCGCATACCCGTCATGGCGGCGCCGACGCCGATTCCGGTGAAGCCGGCCTCGGAGATCGGCGTGTCGATGATGCGATCCTTGCCGAACTCGTCGACAAGGCCCATGAGTACCTTGAACGTGGTGCCCGCCTCGGCGACGTCCTCGCCCATGAGGACGACGGTCGGATCGCGCCGCATCTCCTCGGCGATCGCCTCTCGGATCGCGTCGCCGAACGAAATCACCCGTTCTGCCGTGGCTACGCTAGACATAGATGTCCTGGTCGACCTTGTTGGGATCGGGATACGGCGTGTTCACGGCAAACTCGACGGCTGCATCCATCTCCTTCACGAGCTCGGCCTGAATCGCATCGAGGGCACTGCGGTCGGCGACCCCGTTGGTCATCAGCCACTCGCCATGGAGCGAAATGGGATCGCGCGTCGTGACCCACTCTTCTTCTTCAGCCTTGGGCCGGTAGTAGGCGCGGGCGATGTCACCGACGTGATGTCCGTGATACCGGTAGGTCTTGCATTCCAGGAACGCCGGGCCGTCGCCTTTCCGTGCTCGCTCGATGTAGCGTGAAGCGACGGTGAAGACGTCACGGACGTTCTGGCCGTCGATCGTCTCGTTGGCGACACCAAAGGCGGCGGCGCGGTCGCAGACATCGCCGGCTGTCGATTCCGAAAAGTGCGTGTATTCGTTGTAGCCGTTGTTTTCGCACACGAAGATGACCGGCAGCTTCCAGAGCTGCGCGAGGTTCAACTCCTCGTAGAGCAGGCCCTGTCCCAGAGCGCCTTCGCCGAAGAAGCAGACCGCCACCTGACCGGTCTTCAGATGCTTGGCTGAAAACGCAGCGCCCGTCGCGATTCCAGCGCTGCCGCCGACAATGGCGTTCGCGCCGAGATTGCCGGTCGCGGGATCGGCGATGTGCATCGACCCGCCCTTGCCCTTGCAGTACCCGGCCTCCTTGCCGAGGAGCTCGGCAAACATCCGATCCGGCGAGGCGCCCTTCGCCAGACAGTGGCCGTGACCGCGATGCGTGCTGGTGATGTAGTCGGTCCTGTTCAGCGCCTCGCACACGCCGACGGCGATCGCCTCTTCGCCGATGTAGAGATGGGCGAGGCCCGGCATCAGGGCGCGGGTGTAGAGATCGTTGACGCGCTCCTCGAACAGGCGAATCGCGACCATCTGCTTGTACATGTGCAGCAGGCGGTCGCGGCCAATGTCGACGCTCTTCGCGGCGGGTTCCTTTCGGCGGCCACACTCATGTCTTGACTCCTGCCATGCGGGCCAGCACGTCGAAGACGATCGCAAAATCCTTCTGCACGAGCCCCATGCCCGCGCGGCGGTCAGCATCTCGTTGGTGACGGCGGTGGTCGGCAGCGGGACGTCGAGCTGCCGCCCCATCTCCAGGGCCAGCAGCATGTCCTTCTGCATCATGTTGACGTCGAACCACGCCTCGTCGGGCATCTTGAGGACGAACGGGCCGCGGTACTGCACCATCGGGGAGCCGATGACGCTGTGGGTCAGGACGTCGACCGCGATCTCCCGCGGGATGCCGCTCTTCTCGGCCAGCAGCACGCCTTCGGAAAACGCCAGCATCTGGACCGCGAGGCTCAGGTTCGATGGCGATCTTCATCGACAGCGCGAGCCCGTTGGGCCCGACGTGCGTGACTTGCGGGCCGAGGTCGTCCAGCAGCGGCTTGACCCGCTCGAACGTCGCGCGCTCACCGCCGACCATCACCGACAGCTTGCCCTGTTGCAGGGTGATGACGCTGCCGGACACCGGCGCGTCGACCATCTCGGCGCCCTTCGCTGCGAACCTGCGCCGCCAGCGCGCGGCTCGCCGCCGGACTGACGGTGCTCATGTCGATGAGCAGCTTCCCAGGTCCGAGGCCGGCCAGCAGGCCGTCCGGTCCGCTCGCGACGGCTTCGAGCGCCGCGGAATTGGTGACCATGACGAACGTCACATCGGCCGTGGACGCCACCGCGCGCGGCGAGTCGGCCCACTGCATGCCCGTGTCGATCAGCCATTGCGCCTTCGACTTCGTCCGGTTGTAGCCGGTGACGGTGTGGCCCTTGGTCATGAGGCGCTCGGCCATCAGACCGCCCATCGCTCCCAGACCGACGTATCCGAGATTCGCCATGGATTCTGCAGACATCCAGCGCGGCACGGCGGCGCCACGCGACCTTTTAGTCTACTTCAGGTCCCTTGAACCCCGGCGCGCGACCCTTTAGAATTCTTGTCGCGGCTTCTCGCCTTCACCGAACAACCCATTAGACCGAGCTGGAGACCTCTCTCATGACCAGAAGTAAGCGTGTGTGCGTTGCCGGTCTGCTCGCTGCCGCCGCCATCGGCACGCCCGGCCTGAGGGCGCAATCGTCCTCAACCGCGGGAACTCAGAGCCCCTCTGGCGGCGCGGCGCGCTCGGCCGACGCACGGAAGCTCGAGCGCGGCAAGTATCTGGCAACCATCGGGGCGTGCAACGACTGCCACTCCCCCAAGATCGACGCGCAAATGACGCCGGACCCCAAACGGCCGTTCTCCGGACGACCGCAGACGACCTTCGCGCCGTCTCAGGGCGCCAACGAAATCCACGCCTCGCTGGACCTGACCGCGTGGGCTGGACCGTGGGGAGTGAGCTATGGAGCAAACCTGACGCCCGATCCGGAAACCGGCATAGGAACGCGGTATACCGAGGCGTCGTTCCTCAAGACACTCCGAACGGGCAAGAAACCGGAGGGAGAGGATTCTGCTGCCCCCGATGCCGTGGGCGCTCTACAGGGCGATGAGCGACGACGACATCAAGGCGCTCTACGCTTACCTGCGGACGCTTCCGCCGATCAAGAACAACGTACGGAGCGCCGCACCGCCACCCAGGCAGGCCGTGCCCATCAAGAAGTGAGGTGCGGGTGGAGGAGATGTGAATGGCTGATGGCTGATGGCTGACTGGCTAACGGCCAAAGCAAGTTCAGCCATTTGCCCTCTGCCATCAGCCATTCACAAGTGTCAGCTGGCAGTCGCCGCTAGAATCGCACTCTTGTTCTTGGCGATGAACTGGTCAAAGTCCTGCAGCGCCGGATTGAGCGAGCGCGTCACGTCGAGGCTCCGGTTCGCCACCATTTCCTTTTCGAAGTCCCGGTCAGCCTGGAACATGTTTCCCATTTCATCGGCGCCGGGGAATCCGAAGCCGCGATAGGTGTCGCCTTCCACCGCGTTGTACTTGACCGACGAGATGCCGAGACCCTTGGCGAGCTTTGCGCCCATCTCGTCAATCGAAAGGAAGTCGCCTGCGATACCGACCTTCTTGCCGATGTATTGCGAGCCGGCCTTGAAAATGCCGAACGCAGACTTGCCGATGTCCTCGCCGGCAATCCCGGCCAGCTTGGCGGTTCCCATCGGGAACGTCCAGCTGTACACGCCGTCGGCGCCCTTCTTTGGGGCCAGGCCGAACATGAACAGGTTGTCCCAGTAGAACGACGTCACCAGGTAGGTGACGGGCAGACCTGCGAAGTAGGCATTCGCTTCATCCTTCGCGTCGAAGTGCGGCACCCGGTACTTCTCCTGGAGCATCGGCATCCGCTTGTCGCCCGGCGCCATGAATTTGCGGGTGTCTTCGAGCGTCGACCAGATCACGTGCTTCACGCCCGCAGCCCGCGCCGCGTCCGCGATGTTCTTGGCCTGCACCTTTTCCTTGTCCGCCGAGAAGTGCTCCCAGAAATTCGTGACGCCGTACACACCGTAGGCTCCGGCGAATGCCTTCTTCAGGCTCTCGACATCGTCGAGATTGGCGCTGACGACTTCGGCGCCCGCGGCGGCCAGTGCCTTCGCTTTGTCCTTGCCCGGATCACGGGTGATCGCGCGACAGGCAAAGCCCCCGGAGGTATCGGCGAGAATCGCTCGGCACAGCCCGCCACCCTGCACGCCCGTCGAACCTACAACTGCGATGATCTTCTTGTCGGCCATAATGTCCTCTCTCCACTCCCAACAAACGACTGACGACTAACGCCCAACGACTCGAGACAGGCGTTAGGCCTTGACTTCCTTCCGCACGATTGCCGCTCCCTCGGTAAGCGATCGCAGCTTCATCTTCGCGACCATCCGAGCCAGCGGTTTCATCCCGCAGTCCGTGCTGAGCGTCAGGCGGTCCGGCGGGACGACGGCGACGGCCTTCCTGATGCGCTTCGCGATGGTTTCGGGCGACTCGATGGCGTTCGTGCGAATGTCGAGCACGCCAATCTGGGCGCTCTGGTTCTTCGGCAGGTTCTTCAGGAACTCGATGCCCGCCATGTCGCGGTTCGCGTAGTCGAGCACGAATTCGTCGATGCCCGCGGTGCCGAAGAAATACGGGAGGACCGTCTGGTAGCCTTCGGGGTAGTTGGCGCTGAGAATGTCGTTGCCCCACGCGTTGCCGAAGCAGAAGTGCCAGCCGATCTTCGCGTTCACGCCGTCGCAGCACTGCTCGACGACTTCGCGAATCCACTTGTAGTCGTCCTTGTTATTGGTGAAGAGCGGCAGCCAGGCCCCCAGGTCTTCGAACTGCAGGTAGTTGGCGCCCGCTTCCACGAGTTCCTTCATCTCGGCGTTGAAGATCGGCGCGAGCGCACGGCTCAGTTCTTCAGGGTTCTTGTAGTGCTTGAAGTAGACGTGCCAGGCGAGGTTGGCGGGGCCGGCGCCCACCGACACCTTGACGGGAACGTTCGCGTGCCGTTTCGCCACCTTGTAGAGATCGGCCAGCCGGATCGGGCCGCGGGTCACCGGGCCGCTGTTGATGACGCCGCCCCAGTCGTCCATGATGGCCTTGCCCTGGCTCGGGGGCGCGCCGGCGTACGAGGGATGCAGTTCCCGCGCGTGCTCGAAGCCGCCGATCCGCTCGTACATGTACCAGCAGAACGAGCCGATGACGCCGACGTAGTCGTCGTACCACATGTTGCCGTCGGTGACGATGTCGAGACCCGCTTCTTCCTGGTCGCGGATCACCGTCGCCGACCGCATCGTCGTACGCTTCTTCGTGCTGAACTTCCTTGAACGCGACCCGAACGTCACGACCGAGCAGCTGGTGCTTGAACCAGTGCGGCCGGGGATACGAACCGACCATCGTGGTGGGAAGAATGGTGTCGACGATCTTCGTGGCCATGTGTCCTCAAATCGATTAGTGTGGAGTGTCGTTGCCAGCCGGTGGCAGGCTGGAGCTTGCTCCGAAACCGAAGGATGCTAACTCAAGCCGAATCAGGGCGTCAATTGGCGGTAGAGTAGAGCGCCGAACAGGAGAATGTTGCCTCATGACCAACGAACACCTCCGTATCCAGGGCCGCGGCGGCCGCTGCTCGGATTCGTGGTGGCGCTGGCAACCGCTCCGGTCCCAGGCGCAGACTTCGCAGACCCGCGCGACCATACACGCCGGCGCGTACGCCCTGGGGCGACCCCGATCTGCAGGGCAGTTTCACGAACCGGACGAGAACGGCATCCCGCTGGAGCGACCGGATCAGTTCGCGGGCAAGACGGCCAGCGAGGTGTCGCCGGCACAGCTGGCCGAGCTGAACCAGCAGCGCCATGAGCAGGGTGTCAAGGCTGCACCGACATCGGCGGCGAAACCGGAGCCGGGCCCGTTCACTGGTACGAGTACTACACCGCGAAGAACAGCCGGCCGTGGCTGATCGTCGATCCGGCCGACGGAAAGATCCCGCCGCTGACGCCCGACGCCCAAAAGCGGGCGGACGCTCTTGTAAACGCGCGCAGCGGGCGCGGTGAGTCTGATTCAGCCGAGGACCGCAGTCTCTACGACCGCTGCATCACGCGCGGCGTGCCCGGCTCGATGATGCCGGGCATCTACGGCAATTCGTATCAGATCGTCCAGGGCCCTGGCTACGTCGCGATTCGCTACGAAATGATCCACGAGACGCGTGTCGTGCCACTCGATGGCCGTCACCATGTGGGCAAGGACGTCCGCCTCTACGTGGGCGATGCACGCGGACGCTGGGAAGGCAACACGCTCGTCGTCGAAACCACCAACTTGAATGGCCGGGAATCGGCCGACATCGTCGGATACGGTTCGCCCGACCGCGGCGCCAGCCAGGAGCTGCGGATCGTCGAGCGTTTCAAGCCGGTCGGGCCGAACAGCGTCGAGTGGTCAGTGACGCTCGACGATGCGCGGACGTGGACCAGACCGTGGACGTTTGCGATGAACTTGACGAAGGACGAGACTCAGCCGGTGTTCGAGTACGCCTGTCACGAGGGCAACTACGGGCTGAGCAACATCCTGACCGCGGCGCGCGCCGAGGACCGGACCAGATAGAGCGCAGCCCGCTTGAAGCTGCTCTCGGTCAATGTCGGCCTCCCTCGCCTCGTCGTGTGGCACGACAGAACCGTCAAGACGTCGATCTATAAGCAGCCGGTTCAGGGCCGGGTTGCTCTGCGGACCCTCAATCTGGACGGCGATGGTCAGTCGGACTTGAGCGTGCACGGCGGCGTATCCAAGGCCGTGTATTGCTATCCGATCGAGCACTACGCGTACTGGAAGGCGCAATTGGGCGATCGAGATCTGCCCCTGGGCGTCTTCGGCGAGAATCTCACCACCGAGGGCATGATGGAGGACGGCGTGCAGGTAGGCGACGAGTTCTCGATTGGCTCCGCACTGGTCACCGTCACCCAACCTCGGCTCCCCTGCTACAAGCTCGGCGTGCGGTTTCAGTCTGACGATATGGTCAAGCGTTTCCTTGCGAGCGGCCGGACGGGCTTCTATCTCGCGGTCATACGGGAGGGAGAGGTTGGCGCCGGTGACGAAATCGCTCTGAAGGCTCGGGATTCGAATGGTGTGTCCATCGCGACCATCGTGCGTCTGTATCTAGCCGAGTCTTATGACGACGATGATTTGGCGATGATGCGGCGCGTCGGCCAGGTCGCGGCATTTTCCGAAGGCTGGAAAGAGGACTTCCGCGACCGAGTGCAGTCCGTGGAGGGGAAAGTGGCTGACGATCAATGAGCCACAACGGCCGGAGCCGCAACCGGACCCGACTTCATCACACCTCGCAATGAAAATGCAGCCACCGCCGAGATAAGCGCGGGAATCGCGGCCGCAAGAAAAATGTCCTGCACCGACCAGTCCAGACTGAGAAAGTAGCCCACCAGCCACGGCCCGACGATCGCCGCCGGCGCGGCCGATCACCCAGCCCCCAGCCGATGCCGGTCGATCGCAGGTAGGTCGGGTAGTAGATCGCCGACATCGAGTTCACCGTCGGCTGCCCGCCGACGACGCACGATCCGGCGACGAACACCACGACGAACAGCATCCACAGGGCAAGACCCGGCTGGCCGATCAGCGCGATGCTGGCGCACGCCACGAGCAAAGCAGGTCGTCAGCACGGGAATGAATCCCAGCTTGGCCGATCAACCATGTCAGCCAGAACGTCCCGAGCGTGCCCGCCGACCTGCAGCGTCGTGCCGACGAGCACGCCGGTCTGTGCGGAATATCCGAGCTGCCTGCGACCATCGTCGGCAGCCAGCCGGACAGCAGATACAGGTTGTAGATGTTCATGAAGTTGATCACCCACAACAGGATGGTCGCCGGCGCGCGACCCTCGCGGAACAGATGCAACGCCGGCACGCCGGCCCTGTTCTTCTTCGCGCAGCACGTACTGCGTGTCGGGACCGACCTGGACGCGTCGGATCGATTCGCCGCAGCCAGCCGCCGACCTTGTCGCGGCTTCTGCGCCGCAGCGACGAGGAACTGCAGCGACTTCGGGCAGCCAGACGAACATGAGGACGGCGATCACGAGCGGAGTCACGCCGCCGAAGTAGAACACGGATCGCCAGCCGAACGCCGGAATCAGCCAGGCGGACACGAAGCCCGCCATGGCGCCGCCGGCCGTGAACCCGACCGAGATGCACGCCATGAACGTGACGCGCAGCCGCTGCGGGCTGTACTCGCCGATGAGCGCGGTCGCGTTCGGAATGATGCAGCCGAGACCGATCCCGGCGATGAAGCGGACGAGCGATCAGCTCGCTCGACGGACGTGACGCGCGCGGTCAGGAGGTCAGCAGCGAAAAGAACACCGTCGCGACGAGCAGCACCGGACGGCGGCCGATCTTGTCGGCGACCATCGTGAACACCAGCGAGCCGACCAGGACGCCGAAGTTGCCGGCCGCCAGCACGTTGCCGAGCGCCGACGTGGAACGCCCCACTCCTGCGAAGATCGCAGGCGCGACGTAGCCGACGACCTGCACGTCGAAGCCGTCCAGGATCAGGCAGGCCGCGCACAGAGACGAACAGGCTGATCTGCAGCCGTCCCACCCTCGCGCGGTCGATGACGTCGGCGACGCCGAATGGGCATGGTCGCGGTCGTTGGTCGTTGGTCGTAGTCGTCGGTCGTGGGTCGCGGGTCCATCAGCCATCAGCCATTTGCCATCAGCCTGTGTTTTCTTGAGCGCGTCCCACCACGCGCACGTGCCGGGCGCGAGCGTGTAGTTGCCGTCGATGACCTGCACCGGCTCGCGCAGGCCGTCGGCCGCCGCGTGCAGCCGCAGCTCGCGCGCCTCGGCCCGACCTTCCGGCGTCAGCCAGTCGCGATCGTGGCCCCACAGGCTCGGACCGCAGGTCATCTCGACGGGCGTAATGCGTCGCCGGATCGATCGAGCGGCCGCCCCAGCCGTATTCGACGAAGAACCCGGACGGCGTGCGCGCATAGAACGACGTCATGAAATCGTTCGAGTGCCGCCCGAGCGTCGTCGCGATGCGGCCGTCCTCGCCGAGCGCGAGGTCGTAGGCCTGCCCGACATCGTCGAGCATGAACAGCTCGACCATCATGTGGTGCACGCTGTTGTGACCGGTTTCGATCATCGCGAAGCTGTGATGACGGGGATTGAGGTGGAGGAAGTACGCCTTGAACGGCCGCAGCGTGTAGTCGCTCAGCCGGAAGCCGAGCAGGTCCCGATAGAACGGCAGCACGCGATCGATCGCGCTCGACGTTCATCACGACGTGACCCATGCCGAGCGGACCGGTGCGAAAGCCGGAGATGGCGCGGCCGGGGCGGAACGGATCCGAGCGCGACTTCGGCGCCGTGGAACGCTTCGAGCACGTTGCCCGCCGGATCCTCGAAGCGGATGATCTCCTTGACGCGACGCTCGTCGGCAACGCGCCGCCGGCCATGCCGCTGCACGCCGACACGCGGCCGCTTCGAGACGGGCCGCCGAGCGCATCGAGCGCCTGCGCCGTCGGCCACTTCCCAGCCAAGAAACGCCGCGCCCTCGCCGCCGTCGGCGTGGACCACCACGCGCTGGCGGCGATCGTCCATCCGGAACGTCAGCGTCGACCGGCTTCGATCGACGAGCTGCATGCCGAGGAACTTCGCGCCGAAGTCGGCCCAGTCGTCGACGTCGCGGGCGCGAATGCCGATGTAGCCGAGCGATTGCAGTTCCATGTCGGCTCCTATCCTAGGACGCTGCCAGCAAGTACGGTACAGCTCCATAGCTCTCGTGTCCGCATCTCGCGATCATCCCCACACTTCGCGCGCCGTCTCGACGACCAGCTCGAGCTTCCGCCGCTCGTCGTCGACGGTCAACGGGTTGCCCATGAAGTTGCTGGCGAACCCGCACTGCGGGCTCAGACACAGCTGATCGAGCGGCAGGTACTTCGCCGCCTCGTCGATCCGGCGCTTCAGACGGTCGCGCGACTCGAGCACCGGGGTCTTCGACGACACCAGACCGAGGATCGACGTGCTTGCCCTTCGGCACGTGTCGCAGCGGCTCGAAAGTCGCCGGCGCGCTCGGTGTCGTACTCCATGAAGAAGTTGCTGATGCCGACCTTGCGGAACACGACCTCGCTGACGTACTCGTAGCCGCCGCTGCCCATCCATTTGCCGCGGTTGTTGCCGCGGCACATGTGCATGCCGATGGTGACGTCCTTGGGCGCGCCGGCCGCAATCCGGCTCAGGACGCCGGCGTAGGTGTCGAGGATCTGCTGCGGATCGTCGCCGCGCTGCCGCAGCGCCTCCTGACCGTTCGGATCGCAGATCAGCGGAAACGTCACGTCGTCGATCTGCACGTAGCGGCAGCCGAGCGCGTGGAGATCCTCGATCTCCGCGACCCAGATCTTGACCGCGTCGTCCCAGAACTCGCGCCGATCCGGATAGACCGTCGCGTCGATCGCCGCCCGACCGCCCCAGAAATGCAGCATGCTCGGCGACGGCAGGCTGATCTTCGGCGTCCGCTTCGTCAGCGCCTGCAGGAACTTGAAATGCTCGGTGAAGATGCCCCTGTCTCGCGCGTCAGCCTGCTCTTGCACGCGGACGATGTGGCCGGGCAGCTTGTCGATGGTCTGGTCGTCCTGGAACGGCAACGCCGCCGACACCGCCGAATCGACGAAGGTGATGTCGGTGCCGGACAGCGACAGCACGAAAGTCCTGAAACCAGGAGCGGCGGCGGAACTCGCCGTCGGTGACGACCTCGAGGCCGACATCCTCCTGCAGGCGCACCACGTCGCGGATGGCCTCGTCTTCGATTGCTCGCGAGCTGCGTCGAAGTGAAGAGGCCCGGTCGCCTGGCGATACTGATCGCCTTCGGCGGCGGCCCGCGCCCGGAGCAGCGTTTCCGGGCGAAGCAGGCTGCCGACGTGTTCCGCCCGAAATGGTGGAGCCATCGTATGCTACTGGCCGCCCCGGCCGCGGCCGGCCGGAGGGGCGGCATCGGCGCCGGCTCGAGCCGCATCAGCACGCCGTCGGTTTCGGCGGTCAGCACGTAGAGGAATCCATCCGGCCCCTGCCGGACGTCGCGAATGCGCTGCTGCAGCTCGCGCAGCATCGACTCGCGGTGGAGCTCTTCCCACTTGTCGTTGAAGTCAATCCGCTCGAGGTGTCCGGAGCCGGGCACTTCGCCCTGCCGCATACCGCCGGCGAACAGATTGTTCTTCCAGTTGGGGAAGCGTCGCCGGTGTAGAAGGTCAATGCCTGAGGTCGCGATCGCCGGCACCCAGAACACGAGCGGCTGCTCCATGCCCCTTCCTCGGACATCTTCGGATTGACGCGCGGCCCCAGGTAGAACCGGCCGAAGCTGACGACCGGCCAACCGTAGTTCTTGCCCGCCTGGAGGATGTTGACCTCGTCGCCGCCGTTCGGGCCCGTTCTCGCTCTCCCAGATGTCGCCGGTCATCGGGTGAACCGTCAGGCCAAGCTTGTTGCGGTGACCCATCGTGTAGATCTCCGGCCTGTAGCCTGCGCGGCTGACAAACGGATTGTCTCGCGGCACCGTGCCGTCGTCACGTAAACGAACGATCTTGCCGAGGTGATCGCCGGGATTCTGTCCACCCTGAGGCGTGTTGCGGTCGCCAAGCGCCACGTACATCATGCCGTCGCGGCCGAATGCGATCCGACAGCCGAAGCTCGCGTCGGCAGGTCCCGTACCCGAGAGCCAGGCATCAGCTATAAAGACATCCTTCACATCCGCCAGCGAGCTGCCGTCCCAGCGCGCGCGAGCCACGGCGGTCGTCGCGCCCTTCTCGCCTGGCTTCGAGTACGCGAGGTACAGCAGTTTGTTCTCCGCAAATCGGGGATGCAGGACGATGTCCATCAGGCCAGCGAGGACGCGAGCGTGGATGGTCGGCAGGCCTGCGATCGGCAGCGGGTCGAGGACGCCGTTACGGATAATCCGCAGGCGACCGGCGCGTTCCGTCACGAGCATACCGCCGTCCGGCAGGAAGGCGATGCTCCACGGGTGCGACAAGGCCTTCGTCATGACAACGACCCGGGTCTTGTGCTGCTCTGCGGTGTCGACAATGAAGGGACCGTCGCCCAGCGGCGCGACGGGCACCCCGATCTGTTGGAATCCGCCGCGACCGCGTCCGCCGGTGGGAGCCTGCTGCTGAGCCGACCCAACGACGAATGTCGACAGCACGAGGAGAACGGCGGGCCATTTCGATCGTCGTTGGTCGTTGGTCATTGGTCGTTCGTCAGGTCTATTTCGCGTTCCTGGGGACGATAAGGTGAAACAGCTTCAGCGGCGCAGACCCCCGCTGGGCGATGCTCGCCGATTCAGAAGGTCCGAGGTAGATTCCAGCGCCCTTGCCGACTTCGTGGTTCTGGCCGCTCAGCGTGATCGTGCCGTCGCCGTCCATCAGATAGACAAGCTGGTTCACGTTCGCATCTGAACGCAGGTCCAGGCGATCACCGCTCTTTAGCCATCGCAGAGTGCCCAGCACGTTCTTCGCACCACAGAGATCCTGGTTCAGGATCTCTGTGACCTCACCGCTCCCGGGCGTCTTCATTCTCGGGAGCACATTCGTGTCGATGTATGTATTCGCCATGCCCTGTGCCCTTTGCCCTTCCTGCCCACTTCCTTCAACGCTCGCGGGGCCCCACCCCCACTCGCTCTCACTCGGCGCCTTTCGCGCCTCGCTCGGGCCGCGGGCGCTCCCCGCCCTTCTAGCTCTGAACCCACACCGACCCGTCGATCCGTTCCCAGCGCAGATCGGCATCAGTCCCGTCGAGAATGTGAGTCTTGAACCTGTTCGGCGCCTGGAATTCGAAATAGAAGAGCGGCTCGATCGAGCGCAGTCGATGTTTCGTCTCAGGCGGGATGAACACCATCGTGCCGGGCCCGACGTTGCGGACGCCCTCTTCGGTCTCGACGGTGCCGGTGCCCTCGATGATGAAATAGAAATGCTCACAGACCTCGTGATAGTGGTACGGCGACGAGGCGCCTTTCACGTAGCGCATCACGCCCGCCAGCATGTCGTCGATGTGCGCGAGTTCCTTGTTTACGAAGAACGTCCGCTCGCGGCCGGGCACTTCCGAGACAAGCCGCGGCAACTGATCCTGATGAAAGATGTAGGCCATCCGATTCGTTCTCCTTGATCACGCCGCTGACACAGGCAGGTTCATCATGCGCGCCAGCTCTGGCCAGCGCGCGCTCGACCGCAGCGCTTTCGCCACCGGTTGTCCCAGCAGCACCAACAACCCGGGCTCGCGCAATTCGATCGCCTTCGCAGCCCAGTCCGCCGCCTGATCGATCTGCACGCAGATCAGATGATAGAACATGAGTCCGATCTCGGTGTGATAGAGGCTCCCATCGCCAAGCTTCTTCAGTTCGTCGTCGGCGCGACGCGCATCACCCGAGCGCCGAAGCAATCCCGCCAGCGCCCCTCGTGCGACAGGATTCCACGGCGCGACGGCGCAGGCGTCCTCCTCCATCGCAATCGCCTGGACCAGTTCGCCCTTCCCGTAGTGCATCATGCCGAGATTGTAGCGGGCCACGTACTGACGCTCGTCGAGCTCGAGGACACGCCTGCACTCGTCCATCGCGTCGTCCACTCTGCCGCTGTACCAGAGACCAACACCGAGGCCCACTCGAGGCAGCAGATTCAGTGGATCTGCCACCACAGCCCCTTCGGCTTCCGCCACGGCCTCTTGTATCCGGCCAACAAGGGAGAGATACGAGCTGTGCCAGACGCGCGCCCCCGGCGAGATTAGAGGCTGAGACTGCATCAGGCGAAACTGGCGCTCCGCTTCGTTCCAGTCGTAATCGTAGACCGCGGCGACGGTTGCGATCACGGCGTGCGCATCTAGTAGTGATGGATCAATCGCCAGGGCCCGCAGCGCCGCCTCTCGGGCTAACGGCATCGCCAGCCGTGCCGGCTTCAGGCCGAAAAATGCCAGCATGTGCCAGTACCAGCCCAGCTCGAAATGAGGCAGGGCGTATCCCGGCTCCATGGCAATGGCCTGCTCGTAGAGCTCCAGGGCGCGAGCCATCGCATCGGGAGTCATCTTGCTCATGAAGTGCCGGGCCCTCAGCACAGCCTCATACGCAGGAAGGCTGGGTGTGTAACTTCTTGGTGCGACAGTGGTCCCCACGAGCGTGGCATGCAGGACCTTCGCGATAGCCGCAGCGATGTCGTCCTGGACCGCAAAGACGTCTTCCATGTTGCGGTCGTAGCGTTCGGACCACAGGTGGCGACCGTCGGCAGCCGCGATCAACTGCGCCGTCACCCGTACACGATTGCCGGCTTTTCGCACGCTGCCTTCGAGCACGTGCTCCACGCCGAGTGTCTCCGCGATGCGCCGGATATCCTGCTGCTGACCCTTGAACGCGAACGCGGAGGTGCGAGCGATCACCTTCAGCCCCGGAATGTGCGCAAGGAGGTTGATGATCTCTTCGGCAATGCCGTCGCTGAACCACTCGTGATCCTTGCCGGGGCTCATGTCGGCGAACGGCAGGACGGCAATGGAGGGCTCGGCGTCCGCACTCTTAAGTCGCAGCTGCTCCAACGCCTGCTTCACCTCAGTCATGCCCTGGAACCGCCTGGCCGGGTCCCGCTGCAGGCACCGGGTGACGATACGGGAGAGATCGGGGGCGCGTCGAGGGGGCGCGGATCGTCACGCAGGACCGCACTGAGGATCTCGGCGGTGGAATTGCCTCCAAAGGCAGGGCCTCCCGCCAACATCTCGTACAGAACCGCGCCGAAGCTGAAGATGTCCGACCGTTCGTCGAGCGGCTTACCCTGAGCCTGCTCCGGCGACATATAGGCGGCTGTGCCGAGAACCGTTCCCTCCACGGTCTTCGTCGCGTCAACAGCGGGTGCGCTCGTCAGCTTCGCCAGCCCAAAGTCCAGGACCTTGGCGCCTGTGCGCGCCTGAGAATATTCGCGGGCTTCAGATCGCGATGGATGATGCCCTTGGCGTGCGCCTCCTCGACGGCAGCCGCGATCTGAGTCCCAAGCGACACCACGTCTTCGACGGGCAAAGGCCCGCGAAGTGGCGGCCCCTCGACAAACTCCATCACCAGGTAATCGGGACCGACGTCATGCAACTGACAGATGTGCGGATGATTGAGGGCGGCAATGGCGCGCGCTTCCTGCTCGAAGCGGGCGATGTGCTGCCCCGTGCAGGCGCTTGATCGCGACAACTCGATCGAGGCGCGTATCGCGCGCCTGCCAGACCTCCCCCATCCCGCCGGCGCCAACGGGCGCCACGAGGACGTAGGGGCCAAGTTGTGTGCCAGCCGTCCACGTCGTCATGGAAGACCGATTCTATCGGAATCACCGAGGACGGTAGGCGACGCGCGCAATCTCGGAGATCGGAGTCGGTGCGACGATTGCCCGGATTTCGGCCTGTACGTGCCGCTCGACGGTCGGCTTCTTCGAGCCCCCCTGCTCTTCGCCCCAGACGAGCGTCACCTCCGAGCCGACGGCGCTCTGATCCACATCGAGGATCGCCAGCGACACCATCGCGCGCTCGTTGTAGGTATAGCCGGTGTAGGTTGATACCCCGACCACCTTGCCGTTCTTCAGGACTTTGTCGTAGGGCAACGTCGAGTAGTTGGCCAGGGGCAGGTCGACGTATTTGGTGATCTCGCCACCGGCATGGAACAACGAGCCAAACACACGGGTAACATCATCGCCGTTCCACGCGAGCGTGACTTTCTGGCGCTTCGTATTGCCGGCCATCTGTTCGACGGCTTTGCGTCCAACAAATTCATGATCGAACTTGACGAACGGGCCATAGCCGAGCTCGTAAGGAGTCAGGTAGTAGTCAGTGATGTCGTGGGAGGTCGTAGCTGCCGCCAAGTGACGCGGTCGCCTCGTAGCTCTTCCCGCCCAACCATTCTCTGTATCCTTTCAACTCGGCGTCAGAATAGACGGCAGGCAGCGGCGAAGGAATCCAACCCGACTCGAGGCAAGTGGTCGGGTACGCCCGTGCACCCACCTGGCGAATTCCGTATTCCTGGCCGGCCTCGAGAATCGCGTCCTGGACTGCGTCACCGTCAGCCCAGGGGCCAAAGATTTCCCATCCCGCCTGCCCGACCATGCCATGACGGAGCGCGCGAGTGTCCCGGCCCGCGATCCTGAACCCATCCAGGTGAAAGAACCGGATGTCCGGCACCGGCTTGCCCGTCACTTTCTGCATGACCCGAGCAGCGTGGGGACCCTGGATCTGGAACCTGAACGTCTTTCGATGGCTCTGATTCACGAACGACCGCTCGTCGCGTTCCACGGTGACCTTGTACCCGGCTGTTTCCGCGTGGAACTGCACCCAGTTATGCGCGGGCGGGCGACCGACGAGGTTGAAGTGGTTTTCGGCGAGCGGAAACAGAATCGCGTCCCCGATCACATAGCCTTTGGGATTGCACGCCACGAATTGCTTGGCCTGGTTCAGCTTGAAATCCTTGAAGCTGTTCACGCCGAGATCCGAAAACAGCCGCAGCGCGTCCGGGCCTTCGACGTAAAGATCAGTCATGTGATGGGACAGGTTCAAGAGCGCGCAGCTGTCCCGCCAGGCTCGCTGTTCGTCTCTCCAATTCGTGTATTCGGCGCGGACAACCGGAAAGGCATACGGTCCGATCGTGGAATTCCTCAGCATATCGACCGGGTTTCCTGCGGCCTGCAACGCCTGCTCCAGGTTCTGGTAACTCATAAGTCTCGTCGGCTCCTCGTGAGGTATAAATACGCGGGCCACATTATGGCTCACCGCTGATGGCTAATGGCTAACGCCGGATCGTTCCACGTCAAACCTGGCACAACACCGGCGCGCGACGCGTTCGGCGATCGCCTCGCGACGAAGCATGCGGCGCCGCTCTGGAACGTGCTTGGCGACATCGTTCCTCACGAACCGCATCCGGCGAGCGTTCCGGCGCTGTGGCGATACGACGAGATGCGACCACTCCTGATGGAGGCGGGCACACTCATCACCGCCGCCGAGGCGGAACGGCGCGTGCTCATGCTGGAGAATCCGGGACTGCGCGGCGCCTCTCGGATCACGCAGAGCCTGTACGCCGGTCTGCAGCTCATCATGCCTGGCGAATTCGCTCCGGGCCATCGGCACACAGCGTCTGCGCTCCGGCTGATCCTCGAGGGTGAATGCGCCTATACCTCAGTCGGACACGAGCGAGTGACGATGAGGTTCGGCGATCTCATTCTGACGCCGTCGTGGAGCGCTCACGCTCACGGCAATCCTGGCGACGTACCCGTGATCTGGATGGACGGGCTCGACATTCCGATCGTCAACGCCTTCGACGCGGGCTTCGCCGACCACGGTGTCGCCGAAGATGGGTTTGCTGTCCCGCCGCTTCCTTCGCCCGGAATTCAAGGACCGGCGCCGACACGGATCAGCTACCCCTACGCAGAAAGCCGCGCCCATCTGGATGAAATCCGGAGAAGCCGGCCCATCAACCCTTACCACGGTTTCAGACTGTTGTTCACCGACCCTGTGACCGGCGGCGAGCTGATGCGCACGCTCGGTGCCGCACTCCAGCTCCTTCCCTCTGGTTTTCGCGGCGCACCCCATCGTTCGACGGATTCGACGGTGTACTGCGCACTCGAAGGCTCGGGAACGAGCCGGATCGGAAGCGACTCGCTTGAATGGCGCGCGCGCGACATCTTCGTTGTGCCGTCGTGGTACCCAGTTGCGCACGCTGTCGACTTTGACGCAGTCCTGTTCAGTTTTTCAGACCGTCCGATTCAACAGGCGCTGGGGTTCTGGAGGGAAGCAACTGGCTGACGCTCAGGTGACCGGCTACCGGCCGCCGAGCTTCCGCAGGAGATCCACCGTGCTCGCGCGCGGAGGCGTGTCGCCCTTCGTGGCAAGAAGCGCTGCCAGCGGCGTCAAGCCGCGGTGGTTCCGGACATCGAGCCGTGCGCCTGCGTCCACCAGCAACGGGATTGCCTGATCGTACCCGAGCGCCGCGGCACCGTGGAGCGCGGTGTCCCCGGCCTGATTCGTCGCGTTGACATCGCTGCCCAGCGCGATCGCTCGCGCCACGGCATCGGCGACGCGACGAGGATCGTCGAGCCTGCCGCCGTCGATGATCGCGACCCCGCGTCGGTCGGTCTGCAGACTCGAGCCTACGCCGGCTGCAACCATGAGCGGCGTCTCCCCCGTCTTGAGCGGCAGACGTGTGTCCGCGTGGCCGGCGGCCAGCACATCCATGATTTCGATCTCGAGAAACTTCGCCGCGAGCAGGAAGGGCGTCGCGCCGATGAGCGTGGCCGGCAGATCGTAGTCCTGGCTGGTGCGTCGGACCGGCGTCCCCCTGGTGATCTGAAGGCTCGGATTCGCGTGATGTGACAAGAGGGCTTTCACGAGGTGGACACCGCCTCGCAGCACCGCCGCATGAAGCGCGGTATAGCCGACCGCTGCCGCATCCGGATCCGCCCCATGTTCCAGCAGCAGCATGCCGACCTTCTGATGACCGCTGTGTGCAGCTTCCACGAGCGCGGTCATGCCGTTTGGCAGCGCATCGTTGACGTCAGCGCCCGCCGCCAGGAGCCGTCGAGCTGACTCTTCATCGCCCGATCGTGCGGCGAAGAGGAGCGGTGTGCTTCCACCCCTGGGAACCGTGTAGTTGAGCTGTTCCCGGCCGGCGCGCTGGGTCACCTCGCTCGTGACCGTCTGCACGTAGACGCGCGAGCGCGCTCGCACCTCGGCGCCGCGCTCGAGCAACGCGGCCACGACAGCCGGATGCCGTTCAGCAGCCGCCCACATCAACGCGGTTTGATCGTGGAACGGTTCCTTCCGGTTGACCTCGGCGCCGCCCGCCAGCAGCGCCTTCACGGCATCAACATCGCCTGTGCGCGAGCACGTCATCAGCGTGGTCTCGCCATTCAGGAGTCTTGCGTTGGCATCAGCGCCGCCCGCCAGCAGGGCCCGCACCATGGCGGCGCTGCGATTGGCGCACGCCAGGTAGAGCGGCGTCGCCCCGGTATCGTCAGCGGCCGCCGGACTCGCGCCGGCCCCCAACAGCACCTGCGCCGTCGGTACATCATCGTTATAGGCGGCCCAGTGGAGCGCCGTGGCGCCATCGCCCTGGCGCGCGTTGACGTCGACACGCCGCTGCAGCAGCGCGCGCACTTCGGCACCGTTCCGGCTTTTCACCGCGTCGATCAGACGGAGATCGCCGGCCGCCTGCGTTGCTGACGGAACAAGTACAACGACGACGAATGCGAACAGGAATCGAAAAACGCGCATTCAACCAATGACCAGATGACCCAATGACCCAATTCAGGTGCGAAGGGGTCCCGTACTGTCGCCAATGCGATCGAGGCGCACGCCCAGGCTGTCGAGAAGCGTGAGGTGGAGATTGGCCAGCGGCGTCTCTTTCGCATACCGAATGTGCCGCCCGCCTTTGAGCCGTCCAGCCGCTCCGCCGGCCAGTACCAGAGGAATGTTGCGGGGATCATGCGCGTTGCAGTCGCCCATGCCGGTGCCGTACAGCAGCATGGCGTGATCGAGGAGCGTGCCATCGCCGTCAGGTGCGGCCCGCAGCCGGTCGAGGAGATACGCGAACTTCGTGGTGTGATACGCGTTGATCTTCGCCACCTTCGCGATCTTGTCGGGCTCTTGCTGGTGATGGGTGATGGGATGATGTGCGTCGGGCACGCCGATTTGCGGATAAGTGACGCCGCTGAACTCGCGACCCAGCATGAACGTGGCAACCCGGGTGAGATCGGCCTGAAACGCGAGCACTTGCAGATCGCACATCAACTTCACGTGCTCGTCGTAGGTGTCGGGCACGCCCGCCGGTCGATCGACGACTACCGGCAGCTCGCGGCCGCTCTGCTCCTCAGCCTTCTGAATTCGGCGTTCGACATCGCGGATAGCATCCAGGTACTCGACCAGCTTGGCTCGGTCGGCTGGCCCGAGCGTTCCCCTCAGCCCGGCCGCTTCCTGGATCACCGAGTCGAGCACGCTCCGGTCCTGCCGGATCCGGGCGCGCCGCGCAGCCGCGTTCGAGCTGCCACTGTCCCCAAACAGCCGTTCGAAGACCACGCGCGGATTGTTCTCCATGGGAAGCGGCGTGTTCGCGCTGCGCCACGAAATCGTGTTGGTGTACGCGCACGCGAAACCGACGTCGCACGCCCCTGCCGTCTCTCCAGATTCGATCGCCAGTTCGAGGGACGCGAGCTCAGTCTGCTTTCCGGTTTCCCGCGCGAGAATCTGATCGATCGAAACGCCGGCGTCGAGCAGGGTTTCGCTCGTGGGCGGGGAGATGTCGGTGAGAAAGCGGGTGCTGGCCTTCGCATGAGCTCCGCCTGGCCGCCCGGGCGACGGGACGCAGGCCAGCCCGGTCAGCACCGACACGTCGCGCCGAAACGGCTCCAGAGAGGCGAGCGTGGGCGTGAACTCGAACCCCTCCCCTTCGAGCGGCGGCGTCCAGTTCTCCATCACCATTCCGTTCACGGCGTACATCACGCCGAAGCGGACGACCGGCTGGCCGGCTCCCTTCGCGACCGCCGTCAGCGCCGGAATCATGCCGTCGAGCAGCGGCAGCGCCAGGCTGGCGCCGATGCCGCGTAGCACGGTGCGGCGGGGGATCGCCCTCTTCGTGATAATCATTCGCCCTGATCTCCTCAGTCGTGCGCGCTGCTCTCCGCTGCTTGGCCGGACGCCGCGGGCGCCGTTGTACTCATGCTGAAGGGCCGGCTCCTGACGATCCCTAGAATAATCGACGACCATCGGTGCTCGTCGGCCGCCGAATCGCGGACGATCTTCCGCACCGCGGGCCCGTCGAACGCATCGGTCCCGCGACCAACCGCATACGCGAGCATGCGGTCGGTAAATGTCCGGACAAAGTCTTCGTGGTGGCTTGTCAGAAGGCTGCGCAGACCGGCCAGGCCCTCGAACCGGCTGCCGTCTGGCAGGGCGGCCGACGCGTCGATGGGCGCGCCATCGCTCATCGTGCGCCATCGGCCGAGCGCATCGAAGTTCTCGAGTGAAAATCCCAGGGGATCCATTCGCACGTGGCACGCGGCGCAGCCGGGATTCTTCCGATGCGCCTCGAGGCGGTCGCGCACTGAGCGTCGCTCTCCATCCGCGCCACTCTCCTTCAGCACCGGAACGTCCGGCGGCGGCGCAGGCGGCGGCGTCCCCAGCATGTTCTCCAGCAGCCAGCGTCCCCGCAGTACGGGCGACGTACGGTTCGGGTACGACGTCACGGTGAGCACACTCGCCTGCCCAAGCAGGCCGCCTCGCCGGCCATCGGCAAACGGGACCCGCCGGAAACGGCTGCCGTACACGTCGGCAATCCCATAGTGCTTCGCAAGCCGCTCGTTGACGAACGTGTAATCCGCATCGATCAAATCCATCACGCGGCGATCCTCGCGGAGCTGAGTACCGACGAAGATCCGCGTCTCCTGCTGCATGGCCTCGCGCAGATTCTCGTCGAAGTCAGGGAACTCGTCGACATCCGGAACAACACCCGCCAGCCTGCCCAGTTTGAGCCACTGCGTGGCGAAGTTGTCGACGAGCGCCTGCGAGCGCGAATCCCTGAGCATGCGGCGCACGTGTCGCTCGAGCACGTCGGGATTGCCGAGCCCTCCCGTTTCGGCGGCGCGGAGCAGCGCGTCATCGGGAATGCTGGACCACAGGAAGAACGAGAGCCGTGACGCCAGATCGAGCCCGCTCAGCTGATACGGCGTGCCCGGAGCGAGCGTTGCTGGCTCGCGCTCGACGCGAAACACAAAACTGGGCGCGGCCAGGATCCGGCGCAGTCCGCGCTCAATGCCCGCCTCGAAGTCGCCGCCACTTTCCTGTTTTCCCTCCCGGTAAAAAGCCAGAAGCGTTTGAACCTCAGCGGCAGTGACCGGCCGGCGGTAGGCGCGCCGAGCGAGCGCGGAGAGAATCGTCCGCGCGCATGGCTCACCAGATCCTCCGGGCCCTGGCCGGCACATGAAAATCCGTCGGCGGCTCGGCGTATCGGTCCCGCGGGCGAGGGGTAACACGGACAGCGGCCCGCCAATTTGCAACGATTCCACGGCCGGATCGCCGAAGTACAGCTCGTTCGTGGTACGGGCAAAGCCGCGCTGCGACGGCTGCAGCACCCCTTCGGGTTCCCAGCTCTGGCGGACAAACGACACACCGACCTCGTGCACACCCGCTTTCACCGGCACACGAACCTCGAGATGTGCGTCGGCCGTGTGCATGTAGACCTCCCACCCGGGATCGCCCTGCGTATTGCCCGCAAAGCTCTCGGGAGTCGTCATGCCGTGGCCTTGCCCCCCGACCGTGAACCTCCTGAGAAGGACGCCGTCCAGGCGCAGATCAACTTGATGCGGCTCGCCCATCCCAATCAGATACTGATAGAGCTGGCGCCTGAGAACGGCTTTGATTGTGTACTCCCCGTCCGCCGGAAACTGATACCGCACGGAGGCGCCGCCCCGCGAGCCGAACGGCAGCTCCTCGCTCGCTCGATCGTCCTGCACCCGTCCCGTCGGGACCTTGAAGATGTCAACAACCGGACCGGTCGTCGAATGACCGACAGCCAGCCGTGAAACGGTCGCCGCTGCCGACAAATAGCTTTCGAGCAGCGCGGGCGAGACCGAGAGCACGCTGGCCACGTTGTCGAAGCCGTACGGATTCGGCTCGTCAGCCACGAGCAGCGAGCGGCTGTCGACTTCAAGCGCCAGCAGGTCGCGCACGGCGTTGGCGTACTCGCTGCGATTCAGCCGGTGAACGGGCACTCGCCCGGGCGCCGGCGCAGCCTCAGCCGCGGTGTCCAGCGCGCGCTCGAGTGCTGCAATCAGGTCCCGGTAGGTCATATCGTCGGGCCGCGGCGCACCGGGCGGGGGCATCTCGCGCGTGCGAAGCTTGCGCACGACTTTCTCGAACGAAGGGACGCTGGTGGCGACATGCGCCGTGTCGAGCCGGTCCAGCAGTAGACCTGCCGTCTTCAGCCGCTCGTTGTGGCAGCTCACGCAGTACTTGTCGAGCACCGCCCGATCAACAACAGGCCCGGAATCCGCCGGCTGTGGCGCCTGCGCCAGGGTGCCGCTCGCCCTCGACAGCATCAACCCCGTGCAAAGAAACAGGACGGCTCGGCGCACAGCCTCTCAAGTTTGAACGAAACGTGCGGGATGTCAATCGCGCTGAGCAAGCCACGGCGATTCCGCCAAGTCCTGTAGAATTCAGATCCCGCGAGGATCTCATGCGATACGTTACGTTCTCTCTTCCTCAGGATTCCCGGCCGCGGCTCGGCGCCGTCTACGCCGATCGCGTTGTCGACGTCCCGAACGCACTTGCGAGCCGCTGGTCCGGAACGCCCCCGCAGACGCTGCTCGATCTGATTCAGGCGGGGCCCGACGCCTGGCGTCGCGCTACTGACATGCTGGCTGCTGATCCGGCACACGACACCACCCCTCTCACCGGGGTTCGTTGTCACGCGCCAATTCCCCGGCCGGGCAAGAACGTGTTCTGTCTCGGGCTGAACTACGCCAGCCACGCGCAGGAATCCTCGAGGGCACGGGAACGGGCCTTCAAGATTCCGGAAGCGCCGGTCTTCTTCTCGAAAACACCGACCACTGTCAACGGACCGTTTGACGATGTGATCTGGGACGCGTCTGCGACCGAGCAGGTCGACTATGAAGCGGAGCTTGGCGTGATCATCGGTCGGCCCGGCAAGAACATCACGCGCAGCCAGGCGCTCGATCATGTGTTTGGTTACACGGTCATCAACGACGTGTCGGCGCGCGACCTGCAACTCAGGCACGGGCAGTGGTTCAAAGGGAAATGCCTGGACGGCTTCTGTCCGATGGGTCCGTTCGTCGTCACGGCCGATGAGTTCGGCGATCCGCAGGCGAAGCGGATTACGCTGCGGGTAAACGGCGTCACCAAACAGGATGCGACGACCGCCGACATGATCTTTCCGGTGGACGTCACCATCGAATCGCTCTCGAAAGGCATGACGCTCGAAGCGGGCGACATCATCGCCACCGGCACGCCGGCCGGCGTCGGCCTGGGACGGACTCCGCCCCAGTACCTGCTCGACGGCGACATCGTCGAAACCGAGATAGAGGGCATCGGGACGATGCGGAACCGAATCGTACGAATTTGAGAATGTCACCTTTCATTGGAGACCCGTCCATGGATCAGGCAGCCCTCGATCGACTGGCCATTCGCGAGACCGTGGAGAACTGGGTGCTCTGGCGCGATGCCGGCGACTGGGAGCGATTCGCCACTGTCTGGCATCCTGAGGGCTGGATGACCGCGACCTGGTTTCAAGGGCCGGCGACGCGATTCATCGAAGTGAGTCGTGAAGGGTTCGCCAAAGGCGTCAATATCCTTCACTTTCTGGGAGGCTTCACCTGCGAGGTGGTTGGCACGCGGGCAATTTCGCAGGTCAAGATGACGATCATGCAGCGAGCGCCGGTCGAGGGCGCGCTCGTCGATGTCGCCTGCACGGGACGCTTCTATGACTTCTTCGAGAAGCGCGGGGGGCGCTGGGGCATCGTGAGACGTCAGCCGATCTACGAGAAGGATCGAGTCGATCCTGTCGATCCCTCAGCCGTCGTCAAACTGGATGCGGCGCTGCTTGGGTCATTTCCAGAAGGCTATCGTCACCTCGCGTACCTGCAGTCCAGAAACGGCTTCACCGTCAAGCAGGGCCTGCCCGGCCTGCGTGGACCGGCGGTCGAGAAGCTGTACGGGGAGGGACGCGACTGGCTGGCCGGATCAGCGCAGCCAGGCGAGCCTCTTTGAGACTATCTAGGGATTCTTCATTGCCGAATCCCAGTGTTCGTCGGCCTTCCCGTCCTTGATCCGCCACATATCGAACCACGTCGTCGTGTAGGTCTTTGACGGATCCTTCGGGTCCTTGTACTCGCGCGGCCAGGCGACGGTGACGAGATCGCCCTCGGCAGTGACCGACACGATCTTGCTTATCAGCTTCGCACCGATGGGCTTGGGCTGCACCTTCATCACCTGCGTGAAGAACGTGACGACGCCCGCGCGACCGGAGGCGGCGTTCGGGTTGTGCTGAATGTACCGCTCCGTCAGCCATTTGTCGGCCAGTTCCCAGTGATTCGCTTCGAGCAAATCGCGGAAGATGCCGTACACCACTTGTTTGTTGGCATTCAGCTTCGGGTCCGGACTCTTGAACAGGGCCTCCGCGTCGGCCACGCCGACGACAGGGGCCTGAGCCTGGAGAGACGCGAACGCAACGAGGGCCACGAGAGAGACTGCAAAGATGGTGGTTTTCATGCGCCTATCCTGTGCATCCCGCGGAGGTGTCAAGCCCGAGAATGAGAATCTGAGGATCTGAGGGTTTGAGAATCTGAGGTGTGAGAATTTGAGGATCTGGGCTTCAGAACGCCGGATCAGGGGATTTGGAAGATTCTCAAATCCTCAAGTCCTCACATCCTCAAATTCGCATTCTCACCTTTAGAATCGAATCTTGACGTATCCGCCCGTATCCACGTGAATGCTGTCGATGAAGCGAATTCGGTGAGGGGCGTTCTGCATGATCACCGAGCTGGTCCGCGTGCCGTCGCCGAAGAACCGGACGCCACGCATCAGCGTGCCGTCGGTCACGCCAGTGGCGGCGAAGATGATCTCTTTGCCGGGCGCGAGGTCCCTGGCCTTGTACACCTTCTTGAAATCGGTAATCCCCATGGCCCGGCATCGTTCTTCGTGCTCCGGCTTGGTCACAACGAGACGCGCGAAAATCTCGCCGTTCAGGCACCGCATCGCCGCGGCACAGAGAACGCCTTCCGGCGCACCGCCCGTCCCCATCACCGCGTGCACACCAGACCCGACGACCGCGGCAGCGATGCCTGCAGACAGATCCCCGTCGCCGATCAGCCTGATGCGTGCGCCGGTTTCGCGAATGTCGTTGATCAGCTTCTCGTGACGAGGCCGCTCGAGCACGACGACGACGAGATCCTCGACGTGCCGATTGAGACAGCGCGCAATCGCGTTGAGATTGTGTTCGACCGGTGCGTCAAGATTGACCGCATCCTTCGAACTCGGACCAACCACCAGCTTCTCCATGTAGAGGTCGGGGGCGTGGAGCAGCCCTCCCCGGTCGGACGCGGCAAGGACCGCGATGGCATTGGGTGATCCGGTCGCGCACAGGTTGGTGCCCTCGAGTGGATCAACGGCAATGTCCACGGCGTCAAACTGCCCCGCCTTCGAGGCGCCGCCGCGCCCGTGGGGAATGCCGACCTTTTCGCCGATGTAGAGCATCGGCGCCTCGTCGCGTTCGCCTTCGCCGATCACGATGGTCCCGTCGATGGACACGGTATCCATAACGCGCCGCATGGCTTCAACGGCCACCTGATCGGATTTGTGGCGGTCGCCCTGCCCCATGGTGTGCGCGCAGGCAATGGCAGCCTGCTCGACCACTCGCAGGAATTCCAGAGGCAGGTTTGCGTCCATGTTTCCTACTTCGGCCTTTCGCCAGACGGGCTGCAGGGCGGCAGCTGACATCGGAAAGGCGGTGATGCTATCACGCACGCCGTGCAACGCGCACCGGGGCGCCGCGCCCCAGTTCGAGCACGCCGGCCGCGCTGGATCCATTCGACGCAATCTCGAGGTGATCGCTGCTGCCGAACAGCGCGCACAGCTCGCCTTGTGCCGCGTCGGCGTAGGTCGACACTACCTTGCCGATCTGGTGCGTCCCCACCTGGATGTCGATGGCCGCGTGGGTTTCAGCGGACGCGATGCGGTCGAAGGTCTTTCGATCGATATTGGTGACGAGATTGCCGAACCGATCAATCCGCAGAATCTCGCCGACAATGCGATCCTGTTCGATTTGGGGACGCGGCACTTCGAGCCGCTGGATGGACCCGGCCGGTCGGCCGAGCGCCGACAATTCCACACCTTTAGCAAGCCAGGCTGCGGCCGGCGCGAAGCGGTCGCGGCCTTCGAACGTGCGGCTCACAGTTGCGCGGGCGTACCGGCGCTCGGTGAGCTCGACAATGCGTTTCGGCGCCACGTCGTCGAAGACCGGTGTGAGTACACCGTTGTCCGGCGCGACGAACCGATATTCGCCGGCTTCAGCGGCAATGCCGCGACGCGCTGAACCAACACCCGGATCGACCACCACGAGAAACACGGTGGCCGCTGGAAAATAGCGGAAGCAGGCCGCCAGTTCCAGGGCGCCCGCCAGGACGTCGTGCGGCGGCAGATCGTGCGTGATGTCGACGAGCGTCGCATCCGGGCAGATACCGAGTGCTACACCTTTCATGGTCCCCGCGTAGTGATCGCGGGAGCCAAAGTCGGTCAGCAGGGCGATGACCGGCCGGGCCATGGCCATAGCTTACTGAAAATCGAATTTGAGGATTTGAGAATGTGAGAATGTGAGGAATCTGGCGGACATCTCGCAGATTCCATCTCCAGATTCTCACATTTAATCCGATTCGAGCGTCTCCGCCGTTTTCCCAGCCCGGCTTCCGGAAGAGGATTTCGCGAATGTTGTTCTGGAGGAGGAACGAATCCGAGACGCGCAGCGTCGAAAACAGCCGGATGATGTCGCGATTGGGCAGAACCGGCTGGCGGGCGCGCGCCCCGGGATACCCGCGATACTTCAACTGCACCGGGTCGACAATGACGTACTTTGTATAGCGCGCTTCGTGAGACGCTGTAGCCCCGAAAAGCCCGAGCAGTACGCCCTCGGGCCGCAGCAAGCGGGTCAATTGCTCGGCGAGCGCAGCCGCAGAGGCCCGATCCAGATAGTCGAGCAGATCCCAGCAGAGGATGCCGTCGACCGGACCGGCCTGGCCCGCAAACCGTGAGGTCACGAATGCCGGAAACGACGCCAGATCGCCCTGCCGCATGTGGCGATCCAGATCGGCAAAGAGATCCTCGATGTGAATCTTGCAGCCAAGCTGCTCGCCGAAAAAGGCGACGTTCGAACCGATGACCGGACCAAGATCGAGCAGCGCCGGCGATTCACGCGAGCTGAGGCTCGAGAGAAACTTGCGCAACGCCTTGGTCGGAAACACCGGGTCGTCCGCCGGCATCACCGCCTTCGGCGTCTCAATCTCTTCCTTACGGGATCCGAGACGATCGAGGAGGCTCACAGAAACGGGTGCTCAGGTTCTACAGAACCTGCAGCACCCTTCGAACCCCTTTTCTAGGCTCCGACGCGCTGACCGCCTGGCGCCGCCGCAGCGGCCACAGGCGTCGGCGGAGCAGTTGGCTGCGCCGCAGCCGGTTTCGGCTGCTGCTGCTGCTGCGGAGCCGCAGCCTTGCGCTGCATGTCGATGCTGCCGCGGAAGTGTGCGCCTTCCGCGATCGCGACGCGCGGCGAGACGATGTCGCCGTCGACGGAACCGTTGTCGCGGATGTCCACCTTGTCGGTGGCGGTGACGTTGCCTGTCACTTCACCGAGCACGATGACCGCCTTCGCGAACACCTGCGCCTTGATCCGACCGTTCGGACCGATCGTCAGCACGTGCTCGCGCAGCTGGATGGTGCCTTCGACCTGGCCTTCGACGGTCAGGTCTTCGCTGCCGTTCAACTCACCTTTGATGACAACTGACTTGCCGATATTCACGATGTCCTTCTCCGGATGAAGAGTGGCCTCAGTTCGAACACTGTTTCCGTTTGACGCCGCCGGCGGCTGCGACACAGCTGGAGCAGGTGGTGAACTGCTGACCGGTCGAACCGCTTCATCGCGCTTCCACATGAGTGCCTCCACTGATGACTCGACAGGGCGCCCGGGGGTCTTCGGTCGTGCGGTCTGGGGGTGAAGTTCTGCCAGTATAAGAGCGCCCCCCCATCGCTTGTCTAGTCCTTTTGTTCCTGAAGGTTAGAGCAATGTTAGAATGTAAAGTTCACGATGCGTGTCTACTTTGACTACAACGCCACAACACCCGTCACCCCTGAGGTGATTGAGGCCGTGCTGGCGATGACTCGTGACCATTACGGCAACCCCTCCAGCGTGCATTACTTCGGCCAACAAGCGAAGGCAGCCCTCGATGAAGCGCGATCGTCGGTTGCCGCCCTGATCAACGCCGACCCGTCGGAGGTGGTCTACACGAGCGGCGGCACCGAATCGGACAACTTCGCCATTCGGGGCATCGCCGAGGCGCTCGCCACGACCGACCGGCGACATCTGGTCGCAAGCGCCATCGAACACGAGGCGGTCCTCAACACGTTCAAGGCCCTCGCCCGGCGCGGGTGGCGCACCACTCTGATCCCAGTCGATCAGACCGGCATCGTGGATCCCTATCGGCTCAAGCCGCTCATCACTGCAGAAACCGCCCTGGTGTCGGTCATGCACGCTAATAACGAGATCGGGACCATCCAGCCTATAGCAGAGCTGGCCGCCCTTGCCCATGAACACGGCGCGCTCATGCATACGGATGCGGTTCAGTCAGCCGGCAAGATCCCGGTGGACGTCAAGACGCTCGGAGTCGATCTGCTCTCGCTCTCGGCTCACAAGCTCAACGGTCCCAAGGGCGCCGGCGCCCTGTGGATCAAGCGTGGAACCCGGATGCAGCCCATCCTGACTGGCGGAAAGCACGAGCGCAGCCGCCGTGCGGGGACCGAGAATGTGCCGGCTCTTGTCGGGATGGGCGTTGCGGCCCGGCTTGCGGCGGGCAAGCTCAGCAGTGAAGGGGTCAGGGTGGCCGCGCTTCGCGACCGTCTGGAGCGGGGGATCCTTGGCGCCGTGCCGGGCACCACGGTCAACGGCGAACCAGGTCGCCGCGTGCCCAATACGACCAACATCAGCTTTGATCGCGTCGAAGCCGAAAGCCTGTTGATCGCTCTGGATCTCGAAGGGATCGCAGTCTCGACTGGCTCGGCCTGTTCATCCGGTACGCTCGAACCATCACACGTGCTCAAGGCGATGGGGTTGTCCTCGCACCGGACGCAAAACTCGTTACGCTTCAGCCTCGGGATCTTCTCAACCGAGCAGGAGGTCGATCTCGTCATCGCCATGCTGCCGGGCATCGTCGAGAAGCTTCGAAACCTCACCCGTCGGGGACCTGTGAATTCGGTCGCCTGATGCGCATCGCAGTTGCCATGTCGGGCGGCGTCGACTCGTCGGTCGCGGCCGCCTTGCTCGCCGATCAGGGCCACGACGTGATCGGTCTGTCCATGCAGCTCTACGATCAGAGCAGCGGCGAGCGCTCGTTCGGCAGCTGTTGCACGCTCGACGATCTCTACGACGCCCGTCGGGTTGCCGCGTCGATCAACATTCCGCACTACATCCTCAATTTCGAGCGACAGTTCGACGAGCTCGTGGTGTCGAACTTCGTCAGCGAATACACGTCCGGCCGCACACCACTGCCGTGCGCCCACTGCAACAGCGATCTCAAGTTTGCCACGCTGCTCGACCGCGCTCTCGGTTTCGGGGTTGACGCCGTGGCGACCGGACACTATGCGCGGGTCGACCGTGATGAAGCGACGGGACGCTACAGGCTGCGGCGCGGCATCGATCCAGCCAAGGATCAGTCCTACTTCCTGTTTTCGCTGACCCAGGCGCAGCTCGCACGGGCGGCGTTTCCGATTGGCGATCGCGAGAAGACCGCCGTCCGCGAATACGCACGCGCCCGCCACCTTCCGGTCGCCGACAAGCCCGATAGCCACGAGATCTGCTTCGTGCCCGACGATGATTACGCGGCGTTTGTCGGACGCCGTGCGCCGGAGGCGTCACACACAGGTGTGATGGTCGATCAGGACGGCCGCGTCCTCGGGCGCCACGACGGCGTTCATCATTTCACCGTCGGCCAGCGTCGCGGGCTCGGCCTCGCATCATCGTCCACCGGCGCTCCCCTGTACGTCCTGCAGCTGAAGCCGAATGACCGGCAGGTCGTGGTCGGCCCGCGAGCGGCCCTGGAGCGAGTGACGCTGACCGCATCCGATGTGAACTGGATTATCGGGGAGCCACCGGCAGCCGCCCGCCTGGCGGTCCAGATTCGATACCGCCATCGCGCAGCAATCGCTTTCGTCCGGCCGCTGGGCGATTCGCGTGTCGAAGTGAAGTTCGACAGCCCGCAGTTGGCGGTCACGCCTGGCCAGGCCGTCGTGTTTTACGAGGGTGACGCCGTCGCGGGCGGCGGGTGGATTGACTGATGGTGTCCGCTGCGGTCCTCGAGATAACGTTCGGCGTCGAGCGCCGCCATACAGCCTGAGCCGGCCGCGGTAATCGCCTGACGGTAGACGTGATCCTGCACGTCGCCGCAGGCAAACACTCCATCAACGCTGGTCTTCGCTCCGTTGTGGGTGATGATGTAGCCGTTGGCATCCGTATCGAGCTGACCACGGAAGAGCGAGCTGTTCGGTGTATGCCCGATCGCGACAAACACGCCGCTGACCGGGAGTGTCTCGCGCGTACCATTGCCGGCCGCCCGCAACACCATCGCCTTCACGGCACCAGTGCCATCGTCCTGGATTTCGTCGACAAGGCGGTCGAGCTTCCAGGCAATCTTCGGATTGGCCCTGGCCTTGTCCTGCATGATCTTCGACGCCCTGAGCTCGTCGCGGCGGTGCACCACCGTGACTTTGGTCGCGAACTTCGTCAGAAACAGCGCCTCTTCCATCGCTGAGTCGCCGCCGCCGATCACGGCAATCTCCTGGCCGCGGAAAAAATAGCCGTCACAGGTCGCGCATGTCGATACGCCGTGCCCCATGAGCGCGCGTTCCGAGGGGAGACCAAGCAGCTTCGCCGAGGCGCCCGTCGCGATGATCAGTGCGCGCGCCTGATAATCCTGCTCCTCGGTCCGAACCAGAAAGGGCCTGGATGAAAGATCGACGCGTGTCACATCCCCCCGGATGATCTCGGTGCCGAATCGTTCGGCCTGGGCGCGCATCTCGGCCATCAGATCCGGGCCCATCAAGCCGTCGCGATGACCGGGAAAGTTCTCGACGAGCGTCGTCAGCATCAGCTGACCGCCCGCTTCGACGCCTTCGATGAGAAGCGGCTGGAGGTTGGCTCGGGCCGCATACAGCGCGGCGGTCAGGCCGGCCGGGCCCGATCCGATGATGATAAGCTGGCGAGCGGACATGCCGTCAGGCGACAGCGCTGCCCTCGACGGGCTTCACGTGCTTGTCGATCACCCGCTTGATGCTCTCTTTCGGCTGCAGGCCAACAACCTGGTCGACGACCTTGCCGTCCTTGAAGAGCAGCAGCGCCGGAATGCCGCGCACGTTGAACTTGACGGTGGTGTCCGGATTGTCGTCGACGTTGAGCTTGCCAATCGTGACGGTCCCGGCATAGTCGGAAGCCAGCGCGTCGACGGTCGGCGCCAGGCGCTTGCAGGGCCCGCACCACTCCGCCCAGAAGTCCACAAGTACGGGCTTCCCCGACTTCAACACCGATTCCTCGAAGTTGCCGTCCGTCAGCGTCTGCACGTTGTCAGCAGCCATGTGCCTCTCTTTTCTTACGCTTGGCGGGGACCCACCCCCGCCCCCCGTGCCTCTCCGACTGTCCCTGAGTCAGCCAAGCCGTGCGGGCCCTCAGCCTCGAGGCCCCGCCGGCAGGCGCGCTCATATATTTTGACGTACTCGCGCGCGGAACGGTCCCAGGAGTTGTCCTGTTGCATCCCCGCGGCCTGGAGGGCACGCCAGCCGCGCCGGTCAGAAAACGCCGCCAGGGCGCGCCGAAGGACCGCCACGAGCGCAGTTGCAGTGTACTCTCGAAACACGAATCCGGTCGAGTTCCCGGTCTCCGGCGTGCAGTCCTGGACAGTATCGAGGAGCCCGCCGACCGCGTGAACGATCGGCACGGTCCCATAGCGCAGGCTGTACATCTGATTCAACCCGCACGGCTCGAATCTCGAGGGCATGAGGAACATGTCGGCGCCCGCTTCTATCCGGTGCGCCAGCTCCTCGCTGAAGCCGATCCGGGCGCCAATCCTGTCAGGATAACGGGCGGCCAAACTGGTCCACATGTTCTGATAACGCACCTCTCCGGTGCCGAGCACGACCCATGTGGCGTCGAGCCTCGGGATCTCGTCAACGATCGACGCGAGGAGATCGAATCCCTTCTGGTCGACCATGCGCGAAATCATCGCAATCAGCGGTCGCGCCTGCGTCGCTGCATCCACTGGCAGATGGTAACGGGCCAGAATGTCCTGCTTCGCGGCGGCCTTGCCGGTCAAATCCTTCACGCTGAATGGTGTCGTCAGGAATCGATCCCGCGCCGGATCCCAGGTGTCCGTATCGACGCCATTCAGGATTCCGACGAGGTCCGCCGAACGCCGGTGGACGATGCCCTCGAACCCGAATCCGAACGCCGGGGTTTGAATCTCGAGGGCATACTGCGGGCTGACGGTCGTCAGGCAATCCGCGTAGTTGATGCCACCCTTCAGCAGGCTGACGCGTCCCCAGTATTCGAGTGCGTCGACGTGGAGCAGATGTGAAGGCAGGCCGAGCCGTGGCAGCCAGTCGGCGTCGAACACGCCCTGGTAGGCGAGGTTGTGGATGGTGAAGACCACAGGCGTCCCACCGAGCACCGGATGGGAAGCGAATTGGGTCTTGAGGTAGACCGGCGCCAGGCCGGCCTGCCAGTCGTGCGCGTGCACGAGAGACGGCCGGCTCCCCTGCTGCGCCATGAATTCGAGCGCGGCCCGTGCGAGCATCCCGAATCGCCGTGGATTGTCCGGGTAGTCATGGCCATCGGTCCCGTAAAGGCCGTCCCGGTCGAACAGATCGGGACAGTCGATCATCAGAATCTCCACGTCACCGGTGGCTGGCGCACGCCGCAACACGACGTCGCGCACGTAGCCGCCAAGATCGATCTGCAGCCGGTCGATCGGATCACCGCCAGATATGCCGCGGTAGCGCGGGATGGCAAGCGTGACGGGCCATCCGAGGCGACCGAGCGCCAGCGGCAGCGCGCCCAGCACATCGCCCAGTCCGCCGGTCTTGGCGAACGGAACGGCCTCGGAACCGATCATCAAGACACGAGACGTCTTGGTCATTGGCCGTTCGTCATTGGTCCAACGACTATACTTGCGCCATGCCCGATCGTCCCGTCCAGCGAGCTCCGCGTGCAGAGCCACGCGAAGTGGTGGAGCTGAGGAACCTGAAAGCTGCTCAGCCCGAGCTGGCGACCGCTGTTGACATGCAGATCGCCCTGCTCGAGATGCAGCGGCGTGTGCAATCGCGGGTTCCGCTTCCCAGGCTGCAGGCCGACGACGCCTGGCTCCACGCGCAGTACGCCGCTGGCGAGCCGGTGGTGCGCTTCGGAGATATCCCGATTGACTGGACCGATTTCCGGCTCACTCTTCGTCAAACCGCCGACATCCTGCATCGTTTCGAGGCGCTCGAGCACGGGGACTACGAGAAGATTCTGGCGCTGGGACGCAATAGCCAGCTCGAGCCGCTGGTGACGGCCTGGTACGAGAGCAGCGTTACAGCGCGTGGTGGTGAGACACCCAAGAGACTGCCGGATGAGGCGCCCGCCGGTTTCGATCAGGTGCTCGTCCTGGCGCTTCGGCCCTTCCTGGCGCGTTGCGCCGAAGTGCTCATGCCGCGGGCCGAGGCCCCGACCCAGCCCACGGGTCGCTGTCCGTTCTGCGGCTGGGAGCCTGAACTTGCGGTGATCACACCGGCGGCCGAGCGTCGCCTGATCTGCGGACGTTGTGTCGCTCAGTGGACATTCGATCCGCTCGCGTGTCCGTTCTGCGCCAACGCCGACCGCACGCGGATTACGTCGTTTGCCACGCGCGACGGCCGCTACCGCGTGTACGGCTGCGATGTGTGCCATCGTTATTTGAAGGCGTATGACGGCCGCAACGCAGACAGGCCGGTCATGGTCGCGCTCGACACGATCGCGACCCTGCCGCTCGACGCGGCGGCGATGCAGCGCGGCTACGTGGGTTGACTACTGCGCGAGGACCGGAGTGGGTGTCTGAGTCGCGAAAATCGTGGAGGCCCTGACCGATAGCCAGTTGAACAGGTTCCGCGTTTCCATGAAGCGCCCGGCATTCGAGCGCGCGCCGAGCACAACGACGGCGACCTGACGGTCACTGTCCGGCAGCCGAAGCAGCGTGGCCAGGCAGTAGCCCGATCTCGAAATGAAGCCGGTCTTCCCGGCTCTCACGTCGAGATCTTCGCGGCCGAGCAGATGGTTGGTGCTGTGGAACGTCATCGCCCGACCGGAGGCTGTGTAGACCGTGTATTCCGGCGTGCGCATGATTGACGCGATTCGCTCGTCGCCTGATGCCAGCGTGATGAGACGGGCCATGTCGTACGCCGATGACACGTTGTCCGAATAAAGACCCGACGGGTCGGCGTAATGCGTGCTCTGCAACCCCAGTTCGACGGCCTTCTCGTTCATGCGCTCGACGAACCCCTCCGTTCCGTACGGGGAGACGCGAGCGAGCGCGCGGGCAGCGGCATTGTCGGAAGAAATCAACAGCAGGTGCAGCAGATCATCCACCGTCACGCGGTCGTTCGCGCGCAGATGGGTGGTCGAGGCCCGAAGGGTGTCGCTCCGGGCGATGGTCACCACCTGCGAGAAGTCGGGATTGTCCTCGAGAAACACCGTCGCAGTCATCACCTTCGTGATGCTGGCGATCGAGCGCTGATCCTGGGCATTTTCCTGCCACAGAATTTCATTGGTATCCGGGTTGTAGATGATGGCCGCTGCCGCACGAACGTCCGGCACGAGATCGCCGCTGGCGTCGACCTTGTATCGCGGGAGGGCGGTGTCGGCCATTTCGCTGGCCGTCGCGATGGCGCGCGCGCGCGCCGAGCGGGCGCGTCGTGCCAACGATCGATCCGCAGCGTACAGCGGCTTCTTCGAACCGGCAGTACGGCGCACGCTGGCCGATGTGCGACGCGTTGATTTCGTGGTCTGCGCGGCATCTACTGCCGCACTGCCACCGACAAAGCTGACCAGCACAGCCAGACCGATCGACCACACTGAACGCGCATTCACGTGCAACGACCCTCCGGGGACAAACGGTTCCCTACTGGACGACTTACGGCGATTCTAGCAGACAATTGATTGGCCTCCGGCGGAATTCTCGTGTGTGCCACAATGCCGGGGACGCAAAAGCCTGACGGTCCGGGTAATCCTTAGCGGGCTCGTTGCGAAAGCTGGGAAATTCTGTGACACCGCGTGAAATTGAAGAGTTCAGGGCCCTGAGGGCGACCATCCGCGAACGCGGCTCGAGCCGGGTCTGGCTCTTTATCGCCGGCCTCACAGTTTGGGCAGCGGCCACGATCGCCACGGCCGCGCTGGCGGCTCTTCCGGTGGCCACGCTTCTGCCACTCCTGCTTCTGGCAGCCACCTTCGAGGTCATCCTTCACGTTCATACCGGCATAGAACGCATCGGCCGCTACCTTCAGGTGTTCTACCAGGACGGGGAAGAGGCAACGCCAGGGCGAGATTGGGAACGCACCATCATGGCCTTCGGACGGCTTCACCCCGGCGGCTCAGATCCGTTGTTCTCAACCTTCTTCGCACTCGCGGCCGCGCTGAATTTCGTACCGGTGATCACTGCCGATCCCGTCATGCTCGAGCTGACGGTGGTCGGCGGCATCCACTTGCTGTTTCTCGTCCGCTTGTTCTTCGGCCGACGCGCAGCCGCACATCAGCGCGCCAAAGACCTCGAAGTATTTCAGCGGATCAAAAACAGCGGGCAACCCTAGCTACTTTCCGGTGAAGAAATGACCGCTCAACGAGCTGACCTGTCTCGATCGCGCGGCCGGCTCGGTGTCCGATCGTTTCATGTCGCCGATTTCTCTATGCGGCGGCCCGCGCCTTCGAGAAGGTCGCGGTGCTCACCAGATTGTTCGCGATGACACCCAAGCCGACCCAGCGGTGCATGCCGTCTTCGCCATGGTAGCGACAGCGGTCGAGTCCATGGCGGCGTTTGAGCACACTGATCCGGCCTTCACAGCCGACGCGCCACCGTTGTCCCCGACGGAACCAGCGTTGGCGTTCGTACGCGCGCCGCGCGGGAGACTTCGGGCCACGACGCGGCAGCACCACTCGGCGGACGCCGCGATCCGTCGCCGCCCGTTCGTTGGTCGCCGAGCTGAAGCCGCGATCACCGGCGGCGAGATCCGGGGCGCGTCCGAAGATGGCCTGGTGCCGATCCAAGGCGGCGGTCCACAAGGTCACGTCGGCGGGTCGCTTCGCGTGGACGTCGTACGCCGTGATGATCTGATGTTCCGATTCTTGAATGGTGACGAGCTTGCCGAACTCGTTCGGCTTCGAAATCTTGCCCTTGCGAATCGTCTCGGTGTGCGGTTCGAAGATGCTCAGCACTTTGTCGGGGACGTGGGTATCGCCGCCCAGGAGGCGCGCCCGCGTTTGGTCGACGACACGCTGCACGAGCGGCCGCATCTCCTGCAGCTGATCCTGTGCGCGCTGCAGCATCGGTTGGACCTGCGGGCTGGCCGTCCGCACGCGTTGGCCCAGCCGCCGCACCATCGTCGCCGTGTCGCGAAGCACGGCGCGCGTGGTCGCCATCAGTGTGCGATAACTCTTGACCATGGCGTCCCGGGTCTTTGGCGATCGCGCTTCGTACCCAATGATCAGCACGCGCCGCGTCACACTCCGCAGCCGATTGCGAATCCGCCCGGCCGGATCGCCCAACGCCGCACTCGCGCGTTGCATCGTGCGGGTGAGCACGCGCATCCCGTCTCGCAGCAGGGTGCTGTCGGTCGGATAGTGCACATTCGTTTCTACGACCGTGGTGTCGATGCGAAATCGGCGACCGTGCGTGACCCCGGCACGCTTCGCGACCTCGACCACCTGCCGATGCAACTGCTCGATGACCTCCGGGCCGAGCGCGCGCGCGATCTTCAGGATCGTCTTCGCGTCGGGCACGTCGCCCGCATCGATGCGCGTAAACATCCGATACACCAAATTGGCGCGCACCTCGCGCTCCAGGTCGTCGTAGCTCCAGTCGAACAGATGCTTCAGGATCAGCATGCGGATGACGACCTCGGCCGGCGTGCCCGAGACGGCCGCGACGCCGACTCTGCGGCCAGCGCGCTTCTCGAGGGCCTGCGCCACGACCTCAATCACCGCCTCGTCCTCGAGCAGCGTGTCGATCTTGCGCAACCAGTCGGGCCACAATTTGTGGCCATCGGGCAACAGGACTTCGAACAGACTCCGCTCGCGCTGTCGGCGTTGAACCATGCCCGCTCCTTTGATGAATCGTCACGCGCGGGCAGTGTAGTACGTCGGATCGATCGTCGCAATTGCAGAATCGACCGTTTGGTCACCGCCGGCCGCCGGCCATCGGTACCAGTCAGCGACTTACGCGGTCATTTCTTCACCGCGAAGTAGACTAGCCGCCCAGCTTCTCTTACTGCTCGTGGGGCCCCCGCCTCCGCTGAAGCTTCGTCGAAGGGTCGCTCGAGCCGCAGGCGCTCCCTACCCGCCCCACCTGCCCCACCTGCCCTATTTCTGCGCGAGCGCAATCGTCAGCAACAGGGCGCGCTCGGTGCCCCGCCACGAATCTGTCGTGTCGAACGATTCGGAGAGTGCGTGCGCGTCGCTGCCGCGGCCACCGCCGCCGATGGTGATGGAAGGAATCCTGAGGCTCATCGGCACATTGGCGTCAGTCGAGCTTTCGTTGAACGTCGTCGGAAGCCCCAACGCCTGATTCACAGCTTGCGCGGTTCGAACGATGAACGAGTTGGCGGGCGTCGAGGCAGCCGGCCGATCTCCGACGCGTTCTTTCGCGACGGTCACCAGGACCCCTGATTGCCGCCAGCGTTCGTTTTCCTCGGCAGCGGCGGCATCAACGGCGGCCAGGAATCTGCGCTCAAGCATTGCGAGTTGCGCCGTGTCCGACGACCGCAGGTCCACTTCCATCCAGGCCTCGGATGGAATGGCGTTGACCGACGTGCCGCCGCCGGTGCGCCCAATATTGAACGTAGTCTGAGGATTCGACGGGACCTGAAAGTCGGCCACCTTGGCAATGGCCCGGCCCAGCGCTCCTATTGGGCTCGGGATCCCGAACGCCGCAAAGGCGTGCCCGCCCGGTCCCTTGAACGTGATGCGGTACCGCACGCTGCCCACGCCGACCGTGGTAATGCCGAGCCCGGTGCCGTCGATCGACACAAACCGATCGATATCAATGGCCGCGGATGAACCGGAAGCAGCGCCTTGGATCGCGCCGCGGTGAAAAGCTCCTTGACCCCACGCAAATCGCCGAGGCCTTCTTCCCCGACCGTAGCGGCGAAGGTGATCGAACCGGGCGTCTGTACGCCCCCTCGCACCAGGGCACGAGCGACCGCAAGGAGGACGGCGAGTCCCCGGCAATCGTCGCCGATGCCAGGACCGCGGAGTACCGGTCCGTCGCGACGCACCTTGACGTCCGTCCCTTCCGGAAACACGGTGTCGAGGTGCGCCGAGACGACGACATGCGGTCGAGCAGCCGCCCCGGCCCATCTGCCCAGGACATTGCCCACGCCATCCACCCTCACGTCGCTGAGGCCTGCTGATGAAAACGCCTGTTTCATCAGCTCCGCGCGGGCGGACTCCTTGAACGGGGGAGCCGGCACCTCGCACAGCCGGATCTGGTCTGAAATCGTCTGCGATTCGCTTCCTCGGGACGCCGCAATAGCGGCCGTCACTGTTGAGTCTCTCAGCAGCTCGGCGGGTACTGTTCGTCCCTGGCCTGCCTGAGCCTTCTGACCGCTCGCCGCGAGCGACACCATCGAGACGACAGCAGCGCATCGTCCCCAGTCCGTCAGATAGACCATGCAGGGAATGGTACCGCACCGAACGGCCTCGGAAAGTCAGGCTCCAAGTGGAAAAAAAACGAGGTTTCGGCCGACGTTTCTACTGCTGAATCTCGCGGCGAAGCCGAAACATCTAATAGAAGGTGTGATTGTGGCCCGTGAATCAGGGCACGAATGTTGCTGAGGACGGCGCAGGGAACGCTCACCGTGATGAGTCTGGTTCGATTGATTGGCTTTTCGACGCTGGGTTGCGGCTGCGTCATCGGTCGGTACCGCGAGGTGGCGACGAGCCGGGAAGTCATGTATGTAGAGGAAAAAGGCAAGGCCTGCGCGAGCCACTCCCATCGCCGGAATCACACGGTGGCCGAAGATCGCCTGGCGCCCGCCTCGCCTGCGCCCTTCGTATCCAAAGCCTCCTGAGGCACTCCCCCTAACGGCCGTCGCGGTCTCGACCGAAACACCATCCCGACAGGGATGCCCGTTCTCCTCAAGCCTTTTGACAGAGTCCCCGGTCGGTCCGGCAAGACCAGTCGCTTCTATCTCGCCGACTGTCTGGACCTTTTTCGCCAGCTGCCGCCCCGGAGCGTCGACGTCATCGTGACCTCCCCACCCTACAACCTGGGCATCGAGTACGGCGAATACCAGGACACGCTGTCGAGTGCGGCCTATCTGGAATGGACGAACACCTGGGTCGCCGCGGCAGCCCGTGTGCTGGCGCCGGAAGGTTCACTGTTCTTGAACGTCGGCGCCAAGCCCAGCGATCCGTGGACCGGGCTGGACGTGGCTCAGGCGGTCCGCCCCCATCTGCGACTGCAGAACATCATCCACTGGATCAAGTCGATCGCCATTGATCGGGACGCCGCCGGCGCGGCGGCCGGACTCACCAGGGACCTCGCCGTCGGTCATTACAAGCCGATCAACAGTGAACGCTTCCTAAACGACTGTCAGGAATTCATCTTTCACTTCACGCCGCACGGCGCGACCCGACTTGATCGTCTGGCGCTCGGTGTGGCCTACCAGGATCAGTCGAATATCGCTCGCTGGCGGCGCGGTGCCCAGGGCGTGCGCTGCCGCGGCAATACCTGGTTTGTTCCGTATGAAACCATTCAGCGACGCGACCGGGACCGGCCGCACCCCGCGACGTTCCCGTCGCGGCTTCCGGAACAGTGTCTGCGGCTGCACGGCGTGCAGCGGGTTGGCGTCGCCATGGACCCGTTCGTGGGGTTGGGCAGCTCCGCTATCGCGTGCGCGCGCCTCGGCATCGACTTCATCGGCTCGGATATCGATGAAACATACCTGACCGAAGCGGTAGCCCGCACGCGGGCAGCCGTTCTCTCGGAAGCCGTATCCGGCAAGCGGCCGGCACGCGTGGCAGCCCCGCTCAACACCGCGGCGGGACTCAAATCGGGCGGCTGAACGAGGGCGTTCCTACTTCTTCTTGTCCGACTTCTCCGGCAACGTGGGTGGGGGCAGCGGCTTCAGCGAGTATTCCTTGCGGAACCACACCTGCATATCGGGCTTGTTGATCTTCACGACCAGTTTGCGATTCTTGCGGAACGGATCAGGATTCTTGGAATAGAACCCGAGCACGTAGTAGTCGCTCGTCTCCGCATCGATTCGGCGGATGCCCTTGCTGAAATCATTCTGGTTGACGATGGCGATGCCGCCGGTTTCTTCGGCGAGCGTCCGCAGACTGTCCTGCGACTTCCGTAGGAACTCGGCCCACTGCTGTGGATCCACGTTTTCGTCGAGGTCTGACATCGGGCCGACGAGCCCGCGCGGGTCGAGCGTATACATCGTCACATTGGCCCGGTTGGCCGTGCGTGTGAGGTCCCACAGCTCGCGTATCAGGTCGGCGTCGGCAAACTCCTCGTTCTGCTTCTCCGTCCTGGCAAAATCGGAGCTGGTCTGGCCCCCGGTCGCTGCGTTCTGCGATCGAAGCGCTTCGTTCTGCGCGAACGGCGAATCAGAGCGCATGTTGCCAAATCGTGCGTCCTGGAACGGTGTGAAATCGTAACCATCGCTGACGTAGATGAGCGCCTTACGCCGGTTGTGCACCTGCTCCAGATTGTTCAGCGTCTCCTCGACCGTTGAAAACGCCACGTGCGCTCGGTACCGCACTTCGGTGGGCCCGCCCGCGCCGGAGGTACCGTTGATGATCTCGTCCGGCTTCAACTCGTTGCCCGTGATCTTCTTGATGTTTTCCATGAAGCGGTTCTTGTCGTACGACATCTGCATCGAGATGGACGATGGTCCGCTCGAGACCATGCCGAACAGGTCCCCTTCGTGCAGCAGCTCTTTGGCAAACTTCTCGAACACCTGCCGCACGCGGCCCGTGTTGTGAAACTGCAGGTGCTGATCGTCGACGAAGAACACGAAAATCCGGCCGGACACGTCGTTCTTCGGCTTGGCCGGCGGCAGGATGACGCCCTCGGGAGCCGGAGCAGCCGGCGGAAGCAGCGCGTTGGTGACGCGGCCACCGGTCACCACGGTCATGGATGATATGTCTTGAAGAACTCCGTCCTCGTAGACCTCGAAGTCATCCTTCTTCAAGTCCGGAATGAAGTTGCCCTTGCCGTCGCGAACCAGCACGTCGGTGGTCACAAGATCGACTTGGACCCTGAACGTTGGAGCCTGCGGGACCGTCGCGCCGCCCTCGGCGGCAGGAGGCGTCGGCGCCGACGGCGGCTGGCCGGACGGAGCTTGCGCCGACAGCGTTGCGGCAAGAACCGCTAGAAAGGCCGCCGTTTCCAGTCCGTTTTTTCGCAGACTCATGGCCCCGATTATAGCCCTCACGTACAACGGCGTCATAGACAGACGCGCGTTACTGAACGTCGTCCGACCCCCGGTCCGTTCCGCCGGATCCGGCCGGTTGGACCGTCCCGGACGGTTCGACGGGGCGGTGACCTCGTCGGCGGCGCCGACGGCGCCGCCGATCCTGCTCACCCGGCCCACGCGGGGCTCCCTCCGGCGGTCCCACCACGGGCGACTCCGCCGGCTGCTCCACCGGCGGTGTCGGGTCCATCGGGTCGGCGGTCGTGGACTGCGCGGCCTGGAACTGATCGGTTTCAGCCCGCTCCTGCCGTCGCGCCGTTTTTTCGGCTCGACGCCGTTCACGCCAGTCGAAGGGAACAGCCGGAATTGGCGTGCTACTCAACCGTTCCCAGTCGAAGACGATCTCGGGATACTGGGCCTCAATAGCTCGGCGCGTGTCGACATCAAACGGCTCGCGCCCGACTTTGGTGTCGGGCGGCGACCGGAACCAATACAAGACGTGCTGCTGACTGCGTCCGTGGGGACCGACAACCGGCTGGATGAGCGAAAAGTACCTGATAGCCTCGCTTGTCGCGTGTGATTCTGACGAACGGCATTTAGCGGCGCTTCTGTGCGCGGGCCTTCCGAGCGGGTCGTGCGGACCGACCGGCCTTGCTGGCTCGGGCCGGCGGCTTGCGGCGGACGGCTTCCGCACCAGGCCGCCGCGCCGGGCGGGTGGCCGCGCCTTCTCGACTGCGATGCACGAGCGTGAAGCGCACCTGGTCGCCGACCGAATGGAAGCTCCAGATCTCGTTGACTTGAATCTGGTTGTCTTCGCAGAGGCGCCGGGCAACATCGACCATACCGGCAGGCACATACAGAAAGAAGGGCGCCCGCAGCCTGGAAAAATGTGCCCACTGGGCCAGCGCCTCGAGGTGGTTGACCGACTCCCCCGTTTCGACTTCGATGATTGCCTGCAGCTTCCGGCCCCGACCTTGTGAGAACAGCACCAGGTCCGGAAACAGCACGGCTCCGCCGGATTTTACTGACGCATTCTGCTCGATACCGGGATTGGCCCCGGCTTCATATCGACGACGGGCCTTGGCCTGAAGCAGGCGAATGATGCGGTCGTGCTCGAGTTGCTCGCGGACCGGCCGCACGAGGATGGGACTCACCGGAGCCTCCGAATCGGTAGACGACTGGGAAATCGAACCGGCAAGTCTAACACGCTTCGCGCCCGAATGGACCAGATCCGTGTGTAACGACCCATGCCCTAACGTCAACAAAATCAATGCGTCAGACGATTTTATCGAAGCCCGGCATCCTGCAGCGGTGCGTCGGAGGTTTACAATAGGCCTGCCTCGGCCATAGCCTGCTCAAGGTGACCCCCTGACCATCCCGAATTCACGGTTTCTCAAGGCTTGTCGCCGCCAGCCCGTCGACGCCACACCTGTGTGGTTCATGCGCCAGGCTGGTCGGTACATGAGCGAGTACCAAGCTCTTCGCGAACGCTACTCCCTGCTCGAATTGTGTCGAACGCCCGATCTCGCCACCGAGGTCACGCTGCAACCGGTTCGCCGGATCGACGTGGACGCCGCCATCCTGTTTTCAGACCTGCTTCTGCCGCTCGAGCCGATGGGCATCTCGTTCGATTTCGTGAAGGGAGAAGGTCCGGCCATCGATCACCCGCTGCGGTCGGAGAGCGACCTGGCACGGGTGCGCCGGTTTGAGCCCCGAGAGGCGCTTGCGCCCGTCCTTGAGGCGATTCGGCAAGTCAAGCGTGAGCTGAAGAATCGGCTGCCGCTGATCGGTTTCGCGGGTGCCCCCTTTACGCTCGCGTCGTACGCCATCGAAGGTGGACACTCAAACACATTCGCGCACACCAAAGCCCTGATGTACGGCCAGCCGGCTGCGTGGCACCGTTTCTGCGAGCTGCTGTCGGATGTGGCGGCGGACTATCTTGCGGCGCAAATTCAAGCGGGTGTCGATGCGGTCCAGGTGTTCGATTCATGGGTTGGCGTGCTCAATGCCCACGACTATCGAGAATTCGTTCAGCCGCACACCAGAGCCATCTTTCAGCGACTCGCCGCCTTCGACGTACCCACAATCCATTTCGGCGTTGGGACCAGTGCCATCCTGAGCGAGCTGTCTGCCGCGGGCGGCGACGTCATTGGCGCCGACTGGCGCATTCCGATTGACGAGGCCTGGACACAGATCGGCATCGGGCGGGCGATTCAGGGCAACCTTGATCCGACCATTCTGCTGGGACCGCTCCATCGCGTCTTCGCCGCAACCGATGATGTGCTGACACGGGCGGGCGGACGCCGGGGACATATCTTCAATCTGGGCCACGGGATTCTGCCCATGACACCGCTCGAACACGTCCAGGCGCTCGCGCGGTATGTGCATCAGCAAACGAGCACGTGATAAGTCGAGGTTCCAGGTTCCAGAGTTACCAGAACCTTGGAACCTTGGAACCTGGAACTCTGGAACTCTGGAACTTTGGAACGCTGGAACTTTGGAACCCTGGAACCCTTGATGACTGGCGTCCTGTTGATGGCCCACGGCACGCCGAACTCGCTTGACGAGATGCCCGAGGTACTTGCGGCTCGTCCGCGGTGGACGTCCGCCGTCCGAGGAACTCATCGAGGAAATGCGTCACAACTATCAGGCGATTGGCGGCCGATCGCCGTTGACGGACATTACCCTGGCACAGGCCGCCGGCTTGAGGGCCAGATTGGGACCCGCCGTGCCGGTTGCCGTTGGCATGCGGAACTGGCGGCCGTTCATCGCGGACGCAATGGCTGAACTCGGAGCGGCGGGCGTCGGTCGCATTGTCGGCATCCCGCTCGCGCCGCAGTTCTCGACCCTCAGCGTCCAGAAGTATGTGGACGCCGCCCTCGCCGCCCTTCCGGCCGGAATCCGGTTCGACGCGGTTCGCTCGTACGCGACGCATCCCATGCTCCTCGACGCGTTCGCTGAACGCGTGCGAGAGATGTCACCCGGTGGCGATGTCGCGGTCGTTTTCACGGCCCACAGCCTGCCCGCGCGTGTCATCGATGCCGGTGATCGGTACGCGGAAGAGGTTCACGCCACGGCGCGCGGGGTCGCGGAGCGCGCGGGCATCCACCAGTACGACATCGCGTACCAAAGCGCGGGACGAACGGCCGAGCCGTGGATTGGTCCGGAGTTGGGCGACGTGATCCGCGCGCGGGCAGCGGAAGGCCGCCGGCACATGCTGATCATCCCCATCGGCTTCGTCTGCGACCATACGGAGATTCTGTTCGACATCGACGTCCAGGCAGCACAAATTGCTCGCGATTGCGGCGTCACGCTCGTCCGAACACAGTCACTCAATACCTCGCCGACGTTCGTGGGCGCGCTTGAAGACCTCGTGCGGGAAATGACACGAATCTGAGAATTTGAGGATGTGAGGATTTGAGGATTTGAGGATGTGAATTCCACCGACGTCATCGTCATCGGCGGAGGCATCGCGGGGCTGTCGGTCGCGTTCGAGTTGCAGCGCCGGCATCTCTCGTTTGTCGTCCTCGAGCGGCAGGGTCGCGCGGGCGGCGTGGTGCTGAGTGAACAGATCGACGGGTACACGATCGACGCAGGGCCCGATGCCCTGCTTGTTCAGAAACCCGACGGCATAGCCCTTTGCCGCGAGCTCGGCCTGGCCGACGAGCCTGTACCGACCCAGCCACCACGCGTCGCGTACATCCAGCGTGCCGGACGTCTTCACCCTCTGCCGGCGGCATCGGTCCTGGGTATCCCCACCCAGATGGGACCGTTTCTGGCGACCGGCCTCTTCACGTGGGCCGGAAAGCTGCGCATGGCCGGCGAGTGGTTCGTCCCGCCGCGTCGCGATCAAGATGACGAGTCGATCGGCCAGTTCATCACACGCCGCTTCGGTACGGAGGCCGCGACCTATCTGGCCGAGCCGCTGCTGGCGGGCATCCACGCCGGAGACGTGAACAAATTGTCAGTGCTGTCGTTGTTTCCGCGGTTCGTGGAAACGGAGCGTTCGCACGGCAGCCTTCTGCGTGCCTTTCGACGCACACCCAGGTCGTCGGGTGGAGATGGCGCGTTCCGTTCTCTTCCACGGGGTCTGAGCCAGCTGATCTGCGCGCTGGTCGATGCCCTGCCCCGGGAAGGCCTGAGACTCGGCGTGCCAGTGCGGAGAGTCGTACGCGACATGGCCTCGGGGTTGTTTGTTGTGGAAACGGCGGCTGGCCCGTCGTGCGAAGCGCGCGCCGTCGTCCTGGCCACGCCAGCCTATGTGACCGCCGACCTGATTCGTCCAATCGACGCGCAACTGGCCAGCTTGTGCGCGGCCACTCCCTACGCCTCCACCGGCACCGTCGTGCTGGCCTTCAGACGGTCGGACGTCACTCACCCGCTGAACGGCTCCGGATTCGTCGTTCCGCGCGTCGAGGCCAACGGGATCCTGGCGACGACGTGGATGTCATCGAAGTGGCCGAGCCGTGCACCGGCGGACCGCGTGCTGATGAGAACGTTTGTCGGAGGCGCCCGCGACCCGCAGGCGCTCGAAGACTCCGATGAGAAGCTTGTCGATCGATCTCTGCGGGCGTTGCGGGGCCTGCTCGGGATCAAAGGTCAGCCGCTCCTCACGCGTGTCTACCGCTGGAACCGCGCGAGCGCGCAGCACGAAGTCGGCCACCTCGCGCGCATCGGAGAAATCGAGCGGCTGCTGATCCGGCATCCCGGTGCGTTTCTCACCGGCAGCGGGTTTCGGGGCGTCGGCATTCCGGACTGTGTGGCAGACGGTCGGCGAACGGCGGGTCAGGTCGCAGAATACCTGGGCCATGTGGCGTCGTAATGCGCGACGTGTCGCGATGCGGATCGCAGGCACGGTGCTGTTTCTTCTGGCATCGGCGCCGCGGGCCGACGCGCAGTCTTCCGGTGTGAACCCCGACCTTGTCAAACTCCTCCACGAGATCAAGGCGGCCGACACCGACCGGCTCGCTGTTTCGGAGGAAGACGGTCGGTTCCTGCGTGTGATGGTCGTCTCCACCCGTGCAACGCGGGCCCTCGAGATCGGGTCGGCGCGCGGCTACAGCGCCATCTGGATCGGACTGGGCCTCCGTGAAACCGGCGGGCATTTGACCACGATCGAATTCGATCCGGAACGCGCAAAGCTGGCCGAAGCCAACGTCCGGCAAGCGGGTCTCGGCAACGTCGTCACGGTGATTGCGGGCGACGCGTTCGCCAGGATCCCGCAGATTGAGGGCGAGTTCGACTTCGTGTTTCTCGACGCCTGGAAGCGGGACTACAAGCGGTTTTTCGACCTGGTCCAGCCCCGCCTCCGCAAGGGCGGCGTCTTTCTGGCGCACAACGTCGTCAACAAGCAGGCGGAAATGCGCGACTTCCTCGAGGCCATTCAAACCACCCCGGCCTTCCTCACGTCAATCGTGACGCCGGGAAGCGAAGGGATGTCGGTGTCACTCAAGATAAGATGAGACTTGCGAATCTCACATTCTCAAGTCCGTAGATTCTCAAATTCAAGATCTCGTTATGCGTCCCCTGCACATCATCGGCGTACCCCTGGACCTGGGGGGCGGACGCCGCGGCGTCGATATGGGACCGTCGGCTTTTCGAATCGCCGGCCTCCATCGGCGTTTGACCGCGCTGGGCTACTCGGTCGTGGACCGGGGTGATCTCGCGACACCCATTCCCGAAGTCGAAGAGCCACGCGACGAACGGCAGCGGTACGTGCATGCGATTGCCAGTGTCTGCCGCTCGCTCTACAGCACCGTGCTGGCATCGCTCGAAGCGGGCGCCCTGCCGCTGGTGCTCGGCGGAGATCACAGCCTGGCCGCCGGATCGGTCGGCGCGGCAGCAACGTGGGCGAAACAATCCAAGAACCGCCCGATCGGTCTCATCTGGATCGACGCGCACGGAGACATGAACACGCCGACGACTTCTCCCAGCGGCAACGTGCACGGCATGCCGCTCGCCGCACTCCTCGGCCCCGAGCCGTCTGAGCTGTCACAGATTGGCGGATGGTCGCCGAAGGTCCTCCCGGCGCACACGGTGCTTGTCGGCGTCCGCAACCTGACGAGCGTGAAAAGGCTGCGGTCCGCGAATCGCAGGTGCACGTCTTTACGATCAAGGACATCGATCGTCACGGAATCGCCTCGGTCATGGAGGAGGCCGTGAAGCTTGCGGGCACAGGGACGGCCGGCATTCACATCTCGTTCGATCTCGACGCATGCGATCCGGCGGTCGCGCCCGGCGTCGGCACGCCGGTGCGTGGCGGTCTCAACTACCGTGAGGCCCACACCTTGATGGAAATCGTCGCCGAATCCGGCCTGCTGACCTCGCTCGACATGGTGGAAGTGAATCCAACGCTGGACGTCAGGAACGCAACGGCCGAGTTGGGCGCTGAACTTGTGCTGTCGGCGCTCGGAATGAGCATTCTCTGAGGTACTTGCTATGCAAATCGCCAGGCTCGTGCGCTTTTGCGGAGTGTTGATCCTTCTGGTCGGGTCCGTCATCGCGGTCCCGTACGCTCGTCAGCGGCCTCGCGCGAGCCCGCACGAATCCGTCAGCGAGACGATCGACGGCAGCGAGATCACGATCACCTATGGACGGCCTTACGCGAGAGGGCGCACCATTTTTGGCAGTCTGGTCCCGTACGGACGCGTCTGGTGCCCGGGCGCCGACGAAGCGACAACACTCGACAGCGCGCGGCCCCTCATGCTCGGCGGCCTGCTCGTGCCGGCCGGGCCGCACACGATCTGGCTGCTGCCCACGAACGACGACTGGACGCTGATCGTGAGCAAGGATCCAAGCGGGTTCCACACGAACTACCACCCGGACGCCGATCTCGGCCGCATCCCGTTCCGCAAGCGGGCGCTCGATGCTCCAGTCGAGCAGCTCACGTTTGCGATCGAGAAAAACGCGGCAGGCGGCGGCACCATCACAATGAGATGGGAGACGACCGAAGCCTCCGTGGCCTTCACGGTACAATAGCGGGTTTGTAGATTGGGTAATCCAGAGTTCGGACCGGGTAGCTCAGTGGTAGAGCATCGCACTTTTAATGCGAGGGTCGCGGGTTCAATCCCCGCCCCGGTCACCAGAATTTGCTAGGGTCGCAGACGTTTGAGTTCCGCAACACGCGTGCGCACGAGGCGCTTCACGAGCGGCAACGGCACCGGTGTCGCGAGCGGGAATTTGATCGTGCCCTTCGACGTCTCGTATCGGGCGAGGTACACAGCGTGGGCCCGTCGAATGGCCGGCGTCAGCGGATACATGCTGACATGCGCTTGCCAACCGGCGTACCACATCAGGATCCGCCCGTTGAATCTGAACGCCGGCATGCTGTAACTGAAGGCTTCCTCCGCCTTGGGAGCCGCAGCGAGAATGGCGGCGCGAATTTGCCGCAACGCCCTCCGCGTCTTCGGCGGCAGCTTCACCGTATAGGCGCGGACGCGCGCACCAGCCGTGCGGGACTTCGTCGTAGACGCCACGGTACCGAACGATTCTACGTCGTTTGACTCCGGCCCACGGCCGAGCGACATCGAATCGCAAGATCTGAACGGCGCAGGCTGACGCACTAACGGATGGCCGCAAGCGGAACCCGGCGCATGCGTTGGTTGAGGCACCTGCTCGAGAATCAACGGTAAAATACGGGGCGGACAACCGCGGATGGCCGCCAGACGTTCTGAAAGAGATCAGTCATGAATATCCGCTCAGCGTCCGCTGTTGTTACGATGCTTGTCGTGGTGTCCGTCGGGTCTCAGATCCTCGCCGCCCAATGGACGAAGGTTCCGATCTCCGCGATTCCGCGGACCGCCGACGGCAAGCCAAATCTTTCGGCGCCGGCGCCGCGGCTGGCCGACGGGAGGCCGGATCTGTCAGGGGTCTGGTCGCCCAGGGATAACAAGTTACGCTCGCGATATTGCTGCAGACTTGAGCCCCGGCGACGTTCCCTACCAACCCTGGGCGAAGGAGCTGTTCGACCAGCGCAAGGACGGGTCGCACTCACGCGAGGATCCGGACGCGAATTGCCTGCCGCAGGGAGTTCCCAAAGTGCACGCGGTCGCGTATCCACAGAAGTTCATCCAGCTGCCGGGCTCCGTCGTCGTCATGTTCGAGGCGTTCAATCTGTGGCGACAGATCTTCACCGATGGTCGCGAGCTTGAAGCGGATCCGAACCCGACCTGGCACGGCTACTCGACGGGCCGGTGGGAGGGCGATACGTTGGTCGTCGAGACTCGAGGGTTCAACGGCAAAGCGTGGCTGGATCAGCTGGGCCGCCCGACGACCGGCGCGCTTCACGTCACCGAGCGCTTCCGCCGCTCCGACTTCGGCCACATGGAGGTTCGGGTCACCGTCGACGATCCCAAGGCGTATACGCGACCCTGGACGGTCACTCAGCAACTCTTGCTGCTGCCGGATACCGAGCCAATCGAGTTCATTTGCAACGAGAACAACCGTGACCTCGAGCATCTACCGGGAAACCCGAAATAGACGGGAGGCCGCATGCAGCGATTCACGCGACTCGGGTTCGGCGTCGTCGTTGTCAGCCTGGCGATCGTTTCGGGTACCAGTCATGTCACGGCTCAAACGCCTGTGACGACGACTGTCACGCGACTGTACACAGGCGCCGACGGTCAGTCGCACGCCGAGGACACTGAGGTCGCATGGCGGCCGGCAAGGTTGCGCGTGGAGCTCAACGAGTCGGAATCGGTGAACGTTACCGCGGCGCAGTTCCTGCGCTGGCCACGCGGCTTCGTATGGGAGGGCCACCCTGCGTCGAAACGTCAGTACATCATCATCCTTAGCGGACGCGGCGAGGTCGACGTCGTCGAAGGGAAGAAGGTTCAGCTCGCGCCGGGGCGGATCCTGTTGGCGGAAGATGTGACGGGGAAAGGTCACACGACGCGCGTCGGCACCGATGAAGATCTCGTGATGCTCCTGGTGCCGCTCGCGACGCCTCCGGCGCGCGCCCCGTCGAGCGCGCCCGCCCCCAAGTCTGGGAAGGCGACGACGACAGGCAAATCGGGGAGCGGGATTCCCGGGAAGGTGCAGGGCTCTTTCGGGTCGCTTTGCGGCGGGATCGGTTGCTAACCGTGCGGAAACCGGCGCGGTCGTCGTTGCTGCTGATCAGTGTCGCGGGGATGATCCTGTCTGGGATACCGGCCGCCGCCGAAACGACTTATCACCACATGCACCTGGCGGCCTCGAGCGTCGAGGCGGGCGTCCGCTGGTACACGACCTTCCTGGACTGCAAGCCTTGGCTCGACCGTAAGGACGGCTGCCTGATGAACACCACGATCTTCGCCTTCATGACGGGCGGGGCAAAGGGAGGCAGCGGCGGAACCGGGGTCGACCACATCGCGTTCTCGTTTCCAGATGCGGCGGCGAAAATGCGGGCTCTTGAGACTGCGGGGGTGAAGATCGTCAAACCCCTTCAGGAAGACGCCGGTCCGTTCGCATCCGGCTTCATCGAGGATCCATGGGGTACGCGGATCGAGGTGCTGCAGGATGCCCGGTATTCCGGGTTCCATCATGTTCATCTGGCCTCGGCGGACCCGGAGGCGGCGCTGAAGTGGTATCAGAATGCGTTCGGAGGCGAACTGAGGCCACTCACCGGTCAGTGGCAGGGGCTGCTGTACGGGAGCCTCTGGTTGCTGGTGTCTCGCGTGCAGGGTGGCGTACTCGCGCCAAGTGAGGGACGTGCCATTGACCATCTGAGTTGGGAGGCGAAGGACCTCGACGCCGAAGCCGCCGCAATGAAGAAACGCGGCGTGACATTTCGCGAGGAGCCGCACGCACTCGTCAATCAGCTCGGCCAGCGCCAGAAAACGTCGGTGCTGACCGGGCCTGACGGCGTTCGCATCGACCTCGTGCAACCGAAGGCCTGAGCTCGCGGCTGCACGGTGGTGGCGTCTACTTTCGCTTGATCACGCGGGTGACGCGGACTCCGAACGACGGGGCGGTGTCGGACTGCACCATCGGTCCGCCGACGACGGTTTCGACCTGACCGACGCGGGCGTTTGGCTCGGCATCAACATCCCAGATTGCGACGACTACCCGCAGCGGCTCCTGGCCCGCGTGAATCGTCGGCACGAACCCGAATCGCGGACCGGCCTTCAATCGAATCAGCGCGCCTTCGTCTTCGCGCACAACGACGCGCGGCGTCTCACCGCCCGGCAGCGTGATATCAAACTCCACCCAGCGCTTGCTCGACGCGGCGTACCCGGCCGTGGCGTGCAGCAGGAGCGCCATCGCAGCGCACAGCACGACTGCGGCAAGGCCCTGTGTGACTCGCGACACGGATCGTGGGCCGGCGCCGACGGACGGCTTCATGCACCTCATTCTAGCGATCGGCCTGCTGAGACATGAACGCGATCACGCTTTTCAACGGTCTTCTTTATCAATCCCTGACCCCGTGGTCGACCAGCCGCCGGCGCAGCTGGTGGAGGAATAGTCCGACGTCGGTCACGATGCCGATGGTCTGACTGGAGCCGCGGTCAGCAAGCTTGGTGACGACGGCGGGATTGATGTCCACGCAGACCATGCGGACCCACGCCGGCAGCATGTTGCCCACGCCGATGCCGTGCAGCATGGTCGACAGAACCAGCACCAGTCTCACGCCCTGCAGCGCCGCGGCGTACTGATCCTGCGCATCGATCAGATCCATCACCGTCTCGGGCAATGGTCCGTCGTCGCGGATGCTGCCCGCCAGCACGAAGGGCACATTGTGTCGAATGCATTCGTACATCACGCCCTTCTTGAGCACGCCCTGTTCCACAGCCGCCCGCAGGCCTCCGACACGACAGATGGTGTTGATGGCGCGCATGTGATGGCGATGACCGCCTTCAATCGCCCGTCCGTTGTCGTCAACGCCGAGCGAGGTGCCAAACAGCGCGTGCTCGACGTCGTGAACAGCCAGGGCGTTCCCCGCGAGCAGGACATCGACGTAGCCCGACGCGATGAGATCGCAGAAGTGCTGGCCGCCGCCGGTATGCACGACGACGGGTCCAGCGACGACGGCAATCCGGCCGTCGCCCTTCTTGGCCTCGCGCATCATCGCGGCAATGCGGGCCACACCGGCGTCGACGCGGCGCTCGGACGAAATCTCGTTCGTCATGAAGGCAAAGCCGTGCCGATCGCGCTCGCGGAACTCGGGCACTACCCGGATGCCTTCCACCCCGCACACCACCGAATCCCCGGCGCGCACGTCCCGCAACTTGCGGCAGATCGCACGCTGGCCATCAATCACGACGACGGAATCCATCCGCTGCTCTTCCACCTCGAGCCAGCTGCTCTGATGCCGGACGAACGTGCGATGGTTCGTGGTCGAATAGAAGTCCGGAGGGGCGCAACCGTCCTTGTCGGCAAGGACGACGAGCGCGGCGTGGCTGCTGGCAATCCGGCAGCCCAGCGTGACGAGCTCCTCCAGCACGCCGTGCAGCGCGGGTTCATCGGGGCCCGTGATCCGCATCGAGATGAAGAGGGCTCTTCGTTGGTCCGGCCGATTTTGAACTTCAGGACCTCGAATGAGGCGTCCCCCTTGATGACCGTGTCGAAGATGACGTTCAGCAGCTGGGAATCGATCAGATGGCCCTCGGCCTCGACTACTTCCGAGCGCCGCTCACGGGGTTTCATGGCGAGGATCATATGATAGGTGCCCGTGCCCGCCCACACGATCGCCCTGGTCCTCATCACCTTCCTGGCCGCCATCGTCAACGGCGCGCTCGGGTATGGCTTTTCGTCGATCACCGTCCCGCTGGCCCTGCTTTTTCTGGCCAATCGCGTGCTCAACCCGGCGATGGTCCTCATCGAGGTGGTGCTGAATGCGTACGTGCTGTGGGTGAATCGGGGCTCGTTGCCGACTGTTTGGCGGCGCATGCTGCCGATCGTGATCGGGCTCGTTCCCGGCATTGTCATCGGGACGCTGATCGTGGCGCAGGTCAGCCCGACGCGCCTGCGCTTTTATACGTTCCTGGTTCTGCTTCCTCTGATCTTGCTGCAGGCCGCCGGGTTCAGGCGACCGATTCGGGCGGAGCGCTCCGTCGGGCTCGGGTTCGGAGCGGGCCTGGGCGTGCTCTATTCGGTGACCACCATTTCGGGCCCGCCGCTGGCCGTGATGCTCAACAACCAGGGGCTCGCGAAGCAGGAATTCCGGGCAGCGCTCGGCTTCATCCGGCTGGCCGAATCCACGTTCACGGCGATCGCGTACCTCTACGTCGGCTTGTACACCGTCACGAGCATGCGACTGATCCCGCAGATTCTTCCGAGCGTCGTGATCGGCGTGCCAATCGGTGTCCGGCTCATTCACCATCTCAGGCCGGAAACGTTCCGCCGCGTCTGCATGAGCTTCGATGCGTGGGTCGTGGGTTTCGGCATCTCTACCCTGTTGCAGGAACTGAAGATCGTGTCCGGGGCACCGGCGTATCTGGTTCTCCTGATGGTCATCGTGATTGACGCCGCGCTGCTCTACCGTTTCTTCGCAAATCTGCGCAAAGATAGCGACGCCGAGGCACCACCGATTCGCGCCGGTTTGACTTAGCCCGGCAGGCAGGATGTAAGATATTCAGGAGATTAGCGGATCCGTGATGTCAACCGTCAGCTGTCGGCCGTGCGTGTGTTGTTGTACGAGGACCGTCAAGGTCCCCACACCATCGGTCCTGCCGTTCAACTGACGCGAACCGCGCCACAACAACAACGCGGAAGATCGAGAGCCCGGGACCTCAAGAATCCCGGGCTTTTTTTATGCTGACTATGCCAAGACCCGCAACCGTGCCGCTGCCGTCCGACCCGACCGACCAGGTCGTGCCTCCGCTCGATCACCTGCGGGCGCTGGAAGCCGAGAGCATCCACATCATGCGCGAAGTCGTCGCGGAGTTCGAGCGGCCGGTCATGCTCTACTCGATCGGCAAGGACTCGTCCGTCCTGCTTCGGCTGGCGCAGAAGGCGTTTCATCCCGGGCCCATCCCCTTCCCGTTGCTCCACGTCGACACCACGTACAAGTTCCGCGAGATGATTGAATTCCGGAACTGGTACACCGCCAAGATCGGCGCCCGCTTGATCGTGCACACGAACGACGAAGCGATCGCCGCCGGCACGCAGCCGTTTCTGGTCGGGACGCAGCGGTGCTGCGGCCTGCTGAAAACGAAATCGCTGCTCGACGCGCTCGAGGCCGGCAATTTCGACGCAGCGTTCGGCGGCGCCCGCCGCGACGAGGAACGTTCGCGGGCCAAGGAGCGCATCTTCTCGCTGCGAGACGCCAAGGGCCAGTGGGACCCGAAGAACCAGCGGCCGGAGCTCTGGAACCTGCTGAACGGCCGCGTCGGGCCGGGCGAGAGCATTCGCGTCTTTCCGCTGTCGAACTGGACCGAAATCGACGTCTGGCAGTACATCCACGTCGAAGACATCCCTGTCGTTCCGCTGTACTTCGCCAAGGACCGCGAGGTAGTCGTCCGCGGCAACTCGCTGATCGTGCTGGAGCAGCCGTTCGTGCCGCTGCTGCCCGGTGAGCAGCCGCAGATCGTGAACTGCCGGATGCGATCGCTCGGCTGCTCGCCGTGCACCGGCGCCGTGCGATCCGAGGCCGACACGGTTCCGAAGATCATCGAGGAGCTCGTGGCCGCGCGCCATTCGGAACGCCAGCTGCGCATCATCGATCACGATCAGGACGGCTCGATGGAGCTGAAGAAGCGCGAAGGCTACTTCTGATGTCGGGACTCCTGCGCGTCTGCACGGCCGGCAGCGTGGACGACGGAAAGAGCACACTGATTGGGCGCCTGCTGCACGACTCGAGGTCGGTGTACGAGGACCAGATCAGCTCGGTCGAGTCGGCGTCGCGGAACCGCGACGCCGGACGGATCGACTTCTCGTTGTTCACCGACGGCCTGAAGGCGGAGCGCGAACAGGGCATCACCATCGACGTCGCGTACCGGTACTTCGCGACCGCGCGCCGGAAGTTCATTCTGGCCGATACACCGGGCCACGAGCAGTACACGAGGAACATGGCTACGGGCGCGTCGACGGCCGACCTGGCGATCCTGCTCGTCGACGCGAGAAACGGCGTCCGCGTGCAGTCGAGGCGCCACGCGCGAATCGCGCGGCTGCTCGGCATCACGACGTTCGTCCTCGCCATCAACAAGATGGACCTGGTCGGATTTGACCGCGGCGTGTTCGAAACCATCTGTGACGACTTCGAAGAGCTGATGCGGGGAGCCGTCCTGCACGCCATTCCGCTCAGCGCGCTGCACGGCGACAACGTGATCACCGGCAGCGACCGGACACCGTGGTTCGACGGCCCCAGCCTGCTCAGCTATCTGGAGACCATGGAGGTCGATCGCGACGTCACCGCCAAGCCGTTCCGGTTCCCGGTCCAGCTGGTGCTCCGGCCGACGCACGATTTTCGCGGCTACGCTGGACAGATCGCGTCGGGCACGATGCGGCGCGGCGACCCGGTGACCGCCTGGCCGTCGGGGCTGACGACACGAGTGGCCCGGATCAGCACGTGGGACGGCGATCTCGAGATGGCGCACGCGCCGATGTCGGTCACCCTCGTCCTCGAAGACGAGCTCGACGTCAGCCGTGGCGACGTGCTGGCCAACGGTCACGTCCACGTCGGCAAGCGGTTCGAGGCCGAGATCGTCTGGATGGACGAGCGGCCGCTCGATCCGGCGCGCGTCTACCTCGCCAAGCACACCACACGCATGGTCAGCGCGGAGGTCGATCACGGCCTCGTCCTGAATCAGATCGGCACGGCGACGGTCACAACGGCGCGGCCGCTGATCTTCGATCGCTACGCCGACAATCGCGCGACAGGCAGCTTCATCCTGATCGATCCGGCGACGAATTTTACGGCGGGTGCCGGCATGATCGTCGACCCGGTGCACGAACGGGATGGCGCAACCGCCGCACCCAGCGCCGCCGAACGACTGGCGCGTCTGGCCCGCGCCGCGGCCTCCGACGCGGAAGCCACAGAGGCGGTTCGGCGGGCGCTCGAGGATATTCTGAAATGAGAAACGAGTCAGTTCGACAGTCGCGTCGGCGATGCCGAACGGCTGATCGGAGAGCATGTCGCGGGCAACGCCTGCTTCACTTGCAGCTTCCAGGCCGAAGATGTCGTGGTGCTGCACCTGCTGCGGGAGGCCCGGCCCGACATCCCGGTGCTGTTCCTCGACACCGTGCACCACTTTGCCGAGACCTACGCGTACCGCGACGAGCTGGCAAGAAACTGGAATCTGAATCTCGTGAACCTGCGCGCGGCTGAGCCGATGCCGGGGCTGTGGCAGACGAGCACCGACGACTGCTGCGCCCGCCACAAGGTCGAGCCGCTGTTTTCGGCGCTCGAGTCGTACGACGTCTGGTTCACCGGACTTCGACGCCAGCAGTCGGCGTCGCGGGCCAATCTGGCCGAGGTCGAGCCGTTTCGGCTGCCGTCGGGCAAATCGATTACGAAGGTGAACACGCTTGCCGCGTGGACCACCCGAGACGTCTGGCAATACGCCAAGGCGCACGGCATTCCCCTTCTGCCGCTGTACGAGCTCGGCTACACCAGCATCGGCTGCGAGCCGTGCACGTCGCGTGCCGCTCGATCCGTCGGATCCGCGTTCGGGCCGCTGGCAGGGCCAGAAGCTGGAGTGCGGAATTCACATCCAGCCCGTCAAGCCTTAGCTTCAGAGCGCGTTGCACAATGAGCCTGACGTAGTGCAGGCCTTCAGGCCTGCTAGCACGGCGGGGCTGACCAGCCTCCGCCAAGGCTTCGGCGGTCCGCCGTAGCTTCAGCGAAGGCGGAACTCCGCACTACGTCAATTTTGTAACGCGCTCCCAGGGCTTACGGGCACCAAGCACCAGGAGAGGTTGCGTCTCGGCCCCTGCGTGATGAAAGATGTTCTCACCATGCGCACCCCATCCATGCTGGCCAGCCTCGCTGCTCTGACCGCGGTTCTCGCCGGCTGCAATAGCCCGACCGTGGCCGACAACGCGACAGAGACCTTTTCGGGCACGGTCCAGCCGAGCCAGGCCGACGCCATGAAGACGTTTAGCGTGGGGGCTACTGGTGAGGTAATCGCGACGCTAGATTCGCTGACGCCCGGTGCACTCGTCGCGGTCTTCTTCGGTCAGCCTAGCGGGAGCACGTGCGTCGGTACTGTATTTCCGGCCGATAGCACCTACGTAAGTAAGCAACTCTTTGACTACCCCGTTCAAATTAGGGGGCAATACTGCATCCAAGTCGCAGACCCCGTTATCACTCAAACCGGGGGAACGCCGCTGACGACAGCCCAGACCTACACGATTCGCGTCAGCCACCCATAGAGGAACCACGCGTGAATGCAAAATGACAAATGCATAATGCGATGATTCGAACATCCTGCATTCTGCATTGTGCATTTCGCCTTTAACACGCTTGTGGCTGATCTCGAAGCCCGCATCGACGATCTCTATCGAGGCTCTCTCGACGAATTCATCCCGGCCCGCTCCGCGCTTGCGGCGGGGCTGAAAGGCCCGGATCAGCAGCGCGTCAAACAACTCCGAAAGCCAACGGCGGTACCGTGGGCCGTCAACCAGGTGTACTGGCACGCACGTGCCGTCTTCGATCGGGCGGCGCGCACCGGCGCCGACCTCCGTCGCGCCCAGATCCAGGCGCTGGAAGGACGGTCCACCGACGTACGGACCGCGAGCGAAGCGCACCGGACCGCCATCGCCACCGCTGTCGCGCAAGCCGTCCGCTTCGCCGAAATCGGGCATCTGACGCCCGATCGCGACGCACTCGCACGGACATTTGAAGCGCTGACACTGACGCCGGCGCCCCCGACTCCTGCGGGCCGACTGACCGGCGCGCTGCAGCCCGGGGGCTTCGAAATGCTGGCCGGCATTCCGGTGAGCGGAAAGCACGGGCCTTCTGCCGGCGCTGCGGCAGCGCCCGCCCCGAAGAAGCCCACCGGCTCACAACGCGATGAGCGAGCAGCGGCTCGGGAACGGGAACGGCTCGCGGCCGAGGCACGCAAGCGCGCGGCCGAGCTCAAGAGGGCGGAGGCCGATCTCTCCCGCGCCCGGGATCAAGAGGCCGAGGCCAATCGACACTGGGACGCAATTCGCGAGGAGTTGGAACGCGCAAAGAAGGCCTGGGAACAGGCGCGGGAGCGCGTCCAGAAGGCCGAACGAACGCTCGCGGACCTTCGCTCCAGCGATTAGAGCAGCGGGCACGCAGCACCAAGCACGCCGCACTTCGCGGTGCAGGGCCCGACGTGTTATCGTCGCCCCATGTACACGTTCGTTCTTGGCCTCCACTCTTGGTTACGGTGGCTGGCGCTCATCGCCGGCATTCTCGCGACGTTCGCGGCGTTTTCCGATCGCGGCGAATCCGGTCGAGGGCGCCGGACCGAGATGTGGGGACTCGCTTTCATGATGCTGCTGGATATTCAGCTCCTGCTCGGCCTGCTGCTCTACTTCGTGCTCAGCCCGTTCACGCGTGAGGCCATGAACGATTTCGGTGCGGCGATGCGGAGCTCCGGGCTCAGGTTCTTTGCGGTCGAGCATGTGACCCTGATGCTGGCCGCGGTCCTGATGGTGCACGTCGGACGCATGCTGGCGCGCAAGGCGATCACGTCCAGTTCGAAACGCGGACGTCTGCTTCTCTGTTTCGCACTGGCAACGCTGCTTATGATCATCGGCATCCCGTGGCCGGGCATGCCGGCTGGCCGTCCGCTCTTCCGCATATAATCGCGGCGCTTATGCCCTCTCTCGACGGACCGGCGCTCGCCTGGATCACGCTGGCGATCGTGGCAGCCATCGTCGAGGTCTCGATTCCGCACTTTGGCGTGATCTTCGTGAGCCTGGCTGCCGTCGTGGCCGCGGCAGGTGCGTTTGTCGGCCTGGGCGCAGCGGCCCAGGTCGTGACCTTCGCCGTCGTGCTGGGAGGCTCATTGGCGTTGCTGCGGCCGCGCATCATGGCGCGCCTGAGCGGCGGCCCCGGCGTCCCGTCGCGAACCGACGCCTTGATCGGACAAAACGGCGTCGTCACCCACGATATCGACCCCACGATCGGCGCCGGGCGCGTGAACGTCGGCGGCCAGGACTGGGCCGCGCGCAGTCCGGCACCGCTGGCAACCGGCACCCGGGTTCGCGTCGTTGGCGCGGACGGCATCGTTCTGGAGGTCACACCCGCATGACGAGCTATGCAGTTCTCGGCCTCGCGCTTCTCATTCTCATCGTCCTCATGAAGGCGGTGAAGATCGTCCCGCAGAAGCAGGTGAAGCTCATCGAGCGGCTTGGGAAATATCACCGCACCGCCGAAGCTGGACTGAACACGATCTTCCCGTTCTTCGATTCTGTGCGCGACACGATCGACCTCCGCGAGCAGATCACAAAGATCGAACCGCAGCCCGTGATCACCCGCGACAACGTGACGATGGAAGTTGACGCGGTGATCTATTACCTCATCGCCGATCCGGTGCGGGCGACCTATGAAGTCCAGAACCTGAAATGGGGGCTCGAACAGCTCACGCTCTCGGCCTTGCGAAATGTCATCGGCCAGCTTGATCTCGATCACACACTGGCATCTCGCGACACGACCAATTCCCAGCTCCGGGCCGCGCTCGATACAGCCACACAGCAGTGGGGCGTCAAGGTGATGCGGATCGAACTGAAGAACATCACACCGCCTGAAGAGATCCGCCTGACGATGGAAAAACAGATGACGGCCGAGCGGACGCGCCGCGCCGTCGTGACTACCGCTGAAGGCGAGAAATCATCGGCGATTCTGCGCGCAGAAGGTCAGAAGCAGTCGCAGATCGTCAACGCGGAAGGCGCGAAGCAGGCGGCTATTCTGTCGGCCGAGGGCCAGGCCGAAGCCCGTCTGCGCGTCGCCCAGGCTGAAGCCCAGGCCATTCAGATGGTCGCGCAGGCACTCGGCGCTACCGGCAGCCCCGCGCAGTACCTGATTGCGAAGAGTTACCTGGAAGCCCTGGGCCAGATCGCCACGAACGCGCAGAAACTGGTGTTCCTGCCCTTCGAGGCGAGCGGCATCATGGCGTCACTTGGCGGAATCAGGGAGCTGCTGGACGTCAAGAAGTAGCTGGAACGATCCGAACGGCCGAACGGCCCGAACGATTAGCGGCTCACCCACGTCTCTTTCACGAGCAGCGGCAGATCGTGGGCCCAGTCCTGGCGCGAGACGCCCCCGGGATAGATAACGTGCGCGAGGTTGTCCTTCGTATAAGCAAGAACGAAGTTTGCGTGGGCGACGGCGTAGTCCGATCCGGCGCGTGGAGCCTTGGTCGCAGGTGGCAGGCCCGCCGCCTTCTGCGCCGCTTCAACGGCGGCCTCGCTGCCGGTGAGACCCACGACCCGCTTGTCAAAGCTGTCCAGCCAGGCACGGAGCACTTGAGGAGAATCGCGCGCCGGATCGGTAGTGACGAAGATCAGCTTCACGCTGTCGCGAAGACCGTCAGGCAGCTGCTGGAGGCTCTTCGCTACGTTCGCCATGTGGAGCGGGCATTCGTCGGGGCATTTTGTGTAACCGAAGAACAGAAGGGTGACCGACCCCTGCGTTTTCGCCCAGAAGTCGTAGAGCGTGCCGGACGTGTCGGTCAGCGTGAAGCGGGGTTTCGGGAGCGGCGGTGTCACCAGCCCGCCGTGATACGACTCCGTTTGCCGGGCTGGCGGCGCCTCCGCTGCTTTCTTCGAAGTCGGCCTGTCGCCCTGCGCGCCGGTGAGCGTGCCAGCGGCCACCAGGGCGGACAGGACCAGGAGAGTCACATCCAACACTCCCCTGCTCACACGACGATTCATCAATCGGTCCAGAATGAACGCGAGTTTACGGCAGAACGAAGACTTTTCCCTTCATCCCCAGGTCGTCATGGAGCGCGCAGATGTAATTGAAAAGACCCGGAGCCGTAAAGGTAACCCGGAAACGTGTAACGCCGGGAGGCGTCTGAGGCGCGCCAATCTCATCCTGAGCTTCGGCGATGAGCAGTCCCGAATGGGTGCTGTCCCCGGGCGATCCCAGAGTTGCCTTGAGGGCACCGTCCACGTCCGGCGCGACACCTCCGGAGGGTGGAAACGGATTGACCGGCTCAGTCCCGAACGTCACGGTATGGGGAGTGATCGGATCGCGATTCGTAAACTCCACGCTATCTCCGACGCGGACGACAATCCGGCTCTGCAGAAAGCGCATCACCGACACGGTGTCGGAGCCGCCACCCGTCGCGACGATTTCCCCGATGCCAACGGCCACCGACTTGGACCAGTGTTCTTCCGTTGACACCGCTCGGCCCTGCAGACGGGCTCCGTCGGCAAGTAGCTCGGCCGCCTGGTTTCGACCCTCCTTGTCGTAGAAACGCTGATCGTGTGGTAGCTGCTCCCCAAGGTTCAGGACATGGACCATGCCGGTCATGTTGTTGTGAAGCAGGCACACGAGCTTGAAGTTGCCCGGCGCTGGAAACGACACGGTGTACGAGGTGCTCGTGATGAACGGCACAAGACCGGAATCCACGCATGCGGCACCCGTGTAGCTCGCGGGGCTCGGTGTCGCGCCGCACCCCGGATCAAAAAATGGCCTGACCTGACCAGGTTTCAGGAACGTTACGGTGTGCGGCTCGGCGGTCGGGAACGCCCACGTCACGCTGTCGCCAACGTGGATCCACAGCTTCGTTGGGGAGAAACGCCAGGACCTGCCGTCCCAAGTCTCCACTCTGCGCGCCAACCTTCGCCTGAAATTCGGTGGCGAGAAGCGTAACCGTCTGGAAGACGAGCCATACGCCGAGAACCGCTGCGCTGCCAACCTTGAAGAGCCCGCTCAACTTCGACTTCATTCTGTTTCTCCTCGAGTCTCTGCGGTGGATGACGTAATGAAGTAGTAAACACTTGGCAGACTGATGTCTGCCCGCGCAACGCGCAGCAAGAGGTCTGCCACTCGCGGCTGCGAGTTGACGTCTGAAATCACTCATGAAATCGGGAGCGGTTCATAAGGCGTTGCGCAAAAGTATCCGGATGGCGGACTTTGGTCGTCTCAGAGGCGTGTTTGCGCTCCTCGATGCTAGCATTCCACGGACTGAGCGAGAATCATGAGCGACAACATTCAGCTCGTACGCAAGCTCTACGAGGCATTCAACCGACGTGACATCGCGTCGATCGTCGCAACGCTCAGCGAGGACGTCGAGTGGGGCGAGCCCGACAATCCCTTCAACCCTGCCGGCGGCACGCGTCGCGGCCACGCAGGCTTTCTCGAGTGGGTGCGCATCGGTTACGAGGCCGAAGAGATCGTCTCACTCGAGCTGCGACAGTTTCTAACCGACGAGCGTTCGGTCGCAGTCGTCGGGCATACCGTGTGTCTTGCCCGGTCGACCGGCCGGCGTTACGCGACCGATTTCGTCCACCTCATCACCTTCCGCGACGGGCGCATCGTCAAATTTCAGGAATTCTTCGATACATTCGCCGCCGCCGAAGCGTTTCGACGTGAGAGGATATGAGGCAGCGCGACACGCGCACACAACATATGGCGAAAAGCACGAAACCCCGCCGGCGATCGACACCTGCCCGGAAAAAGCTCGCGGGCAGGACGTCTTCTCGCTCTTCTCCACCGCGTCACGTTCCGACGCCCGGGCTCTATGGCTGGATTACGCACACCGAGATCACGAGCGCGGATCCTGCACGGACGAAAGCCTGGTGCGCCAAGGTCCTGGGCTGGACGTTCCGGCCAAGCTTCCCCATGCCTGGGGGCGAATACCATCTGTTCTCGTATTCGGACAAGGGCGGCGGGGGCGTCCGCCAGGGCAGCCCGGCGGAGACGCCAGGCAGCATGCCGTTCGTACACGTCGCCGACGCGCACGCCGCGTTCGACAAGGCGCTTCGCGAGGGCGCGGAGTCCATCTCACCGCCTCAACGGATCATGGAAGGTGTCACCATTGCCATGGTCCGCGCGCCCGGAGGAGTTCCAATCGGTTTCTCGGGTCCGTAAAGGACGCCCTCGCCTACTCACGCCACATGCACTGGCGACTCCCTGGCATCGCAGCTGCGCTTGTGGCATTCGGAGCCGTTGCTGCGCTCGCGCAGCTGTCGACAACAGACCAGCAGGTGATTGCGGCTTATGAAGCGGCAATGACGGCCGCCGAGACGACGAATGCGCCGCGAGGAATCGAGTCGGCGTTTTCGGCGTTGGCCGAGGTCCGAAATGCGCTGATGCTTGTGCGCGGCGGTCGAGTGACGATCCTCGAGTCGTTGCCTGACGCGGAATTCATGCGTGTGACCCGCGAAGTTCGCGGAGCGCGAATCTCCCGCGATGACGTCGTCTTCATCGAGCCGGATCCCGACTACTTTTCGCGCCTCGCCGCGGCACGAGGCACCGATGCCGACCGAGCCTTCTTTCGAGCCTTCAAAGCCACGTATCCGGCGTCTGTTTTCCCGGCCTATGTCGAGCAGCAAACGGACTACAGCGGCTGCACGCGATTCGGCAGCCAGTCTCTCGTGGACACGTATCAGGCTTGGTCAGAGTTCGAGCGCACGTATCCGGATCGTTACGCTGCACGAGCAAAGACTGAAGCCGACCGTGTGCTAGGCGAGCTCACGACCTCGACGTGCGCGTGCGGTGAGGTTGACGGAGCGATGCGGGAGTTGGAGACCTTTGTGAAGCGTTTTCCCTCATCGCCGGCTACCGTGAAGATCGGCGCCCGCCTCGCCGCCCTAAAGGGCCACCGATCTGATATTCGCGCCCACTGCGTCTCAGGATAGTCACAGGCATGTGGAGGCCAAAACCGCCAAAACACCCGACCAGCGACCGCGGTATACTAGAGTGATCTGTAAGTTGCTGAGGAGGCGTGCCATGCGAGCGTTTCTGACGGCTGCGGCCGGTTCACTGCTCGGCGTCCTGTGGTCAACGACCCTGCTGGCGTCGGACTCGCCCACCTTCTATAAAGACGTCCTCCCGATTCTGCAGGCCAAGTGCCAGAACTGCCACAGACCCGGCGAAGTCGCGCCGATGTCGCTCCTCACGTACGAGTCGTCGCGGCCGTGGGCCAGGGCCATCAAAGCCGCGATTGTGAAAAAACAGATGCCGCCGTGGTTCGCCGACCCGAACTTCGGTCACTTCTCCAACGAGCGGCGGCTGCGCGACGACGACATCGCGACGATTTCAACGTGGGCCGATGCGGGCGCACCTGCCGGTGACGAAAAGGACGCTCCCGCGCCGCTGACCTTCGAAAGCGGCTGGAACATCAAGCCGGACGTGGTCATCGAAATGCCCAAACCGTTCGAGCTGCCGGCGCGCGGCACCATCAACTACAAGTACATTCTCGTCAAAGCCAACTTCACGGAAGACATGTGGGTCGTTGCCGCCGAAATGCGGCCAGGCAATCCGGCTGTTCTCCACCACGGCAAGGTGTGGGTGCGGCCTCCGGGATCGACTTGGATGCAAAACGCCGCACCCGGCGAGGCGTACCAGACGGAAACCGATCACCTCGTCATGGGCAAGAACGCGGTCGAGGAAGGCAACGACATCCTCGGCAAGTTCAACCCGGGCCTGGGCGCCCAGCGTTTCGATCGCGACGGCGCCGCGAAGTTCATTCCGAAAGGATCGGACCTGGTCTTCGAGCTGCACTACACCACGAGCGGCACGCCCACTTCAGATGTGTCCAGGCTGGGCCTGGTGCTTGCCAAGGCGCCGCCTGTTGCGAACCGCTACTACTTCCACTCCGGACCGACCGCGCTCAACCTGGCGATTCCGGCGGGCGACGGCAGCGCGGAAGTGGTGAGCGAGCTGACGCTCGGGGAGGATGCCAGGCTCGTCTACGCGCAGCCGCACATGCATCTGCGCGGGAAGGATTTCGAGCTGCGCGTCGTGTCGCCGACAAAAGAGACGACCACTGTGCTCAAGGGCGACTGGAATTTCGAGTGGCAGATCGGCTACGAGTACGCCGAGCCGGTTCCACTGCCCAAGGGGTCGAAGCTGCAGCTCATCAGCCACTTCGACAACTCGACCGCCAACCGGTTCAACCCGGATCCGACGAAGAAAATCATCTGGGGTCCGCAGAACTGGGACGAGATGAGCAACTGCTTCATCGGGGTCCTCATTGGCCGCGACACGTCGCCCTCGAAGGTCTTCCTGAGGTCTGGACCCAGCTTGCTTGTTCGCGGCGAGAACGGGCCGACGCTCGAGGCGTTCCGCACTGCGGGGGATCGCGTGGCCCCGGCGACCAATGCCGGTCCGGAGAGCTTCGACCACAAGTAGGCAAGCTCGACTCCATCACGACGAACGAAGATCACGAGGGACCTGAAAAGGTTCGTGGTCTTCGTGTCCTATCGAACCTTTTCGATTACCTGGTGTCAAAGGCCTCTTTGAGGGGGGACTCTTATGAAAGGTCGTTTCGCTCTGGTCGGCTGTTTCCTCTTGATCGCAGCGGTCGTTGCGGCGCAGCCGATTCCAGCGGGGCAGAAAGTCGGTCTTGCAGCGTTTCTACAAGGCGGTTATGCCGGCCTGAAGACCAACCTCACACAGGCTGCGGAGAAGATGCCGAGACCGACTATGCCTCGAAGCCGAGTTCGATGGCCGAAGTCCGCACGTACGGCCAAATCTTCGGGCACGTCGCCGACGCGCAGTTCTTCCAGTGCTCAGCAGTCAAAGGTGTTGCGAATCCCAATCAAGGCAAGAGCATCGAGCGCGACGCCAAGACGAAAGCCGAGTTCATCAAGGGGCTGGCCGACTCGTTTACCTTCTGTGACGATGCGTTTTCGTCCCTGACGGATTCGAGCGCCATGGAGTACGTTAAGCAGGGCCCGGGCGAGGTGGTGAAGAGCGGGGTGCTCATCGGCCTGCTGGCACACGGCGGCGAGATGTACGGCATCGCCACCGTGTACCTGCGTGCGAAGAACCTGGTGCCGCCATCGACCGAACAGATGCAGCGGATGATGCGCGGCCGCCGCGGGGGACAGTAGGGAGAACGTGCCCGGCAGCTTGACCGATACCGGGCACGAGTGACTACTGCCGGTGGGGCGCGCACAGCAATCCGTTGTTGTACAGCATCCATCGTCTGGTGAAGCGGCTCGCCGATCGACCATGCGTAGCTCGACGCCGGAACGTTCTTGCCGACCGGGCCGTAGGTTGCCATCCAGGCGTTGGCTGCCGCGATCGCGCTGTTCACGCAGCTGCCGTCATTGCCGATCAGCACATTTAGCATCGCTGGCACGAGTGAGCTGAACATGGTGGTCGTCTTGTCCTTGCCGACCTTGCCCGAGCCAGCTGATCGCCTGGGCTTTCGAGTAGGTGACGCCCCCGACCGTGATGCTGGCGGCGGGCCACGCCTCCGGGTGATTCTTCCAGTATCCCGGCGTGCCGGTACCGGGCTGCGCCACCGACGGCGTGAAGAACCCGAAGTCGGCGCCGGAAGCCAGGGACCACATTCGTCGCGACGCTGAAGCCGCTGCCGTTCGGGCACACCGTCGCTGTCGTACAGTGTCGTCGCCGACGTTCGCCGGGTGATGCCTGCGTGCCCGTCGGAATCAGGGCGGCTATCGTGAGGTCCTGTCGGAGGTTGTCGACCTCAGTACCTGCCATCCGGACCTGTTTCGGTGTCCACGGTATCCGTGCCGTCGCACTGCTGGCAGACGGATATCTTGACGCCCTCGATGCCACCCTCTCCCGCGTCTTGAATACCATTGTTGTTCGTATCGTTGAAGGCGACGCCGCACACCGCCGCCAGAGGCGCACAGACACGTCTGCGCCGCGGCGGGCGTGGCCGCCACCGAGGCAAGCGGCAGGAGCGCCGCCGCAAGAGCCGCTGCCCTGATGTGTTTCAGCGGCCCTTCCAGCAGCTGCTGCGTTTGTTCCTGTAGCGTCGGACTTGCATCCTGAGACATGTCGCACTCCTTGCGGGGGAGGCTGCGGGGTGTTGACGTGCCATTTCGCGACTTGTACGCTCAGCCGTTGCGTTTCCTCCTGGTCAACAATCACTGCATCAGCGACCCCACTGCCGGCGTGACGCAGAGCCTGCGCACGATCATGGAGTGGCTTGCCGATGCCGGCCATGACTGCCACATCCTCACGACCGCGCGCTTTGAAAGTTCTGTGACTTTCACCATCGAGGAGCACCTGAGGTCGCTGCGGCGCGAGTGTCCCGCCCGTTCCAGCGCAGACCGCGAGCTCGAAACACGCAGGAAGCAAAAGGGCGGTTGCAGGCCGCCCCATCGTGCACTACGCCGTCAAAGGGGTCCCCGTCACGCTGCTGCTGACTCGCCACAACGATGAAAGGCATGCCGATCGGGCAGAGACGGGGCAGTATCTCGCTGTGCTCGATCGGCTGCTCGAGGAATTCGCGCCGATCGCAGCTGATCGCCTGCAACGGACATCCGATGATCCTCGAGGCGATGGCGCGGGCGCGGCGCCGCGGCATCACGACGGCGTTTGCGGTTCGCGGTTTTGGTTACTACGAACCGCGGTATTTCGATGACGTTGATCATGCGTTCACGTGCAGCCGGTTCCTGACCGATCATTACCGCGACAGAGTGGGCCTGGTGAGCGCGCCGATGGACCCGCCGATCGATTGGGCGTCGGTCGTGGCGCCGACCGAGTCGCGCGCATTCGTGACGTTCGTCAATCCATCGCGGCACAAGGGCTCTCTGTTGTTCGCGCGCCTTGCTGTCATGCTGGGATCCCGTCGACCGGACATTCCGATCCTGGTGGTGCAGTCCGGACGCAGCGGCGGCTCGCTCAACGCGATTCCAGGGGTCGACTTCAGCAAGTATCCGCAAATCATGGCGGCGCCGCCTGTTCCGACACCGGCCGATTACTTCGCTTTGACGCGAATCCTCGTCGTGCCGTCCGTGTGGGAAGAGCCCTTCGGCCGAGTGGCAGCCGAAGCGATGATCAACGCGATTCCGGCGCTCGTCAGCGACCGCGGGTCGTTGCCCGCATGTCATCGGAGGCGACTTCATCAAAGGCGGAGGCGGCCGCGTGCTGCCGATTCCCGCCTGGATGACGGCCGAGACGCACAAGGCTCCCGACGCGAATCGGAAGTCGAACCGTGGTACGACGCCGTTTGTGGGCTGTGGGACGATTCCGCCGCTGTACCAGCACCATGGCGGCCCGGGCTCGCGAGCATCGCGGGCGAGCGGTACAGCGAATCCGCATCGCGGAAGAAGCATGTCGATTACTTCACGTCGTTGAAGCCAGAAGACCGTTCGACGATAGGGCTCAAGGCCCGCTCTGCTCGTTGAGATGAAGCACGGGCGATGCCACGCGTTTTCTGCAGAATTGTTCAGGAACCTGGGGACACGACCGCAGTCGCCGGGGGCCAGGCGGCAGAATTGTTACGGCTCGGTACAGCGGTGGCGACCCTTTGTACGGTCGGTGGTGGAAGTGTCAAGCTTGCGGATGGTTGAACGGAACGCGCATGTGGACGACGCGGAGCTGACAACGCGCCGTGCGCCCGACGCACGCGCACGCGGAGGGGACTACAACGGGGACGACAGGCGACAAAACCGAGGACGCGACATCAGCCGGAACGAGCGGCCGGAAGCCGTAACAATTTCGGGTTCTCTCCCCCTCGTCCCCATCGTCCAGAGGCCTAGGACGTGGCCCTTTCAAGGCCAAAACTCGGGTTCGAATCCCGATGGGGACGCCATTTCACGGCCATCCATTCCGACACATAGGTAACGCTTTCGGGCCGAAGGGATTTGCGATCGGCTCCAGCCTGCTCACCGGGCCTGACTCACTTGGGTTCCTAGCGAGCCCTAAGCGGCCCGGGCGTCGCCGCCACTTACAAGTAGTTCGATACCGCCGCCCTCCAGGTGCCTGGAACGTCGAACGGAATCGGCGCGAAGGGAGCCTGATATATCGGTGGCCAGACCCAGCTATTGAATCCCGCAAGTGCCAGGCCAACCCTGCACGCAGGCGCGCGCGTAGAGCTGCGCGCGCTCTCGATCCGGGAATGGGCCCTTGCTGCCGCGCAGGATGAACGGGTAGTCGGCCACAGTCGGCGCGTCGCGGCGGAACATGTCGCCCGTCCGCACCTCCGTGTGAGGCGACGGCGTCCAATGCCCGAACGACAGAAACCCGATCTTTTCATCTTCATTTGTCCAAGTTGCGAGGAGGCTTCGGCGCGGCCTCGGCTCCGGGGGGTTCGCTGAAGGCCTCCACGAGGATACGCTGATAACGCACCTCGAGGATCTGCAGTTCCTCCATGCCGCCCGGCGCATGAAGTATCACGCGATCGCCGGCTCCGGACTGCACCAGCGCACGGGCCAGCGGCGACAGCCAGCTGACATGATGGCGCTCCAGATCGACCTCGTCGAGGCCGACGATGCTCACCACCCGCTCCGTTCCAGAGGCGTTGGCGTAGCGCACGGTCGCTCCGAAGAAGACCTGCGTCGCCGCCCGCCCAACTCTCGGGGCTTCCGGGTCGACGATTTCCGCGGCATCGATCCGTTTCGTCAGAAAGCGAATCCGCCGATCGATCGCGCGCAGCCGCCGCTTGTTGTACTGATAGTCGGCGTTCTCGCTGCGATCGCCGTTGCTGGCCGCCCAGGCCACGACCTTGGTCACCGCTGGTCGTTCCCTGGTGAGCAGAAACCGATGCTCCTCTCTGAGTCGCTGCAAGCCGCCCGGTGTGATGTAGTGCTTGTTCATCCGGGTCAGGAGGACGGGCGTGTGTTTCCCGGGATTGAGGGATCGCTAGCGCGGCTCCGCCGTGTCCTTCGGCGGCCACTCCCGCCACACGTTGCCGCGTGTCGCCTCGATTGCAACTGGCCCTTGCAGCGAGAAGCCCGGGACACGACCGGCCGGTGGAGGCGGCGGTGGTGGCTGATGGTCGGCGGCCGTCGTGCACCGCAGCTCGTTCCAGCCGACGTGACAGGTGAAGTGCTTGTCGAACGTCGGAAGGTCGCCGTCTGCCCAATCCTCGTGGAGGAGGTTGAACTTCAGGAGGTCGCCATCGATGCGGACGTCGTCCAGTGCCGCCATCGTGTACGGGTTGTCACAGGTGCCGCACACCATGCCACGAAGCCTATCGCCCGCCTTCTTGATGATGAAATACTGCTTCGGCGAGCCCACACCAAATCCGAGCCACACGCCAATCACATCTCTCTCGGTCAGCGCCGACTTCCACGGACCAGGCTGGATATAGGGCAGGCCGTCTGCGCCGTCCGGGTTTCGACGGGCGGGGTTGCCCGCGACTGACGGGCGATCCTTCGGAAGCACGGTCACCTTGACGGGAATCGGATCGGGTCCGTGCGGATCTTTGATGAGCACACGCTCGAAGCGGCCGCCGCCCGGCGCGCCGCTCGTGCCCGTGACGATCAGGCGTCCCTCGCTGAACGTCGCGACCGCCTTGTCCTTGTACGCCGTGCTGCCGTCCGCCTTTACGTGGGTGACCTCGAACCTGATGCCGTCGACTCCGAACGTCCCATCGACGAACGCCAGCGTCGTCGCATCGGCGCAATACGTGCAGTAGATGCCTCTGACCGTCGCGCCGCGAATCGAGAATTCGTAGGTGTGGGCCTCGCCGCTGTCCGTTCTCCAGCCGCCGCGATAATCATCGGCGTTCTGGCCCGCTGCCGCGCGCGCGAACGCGAGCAGGACGACAAGGATCACCACGTGTTTCATGAGCGCCTCCACATGTAGCGCGTCACCCGATCGCACTGAAGTCATTTGCCCAGAGGTACGCGCCGCCGCACTTCATCGAAGAAATTCAGCAGGAACGTCGCATGGAGGTTGCCGCTCGATTCTTCGGCTACCGGGCGCGGGAACATGACCACGCGTTTGCCGTCGGGCGAAGTCGAAGTTCTGCCGCACGCTGGTGCGGCGGACCTGCGTGGGCGACCAGACTCGCGGCACACCGGCGCTGAACGCATCGCCCTGCGTGGAATAACTCGCGGCCATGATGCGGTCGACACACGCGACAGAATGTCGGCGACATCCTCGCCGCCGAAGGCCGGATGCCCGGTCAACATCTCGTAGAGCACGCACCGAACGCGAAGATGTCCGTTCGCCGATCGACCTCTCTTCCTTTCGCCTGCTCGGGCGACATGTACGCCGCAGTGCCGAGGATCACGCCCTGCATGGTCGCCGCCATGCTGATCGTCGGGGAATGCGACAGATTCGGCTGCGAGGCTTGCGACTCGAACGCCTTCGCCAACCCGAAGTCCAGCACCTTCACCTTGCCTTCGGACGTGACCTTGATATTTGCGGGCTTCAGATCGCGATGGATGACGCCTTTCTCGTGTGCGGCTTCCAACGCTTCGGGATCTGAGTCGCAATACCGAGCGCCTCATCCACCGGAATCGCGCCGCGTGTGATCTCTCTGCCAGCGTCTCTCCCGAGTTCCATGACGAGAAACTTCCGGCCCCCGGATTCCTCCACGCCGTGGATGGTGGCGATGTTGGGATGATTGAGTGAGGCGAGAACTCGCGCTTCACGCTCGAATCGCGCCGCCCGGTCAGCGTCGTGGGTGAAGGCTTCAGGGAGGAGTTTGATCGCCACGCTGCGGCCCAGCTTGGAGTCGGTGGCGTGATACACCTCGCCCATGCCGCCTGTTCCCAGGTGGCTCGTGATCTCGTAGTGTGCGAGCTTGGTTCCAATCATCGTGTGGCGAGGTCCTGACGGATCACCTTGCCACCCTTCATGACGAAGCGGACACGCTGCAGCTCGGTAATGTCCGCGAGCGGATCGCCGGCCACCGCCACGAGGTCCGCGAACCTGCCGGCGGCGATCGATCCGACCTCGTTCTGCCACCCCATCATCGTGGCGTTCGCGATCGTGCCCGACTGGATGGCGCGCGCCGGCGTCATGCCGCCGAGCGTCACCAGCTTCTCGAACTCGACGGCGTTCGTGCCGTGCACGAAGAAGCTACCGTCCACGCCGGTACCGAAGAGGACCGCGAGCTTGGGCGTGGCAATAGCCATCTTCATGGCGCGCTCGAAGATCGGCACAATCCGGTACTTC
>CAVRXZ010000004.1:0-146921 GCA_963725105.1 uncultured Acidobacteriota bacterium
GGCGCTGATCCGTGGAAGTGCTTCGAACTGAAAGTAGTCTGGGCGGGGTCGACGGGGGACTCGAGCCCGCGGCCTCCGGCGCGACAGGCGCAAGCGCGAGCATCCGAAACAGGCCGATTTTTTGCGAATTCTCGCAGGAACCGCGACCTCGACCGGTCAACGCCCCGTCGCCGAACGACACAGTCCGACAGAGCTTCGCAGAGGAAACTGGCACACCGTACCGGCACACGTTCGGACTCGCGTCGTGGCGCCGATGGTCAGGGACAAATCGTTCACAATTGTTCACCAAAACTGGAGAAACAGCCCGATTCAATCAAGGGAAGTTAGCTCGCCTGACAGGCTCGAACCAGCAACCCTCCGGTTAACAGGTTAATGCCGGTGGTCTATCCTGTTGGTTCTTTGTCGGTTTACCTCAGGCTACGTGGTCGGTGTTCCCTGGTGTTCGAAGGAAATTGTTCACCGATTGTTCACGGATGCCCACGCCGAATCTCGATGGCGCCGCGTGGAACGAGTCGCGCGGCGTTCAGGATGAAGAGCAGCTCGGATGTCACGTGGATCAGGGCCGCCATGACCGGCGTCAACACCCCCAGCGCCGCCAGACCGATCCCGATACCGTCGACCGCCAACGTGCCGACGAAATTCTGAACGATGATGGTGTGCGTGTGTCGTGCGAGCCGCACAGTGTCCACAAACTTCAGCAGATCATTGCCAATCAGCACAATGTCCGCACTGTCTTTGGCCACGTCCGTGCCCGACCCCATGGCGATGCCGACCGTCGCCGCCACGAGGGACGGCGCGTCGTTCACCCCCTCCCCGACCATCGCGACCCGGCGCGTCTGCGCCAGCGCCTGCACGCGCGCCAGCTTGGCCTCCGGCATCAACCCCGTTTCAAAGTCATCGAGGGCAGATCGCGCGCGATCCGTTCGGTGGCTGCCAGCGAATCGCCCGTGAACAGGTAGGTCTTGATCTTCAGCGACCGCAGGGCCGCGATCGCTCGCTTCGCTTCGGGTCGCGGCATGTCGGCGAGCGCGATCGAGCCGAGGTACCGCCCTCCCCGCATGACGAAGACGGTCGTCGATCCAGCGGCACCGCCTGGTGGATCCGGCAGTCGGCCCGCCGGTGACGAAGTCGCTGTTGCCGACAAGAATCTCCTCTCCGCCCACGAGCGCGCGCACTCCCTGCCCCGGCGTGTACCAGAACCGCGCGGGTTCTCGCATCGCCGTTCCCCGTTCTGCCGCGTGTGTGACGATGGCGCGGCCGATGGGGTGCTCGGATCGAGCTTCAGCCGTTACGGCGGCGTCGAGCACGTCCCGGACAGATACGCCTGCGGACGGGTAAATCGTGTGGACCCGAACGTCACCAAACGTGACCGTGCCAGTCTTATCGAGGACGACGGTGTCGATCGACCACAGCGCCTCGAGGTGAATGCCGCCCTTGATAATGGCGCCGAATCGTGCCGCGCGGCCAATCGCCCCGAGAATCGCCAAGGGCGTCCCGGCGGCGACGCCACACGCCCCTGCGACGATGATCACGGCGATCGTCGATCGCATATCACGGGTGACGACAAAGGTCACCGCCGCGGCGAGCATCGCCCCATAGACCAGGTAGCCGGCCAGCCGGTCGGCAATCCGTTGGATCGGCGCGCGGCTCTTGGCCGCGTGTTCGACCGCCTCGATGATCTGGCCAAACGTCGTGTCGCGACCCACTCGTTCAGCGCGGATGTCGAGGGCGCCGGACTGATTCATGCTCCCGGCAAACACGCGACCGCCCGGTCGCACCTCGATGGGCAGCGACTCGCCGGTGATCGTCGCTTGGTCCACTGATGATTCTCCGTCGATCACGACGCCGTCCACCGGAATCCGCTCCCCCGGCCGCACCCGCACGCGATCCCCGACGCTCAACTGCTCGGCGGCGATATCGATCCACTCACGATCCCGTCGGACGTGCACGCGCCGGGGTAGAAATTCGAGGAGTTGTCCAATGGCGTGACGTCCCCGCGAGATCGTGAGATGCTCCAATACCTCCGCCACGAGCACGAACCCGGTGATCAGGAGTGCGGTGAGGACCTCGCCAATCGCCAGCGCGGCGACGAGCGCGATCGTCATCGACAACTCCATCGTCATGCGTCGCTCGACGAGGTTTTGAAGCGCCTCTTTGAAGATGGGATACCCGGCGATCAGCGTGGCGGTCAGGCCGAACAGGCGCTCATGATCAAATGTGTGCCAATAGCCAAACCATTGGCTTCCCGCAACCGCTACGACGACGAGGATGCGGATGACATCGAGCGGCTGAACGCCAGAGGGAGGTTCAGGTGGGTGCGGACCGATGCGCGTCTGCACGCTGTCAGACCTCCTCTGGTGCCCAAGCTGTCACGCACCGTGTGATGGGCGAGCGCGTGTCAGCTGAGCAGCTGCTGGACGACGTGCCGAAGCCGCTGTGATTGCATCCGACTCATGGAGAGTTCCTGTCCACTCTCGAGCACCGCGATACTGGTGCCGCTCGAGCCCGCGACGATTCGGGCGATCGCGTTCAAACTCACGACGACTCCCCGGTTCAATCGAATGAAGGCCGACGGGTCCAAGCGTGTTTCCAAGTCCTTCAGGCGGTACACCAGCGTGTGGTGTTGGTGGTCGAGGGTCGTGATCGCCAACCGCTCTCCGTTCGCCACGATCATCGCCACATGTGTCGCAGGAACCATAACCAGCGTCGTCCCGTCGCGCACCGGAATGCGGGTGAGGTATTCGGGCTCCGACGGAGGTTCGCGTTTCGCGAGCGCGGCTCGAAGCCGAACGAGAGGTTCGGCAGACCTCTGGTGGCGATTGCGCCCCCGCGATCGACGAACAGTCCTCTTGGTCTTCAGAACGTCACACCTACCTGGACCTGATAGGCTCGCGGCGTGACGAAATGCGTGCCGCTGAACGTGGACAGGAAGTTGTAGAGCGCTTCTTTGTTGGTCAGGTTGATGACGCTGAAGCGCACGCGCAGCTTCGCTCGGTTCGTGTGGAGCAGATTGTCCACGCCGATCCCCAGGTCGAACAGATGCCGGGGCGCGATCCGCGGCGGATTGGTCACATCGTCTGCCGTCCCCTCCGCCGGAATCTTGAGGCGCGTCGCGCCGTAGTTCGACGTCGTGCAGTCGGCGTCGTGAGCGGCGACGTCACGCGTCGCGACCTGGCTGCCGCAGAAGAATCCGATCGCGGCCTGCTGATCGCCCGTCAGCGCCGAGGCGCGTCCTCGAGGCTGCCGACCGCGCCGGCGACCAGACCCGAATCGTACCGCCAGCGACAGCGCGACCCAGGCGCCGACGCGCTTCTCGAACAGATACTGAAGATTGGTGGTCGCATTGAACTTCTGGTCGTGGTCGATGCGGAAGTCGCCGGCCGCCTCCTCCAGCAGAATGCCGCCGACCCCGGGCGGCGAGAAGATCGCGTTGGTGTGCGCCATCACGACGAACGCGCTGAAGCCGCCGTGCTCGACGACATTGATGCGGCCGGTGAAGCCGTCGATCCGCGAGTGATCCCAGGCGACCGGAAACGCGATCGGCGTGTCGAAGAGGACGCCGAAGTCGTAGCCGTTGTCGGTGTGCTTGTTGAAGTAGCCGAAGTCGACGACGACCCAGCGGCCGACGCCCTGCTGGATGCCGACCTCCACCTGATTGCGCATGCCCGGCGGGACGGGCTGCGCCGTCGCCGAACAGCGCCGTTCAAGCCGTAGCCGGCCGACAGCAGCAGGTTTTCGTTGTACGGCGTCTCCATCGTCCGGCCGTACGAGGCGCGCAGCACCGTGCCGCTGCCGGGACCGCGTACGAGACGCCGAGGCGCGGCTGCGACCAGCGTCGTCGGTCGTCAGGCCGTCGTAGTGATCGAGTCGAACGCCGAGCTTGAAGCGTGGCGTCGCCCGCCTTGATGTCGTCCTGGACGTACGCCGCCTGCTGCTTGATCGTGAACGACTGGTCGTAGGCGAGCGGCGAGCCGCCGTTCGTCAGGTCGTACGGCGCGCAAGCGCCGGATCGAAGTTCCCGTTCTCGTCCGCAAACGCCGGGTCGGTCGGATCGGTGATGCCGAAGGTGAACTGCTCGTGCAGCTTGGTCGCGGCCACCGTGCCGCCGAACTTCACGTTGTGGCTGCCGGCGGTGATGGTCACGTCCGCCTTTACGCCGAAGTTCGTCAGCGTGCGATCCTGGCTCACGCTGGCGGGCGACGTCGTCAGCGGGTCAGGGCTGGGGGTGTACGTGATGTGGTCGTGCACGCACGAATCCGTTCGCGGTGAAGAGCGTGCTGCGAGGCCGAACACGTGCGAGTACCCGGGCGCCACGTTGTAGCGTCGTGATGTCCTGGTGCTGCCGCATCTGGCGATCGTGTCGTACGTGTTCGGCACGTCGAACCCCGACTGCGGCGGCCTGTACGTTCAGGTGGAGCGTGTCGGTCGCACTCGGATGGAAGTCGAAGCGGTCGAAGAACGACGTGCTGTGCCCGGTGTCGTGCAGGGCCTCGAATTCCGGCGGATCGAGGAATCGGTCGGTACGCACACCCGACAGCGACAGGAAATTGCCGACTTTCTGGGACCCCAGCGCCGAAATTGACGTCTCCCGCCGGACTGCTGAAGGATCCGTACCGAACGACGCACTGCCGGTCGGCTTCGATTGGTCCAGCCCCGATTTCGTGACGATGTGGACGACCAGGCTGCTCTTGTCGCCGTATTCGGCCGGCGCCACTCCGGTGATGACCTCCATCGACTGCGACGGCCTCCGGCGAGATCTGATTCGAATACACGCGACTCTGTTGATCGGTGATCGGCTGATTGTCGAGCGAAAACTGCGTCTGCGCGTGGTCGCCAATCGGGTGGAAGAAGCCGTTGGAGTCGGCCACCACGCCCGGCGAGGCGAGCGTGACGACCTGGTTCAGTCCCCCGGACGATTCGATCGGCAGCTTCTGGATGAGGCTCTGATCGACGTCTGTGTGAGCAGTCGGGTCACGCTCGAGCAGATCCTCCGGGTGTCCAACGACCTCGACCGACGTGGTTTCGCTGGCGAGCAGCCAGCGCCAGATCCACCGTGATCGGGACGCCGGCGCGCACGTTCACGTCCGTTCGAGCGTGCGGAATCCCTGGGCCTCGACCACCAGGTGATACGGATTGGGCGGCAGGTTGTTGAACTGATAGTGTCCCATCGCATCGGTCGTGGCCGTCCGGGTGAACCCGCTGACCGGGTTGCTAAGGCGAACGTCGACCGCCTGCATCACCCCGCCGGTCGGGTCCTTCACGGTCCCCTGGACCGCTCCGGCGCCGAGTCCCTGGCCCTGAGCGAACGTGACGCCCAGCAGGCTCATACACAAGACCTGAACGGCCGTCAGAACGGTGCGGTGCCACCGCCGCGCGAAGACCACATCTGAGAGGATCGCTGGTATCGTGATCATGGTCTCGCATCGTGCCGAGGGTCACGAGGGCGACCAAGTGGAATCTAACCAACCGATGTGATTGCGCCACGGGTGGTCTGATTGAGCCAATAAATGGCGGGCCGAGCGTTCGGTCACGGGCCCTCCACTCGTAGCCTTGGCGCGACCGGTCATCCGCCATTTTTGACCGGTCGGTAACTTCGGGTTCCAGACGGGGAGAGTTGGACGTACTGTGTCAACCGCCGTGAACATCGGCGAGTTGTTGAATCTGGTTGGATTGAGCGCGGGCGTGGTGTTGTACGCCATGTTGCTCGTGATGGTTGTGCGCGCCGGCCCCACGTCGGGCGCGCGGTCCCGTTTCGACCCGCTGCTGCTGGTGACTTCCGTCCTGGGCCTGATCTGGAACCTCTGTGCGCTCCCCCTCTATGAACTGCCGAAGGTCGGCATCGAGGGCCCCTTTCCGTACCTGGCCGCGTTGGGATTTGGCGCGTTGGGTCTTCTGCCCGCGGTGGTGGTGCACTCGGTGCTGCGAGGCGACCGCCACGGCGTGCGCGGCCCGCTCAAGCGCGCGCTGGCTGCCGTGGCCTATGCCGCCAGTGCGGTCGCGGTGGTGCTTCACTTCCGCGAGGCATCGACGGGCGGTCCCGTGCCCGCGGTGCTGGGGATGCGGCTCCTTACCTATACGTTTATCGCATTGGTCGTTCCGCTGGCCGCCGTCACCCGTCGCCAACCTGGCGCGCGACGCGCCTTGTGGGCGGCGGCGCTGGCGACGTTTGCGGTGTCGGCCCTGCATCTGAGCCAACTGCACCCGGGCGACACCTCGTGGCCGGTCGAACTCGTCGGTCACCACGCGTCGCTCCCGCTGGCGTTCGCGATCCTGTACCAGGATTATCCGTTTGCCCTGGCCGATCTCTTTCTGAAGCGGGCGCTGTCAGCACTCGCCGTCGTCGGGCTGGTGTTTGGCGGGATCGCCATCCTGGGCATGCGGTCCGTGGTCTTCGCGCAATTCGTGCACCTGCCTCAGGAGGTCAGCGTGCTCGTCACCTTGTGGGTGGCCACGGTGCTGGTGTTCCCACGCGTGCGGCGAGGCATTTTGTGGTTTGTCGATGCGATGGTGCTCGGTCGACCCGATTACCGGTTGGTGCAGGCGACGATTGCGCGGACCGTCCAGACACAGCACGACGTCTCCCATGTGCTGGCAGACCTGTGCACGCTGCTCGCCCCCGCCATGAGTGCGCAGTCTGTCACGTGGCGTGAGTGGAGCCCCCGCGACGACCAGGAGCCGTTCAGCCCCTTTGTCGTCCGGGGCGCCGAAGCGGCCGCGCTGGCGAAGGCCGCGGTTCCCGCCGCGTCAGACGACGTCGCGGCCTGGGATTCGACGGCCTTGGTCGTCACCGTCCCCACGAGCGAACCACCGCGGTACGTCGTCGTGATCGGGCAATTGACCGGCGGACGCCGGTTCTTTTCCGATGATGTCGCGGCCCTCGAAGCGATCGCCGTGGTCATCGCCCGGCGGATCGACGCGATCCGCCTCACGACGGAACGGTACGACCGCGAACTCCGAGAGCGCGAAATTGGCAAATTGGCGACCGAAGCGGAACTGCGGGCGCTCCGCGCGCAGATCAATCCGCATTTTCTGTTCAATGCGCTCACGACGATCGGCTATCTCATCGAGACGGCACCGGCGCGAGCCCTGCAGACGTTGATGCGACTGACGGCGCTGCTGCGCGCCGGGCTCCGATCGGAGGGAGAATTTACGACGCTCGGCCGCGAGCTGGAGATCGTGGAAGCGTATCTCGAGATCGAACACGCCCGGTTTGAGGAGCGACTGCAGGTCGCGATTGATGTGCCGTCGAACCTGCGGCACCTGCGGATTCCTCCCCTGGTGCTCCAGCCGCTCGTCGAAAACGCGGTGAAACATGGCATTGGCGGCAAACAGGTCGGCGGCGAAGTCGTCATCCGTGCCCGGCTGGATCCGATGGGGGATAGCCGTGACGAATTGGTGCTGCTCGTGCGCGATACGGGTGCCGGATCGACGGTCGCCGCCTTGGAACGTGGCCGCACCACCGGCGTCGGCTTGCACAACCTCGAACAACGGCTCGCCAGCCACTACGGGGGGCACGCGTCCGTGGCGTTTCACACCGCAATGGGTGAGGGCACGACCGTCGAACTCCGGCTGCCCGTCGGCACCACGGCGCGCGCGGACGCCGAGGCGTGGCGGGTGGCCCGGTGAGCGCCCGCCTCCGCGTGGTGGTCGCCGACGACGAGCGGCCCGCCCGCTCCTTTCTCGTCGCCCTCCTCCGATCGTTCTCCGATGTCGTGGTCGTCGGGGAAGCCGCGTCGGGCACGGAGGCGGTGTCCGTGATCGAACACGAGAGGCCCGACCTCGCGCTGCTCGATTGGCAGATGCCGGAGCTGGACGGGATGGGGGTCGTGCGGATGCTCAAGAAGGAGCTGATGCCGCTCATCGCATTTGTCACCGCGTACGACGAGCATGCCGTCAAGGCATTTGAGGTGCACGCGGTCGATTACCTGCTCAAACCGGTGGACTCGGGCCGCCTGCGCGAGACGGTGAATCGCGTCCAGGAGCAGATCGAGCACGCAAGACATCGTCGCGGCGCAGACCTCGCGCGTCGGTGCCGCGATCGAGACCTACGAAGCGTCGACCAAGCCGCCGTACCTCGAGCGGATCCCCGTCCGGCATCGCGAGGCCGTGCTCATCGTGCCAGTCCAGACGATCGCCTCGATTGTCGCCGACGGCGAACTCCTGCACATCACGACGGTCCGCAACGAGCGTCACACGATCAACTATCGACTGAAGGATTTGGAACAGCGGCTTGATCCAGCCCGCTTCATCCGACTCGGCCGGGGGACGCTGGTCAATGTGGATCTGATCACGAAGGTCGCCGTGCTGCCGGGAGGCACACACGTCGCCATCCTGAGCACGGGCCATGAGTTGCCCGTCAGCCGACTGCAGTCACGTCTCCTCCGCGAGCACTTTCTGAAGCTCTGACCCCTGTTCGTTGCTCGAAATTCGCCACCGAGTGGGTGATTCTGTCAGTTGATTGAAAACGTGACGTCCCGGACGGCTGGGTTCGGTAGGGTTTCGTGGCAGCCTGTCGTGGGATTCCGGAACACCGCAAGCGGTCCGCAGACGAGCAGACCAGGCGCAAGCCGACGTTATCGCGGCTCGCGCAAGCGTCTCAAGCGCCTGACCCTCCACGCATCGATTGAATTATGGGTCTTCGTCGTCTTGATGTTGTTCCTGGTCTTCGTGGTGGTTCCCTGGATGATCAGGCATCCGCCGGAACCACATCATCAGGCTCCGCAGGACGGCAGTTTCCATCTGTCTCGCCTGATGTTTCGCGTGCAGGAGAACGCGCTCCTCGCCTCCGTGCTCCTCGGTGTCATAAGCTAATCGCACCTGCGAGGACGGGTGGCCGATTTAATGGGACTCGATCACGCCGCTGTCGCGTGGGTTGTCGCGCACCGCGCGGCGGTTCTGAATACGCCGATGTGGGTCCTCAGCGCGCTCGGCCGTTTCGGTTTCGTCTGGCTCGCATGGGCGATCGTGCTCACCTTACGGCGGCGCTTCGGGTCGCATGACTGGATCCAGCTCGCACTTGTCCTCCTGACCACGGGCGTGCTTGTCGATGACCTCCTCAAACCCGCCGTCGGCCGCGCGCGACCATTCGTGACGATGCCGGCGGTCGATGTCATTGGCGAGCGACCGTCCGACGCTTCGTTCCCATCGGGCCACGCCGCCAATGCGTTTGGATGCGCCTGGATTCTGACGCGCGCCGCACCCGACGCGGCACTCGGGTACTGGATCCTGGCGATTGGCATTGCGTACTCGCGTATCTATCTCGGCGTCCACTATCCGCTCGACGTGGTGGGCGGGGGACTCATCGGTCTCGCGTACGCGGCGCTGATTCGCGTGGCGATCCGACGGTGGCAGGTGCGGGCCGACACGAAGCGATAACCGACAACCAGATGACGAAATGCCAAGTTCAGCCAAGGGAGTTAGGGAAGATCCGCACGCGATTCCAGGTCCCTAATCGAACGATGTCAACCTGCGACCTTCCGGTCCAGAACCGGATGCTCACTAAGTTGCAGTCGCCGATTATCATCCGACAGGAGAGTGAAGTGTCACACCCACCGGCACACCTTTCAACACCGAGGCTGCGTTGGAATCCGTCTGCTCGATTTCCCAGCGCAAATCGCGCAAATGAACGAGGAGAGGAGGTCAGACCTTCAGCCGGGACGCCGGAGGTCTAGCGATTCACCTGATCCATGGAAGTGCTTGAACTGAAAGTAGTTGGCGGGGTCGACGGGACTCGAACCCGCGGCCTCCGGCGTGACAGGCGCAAGCGCTAGATCCTAAACGGGCCGACTTTTTGCGAATTCTCTGAGCAACCGCCACATCGACCGACCACGCCCCGTCGCAGAACGACACAGTCCGACAGAGCTTCGCAGAGGAAACTGGCACACCTACCGGCACACGTTCGGACTCGCGTCGTGGCGCCCATTGTCAGGGACAAATTGTTCACAATTGTTTACCAAAACTGGAGAAACAGCCCGATTCAATAAAGAGAAGTTAGCTCGCCTGACAGGCTCGAATCAACAACCCTCCGGTTACCAGGTTAATGCAGGTGGTCTATCTTGTTGGTTCTTCGTCGGTTTACCTCAGGCTACGTGGTCGGTGTTACGTGGTGGTCGGGAAGAAATTGTTCACTGATTGTTCACCCGCTCCAGGTTGCCCAGTTCGCTGGCAGAGATCCGTATTCTGCGAATGACGGCGGCACCTCTTGGACGTTTGAGGATGACCTCTGCAACTGTGGATAATCAAAGTCGTTTGATGGCACACAGCTGCCGGATAATGCTTTTCAAGACCACCGCCATCGACCACTCGGCCATCCCTCCGCGTCGACATCCGGCCTGAATTCACGAGATCGATCGAACAGCGGCGCGGATCCATGCGCGTGTGTCACCGATCTGTGACCATCGGTAATACACGGCGTCTTCCAAACTATGGCGTGACTGCGTTTAACAGTCTGGCCACCGGCCTTCAAGCGGGGCATCGGAGGATCAAGTGTGCCGGGCGCGAGCCTCAGCTCATGGGACATCCTGGTGAGGCTTCGCAAGCGCAAATTCTGGCGCGGCTCAGCGCGTCAGTCGATCAGCTATGGCATTCGGAGCGTGAGTCAGCCGTACGCTTCACTCGTGAGTCCGTAGACCTTCACGGCTGGCGCGCCGGTTGTGTCGGTGGTACGGCTGACGACGCGACCAGCTGAGCGGTGCTCACGGGTCGGCTCCTCTGTGCTTCTGGCAACCTGCTCACGCAGTTGTCGGGCTTGGAGGCTGCTGGCACGTCAGCGAATCGAACGGGACGCGCCGTGTGGGCCTCCGAGATACACACAGTCCCTGGTGTGGTACATCCCTGTGCTGAACCTGGTGTCGCCGTCGATGACCCACACGGTGAAATCTGGAGGTAATGCCGGCTGAGCAGCGGCTGTCGGTCCGGCCGGAGGCGACGACGGCGGCGGAGTCTTCGGCGGCCACGGTTCTAGCTCGATCGAGCTGACGTCGCGGAGAGAAACACTCACCGGCGAGCCCTTCACTTGAACAACGACGTGGTCGGTATCGATCGCGAGCAGCGCCCCCGTAACGGACGGCTGCGATGTACGTCTGACCGTGACCAGGAGATGCGCGGACTTGGAGGTGTCTTCGCGACGACCGTGATCCTGGCTATGAGGCTGACCGTTCCTACGATCAAGACAACGCTCACAGTAAGGCCAAGGTGACGCGTCATATCATTCTCCCAGCGAGTCGCTTCGGGAACGGGTTCCAGCCCGATCACTGGCGCCACTCGACTCAAAACACGCATTCAGCGTACCTCTTCCCACGGGGCGTAGGCAGGCAATCCGACGAGATTGCCTGTCTATTGGCGACGACCTCCGGCCTCAGGTCTGAGTCCAACACGTAACTGCGGCGAGTTCTGGTCTAGCAAGCCGAGGATCGCAGGTTCACGTCCTGCCGGGCGCTCCCATTCTGACTGGAGTTGAGTGTCGCTTCGCAGGCGCTGCCGCCGCGCGCCGAAACCGTCCCGTCCTCTCATGCCTAGCTGGGCAGCGTTCGGATAATGACGTGATGAAATTGCACGTTTCCCGTATGACACTCCAAACCGATGTGGCCGTCTTGCTGGCGGAGTTGTTGGCCGGGATCGAGTAGTTCGTAACCGGTTGGCCGTTCAGCGTGACCGTGATGGTGGCGGCGGTTGCTTCAATGTCAAAGGTATTCCATTGGCCAGCAGGCTTGGAGGCAGGCGTATCACGCGCTGAGCCCCCACTTGATCCCCGCCCAGACGCGCTCGTGCAAGAAATAGCCAACGGTCGTATAGATGTTGCTGATGATCATGAAGCCCGCTGCCGTCCTCACCTGTCCCGTGAGCAGGTAGATGACCAGGAAGTCGAGGCAGACGATGACGCCGCGGTACGTGATGGCCTTCATGATGGAGCGTTTTCTGCTTGCACGAGCTTTCATGGTCGCCTCTCCGTTCGGTTAGCCCCGCCGGCAGTGTACCGGCCTTTCAAATCAGCGGCCTGTGTTCAATGTGGCGTGAAGAGTGCCTTAGTACTTGTGTGCGAGCGGATCCAACTCGGCCGAGCTAGCCGGAACTCGGTTTGACACATGTGAACGCGAGGTCGCAGGATTACCCCGACGCCGAGCCGTGAACGACGACGGATCCGACCCTCGCGGCGATCAGGCACGACGCCGTCGATCAACTTAGGTACGCGACCAGTGCCTCCGCGTGGAGTGTCGGTCGCGCGATCTGCACGAGCTCCGTGGTGCGTCCGAAGAACGTGCGTGCGCCGGTGGCCGTGACGAGGCCCGTTGCCTCACCACGACGGATCACGGACCCTGAGTACCCGATGGCATCGGCGGCCTTCTCGGCGTCCTGGGATTCCCCGGTGAGCACCGACTGATCGACGCTGAGGGTTCCCGAGATCAGGCGGATGTCGGCCGGGAAGACGTCACCTTGCCGGATCCGGGTGATGTCACCAGGGACCAGCTCCCGTGCGGGCAACGCTGCCAGTGTCCGTCCCGCAGTACACGAGCATTCACTTGCAGGCGGCGGCGGAGCGTGTCCACGACGCCCTCGGCTCGTCGCTCCTGCACGGAGGCGATGGTCGCGTTCAACGCGAGGAGGGAAGCCGCGATCACCTGGTCGGCGTATCGATGTAGCGTCCACGACAAGGCGGCGATCGCTTCGAGCATCCAGGCCGCCAGGCCCCAGAATTTCGCCAGGAACCTGAGAAAGGCGTGGCGCTTCTGCTCGAGGACCTCGTTCGGCCCATGCTGCTGTCGTCGAGCTTCGACCTGTTCGTGCGAGAGGCCGGCGTGGGTGTCCGTGAGACCCGGCTCTGGCGCAGCCGGAGGCGACGCAGGCGTGCCCATGGCGGACGCTACTGGCGGCCGCGGCCGGCCCACATCGGGAAACCTTTGGCGTCGCGGAAGGTCATCGTCTCGGAGCCCTTCTTGATTTCGCGCACGAGCACAACGTCACGACCATCGACCTTGGTCTTCGCACCGATGACGTCGATCTGGTCGCCTTTCGCGAGCTCGTACTTCTTCTGTGTTTGGTACCACGACGGGCCGAGCGCAAGTTCCAGCGTCGCGTCCGATGTCTTGAGCATGACGTGCATGCCCTGTTGGGGGCCGGGTTTCAAATCCTCCACGGTGCCCTTGACGCTCACCTCCGCCGCCACGCTGTAATTCGCGGGCCCTTGCCCTCCTCCCCGAGATCCCTGGGCGACAGCATTGCCGACGACCAACAGGATGCCGAGCGAGGCGATTCCCAACAACAATCCGACGGCTTTGATGTTCATCAAACGTCCTCTTCTTAACTCGACCCATCTTCATTAATTCGACACATCTTCAGCATGGAGCGGCCACTTCGAATGCTACTTCACCGAGGGCACATACGCGTGCAGGTCTATCACCTGCCGGACGGTCATCACGCGGCTGAAATCGCCCATGGGCGAGAGCACGCCCTTGAGCTGAGCTCGCAGCACCTCTTCGCTGCTGTTGAGACTGATCTCGTGTGACGGCGTCATGATCGCGGCGGCCAGATAGGAGACGTCGCGGTCGGCGAGTCGCGCAGTGATGGGCGGCCCGGGGATGCGCGATGACCGGCGCCGGGAACTCGGGCTCAGACGGGACCGCATGACAGGCGGTACATTTTGAGGTCCATGAAGGCCTGCCGTCCTGCCTTGACGTCGCCGGCCGACAGCGTCACGGTCACTGAGGGTGTGTCCGTACCTGTTCCTCCTGCGCCCGTGCTAGCCGGTTGTGTGCCGCACGCCACCGGCGAGATCGCGCCAATCATGATGAGAACCTTCCTCATAACTACCTCCCAAAGCTGTTGGTATCTGAGATGGCCTCCAGGGACGCCAACTGGCCGTCTGCCTTCGGAATCGGATCGCCATGGGGATCGTGTGTGGGATACCCGAGCCGGGCATCCAACTCGGCTGCTTCTTCGGGCGCCACGGCATGTTCCCGCCGATCCGCGGCGGCGTGAATCGCTTCCAGCGGCATGTGCAATTCGTCGGAGAGAAAGCGCTCGAGGAGGCGATGTGCTCGGATGACCCGCACGGCGATCTCCTGGCCGGTGGGAGGTGAGCGTGAGGCCGGTCGTCCGGATCAAGCCCCGTGCCTCCATCTCGGCAACGAGATCGAGGGTCGGCGCGACGCGAAGACGTAGACGGCCGGTGAACGACTCCGGCGCGCCTCGCAACTCGGCCCGTGCAGGTACTTGAGGGCGTCCTCGACGAGCGCACGATGCCGATGTTCGCGGGCACGATACCAACGCGCGCGCAGTCCTACCCCGGGCAGCATTGCCAGAACGAACAACGCCAGCGGCGCGATTAGGACTGGAACGACCATGATGCTCTTCTTCGCGGACTATTTCGGATCAGATGTCGAAATTCCCCCATCCGCCGGGGCGTCGGTTGCAGCGGCACTCGGTTGGCGCCAGCAACTAAGGGCTGCCCGCCTGCGTCCAGGCGCTTCCGATGCCCGTCCACACGGAATGCATGATGCAGGCTTTAGGCCAAACCATCGAACCTCTCGACGGAGGTTTCGACGAACCGGAGGTCGACATGTCACGAGACGCGGCGATCGTTACGTCTGTGACAAATGCGGAGCGGCGCTCGTGTACGAGAAAGGGTGCCCGTGCCCCGAGAGCAGGCCCCATTCAGAGATTTGCTGTGGACAGCAGATGAAAGCCGTGAAGAACGCCCCGTCCGCGAAGAGTTGACGCGTCGCCGCAGCTGCTCGTGCTCGTTGGGCGCGAACTCCCAGCCTGCGCGAAGAAATCCGCGCCTGGGCATGCAACACAGGCGGCCACAGAGGTGACCTCGGTATGTCTTATCGAGGCGCCCGTTCAACCTCTCTAATCCCCAACAAACTGGATGGCAGGGAGTGTTTATGGCTATGAAGAACATCGTCGTCAACGGACGGGTCAGATCGCTCTTCGTCGGCGGCGCCGCTGCACTCTTGTGCGGAGCCGTCGTCATCTCCGCGCAGACCGTGGCGCCCGAGAGCTTCACCGCACTCGTGTCGCGCCTTCAGCAGGGGAAGCCGACGTTCGCCAAGCGCCAACAGGACCTGCTCGCCGCCCGCTACGACCTGGCCGACCGCGCCGCGCCCGGCGTGACGATGTCCCGGGGCAAGGCCGTGCAGGACGGCGTGCGGGTCAAGCTCCCCGCCAACGTCACCTGGGACGGGCTCGCCGCCATGACGCCCGACGCGATCAAGGCCCAGAGCCTTTGGCCGGCGGGCTTCCTGCCGCTGCCTCATCCGCACCACGAGGCGGGCGGCATGATCTTCCCGAAGTTCCTCATCGATGAGACCAAGCGACAGACCGAGCGCGACCTCACGCGGTTCGACCTCGACTTCGATCTGCCCGATCACCTGCTCCCCGAGTTCCCCGCGCCGATCTACCTGACGACGCGCCTGGATCTCGGCGATGTGTCGAAAGGGCAGCTGGTCACGCTGGAGAACTACTACGAGCTCTTCAAGGACGCGCTGAACCCCAAGCAGCTCGAGGGGCTCCGCCTGCTCGTCACGCCGTTCGCGCAGGCGCAGTTCAACGCCACGCCGGATCGTCGCGCCCTCAAGGCCCACCAGGGCGTGGCCTGTTTCGACTGCCACGCGAACGGGCACACCAACGCCGCCACCCACACGGTCGGCGACATCCGGCCGAACGAGCACCGCCACCGCATCGACACGCCGACGCTGCGCGGGGTCAACGTCCAGCGGCTGTTCGGATCGCAGCGGGCGCTGAAGACCGTGGAGGACTTCACGGAGTTCGAGCAGCGCGCGGCCTACTTCGACGGCGACCCGACTCAGGCGCAGACCAAGGGCGTGAACATCCTGGAGCGCGGCAGCCAGGTCCACTTCATGAGCGAGTTCGAGAGCATCCTCGACTTTCCGCCGGCGCCGAAGCTCACGGTCTTCGGCCGCCTCGACCCGGCCCGGTCCACGGAGAGCGAGCGGCGGGGTGAGGCGCTCTTCTTCGGCAAGGGGCAGTGCGCCACCTGCCACACGCCGCCGTACTACACGGACAACCTGATGCACAACCTCCGGACGGAACGCTTCTTCAACGAGGTCATGATCAACGGCCGACTGGCCTCCGCGGACGGCCCGATCAAGACGTTCCCGCTGCGCGGGATCAAGGACTCGCCGCCCTACCTCCACGACGATCGGCTGCTGACCCTGGATGACACCGTGGAGTTCTTCAATCTGGTGCTGGGACTGAAGCTGCTCCCGCAAGAGAAGAAGGACATCGTCGCCTTCCTGCGGGCGCTGTAGGCGCCACCCGCGAGGGAGGGCAGCGCCTGGCCCAGGTCGAGCGTATCTCACCGCCCGCGGCGGCGAGTCGCGGGCTTCGTGCCTGTGTCAGGGCGGGTATCCGGGACGAATCCGTCACGGTTCGGCATCTTGACGCGCGGCAGCGTCGTCTGATCGAGCACGTCGTGCTCGCCGACGATGCCGTTGAGGTAGAGCAGGTACACCGTGGCCGAGTACACGTCGTTGGCTGGCAGCGTGCCAGGATGGTCAAACGGCATCGCGCGATTCACGTAGTCAAACAGCGTCGTCGCGTAGGGCCAGTAGCTGCCCACGGTCTTGATCGGTTTGGCGGTGGTCAACGTGCCCTGACCGCCCACGAGGACATCCTGCGGTCCTTCTTTCGCAGTCGCGCCGTGGCACGTGACGCAGCGGCTCTCGTACACCTGCTTGCCGGCGTCAGCCGTCCCGCGTCCAGGCGGCAGGCCCTGGCCGTCCGGTGTCACCCCGAGATCGATGGCGTTGGTCTCATCGGGCGTTGGTGTCCGGCCCAGCCCGAACGTTGGCGACTGTGCGAAAGCCGACTGCATCAGGCTCACACTCGCCCACGCTGCGAGCGCGACGATGAAGAACGACGCCCGGCTACGCGTTGCCATTGGTGATGGTCCCGTCGGCCGCAACGGCCCAGCGTTGGATCGCGTTGTTGTGGTAGTTCGAGTTCACGCCGCGCACGGCGACGAGGTCCGTTCGCGCCGGCTGGACGTAGCCGGTGTCATCGATGGCCCGCGACGCGAGCGTGGCCTCGCGCCCATCCCATCGCCACGACCACGTGAAGCGTGTGTGGGCACGCGGCAGGACCGGCTCCTGCAAGGTTGCGCGGTTCCAGGTCACGCCACCATCGACGCTGACGTCAACGCGCGTGATCGTGCCGCGGCCCGACCAGGCCATGCCGGTCAATTCGTACACGCCCGCGCCTGGCAGCTTGTCCCCGCCCGACGGGCGGGTGATGAGCGACTTCGCGTCCATGTCGAAGGTAAACTGCCGGGCCGTGCCGTCGGCCAGCAGGTCCGTATATCTCGACGTCTCCCAGCGCGTCATCGCTGGCTGATCGAGGACCTTCAGCCGGCGTAGCCACTTGACGCTCATGTTGCCTTCGAATCCAGGAAGGAACAGACGAAGCGGGTAGCCCTGCTCGGGCCGAATGGCCTCGCCGTTCTGCCCATACGCCACGAGCGCGTCGTGCATCGCTTTCGCCATCGGGATGCTGCGCGCCAGCCGGCACGCATCCGCGCCCTCGGCGAGAATCCACGTCCCCCGCGACTGGACGCCGCACTCGCGCAACAGCGTCGACAGCGGCACGCCCGTCCACTCGCTGCAACTGGTCAAGCCGTGCGCGCGCTGCACCGTGGGCTCGCCGGGGCTTTTCCACTCGCTCGCGCTGTTGCCCGAGCATTCGAGGAAGTGGATGCGCGACACCGAGGGGAACCGCTTCAGCTCGTCCACCGTGAAGACGAGCGGACGATCCACCAGCCCGTGAATGGTCAACGTATGTGTCGCCGGATCCACGTCGGGCACGCCGGCATGATGCCGTTCGAAGTGCAACGAGGATGGCGTGATGATGCCGTACGTCTCGTGAAGGGGCGTCCGACTGGACGTCTCCTCCGGCGGTGGGGCGACGAGCTTCCGAAAGAATCGTTCAGGCTTTTCGAAATGCGATCGGGCACCGTACCCACTCACCGGGGCCCCGAGTGCGCTCGGCTCCGTCGCGGGCGCCGGCGCGGCCTTGCGGCAGGCGACGAGCGCCGCGCTGACAGCGGACCCGACGCCGAGGAACCAGCGTCGAGAATGATTCACCGCTTCTGGGCCTGTTCGATCGCGAAGGTCTTGAGCGCCGGACTCGTCAGCCCCAGCGCCGCCGCTTCCGTCGACGCGTGCTCGACGTCCCACTTGTCGACGACGAGACGCTTCACCATCCACAACGCCGCCGCGCGGTTGGCGCTGGCGCAGTGGATGAAGGCCGGCTGATTGGCTGTGTCGGTGACCGCCTTGAGGAAGTTGTCCACCAGCATCGGGTCGGGCGCGGCCGCGTTGAAAGGCAGGTGGATGAAGTGGATGCCGGCGGCTTTCGCGGCGGCGGCCTCGGCGTCGATGTCGGCGCCCTCCTCACTGGCCTGCCGCAGGTTGATCACCGAGGCATAGCCCATCTTCTTCACTTCGACCAGCGCCGCGGGAGTCGTGGCCCCGGCACACGCGACCGTCGTCTCGACCTTCGAGAAGTTGACGATGCCCGGCACCGACGCTTTGGTGACCTGCGATTGCGCGCCGACGACTACGATGCTGCAGGCCAACGCGGCGACGAATGCGAGAGACCCCATGACTGAACGCATAACTCAATCTCCTCAGGCTTTACTTGGCGGGGGCGAAGATCTGGGGGGGCGCCTCGCCCGAAACTGCAGTCAAACGCTGCGTCATGGTAACACTCGCACTACACTAGCGCGAGACGATGTGCGCCAAGCCCATTACTCCCACCGTCGCCTGCGCGCTCACGCTTGCCGCCCTCGCGGCGGGGTGCTCCCGGACGCCCGTCCCAACTCTCGTCCGGGTTGTGGGATGCGGTTATCGTCGCCAATCATGCAGAGGTCCCATTCCGCTTCGAGATCGCGCAGAATGAACGCCAGGTCGAGGGCTTCTTCTTTGAGGGCGACGACAAGGTGGGCTCGACGTCGGGGAGCTTCGAAAACGGCACGCTGAGGCTCGACTGGGATTTCCTCAACACGACGCTCGACGCGACGCTCGAGGGCGATCAGCTCCGCGGCACGTATCGCAACAAACGCGCGGGCGCACGTCCGCAGGTATTTCGGGCGCAACGGTTTGCGCCCGTGCCGGTCACGGAGGCCGGGGTCCCTCAGGTCGAGGGCAATTGGGCCATGTATCGAACCGCCGACGACACGTCGAAGCTTGATGTGTCGTGGCGGCTGTACCTTCGGCAATCCGGCCCCGAGGTCTCGGGCGCGATTCTGAGAACGTCGGGCGACACCGGGACGCTGGTCGGCCACTGGAAAGATGGCCGACTGGTGATGAGCCACTTCGCCGGAGAGCGGCCGCTGCTCTTCGAGGCCCAGCCCAACGCCGACGGCACGCTCAGCGTGACGCTCGATCGCAAGTCGACGTATCTCGCCGCGCGCACGAACGAAGCACGCGCCAAGGGCATCCCCGAGCCCCCTGATCTGTCGCGCTTCACCAGCGTGACGGATCCGACCGAGCGCTTTCATTTCTTCGGACCCGATCTCGACGGGAAGATGGTCAGGGACACGGACCCGAGATTTCAGGGCCGGGTCGTCGTGCTGACCATCGGCGGGACCTGGTGCCCGAATTGCCACGACGAAGCGCCGTTCCTGGTCGAGCTCTACAAGGAGTTCCACGCCGAGAGGCCTGGAGATCGTGGGCCTCTTCTTCGAGAACGACGCGAACGCTGGCGGTCGCCCGGCCGCGTGTGCTCGCCTTCATCAGGCGCCACGGCGTCGAGTTCCCGATCCTCGTGCCGGGGACGAACCAGGACAACGAGATCGCCCAGAAGTTGCCGCAACTGGTCAACTTCGCCGTCTACCCCACCACGATCGTCCTGGGACGTGACGGACGCGTCAGGCGCGTGCACGCCGGGTTCGCGAGTGCGGCGACCGGTGAGGCGCATGTGCAGCTGAAGCGGGAAGTGCGCGATGTGATCGAGCAGCTCCTCCAGGAGCCGGCGGAGCGCCACGGGACGGCCGCGAATGGGCGCTAACCCCGCATCACCATGGCTCGTGGGTTCACGATCCCGTGAAGCGTAACGACTTGGGAAGGAGCAGAGATGCCTGAGCTAATGACCCGCCGAGAAACGCTGAAGCGCGGTCTGATCGCGGCGAGCGCGCTGGCGCTGGTGCCGGAATGGGCATGGCCGGCTCTGGCTCAAGGCGAGGTGGACGTGCCGTTCACGGATATCCCGGCCACGTTCAACCCGATCAATCCCAGCGGTGTGAACCGGTTGCTCGACCTCCGGAAGATCGACGGCCTCATCACGCCGACCGACCAGTTCTTCTTCATCCAGCACTACAACAAGCCCGAAATCGACCCGGGCGCGTATCGCTTGAAGCTCACGGGCCTGGTCCACAAGCCGATCGCATTGACGCTGGCAGATCTCAAGGGCATGAAATCGGCGGAGATCGTCAACGGCTACGAATGCTCCGGCAACAGCGCGCGCGCGATGCAGGGCCTCTCGTCGAACGGCCGGTTCACGGGGGTACGCCTGCGCGACGTGCTCAAGCGGGCCGGTGTGGACGACCGCGCCGCGGAAGTCGTCTTCTTCGGGACGGACCGCGGCAAGGAAGAGGTGGTGTTCCGTCAGCAGACGTTCAAGATCGAGCAGCAGTTCGCGCGCAGTATCACGCTGGAGAACGCCATGAGGCCGGATCCCCTGCTGGCTTACGCGCTGAACGGGCAGCCGTTAACGCGCGACAGCGGGTTTCCACTCCGGCTCATCATGCCGGGCTGGTACGGCGTCGCCAACGTGAAGTGGCTGTCGGAAGTGCACCTGCAGGAGGCCCGGTTTCTCGGGAACTTCCAGGCTCGATGGTACCGAACGATGCGCACGGTGGGCGGCTCGGGAGGGGAGGCCGACCCCGAGACGCAATGGGTTGAGACAGAAGTCACGCGGCTGCAGCTGAAGTCGGTGATTGCCAGAGTCAGGCGAACGACTGGCGCGCACCAGATCCTCGGGTTCGTCCTGAACGATGGCACGCCCCTGAAATCCGTCGACGTGCAGATTGATGGCGGCGCGTGGCAGCGGGCGACGCTCGATCCCGCCAACACCCAGTATTCCTGGAAGCTGTTTACCTATCGGTGGGAGGGAGCCACGCCAGGTGAGCACACGCTGGTGTCCCGAGCCACAGATGTGAAGGGCGTCGTACAGCCGGCGGCTGCTGATCTGGCGACGAAGAAGACGTTTCTCGAAGACAACTCGCAGTTCCCGCGCAAAGTACGGATCACCTGAAGGAGGAGATCGCCATGGCTATGCGCTCTGACCAGACCCGCCGAACGTTCCTGTCGGTGTTGACCTCTCTCGCGGGCGTAGCTTCGGTCAGCGCCGTTGACAGTGAGGCGGCTACGCAGGTCCCAACGGCGACGGGGCCAGCCGGAACGTGGGATCTGCGCTGGATGGATGAGCTGAAGGGCCAGCACAAACAGGTGTTCGATTTGGGCGAGGTCGATCTCGCCGCGGACCCTCGTCCCTTGCGCTTTCCGAAAAACTACCTGGATACGTTCCGGGACGTGTTCGCGCTCGAATTCCCAGAGGTCAGGACGCTCGTGGGTATTTCGGGCCACGCGTTTCCCATCAATGCCTCTGACCGGCTCTGGGAAAAGTACGCGCTGGGTGAGCGGTCGAAGATCATCGACCCGGCCACGATGAAGCCAGCTGTCCGCAACATCTTCATGGACGATGGCACGATGGGCGTCAAGGCGTTGCAGGCGCGGGGCACGATGTTCTGGCAGTGCAACATCGCGCTGAGCAACATTGCACAGCAATTGGCGGCAGCGCGGCGGTTGTCGCCGGCCGAGGTGCGTGCGGATCTGATGGCCGGGTTGAACCCGGGCGTACGCTTGGTCCCGGCGCACGTGATGGCGATGGGCCTCGTTCAGGAACGGGGCGTCACCTACGTGAAGATCTGACGGGGGAGCGCGCGTCCTCGACCGGCACGACCCGATATGGCCACAGCGGAGACGATCTCGGCTGACTTCCCGTTTGCGTCTCGCTTTGTGGAGGTGTTGGGCTCTCGCATGCACTACGTCGAAGCAGGCGAGGGTGCTCCGATCCTCTTCCTGCACGGGAACCCGGCTTGGTCGTACATCTGGCGAAACGTACTCCCGCACGTGGCGAGCGTCGGTCGCTGCGTCGCGCTCGACCTGATCGGGATGGGCCGGTCGGACAAGCCGGACATCGAGTACCGATTCTTCGACCACGCGCGCTACGTCGACGGGGCGATCGCGGCCCTCGGTCTCGAGAACGTCGCCCTCGTACTCCACGATTGGGGCTCGGCGCTCGGCTTCCGTTACGCGAGCCGCAGCGAACACAACGTACGGGCGCTGGCCTTCATGGAGGCCATCCTCCTGCCACTCCCTGGCACTGAGAATTTTCCGACCGTCGCGCGCAAGCTGTTCGAGGCCTTCCGAACACCCGAGATCGGCTGGGATCTGATTGCACGCCAGAACGTCATCCTGGACCAGGTGTTGCCGCGCGCGGTCGTCCGCACGCTCAGCGACGCGGAAATGAACCACTACCGAGAACCCTATCCGGACGAACTCAGCCGCAAGCCGGTGTGGCGCTGGCCGAACGAGCTCCCGCTCGGGGGCGAGCCGGCCGATGTGGCCGAGGCGGTGAGTGCCTACAGCGAATGGCTCCAGCGGACCGAGCTCCCAAAGCAGCTCCTTCATGCGAGCCCCGGTGCGATTACCACGCCGGAGGTGCTCGACTGGGCGAGAGCCCACCTCAAGAATCTCGAGACGGTCGATCTCGGGCAAGGGATTCACTTCCTCCAGGAGGACCACCCGCACACGATTGGTCGCGAGCTCGTGCGCTGGCTGGGCTCGCTCTGATCTCGGGGTTGCACGTCCCGCACGAGAGCGATGTTCGCGAGAGCATCCGCCGCTCATCGAGCGAGGCCCGAGCAGCCTTGTTCGAGCGCTTGGCTAGCGCTCGATCCGGAGACCGGCGTCCTGCCAGGCGGCCCAGTGGCCGCTCAGGTAGACGATCCGCTTCCGGCCACCGCGGCGGAGAGCGGCGGCCGCGATATAGGCGCGCGGACCGTGACCACAGTAGAGAATGAGTTCGTCCTCGGCTGTTCCGGGAACTTCATCCACATGGGAAAGCAACCTTGTGAACGGGATGTTCACGGCACCGGGCACGTGGCCTGCGCCAAATTCGCTTTCGGAACGAACGTCAAGAATACGTAGGGTCTCCCCCCGCTCGATGCGCTCGAGGAGTTCCCCGACCGTGACCGGCCCGTCGGTATCGACCACCGGCGCCGGTGCCGGCAGTGTCGTTGCCGAGGCCGTCCGAGACGGGGCAGAAGTCGCCACGGGCGACCCCCCAAGAGTCAGGGTGAAGACTCCCGGCGCCCAAGCGAACGCCCAGGCGAAGAACTGCACGACGTAGTTGCGGCCGCCGGCGGGTGGACGGCCCCAGAGACTGTTCATCACGAGGTAGAATGCCACCCCGCCGATGAGAGCGGCGGCAAGGCCTCGCCCGGCAATAGCCGCCCAGGTCCGCCCCTTCGGCGCGCGCAGCCACCGTCCTTCGAGCACGGCGAGGATCAGCCACATAATGACCCACGCCGTCGGAATTGCCGACCCGTAGGTACGCCGGTCCACGACCGCGACAAGCACGAAGTAGCTGGCAGCCCCGCCCATACCGGCGAGCGCACCGATCGGAATTCCCTTCAGGACGCGGCCGCTCGCGGCACCGAGCACGGCGCCGACCACCGTGAGCAGCAGCGCCCCGTGCACAAGCCCAGCGACAATCGTGTGCCGCACGCCGTAGGCGTACCAGATGGAGTCGCCGACCGTGGCGACCGCAGCAACGACCAGCACGCCGAGGATGGCTTTCATGTTCAGAGAGAAGCGGTCACATTCTCGCCCCACGCGCTAGCGAGCTCGATCCGATCGCGGGAAGGGTCTAACTACGCTGCGTGAGCCGTACGCCGTCCGAACTCTGCCGGGCTGATGTGCCCGAGCGCGTTGAGTTGCCGACGGCGGTTATAGAACACCTCGATGCCATCGAACAAGGCTGAGACGATCGGCTGCTGAGGGAAACGGCCGTGGCCATCGAGAGTGGAGGCGGCGGGAATCGTGCCTTTCGCCGAGGACGAAGGCCGGAGGCGGATAGCCTGACCGCGGCGTCGAAACCAGACCGAACGAAGTGAGGGATGAGGGAGGCGGCAGGAGTCGACCCCGCCGAGATCGGTGCGTGCCGGGACTCCGTCGAAACTTGCCGCTGTTGCGGGAAAAAGGCCCGGCAGTCACCGAGGCGAGGTACGCGTCCCCTACTGGCGGCCAGGGCCGGCCCACATCGGAAGCCCTTGGCGTCGCGGAAGGTCATCGTCTCGGAGCCCTTCTTGATTTCGCGTACGAGGATCACGTCACGACCATCGACCGTGCTGTTCGCACCGATGACGTCGATCTGGTCGCCCTTCGCGAGCTCGTACTTCTTTTCTGTTTGGTACCATGACGGACCGAGCGCGAGTTCCGGCGTCGCGTCCTATGTCTTGACATGACGTGCATGCCTTGTTGAGGACCGGGCTTCAGCTCCTCCACGGTACCCTTGACGGTCATCTCTGTCGCCACGCTGTAGTCGCGGGCTGTGCCTACCAAGAATTTGGTTCTTCTTGAAAACATTGACCTTGCCGCCTTCCGCGAGTAGGGTCCCACGATGCAATCCATCGTTGTCTCGTTGCTCTTGGCCCTACGCGCGTCGCTTCGCGATCGGACTGCCCTGCAGCTTGAGATCCTGGCGCTGCGACATCAGCTCCACGTGGTGAACCGATCGCGGCCGCAGCGACTGCGGCTCACGCAGGCCGACCGAATGCTGTGGGTCTGGCTGTCGAAAGTCTGGAACGAATGGCGGGCAGCCGTCGTCATCGTCAAGCCCGAAACCGTCCTCGCCTGGCACCGTCGAGGCTTCCGGCTCTTCTGGACCTGGAAAAGCCGACGTCGTCTGGGTCGACCGGTTATCCCTCCGGACGTCCGCCTATTGATTCGCAGGATGGCGGAGGCCAATCCCCTCTGGAGTGCACCGAGAATCCACGGCGAACTCTTGAAGCTGGGCATCGACGTCAGTCAAGCGACCGTGGCCAGATACATGGCTCGCCACTGGCGCCCGCCGTCCCAGACCTGGCGCACGTTCCTCGCCAATCACGTCGATCAGATCGTGGCCGCCGATTTTTTCGTCGCGCCCACCGTCACATATCGACTGCTGTTCGTGCTCGTCATCCTGGCCCATCACCGTCGCCGCGTCCACGTCGCGCCCACAGCACATCCGACTGCCTTCTGGACCGCCCAACAATTCCGCGAGGCCTTTCCCGAGGATACGGCGCCGCGCTACCTCATGTACGATCGCGACCACACGTTTGCCTCGCTCGCGGCCACCGCGAGTGGCATGGGCATCCAGACGCTCCGCACCGCCCCTCGTTCCCCATGTTCAGAACGCGTACGCGGAGCGGGTCATCGGGTCCATCCGACGCGAGTGTCTCGATCATGTGATCGTCGTGAATGAAACCGGATTGTCTCGCATCTTGACCCGGTACCTAGCGTACTATCACCAATCGCGGACGCATCTCTCGCTGGCCAACGACTCGCCACGGCCCCGGCCGATCGCGCCACCAGCGCTCGGCGCGGTTGTGGTCATTCCACAGGTCGGCGGCCTGCACCATCGGTACGACCGCCGCGCGGCGTAGTCACACCCTCCCAACTCTGTCAGGCAACTAGTCTGCGGATCGCTCGCGCTCGCCTCAACTCCCGCAACCCGAGCCCACCAGTCAGGATCCGGAGGAGTCAGCGCCAACGAAACAGCTACCCGGCGCTTCTAACGATCGACCGCAACACACACTTCCGATCGTCAACAGATCAATCCGGGGCACGAATGGAGATTTCAGTAGGGACGGGCGAGATCACGCGCGAATGGTCCGAGCATATGCGAACGGATCTGGAGCCATAACCCCGGGCCGCCTTGCTTAGGTCACCCGGAAGTTCCGCATCATCCCCATGTCTTCGTGCTCGAGGATATGGCAGTGGTACAGGTAGAGCCCAGGATGACGTGTGAATGTCACTTGTACGCGAACGGTCTCTCCTGGTAACACCAGAACCGTATCTCTCCACCCGGCATCAACAAGGCCCGCACGCAGTGTGTTTGTCGCGCGTCCGCCCGTCCGATCGAGCACACGAAATTGGCGGCCGTGCAGGTGAATGGGATGGGCGGCCTGCATGCCCATCATCTGGTTGGCCTGATTCACGAACTCCCAGAGATGGGTCGAGCCGGCCGCCACGGTCTCTTCCGGCGCGACCTCGCCCATGACAAACGTGCGCCCCCCCAGCGACCACACCATCGGTTGAAACGACAGCGGGACGCGTCGGATCGGTGCGTCGGCGCGCGCGGACCACACCGCGTCAAATGAGGACAGGCGTTCGGGCACGCGGAAGGCCGGGCCTTTCCTAGCGCGCGTGCGCAGTGTCATCACGCGCAGTGGGGTTCCATTCGGCACGTTCGAGCGGCCGCCTCCCATGCCCATCATCCGACCGCCCATCATGCCCATCATCCCGACCACGCCCGCGTCCGCCTCGGGAAACGCCTGGCTGTCGAGATGTACCTGCGTGCCGGCGGCGAGGGCGCTGAGATCCACCACTACATCGGCGCGTTGGCCAGGCGCCAGTGTGAGTACCTGCCGACGAATCGGGCGTTCCAGGAGCCCACCGTCTCCGCCAATGACGGCCATCTGGACGTCCCGGCTCCACGCGAGTTTGTAGACGCGCGCGTTCGATGCGTTCAACAGGCGAACTCGGTGCCACGCGGTATCCACTTCCTTCGTCGGCTGCGGCTGGCCGTTCACCAGCACTCGGTCGCCGAGAAATCCGTTCATCATCTCCATCATGGTGCCGCCATGAAAAACAAGCTGGTTGCGCGCATCGAAGCGGCGATCCTGGAGCACGCACAGGAGCTCCGCTTCGCCTGACGGCAGCGCCAACGCGTCTTCTTCGGCATCGCGCACTAGGACCAGGCCTGCCAGGCCTTGATACACCTGCGCTCCCGTCCGCATGTGTGGGTGCGGGTGGTACCAGTACGTGCCTGCCCGATTGGTGACCTCGAAGTCGTACACGTACTCGCGACCGTGACCGATGACGCGGCGCGGGTGGCCGTCGGCAGCCTCGGGCACGTCCAGACCGTGCCAGTGGACGATTGAATCTTCTCCGAGCTGGTTCGCGAAGTGGACGCGCACCCTCTGACCGCGGCGCAGGCGGATGACTGGCCCGAGGTACGAACCGGGAAGCGTCTTTAGCGTGTCCGCTGGTCCCTTGACCATCTGACCAGTGAAGCGCCACACGTGCGTGGGGGCACCCGTGAGCACCGAGACTTCGTCAGGCGCGGCCGTCAACCGCAATTCGACATCTGGCACGAAGCTAGCGGATGGTATGGTCTGCGCTGTCGATGCCACGGCGAGCCGCTCCGCGAGCGCGGCGCCGCGTGTCCTGGCTCCCACGATGGCGGAAAGGCTCAACAAGCGAAGCAAGTCGCGACGATGCATGGATTCTTTCTTAGGGAACCTGGGTTCGTTCTCTTCACCCGCAGACGCCAGCCTTTCGAAGAATCGTCATCATCGGACACCATTGTGTGAACGCCGATTGGAACAGGTTCAGTCCCACGAAGAGGGTGAACCACAGGAAGTTCGCGTTGACGTAAATCCCCAGCACTACGCTCGCCGCCACAAAGCCACCGCCAATCATCCGTAATGCGCGTTCGATCGTCATAATTCTCCTTCAGCCAGGATCTGTGTCGCCTCGACCGCCGCGTGGTCGGCGTGCTCGTGGCGCTTCGCCATGTAGTACAGGACCGGCACCGCCATGCGTGACAGCAGCAGCGACGCCACTTCGCCGGCCATGAGTGAAATGGCCAAGCCTTGAAAAATCGGATCGAACAGGATCACCCCGGCCCCGACGATAACCGCAGCGGCCGTGAGGGCCATGGGCCGGAATCTGACGGCGCCGGCATCGACGACCGCCTGCTCAAGCGGCGCGCCGGCGCGGCGTCGCAGTTCGATGAAGTCCACCAGGATGATCGAGTTGCGCACCACGATCCCGGCGCCCGCGATGAATCCGATCATCGAAGTCGCGGTAAAGAACGCGCCCATCGCCGCATGCGCCGGCAGGATGCCGACGAGCGAGAAGGGGATCGCCGCCATGATGAGGAGCGGTGTCTTGAACGACTGAAACCAGCCGACGACGAGCACGTAGATGAGCAACAGCACGGCCGCGAAGGCGAGCCCGAGATCCCTGAACACCTCAATGGTGATGTGCCACTCGCCGTCCCATTTCATCGCGTATTTCGACGTGTCGAACGGCTGTGTCGCGTTGAACACGTCCAGCCCGTATCCCTCAGGCAGCGTCAGACGCGCGATCGCCTTGTTCATCTCGAGGAGGGCGTACACCGGGCTCTCGTTCTGTCCCGCGAGATCGCCCGTCACGTACGTTACGGCCTGCAAGTTCTTGTGATACAGGCTCGGGTCCTCCTGCGCGCGCACGGCCCGCGTGAGCTCGCCCAGAGCCACAGACCGGGTCCCGCTCAGCCGCAGGGACTGAATCGCCTCGAGGCTGCGGTCGTTTCGCGGTAACCGCATGACGATCGGGACGTCTTCGCGCGCCTGCGCATCGTGCAGCAGCCCGACAACCTGTCCCGAGCCGGCCATCCGGACCACCGACGCCACGGCGGTCGACGAGAGTCCCGCGGCGGCGGCTTTTTCACCATCCGCCACAAGCGTGGCCTTCGGGTGCGGCGCTTCGACGTACCAGTCGGTATCCACCACGCCGGGCGTCTGGTTGAAGATCGCCTTGACCTGCGCGGCCAGCTCTGTCCGCCGAGTGGCATCCGGTCCGTAGATTTCGGCGACCAGGGTCTGCAGGACGGGTGGCCCCGGCGGCACTTCGGCCACCTGTAGCGTGGCGCCGAATGACCGCGCGACCGGCAGCAGCCGGTCCCGGACGCGACGTGCCACGTCGTGGCTCTGCGCCGACCGCTCGCCTTTGGGCACGAGGTTGACCTGTAGATCGGCCAGGTGCGGCGCCCGGCGCAGAAAGTAGTGACGCACGAGGCCATTGAAGTTGTACGGTGCGGACGTGCCGACGTACTGCTGCACATTGACGACCGCTTCGTCCTCCAGCGTGGCGGAGGCCAACGCAGACGCGACACGCGCCGTGGTTTCGAGCGCCGTGCCTTCCGGCATGTCGACGATCACCTGGAACTCGCTTTTGTTGTCGAAGGGCAGCATCTTGACCGTGACCAGGTTGAGCGGCACGAGCGCCATCGCGGCCAACAGCAGGACCGCGACGCCTGCAAGAAAGAACGCGCGCATTCGGCCGCTCGCGATGAGCGGGCCCATCACGCGCCGATAGAGACGCGTGAAGCGATCTTCTTCGTCATGTTCATGATGGGCCGCCGGCTTGAGGAGGCGAACCGCCGCCCACGGCGTCACCACGAAGGCCACCACCAGCGAGAAGACCATCGCCGCCGACGCGCCGACCGGAATCGGCCGCATGTACGGGCCCATCAGGCCCCCGACGAAAGCCATGGGCAGAATCGCCGCCACCACCGCCAGCGTGGCGAGGATGGTGGGGTTGCCCACTTCGTCCACGGCGCGGAGCGCCACAGCGGTCAATCCTTGCGACTCGCCGGTGTTCAGGCGCGCATGGCGCACGATGTTTTCCACCACGACGATCGCGTCGTCCACGAGGATGCCGATCGAGAAAATCAGGGCGAACAGGGTGATGCGGTTCAGCGTGTAGCCGTAGAGATAGAACATGAACAACGTCAGCGCCAGCGTGACCGGAATCGCAATGAGTACCACCGCCGCCTCGCGCCGGCCGAGTACGAGCCAGATGAGCGCCGACACCGAGAGCACCGCGAGCAGCATGTGCCACAACAACTCGTTGCTCTTCTCGGCGGCTGTCAGACCGTAGTCGCGGGTGATGGCGAGCTGCACGTCGGCGGGCACGAGCGTCCCCTTCAGCGTGTCGAGCTTCTCGGTCACGTGACGCGCGACCTCGATGGCGTTGGTGCCCTTGCGCTTGGCCACGGCGATGGTGACCGCGGGACGAGCGCCTGCCTCGTGTGAGTGATACGTGACATATGACGTGGGCTCGGCGTCACCATCCACGATCTCGGCTACATCGCCAACGAGCACGGGACGGCCGCTCCTGGCGCTGACCACGACGCCACGAACCTCGTCGGCCGTCCGCAGCCAGTTGCCGGCTTCGAGGCCGGTGATCTGTCCACCCGTCACGGGCCCCGACGCGACGCCGCGCGCGTTGCTCTCGCCGATCGCTCGCTGCACGGCCAGCGGGTCGAGCCCGTAGGCGGCGAGCCGTGCTGGATCGATGTCAACTCTCAACTGACGCGGCCGCCCGCCGATGAGTGTCACCTCGGACACGTCGGTGACCTCTGCAATCGTGTCGCGCAGTTGTGCGGCCAGCGCCCGCAGTTGGTCGTCGCCGTAGCGCGCCGACCACAGGGTCACGGCCAGGATCGGCACATCGTCGATCGACCGGGGCTTGACGATCGGGCCGACAACGCCGGGCGGAATCCGGTCGGCATTGGCGGCGAGCTTCTGATTGAGCCGGACGAGGGCCGCTTCCTCGACTTCGCCGACCTTGAATCGGACGACCACCATCGACTGCCCCACGCTCGATGTGGAGTAGACGTACTCGACACCGGGCACCTCCCAGAGGAGCTGCTCCATCGGCCGCGTCACACGCTGTTCCACGTCGGCCGGCGTCGCGCCTGGCATGTCCACGAACACGTCCACCATCGGGACGATGATCTGCGGCTCCTCCTCGCGCGGCAGCGCCACAACCGCCAGCGCGCCGAGCGCCATCGAGGCGACGATGAACAGCGGGGTCAGCTTCGAATGGATGAACGCCGCCGCCAGTCTTCCGGCTGCGCCGAACGAGGAAGCCATTACCTATCTCCTACTGTGACGCGGCGCCCGTCGGTCACCATGGCGGGAGGTGCCACGATCACCACGTCGCCCTCGGAGAGGCCGGCCAGCACTTCCATACCGCTCACGTTGACCAGCCTGACGCGTGCGATGCCCTTCTCGACGACAATGACGGACGTCATTTGCCCGCGGCGCACAAGCGCGCCCGCGGGCACGGTCAGGGCGCGCCGTCCGGGGGCGCTGAAGTGCGCGCGGCCGAATGCCCCCGAGTGCAATCCGGGGGTCTCGGGCAGCGTGATCTTGACCAGGAACGCGCGCGCGTCGGCATCAACCGCGCGGCCGACTTCCGCGACTGTGCCGCTGACTGTCGTCGGGCCACTGGTGCCTGCGTCGAGCGACACAGGCACGGTGGCGCCGGGTGAGATTCTGTCCGATTCGGGACTCGTCCGCGCGGACGTCGAGCCGGAAGCCACGCGTGTCCTCCAGGCGCATCAGCGGCGTGCCAGGTGCCGCCATATTGCCAGCCTCGACCATCTTCTCGGTGACCATCCCGGCGAAGGGTGCCGTGATGAGCGCGAACGAGTCCGTGGTGTCTGCCGCCTCGCTGGCGGCGCGTGCGCTCTCGACACCTGACGCGGCCGCTTGCGCCCGGGCGGCCGCGCCGGCGGCGTGCGCTTCCGCGGCGGACCTCGCGGCCGTGGCGTCGTCGAGTTCCTGCGCCGTCGCCGACCGTTTCGCGTAGAGGCCCGCCATGCGTGCATGCGTAGCGCGCGCCAGCGCGAGGGCAGCCTCGGCCGCTTGTTGCTCGGAGACCGCCGCGCGAGCCGCCTGATCAGCCGCCAATGTGGCCGCGTGCGCGCTGCGCGCATGGGCGTCAAGGTCCCGTCCGTCGAGGACCAGCAGCACCTGACCCGTGCGGACGCGATCACCCGGCGCCACGCGGACCTCCCGGACCGGCGCCAGAATACGCGCCGTGATCGTGGCCGTGGTCCGCGCCTGGACGACGCCACCAGCCTCGAACGTGTCGGCAATGTTGGTCATGGCCACGGTCGCGACTGTGACGGGAATGGGCGCTGAGGCGTCGGCCGGCGTCGTCTTCGTGCCACTCGAACAGGCCGACAGCACCACACCGATGAGCGCGGCGCCACCCGCAAGCCAGGACTGTCTTCGTACGCTCATGTCGTTCATGGCCTTCCTAAGGTCCGTTCCAGCGCCGCCGTTTCGGTCAGCACCGCGACCTGCGCGGCCGTTTGTTGGGCCTCGGCCTGGACGACCGCTTCGGCCGCCCGCAGGAGTGACGCGACGTCCGTCAGGCCGGCCTCATAGCGGTCGAGGATGATCCGCCGACTTTCACGCGCCTGCGCCACGGCCGCGCGGCTGACGGCGTCGCTGGCATGCGCAGCGTCGAGCCGTGACAGGGCGACGTGCACATCGAGGCGCGCGGCGGTCTCCGCCTTCTGGCGTTCGAGGGCACTTCGCGTCGCCTGCTCGCGCGCTTCGGCGAGCCGCGCCTGGTCCGCGAATCCATGGAACACATTGATGCGTGCCACCGCCCCCACGACCCAGCTCGAGGCGCGTGAGTTCCACACACCGCCATTGAGTTCCCAACCGCCCTGCGCCGCCACCTGCGGGAGGAAGGCGGCCCGCGCGGCCGTCTCGGTCGCAGCAGCGAGCTGTTCCTGAAGGGTCGCGAGCTTTACGTCCGGGCGGTTCTTGAGTGCCTCGGCCTCGAGCGACGCGAGATCAGTCGCATCAATCACCGCCGCTGTGGAGGAACGATCGAGAACGAAGGTCGCATCAAGCGGTTCAGCCATCAGCTGATTCAGTTGCGCCCGGGCGACCCGTTCGTCAGACGCGGCACGGATCTGCCGCTCGCGAGCCTGTGACAGATACACATCGAGTTGCAGGACATCGGCGTCAGTGACCAGGCCCGCGTCCCGCCGGTTGCCGACCAACTCACGGTCGGCGCGCGCGGCTGCGACGGCGGCAGCGGCAGTCTGGCTGGCAGCCGCCGCGACCAGCACACGCCCATACGCATCGGTGACACTCGCAGCCAAGTCGTGATCAACCATCGACCGAGTGGCTATCGCCATGTCGTGGCCGATGCCGGCCAGGGCGATGTTGGCCTTCGTAGCGCCGTCGAAGACGGACTGTTCAACCATCACCGCGGTGCGGAAGTTGTCGAGGGCATCCGGGTGATTGAGCGCGTCCACCGCGAAGTCGGCGGCGGTGAACTGACGCTGGGCCAGCAGGGAGCTGAACACGAACACGGGCTGATTGCCGCGTTGCCAGGACTCGGCCACATCCACCTTGGGCAGGTAGCCGGCCCGAGCCTGCGTCACGCGCTGCGCAGCCGCGCGCTCCGCGGCCGCCGTGCTGCCAGCCTCAGGGTTCTGCGCGCGGGCGCGGGCGATGGCCTCTTTCAGCGTCAGCGGGGTTTGGGCCACCGCAGGCGCAGCAAGCCCCAGCGCAGCCGTGAGGAGGACGATCGCGGGGCGGCGTATCATCTCTGTAGCAGAGATTCATGAAACAGCGAATGGTGACAGTGACGGGTGGCGGCCAGCGTGTCACCAAAGACCAGCAGGTGAATCCTGTTCACGAGAAGGGTTTGGCCGGCCCGGAACGGGACGAGTACACGGACCTCGTCCGTTCGGCCGCCGCCGGCGATGCCGAGGCGCTGAATCGGTTACTGATGCGCGCCCAGGAAGTCGCCTGGCGTTTCAGCACCTCGGTGTGCGGGTACGCGGACGATGCCGAGGACGCGATGCAAGAGGCCCTCATCAAGACGTATCGCTACGTCGGACGTCTCCGCGAGCCCAAAGCGTTCCGGCCATGGCTCTATCGCACCGTGCGCAACGCCTGCTTGATGGGGCGACGGAAGAGAGTCGGCGAGCCGGCGCGGCTGCAGTCGCTGGATGACGTGCTGCCCGATCACGATGGTTCGGCGCCCCAGGACGCTCCGGATCCAGGGAAGAACCCGGAACAACTGGCGGACAACGCCGCGCTTCGTCGCCGCTTGCGAAAGGCGCTGCGCACGTTACCCAGCCGCTACCGCGCCATCGTGTTCCTGCGAGAGATGGAAGGATTGTCAACGCGAGAGGTCGCGAAGGTGATGGGCATGTCCGAGGATACCGTCAAGACGCGCCTGCATCGGGCTCGGCTCCAACTTCAGGCGGAGTTGGCGAGAGGCGCCAAATGATCCGGCCATCCGCGCGGTGCCGCAGACTCTTACTGGAGGTGTCGCGCTATCTGGACGGCGACCTGACACCTACGCGTCATCGGACGGTCGAGCGGCACATCAACGCGTGCGCGTGCTGTGGGACGATGGCCGCGCGCCTCCGGAGGACGGTGGCTGCCTGCCGCGCCGAAGGGAACAGGCGGCTGCCCCGCGCTGTCATGTCGCGCGGGCAGAAGCGGATCAGGGCGCTGATTGCGCAAGAGAGGCAACAGCCAGTGGCGATCACTCAGCGTCGGCGCAGCGACCCGGGACCGGAAGGACAGTACGCTGGCACGCGTAAGTCGTCGAGCCAGTTCACGTTTGCCGACGCACCAGGCTCACCAGGAAGGCGCTTGCCGCGACCGTGACAATCAGCGGGCCGGTTTCGCGATGGAGCCATGTCGCGATCCAGGTACCGAGCACCGTGGCGACCACCGCGACTGCCACGGCGATATACAACATCCCACTCAAGTTGCTTGCCAGGCGCTTGGCCGTTGCCGCAGGAATGATGATGAGGGCACCCATGAGCAGCACGCCCAGATAGCGCAGCCCTAGCGCGATGGTCAAGGCGAACATCTGCAAGTACAGCAAATTGAGACGCGAGACGTTGATGCCTGCAGTACGAGCGACATCTGGCGAGACCAGCGTGACGATCAGGCTATTCCGGCGTGTGATGGTGAACACGATGATCCCGATCGCAGCAACGAATCCGAACACGACCTCCGGAGGCGTCAGGACACCGGGACCGCCGAAGAGGGCATCAATCAGGTCCTCACCTGACGTCATCAGGCTACCGACCGCGAGCGCGGCGGAGAACACGACGCCGATCACGGTTTCGGTGGCGGCCCGGGTTCGCTCTTCGAGCGCCCACACCAGCAACGCGCCGAAGAACAGCATCGCGACCGCACCGAAGAGGGGGTGGATCTGAAGAGCAATCGCCACCCCAATCCCCGGCAATGCGACGTGCGACAACGCGTCGGCAGCGAGCGCCATCCGTCGCATCACGGCGAAGCAGCCAATCAAGCCGGCGGCGACGGCCATCGCGACCGACAGCAACAACGTTTCAGTGGTCATGGACGTGGTAATCCACCGGCGTCCCGTACATCTCGTGCAGGAGATCGGGCGTGAGGATCGTTCTCGGCGGTCCCATACACGCCTGCGGACGACTCAGGCACAGCACATTCGTGGCGTACCGGTAGACCACACTGAGCTCGTGCGAGATGAACACGACGGTGAGACCGTGGTCCTGTTGAAGACGGCGTACCAGCTCATTCAGCTGCTCCTGCCCTGGCTCATCAATCCCCGCCGTGGGCTCATCGAGGAGTAGCACATTGGGATTGCCGACAAGCGCGAATGCGACGAGAAGACGTTGAAACTGGCCGCCTGACAGGATTCCAATCGGCCGCTCGGCGACGTCTGTTGAGACGCCGACGAGGGCCAGCGTACGGGACACACTGGCATCGGACTCCCGGGCCAGCGCCGCCCGGGCGCGGAGAAAATCCACACCTGTGATGGGCACATCGCGTTCGAGATCGAGCGTCTGCGGCACGTATCCGATCCGCGTCCCCGGCTGCCATCGAATATCGCCTCCATAGCGGATGGCGCCGATGAGCGCCTTGAACAACACCGTCTTGCCGGCGCCATTCGGCCCGATGATTGCGAGCGTGGTTCCGGTTGGAACCAGAAAGCTCACGTCGCTGAGTACGCTGATGCGGCCAAATCGAATGGACAGGTGACTGACCTCGAGGATGTGTTCTGCGCGCTCCATGAGCTCCTATTCGTGAGCAGGGCCGCCGGTTCGAGCACGAGGCCCATTATGCGGCGAACAATCACTGAACGAGCCGCAGCGGCCGTGGCCCTGCCGATTCTCCCACTCTTGTCTCGGGTACGATGGTCCCGCGGGTGCGGAACTGCAAGTGCAAACGTTCGCCATTTTCGCCTAGGCGGTGATCGCGTGTCTTGTTGTGAACGATGCCGTAAAAGTCGGAATGATTAAGTGGCACATTCCTGCCGCGGTCTCTGGGCCGTGACTTTAGCCTTATCATGCCGATATGGCCGACGTTCTGCGGATCGGGCAACTCGCGGCGCGCACTGGGGTCAGCGTCGATACGGTTCGGCATTACGAGCGTCTCGGCTTGTTGCCGAAAGGTGCACGAACGAACGCCGGATACCGGCAGTACCCGGCATCCGCCATCGATCGCATGAGGCTCGTTCGACACGCGCTCCGGTTTGGGTTCTCGTTGCGCAACGTGGCGGGATTCTTACGCGTGCGAGAGTCAGGCGGTACGCCATGTCGCGACGTGCGCGACGCGGCCAAGCGCATCATGACGGCCGTGGACCAGCGGATCGCCGAGCTGACAGCGGCTCGGAAGGAGATGAGTCGGACGCTCCGGAACTGGGACCGTCGTTTGGCCCGCACGCCCGCGAACCGGCCGGCGCGCCTGCTGGAGTCACTGGAAACAGATACCAACCATCTTCCGGCTCGCTCGTCCCATGTCGAATCTGAAAACAAGGTCCTGATTCCAGCCAAGCTCGGCTGAAGGGTCTCTGACCCTGGAACCGATTCCAGGCTTTACGATGGTTGTCATGAGACGACTGATTCGACTCTCCCCGGTCTTCGCGCTCGCCAGTCTTCCATTCGTGTCCGTCGTCGCTGCCCAGCAGCATCCGGCGATGCCCGCAGGGATGACACACGAAGAACACATGGCGCAGATGAAGAAAGAGGCCGAGATGAAGCAGCACGGCCAGATGGCCATGGGCTTCGATCAAGACAAGGCCACGCATCACTTCACGTTGACAGCCGACGGCGGCGCGATCAGCGTCAGCGCCAACGACGCGGTCGATCAAGTGACGCGCGATCAGATCCGGTCGCACCTCCAGGAGATCGCGCAGGCGTTTGGCCACGGCGACTTCGAGAAGCCGCTGATGACACACAGCGAGATGCCGCCTGGTGTAGCGACGATGCAGCGCCTCAAGGCGGCGCTCACGTACACGTTTGAGGCCACCGAGCGCGGAGGAATTGTTCGGATTAGGACGTCCAACGCCGATGCCCGGGACGCGATCCACGACTTCCTGCGGTATCAGATCAAGGAGCACGCCACCGGCGATCCCATCACCGTGCAGAAATAGCGCGCGCAGCGCCATAGGTCGAGCCGTTGCGGGCCGTGCGGCGGTCATCAGGCTACGGAAGGACTCCTACCCATACCGCCAAGGACGTGCCGGCGCCGTGCGTGCGAAGCGCCAGGCTTTGTTGAAGCGGCTCTCGGTGATGCGCTGGCCGGCTTTCTTCCCATACAGGTAGCAGAACACATACCGCGGTGAGCCCGGCACGACTCGGCTCATTTTGGTTCGTGAGCGCCTCGGCGTGAGTCGACTCGACCGCGCAATGTCCCACAACTTGGATCGAGCCGAATCGGCGCTAAGGGCGAGCGAATTGCGGGGGAAGGTCAGGCTCGGCGGGAGCGATTGAACCCTCGATCGACGTTGGAACACTACGCGCTTGCGGGCCGTTGCTTTTGAGTGGAAGTTCGAAATGGGGCCTTTTGGCCGAACGAGCCATCCAGTCTCCGAGTAGGAGAGGACCGGTCGCGGCCGTAGGGCTTCCCTTGGCTCGTATCCGCCGTTTCCGGCTTCGTGCCCGTGTAGGGTCACCATAGCCGCGCCGTCCTCTCCCCTCACAGACCCGAGCGTGCGCGATTACCGCACTCGGTTCCTCACGCAGGACTCCCCGGACTGGCCCAGGCATGACAGATGCGCGGGCGAAGCAGCGGATGGACGGTCCAGCAGGTGCACGAAGTCGTCGCCAGGGCAGCGTCTTCCCGCGTGTCCGCCGAGTTGAGCCACTTGTGCCAGAGCCGCCGGACCAGCCGATAGAACTGCCACAGACTGCGGTAGTTCGTCGGCCGCCCGTAGTACTGGTAGTGACCCCGGAGTTTGGCATTGAGCGCCGCGGCCTGATTCTCGACCGGGTCGTGCCGATGCTGCTGGCACCACTGCGCCACCGCCTTCACACTGCGCCGAAGGCGTTTGCGCATGGTCCGAACGTGAATCGTGAACCGCCCCCGTCGGCTGCGCGCACAGACGTGCGTGAAGCCGAGGAAGTCGAAGGTCGCCGGCTTCGGCGCGTCGGGCCGTCTCGGCAGCGCCGAGCGCCCGAACGCCAGCGAGCCGCGTCTTCTCGGGGTGCAGCGTCAAGCCATACTTCGCGAATCGCTTGGAAAGCACTCGCCAGGACCCGCTCCGCATCCTCGCGATACTGAAAGCAGAGAATGAAGTCATCGGCGTACCGAATTTCGGCGGCCTGCCCGCGCAAGCGCGGTTTCACCTCGTGCTCGAACCACTCGTCGAGCACGTAGTGCAGGTAAATGTTGGCCAGCAAGGGGCTGATGACCTGCCCTTGTCCGGTCCCGGTCTCGCGTGACCAGGAGCCGACCGTCTTCGATGACGCCGACGTGAATCCATTTCCGAATCAGGCGGAGGATGCTGCTGTCCCCAATCCGTCTCTCGACGAACGCCATGAGCTGGCTCCGCACAATCGCGTCGAAGTAGCCCTGAATGTCGGCTTCCAGGACATACGCCATCGGACCGCGACATATCGTGCGGCCGATGGCGTCGAGCGCGTCGTGCGGACTGAGGCCCGGCCGGAAGCCGTAGGAGCACGGGAGAAAGTCCTGCTCGTAGATCGCGTTGAGCACCGTGACCGTGGCCTTTTGGACGATCTTGTCCTCCAGAGCCGGAATCGAGATGGGTCGCTCGTTTCCGTTCTCCTTCGGGATGTAGACCCTCCGCAACGGCTGCGCGCGGTACTGGTGACTCACGAGGCGATGGTGGAGCGTCGGAATGTTCCGCCACACGTCCTGCTCGTACTCCCGGTACGTGACCTCGTCCACGCCCGCGCTCGCGTCTTTCCGCAGACCTTCAAAGGCTGCCATCAACGCGGCCGGCGTGAGCAGGTGTGCAATCGAGAGAAATCGCGTCGTCTTGTCTGCCTTGGCCAGTTCGGATAACCGACTCAGTTCTGTGGACATGGTGCTCGACCTCTGCGTGTCGCCATGTATCCCCGAATCGGGACGTCCTGATGTCCGCCCCTTCCCTCCAGTGGGTTCCGGCCGTGCCAGTTCCCCACCTTCGTCGGTACTACGGGCTTCTAAGACTCCTCCTCGCCCGTCCCGGCGGTCTTCGGTCTCCCTTGACCACGCGGTACCGCCGCTGACGGCGGAGACGAGGAGGTCTCCCACGTTCGTGGGGAATCCCTCTGAGAGCGTGCCCCGGGCTAGGGACTCCGGCGGTTCGTCGAGAACCTCGCCTAGCGGTTCTCGCGATGCAGCCTTCCGTGAGGCTAACGACGTCGGCATCCGCCACGAGCATAGATTTCGGAGCTGAATCCGCGCGGCCCGCTCCCTCGCGTGTCTACGCTTCACCTCGCCGGTCGCCCGACGCAGGTGCAAGACTCGCTACCGGCCTGCCCGCTACGGCGTTGACCGGGCTGGATTTGCACCAGCTGGATTCCATTCAGAGGTTTCACGTGCTCATGAACGTTCCTCCTCTGCCACGCTTTCGTGGCGCGACAGAACCGGATGCTCATTAAGTTGCAGTCGCCGATTATCATCCGACAGGAGAGTGAAGTGTCACACCCACCGGCACACCTTTCAACACCGAGGCTGCGTTGGAATCCGTCTGCTCGATTTCCCAGCGCAAATCGCGCAAATGAACGAGGAGAGGAGGTCAGACCTTCAGCCGGGACGCCGGAGGTCTAGCGATTCACCTGATCCATGGAAGTGCTTGAACTGAAAGTAGTTGGCGGGGTCGACGGGACTCGAACCCGCGGCCTCCGGCGTGACAGGCGCAAGCGCTAAATCCCAAACAGGCCGAATTTTTGCGAATTCTCTGAGCAACCGCCACCTCGACCGGCCACGCCCCGTCGCCAGAACGACACAGTCCGACAGAGCTTCGCAGAGGAAACTGGCACACCTACCGGCACACGTTCGGACTCGCGTCGTGGCGCCCATGGTCAGGGACAAATTGTTCACAATTGTTCACCAAAACGGGAGAAACAACCCGATTCAATCAAGGGAAGTTAGCTCGCCTGACAGGCTCGAATCAACAACCCTCCGGTTAACAGGTTAATGCAGGTTGTCTATCCTGTTGGTTCTTCGTCGGTTTACCTCAGGCTACGTGGTCGGTGTTACGTGGTGTTCGGGAGCAAATTGTTCACTGATTGTTCACTTGTTCTTGGGTTGCCGGTCTTCGTGTTTACGGACAGGTCCGAATTTGCCGGACCGCAAGCCGGACGATCGTCGGCCGACGCGTTGACGAATAGTAACGAATATGTTACCTTGTGACATGCCTGATGCTTCGCGTTGAGGAATACGTCCGTGAAGACGGGACGGTTCCCTTCAAGGCCTGGTTCGAGCGACTCGACCCGCACGCCGCGGCGAAAGTGACAACAGCCGTGGCTCGGCTGAGTCTGGGGAACACCTCCAACGTGAAGTGGTTCAGCGGCATTGGGGAGATCAAGGTCGATTGGGGTCCGGGATACCGCGTGTATCTGGCAAAGGACGGCGAGACGTTGGTCCTGCTGTTCTGCGGTGGCACCAAGAAGCGGCAGCAGGCCGATATCGCAACGGCGTTGTCGCTGCACGACGAGTACCGAGCGCGCAAGAAGGCTGCCCAAAGAGTTGGCCCTCCTCCGGCGCGAGGAAAACGGTGAACAACATGGCATTGACGCGAGACTTCAAGGACACGGTGGTCGCACGGGTGCGGCGCGATCCGAAATTTGCGCGGGCGCTCTTGGACGAGTCGGCCACACTATTTCTCAACGGCGAACCGGAAGCAGCCCGACTGCTGCTGCGCGATCTCGTCAATGCGACGGTGGGATTCAAAGCGCTGGCCGAGATGACCGACAAGCCCGCGAAGAGCCTCCACCGGATGCTGTCCCGGAGCGGGAATCCGAGCATGGACAACCTGGCCGCCATTTTCGATGCAGTCAGACACCGGTTGAAAGTCGGTCTCAAGGCGCAGACGGTGAAGGCGGCGTAACCGGAGTACTCCGCTCCTGCGGTTTGCGCTGGTGTAGTCCGCAAAACATTACGTCCGAGCTATCGGTAGGACAGCCAGATCGAAAAGGACAAGAAAGGGCAACTTCCTCTCAAGGCGGACCGAGGCGTAGCGAAAGTGGTGAAATTTTCGAAGAAGAATGGCTCCTCAGGCTGGACTCGAACCCCCTCCGCTGACGCTTCGGGGCAGGCCAGCAACCCTCCGGTTAACAGACGAAAACAGAAACGGTAGGCGCCCTTTGTGGCTCGTTGCGTGAGGTTGCTGAATCGAGCGCTCTGCCCAAAGAAGATTGCCTGATCTTGACCTTAGCCCTGTGTCGCGAGTTGCGGCGGTTTGCCGGCATTTGTTGCGTCGAAAGGGCAAGAAAAGGGCAACGTTCGTCGCCAGTCCAGAGTCCGTCGGAAAGGGGACATTTCACGAGCGGTTCATCGGAGGCGGGCGTGCTCATGCTGCTCTACCGATCGCGTATTGTCTCATTGGTCGGCCGTACGCCTTCACGCGGCTCGTTCGTAGTAATTGAGAAGCCCACCGAGCCGCGGACGTCGGCGAATGCGGCCGACGGGTCCATCGCGGGTGCGCCCTCGATCAGTTCGTTCTCAATCCCTTGATGATTCCGCTCCCGGTGGTAGTGCTCGACGTACTCCGCAATCGTCCGTCGCAGATGACGTTCGCCGAACGGGATCACGCGATCGAGACACTCGTCCTTGATCGAGCGCACGAACCGTTCGGCGTAGGCATTCGCATTGGGCGCCCGATACGGCGTCTGCACGACGCGGATCCCGGCCTCGCCCAGTCGCGCGCGCACGGGCGCGCTCCACTTCGTGTCCCGATCACAGATCAGCACGCGATGCTGCGACCAGCAGCCCGTCATCCGCGGCCGTCAGCGTGCGCACGACTTGCTGCATGAACACCGTCGTCGGGATGCGGCGTCGATCCGACGATCTGCACGCGACGCGAGGCCAGGTCGATCACGAACACCGTGTAGTACGTCACCAGGCCGCGCCACGTCCAGACTTCGGTCGTGAAGAAATCCGCGCCGGCGATCGCGCCCCAGTGCGCCCGCAGAAACGTCTGCCACGAGGTCGGGCCGTTCCGGCACCGGCGGAATCCCATGCGCCTTGAGGATCCGCGCGATCGTCGACCGGCTGACCCGATGGCCGACGTTCTTCAGCGCGCCGACGATCCGCGTGTAGCCCCACGTCGGATTCTCTTCGGCCATCCGCACGACCAGTCGCCGGATCTCCGCGAGCACGCCCGGACGACCGCCCCGCCGCTTCGCGTACGTCCATTTCCGCGCGATGAGCTGCCGATGCCACCGAAGAATCGTGTCGGGCGTGACGATCGTGGCGACGTCACGCAGGCGGCGACGGCCCAGCCGGTGTCCATGCACCGCCAACCGACGGCGTTCCTCATCGGTCAGGCGGATCCGGCCGCGCACGTGCCCGCGCAGGATGCGGTTTTCTTCGATCAGGTAGGCCACGGCGTCCTGCTGCCGCTGGTCGAGCCAGCCGACCAGCGCGGCCAGCAGCAGGCGGAGCGACAACGCGTCGAGCACGGCGCGAGAGTCTATACCACTGACCCGATCTCAGGCCCCGAAGACCCTCGGCCGAGCAATGAGACATTACGAGGTCATCGCCTCTCGTTCCCGCCGCTCCAGCCAACCAGTCAGCACTACCAGCACAATCTGGAGCGCCGAAGGATCGACCACGAGGCGGAGCTTAGATCACAGGTCAGGAGGCTGAGCTTTCACACAAGGTCGGCCGAATCGTGGAACATAACGGGCGCCCGAGCGCAAGTCCCCGGAGGATCGGGCCCTTGATGGTCGCTGAACCCGTCGGCCAGCACGAACCATTCAGCGCTGGATCTGAGCTTTTTCGTGACCTCCGGACGCGGCGTCTCGGCCGAAGGTGTCTGCCCGGCGTGCACTGTCAGGCCGCAGATAATCAATACACCCGCGCCGAAGGTCGGTTTCAGGGATCAGGCCTTCCCCTGCCCCTATCGCTGCCTGTTCAGCGGACGCCACGCTGTGCGAATGGAGGCGGGGCCCCCTGACATCTTGATAGAAGGCTTGCGTGTGAGCTTCTTGCCGTCGAATTCGAATACTTCGATCTGCTTCTCGATCATGCATTGAATCACAACGGTGCGTTCGTCGTTGCTCCAGGCAACGCCCTGGCACCAGGGGCTAACGGGCGTTTCGGCAACAGGCGTGAGATGGGAGCCGCTGAAGCGCAGGATCTTGAGGATGCCCTCGTCGTGATGAAACGGATTGGACTTCGGGAAGCTGGTGCCGTTGATCAGGCTCACCGCGACGTAATCGCCCTTTGGAGAAAGCGCCAGTCCCTCGGGGATGATGCCCACGGCAACCGAATCAATGACACGGGGATTGGGAGACGCGATGTCGACGATGGTCAGGGTGTCGACGCCTCCGGTGGGTCCGTTGCCGATGTTGGCGACCACGGCTAAATCCCCGTTCGGCGTGATCTCGATGCCGACGGGACGCAGATTCGCAACGACCGAGCGGCCCGTATCGCGCACCTCAGTCCCCTTCACCGAGAGGATGGCGAGTTTGTGGGTATCGGTGCACGTCACGTACACCGTGGAGCCTTCGGGCGTGAACGCGGGCATGCTGGGTCCGCACTTCTTGTCTTGCAGAGAGATATGCCCGGCGGGGGCGACGCTGGTCCCTGAGATCGTATAGATCGACACAGTGCTGTCGCCGCGGTTGGTGACTAGGGCCAAACTGCCAGCCGCATTGATGGCGATGCCGTTCGGGAACAGGCCGGCGTCGAGCGTTTGAATGACGGCGGGCGGAGAGGATTTGAGGTCGATGACTGAGATCTTGTTGTCCTGCGTTGTCGTTGTCGGGTCAGCCGGATTCACTTTGAGTGAGCTGGATAACAGCGCGACGGATTCATCCGGCGTCACGGCGACCATTTGCGGGGGACCAGACCAGCTGGAGGGCGCGTTCAGTTCGCCGATGATCTTCGGCGGCCGTGCACTCAAATCGATGAGCGTCACGGTGTCCGGCGGGGCGTTGGGGATCATGACGAAGACGCCATCCACCAGAGTTTCGGTCGTATCGTTGGCGGAAACGGCGATCTGCGCGCGCACGGGTAGCGCGAAGAGCAACACGATCAGCAGCGTCAAGTACATCATTTTGCGATAGGAGCCATGCCGGGTGACTTCGATGGAGACGCGCCGGCGTGATTCGGGATGATACACAGGCAGCAAGCAGCACCTCACGAGCCGAAACGTCGGCCAAATTCTGGGACAGCCAGCAGGGTCAGGACGCAGTACCATGTGGGGCCCGCGGTTTAATCACCAGGCGGAGCTTATATCACGACGCCTGGCTAGCACGCGCCCGACAGACGTGGGCCGCCTGTTGGGACGCAACGAGCTGGACCGACGCGGTCCTTTACCTAGGTGTGAGGCTCTTACACACCGCTTCGACGAACATATCCGTTGTCCACGAGCCTGACACCGCGCCGTACAGCGGATCGTAGTCGAGCGTCGGCCGTGCCGCTTTGACCCGATCGAGCGTCCATCCTTTGTCAATCAACGTCTGCACGCGATCGCGGACGATCGTGACCATGTCGCGATACTCGGCCACGTCCGCTTCGTCGCAGAGGCGTCCTTTCCCCGGAACAATGATCGTCCCTCCCTCGTCGTCAAATTCGGGGATGGCGAGATCGAGAATCCGGTTGAGGCCGTCGATGACTCCCTGAATGCTGCCGCCAGCGTCGAGATCGATCACCGGATAGCTCACCGGCGAAACAGATCGCCTGTCGCAATAACGTCAGAACGCCGGAAGAACGCCAGGCTGTCGCCGTCGGTGTGCGCGGAAGGCTGATGAAAGATCTGGATCGCCTCGCCGTTGAAGAAGAGGTCCTTCTCGTCGCGGAAATAGGTGATGGTCGGCCATCCGCCGGACGGAGCCGGGGACTGCTGACCGGTGGGGGCGCTCATGCGGTTGAGCACGTTTTCGTGCGCAATGATCGTTGCGCCGTCGGGCTCGTTTCCCAGGACCATACCGAGCTGCCGCCGAGTACACCGTCGAACCCGAGCGCCGCAGCCGCTCGTTCCCGCCAGTGTGCTCCGCATGGAAATCCGTATTGATGACATACCGGATCGGCTTGCGGGACAGCTGTTGGATCTCGTTCAGCAGCGCCTGAGACAACGATTCCGGTTGGGCATCGACAACCAGTGGGCCTTGCGTTCCCGCCTGGAGCACGGTGTTGCCGGTCGCGCTGGTCAGCACGTACACGTCGCCGCGGACGTGTCGGACCGGATGCGCATAGGGTCCGACGCGGTCGAGCCGGGCGCCGGCGGAACTGCGGATGTCGGGGCCGAGTCTCGGCCGCTCGAAGTATCGGGCCGGAGGCGATATTCCGGATACATTGTCGCCGCGCCGCCTCGTGCCGCCGCCGCGGGGACTCCGTGTCTGGCCGGAAATTCAGCAAGGTTCGCATTCTCGCCAGGAAGATAGTGCGGAACCGACCCTTTCTGGTGCGTGGCGATCTCGTCGGCGAGGTCGCACGGCCACGTCCAGATAGCCTGCAGATGGATGTCGTGTACGAAGTCCTCGCTTCGCACTAGCGGTTCGGAGAGGAAGGCGGGATCCGTGATGATCTCGAAGTGCGTGAGAATGTCGCCGTGCCGGACGAAATGCTCCACGAGGGTGGCGCGGTCGCTTTCCGGGACGCCATTCCGCCGTATCCATCCCTGCTTGATGTGCGTCGTGTAGACGGTCAGGGTGTCGCCTTCCCACTGGCCGGTCGAAAACCCCATCCAGGTGTGCGGGCGTACTCGTCCGGGTGCGGCCGGCCATCCATCCAGATGGTGCGGGTCTGCTGGAAGATGCCGTGAAACAATTTGAAGGCGATGAGCCGCTGGGTGTCCGGATTCGCTCTTGCCAGATGCGGAACGCGCCCGGTCCGCGCATCAGGTAGGGCGCCACATGCACCATGCACTGATGTTCCGGCAGCCACATGCGCGCGGCGTCCCAGCTTTCGGCATATTGCCGGGCCGATTCGTTGATTGGTAGGCCGAGATAGTCACCGAGTTCCGGGCCGGGCATCCGATCGGGATAGTCTTCGTCGTACAGCGGGTCCCATTCTCCAGACAGGTCAACAGGAACTGATGCGGGCGCGGCCTGACTGGCGGCGCGTTCGGCGGCGCGATCGCGAGGGTCTTCCTGGGCCGCGAAGGTTGAACCCGAGAGGACCACAACGCACACAGAGACCGCTTTGTTCATGGTGAGTCACCCTGTGCTTCCGTCGGCGTGAACTGGCGTCCTTTCGTGTCTGGTCCGGCCCAGATGAGTGCCGTGACGATGGCCCCGAAGGTCGATAGGCCTGGCGGAGTCCGGCGGCACGGTTCATGGCATACCGGAAGGCTCGATCACGGCCCCGGATTCGGATCCCGTGACGCTTCGCAGGTAAGACTTCGCGACAATGGCCGCGGGCAAGCCCTGCGCAGGATCCATCTTCAAGGCGATCAGCGACTCAGTCACCCACGGCGGGCTGACCAGGTTGATCCGGATGCCGCGCGACGCATCGAGAGCCGCCGCTCGTACGAATCCTTCGAGAGCCGCGTTGACGAGACTAAACGCGACGACACCCTTTATTGGAACGCGCGCCAGGATGCCGCTCGTGAGCGTGATGGATCCACCGTCGGCGACGTGATCGATCCCGAACCGCGCGACGTTCACCTGACCCATCAGCTTGTTCCGCAGCGAGAACTCGAGGTCTTCGTCGGTCACCTGCTGCAAGCCTCCTGGCTTGGCATTGCCTGCGGCGCACACGATGGCATCGAGCTGTCCCGTGCGCGCGAAGAGAGCGCGGATCGACGCCGGCTCCCCGAGATCCACCGTCAGCGATGTATGGCTGCGGCTGACCGGTACGACCTTGTGTTGCGGCTCGAGGGCCTTGACGATTTCGCGACCAATCGTCCCGGTCGCGCCGATAACCATAATCCGCATCTTTTTCTCACTCGTAGTGTGCCGGGGCCTTCTTCAGCACTGCGTTGGATCGGAAGTCGTGCTGAATCCAAAGCGCCGTGTCTGTCTTCTTCAAATACTCCTCGACCATGGAACGGGACTGCGCCGACTGTTCGACATCGAACTCGTTGTCGGGTGGCGCTCGATGATAGGTCCGCTCCGGCGCGTAGTGGTACAAATCGCCCGACAGCATCACCCGTCCCGTCGACGGGAGCCGCAGCACCAACACCTGGTGCGCTGGCGTGTGCCCTGGGGCCGCTTTCATCACGACCCTGCCGTCGCCGAAGACGTCGTACTCGTCGGAGTCGACCGCGATCGATTTGCTGCGCTCGAGCTGAGTGTAGAATCGGGGCTCCACCCGCTCGTTATTCGGCTTCCACATGAACGCTCGTTCTGCCGGGCGAACGAGCCATGTCGACCCAGCGAACGCATTCAGGTTCGCGGTGTGATCCTTGTGCGCATGCGAGATGGCCACGTACGTGATGTCTGCGGACCTATATCCAAGTGCCGCAAGCTGGCTCTTGAGCGTGCGAGACACTACGGCATGAGCGACCGGATTGATGTCGTAGCGGGCCGGATTCGGGGCCGCGTGTTCCACGTCCGCGTCGGGGATCGTCCCGACGTCCCACAGCATCGTGCCCCGGGGATGAACGACAAGGAAGCACGGAACCGCCATGTGCGGATCGCCGGCCTCCTGCTCCGTCACATGATACCGGGCGACACCGGCTGGGTCGGTATCGATCGTGCCGCAATCGAGCACATACAGCCGCAGACTTGACGGCCGCTGCGGCGCAGCCGTGGCGAGTGCAAGCAGTGCGAAGAACAGGTGGCGCATCAGGGCTCCTTCGGACGCAGCCGGAGCAGCTGTCCGTTCTCTTCGTCGGTCAGCACGTACACCAGTTCATCAGGACCTTGCCGCACGTCCCGGATCCTTAGCCCCAGCTCGGTTAGGAGCCGCTCTTCGAAGACGACGCGGTCGTGCCGCAGGCGCAGCCTGACGAGATGCTTGCCAAGGAGCGCGCCCAGAAACAGGTCGCCCTTCCAGTCCGGAAACCCTGAGCCTGTGTAGAACAGCAATCCGGACGGCGCGATGTCAGGATTCCAGAAGTACACCGGCTGTTCCATGCCCGCCTTCGCCGTGAGTCCACCACCGATCGGTTGATCGTTCCGCCTTGCCGACAAACGGGTTGTCCCGGGGCGGCGTGCCGTCGTGATTGACACGGAGCACCTTCCCCCACGGCTGATCGAGCCGCTGTGGAAGGTCATCGACGAAGGTAACGCCGCCGCTCGTTTGAGTCTCGGCCATCACGAACAACGTTCCATCCTTCGCCAACGCCATCCGTCGATCGCCGCCCTCGAGAATGACCGAGAGGTTCTCGATTCGCTGCTCGTCCTCCGCCAGGCGCGCCCGCGCAGCGCGCGGGATCCCCATGGGATCCTTCAGCCGGTCTTCCAGCGGACGATTCAGCCAGGCATTCATCTCGTCGTTCGGCATCGACCGGCCCGGCTTTCCGGGCGGCGGCGCCAGATACGAGAAGTAGATGATCCGGTTCCGTCCGAAATCAGGGTCGAGCAGGACGTCGGCGAGCCCGTGGCCGCCGGCGAGCAGGAACGGGGGCAGTCCTTTCAGCGGCGCCGACACATGTCCGGTCTGGTCGATCACGCGCATCGTGCCATTCCGCTCGGTGACCAGCTTGTGCCCGTTCGGCAGAAATGCGAGCGACCACGGACGGTCCAGCCCCAAAGCGAGGGTCTCGACGACGTAGATCGATGGATGCGGCGGCTGCGGCGCCCGCGTCTGGTTTTTGAATGCGGGTTTGAACGGCGGGCTGGTCCCCGGCGACTGCGCCGAGAGTCCCAGGCAGGCTGAAACCACGGCGAGCGTCGCCCCGATGCAAATAAGGGAGTGCTTCATCATCTGGCCAGAGCATCTGGTCTGAACTGGAATTTTACGACCTTGCTGCGCGTGCCAAGGCCGCCCTCCACGTGCCACACGGCATTCTCACCATAGTCGCCATACAACGCGCGACCTTTCCAGCCTCCGTTCGGATCATCAATCCGGCCGTCGAGTCCGCGCGCATAGAACCCGAGCGGATATGGCACGCGCAGTATGACCCACGAGTGATCGGGCCGGAGGGCAAGCAGCGAATCAGATGTCGACCCGGTGGCAATCGGAACGTCGTTGCCGAGGCCCAGCGTGTTGAATCGATCGACAAAGTTGTAGTACCTGAAAGTCGGTGGCAATGTCGCCGCGCACGTTCTTGAACCGCGGCCCAGGCACTGGGTACAGCGTCCACCCTTCCCGGCAATGCTGACCATCCGTCGCCGCGGGGCCACTCAAGATCCTGCATTTCCGGCGGTCGAAGCTCGCCAGATGACCGCTGCTCGCCAGCGCCGTCCAGATCACGCCGTTTGAGTCGACGTCGATCCCACGCGGGGTATAGCCGACAACGCCTGTTGCGGGATCGAACGGCGGCTCGTAGGCTTCGCTCACGCAGGTTTTCGGGTCGATGCGGATGATCTTTCCCGGCATCGGACCCGGCGATGCAGACCAGACGCTGCCGTCTGGGTGCGGAATGACGCTGTACAACAAACCAATCGGGATCTCGCGATCGACGTTTGGATCGATCTTGCCATCCTGATTGACGTCGAACCATGGCCGGCACCACCCTTGTGCCGCCGCGAGATCGCCCGTCTCGTCCAGAACGCGCGTTTTCACCCAGCCCACGGCGCCGCTGAACGGGCCATTCCCGTACAGCGTTTCGTCAGGATCAGACGCGAACTGCACGTGATGGGTGTCGAAGCAGATGTCGACCAGCGTGAACCGGCGGGTCCTGGGATCGTAATACTGCACTTGTCGGAAGCTGCTCGGCTCGGGTGTGAGTGCCGCCGACGGGTGATCCTTGCAGAAAGCCGGCTGGTCTTCAGGCACGCGGAATCGACCGGACATCCAAACCCGGCCCTTGCTGTCCATCGCGGCGTGGTTCGGAATCACTTGATCGAACCAGTACAGTTTTTCGCCCCAATACGGCGATGGAAACGGCATCGACTGCACTTTGCCAGTCGGCGTCTTCGGATCGCGCGCCTGCATCCGCAGTTCCGTCGTCGTGTGCTCCAGGGGGTTGATGGTCAAGAAGCCGTCATTCCCCCAGTCGACTCCGTAAATGGGGCCGTATGCGTTCGCCGTCGGATTGCGCTTATCGGTCGTGAGCTCATCATGAGCAAACGTGGCCGGCCCGCCCCAGTCCCACATCGTGATCACCAGATTGCGCTCGATGCCCTGCGGTCGCGGCGGCGTCTCGACAGGAACTGCGCCGGCCGCAATGCGATCCGTCCACTTCGCGAATTGCTCCAGACCGCGACGCCGCCCCATATTGTCGATCTCGGTGATCATCGTCGGGGCATCCTGGCCGACCTGGATGCGCCGTTCCCAGGCGTCCAGACTGGAGGGAAACGTGCCGAGTGCCTTCGGGATCTCACGGAGCGCCTTGATACCCAGCTGATGACATGCGCTGCACCCGCCCTTCATCTCGTTGATCCAGTGATGCTGGGTCAGCATCCCAGTTCCGACGCCGTTCCCGCCCGGACCGGTGCCCGGAAATTCGCGCTCCGACGGAATGTCGATGAGCGACAGCCAGTAATTGGCCGGATAGACCTGGGCGGCGGCGTGAGCGTCGGCTGCCACCTCGGCCTTCAACTCGAGGCGACGTCCTGGGGATGATCGAATCGGCGCGGAATCGATCAGACCGTATCCGCGAACCCACACCTTATAGCTGGTGTTCCCGCGTGCCGGGAGATCGGGGATGACGAAGCGGCCCTGATCATCAGTGACAACGATCTTGCGAAATGGCGTCGGCGTATCGGTTGTTTCAGCGATGACCCATACGCCCGCTTCCGGGCCGCGCTGACTCGCAACCGTGCCTGCGACGTCGTCGGCGTCGATCGGGATCCCCGCGGCGCCGCGGCCTGAACCCTGTGCCGCAATGAGCCAGGCACCCACGGTCGCCAGGAAGGACGCCATCAGAAGCGGCCGGAAGCCCTTCATTTCACCTTTCCGATCAATCGCGGTTATGCGAGCTCCTTCGTCGCGGCCGCCGCGGCGTGCTTTCCTGCGATGGCTCCAAACGTGAGGGCGGGACCCAGCGTCGATCCGCCCGCCCAGTACCCCTGCCCCGCCGGCGAACCGATGCAGTTGCCAGCGCCATACAAGCCAGCAATTGGCTGGTCCTCCGCATCGAGCACCTGCGCGGAGGCGTTGATCTTCGGGCCGCCCTTCGTGTCCAGCGTGCCGGCGCCGATCATCACGGCGTAGTATGGCCCGCTGGATCGAATCGGATACATCGTCCGGTTTGGCTTATTGTTGCCGGGCCGTGGGTTGCCGAAGCTCGCCAGCTCGATTGGGGTTTCACCGCGATAGAAGTCGAGGTCCATGCCGGTTTCGGCAAACTGATTGAAGCGCGTTATGGTGTCTTTCAAATTCGACACAAAACTGGCGTCCAGACTGAAGCCCCCGGTCCGACCTCCCATCTCAGCGAGCCGCGTCTGCAGCGCCACAGCGAGCTCCTCGAGCGTCTGGCCCGAGTGAATATACGACGCTTTGATGCCTGGGCGTACAACAATGCCGCTCGTGTCGCCAAACCTCTCACGCGTGAACTGATCGTAGACGACGAAAAGAATCAGGTTGGGGTAACTGCCGGTGCGAGGATCCCATGCGAAGTGCGCTTGGGTCCGCTCGTTATATTGAACCCATTCGTTGACGACACGTCGTCCGAACCGATTCACGGCGATCATGCTGTCACCGGAGGGCAGCGCGCCGGTCCCCGTGCTCCGAACCTGCAGCGCCTGCTCCACAATCTGCGGAAACCACCAGGCATGCGGCATGTTGGCCAGCTTGGCGCCCGCGGCGCTTCCGATATGCACGAAGTCGCCCTGGCCGCTTGGCACGGTGCATCCGCCGAAGATCGGGCCACGCAGAAAGCTCAGACACATTTCCGGATTGCTTGTAAACCCGCCCGTCGCGAAGATCACCCCTTTGCGCGCACGGATCGCCACCGTGCGATCGCCTGCCGTCGCTTCGAGTCCCACGAGCTCGCGCCTCGAATTCATGACGACGCGGACCGCCCCGTGTTTGAAAAGGATAGGGATATTTCGCTTCTCGACGGCGGTTTGCAGCTGCTGCATCAGGTAGGCGCCGTACCCGGAACTCCCGTTCGGGCGGGCCGAGAGAAGCGTCCGCCCCAACGGCGCTTTGTTCTCAGGCAGATGACTATAGTAGTCGGGCCAGATGTTTCCGTCGTCGTTGACCGTGAAAAACACGTGTTTGTCGAACACGCCGATCGTGCGCAAGGAGTCGATGGTGTGTGAGGCGTTGTCGTAAAACGCCGCCAGCAAGTTGTATTCGTTCTCTGCGAGTCCGAGGCGCGGATGTTGCGCGTGATACAACGTCGGATACGCCGTCCGTGCCATATATCGAATACAGTCCTCTCGCGGATCCGCCCAGCCTCTGGCGCGCATCATGTAGTTGTTCGGGATCCAGTAGGCCCCACCGGACTTGCGCGACGTGCCGCCCGGAACGGCGGCCTTCTCGATCATGAGCACACGAGCGGCAGCTTCATGCGCGAACAACGATGCGGACGAGGCCGCGGCGCCGCTCCCGACGACGAGCACGTCAGTCTCGTGATCCCAGCGCTGCTGGGCAAACGCAGGAGACCGGTCAATGGTAACGGCCGCGGCAACCGTTGCCGTCAGCACCGTTCCCGAGCCCGCAGCGGTTAGAAACGTCCGCCGAGAGATTCGCGTAGAAGATGACCCGCGCTGGTCAATCGGTACCACGTGGATTCTGAGGCATTTGAGGTCACCGCCGATCAGTCGGTTCGTAAATGACAAAAGGCCCTGCCCTTCGACAGGCGGCTACACGACCTCCTTCAGGACCGAGGCTGCAGCGTGTTTGCCGGCGAGGGCGCCAAATGTGAGCGCCGGGCCAAGGGTTGTTCCGCCGGCCCAGTAGCCCTGGCCTGCCGGCGCAGCGATGCAATTACCGGCGCCGTACAACCCGGCGATCGGCTGATCGTCTGCGTTCAGCACTTGCGCCGACGCGTTGATCTTCGGTCCACCCTTCGTGTCGAGGGTGCCCGCCCCGGTCATGACGGCATAGTACGGACCCGTCGAGCGAATGGGATACATCGTTCGGTTTGGTTTGTCGTTGCCCGGGATTGGTTTCCCGTAATTGGCGAGTTCGATCGGTGTTTCCCCACGGTGAAAATCTAGGTCCACACCGCTTTCAGCGAACTGATTGAATCGGGCAATCGTCTCCTTCAGATTCGGCACGAAGGCGCGATCCAGGCTGAAGCCGCCTGTGCGATCGGCAATTTCGCCGAGCCGTTTCTCCAGAACGGCGGCGAGCTCCTCGAGCGTCTGGCCGGACAGAATGTACGGCGCCTTGACTCCAGGCTTGACGACGAGTCCTCCTCGTGCGCCGAACCGCTCTCGGGTGAACTGATCGTAGATGATGAAGATGATCAGGTTCGGATAACTGCAGGTGCGCGGATCCCAGACGAAATGCGCCTGCGTCCGCTCGTTGCACTGCACCCATTCGTTCACGACTCGGCGACCGAGTCGGTTCACTCCAATCATGCTGTCGCCGGATGGGTTTACTCCCGTCGGGGTGCTTCGAAACTGAAGCGCCTGTTCGAGAATGATCGGCCACCACCACGCGTTGGCCATGTTTGCGAGCTTGGCCCCGGCCGCACCCGCAATGTGTACAAAATCGCCCTGTCCGGAGGGCACCGTGCAACCGCCGAAGACCGGTCCGCGCAGAAAGCTGAGGCACATCTCTGGATTGCTTGTAAATCCTCCGGTGCCGAAGATCACGGCCTTGCGCGCCCGAATCGCGACGGTGCGATTGTCGATCCCGGCTTCGAGGCCGACGACCTCGCGCTTCGAATTCATGACGAGGCGGACGGCGCGATGCTTGAGCAGTACGGGAATCTTGCGCTTCTCGATCGCGACGCGCAGCTGCTCGATTAGGTATGCGCCGTTGCCGGCCTGGCCGCCAGGATGGGCTGAGAACAGCGTTCGCCCGAGCGGTGCCTTGTTTTCCGGCAACTGCGCATAATAGTCGGGCCAGAAGTCGCCATCGTCATTCAATGAGAAGGCGTGTTTGTCGAAGACGCCAATCGTCCGCAACTCATCGATCGTCGGCGCCGCCGTGTCATAGAACGTCGTCAGCAGGCTGTATTCGTTCTCTGGAAGTCCCAAGCGCGGGTGACTCGGATGGTACAGCGTCGGATACGCCAGGCGTGCCATGTAGCGGAGGCAGTCCTCGCGGCGATCCGTCCAGCCCTTGGCGCGCATCATGTAGTTGTTCGGGATCCAGTACGCGCCGGCGGACTTCCGTGTCGTGCCACCAACAACGGCGGCCTTCTCAAGCATTAGCACGCTCGCACCACCCTCGTGCGCAAAAACTGCAGCGGAAGAAGCCGCGGCGCCGCTCCCGACGATGAGCACGTCGGTCTCGTAATCCCAGCGCTGCTGGGCAAAGGCAGGCGACTGGTCGACGGCGACGGCCGCAGCGGCCGTCGCCGTCAGTGACCGCTCCAGAACCCGCGGCCTTCAGAAAGGCGCGGCGGGAAACGCGGGAACTTTGTTCCATGAGAGTTCTCATAGTGCTAGAGCCTCCGAAAGTCGTGAGGAAAGCGCTGAAGGCCACAATTCATCGTTTTCAGCTTCCACGGGCCCTTTCGCCGTCCTGACCCCGTGGTAGGCTCGGCGCCGTGGCGATTGCTGACGCATCGCGGCGGCTGCCTTCTGACGAAACCGACGCCCCGATATCTCGTGAACAATGGCGCGTTTTCTGGGCGGTTTTCCTCGGCTGGGTCGCCGACGCCTTCGACTTCAACATTCTAGCGTTCGTCCTCGTCGATATTGCACACACGTTCACGGTTGACCGCGCCCTTACCGGCCTGCTTGGCACCGTGACGCTTATCGTGCGGATCGTCGGCGCCGCGGCAGGCGGCTCCGTCGCCGATCGCTACGGACGCAAGCTGCCGCTGATCCTGGCAATCGTCTGGTTTTCGACCTTCGCATTTGTGAGCGGCTTCGCGACCTCATACGCGCTGTTGTTGGCATGCCGTGCCCTCTTCGGCATTGGCATGGGCGCCGAGTGGGCAGTCGGCATGCCTTTTCTCTTCGAGCACTGGCCGACTCGGCGCCGCGGACTGGCGTCAGGACTCCTGATGGGCGGGTGGTACTGGGGGTATCTCCTCGCGGCGGTCGCGTTTCAGTTCATATATCCGCGATTCGCCGGCAGTCCAGACCTCGCCTGGCGCTTCATGTTCTGGCTGTCCATCGTCCCGTCGGTGATCCCTCTGTGGATTCGCTGGCACCTGCCCGAAAGCCCGATCTGGCTCGAGCGCAAGCGAGGACTGGAGTTGGAGGCACACACCAGCCCGCTGCCCGCTCGTGCGAAGCCGTCGTTGTTCCGGATCTTCCATCGCGATCTGCTCGGAACAACCGTCCAGACGACAGCCGTACTCGCCGCTTTCATGTGCATTTACTATTCGTTGACCTTCTGGTACCCGACGTTCCTGCGTGATGCCGGCCGGCCGACCCTGCCGTATCTCACGGCCTTCAACCTCGGTGCGATCGGCGGTACAGCAGCCTGGGGTCGCCTTTCCGAAACATCGTTAGGTCGCCGCGGTGCCGTGACGTTGACGCTGCTCGTCGGCATCATGTCGCTTCCGCTGTATCTCCACGCCGCGGGATCTCTCCGCCTCATCCTCGGAGCGGGCCTGATGGGCGCCTTCGGAATGGGCCTTTGGGGCATCGCACCCGCCTATGCCACCGAACGGTTTCCTACGTCGGTGCGAAGCGTCGGAACAGGGTTCAGCTATAACACGGCAGCGGCAGTTGGCGCGCTCATGCCCCTTGTGCTGGGGGCGATTCAAGATCGAGGGATCGCAGTGGTGAACGGCATGACGCTGGCCATGATTGTCTCCGGGGCGCTTGCGGTTCTGCTGATCTGGCTCGGACCCGAAACCCGAGGCAGGCGGCTGGGCGATTTCACCGACTCATCGTCATCAGCCGCAAATCGGCCACGCGGCGGCTCGCTCGGGAGCTCTGAGCGGCCGGTCCGAGCAGAGCCGCCGTCCAGTTGAGAACCACGCTGATATGGGGCGTCTGGCCGATCTTAGGCGGCCCTTCAAAGAGGAATGACTGTCCGTCAGCCATGCTGACGTACGAATCGCGCACGTCAGCAGCGTGGCCCACCATGGTCGTCCGAAAGAGCCGGCGTGGGGTTCCGAATGACATCTCGCCAGTAATCGGCACGACGATCAACGCGTTGTCTGGCGACAAGTAGAAGAGTTCAGACTGATCGCGCCGCCACTGGGGCTGGGCCCCACCGCCGGGCGAAATCCTACGCAGATCGGTCATTTGGGGATAGCGCGCGATATGGACCTCCGGCGCCCCCCGCGGCGTCCGATACATAAGCGATCCATCGGCCATCTGGTGAGAGTCGCGCCTGCATCTCGTTGTGTGAACTTTGCAAGAGTGGCGTAGCGCCTCGGCTTGGCGACCAGCGCCACAAATCGAGCTTTGTCTCAGGATTCAGCTGCGAGTAGACGAGTTCGCGTCCATCAGCAGTCCAGTCGTTCAGAACTCTGACAACCCGGTCACTGATAATTGGCGGGACGTTGGCTCCCGCCGCCGGGCGGATGTACAGGTCCAAGCCGCCGCGAGCAGTAAACGCCAGTCGTGTTCCATCAGGCGCCCACACTGGTGAGATGGCGTCCGGTTCGAACCGGGTGTACTGGCCCGAAGTGAGGTCAATGCTCCACAGCTCCGGTGGCTCGGCGATCGCGCTGGTGCCAATGAGCTGCCTTTGATCAGGCGACAGGCGAATATCGCTCAGCCGGGTCGGCGCATCAAAGGCGTGCCGCTCAACACCGGCCCGATCCACGAGGCGGAGTCGCTGGTGACCGCTGCTTTCCCGAAACGCGATCGCGTCGCGGGCTCCCGAGACGACGTCTGCGTTCTGGCAAGGTCATGATCGACACCCCACGCGCGAGCACGACGGGCCGACCGTCGAGCGTCAGGCGAGAGGCATCGAACCCCTCGGCCATCAGCATGATCGTGGCGGATGTACAGCAGGGAGCCCGGAGAGGAGTAAACCGCCGGCGAGGCGCCGTCGAGGAGACGCGCGCTCTCGCGCGAGCCAATCGTCCCGATGTAGAGTCCCGCGCGGGAAGGATCCATGCTGACAATCTGATAGAGGAAGTGGTGGCCGTCCGGCAGGAGCTGAGGCCACGCATGCACGAATTCCGGAGCGGTGTGATCCAGCTGGGTCAACGAACTGACCGATCCGCCGCGATCCGGAACGGCATAGATCCCTTTCGTCCAGTCGGCGTACAGAATCAGGTTGTTGTCGCCCCAGCTGCCGCCGACGGCTGTCGGCCCGACAGCAGCAATGGTGCGGGCAGGTTCGCCGGAAAGACTGACGGCCGACAAATTGCCGCTCGAAAAAAACGCGATCTGCCGTCCATCGGGCGACCAGAAAGGCCTCGAGGCTCGTGCCGTGCCGGCGAGCTTGACCAACTCAGTGGAGCGCAGCGCCCTGACCCACACCGACGTCTCACCTGTCGCCTCATCCAACGCGACAAACGCCATATGGCTGCCGGTCGGCGACACTGCTCCGCCCGACACGAGTGTCGTTCCGGCCGGCGCGAGTTGATCGAACCGAACGACTCGATCCGGAGCATCCGCGGCAGACGTCCGCGAGCGATGAATTGATTCGAGAATCCAGACGACGCCGATCACGGTGCCGAGCATCAGGCAGCCGAGGACGACAACTTCACGCCAGCGCGTGAAGCTGACGCCGGTGACCCTGCGGAGGTGAGGCGGGTTCTCGTCGGCGGTCGGCACACTTTCCTGCTGCCCCGCCCCGCAAGATTCGGGCTCGACGGTCATCACAAACCGGTACCCGGGCCGCGGAACTGTCTGGATGAACGCCGGCTGCTCGGGATCGTCGCCGAGGGCCTTTCGAAGGACCGAAATCGCGTGAATCAGGCTATCATCTGTGACCGCAACATCGCGCCAGGCGGCGCTGATGATCTCGTGTTTGTCGACCTGCTGGCCGGCGTGCGTCACGAGATAGGCGAGAGTGTCGAACACACGCGCGGGGAGAGCCACGCCATCGGTGCCCCGCCACAACTTGCGCGCTCGCAGGTCGATGGTGAATCGACCGAAGGAAAAACGGGACCCGAAAAGCGATGAAACCCTGGCGGCCGACATTTTCCGCGTTTTCCTAAGGACTTTCACCGAAGTCTACTGTACTTCTCGAGTCGGCAATAGGTAATACCACAGCGCAACCATGCGCCTTCTGGCCCTTCTGATTACCGTATTTATCAGCGCCGCATCACTCGAGCCGGCCGCACAACGCGGCCGACTGAGCGATCAGATCGCGATTGACGATGATGACATCGCAGGTGTCGTGACCAGCCCGCGCGGTCCCGAGACCGGAGTGTGGGTCATCGCCGAAACGGACGCTACGCCCACAAAGTTCCGCAAGATCGTGGTCACCGACGATCGAGGCAGATTTCTCCTGCCGGACCTCCCCGCTCGTGGCAACACCAGCTACAACGTGTGGGTCCGTGGGTACGGGCTCGCCGACTCCGCGCCGGTGCGATCCGCTCCGGGCCGGCGACTCGAGCTCAAGGTCACGATCGCTGCGAGCCCTCGCGCCGCCGCCCAGGTCTATCCGGCCAATTACTGGCTGTCGCTCATCGACATTCCGTCGGAGCGGGAATTCCCGGGCACCGGACCGGATGGCAATGGGATCGGGCTCGGAATGCGCACGCAGTATCACTGGATCAACGAGATGAAGGACAACTGCTCCGTCTGCCATCAGGTGGGGACGAGAGCCACTCGCGAGATCGCTCCAGCCCTTGGCACATTCGCGTCAAGCGTGGACGCCTGGGAGCGGCGGATCCAGGTCGGCCAGGACGGACCGGGGATGATGACAGCCATCAACAACCTCGGACACAAGCGCAGCATTGAGATGTACGCGAGATGGACCGACCGTATTGCGGCGGGCGAGGTGCCCCTGGCACCGCCGCGACCGCAAGGCGTCGAACGGAATCTCGTGATCACCATGTGGGACTGGGGAAGTGCCGCCACCTTCGCCCACGACGAGCTCGCCTCGGATAAACGCAATCCGACTGCGAATGCGTACGGCCCGATTTACGGCATCGATGAGGGCACAGACAAGTTCATGTCGATCGATCCGCTCGAGCACGCCGCGGCGGAGGTTCCGATTCCCGTCACCGACCCGAACACGCCATCTGGCAAGTCTCAGTCGATGCCTGCCCCGTCTCCTTACTGGGGCGACAAGTTGTATTGGTTCGACCCGGCGCTCGCCAATCATGCAGCCCTTGATACGAAAGGCCGAGTCTGGCTCGCGGCACGATTCCGCGCACCGGAGAACCAGCCGGAATTCTGCAAGAGTCACCCGTCGGCTCGACTGGCGCCGGCGTCGAGCAGCTTTCGGCAGATTCAGTACTACGATCCGCGCACGCGCCAGTTCACGCAGGTGAATGTCTGCTTCGAGACGCATCACGTGCAATTCGCGTCGGATCCCGACGAGACCCTCTACGGAAACGGCGTGTTCAACGGCGCGATCGGGTGGGTGAAGACGCGCGTGCTGGACGAGACAGGCGATGTCGCGCGCGCACAGGGCTGGTGCCGTCCCTACTTCGATATCAATCAGGACGGCAAGATCGATCCAGCGCTCGATCGGCCGATCATGCCGCTCGTCACGCGGTGGCCGGACTACGCCTTTTATAGCGTGATCCCGCACCCGGATGGGAGCGTCTGGGGCGCAGTGCCAGGTCCACTTCCTGGACGGATTATCCGCATTGATCCCCAGACCTGCATCGGCGAGTCGTACGAGCCGCCGTTCGAACCGCCCTCGGGTGTGGTCGGCTATACGCCGCGCGGCATCGACGTCGACTCGAATGGCGTGATCTGGACGGCTCTGTCGGGCAGCGGCCACCTGGCAAGCTTCGACCGCCGGAAGTGCAAAGTGTTGCAAGGACCCGCGGCGATGGACGGCCAGCATTGCCGCGAGGGGTGGACGTTGTACCCAACGCCCGGGCCGCGTTTCAAAGGCTGTACGCGGGGACATCGGCATTGATTACCACTACTACAACTATGTCGACCGGTTCAACACGCTCGGCCTTGGTTCCGATGTCGCGCTCGCAAACGGCACGAATTCGGACTCATTGCTGGCCCGGCGACCGGACGGAAGCTGGGTCGTGCTCCGCGTCCCTTATCCGCTCGGCTTCTTTTCGCGAGGGATGGACGGCCGGATTGACGACCCGAACGGCGGGTGGAAAGGCCGCGGCCTGTACGCGGACTATGGCGAGCAGGCGATCTGGCACGTGGAAGGCGGACTCGGCACGCGCAGCAAACTCGTGAAGTTTCAGTTCCGGCCGGATCCGCTCGCTAAATAGCCGAATCATTCGGAGTTTCGCTGTGATCGATCGACGAAGAAGTTTGTGTTTCATCACGCTCGTCGCGACCCTGCTGTTCGTGCCGCCGGCGAGGGCGGCAGGGACGCTCGACATCTACTGGATCGACGTAGAAGGAGGCGCGGCGACGCTCGTCGTCTCTCCCAACGGAGAGTCGCTGCTCTACGATGCGGGCTGGGAAACCGACGGACGCGATGCGCGGCGAATCGCCGCAGCGGTTTCAGCCGCAGGATTGAAGCGCATCGACTATTTCGTGCTCAGTCACTACCACGCCGACCATGCGGGCGGACTCGCCACACTTCCCAAGATGGTGTCAATCGGCCGCTGCTTCGATCGCGGCGACTTCATCGAACCGGAGAACCAGCACTGGCGCGATCTGTACCTGGCGGCATGCGGCGATCGGAGGACGATTGTCAAGCCGGGCGACACCTTTCCGCTGAAAGGGGTCCGGGGCGAAGTGATCGCTTCGGACGGCCACCTGATCGAGAAGCCACTCAAAGGTGGCGGCGCAGCCAACCCGCTGTGTGCGACGGCGGAGAACCACCCGCGGGACGTCCCCGAAAATCAGCTGATGGTCAGCGCGCTCTTCACGTACGGGCGCTTCCGGTTTCTCGACATGGCGGACCTGGATTGGGAAAAGGAGATGGAGCTTGCTTGCCCGACCAATCGCCTGGGTAACGTGACCATCTGGCAAGCTGGCCGTCATGGCGCACTAGACGGCGCTGGGGCGCCTGGGTTTCTCAATGCGATCAAGCCGCAGGTCGTGATCGTGAACAATGGCCCGCGACAAAGGACTCGGCGGGCCCTCACCGGGATTCGCGCGCGCGCGCACGGACCACTACGCGCGCTTGATGGCGATTCCCGGTGTCGAGGACATCTGGCAGGGCCATCGAACCTTGTTCGACGGATCCGGGAATGCTCCGGATGAGCGCATCGCAAACCTGGAAGATACGGACCGGTGCGAAGGACACTGGTTGAAAGCGACGGTGCATCCCAACGGAACGTTCTCCATCATCAACGGCCGCACCGGTTCTTCGAAGACATACCGCGCGCGCTGACCGCCTTTCAGTCGGCTCTTTCATCCTTCGGCTGTGAAGCGAGGCTGTCATGCCAGTACTGATGCGGATCGATACCCACCTACGCGCCGTTCGCGGCGTGCGAATTGTCGCAGTCGTTGCGCTTGCCCTCAGCTGGTCGCCTAGTACGGCGCTCGGGCAATGGATCCGATATCCCACGCCCGACGTCCCCCGGACCGTGGACGGTCAGCCGGACCTGAAGGCGCCGCCGCCGCGGCTGCCCGACGGCAAACCTGATTTCTCCGGCATTTGGGGCACCGCCGTGAAGGCTCCCTGCGTGGACAGCCCAACCCGTCCTGTGGATTGCGGTATCGAGCTCCCGATGTCGCCCCTTGGCGTTTCGATCGGCCTCGGCATGCCTGGTGGTCTGCCCTATCAGCCGTGGGCAGCGGCCCTGACAAAGCAACGAATAGCGGATGGCAACAAGGACGACCCCCACGCGCACTGCCTGCCTGACAACCCGCCCCGGCCGTACGGGCTTCCGCATCTTATGAAGATCGTGCATACGCCGCGGCTAATCATCATGCTGTTTGAGTTCAACGTCATGTATCGCCAGATTTTCATCGACGGTCGGCCGCTTCCGCAGGATCCGAACCCTTCTTGGAATGGATATTCTTCAGCCGTGTGGGAGGGCGACACGCTGGTGGTATGCACGAATGGACTAAGAGATGACCTTTGGTTGGACGTGAGCGGAAGCCCGATGACGGAAGCCGCCCAGATGACGGAGCGTATCCGGCGTCCGACGTACGGATCGCTTGAAGTCGAGATCACGGTGGATGACCCAAAGGCGTACACGCGCTCCTGGACCGTTTCCATGAATCAGGAGATCAGGCTGGACGTTGAGCTCATTGATGATTTCTGCATTGAAAACGAGAAGGCCTCACAACGGATGCGCGGCGGGAAGTGAACAGCACGTCATCTAGGCAACGATTACTTGCCGACCAGATGCACGCAGTCTTTTTCGTTCTCGCAGATGAAACTCAATCAGCTCCGTGTCAGGCATCAGGCTCTTCTGGATGGTGACGGTCCACGGACGCGTGTAGGCTTCGGGATCGTCGACGGTGATCTGCGTTTCCATGTGGCCGAAGTCTCGCCGGTGGAAGCGCTCGACGACATGCAGCGCCTCGGTATGAGGATGCCCGCTGTCGTCCAGCCGCCAGAACTTCGAGATCGCTCCCGGCCCGCGCAACGCGGCAAACGGTGAGCAGCCCTGAGAGGAGGAGACAAGCGGACACCACCCTGCGGATCACCGCGACCTCCGTCACCTGGCTGCCTTGCCTGCCCAGCCCGCTGCGCGTACTCGGGGTACATCGTCCAGGCACCTCCCCGGGTGGCCTCGAGGGGCAACCCATGCTTTCGGCGAATTCACCGAGATACGCGTTCGTGCCAGGCAGGTGGTGAGGCACGAATCCGCGGGGGCGTTCGATTTCGACGGTGGGAATGCACGAAAACGGACTCAGTTGAAATCCGGGATCGGCAACCCAGTTCGAGCTCCGTACGAAGGGTTCGGTCAGATAGACGGGATCCTGGACCATCGTGACCAGGGTCAGGTACTCACCGTGACGGGCGAAGTACTCCACGAGCGTGGCGTTCTCGCTTCGCGGTACGCCGTTGCGACGAATCCACCCTTCCTTGAGGTGCGACGTCGTGACCTTAAGTTTGTCGCCTTCCCATTCGCCGGTCGAGAAACCCTGCCAGCTGTGCTGGGCGTTCGCTGAGGGGCGGACGCGGCCGTCCATGTAGATGGTGCGCGTCGGCAGTCCCCACATGATCGTCATGTGCCACGCAATGACATCCTGCGAGATTGGATCGACGTCGCTCCAGATCCGCATGCTCGCCGGGGCGCGCGGTCCGTAGTCGGCCGGATGCACCTCGCACTGACGTTCGAGAATGGTCCACTTGCTGGCATCCCATGAGTCCGCGCGCAGGCGAGCGGCATCGTTGATCGGCAGACCGAGGTAGTCGCCGATCGCGGGACCGGCGCCGCGCTCCGGGAGATCTTCATGGAACCGTTGGCCCCAGGTACCCGAGAGGTCCATCTGCGCGAAAAGCGGTGCCGCAGAGAGGGCGACCACAGCCGCCGCTGCGTAGAGTGCCGTGTATGGTCGCATCATTCGCTAGTCGGCGAGCGGATCGGGACGCAGGTGAAACGTCACAACCGCGCTGCGCCGACCCAGACCGCCCTCGACGTGCCAGACAGCGTTGGGTCCGTAGTCCGCATATAGCCCTCGGCCCTTCCACCCGCCGTTCGGGTCGTCGATCCGGCCGTCCATCCCTCGCGAGAAGAAGCCGAGCGGGTAAGGAACCCGGAGGACCACGAAGGTGCCATCTCGGCGCAGCGCCAGCAGTGAATCGGACGCCGTGCCGTTGGCCAGAGGCGTGTCAGCACCCAGGCCGAGCGTGTTGAACCGGTCGACGAAGTTGTAGTACTGGAAGTCGGCGGCGATGTCACCGCGTACACCTTTGAAACGCGGCCCCGGAACCGGATACAGCCGTCAGCACGTAGATGTACAGCAAGGAGGCGCTCGCGGACACCGCCAGCACAAGCCCCCCCGAGCATCGTCGGATAGAAGGCTTGACTGAGTCACCATTTCGAGAAACTGTTTCCCGAGGTCTTCAGACGGGCGGACCAGCTCAAGATGCATAACGCCCGAAACTGAGCCGCGGCGCCGCGACTGGAGTCCTATGAACAACATTCGACAGCGCTGGAGCCACCTCCCGCCAGTGTGTGGGTTGCTTTTGTTGGCGGTCGCATGGTCTTGGCCCCTTACGTTGAATATCCGGTCGCGCATCGCGGGTCCAGGCCTGGGGGACAACGCGATGTTCTGGTGGAACTTCTGGTGGATGCGCACTGCGCTCGCATCGGGTCAGAGTTTCTTTCATACCCCCTACTTGTTTGCGCCTGTCGGTGGCGACCTCACGCTCCATACACACACGGCATTTCCTGCGTTCGTTGGCAGCACAGTACTGCGCTCGTTCTCTATCACAGAGGCGTTCAATCTTTGGATCCTCGTCTCGGTGTGGCTGAATGGCTTTGCCGCGTACGCGTTGGCCTTTACGCTCACCGGCGATCGACGAGCCGCCTGCATCACCGGTACTGTGTTCATGTGCTCGCCGTACATGGCGGCGCATCTCAACGGCCATTTCAATCTGACAACCGCATGGACAATCCCGTTGTTTGCCTGGACGGTGATGGCTGCGGCGCGAGGGTCGTTGGTGTCTGCGTTTATGGCGGGGATCGTGCTCGGGCTCACGGCGTACATCGACTACTACTACGTCGTATATGAGTCCGCCCTCGGGCTATTCATGTTCGCAGCACAACGATGTGAGTGGTCTTTCGCAGGGCTGTCTGCGAGAAGAGTGTTCGACCGGCTTGCCTCCCTGATTTACCTGTTGATCGTGGTCGACATCGTACTCATGCTCGTTGTCGTCATGACCGGAGGGGGCGCCGCGCGCTTTGGCTCCGTTCGGCTCTCGGTTCGCGACACATTCAATCTTCGGCAAGCTCTGGCGATCCTGGTCTTACTGGTGGTGTGGCTGCGATTTCGACCGGGCGTGTCCGTCAGAATTCCTGAGTGGCGCTCCGCAATTGCGAGCCTGGCGGTCATGTCCGGTGCGTTCGTGCTGGCGGCGGCTCCAGTCCTCTGGCTTGCCGGACAACTGTGGTGGCATGGAGACTATGTCACGCCCATCCAATACTGGCGAAGCGCGCCGGCCGGTGTCGACCTCGCCACCCTCGTTCTTGGCAATCCTTTTCACGGCATAACCGGCGCCGCCGTCCAGCGCGCGTATAGCGTTATGAAGATCGACCCCATTGAGTCAGGTGCCTGGATGGGCATTGTGCCGACGGTGCTCGCGTTCTATGCGCTGCGAAAGGGAAGGTCGGATGACACCGTCCGCCAGTGGACGCTGATTGCCGCTGTGTTTTTTGTGTGGGCGCTCGGTTCGCGCATCCATGCGTTCGGTTCGAATACCGGCTTCATCGCGCCCGCGGTGGTGCTCAGATACGTGCCGCTCGTGGCGAATGCGCGAATGCCTGGTCGAGCCATGGTCGTGGTGTACCTGGCGGTAGGAGTGCTGTGTGGCATCGGCCTATCATCGTTCAGCGCTTCCCGGCAGAGACCCGTTCTGACGTATTGGCTGCTCGGTTCGCTCATCGTTGTCGAGTACCTCGCGGCGCCGTTTGCCACGACTCCGGTCGAATGCCCTCCGATCTACCAGGTGGTTCGCGATCGACCGGAACCAGGCGCGCTCGCTGACCTGCCGTTGAGCCTGGGTGACGGCTTTGGGGAGTTGACCCCGGTCGATCCACAACTGTTCATCTGCCAGTCGGTTCATGGTCGGCCTGTCGTAGGCGGTGCTCTGGCACGGCTTCCGCGCAACGTGGTTCCCAGCTACAGAGCCGATCCATTAGTGGCCACGCTACTTCGTCTCTCCGGCGCCAGCGAAAGAACGTTTCCAAGCGTCGTCTTGTCCAGCGAAAGAATAGCTGAGCAACTGTCGCGCGACCAGATCAAGTTTATCGTTCTGAACAGGCGGACTGCCTCTGCTGAGCTCCGAGCATTCGTTGAACGCCAGCTGCCCCTTCGGTTGCTCGCGGACGATGAAGTCCGGTCAGTTTATCTCGTCGATCAATCTGAGCCAACACCCGCATTCAAGTAGGGGCGCAGTCGCGCCTTCTGCTCACGATTGACCCACGATGCCTCGAGCCCGGTGATAGACTCGGCCGCATGGCCAAGAAGAAGAAAACAACTCGCAGGACGAAATCATCGGGCAAGAAATCAGGGACGCGCCCGAAACAGATTGTCCGGACCCCGCGGCGATCTCCGCTCGTCACATCGCTCGACGTTGTAATCCCCTCGACGCGAAGAGGTCTCGGCGCGCATTCAGCTGGGCAGTCTGGCGATACCCAAGGATTGTCGAATGTGGAGGAGACAGATTCAGAGAGCGTGGAAGAGCTTGTGGAGGAAGGCCAGGACTTCGAGGCGGGTGCGGTGGCCGGCATCGAAGAGGCCGATGCCAGTCAGGGAGAAGTTCGCACCAAGCAGGTCCCCGAGGACGATGTGCCTCGCGAATATCTCGAGAACGATCTAGACCGGCTGAATCGCAAGAGCCCCGTAACGCGCAACACAGCGGCGAAACAGACCGCAACCTCCGCCACGCGGGTCAGTCGGGGACCAGTCGATGCCCCTGGAAAGCGTCATCGGAAACCTCTTCCTCAAGAGCCGATAGACAAGCGTATGGGTGAACCCAGGGGCAAGCAGATGGGGCAGAAGAACGCAAAACGGGCCGACCGCGGCGGGCGACGCTAGCACACGACTGCGACGCTGAATTCTACGCTTAGGAGACCCGCACGTTCTCCGCGCGCAGTCCCTTGTCGCCGCGGCCGGCATCGAAGACGACCGTTTGGCCCTCGCGCAGTTGCTCGAAGACCGAGCCGTCCCGGACAGCGCTCCGGTGCATGAAGTACTCCTGGCCGTCCTCGCCCTGAATAAACCCGAAGCCCTTATCCGAGATCACCTTCGATATGGTTCCATTCATCGTTTGTCCCTTTCCGCCACGCGATCCTCGAGCTCCGTTCTCTTACGTCGTCGTGCGCTTGACGTTCGCCGCCCGCGGACCCTTCGGGCTGTCGGCAACCTCGAACTCGACTCCATCACCCTCGCGCAGATCGGCGATGCCCTCGCCATAGATAGCGCTTTGGTGAAAGAAATATTCTTGCCCCGTCTCACCCTTGATGAACCCAAAGCCTTTGTCCACTCGCAGCGTCCGAATTGTTCCTGTCATTTATCCATCTCCGATCTCTGGTTTCTGACCATCGCCGTCGGGTTCAACTCCCCACGACCTTCGCACTTGCTTACCAACGCGGCTCGGAGCGACGCCGCGATTCCCCGCCGCCGCCCCCCCCGGCATACGCGGGCTTGGGCCGCGCTTCGTTGACGGAGAGACTGCGCCCCCCAAGCTGATATTCATTCAGCTCTGTGATCGCCTTCTGCGCCTCGTCATCGCTGCTCATCTCAACGAACGCAAACCCGCGCGCCCGCCCCGTGGCCATGTCGCGCATCACCTTCACCGTTTCCACGGTGCCGGCACGGGCGAACAGCTCTTGGAGCTCCGCTTCTCCGGTTTCATACGGGAAATTTCCGACATACAACTTTCGACCCATGATCTGACTCCTCTGCCGCGAAACGCGACATCAACGGCGCCTAGGCGCCGCACAGTTTCCACGGCCTCGAAGGAATGATCCGTGGTCCGGAATTTCGTCTCGTAGCTAGGAACTCGGGGAGGAGCGAGTCAGGAGAGGCTCGTTACACCAGGAATCAGCACAGCACGCGGCAAGATCCGATACACGAGTATACATCATGCGGGGGACGACGCGGACCAAACAAAATCGCCAGGGGTTTCTGAAGCCTTTCTCCACTCCCAGGGTTACGGCTTCACAAATTTCTGCAGACGCGCATTCACCGGATCAGCCACATAGATTTCCCCTTGGGGGCCGAGGGTGATGTAATGGGCCTCGCCGAATTCACCAAGGTTCTTTCCCGGTTGGCCCGCTGCCGCGAGAGCTCGGCCGTTATCGTCGAGTTTGAGAATCTGACCGGCAAACCCCGTGGTGAGATACAGCTGGCCGTCAAGGCCACGGTAAAGCCCACATGGAAGACCGGCGTACTTCCACTCCTTGATGAAGTTCCCGTCCACGTCGAATACCTGGATTCTTCGGTTCTGCCGGTCGGCCACGTACACCAGTGCGTTGGCGTCGATCACGATCGAGTGCGCGATGTCGAATTGGCCCGGGCCCTTCCCTTTCCCGCCCCATGATCTGATGAACTTTCCGGTCTTGTCGAATCTCACCACGCGGGGATCGCCAATGCCGTGGCCCTGGACGACGAAGATGTCCCCCGCAGGACCAATCGCCGTGTCGTTGGGCTGGTTCAAAAAATGCGATTGAGTCTGTTCATTCCAGTCGCCGGGCTGCCCGTCGACGCCGAGTACCAACAAGACCGTGCCGTCCGGACTCATCTTGGTCACGGTGTGCCCGTTGACGTCGGTCGTCCAAATGTTGTTTTCGGCATCCACTCGCAGCCCGTGCGGCCGCGCATACCGTCCTTCACCGAGCGAGCGGACAAACTTCCCGCCCGCATCGAACTCAACCAACGGAGAGGCTCCTCGGTTGAAGACCAAGATATGGCCCTCGGCATTCATCGCCACGCTCGACGGTGCGCCCCAGGTCAAGCCATTCGGCAGATTGAACGAGTGGGGCACTGGCACATAGCCAAGATCCGGAACCTTCTCCATCTGGGTGGGGTCTGGGGCTGTGAGCACTTGGAATACGAGCGCAACGATCAGAGTTGTCATCGGATCTCTCCACAGGAATCATGTGAGCTAGTCCCGGTTCCATGCAAGGTTCCCGTCTATGAGCGGGCAGCCTGAATGGGCTCGGCTGAGTTTGGGGAAACTGCGGGCCTCGGTTGTAGGAATGTCTCCCTCCTTTTACAAAGTGCCTGATTTCTGCGGGATGGAGCCGCGTTCGCTCCATCGAGCGGACGGATTTCACTGGCATCCTGCTTGCACCCTGACTGATAGCTTTCGTGAGGTCATGCCTACGAGCTTTCACATGCGTCAACCATCGCAAATACAGGGGCAAACCATGAAGCGACAGATCACGTCGACCATCGTGGCGCTCTTCATTGGCGGCTCGGCTCTGACGATCCCAGCCGTCATCGTGCACGCTTCGCAACGCCAGAAGACCGAAGAAGGAATCGGCCGCAAGACCGCGGACACGCTGAAGTCCGGCTTCGACAAGTCGGTCAGCGCGACGGAAAAGGGCTTCGAGAAAACAGGTGAGGCCCTGTCTAAGGCCGGCGACGAAGTGACGGATATCTGGATCCTGACCGCGGTGAAGACGAACCTGGCCGGTGAGAGTCTGCTGAGGGGCATCAACGTCGACTGCGATCAACATGTGGTCACGCTGCGCGGCACCGTGCGAACGGAAGTCTGGCACACCCGCGCCGTCGAGATTGCGCAGAAAACCAGGGGCGTGCATGGGGTTGTGGACGAACTGACGGTCGGACCGAAATCCTAAGCGTTCTGGCGGTCCCTTCAGCCTCGCGAGTGGATATCGCTCGCGAGGCTGCGCTAAAAACCACGCCTCTTACCGGTTTCTGAGTACAGCTGGCCCATGTGATTACGTCCTCTGCGTGAAGCCCTGCGCGGACGGGCGACACACCACATGCATCGCTCCACAGGCCGCGTGACGAATACATGTTCGCGGACGAGGCAGCCTGTGCGAGAGCGGAGGAGCCAGAAAGGAGGGCGGCTTATACTTGTGCGTCTTCGGGCTCCGCGTTCTGCGGATGACGATACCTGTCGGAGTAGATATGGCGCTGAGCGATTACGTGACATTGGGGCGATCGGGACTGCGCGTCAGTCCGTTCTGTCTTGGCACGATGACCTTCGGGGAGGAGTGGGGCTGGGGCTCGACCGTCGCCGAATCGGAAGCGATCCTGGCCCGCTTCCTCGACCGCGGCGGCAACTTCATCGACACCGCGAACGGATACACCAGGGGTCACTCGGAAGTCATTCTCGGCCAGGCGATCGGGAGCACCCGCGGCCGCCGCGACCGCGTCGTGCTTGCGACGAAGTTCTTCGGAAACTTGTACGCCGGCGATCCCAACGGCGGCGGCGCCGGGCGCAAGGCCATCGTCGCGCAGTGCGAGCAGTCACTGCGCCGGTTGCAGACCGACTACATCGATCTGTACTGGATGCATGCCTGGGACAAGTTCACGCCCATCGACGAGACGATGCGCGCGCTGGACGATCTGGTGCGGGCCGGTAAAGTGCGATACATCGGGTTTTCGAACACGCCTGCCTGGAAGGTTACCGAGGCGCAGATGCTGGCACGCATGCACGACTGGACGCCGGTCGTGGCGCTGCAGATCGAGTACTCGTTGATCGAGCGAACACCCGAGGGCGAAATTCTGCCGATGGCGCGCGAGTTCGGCTTCGGGATCACGCCGTGGTCGCCGCTCCGAGGCGGCGTCCTCTCCGGCAAGTACACGCGCGAGAGCGTGACCAAGGCCGAGCGGGGGGCATTTGTCACGGGGCGCGTCGACGACCGAAGCTTCACGATCGTCGACGAAGTGAATCGAGTCGCCAAGGCGATCGGGGCACCGCCGGCGACCGTCGCGTTGGCGTGGGTGCAGGGGCGGCCTGGCGTGACGTCAACCATCATCGGAGCGCGAAGAATGGAGCAGCTCGATCAGAACCTGTCGGCGCTCGATCTGAGCCTGGATGCCGCGCACCGCGCCGCGCTGGACAAGATTTCGGAGCCGACGCTGAACTATCCGGCGGGCTTCCTGAAGAACGCCGGAGCGCTGATGCAGGGCGGCGCGACGGTCAACGGCGAGCCGTCGCCGATGCCGGCGCTGATGCCGAAAACCGACGTCGAACGGTACTAGAACGTACGCGTTTTCCCATGGGGTTAGACGGAGGCGCCGGCTAGTAAATCGCGTCACGAAAGCCGCGAATCTCGGGGACAGCCATGGCTCATGCCGACGTGCTGATTGTTGATGACGATGATGCGACCCGAGAGGGTTTGAGTGCGCTCTTGAGCCATGCTGGCTTCACGTTCGATTCGGCGAACGACGGTAAGGAGGCACTGGAGAAGATCGATAGACACGACTTCGGCGTCGTACTGCTGGACATTCAACTGCCACGAATCGGGGGGCTGGAGGTCTTGGCTCGCTGTGTTGCGAAACCACGACCCTCGAAGGTCATCGTCATGACTGGTGTGGAGACGACAGACACCGCACTGAGCGCTCTCCGTGGGCAGGCGTACGATTTTCTCTCGAAACCCATCGAGCCGCCACGCCTTGTCGATATGGTCACCCGGGCACTCGCGGCAGCGCGAGACGATCCCAAGATCGAGGTATTGTCGGCACGACCAGAGTGGGTCGAGTTGCTGGTGCCGTGCACGCGCGAGGCGGTCGACCGCATCCAAAGCTTCCTCCAACAGCTCGATGCTGATCTTCCCGTTGACGTGCGCGATTCGGTGGGTCTCGCCTTTCGTGAACTGCTCTTGAACGGCATTGAGTGGGGGGGCCACTTGAATCCAGCGCAGAAGGTCCGCGTCTCGTGTCTCCGTGCACGCAGGATGCTGCTCTATCGAATCGCCGACCCAGGCCTGGGCTTCACGTTCAGCGACCTATCACACGCCGCCGTCAATAACACATCCGATGCGATCGCTCACGACGTGGTGCGCGAAGAGAAGGGAATCCGCCCAGGCGGGTTCGGCCTCGTGGTGATCCGCGCGATCGCTGACGAGCTCCTCTATAACGAGCGCCAGAACGAGGTGGTGTTCGTCAAATACCTTGACGAACCCGCTGGCCCGTCGTCAATGAGACCCAGTAGCGGGTTTGAACATAGCTAATCCTCCGCTTCAAGTTCCAGAAACTGAGATCCTCCGCTGCAAGGAGTTGTCATGTCGTTGAAATACGTGATCGTCGCTGTGCTCCTCGCGATTCCTGCTGGGTGGGCGTTGCGCGCCCAGACGTCCAGGCCAGCCACCTTCACGGCCGCGGACTACATCGAGATTCAGCAACTCGTCGCACGCTATCCGTACGCCGTCGACATGCACGGCGGAGACGGATCAGCGTACGCCGCGCTGTTCACGCCCGACGGCAGCTTCGGCACACAGGCCAAGGGTACGGCCCAGCTCGCGGAGCTCGCCGCACAGACCAACAAGAATCGGTCCGGTCCGGCGTACACCCGTCATTTCGTCACGAACGTCGTCATCAAGCCGTCGCCGGAAGGCGCGACGGGGCGCTCGTTCCTCGTTGGGCTCGACATCTCCGAAGGCGGCAAGCCGACCTCGATCTCTCACGGTGGGCACTATGAGGATGTGTATGTCAAGACTCCCCAGGGATGGCGAATCAAGTCGCGGAGTTACATCCCATCCGAACTCGGGCCTCAGCCCGTCGCGCGCTAAGTCGCGCAGGAGACTTCCATGCGTCCGAGAACATTCATCGCCCTGATCGCCCTCGCGGCCGCCCTGACGGGTCTCACACTTGTCGGCGTCGTCGCCCAGTCGAAAGCCGCGCCGGCCCTGGCCGCGATGGACTACGTGCAGATCCGGCAGCTGGTGTCGCGCTACGCCTATGCGCTCGATACAGGTGGGAACAACGGCTACGACTTCGCGGACCTCTTCACGGCGGACGGAGAGTTCATCGACCCGAACGCCAAAGGACGCGAGCAGCTGGCGGCCCTCGCGCGCGGCAGCGTCATGGGACCGCAGAACACGATTCACTACGCCATGAACCTCATGATCGAGCCGACCGCGGACGGCGCAATCGGGCGGCAGTACGTCACGGAGTTCAACTTCGACGACAACCTGCCACCGCTCGGCAAGCGCACGCAGTGGGAAGTTGTCGGCGAAAAACGCGGCGATCTGCGCAAAGACGGCGGACAGTACAAGGACGTCTACGTGAAGACCGCCAAGGGCTGGCGATTCAAGAGCCGCCAGGTCGTTCGCTCGAAAAGCGGGGGCGGCACCGATCCGGAGCTGATGGCCCTCCTCACACGGCCCGTGCGGATCACGTCGGTGCCGTCTGACAACGTCACGGCGCCGAACGGGTCGCTGTCGGTCTGGGATTACCTGCAGATCGAGCAGCTGGTCGCGAGCTACGGGCACGCGCTCGATTCCGGATTCGGGAAGGGCGACAACGGCGACGCGTACGCCGGCCTCTATACGAGAGACGGCGTCGCGTTCCTCAACACCAAGGGCTATGACGCGCTCGCGGCACTGGCGCGCGAACAACCCCGGGGGCCGAATTACGTGCGGCACTACATCACGCACCACGTGATCGATCCGTCGCCGGATGGCGCGACCGGCAAGGCGTACGTCGCCGTCCTCGACATCGGTGAACACGGCAAGCCGAGTACGGTCTTTCTCGGCGGGCACTACGTGGATACGTATGTGAGGACGCCGGACGGCTGGCGCATCAAGACGCGTAACGAGCTGCCGGCCAAACACGGACGACAGCCAGCCCAGGCGTCAGTGCGTTAGCGCGGGCCGCCGCTGAATGTCTGGAGCCCTACCAGCGCTCCAGCTGCCGGCGATGCCGCAGCACGTGGCACACGGCATGTTCGAGGATCATTTCCGGGTCGTAGCGCGGACCCCAGCGCACTGTGAACGATAGCGCTTGAATCTCCGGCTCGGTGGCCTTCAGCAGTGGCTCGACGGTTTCCTCCGTCAACACGATGCCTTCAGTTAACAACGCGCGGACATGCCGCGTGGAACGCAGTCGCGCCGGATCGGCCTCGTACCGCTCGACGAACTCAACGCCGCGCGCCTTGCGGATGTAGTGCGCGTATCGATGCGCCGCGCCAATCACGTGCAGGCAAATCGCACGCGGTGAAACCGTGCTCGGATCGTTCGACGGCCGCTCGGCGTCGAACCGCGCGAGATCGAAGCGTTCGACCACGCCGCAGAAATCCTCCGCGGCGCGCGCGTACTCGTCCATCAGCGCGCCGAACGGGCCGGACAGACCAGGATGACGAATGAACGTGGTTGTCATCTCCGTGGACGCACCGTTATCCCCAGAGCTGCTGGGATGCGAGACGCGCGCCTTCGGCCATCGCCCTGAACTTCGCCCAGCAGACCTCCGGGTGACCAACGCGCGATCCGATGCCGCAGTCGGTGCCCGCGATCACGTTCTCGCGGCCGACGACGCTCGCGTACTTGATCAGCCGCTCGGCCACGAGCTCTGGCGCTTCGACGTAATCCGTGTAGTGACCGATCACGCCGGGCACCAGGATTCTGCCCTCGGGAAGCTTGATGTCCTTCCAGACCTGCCATTCGTGATCGTGACGCGGATTGGCCGCCTCCACGGAGATGGCACCTGCGTTGACCTTGAGGATCAGGTCGAGCACGTCTCGCAGAGGGATGTCGCCGCCGTGTGGCGCATGCCAGCTGCCCCAACAGAAGTGCAGGCGGACCATGTCTGGCGGAATCCCCCGCAGCGCATGGTTCATGGCCGCGACGCGAACCTCGAGCCAGCGGCGATATTCCGCCAGCGTCATCTTCGAATACGGGTGCAGCCCCCAGTTGGTCGTGACGGTGGGCTCGTCGAGCTGGAGCACGATGCCTGCATCGGTAATCGCCTGGTACTCCGAGTGCATCGCGTCGGCACACGCGAAGACGTACTCTTCGTCTGTCTTGTAATACCGATTCGGCAACGTCCATTCCAGCATCGACGGCCCAATCGCCGACAGGAACAGATCCTGGACGGCGTCGGTTCTCGCCGCCTTCAGGTCGCTGATATCAGACTGGACCTGAGCGTGACCAACGTACTTGAGCGGCCCCCCGCAGACCGCCTGGCCGAAGACCACGCCCATCGAGGGCGGGCCCTGATCGATTTGCAGCAGGTGACTGTACGCCGGGCCACCACCGCGCACAGCAAGCGCGAACCAGCCCGGGAATAGATCCGTGTCGCGTCCCGCATAGAATGGCGTGTACGGGCCTTCAGGCTGGCGCCACTCGATGCCCGTCAGTCGCTCGTGGAAGTAGCCCATCCAGCTGATCTTGGGGAATTCGCCGTCGTTGACCACGTCGATGCCGGCGGCCACCTGCTCGTGCACGATGTCCCTGGTCGCGCTGCGCACCCGCTGCGCTAATGCACCGTGGTCGTACGCCTGGCCAGCATCCCTGGCCGACAGCATCTGCAACAGATCATCTGGCCGGCGCAGTCCACCGACATGGGTCGTGAGAATGCGATTCGTACTGCGTTTCATGCGTGTGCCCTCAAGGTTTACACAAGAACAATTTCGCCACTGGTTCACCCTCGGCGCAGGGACTCTCGCTGATGACGACGGCCTCGGACAAGTGATCGAGAAAGAGCTGCTGATATTTCTGAATCCGGACCACGCCGTTCGAGGCAACAGGCACGCGTTCACGCCCGAGGAAGGTAATCAAGTAGGCGCGCCAGTACCCGGCGGCGGCAACGGGGATCCGCTTCTCGACGAGCCTCTCCGCAATCTCCCGGTCGGGACTCGCCGGAGGATTACGGACGAAAGTGGCAAGCAACTTCGCGTGATCGAAGATCATGAGCGCCGTCCAACCCAGCACCGCGACGATCGCGACGCGCCGCAGGACCACACGCCATTCGAGCGCCAGTACTGTCGCCGCCAGGCCCACCGGGACTAACGCTCCAAGGGCGACGTAACGGGTGTAACCGTTCAAGACCGGCTTGCCGGCAACAAAAGCCTCGACAGCCACGATTCCGACGCCCAAAATGTAGAACGCGAACGGCGCTCGTCTCACTTGAGCCCTCAGCCGCCGACCGATCGTGTCGCGTTCGGTCTTTGAGCCACCGCTCGAGCCCCATGTCACGAGCCACAGCAACCGGCCGGTTGCCACAAGAAGAAGCACATCGCCAATCCAGGCAAGCCAAGGTCGGTCGGCCACCGGTATGCCCGCGTCGGCTTGGTGGGCTCCGGCGAACCACGCCACCAGCTGGGGACCGACGCTCGTCACCCGTTCTGTGAGGGTTCCAGGTTGCCAAGCAAAGCGGTCCATCAGGGTATCCAGCTGCGACCCGGCGAAGCCGCCGATCAGTTGGCCGCGCGTGCCTGGTCCGGCGAGATCCGCGAACGGCTTCAGCGTTTCGATGGTTTCCCATACGGCGAAGAAGATGGCGATGGACGCGACCCAATCGCGGATCCGAGCGCGATTCAGTTCGCCCATGATCAGCTCGAGCACCAAGAGAACAGGTACCGCGTACATCGTGAACTCGCGGTTGCGAAAGCCGATGGCGAGTACGCTTCCAAACCAAAACGGATGGCGACGGAGGAACCACAAGAGGCCGATGTACACGAACGGTTCGATCATGCCGCCCATGGCCGTCATCAGCTGGAGTGAAATACCGACGGGCGCGGCGAGAAAGAACAATGCCGCCACGAAAGCCGTCCACGGCCGCAATCCGCCGTCGCGCCAGAGGCCTGTCATCAGGAGCATTGCGAACGCGATGTTCCACGCGAGTATCGACATCCGAAGCGCGACGACCGTAGGACCGGCGATCAAGAAGAACGGCACAGCGGCCCACGACTCGACCGCCAACATGTAGGTTTGACCGTAGAAAAACAACGGAAACGCGCTGGCCTGACTCAAGTGTTTGGCCATCAGGCCCACGATGGCTTGGTCGGAGTCGAAGGCAAACTGCTCGAAGAGCAGATAGACGAGCGCGCGAAAGAAGACGATGGCGGCACCGACACCGAGAACGACGATCACATTGCGATGCCACCACTTCACGCGAATTCCTCAGAGCTTGCTGCGAGATGCTAGCATGGGGCTCCCATCGGAATGACGTTGTCGTCTTCATCCGCTCGCCTGATGACTATCGGGCGCCGCGCAGTGCCGTGGCTCGTCGGTCCCACGGTACTCCTCACTGAAGGACGATTCCTCGAGCTCGTGCCGCCTCGTCCCTGTGCGGGCTTGCTGGACCTCCTTTCAATCGCCGTTGTTCGCGCACGATCAGACCTGGCTCTCGGAGTGTGGTTCAATGTCCTCCACGATCTTGCCGTCGTCGTCGGCCTTGCGGCGTTTGCGATCCTGGTGCGCCGTGCGACGGGCAACACGGCGGTGGCGGCGTCGGTCGCCGTCGCAATCGGACTCAGTCCAGCGTTTCCGCGCGCGCTCGCGCTTCCCTGGGAGGCTACGGCTTTCGCGGTCTGCACATGTGGGGCGCTTGCCATCCTCTCGTCGCGGAATCAGATTGGCGGCAGGGGGCAGTGGCGAGGGCTCGTGCTGGCGATTGTCGTATGGCTGCTTGCCGCCCTGGTTGTGCCTGAGTGGACGGTTGCCGCAGCTCTTGGTGCCGGCATCACATTCGTGGTTGCCGCACCGCGTCTGGGTGCGACAGCACGATACGCGAGTGCCTGCGCATTGGCACTCGTTTGTGTATTGCTCGTTCTTGCGATGTTTGCGGTATCTCCAAGGCTTGATACCGACGCGACGCCGCTGGCGGCATGGAGCGCGCTGGCCGCATGTGCGACTCCGGCCTGGCGGCAAGTAGGATTGGTCTCCTTATTGGGCCGACTGTTCGGTCCATTCGCCCTTGCCCTTTCGGCGCTCGGGTTCGTCGTCGAGGTTCAGGCCGCAGGGTGGCTTCGCTGGATCAAAGTCGCGGCCTTCAGCTTGGCGGGCTTGGTTCTGGTAGCCATCACGCCCGCGAATGCGCAACTGACGCTGATGCCCTGGCTGGTTGCTGTATGGATGCTGGCAGCCGTTGGATTTCACCAGGTCGTCGCAATGGCCCGAACACCTGTCACGCGTGCGATTGCCGCGCTCCTGCTTGTGCTGTTGCCAATCCTCCAAAGCGCTCGGCTTGGTGCCGAGGAACGCGACGATCGGGTTCAGCCTCTGGGCCACGAAACGGCGACACTGGGACACGTGGTCGCCATTCTCAACGTCGTGCCTACGAACGCGACCTTTGCTGAGGAGGATGCGACGATCGATCTCCTCATGCGCGCCGCGATGTTCGGCGGACGACGAGCTGGGAAACCTTTCGCCGTCGTGGCGCGCCGGCGGGATGTCATCAAGCAGGCGCTCGACCGTGGGTCCGTTTACGCATTTCCTCACGGCCAGGAGGATCTCAGCCAACGCGGCTTCGTGATAGAGCCGATGGCACGAATCGGTCGTGCGCGTGACGAGTCAGAGAAGACTGTCGCGGGTCTGGCAGAAATCACCGGCACTCGACCGTGTCAGGTGATCGTCGATCAGTGGGTCGATCTTGGCGGCATCGGCGCGGCTGGTCGCATTGCCATGAGCGGCGATTCCGAATCGGCGTACGGACCGATTGTGCTGTACCTCGGGGGACCAGCGGCTGGCGAGCCGCGCCCGGACGGATGGTCCCTCCGGGCGACCCGAGGATTTCGATCGGTCTCCTTCGATCGGCGGACGGAGGCTCACGCGGATCGCCTCGTGGGGGAAGCACGCGCAAGCGACCTCGACGATCGCGCCGTGTTTGTGGCGCCGTACGTGACACGGCTGACGCTCCATCGAACGCCCAGAGCGCCTCTTACGCTCGGCGTTCTACTCGGTGCTTCACGTCCTCTGGGCGTCGCCAAGGGCGCGTATTTTGATCAGGCGGGCAGTCCGCGTCTGACGGTCTGCGAGGCGCCACCGGTCAAGATTCGCTCGATTTCGTGATCAGAAGCGGAAGCGCGCGCCCAGCAGAATCGGAAACGACCAGCGCGCGCTCTCTGTGTTGATATCGCGGAGCCCTTGTTCGACCAGCCAGTCCACATCCGACAGCGCGCCCAAAAAGCGGAGCTGCGTCTCGGCTATCACCTCGAAGGGACCCACGCCGATGAGCACGCCACCGGTCGGGCCCAAGCTAATAGCCCACGACTTTTCGAAGAACTTGCCATCCTGCGCTGCAAGCGCGGGCGTGAGCTCGGGAGGGACGTTGACGAACGTACCGCGGATGTCCTGGTGGCGGTTCGCGCCCACGAGGTAGCCAACGAAGGGCGTGAAGCGGGTGCGCGCGAAAAACCACCGCTGGCCGGCCTCGACGCCCCAATACTTGAACGAAGTGAACTGGACAGTGAGTGGGATCGCGGCCGGGCTTGTGCCCACCGTGCCGATCTGGACCCCTCCCTCCTCCGCATCACTTTTGGACCACACGAAGTTCACGACGGCCTCGGCGCGCGGGCTGGTCCGATAGCCTACGCCGACCTTGAACATCCCAATCCGGCCGTACACGTCGTCGAAGGTCGTCTGGCCCAGGTTGATGGGCACCGCTCCCTGCACGGTCTGACCAGTGGCCGCCTGGATCATGTTGCCGCTGAACTGGTTGTCCCACCCGATCACGGCCGAGACCGTGAGGCGGTGCCGCAAGTCGTCGATGGTGGCCGACAGCGGGGCGGGTAGGGCAGGCAGCACGGAGGACTGTACGGAGACCGTCATGGCCTCGGTCCTGGTGACGTCGACGCGATCACCCACCTGGAGCCCCTGGACGATCGCGGAGTCGGTGGTATCCAGCAATCGGCGCGAATAGAGCGTCCCGTTCGGGCCGACGAAGGTCACGACCCTGTCGACAGGGGACCAAGCGGTTATGGTAACGGTCGTCACCCGCTGCTTGGTTCTCGTCGCACCCGGCAGCGCCCCGGGTGTCGCCGTAAGCGTCGCCTCTTCGGTGCGGTCGACCGCAGGCTCGCCTGCGGGCTTCAACCGCACACTGATGAGATCGTAGTAGGTGGCCGTCACGGCGTCGCCAACCCTGATCTGCTCGAACCGCGTCGCATTGGCCGGCACGTCCACGGTTACCAAAAAGCCCTGCTGCCCCCGAATCGTCACCGTGCGGGCCGTGTGGTCAACGGCCTCAACCGTGCCCCTGACCGTGATGACCTGGCTCGGCCCCTCTCGGGTCTGAGCTCTCGAGAGGGCCGGCGCCGACATCAGCACGCCCACGCAGATCAGCGTTGCGAGAAATTGTGTTGCCACTGGAATTCACCCCCGATCCACATTGAACCTAGATATTACATCTCTCGCGCCACCAGGTTCGGTCTGTTATAGATCTTCAAGTCAGTTTGTGTCGTATGAGATAGGGCGTTCAGGATCTGGTCCTCCGAAATGCCGGACCATGCCGTCGGGAAGAAGGTGGTCGCGCGCAATCTACTTCGGAATTTGGCCGAGCACCAGACCATTCGGCAGGACGACCGCCGTGAGGCTCCCGCCCTTGCCGTTGCTCTCGTCGCGCAGCGGGTGAAGATACGCAGTGACCTGGTCGCCGGCCTTGAGGATGTCAGGCTTCCAGCCGAGGCGCCGGGCCGTGCCCACGCTCACGCTCTCGAGGCTCCATTCCTCCACGCGGCCGGTCGCGTCGGGCACGAGGACCTGCAGGAAGATGTGGGGGTTGGTCCACTGCAATTCCTTCACCGTCCCCATGACGATGACATTCTTCGAGTTCTCGAACGCCGCGAATGAGTGGTGAGCGAAGGCAGGCGACCCTACGAGTCCGGCGGCCAGCACCGCGATCACGGAAGCCAGCTTCATTGAAATCACCTCGCGGTTGGGCCCGTCTGTCATCGCGCCTTCGCTGCCGGGTCGGCGGCGGGTGTTGGCGGCGGCGCTGCGTTGGTCCGCGGCGCGAGAAGATTTCCTGGTATCTGGCCCTTCAACGGATCGTTTCTGTTGTTTTGCTGGCAGACGTATTCTCTCAGCTGGTCCGCCGTGCGGTCGAAGATGAGCCGGAACCTGAATGGTGCGGTGTAGGCCTTGGGATCGTCCACCGTCACCTCGACCGTCAGCGCCCTCCCGCCCTCGATCATCTGCCAGCGCTCGATGGTCTTCGCCCCGTCCGTGAGGGGCGCGCCGCCTTCCAGCGTCTGGTGGATCAGGCCCACCGTTTCCACGACGAACGTATTCTGTTCCCAGTGCCCGATGGCGTCGCCGTAGAACGCAAGATCCGCGTCAGGATCGTGCTCGCGCCCATCGGTCCAGACCCGGCGCACGACGTTGAATCCTTCAAACCAGAACAGCGTGAACTTCGGAGTCTGGATCACCTCCATCGGGTAAGGCACAGTCAGCTCCCGCGGCCAGCCAATCAGGCACGAGGCGGCAGGGTCGTCGTGCACGGCGTCGAAGGTCTTGATCTTTTCCGCCGCCCAGGGTTGGAGAGGCAGGGCACCGGCGCTGGGAAACTTCTGCCCCGGCCGGTACAGGACCCACACGCCACCAAAATCGCGGGGTGAAGCAGGTTTGGACACCGCCGCCAGTACGCCCGGTCTGTAGATGTCGCTGATCCCGCCTGGCGTGAGCAACACGTCTCGCTCTGGCGGTGGTTCTGCGGACCCACTGCGCTGAGGCTGACTCTGCGCGTGAGCGCTGCCGGCGGCCAGCATCACGACAAGGCCCGCGAGCGCGATCGCGCAAAGCGGATTGGAACACATAGACGTTCTCCTCATCAACGTTGACCGACGTCACGGCCGTCGCCCATTTGTCTGCGGGCTTACGTTAGCACTCTCCGGCCAGGAGGACGGCACTTTCGAGAACGCGTCGGCTGATGATCTTGGATTTCAGAAAAGATATTGATATCGCGCGTTTCCGATGACAGTATCGCGCCCTAACGGATCCGGCGGCAGAACCGCCCCGTCATCACGCGTCATAAGGAGACCACGTCATGAAGCGCCATTCAATACTGTTTGTCGTAGTGGTCCTGGCCGCTCTACAGATGGGGACGCCGCGCCTGCAGGGGCAAGGCGCCAATAGTCCGGAAGCGCAGGCGAGACGTCAAGAACAACTGGCCCTCGAAGCCGCCACTCCGAAGTTGCAGGTCGTGGAAGAAGTGCTCCCGCTCAGCATTCCGGGGCACACGATCGGAGAGACGGAGGGTGTCTCGAAGAACTCGAAGGGCCACCTGTTCGTGTATTCGCGCACGGGGACAGGCGGCAGCTCACGAGGCGGGACGGCCGCGGAGCTGTTCGAATTCGACGAGAAGCTGAAGTTTGTGAAGATCTGGGGGCCCGGCAACTATGCCGCCTCGTTCGCGCATGCCGTGCGTGTCGACAAGTACGACAACGTCTGGATGGTCGACGAAGGCTCGAACATGATCGTGAAGTTCAGTCCGGACGGCCTGGTGAAGATGACGCTGGGCCGAAAGCCTGAAGCCATCGACTATCTGGAGAAATACCTCGAGCGGGGTGAAAAGGACACCGAACACTTCCCGGCAGCCACCACCGGGACGTTCAACCGGCAGACCGATGTCGCTTGGGACGGAGACGACAATATCTTCGTGGCCGACGGCTACAACAATTCGCGCGTCGTCAAGCTCGCGAAGGACGGCACATGGATCAAGGCGATTGGCACTCGGGGATCAGGTCCGGATCAGTTCAACACCGTCCACGGCATTGCCGTGGATGCCGAGCAGAAGCTGGTGTACGTCGCCGATCGCGGCAACTTTCGCATCCAGGTGTACGATACCGATCTCAACTTCAAGAAGACCATCACTGGCATCGGCGCACCCTGGACGGTCCAGGTCACGTCGAAGTACGTCTACAGCGGCGACGGAAACGGCAAGCTGTATCGGCTCGATCGCGGCACCGGAAAACTCGTGGGCTGGGCGCAGACCAGTCTGGGCCGCGGTCAGGCCGGGTGCCTGATTCATGCGTTGCATGCCGAGTCGGACAACGTCCTCTACAAGGGATCCTGTTCGCTGTGGGACATCGAGAAGATCACGATTAAGTAGGATGCGCCTGATGAAACGCTTCGACCTGTTCGCGTGTGTCTTCATTAGCCTGATTGCCGTGCCAGCAATAGGGCTCGCACAATGGTTTCACTATCCGACGGAAGGCCTGCCCAGGAAGGCCGACGGGAAGCCCGATCTCACCGCGCCCACGCCGCGGCTGCCGGACGGCAAACCTGATCTGTCGGGCCTCTGGCATGCCACGCAGACCAGCCGGTGCGAAAACAGCCGGGGCGAGGTGCGTCCGTGCGGCATTGAAATCGGCGGATCGCCGCTCGCCGGCAACCTCGGTCGCAATCTGCCCGGCGAGTCGCTGCCCTATCAACCCTGGGCCGCGAAGCTCACAGCCGAACGTCACGCGGCGATGAGTATCGACGACCCGCACGTGCGGTGTCTGCCCGACAACCCGCCGCGGAGCTGGACGCTGCCTCATCTCACGAAGGCGGTGCACAACCCGAAACTGCTCGTGCTGCTCTACGAGGTGAACGCGATGTACCGGCAGGTGTTCATAGATGGCCGGCCCTTCCCGCAGGACATGAACCCCACGTGGAACGGCTACTCGGTCGGCCATTGGGAAGGCGACACGCTAGTCGTCGAGACACGTGGCTTCCGCGACGACCTGTGGATCGACACTTGGGGCAGCCCGATGAGCGACGTCGGGAAGATGACGGAGAAGGTTCGTCGTCCCAACTTCGGCACGCTCGAGATCGAGCTGACGATTGACGATCCGAAGAACTACACGAGACCGTTCACCGTCAACCTGACGGAGAGCTTCGAAGTGGACACCGAACTCGCGGACGAGTTCTGCCTTGAGGGCGAGAAGGATTACGAGCGCCTGCAGCGCAGCCGCGGGAAGTAGACGAGGAGTCCGTCCAGACCTCAACTACTTCGGCTCGGCGGCTGGCATCGTGGCTTTCATCTGTTCGCCGGTGAATCTGATCTGAACCAAATCGTTGCCGTGTTTTAGGGTAAAGGGCCGCGATACATCTGCCAGCTTGTCGAAGGTGAGCAGGCCCTCGATGCGCTCGCCCTTTGACACGGCCACTCGTCCCTTCTCGAAATGCTTGATGTTCGTTGGAACCCCAGTCATGGTCTCGCCATTCTGTTCGATGATGAAGTTTGTGGTGTCCACTTGTATGGTTCTATCCGGCGTGCCTTGGACATAGAACATCGTGTTGGTATGCGCCCGGGCCCGGATGGAATACAACGTCGGCGCCTGGAAAATGATCGGCGTCGTTGTGTCGTTCAGATGCACCAGCCCGAGCGTCAGCTCACCCGGCAGCGTCCACGTGAAGTCTTTGAGCGATGGCGCATGCTGTCCAGACAGCATCAACGACCAACAGAGGGTCAAGATCCCGACAAAAGGCAATGTTCTTTTCATGGTGAGATGGGCTCCGAGGAGTATGAACGGCCGAGGTGAGTACGTATTCTAGATCGTGAGTTAAGATTTGCGGACGTGTTGATACGTCGCATCAGTCGTCGGGCGCTGATGGTTCACGTCGTTGCCGGCGCGGTCCTGCTCGCGGCCACGCCCATGGCCCAGCAGCGGACGGTCCCTCGACTCGGCGCAGCAAAGTGGACGACGCCGCGGACCCCCTGGGGGGACCCCGATCTCCAGGGCATCTACACCAACAAGGACGAGAACAACACGCCGTTCGAGCGTCCCCCCGAGCTGGCGGGCAAGCGCCTGGCCGACTTCGGCGAGAAGGAGATGGCGGAGCTGCGCAAGCAGCGGCAGGATACCGCGGTCCGGCAGGCGCGCAGCATCGGCGGTACGACGGAAGAAGACACCGGCGCCGGGCCGCCGCACTGGTACGAGCACTTCGACGCGGAGAACGCCCAGCCATGGCTGGTGATCGATCCCGACGACGGGCGGGTCCCGCCCCTGACGGCGGCGGCGAAGGCGCGTGCGGCGGCGCGGCAGGCCGCGCGGCAGCGGACGGGGCCCGGCCGACTCGTACACGGATCGGAGCATCTACGATCGCTGTATTTCGCGCGGCGTGCCCGACACGATGCGGCCCATCATCTACGGCGCGTCCTATGACATCACCCAGGCTCCCGGCTACGTCGTCATCCGCTACGAGATGATTCACGAGGCGCGGGTCATTCCCCTCGACGGCCGGCCGAAGCTGTCGCCGGTCATCCGTCAGTACATGGGCGACTCGCGCGGCTGGTGGGAGGGCGACACGCTCGTGGTCGAGACCACGAACATTCACGACAACATGCTCTACCGTGGCGCGACCTCCGGCTTGAAGGTCACCGAACGCTTCACCCCGGTCGGTCCCGATCGGATCAGCTGGGAGGCGCGCATGGAGGACCCGACCACGTGGGAGCGTCCGTGGGCGATCCGGATGCCGCTCAAGCGCGACGATACCCAGGCCATCTTCGAGTTCGGCTGCCACGAGGGCAACCGCGGGCTCGAGAACATCCTGACGGGCGCGCGCGCGCAGGAGGCCCGGACGAAGAAGTAGGAGTGCGCACGGTGTTAGCCGGCCTCCGGTATTCCATCAAAGAACTCAACGATCCCGGTCTCCAGAGAATACTCGGCACCTACGACGAGGAGTCCATCCTTCTGAATCAGGTGTTCGAGGATGTCCGACCCGTGGCGCAGATGATTGGCTGAGACGCGAATGTTGGCGCGAACGGCCTGCCGCACCAAGGCATCCGGGTCGTGCCTGAGCTCTGTTGCCAGCAACGCCTCGACGGATGGCCGAACACGGTCGACGATCGACCGGAAATGTCGGGACTGACTATCCGTCGGCCGCTGAAGTTCTTCCAGCGTGGCCAGAACCGCCCCGCACTGGGAATGCCCCAGCACCACCACCAGGCGTGTCCCAAATCGCGCCGCGGCGAACTCCACGCTGCCCACCTGAGACGACGCGACGACGTTTCCGGCCACGCGGATGACAAACAAGTCGCCAAGGCCCTGGTCGAAGACGATCTCCGCAGGCACCCGTGAGTCGGAACAACCCAGAATGATGGCGAACGGCTGCTGCCCCCCTGCCAGCTCGGCGCGGCGTCCTTGCGTCGTGAGCGCCTCGGGGCTCCGAACGTCAGTTGCGAAACGACGATTCCCCGCCCGGAGGCGTTCAAGTGCGTCTCGCGCTGAAATCATCGTCGCCGTGATCTTATTCACGCGCGAACCGGATTGAAAGTCGGCTAACCATCTTGTAACCGGTCGCCCCCCGATTCGGCCATCGGCGCCTGAAACGTGCCGGCATACGTATTGCGGAACGTTGAGCTGGCGCCGGGTCGCTGTGTCGAAGCACGTCGCACCGCGAGGGCGCCGAGGAAACGGGAACGATCGCGACCGAAGCGGCAGAGACCGGGGACGGCCATGCCGCGTCAGGAGACGTCAATGTCAACACTGCCATCCGAGACCACGTCAGCGACTGAGCCGGCTGATGTTGCACAGTCTCCGGCATCCGGCGAACATGCTCCTCACGCGGCGACCGCGGCCGATGTCGTGACGCCGCCGCATGGGGCTGCGCGACGCGGCAGCAACATGTACGTGATCGCGCTCGCAGCCCTCGGTGTGCTCGTCATCGCCGCGCTCGCGCTGCCGCGTCGTCAGGCGCCGGGCGATCGCGGTGCCGCTGGCCGAGAGACCCAGGCGCAGGAACAATCAATCGACGTTGATTCGGCCGCGCAGCCAATCACAGCCGGGCACACGTCCGCAGCCGCGTCCAAGTCAACCGCCGCGCAGGTCGCCCACTCGGTGGCGACCCCACGAGCTCTTGGGCAGCCGCCGAAGAAGACAGCGGCAAAGCCGGCGAAGAGTCTGACGGCGGCACCAATTGCACCGGTATCGGCCCCAGCGGCTGTCGTCGAAGCTCGCGACGCAAAAGCTCGACGGCCAACCCCGCACTCGCCGAGCCGATCGGGACCGCGCCCGCGTCTGCGCCCTCAGCGGCAGAGACCGCCGGGATCGCCCCGGTCACGATCACCGGCTGCCTCGAAATGAGCACGGACGAAGACCGCATCCGTCTGACCGACACCGATGGCGCCAGCGCCCCTAAGTCCCGCAGCTGGCGGACGGGCTTTCTGAAGCGGCGCTCCGCGCCGGTGGATCTGGTCGGGGCTTCCGATACGCAGGCGTTGCAGAAACAGGTGGGCAAACGCGTCGCCGCAACGGGGGTCCTCACAAGCCGCGAGCTCAGGGTGAGCTCCTTCCACGTCGTCTCTCCTGCCTGCGACTAGAGCGGTTTTCCGATCACGCCGAGCCGTTGCCTCCGCAAGTACAATGGCGCGCGTTGCTGGAGCTCGAGCGCCTGGTCCTCTCTATCGGCATCCTTGCCGCGCTCGCGAGCCCCGCCGCGCTCGCGCAGCAGAATGTCGACACGGTCGTCACGAACGGCAAGATCCTGACCGTCGACGCGGACTTCCGCGTCGTCGAAGCGCTCGCGATCGACAACGGTCGTATCGTCGCGCGCGGCACGAGCGCGGAGATGGCCCGCCACGTGGGCCCCACGACGAAAGTCATCGACGTCGCAGGGCGCGACGGTCATCCCGGGCCTCATCGACAACCACTTCCACTTCACGCGCGGCGTCGACACCTGGCACCAACAGGCCCGATTCGAGGGAGTCGATTCGCGCCGCGAAGCGCTCGCGATTCTCGCGGCCAAGGCCGCCAGCGTGCCGGCCGGCGGGTGGATCATGGTGCAGGGCGGCTGGACGCCGCGGCAGTTCGCCGACGCACCGGGTGGATTCACGCTCGCGGAACTCGACGGCGTGGCGCCGAAGAATCCGCTCTTCGTGCAGGAGGGCTATAGCGTCGTCTACGCCAACAGCCTGGCGCTCAAAGCTGTCGGGCTCGATCCGACCGGCGGCGCGCGCCGCCCCGCTACGGGCCTCGTGTCGTTTCAGCCACCCTATGCGCTGTACGACGCGATGCCGAAGACGTCGCCTACGCAGCGCGAGCAGAACCTCACGGATTTCATGCACGTGCTCAACGAGGCCGGGCTCACGGGCGTCTACAGCCTGGGCCAATCGGATTTCTTGGCCGCTCGTGCGGCCAAGGGACCGCTGCCACTTCGACTCTGGGAGACGTTGCCGTTCGATGCACACGACCCGGCCTCGGCGACGCAAGGCCGCGGCGCTCATCGAGCGCAGCCGTCCGAACCGGTTCGACGGCCAGTTTGGCGTCTTTGGCCTCGGCGAGGTTCTTTACGCGCCGTTTTTCGATCTGGCGCCTCGGAAGGACCCTTGGCCCGCCGGAGATCATGAACGAGTACGGCACGCTCGCCACCGCGGCCGCGCGGGCCGGCTGGCACGTCCATCAGCACGTGATCAACAACAATGCCGTGACCGACCTACTGGACACCCTGGAGAAGGTGAACAAGACCCAGCGCATCGACAACCTGCGCTGGACGATGGGACACATCTACGACATCTCGCCTGCCAACATCGCGCGCGCGAAGGCGCTCGGCATGACGCTGGGCGTCCACGGCGCCGCGATGCAAGCCGGCGCTCACATGCCGCTCAGAAAAATCGCCGACAGCGGCATCGTGTTCGGCCTCGGCACCGATGCCACGATCGTCTCGCACTACAGCCCGTTCGTCACGCTCGGTTGGGTGGTCAGCGGGCTCGACGTCGGCGGCAACCGCGTGCTCGACGAGACGCTGACGCGCGAGGAGGCACTCGTCGCGCATACGCGCTCGAACGCGTATCTGTTCTTTCAGGAGGACGCGCTCGGCTCGCTCGAAGTCGGCAAGCAGGCCGACCTCGTCGTGCTCGATCGCGATTACATGACCGTGCCCGCTGCGCAGATCAAGCACATCCGGCCGACGCTGACGATGGTGGGCGGCCGAGTGGTTTATAACGCTGCGAAGTAGTTGCTCGGGCCGTGCAAGGCCTTCATCGCTCGATCCATTCCACGAACGTTCCGATACTGTCTTCGACCAGCATGACGCGCAACACGCGATCGTCGTGGTACATGTCCTTCGCGCCGGCCCGGGCATTCTCGACAGACGCGTAGTGCTCCCACGTTTCCGGAATGCCGGTAGCGGTCCCTTGACGCATGATCGGGCGAAGCCGGAACAGTTGATTCGGCATGTTGTGAAATCCGGGCGTTAGTACATACCGCCCATTCCGCCACCGCCCGGCATCGGCGCTTCCTTCTTCTCTTCGGGAATTTCGCAGACCAGCGCTTCCGTGGTGAGGAGCAGCGACGCAATGGACGAGGCGTTTTGGAGGGCTGAGCGCACGACCTTGGCCGGGTCGATGACGCCCGCTTTTACCAGATTCTCGTACGTGTCGGTCAGCGCGTTGAAGCCTTCCTCGTCCTTCATCTCGCGCACTTTCTGCACGACAATCGACCCTTCCTGGCCGGCATTATTCGCAATCCAGCGCATGGGCTCCTCGATCGCGCGCGACGACGATGTTGACGCCGATCTGCTGATCGCCGGACGAGCTTCAGATTCCCCAACACCTTCGACGCCCGAAGGAGCGCCACACCGCCGCCCGGCACGATGCCCTCCTCGACGGCGGCCTTGGTCGCGTGCATCGCATCCTCGACACGCGCCTTCTTTTCCTTCATCTCGGTCTCCGTCGCTGCCCCGACCTTGATGATGGCGACGCCGCCGACCAGCTTCGCCAGCCGCTCCTGCAGCTTCTCGCGGTCGTAATCCGACGTCGTGTCCTCGACCTGCGCGCGGAGCTGTTTCACGCGACCCTCGATCGCGGCGGACGTGCCCGCGCCTTCCACGATCGTCGTGTTGTCCTTGTCGATCGTGACCTTCTTCGCCTTGCCAAGGTCTTCCAGCTTGATGCTCTCGAGTTTGACGCCCAGATCTTCGGTGATGGCCTTTCCACCCGTGAGCGTGGCGATGTCTTCGAGCATGGCCTTGCGGCGATCGCCGAAGCCTGGCGCCTTGACGGCCGCGACGTGCAGCGTGCCGCGCAGTTTGTTGACAACAAGCGTCGCCAGCGCTTCACCCTCGATGTCCTCCGCGATGATGAGCAGCGGCTGGCCGAGACGCGCCACCTGCTCGAGCACGGGGAGCAAGTCCTTCATCGAGCTAATCTTCTTTTCGTGGATCAAGATGACCGGGTTCTCGAGCACCACTTCCATGCGCTCGGGGTCTGTCACGAAGTAAGGCGACAGGTAGCCTCGGTCGAACTGCATCCCTTCGACCACGTCGAGCGAGGTCTCCATGCTTTTGGCCTCTTCGACCGTGATCACGCCGTCCTTGCCGACCTTGTCCATGGCGTCCGCAATGATCTTCCCGATCGTCTCGTCGTTGTTCGCCGAGATGGTGCCCACCTGGGCGACCATGTTGCCGCTCACGGGCTTCGACATCTTCTTCAGCTCGGCGGTCAGCGCCTCAACCGCTCGTTCGATGCCGCGCTTGAGGTCCATCGGGTTCGCGCCGGCCGCAACGTTCTTGGCGCCCTGACGGTAGATCGCCTGGGCGAGCACGGTGGCGGTCGTGGTGCCGTCGCCGGCGGTGTCCGACGTCTTGCTCGCGACTTCGCGCACCATCTGCGCGCCCATGTTTTCGAGCGGATCCTTGAGGTCGATTTCCTTGGCGACGGTGACGCCGTCCTTCGTGATGGTTGGCGACCCGAATTTCTTATCGATCACGACGTTGCGGCCTTTGGGGCCGAGGGTCACCCTGACCGCATCGGCTAACTGGTTGATGCCGCGCAGCACGGCCTGCCGTGAATGCTCGCCGTACACAATCTGTTTTGACATGATTCTTTGCTCCCAATTACTTTAGCGACGTGACTTCTCTTTTTTCGCCGTCTTCGGCGCATCCTTTTCGATGACCGCGAGGACTTCATCCTCGCGCACGATCAGGTAGTCCTCTCCGTCCAGCTTGATCTCCTGGCCGGAGTACTTGCCGAAGAGGATGCGATCGCCCGCCTTGACATCAGGCCTTTGGCGCGTGCCGTCGTCTCGGACCTTGCCGGCGCCCGCGGCGATCACCTTGCCTTGCTGCGGCTTTTCCTTGGCAGTGTCAGGGATGATGATCCCGCCGACTTTCTGTTCGCCTTCGTCGAGGCGCTGGATGATGATGCGGTCGTGTAGCGGTCTGACATGCATGGCGTTCGACTCCAAACTGACGTGAATGCGTGAATCGGACTGTGGATGTGTCAGGGAATCAACGTATGAGGAGACGGTCGTGGAACCCTGCACCGACCATCGTATGAGGTCTGCCCCCTCGCAGTCTGTGCACAATGGGACAGCACACGCCGAGGCGGATCGCGACGGGAGGGACCTCCTCCCGCTACATGAGCGTGGGCGGACTGGGCGGGGGTAGCAGATAGGGCTGAGCGCGCAGCTCGCGGCTCAGCTGCGCGTGGCGCCGACGCCAGGGCTCGAAGCGTCTCGCGATCGCGTCGAGCAGCCGCGCTTTCGCTGGGGAGGGTTCTCGCAGCGCCGCCCGGCTGAAGAAACTCGCGCCGAGGTTGGCATACCACCGGATATCATGCCGTCGACGCATCTGGTCTTCGAAGAATCCGGCCAGCAGCAGACACTGAGCACCCGCCGTTTCCATCATCAGGTGGTCGTCCAGCAGCGTCGTGTCGGCCACGAAATGGTCGAATACCACGCTGAGATTCGCCGGCGCCGGCACATCGACGTCGGGTTGGGTGGAGACCTGGGCGTAGTGCGCCAGGACGCTGGCGTTGTAGAGCAGCTCCTGGCGATCGACCGTGGGCTCGGATATGTCCTGAAAGCGGAGCACGAAGAACTCCAGTGCTTGCCGATGATCGACCGCGAGTAGCTCCCGGAGTGGACCCATGCCGTGATTATCGGCCTATTCCACTCGGTCCGGGAGACTTCTGAGCCGCGGCGTTCAGGGCTTGGACGGGTGCACGTCGTGCAACACGACGCTCAGGAGTGCACGATGAATCTTGAGGCTGCCGTTGTAGTCGATGAAGCCGAGCTTCCTGAACTTGTTCATGAAGAAGTTCACGCGGGAGCGCGTCGTTCCCACCATTTCCGCAAGCACCTCCTGCGAGATTCTTGGCAGCACGCGCCGCGGTCCCTTCGGCTTGCCGTACTGCGCGAGCAGGAGCAGCGTACGGGCAAGCCGCTTCTCACTGGCGCTGAAGAGTTGATCGACCAGGTCCTCTTCGAGACGACTGCTACGGGCGAGCATGTACGCAATGAACCGATCTGAGAGCGTACGTTCCTGGTGGAGCAAGCGAATCATTTGCCGCTTGGGAACGATGAGGATCGTGCTGGCGCCCATGGAGGTCGCTGTGGCAAGTCGAACGGGTTGACCCGCAAGCGCTCCTTCACCGAAGAAGTCGCCAGGGCCCAACACCCCGACGACCGCCTCTCGGCCGGCCGCTGAGAGGACCGACAGTTTCACGCTCCCGTTCTGAATGTAGAAGATGGCATCGGACGGATCGCCCTGCGAATAGATGTTCGTGCCTGACGGATAGTCCGTGACCTTTCTGCCTATCCGCGGGGAATTGAGGAACGCGTGCGCATCGAAGCGTCGCTTGGCCGGGGCTCCCATCGACTCGTAACTCTATCCTACGAGTCCGGCCCAGGAGCCTCGCCCGACCCGAGCGGCGCCGAGGGGCGGGGGGCGTCACACGGGTGATTCGCCTTGCGCCATCCGGCGGGAGCCGGTCTCTTCAATCGTTCGATAGGGACGCGCCAGCTTCATGCGCGCCAGAAGCCGGATAATCGGCCAGCTCGGATCGATTTCACCCGAATGCAAGCTGAACTTGGGGCTGCGAGGGGAGCCGTGGTGATTGTTGTGGAGTCCCTCCCCACCTGTCAGGAGGGCCAGCCATCGAATGTTTGTGGCCGTGTTGTCGAAGCTCCGATAACCTCGAGAATGGCAGAGGCCGTTGATGGACGAGGATAGAAAGAAGACGTAGATCACCGCGTGCAGGCTGGCGGCCAGCAGTCCCCAGCCGACGCCGATGAGGGCGCAGAGCGCGATGGTGCCGGCAGCTGGGCCAACCAGCCCATGATTGAACAGCCACCGGTCCCACATATCGGTTTGGATGTCGTGCGCGTACTTTCTGGTGGTCTCTGGATTATGAGCCTCCCGAACGTAATAGAACACGTTGCCAAGTTGAACGGGCCAGAAGCCCTTCAACCTCGGGCTGTGCGGATCGCCTTCTTCATCGGTGAACGCATGGTGCTTTCGGTGGACGGCCACCCACTCCTTGGTCGACAAGCCGGTCGTGATCCACAGCGCGAATCTGAAGAGCCACGCGATCGCCGGATGCAAGGTCAGTGCGCGGTGTGTGGCGCAGCGATGCAGATAGATTGTCGTGCTGAACGTGGCCACCTGGGTGAGACCGACGGCGATCGCCAGACTGACGACCAGTGACAAAAGCACACGAAACCTCCCCTTGTAAGTTGTCTTGACTCTATGACGACTGCCCCATCGTCGGCTGTACTGATTTACACAACGCGGTTTCCTCGCTGGAGAGACTGATGTCCACCGCCGAACAAGGCTTGAGCAGCGCCGAGGCGGCGCGGCGCCTCGCGCAGTACGGCCCGAACGAGCCGGCTCCCGTCCGGCGTCTGTCGGCCGTCGTTCAGCTGCTCCACCTCTTCGCGAACCCGCTCGTCATCATCCTGCTCGTCGCGAGCGCGATTGCCGCGTGCTCTGGGACAGCAAGTCGACGCGCTGATCATCGTGACGATGGTGGTGCTCGGCGTCGCGATCAACTTCTGGCAGTCGTACCGGTCGCAACAGGCGGCGGAGCGACTCCGCGCGTCGGTGATCCCCGACGGCCACGGTGCTCCGCGACGGGGCCTGGCAGGAGACGCCGCTGCGGAACGTGGTGCCGGGCGACGTCTTCCGGCTGTCGGCCGGCGATCTGGTGCCGGCCGACGCACGGCTGTCGAGTCGCGCGATCTCTCTGTTCAGCAATCGATGCTGACGGGCGAGTCGCTGCCGGCCGACAAGACTGCGGCCGTCGCGCCGAGGCGAGAAGCGACCGGGCCCGGACGCGCCCGATCTGGTGTTTCTCGGCACCTCGGTCGTCAGCGGCACCGGCACGGCGGTGGCCATCGCCACCGGGCCCAAGACGATGTTCGGCGATATCGCCGTCCGGTTACGGAGCCGCGCGCCAGAAACCGAGTTCGAACACGGCTTGCGCCGGTTCAGCCTGCTGATCCTGCGGACGACGGTCGTGCTGGTGCTGTTCATCCTGCTGGTGGGCATCGCCCTCAAGCACGACGCGTTCGAATCGCTGCTGTTTGCGGTCGCCCTCGGCGTCGGCCTCACGCCGGAATTCCTCCCGATGATCAGCTCCGTGACGCTCACGCAGGGGGCGCTGCGCATGGCGCGCGACGCAGGTGATCGTCAAACATCTCCCGGCCATTCAGAACTTCGGCAGCATCGACATTCTCTGCAGCGACAAGACGGGCACGCTGACGGCGGGGGTGATGCAATTCGATCGGGCGCTCGATCCGCCGGGCACGGCATCGCCGCGGCCGCTGACGCTCGCCTACATCAACAGCCAGTTCGAGACGGGAATCCGCAGCCCGCTGGATGTCGCGATTCTTCAGCAGCCGTCGGTGGACATCACGGGCTACCGAAAGGTCGACGAAATCCCGTTCGATTTCGAGCGGCGCCGCCTGTCGGTGGTGGTGGAGGCGCCGGACGGCGCGCGGCCGCCGTCTGCTCATTACCAAGGGCGCGCCCGAGCCGATCCTCGCGCTGTCCACGGCGTTCGAAGCCGACGGTCAGGTCACACCGCTCGACGCGGCCATGAAGGACAGACGTGCGCGGCGGTCCACGAGCGGCTGAGCGCGGACGGTCTGCGCGTGCTGGCGGTCGCCTACCGCTGGCTGGAGCCACGGGACGCCTACTCGCGCGACGACGAGGCCGATCTCGTGCTGGCAGGCTTCGTCAGCTTCGCCGATCCCGTCCTGCCGGATGTCGCCGAGGTGCTGGCGGAGCTCAAGCGCGACGGCGTCACCGTGAAGATCCTGACCGGCGACAACGAGCTGGTCGCGCGTCACGTCTGCCGAGCGCATCGGATTGGACGATCAGCAGATCGTCACCGGCGACGACATCGCGCGGATCGACGACGCGGCGCTCGGCCATCTCGCGGAGCAGGCCTCGGTCTTCACGCGCGTCTCGCCGGCGCAGAAGAACCGGATCATTCTCGCGCTGAAGCGTCGAGGCCACGTCGTCGGGTTCATGGGCGACGGCATCAACGACGCGCCCTCCCTGCACACGGCGGATGTCGGGATTTCGGTGATGACGGCCGCCGATGTGGCGCGCGAGGCGGCCGATGTCATTCTCGGAGCAACCCAGCCTCCGAGTCCTCCATCCGCGGGATTCTCGAAGGCCGCCGGGCCTCCGGCAACATGATGAAGTACCTGCTGATGGGCACCAGCTCGAATTTCGGCAACATGTTCAGCATGGCCGCGGCGTCCGTGTTCCTGCCGTTTCTGCCGATGCTGCCGACGCAGATCCTGCTGAACAACTTCCTGTACGACCTGGCGCAGATCACGATTCCGAGCGACAACGTCGACGACGCGTACCTTCGACGTCCCCAGCGGTGGGACATGCGTGTCATTCGCGACTTCATGTTGTTCATCGGCCCGATCAGCTCGATGTTCGACTTCCTCACGTTCTACGTGCTGCTGCGGTACTTCCACGCGAGCGAGCCGCTGTTTCATACGGGGTGGTTCGTCGAGTCGCTGGCGACCCAGACGCTGGTGCTCTTCGTCATCCGCACGATGGGCAATCCGTTTCGGAGCCGGCCCAGTCGGTCACTGACGGTCACGACGCTCGCTGATCGTCGGCATCGGCGTGGCGCTGCCGGTGACGCCGCTGGCCACGCTTCTGGGCTTCACGCAGGCTGCCGGCCTCGTATTTTGCGTTTCTGATTCCCGCGACCGTCACGTATCTCGCGCTGGTCGACGTGGCGAAACGGCAGCTCGCGCGACGACTGAGACTGTGACCCGGAAGGGCCGGGAGGATTGTTAGCCCGCCGACGCCTTTGGGTATTCGCGCGAAGGATGGGCGTCATGCCCGTAGAGAAGTAGCTGGAACAGTCGCCCCATGAACGTCCTGTGCCTCGCGATTCTCCGCTGGCTTGGCGCACCGCCCCCCTCGAGCTCGTAGACGAGTCGTTGGCGGTCGGCAACGCCACTGGTGCGTGGGCGAACGACGGCCGGGTGTTCGGCGGCCGCCTGCGTGTGAACACCTGGACGGCCAGCACGCACTTCGAAGGCGCCTGGGATGAGGACCGGCACGCCGGTATGTATGGCCTCTTGCAGAATCGCTTCCGTGGCTTCGGCCTGAGTCGGGCGTTGCGAATTCATGTACAGTCCCATCACAAAGTGCCTGAATTGGGAAACCTTGTCTGTGCACTTGAGCACACGGTCGCAATGCACTCCTTCCTCGCTATTGAACGGCGCACGTCGTACAGTCGCGGGCGTACGCTTTCCTGAACCTGTTGCCTGAGTCTCGCCTGCGCCAGGCATTCACGCATCAGCTTTCATCAAAGCCCCGTCAAACAGGGGCGAATATCAAGCCGCTGCACCAAACCCGGTGTGTCACAGAAGCGCTCGCACGCCTGGAGCGTGTGTTCGTCGAGACGCCCGGCGTGAGGCTCACCACCGCCGCCGCAGCGCAAAGGGCTGGCCTCGATCGGCAGGTGTGCCGGATCCTGCTTCTCAGGCTGATAGAGAAGGGCTTTCTCGAGCAGGGCCTGCGCGGTGTGTTCAGTGTCCGCCCGGAAGCGCCCTGACCGTAGGCGCCTGGACGAAAAAGGCCGTCTCCGCTGCGGGAGAGGAAGTCTTCCATCACGAGCGCCCTCGAGCATCGCGGCGCACACCGAGGGTGCCACCCCAAATAGTCGCGTGGCCTCCGGCTTGGTTAAGGTGAGCCCCGGCATGTCCCGGTAATGTTCCCGGACTCGTTCCAGGAGTATGGCAAGCGGAGCGGAAGAGGCGGACAAAACCATGGCAGTCTCGGGGAAACGGTAAGCCCTGAGCGTAGCCCGGCGATGTTCAATTGGGCACATGACGCCCGCGGGTTCGAGCGTAGGATCGTCCATACCGACAGCCCAAGGAAGGCCGCCCATGATCAATACACGTACGCTCGCCGTCGCCGGTCTCGGATTCGTGCTGTCAACGCATCCCCTGCAGGCCCAGAATCGGCCAGAGTATCGGGGCTTTCAACTCGGCGGCAGCTTGCTGTCTGTGTCCACGCTGACCAAGGTGGCCGCGTCCGAAGCCAGCTCCATCCACCTCCGGCCGGCCCTCATGCAGGAGCTGCAGTGGCGGCCGCCGTACTTCCTGATCGGCTCGGCCGCGCTGCAGACGGATCCCGTTCGCCAGGTGGCCTTCAGCTTCTACAACGATCAGCTGTCGAAGATGGTGGTCGATTACGACACAGATCGGACGGCCGGCATGACCGATGCTGACATGATCGATGCGATTTCAACGACGTATGGACCGCCCTCGAAATCAGCCGTGACGAAGACGCGGGCGGTTCCCTCTCGCTCACGATGACGAGTCGGGCACACCAGTGGCCCGATGGGGAGACGCCGACCATTCGGTCGTGCTGTATCGAGCGACGTATGCCTCGCGATTCCGGATGATCGTGACCTCGCCGCCACTTGAGGCTCTCGCGCGGACCGCAGACGCGCAGGCCATCCGGTTGGATGAGCGTGAGGCGCCCCAGCGTGAAATCGCGCGACAGAAAAGAGAAGTCGAAGACACGCGGGTGTCTGAAGAGAAAGCCAGAGCTGCAAACAAGGCCGCCTTTCGACCATGAGCAACACAAATATCCTTCCACGCCAACATCGGCCTTGACCTAAACCCTCTGGACGGGCATCCTCCACCAGAAACGGCCGGGAGAGGGAGGACCACCATGAATCTTCGTCGACGAATCAGTCGGATCACGGTCGCGCTCGGAATGGTCCTCGCGATGGGGCCGCCGTTCATGTTGACGGCCGGTGCGCAACCTCCACGCGGGCCGGTTCCTGAACCCTACACACCTGCAGCAGACGCCAAAGACCTCAAGGCCGTGCTCTTCAAGTGGATGTGGGGCACGGGCATGCTGAAGGGCCATGATGAACGCGACATGGTCGCCTCGCTCGAATATCAGGGTAAAGGCACGATTCAAATAGACGGACAGCCGTGCACGCTCACCACATACCGTGCGAGCACCAACTACCAGACCTTCAGTCAGCGGATTCAGTACGCCTGCACACGGCCGAACGGACAGAAGTATTCGAACGTCGAGGTGGTCAGCGGCCTGTATGCCTGGGACGAAGACACGCCCGGCGCGGAGATCGGTCCCCTGAAGGAAACGAAGGGAAAGGTCTCCCCTATGCCCGCGGCCGTGCAGGAGCGCCTCATCCGCTTCTGGGCAAGTCCTCAAGGCGCGCCCAAGGCTGCCATCGCAGGGACGACGGAGACGTTCTTGTTGGGCGCCAACCCCGGCACGCTTTTCGAGAATGGTCTCGCGAAGGTGGGCCAGACGTCCGTGTCCTGGGAATCAGGGAAACCGGTCGTGACCTTCTCTATTCCTGGGGTTCCCGGAGCGGTGGCGACGGCCACGCTCGACGCCAAGTACATGGCCGAACGCGTCGTGGTGAAAAACGGATCCCAGGGAACGACGACCATGGAGTTCACGTACAGCGACTATCGAGACTGGAACAACCCGCTGAACAGGATCGAAGTGCTCTACGCCGGGAAGATGGTCGAGCGCCGGAACGGCACGGTTGTCCGCGACCTGACGACGGACGTGACGGAGACGGGCAACGTGTATGTGGTGGCGCCCGTGCCGGCAAGCGTGCAGAAGGCGATCCAGGTCACAGGGCAACTCCCTCGTGGCGTGATGGCCAAGACGGACCCGCCAGTCGATAAGTCGGCGCCCACGCCGCGGTTGGCGGGGCATCCTGATCTGTCGGGCAACTGGACCTATACGGACTGGATTGGAAACTACATGACCGGCGGGGGTCGCCGATGCGGTCCGACGCAAGCAGCCGGCTGTAACCGGCAAGACAATCAGACGTACGATTTCGAGCTCTACTCACCCTCGCGGTTTGGCGGCTTGAATCGCCCGGTGTACAAGCCGGAGTACTGGGACAAGGTGCAGGAACTCGACATGTGGACGAACAAGTACGACCCGGTCATGACCTGCCAGCCGCTGGGAGTCCCACGGGAGGGCCCTCCGCGACGCATCTACCAGACGGACAAGGACGTGACCTTTCTTTATTACGGCGGCGATGCGGGCGGCGGCTACGGCGAGTATCGCGTGATCCCGACCGATGGCCGCAAGCACGATCCGAAGAGGGCGCTCGAGACGACGTACTTCGGCTACACCGTCGGCAACTGGGAAGGCGACACGCTGGTGCTCGACTCCATCTCGTTCGTCGACACGACATGGTTGGGACGCGGCGGCTTTTTCCACTCTGAGCAGATGCGTGTCGTGGAGCGATTCACGCGTCAAGGCGATGCGCTCCTGTACGACGTCACGGTCGAAGACCCCGAGGTGCTCGTGGAACCGTGGGTGTTCCCGACACGAGTCGTACGGCGCAATCCGAATCCCGACGCGGGCCTGCTGCGAGAACGAGGCAACTGCGAGGTGTACGAAAAAGAGGCGATTACCAACCAGATTCGGCACTAGCAGAGGCGGCCGGCGCGTTTAGGAATCGCCTTTGAAGTAGTGCAGGCCTTCAGGCCTGCCGACACGGCGGGGCTGACCAGCCTCCGCCAAGGCTTCGGCGGTCCGTCGTAGCTTCAGCGAAGGCGGAAGCCCCGCACTACGTCACTATTGCAACGCACCCTTAGCAATCTCCTTTGAAGCCGCGCTCGTTGGCGAAGACGATGGCCTGCGCGCGAGTCCAGACACCCAGCTTGTCGAACAGCTTCGACACCTGGTTCCTGACGGTCTTGTCACTAATACCGAGGTGCTCGGCGATCTCCATGTTGGAGCGGCCCTGCCCCATGAGCGTGAGTATCTGACGTTCCCGCGTCGAGAGCTGCGCGAACGGCGACTCCGCCGGTTCCCTGGTCCCGCCAATTTGAGCGAAATCGAGAACCGCGTCGCGAAAGCGCTGCCACGCGGGTTCGTCTTCGAGCAGGATGTGATTGACCGAGTCGAGCTCCACGTACTGCGCGCCGGGAATTCCCGCAGCGAGGAGCCGGCCTTCCGACGCCGGAACCGCAGCATCTCCGCGAGCGTGGATCACCACCGTCGGCACGCGGACCTGCGGCAGGAGCGATTGAATGTCGATGACGCTCCGGGCCGCCAGGAGTGAGGCCATCGTCGGACCCGTCGTGGTCCGGCGACAGAGCTCGTCCCACCAGTGCACCTGCTGCTCGCTCGCGCCGGGCACGAAACGCGACGTGAACACCTGCCGGAATGCGGGGTGGTCCTTGCCCCAGCTGACCCGCATGAGCCTCATGATGGCTTCGCGCTCGCTGGTCGCCTCCGCGTCGCCCCGCCGCATGACGCCGCGAGCGTAGCCGCCGTACAGAATCAGCCGGGCCACGCGTTCGGGGTGCCTCACGACGTAACCGACACAGATGGGTGCGCCCTGTGAAATTCCGAGAAGTGTGAAAGGCGTCGACACACCCGACGCGTCAACCACGCGCTCGAGATCTCCGATCCACCGGTCCAGAGAAAGCTCACCAGTGACCGCGTCGCTCATCCCGCAGCCGCGCTCGTCGTAGCGGATGTACCGGAACGTCCCGGCGAAGAAGCGCGTCCAGTGACGCCAGACCGGACTCTCCCAGTCGTATTCGAGATGGCTCAACCAGTTGGCCGCCTTCACCAGCGGCGGTCCCGATCCGGCGTCGGCCCACGCCAGCCGCAGGCCGTCATCAGTCGTGACGAAACGGATCGTCTGCGGGAGTCTGGCCATCGAATGAAAAACGGTTCCGGGACGTTTGTCCCGGCTGCACACGCGGATTCTAGCGAACACGGGACAAAGTTCCTATCGACCGTCGTGGTGCGCGCGCCCGATGCTAGCGCCCGGAGGTCACCATGATGAAACGAGTGCTGTTTGGTCTCTACGGCGTTGTGGCGTACACGATCTTCCTTGGCACATTCCTCTACGCGATCGGTTTCGTAACCGGGTTTGGCGTTCCGAAGATCCTCGACGCTCCGCACGACGGTCCACTGCTCCCGGCGCTCCTCGCTGACACGAGCCTGCTGGCGCTGTTCGCCGTGCAGCACAGCGTGATGGCCCGGCGTTGGTTCAAAGCCTGGTGGACGCGGATCGTTCCGACGCCAATCGAACGATCGACCTACGTGCTGTTCGCCAGCCTGGCGCTCATCACGCTCTTCTGGCAATGGCAACCACTCGGTCTGTCAATCTGGACGGTCCACGACCCGGGCCTTCGTGCGGCGCTCTCGTTTGTTGGGTTGCTCGGCTGGATCCAGGTGCTGGTAACGACGTTCCTCATCAACCACTTCGACTTGTTCGGGCTTCGACAGGTCTGGCTGCAGCTGCTCGGGCAGCCGTACACGAAACTGCAGCTCGCCACGCCCGTGCCATATCGAGTCGTGCGCCACCCGCTGTATTTCGGGTTTCTCGTCGCGTTCTGGTCCACGCCGACGATGACGGCCGGACATCTGTTCTTCGCGATCATGACAACGGCGTACATCCTGATCGCGATTCAGTTCGAAGAGCACGATCTCGTCCACGAGCACGGACAGGCTTACCAGCTGTATCGCCGCACGGTGCCAATGATCCTGCCGAGCATCCGGCGGCGAGGAGCATCAATCGCGGCCGGCACGAGCGTCCTCATCCTCGCCATCGGGGCGGCCGGCGGCGCACAAGCGCCCGCGCCCATCGCTGTGCCGACTTTCTCCCGCGATGTGGCCCCGATTCTGTACGCCCATTGCGTGGAATGCCATCGCGCCGGCGAGATTGCGCCGATGCCGCTCGTCACCTATGCGGAGGTACGCCCATGGGCGCGTGCGATCGCGCGCAAGGTCCACGCCGGGGCGATGCCGCCCTGGCACGCCGACGCGCCGGCCGGCACATTCCGGAACGAACGCGTTCTCACGCCCGAACAGAGAGACCTCATCGAACGCTGGGCGGCAGCAGACGCGCCACAAGGCGACGGGGCGGACGTGCCGCCTGCTCCCGTGTTCGCACGTGGCTGGCGGATAGGCCAGCCCGACGTCATCTTCGAGATGCAGGAGGACTACCCCGTGCCGGCGCGCGGGGCGCTCGAGTACGAGAACTTCTACGTTCCAACGGGGTTCACGGAAGAACGCTGGGTGCAAGCCATCGAGGCTCGGCCCGGCAACCGGGCTCTCGTGCACCACATCCTCGTGTACTACGAAGCCGCTCCGGACGAACCTGCGGAGGCGGAGATCCTGAGCCGCAATCGCGAGGACGACGTGAAGCGGCCGAGAACACCTGGCAAGAGGCCTTTGCGAGAGTCGAACGCGCCGAGCCGTCTGCTGGCCACCTACGCGCCAGGCACGAACCCCCAGATCTTCCCGCTCGGAACCGCGCTGCGGCTGCCCCCGGGCGGCATCCTGCGGTTCCAGTTGCACTACACGGCCAACGGCACGGCCGGCACCGACCGTTCGCGGGTAGGTTTGATCTTCGCGAAGGATCCGCCCAGCGAGGAGCTGTGCGTGTCGTACTTCGTGAACAGGCGGTTCACCATCCCGGCTGGCTCCGCCAACGAGGCTGTCAGCACCGACGTGACCTTTCTTCAGGATGCGACGCTCTGGGGTCTGTGGCCGCACACTCACCTGCGCGGCAAACGCTGGAGCTACGTGCTCGAACTGCCCGATGGTCGAACCACACAACTGCTGTCGGTGCCCAGGTACGACTTCAACTGGCAGACCTATTACATGTTCCGACAGCCGCTGGCGATCCCGAAGGGCGCCCGGATCGTCTCGACTGCCTGGTACGACAACTCGCCGGCCAACCGCGCGAACCCGGATCCGACAGTCGACGTGAAGTGGGGCGATCAGACGTGGGAGGAGATGCAGTACACCGGGATCATGTACTCCGTAAAGCGGACAGCAACGACGACCTCCGCACGCGATCTGGGGTCGGCGCGCTACTTCGATGCCCATGTTACGTCGCTACTTCTTCGGAACCAGCCTCAGGATCTTGCCTCCGTCGTCCCACCCCACGCCTTTGTCGACCGGTTTCAGGTTGCCGTCCGTAAGGACGTACAGCGCGCCATCCGGCCCCTCGTTGACGGCGCGGATGCGGCTGTTCAGGTCGGTCAGCAGGCGCTCCTCGGCGATCACGCGCTCGCCTTGCAGGACGAGACGAACGAGCGCGCGCCCTGCACCCGCCGAGACGAAGAGGTCGCCCTGCCAGGCCGGAAACAGCTTGCCACTATAGAAAGCGATGCCCGCCGGAGCCACGTCCGGCGTCCAGAAATAGACCGGCTGCTCCATGCCCGCCTGCACCGTCTGGTCGCCATTGATCGGCTGACCGGTGTACTCGCGGCCATAGCCAATCATTGGGAATCCGTAGTTCTTTCCTTTCTTGACGACGTTGATTTCATCACCGCCTCGCGGGCCGTGCTCGCTCGTCCAGAGCGTCCCGGTGCGCGGGTGAATCGCGACACCCTGGATATCTCGAAAGCCGATGGCGTAGATCTCGGGGCGCGCATTGGCCTGGCCGACGAACGGATTGTCCCTGGGAATCGAGCCGTCGGTGTTGATGCGGAGCACCTTGCCCATGAGGCTGTCCAACTGCTGGGGCTGCGGCCAGTCAGACGAGTTGATGCCAACCCCGCCAGGCACGGCGGAAGCAACGAGCAGCGTGCCATCGGGCGCCTGAATCACACGTCCGGTCGTCCCCTCGGCGTTGAGCAGCACCTTCAGGTCTTCAAACCGCTTGTCGTCGGCCGACAACTTTGCGCTGGCGACTGTGAGAACGCCGGCTGCTCGCGGCGGTGACGCGGCGTTCGTGCCGTTGGGCAGCACGGTATACGCCACATACAACGTTCGATTCGTCGCAAACGCGCGATCGGGCCTGGCTTCCAAAGCACCCTGGCCCGCGCGCACCCACATCGTGGAAGGCAGACCTTCGATTTCGCTGAGACGGCCGTCTTTGCCGACCAGTTTGATGTGACCGCCGCGCTCGGCGACGATCAACCGCCCGTCCGGGAGCACGTTGAAGGAGAACGGTCCGGAAATTCCCTGTGCAAACGTCTCGACGGTGTAGGCGGCCGTTCTGGCAGCCGGCGGTGCCGGCGCGCGGGTCTGTCCCAGCCACTGCGGGAGCGGCTGATAGCCGTCCGGCGCGGCGCTGCCATCCTCAGGGCGCGGCGGGCCGGGCGCTTGCGCCGGCGGACGTGGAATCACCCGCGCGCTCTGCGCCAGAGGCGACGTGGAACACACTGCGACACAGAGAGCGCCCGCCAACATGGATGATCGGCTGACGTGCGTCACGGGGGCGAGTCTATCTCAGCGGAATCATGTCCGCGCAGCCCTCAGGTGGGGTACGATCGCCCCTTGCCGACCCTACCTATTGCCCGCCCCACCCAGGTCCGCGACACGACTGCGCTCGAGGTCTTGAGCGACTGGGCTCCCTTGGGCCCAACGCCACGCGTGTTGATGGTGTGGCCTCGCTTCCCTCCGTCGTTTTGGGGCTTTGAAGGGACGATGCGGATCCTGCCGGAAAAGGCCGTGATGCCGCCGCTGGGGCTCATCACCGTCGCGGCGCTCTGCCCGCCGCAGTGGCAACTTCGACTTGTCGACTGCGCATTCGACACGTTGCAAGACGAGGACATCCTGTGGGCGGACCTCGTGATGCTCAGCGGGATGCATGCCCAGCGTTTCCAGGCGTGGGAGATCCTGGCGCGCTGCCGAGCGCTGAACCGACGCACCATCATCGGGGGACCCTACGCGAGCAGCGAGCCCGAACTCCTCCTCGAGCACGCCGATCACGTGGTGCAGGGTGAGGTCGACGAGTGCTTCGCCGATATTGCCGCACGGCCTGGAAGTTGGCCAGGCAAGACGCCTGTACCGCGTCACGGACAAGCCAGATCTGACGCACAGCCCGGTGCCGCGGTTCGATCTCTTGCAGCTGGAAAACTATACGACGATGTCCGTGCAGTTTTCGCGCGGCTGTCCGTTCCAGTGCGAGTTCTGCGACATCATCACGATCTACGGACGGAAGCCGCGGACCAAGACACCCGAACAGCTCATCGGTGAGCTCGACGCCCTGCGTCGGTTCAACTGGCGCAAGGAAGTATTCGTTGTCGACGACAACTTCATCGGGAATCGGCGGGCGGCCTTGAAGCTCGTCCAGGCGATCGCCCCGTGGCAGCGTCGTCACCAGCATCCCTTCGCCTTGTTCACCGAGGCATCAATCGATCTCGCCGCCCATCCTGATCTGATGGACGCCATGACCGAGGCGAACTTCATGTACGTGTTCATCGGTATTGAGACGCCTTCTGAATTGTCGTTGCGCGAAGCCCTGAAACTGCAAAACCTTCGGGGAGACAGCCTCGAGCACATCGCCACCATTCTGAAACGGGGGTTGTGGGTCACCGCAGGATTCATTGTCGGCTTTGATTCGGATGACGAAACGATCTTCAATCGTCAGACGGCGTTCATCGAACAGGCGGCAATCCCCTGGGCGATGACCGGCGTGCTCATGGCCCCTCCTACCACGGCCTTATATGAGCGTCTCGCGCGAGCGGGACGTATCCTGCCGGACAGCGACGCCACAACCAACTTCAGTACGCCGAACTTCCAGACGAAGCTGCCCACCGATGTGCTGTTGAGCGGGCTCAGTCAGATTCTTCGTGACCTGTATGAGCCGCAGCGGTTCTTCGGGCGGGCCCTCCGGTCGCTCGAAGATTGGACGCCCAACCCGGCCCAGATTGCGCCGAACCTGGTGTGGCACTACCGGGCCCGGGTAGCCCTCTCCTCCGTGTGGCACCAGGGCGTACGGTCGGACTACCGGGGATCGTATTGGCGATTCCTCGGTACCGTCCTGTGGCGCTGGTGGAACGATCCAGTCCGGATGTGGAGAGCGTCGATGCTGTTGCTCTCCGCACACCATTTTCTAAGCTATGCGCGCGAGACCGCGGACGAGCTCCAGAACAAGGCGATGCGCTGGACCGATTCGCCGGCCGGCCGGTCCTCTGGTGCCGAACGAGCGGCACGATCCTCACCGGCCGCGGCGGTCGCCACATAGCCGGCGTCCAGTTAGCTGGATGTTGACGCGGAAGCGGCCACGTAGCGTTCGGCGACGGCCGCAATCTCCGCAATCGTGGAGCTCTTCAACAGCTCCACGATGGGGATCCTGACGCCCACGGCCGCCGAAAGCCGCGACCCGATTTGCATCGCTTTCAGTGAGTCGCCGCCCACAGAGAGGAACGCGTCGTGAATGCCGACGCGCTCGAGGCCGAGTACCTCGCGCCAAATCGCGGCGACTGCCTGCTCGAGGGCGCTCTCCGGAGCGGCCCACGCCGACGACAGGTACGGGACGATCGCCCGGCAGCTCAGGCAGCAGCGCGCGATCCGGCTTTCCTGATTCCGTTAGAGGCAGATTGTCGAGAATCACAAAGACAGACGGTATCGAGTATTCCGGGAGCGTGAGTGCCAGCGCCGCACGAAGGGTATCGCTCGTCGGATTGCAGCCGCTCCGCCGCTCGACGTAGGCCACGAGGACAGCCGTGCCGTCGGCCTGCAGCCTTGTCACTGCGACCGCGCGCAGCACGTCAGGGCAGCGTCTGAGCACAACCTCGACCTCTTCGAGCTCCACCCGAAACCCGCGAATCTTGACGCGGGACGCCGTGCGCCCCAGGTGCTCCAGGAGCCCATCGCGCAGGCGTCCGAGGTCTCCTGTGCGATAGTCTCGGAGCTCGGGCGATCCGGGAACCGGCGCATACGCTGCGGCCGTGCGCTCGGCATCCTCCCAATACCCGGGAGACAGATACTGGCTTCGCACGACGATTTCTCCGACCGCGCCCGCAGCTGGGCTGTTCCCGGAGTCGTCCCGCAGGAGAACCGCGACGCCATCCGGCGGACGACCGACCGGTACGATGCCGTCCGGAAACGTCTGATCGCGCTCGACCACGTGCATGGCGACGGGTCCGCTCTCAGTCGTGGAGTACGCGTTGAGCAGGCGTGACTCCGGCCCGAACAGTCGACGATGCGCCGCCACGTCGTCTGCGGTCACGCGCTCGCCGCCCACTCGCATGATCCGGAGCGCAGGGAATCGCCGGCTTCCGTCGAGGCTGTCGGCCAGTGTGCGGAACAGCGTCGCGCTGGAAACGTACACGGAAATGCGCTCTCCGATCAGCCAGTCAGCCAGCCTCGAGAGTCCCTCTCGTCGAACGTCGAACGGGTACAGAGCCGCACCAGTCAGCAGCGCGCTGAACATCGTGGTCATGCCTTGAGCCACCGCATAGGTGCTGAAGAAGACGAAGCGATCGGCGGGCGTCGCGCCGAACGCGCGGGCGTTGCAGTCGGCCTTCCAGACAATGTTGCGATGCGTCTGGATCACGCCTTTGGGGATCCCGCTCGTCCCTGACGTGTAGAGAATGATGGCGGCGCTGGCGCCGGCCACCTCAGGCCATTCTCGCGTAGTGCTCGTCGGTCCCGGATCCAGTTCGAGAACCTGCCGGCGGCCGCTCAACGCACGAGCGTCTTCCGCCCCCTCCGCGTCAGTCAGCACAAGGCGCGGCGAGCAGTTGTCCAGAATCTCGCGCAGCCGGGCATGCGGGTGCGACGGGAGCAGGGGCACGGCAATGGCCCCGCTCCTCAGCACGCCGAGCAATGCCCACACCGCAGTGGCGCCGCGGTCGAAGAGCAGTGCAACCCGATCGCCAGGCGAAACGCCCGCATCGAGGACCTGTCCAGCGACACGGTCCATGAGGAGCGCGACGTCCTGATATGTCAGGTTCTGATCGAGCCATCGGATGGCGGGCCGCGTCGGATGTGCCCGCGCGACCGCTTCGAACCGATCGGCCACGTTCTCAAGACCACCGCCATCGACCACCCGGCCATCCCTCCCACCGTCGCTCGTCTAATCGGCGAGCGAGCTTTGACGGGGTAAACCCGCCTTCGCAAGCGTACATCATCGCCCTTCCGGAGATGCCGTCGCCCTTCCCGGCGCAGCCAACGGGCAGAATGACTCACGGAAACCGCTAATTACTGCGCATAAAATAATCGTATCATCATTAAACAATAAATAATCTGGTTCGGCCGGCGCCGTGAAACGTATACTGCCGAACAATGACGCGACGATCGTTGGGCCGTCATGGCGGCCGATGAAACGGCCAGACGTCGGTCTGAAAGGCTGGCGGGAGCTCGTGCTCGTCGTCCTCGCCTTTTCGGCGCTGACCGTTGCGATGACCTCTCCCCTCGCGTTTCATCTGGGTGAGGTGGGGCGCGTCGACAACGGCGACGGCCAGTTCTCGGTTTGGAACGTCGCGTGGGTGGCGCGTACCCTGGTGCTCGACCCGCGTCACGTCTTCGACGCCAACATCTTTTATCCGCGCCGCGGCACGCTCGCGTACTCCGAGAGCAATCTCGGCGCCGGCGCGCTTGCCATGCCCGTCTATTGGGCGAGCGGAAATGCGTATGCCGCGCTCAATTTTGCCCTGATCGCGTCCTTCGTCCTGAGCGCGTGCGGGATGTACTACCTGGTCCGGCATCTCGTCGCCGATCGGCGCGCGGCAATCGTTTCAGCGACCTTGTTTTCGGACTGCTCCTATCTGTTCGGACACCTGCCGCACATTCAGCTGTTGATGACGGCCGGTCTGCCGTTCGGCATGCTCGCATTTCATCGTCTGACCGAGCGTCCGACGACGACGCGCGGAGCGGCGCTCGGGATCGCGATGGCCCTTCAGGCGTACTTCTGCGGGTACTACGCGGTCTTCAGCGCCCTGCTGGTCGGCCTGGCTGCGCTCGTTGCCGCGAAGACGCGCCACCTGTGGACAAGTGCGCGCTATGTCACCGCGATTCTCGTGGCGTCGGTCGTCGCCATTGTCGCGGCGCTGCCGGTCGTGATGACTTATCGTGCACACCAACTGGCCACCGGATTCTCTCGCGGGCTCGGTGACGCGCAGCGCTTCTCGGCGGTGTGGCGCGCGTACCTCTCGTCGCCGGCGTATGCGCATCGGTGGATGGGGTGGGACGCCGGAATCGGTGGCAGGGAGGCGCTGTTCCCAGGGTTCGTCGCGTTGATTTTCGGCGTCATGGGCGCCGCACACGGCCTGCGGCGCGGCGGCCGACTCCGCGAAACGGCCGTTCTTTACTCGAGCTTCGCGCTCCTCGCATTCTGGGCGTCGTTGGGTCCCGTGGCCCACCTTTACTCGGCGCTGTACTCGATGATTCCCGTCTTCAGTTTCCTGCGCGCGCCGAGCCGGTTCGGGCTCGTGGTCGATTTTTCGCTCTCGGTCCTCGCAGGGATGGGCGTCGCGGCGCTCCTGGCGACGCTCGCGGCGGCCATGGATCTCGGGTACGGCCGTGGCGATGATCGCAATCGCCGAGCTCACCGTCCCGCTTCAGTTCCCGCCCGTTCCCACCGTGGATGAGGGCTACCGCGTGCTCGCGACGCTGCCTGCCGGACCCCTGCTGGAGCTCCCCGTCTATTCTCCGCAGTTCGCCTTCGGCCGCGAGCGCTACATGCTGAACTCCACGATCCACTGGATGCCGCTCATCGATGCCTACAGCGACTACATCCCGCCGGATTTCGTCGAGCAGGCCGAGGCGCTCGGCAGCTTTCCCAGCCTGGAAGCATTCGCGGTCCTCGCGCCGATGCACGCGCGCTACGCAGTGTTTCATCCGGAGGCGTACAGCGACTCGGCGCGCGATGCGCTCGTGGATCGTCTGAAGGGATTTGCGCCGTACCTCCGGCAGCGCGTACGCTGGCGACCGACTCTGGGTCTACGAGATCGTGGCATTTCCAACATGAGATGGACGTTCTCGGCGTTGCTCGCCGCGGGCCTGCTGATCCGGGCCGCGGCGCTGCCTCTGCCGGGAACCGGTGATTTCGGGGTCTGGCGGGTCTGGACGTACAACGGCGCCGTAGACGTGCCCGGCCAGCTGTACGGCACCGGGTCCCCTCCGGACTGGCGGATGATCGAGTTCGACGGCGTGCCTGGTCCGGTGGTCTATCCGCCGCTCGCGTTGTACGAGCTCTCCGGGCTCGGCCGAGTCTATCGCGCGGTGAACCGGGGCGCGTTCCCCAACACAGTCGCGCTCACGATCGCGATCAAGATTCTGATCCTCCTCTTTGAGGCCTCGCTCGTCTGGCTGATCTTCGTCCTTGTCCGTCGTCGCGCCGGCACGGCCGCCGGGCGTTGGGCGGCAGTCGCCTACTGGTTGAACCCGGGGGCGATTCTTGCCAGCAGCATGCTCGGGTATATCGAAGCGTTCTTCGCGCTGCCCGCGGTGGCAGCATTCGCGGCCGCCGGCGCCGAGCGGCCGTTTCTCGCCGGCGGGCTGACTTTCGCTGCCGCGCTGACCAAGCCGCAGGCGGCAATACTCATCCCGGCGGCGGCGCTCGCGGCATGGAAGGGGACGGGGCGCCGCGCTCGCGGCGCTATCTGGTTCGCGCTCGGCGCTGCCGTGAGCACGCTGGCGATTCTCGCGCCGGTGTTGCGGGCCCACGCGTCTGCCGAATTTGATGTTCGTCATGTCGCGGCTTGCTCACCACGACATGCTTTCAGGCAACGCGTGCAACCTGTGGTGGCTTGTCGGCTACGTGCTGCGCGTCGTCTATTCGGCTGGCAATCTGGGTCTCTGGTCAGCGCTCACGATGCAGACACGCATCCTCACCATCTCGCGAGTGCTCGAACTCGGCTATCCGAATCCCCGCGTCATCGGCGCCGTCCTGACGCTCGGCGCGATCGGCTGGAGCTGCTGGACGGTGAGGCGCGCGCGCGACTGGTTCCTGATGCCTGCCCTCGGCGCCTTTCACATGCACGCCTACGCGACTCTGGCAGCGCAGGTGCACGAGAACCATCTGTTCGCGACGATTCCGCTGCTCGTGTTGGCAGCTGCCGGGCGCCCTGAGTATCGTCCGCTGGCCTGGGTGGTCAGTGCCATCTTTGCGGTGAACCTGAACCTGTTCTACGGCATCAGCGAATATCAATACCTGGGCCGGTTCATGATTCCAAGACGCGCGACCGTCGTCGACCTCACCGTCCTGCTCGCCGTCGCTAACTGCGCGGCGCTGGCGTGGCACGGGGTGGTCTTGCGGCGGGCGGCTCACAGACCACCTTCCGTCGATACCGCCCTGCATCCAGTCAGCGTCCCGGCGACGACATAGCTGAGAACATCACAGCAGCGGCGGCGCGGAAGCTGAAAACGTGGCTTCCACGTCGAGGAGGATTCGAACATGGCAAGCGGGAACGTCGTTCAGATCGCCGTCCTCTGCCTCGTCTTCGGCGCCGGCGTGGTCATCTCCGTTTCGATCGTCTGGATGGAGTACCGCAGGCGCACGAGAGCGCTCGACGTCCTCAGGGCCTATGCCGAGCGCGGCGAAGAGCCTCCCGCGTCCGTCATCGAGGCGCTGACGAAAGTCTCTGGCCGCACGCTGCCCGCGCCGAAGCCATCGCCGACGCGTGCGAATCATCTGGCGTACGCCGCGGCCAACACGGTGTTCGTCGCCGGGCTGGCCTGGCTGGCGTGGTGGCGCGCGTCGGCGTTCGGCGAGACGGGACCGACGGTCGTCGTTCCCGTTCTCGCTGCACTGTTCTTCGCCGCCAGTACCGCGGCACGGCTGGTGGGCGCCTATTACGCGACCAGCCGTGGACCCTTCTAGCAATGTTGAGCGATGACGACCCTGCACTCATCACCGCTATTCGCGGTGGATCGGAGCCGGCGTTCAACATCCTCGTCGATCGGCATCAGCAGGCTGTCCGGACGTTCCTGCGGCGCCTCCTGGGGAATGACGCGGACGCCGATGACATGGCGCAGGAAACCTTCCTCGCCGCATGGACCCATGCGCGCTCTTTTCGCGGCGAGGCAAACGTGCGATCCTGGCTGTGTGGAATCGCCTGGCGCAAGGCAAAAGGAGCACAGCGGTCGTGGTTTCGACGCCGCGTGCGCGACACGGCCCACCACCACCACATGTCGTCCGGCGGCCACATGTTGTCCGGCGGCGTATCCATGGAGGACCGCCTGGCCGTCAGACAGGCGCTGCTGGCGCTGCCGCTGGAACAGCGCGCGGCCGTGACGCTGTGCCTGGTGTGCGGATTCTCCCACTCGGAAGCCGCGGGGATTCTCGGCGCGGCGCTGGGCACCGTGAAGTCACACGTCCTTCGCGGCCGTGAACGCCTGCGCGAGGCGATGGAGACGAGCGCGTGAGCGATCTCGACGCCCGAGTGACGGCTGCGCTGCAGGCGGACGCGCCCCGCGCGCACGACGCGCTGTTTCGCGTCGAAGTTCTCGAGCGGCTCGAGCGCGTGCGGTTCAGACGACGTGTCGCCCTGACGCTGGCGGTTGCGTCGGCTGCGGGCGTGCTCGTCGCGGTGAACGCGCAGGCCATCGGCGCCTGGATGGCGACCGATGTCTGGGGGGTCTGGATCGTCGCGCTCGGTGCGTTGGCCGCCATGTTCGCGCTACCCGGCGTGCCGGTCGAGGCGCCCCCCGGCGCCAGAGTGCTCGTGAGAGCCCTCGGCCGCTGGCTGTATCCCTAGCGCCCGCGCAGTGAGCATTGGCTCGCACGCGCATAATCTGGCGCGGCGCAGCGCGTCAGTCGATCAGCTACAATGCGCCTCACCCTAAGATGCTCCCCCGGTCCGCAGGTCAGCGCGGGCCGAGTAATCGACCAGGAGGACATATATGAGGCTCTCAATGCGCCGCCTGCTTACCGTGGCCGTCGCGCTCGCCGCGCTGCCCGTCGCGCCGTCCGCTCACTTCAGGCTGCTGGAACCGGCCTCCTGGATTACCGAGGATAAGCTCGGGGATCCGCAGAAGCTCGGACCTTGCGGCGGCGACCCGAAGGGTCAGAACGACCCGCTCCTTACCCGTGCCATCACCAAGGTCGTGGGCGGGGCAAAACTGCATCTGAAAATGCAGGAGACGATCTACCACTCGGGGCACTACCGCGTCGCGCTTGCGGTCAATTCATGGAACGAGCTGCCGCCCGATCCGATGACGTTCGAGAAGTACACGGACAAGGGCGTCTACTCCGTCTGGGCGGCCATTCAGAGTCCGCCGCAAATCCCGGTTCTCGCCGATGGCCTCTTCCAGCACTACCCGGCGGAGGGAGAGCCCTCCTCGGCGCTGCCGAAGACGCCCATGGCTCCCTGGGAAACCGACGTCCAGATCCCGAACATCACCTGCCCGAAGTGCACGCTGCAGGTGCTTCAATTCATGGCCGATCACGGCTACAACCAGCCGGGTGGCTATGCCTACCATCACTGCGCGGATCTCCAGATCACGGCCGATTCGTCCAAGCCGATCGACAAGCGCTGGCCGACGGCGACAGCCAGTCGATAACAGCGCGCGGCGGCGGCACGGCAGAAGCTGTCAACCGCTCGTGCGTTAGAATTGCCGTGTGGATCGCCTGACGCGCTTGAGCGGGCGTCACTTCTGGTTGCTCCTGGTATTCGTTGCCGTATTTACACGGGGAACGTGGGCCATCGCTCTGGGGTCGCGCGAGCCACGTTTCGACGAGGTGAACTACATCGCCCGCGCTGAGCGACTGGCGCAAGGCCAGGGATACGTTGATGCTCGCGGACGCCCCGAAACCTATTGGCCTGTGGGGTATCCAGCGTTGCTGGCAGCCGGCTACGCAGTGGCGGGCCGAAGTCGGTTAACAGGGGTTCTTCTTCAGTTGGGGCTCGGAGTCGCGACCTGCGCCCTGGTCTTCGCCGTGGGAAAATCAGCGTTCGGATCTCGCGTCGGCCGCGCGGCTGCCGTGCTGATGGCCGTGTACCCCACCCACGTTTTCTATACGACCCTGCACCTGACCGAGCCCCTGTTCACGGTTCTGCTGGCGGCCGTTGTCGCCTTCCTGCTCAAGAGCGGTGATCGCGCGCCCGGCGTCGAGATCGTGACCGGTGTCGTCATCGGGTTGGCTGCCCTGGTGCGGCCACTCATCGTCATGTTGCCCCTGGCGTTGCCCATCTGGTACTGGTCGCAAGGGTTGCGCACCCGCAGCATTCTCATGCGCACTGCACTGGTCGGGTGCTGCACGTTAGGTGTTCTCAGCCCATGGCTGGTGCGCAACCATGGCATTACTGGACAGTGGTTCCTGATTTCGACGACCGGAGCCCACAATTTTTGGATGGGCAACCATCCGGGGGCGTTTGGCGGATATGCCTATCGGCGGGAAATCGACGAACAGCTGCGGGTTGGCTCTGAGCGCGACTTTTCCCGCGGTTATCGACTGGGTCTGAAGGCAATTGCCGACTCACCACTGCGAGCGTTGCTACGCTCACTCCAGAAAGTTACCTATTTTCTGGCGCTTGAAACGGATGGTGTTCTGTGGAATCTGAAGGGCTTCGAAGCGCCGCCGGCCAGCGCGGTGACCCTCGTGCTGCTGGCCGCTGCAAATGGAGCCTATCTGTTTGTCATCGGCTTTGCCGTGCTCGGGTTGATGTGCACCCGGTTGACTCATCCAGCCAGTTCCCTGTTCCTCGTCATTTCCGGATATCTCGTTCTCATCGCCGCGGTGTTCGTCGGTGACCCACGGTATCACTATGCGCTCGTGCCGATTGCCACGATCTTCACCGCAAAGGCCGCGGTCGACGACTGGCCCGCCCTGCTCAGGGATCTCAAGCTGCGGAAGCCCGTCGCGCGGAAGAAGCTGGTCGGCTGGGCAAGCGTCGTAGCGGTACTCGCTATGTTCATGATGGCGAATTTCACCATCAAAGAGATCGAATTCAGGACGCTGACCGGTCCAAACGCTCGCACGCGAATTCAAGTCTTTGGTCTGTAACGGCTCGCCGGATCAGAACATGGCGAGCGGGTTCACGATCTCGCCGGTGCTGCCCGGCACTTCAGGCGGCGCGACCACCAGCAGGAACTCCCACTGGTTCAGGCGGGCGGCGGTTTCGGCCAGGCGATCGAGCCGAGGACCATCCAGCAACTGCAGACCCATCGCCACCAGCGCGACCCGATGATCGGCCCGGGGATCCTCGGGTATGGCGCGGATCGAGCTGGTGACCGAAACCCCGCGCGCCTTCATCCACGGCAACACGGAAATATCCATCGCCCCTTCGAGGCCGCGCGGGTCTGCCTGCCCTTTCGGCGCCGGCGCGTTGTAGACGAACAGCGCGTCCCCGGGCGACACCTTCAAACCGGTCTGGCGCTCCCACGCTTCGAGATCTTCGATGAACGCGCGGGCTCCGGGCGCACGTGAGGGATTCTTCAAGCGCGTCATGTCGACCAGAATGCCCCGGGTCACGATGCCTTGGCGCACGGCTTCGGTGCCAAGCTTGGTGCACCCCACATCGTCGCGAAATCCCTGGGAGAGTGGATACCCGTTGTACCACTTGCCGTGGTAGCTGTCGTGGCACAAGGCATCGAGGTGCGTCATCGGACCGTGGACGTGAATCTCCTTGATGTCGCTGCTGAACCCTGGATTGCTCGTTTCCAGGTCGGGGTCGGGAAACGTTCGAAAGTGCATCTCATAGAACGAGATCGCGTGCGGCCTGCCGTCGCGTTTCGTCACCTCGGGCTTCGGCGTGATGACGACGCGCTGCTCGAGCGACACGACGATGCCGCGCTTTGCCAGCGCGAGCGCCTGCTGCCGCTTTTCCTGCGTGATGAGATTCAGCGTCCCGAGCTGATCCTCTTTGCCCCAGCGGCCCCAGTTCGAAAGCTCCGTCATCCAGCGCTCGGTCTCCGCTCGCGTGACTTCCGGACGCGGCTTAGCTGAGGCCGGAGGCTGTTGCGCCGAGGCCGCCATTCCCCAGGCCACCACAGCGAGCACGGCGACCGCTCCCGTTGATTTCAGCTTCATCAGACCTCCTGTTGGGCCATCTCGGTGCTGCAGCTCAGTAGTACTTACTCTGCACGGGACAGCCGGGGTGATAGTTTCCCTTTGCCTGCTCTGCGGCGCAGTGCTGACGGGCTCGCTCGGTTCCGCCCTTCAGCAGGTCTTCAACCTGTGCGCGGGTCAATGTGGCCTGGCCCTCCGCAAGGCCGACCGGGTGTACGGGCGACACTCGCGCGACGTTCAGATTGTATTTGGCAATCACGTCGCGGAAACCATCGGGCCAGTGCTGCCAGTCGGGCGCGGCGCTCACGAGATCGCCTTCCATCAAGAGCTGCTCTGAAGGAATGTAGCCGACCAGGACGTCGGCCATGTGGGCGTTGTTGCGCGCCCAGTAGATGTCGAGCGTCTGCGCCTCGTCGGACATCCGCAAGTGCTCGTCCACGGCCTGGAACTTCAGCGGCCTGGGATGGCGTGCAAGGTCGTCGGGGAAGTCGGGCGCCGCATGTGCGACCATGTCCCGGAACTGCGGCTCGCTGCCACGGCGCTGAACGATCGTCAGGCCTTCCGCGACCGCCTGCCGCAGGCCCGCCGTGTGGTCGAAGTGATTATGGCTGGCGATGAGATGCGTCACCGGCTTGCCCGGTGCCAGCGTTCGAGCGTGCGCGATGATCGCCTTGGCTGTCGCCACGTTGACGCCAAGCTCGAACAGCACGAGGTGATCCCGGAACTCGATGACCGTGGTGCCACCCTGGTTCACGCGCCATACGCCTTTACCGATCGACTGCGAGGTAATCGGCGGTACCGGGTACGACGGCGGCTCGGCGGCCTCGCGGACCGCCGCGGGCGCCTCCAGGTTCGGGTTGTCGGTATCAAGTTGGTAGGCGTCGACATAGAGCTTGAAGAAGTCGACGTTGCGATAATCGATGCGGGTGTCGTAGGCGAGCGGCAGCAGGAGGCCGCTGTTTCCGGTGGCGTCGGACCAGCCGGTGAAGCGGGTCGTGAAGGTCATCTGGCCGACGTTGGTGTGGCGGGCAGACCACCGGATCCACGCCGGCAGACCGCCGGCGGCGAATGCCGCGGAGAACCTGTCGCCCTCTTTCAGCGTGACGTCAATGAGGCTGAGGCCGCTCTGGCGGTGTGGTTCGGACAGTCGCGTTGCCGTGTCCATCAGCGTGCGGATCAGCACCGCCGGGTTCGTCATCATCAACATTCGGCGGACGTGGACGCCGTCGATCTGCAACGGGTTTTCGCTCTCGCGCGCCACGCGCATGGCGCGGTCGCCTTCGACGTCGTACGCGATGTCGCCGTCGAGCGTCTGTGTCACGAGCCCCCAGTTGTGACCGAAGGGCCCGAGGAACGGGAAGAGCATGTTCCGCCGCTCCATCAGCCGGAAGCGGCCGTGCTCGAGATCGTAGACGCGCCGGAGGTCGTTGGCCGCAATGTATTTCTCCGGCGCGCTTGGATCCCCGGTGATGCGGCCACCGCCGAACTGATAGGCGTACTGGCCGTAGCCGACCAGCGTGATGTTCCGGACCGCCTGGATCCTCTCCGCGCCACCGATCGCGGCCGCGGCGGCGGCGATCAGGTTGCGAGCCGCGGACTGCGCGTGGACGACGTCATTCGGTTGGATGACAACAGTTATGAGCGCCCAGATGACTGCGACTGAACGAAGCCGTTTCATAACCATACGGTCTCCCTGCCGTCCTCTGGGTACTCCGTGAGCTCCAGCTGTTCCAGGACGGCGCGCGTTGGATCGATGAGCCAGTTCAGCAACAGGCCGAGAAAAAGCAGACCCGCACATCCAGTCGCCAGCCAGAAGCCGTAGGAGATCGCGCCCATGGCGTCGCTCACGGCGCCCATTGCCAGCGGCGCGACGACCGCCGACACGCACGTGAAGAACAGGATGACGCCAGCAGCCACCCCATGCTCGGCCTTCGGCATGCAGCTGATCCCTTTTGAATTGATCGTCGGATATATCACAGACATGAACAGCCCGGACGCAGGGAGCAGATAGACACCATACGCCACGCCGTTGGCGACGGCGCCGACGAAGCACAACAGGATGAGTCCGCTGCACAGGGCCAGTGCCGCCTGCCAGCGCAACCGCAGCAGCATCCATGCTCCAAGGAAGCGTCCGGCGGCGCGCAGGAGAAAGAACGTCGAGATGCTGTAGGCCGCCAGCCACGTCGCCGAGCCGTGATAGGACGCGAGCAGCGTGGGCATCCACACGTAGATCGCGGCCTCGACCGCCACATACAGAAACGCCCCCATCGAGAACGCCAGCACGTACGAATTCCTCATGGCCCGGTGTGCTCCCGTCAGGCCGGCTCCGCCGGTCGGCTTGACCGATTGCGGATACCTTACCAGCAAGGCCATCACGATCAGCAGCGTGCAGATGCCTCCGGCGATGACGTAGAGCCATTTCCACGATACGCCGCCTGCCAGGAGACGGGCGAGCACCGCGGGACCGACAATCGAGCCAATTCCGAAGAAGCCCTCCGCCGTGTTCATGATCGACGTGTGTTCGGCCGTGGAGGTTGAAATGTCGCCCACGAGCGCAAGCGCGCCAATCTTGAACACGCCAATCGCGATTCCGGAGACGGCCATCAGCAGCACGAAGAACCAGAACCTTTCGCCCGCGGCGAAGAGGAAGGACGCCGCGGCAAACAGCGTGAGGCCGACGACGATCGTGGGGCGTCGGCCGAAACGATCGGCAAGCGATCCGAGGCACAGAGCCGCCAGCGCGATGCCTCCCATCGTGGCGTACTGGAACGTCCCGGCGGCAGTGAGCGTCAGATGGAACGTCCTGATCACTTCCGGGATGATGATCCCGACCGAGTCGGTCGTCATGGCGAAGACAGCGAACATCAGATACGTCAGCGCCTTGATCGCCGTAGTTCCCCGATGGGAGCCGACGCGCAGCGTCAGCCATGGTCACACCTCGACGGTCGATTGCCACACAGGTTCGCGAGGTGAGACTGCGTCGACGCCGGAGCAGGTGATGGAGGCGGCCATCCTCGTCAGATTGACATCCAGTCGCGCCCACTGCGCGCCATTTTCCCAGTCCATCACGATGCTGTCCGCCGGCGACGGCACGAACTGGAAGGCACCGCCGAATGCGGGGTGAGAGTTCCTGAACTTCAGCAGCGAGATCAGCCTCTGCACCACCGGGCGGCTCAACTGCCGCTCCACTTCACCTGCCGTGTAATGATGGCGATTGATGTCGCGGCCGACGCCCGTGCGGCGCAGCAAGTCCATGTCGTTGCTGCCGGCGAGCAGGCCCACGTAATAGATCTGCGGTACACCCCGTACGAAGCACTGAAGCGCTCGCGCCACGAGGTACTCATTGTCTCGCCGGCCGAGGGCATCGTAGTACGTGCAGTTGATTTGATGCAGATCGAGATTGTGCGCGGCGGCGCCGCTGGCCAGACGACTCTCGCCATGGCTGCGCTGATGAATCGTTTCAACCAGGATGTCGATGTCCTCCTGCGTCAAGAGTCCAGCCGTCTCGGGATGCTGCGGGCCTGCGCCGGCGTCTTTGATGCCAATACCGTCGTGCGTGTCCAGGACCGTGACGGCATTGGCGGGTCGAATCTCGAGCCATCGTTTCAGGGCACCGGCGTCTCGCGTGTACAGCGCGTGCAGCACGAGCGGCGGGAGCGCGAAATCGTAGACCCAGTCCACCCGACCCGCTGCGGCAATCTGCTCCAGATAGTGGCCGTGAACTTCGACGAGCACCTCGATATCGAGTGCGTGCGCCCGCGCGGTGAGCTCAGCCATGAACGCCAGAGTCTCGGGAATCATGAAGCAGCTCGTCCCGGCCTTCTTGACCGCGTGACCGACGGCATCCAGGCGGATCATCCGAATCCCTGCGCGGTGAAACCGTGCCAGCACCGCATCGAGGTACCGTTTGCCTTCGGGATGATTCACATCAATGTCGATCTGCTCGTCCGTGAACGTGGTCCAGAGCAGGAGCTGGGATCCACCTGTGGTCTGGTGCCTTGTGAAGGGCAAAACCTCGCGAGGACAGTAGAGCGCGAGCAGATCCGATTCGTTGGCTCCACGGGGAAATACGCGGGAATACGTCAGGAACATCCCCGCGTACGGAGAATCGTCGCCTCGGTGGTCGTAGTCCTGGAATTGCGGCGAACGACTCGAGACGTGATTGACGATCAGGTCCGCCATGATCTCGGTCCCTGTGGCGAGGGCGCGCACATCCTCCCACGTACCCAGGCGCGGATCGACCTGCGTGTGGTCGATCGGGTCGAAGCCGGCATCGGATCCGTCGATCGGGAAGAAGAATGGAAGCAGGTGAACGCCACCGAACGCGCCGTCCAGCGGCCCGGCGAGCAGCTGCTGGAGGTCGCGGAGGCCTCCGCCGGACAGCCGATCCATGTATGCGATGAGTTGCGCCTGATTCTTCATGCTCGAACGTCGGGCGTCACGTCCGGAATGGCACCGTGAACGCTCGCCACGCGGGCGCCTGTCTGATTGGCGAAACGCGCCGTTTCCGCGGCTGACCAGTTCGAGATGAGGCCATGCACGAACGCGGCGGCGAAGGCGTCGCCCGCACCGACCGGATCTCCCACATCCACCGGCACTCCCTGTGCCACGACGTAGTCATCTCCAACCAGCATGGCGCACCCGCGCGCACCGAGCGTGACGCACGCCGCGCGCCAGTTGAAACGATAGGAGCCTGCACGACAAAACCGCTCGGGGTCCTCAGGAAGATCAAGGAATTCGTGAGCGAAGCCCAGCTCTTCTTCATTCAGCTTGACGACGTCGGCGGAACGGAGCAAATCGCTGACGAGATCCGGCGAAGCGAAGCCCGGCCGGAGATTCAGATCGTAGAAGCGTGCGGGCGCGGGCAGCCCCAGAAGGAGCTGCTCCAGCACGCCTTTCGACCGGGGACACGAGGGGAACAGCGTTCCGTAATAGAACCAGTCCGGGTTCAAGCGGGAGATCTGTCGAACATCGTCCTCGGAAAGCGCAACGGCGTCGTACGCAGCCGGACGGTCTATGACGAACGACGTCCGGCCGGAGGGGTCGATGTGAACGCGCGCGCTTCCGGTCGGGAACCGCTTCGTCGACTGCAGGAAGCTCGTGTCGAGTCCCAGACGACCAATCGTTCGTCTCGCCTCCTCTCCTGGCGCATCCGCCCCCAAAGCGCTGATCAACACCGGGGTGTGTTGCAGACGTTTGAGCTGAACGGCGAAGTTCAGGGGCGCGCCGCCGAGGCGCGTGGAATCTGAAAACCGGTCCCAGAGCACCTCTCCGACGACCAGCACCCGTACTCCGCCCTCGTCCGATTTCACGGGTGCCGCACGCTATCAGGACCTAGAATCGACTGTCAAACCGGGGCGCTGATCACGCGCACCTGGCGCTTGGCTCTGGAAGCGCTCGCGGATGATCGACGCCAGGTGGTCCAGCACCTCGGAGAGGTTGCCGCCCATCTCGCGCTGGGTACGGTGAGCGCGTGAGCGTCCCCGACGAGATCGTGCCGGCTATCCGCCGCGGGATCGAGCAGACCCGGGCGGGAAAGCCAGCGTTGCTCGAGTTCCTGACCGCCAAAGAGATCGAGATTTCCAGTCCGTAGGGCGGCCAGTCGTCACCTGGTCATGCGCACGAACACACGATCGCCTTCCGTCCAGCTCTGCACCAATCTGGTGACGATTCCATTCGCATCTCTCTCGAACCGGATGCCGGTCCCTTCCATCGTGAACGCCGTTTCTGAATGCGCGAACAAGGGAATCCGGCCGGCGCCGTTCTGCTCGAGCATCAGGCGGCCGTCTTCGAGCGTCACAACCAAAACGCCGCGCCCGCCCTCATACGTGCCAACGTACTCACGCAGGATCTCGAGCGGCACCTTGAGCTCCTCGCCGCGCGTTCCGACGAGATGCGGCGCGTCGCGCTCGTTCTCGCAGATGTACTCGATGAGCTCGGAGTCAGGCATCAGGTCCAGATCGATCGGCACGGTCCACGATCGGTTGTACGCCTTCGGATCGTCGAAGGTGACCTGCAGCTCGACGTGTGCCGCATCCGTTCTCTTGAAGCGCTCGGTGACCGTCAGCGCCTCGGAGTGGGGATGGCCCGCGAGATCGAGCATCGTCCGATCGTTGTACCCTCTCGTCGTCGCGACGAGCGTCTCGCCTTCCCAGTGGCCGACCGAGTATCCCATCCAGGTCGGATTCGGATCCTCGGGCAGCGTCCGGCCGTCGGTGAAGATCTGTCGATACAGCGTCTGGTATTCGTAGAGCATGACGACGACGTGCGGCGTCTGAACGATCTTGAGCGGCAGGGCGACGCCGGACGTTGCCGCATTGGGCCCTGGCGGCAAACACTTGATGCCGTTCGAGTCGCGCCGGAAATCCTGCGCGCGTTCCTCGTATTTGGCTTGCGCCCACGGCTGAATGTCGCCCGACTTGAGCGCGGATGTGATGTAGATGAAGTACGTGCCTTGACGAATGCGCCACACCCCGGAGAGATCCGGCGTGCCATCAGGCATCCGCGGCGCAGGGGCTGCGAGATTCGGCTTGCCGTCGGCGGTACGCGGCAGGCCCGGCGTGGGGAATTCCTTCCACTGGGCAGCGGCGGAGGCCCCGAACGCGTAAATGAGTAGCGCCGCGCCGATCATCGTCCGGCTGAAGCCGGAAGCCACGAATCTGAAGCACATAGGTCGTCCCTCCGCGGTGAGAATGAACCAACGGCTACTTGTCGCCCAGCATCCGTCGCGCCGACTTCTCGTTCTCGAGACAGAACCCATCAACCAACGATGGCTTGCTTTTCCGCGAACGTGATGTCGCGCCACGAGGCCGCCGAGGCAGCCACGAACAGCAGGATTCTGGCTTGCTGCACGTATCTCATGGGTTTTCGGTCGTGCGCTTGATGATCGGCCCTGACATAAGATTGACCGCGACAAGGCGGCGAGATGACGGTCTCACCGTTGCCGAGCGTATGTTACGGAGTCGGCGACGAGCGCGCAATTCGATCCCGGGGCCCCCAACGCCAGATCGAGGAGGCGAGAGGGCGGGATGATCCAGGTCCGCAGGCTGGGGCACGTGACGCTCGAGACCCCGGACGTTCAGCGCCAGGCGGACTACTACGCCGAGGTCATCGGCCTGCTGGTGCTCCGCGACGGCGAGCGCGCCATTCTGTCGAGCGCGCTCGGGGAAGAAGTGGTCATCTTCACGCCAGGCTCAGCTCCGCGCTGCACGACCATCGCGCTGCAAGTCGCGCCCGCCACGGATCACGCGAAGATTGATGCGGCGCTGCGCGAGCACGGCGTGAAGACCGAGCGGCGCAGCGATGTCAGCCCGAGCCTTTTCGCGGTCACGGCGTTCAGCGATCCCAAAGGCACCGAGATCGAACTGTACACGGACGCCAGGCTGGTCGAGAGCCGGACGATTGGCGGCTTGGCGGTCGCGGGCCACTACCTTCAGCGTCATCCCGCTGACTTCGGCGATGCGCGCGAACACCGGCACAACTGCTTGGTCGCTTGCGGCACGGCGCGCGGCAGTATCGGTTCAGAGTCCGATCGCGATGGCAAGTAGGCTACTTGCAGACGAAGCTTGACGCCTCGTCCGTGCTTCCGCGCCCGACGTACGTCGCCACCTGAGGAAATGGACACAACGGGCGCGTGCGCACGTCCTGTCCATGCTCGACCCGCGACGCGATCACCGCCGTCGGCGCTTCGCCGCGCTCGACCCAGCGTCGCATTGCGCCAAGCATGTCGAAGGTGTCGGTGCCCGGCCCACCGTTGCATTCGATCATGCCGGGCACCATGTAGAGACGGACCGAACGCTGGACGCTCTGGCGGCCGATCGCGGCCTCGACGCGGTTGTAGTAGTCGAGCACCGCGCCGGCCGGCACGAGGGCGTTGTTCCAGCCGCCCGACAGAATCAGCTTTCCGGCCCGCCGGACGAACTCGGAGATGTCGGCGTTCGACGCATTTACGCGCGCGATGTCCGAACGATCGGCCAGCGACACAAGGCGGTCGAGATCGATGGGCATCGTCCGATAGTCCCAGCTCGGATCCTTGAGAATCACGTCACGCAACGTAAGCGTCGCGATCGCGATGGGGCTCGCCGATTCGGTGAAGAAACTCCAGTCGAGTTCGCTACCCCGGTAGAGGGGCGACCAGACCCGCTCGTTCGTCCGAGGGTTGATCGGTCCAGCGTATATCTTGCGCGCCGCCTCGACCTGCGCCTTCGTCAGGCAGCGCGATCCTGAGGCAGATCGACACTCGATTTCCTTCGGGTCGAACCTGCAACGGCGCGGATCCTCGAGGAGCCCGTCCTTCACGCCGTCCAATAGATCGCACTTGGCCAGGACCGCTTCGTGAAGCACTGAGAGCGTCGCCGCCGGCAGGATAACTTCGCCGTTCGGATGCGCCGCCTGCCACAACCACAGCTGTCCGAAGATCTGGCGAGTGAGATGAGCAGCATGGCCGCCGACCACGACGCCGTTGTAGTCGGCCGGGTATTTCTGAACTTCGTGCAGCGCCGCCGCGCTTCCGCCGCCGCACTCGATCATGTACGCGTAGGTGGGCGAGGCGCCGTAGTACGCGGCAGTGAGCGCTTTCCCAACGACCGTCGTCTCGTGCATGGCGCGGCCGGCGAAGTCGGTCACTTTGTCGGGAACCTGCATCCAACCGATATCGCCGCCCTGATGCCCCGTGTCGGTGCCGGCGGTTGCAAAGCCGTCCGTCAACCCGACGGCCATCGCGTTGTAATTGATGACCCCGCCGAGACCGTTCGGGCTCGTGCCACGGAAGTGACCGTTCCAACCCGCTATGGGCAACCACACTTCCATGCGAATGTCGGACGAGGCCGAGGGCTTGAGCGTGGCGGCTACGCGGCAGAAGGCCGGAAGGGCGCTGAAGGCTGGAATGCCGCGCCCGCCGTTGTACCCAAGTCCCAGCCCTGCCGTGTTGGCGGTCACTCTGCCCGGTACGTCCGGAACTGGACCAAGTGTGCCGGCGAGCGCCGACGAACCGCCTCCAGCCGGTCCCGGCGGGTTGGGGGGCGCGGTGAACGCACCGGTCTTCACGACCTGCGCGAGCGAGATGGTCGTATTCGGCAGCGACAGAGAAGCGAGCCGCTCGCACGCTGCCGGTGAGGGCGCGCCCTGCGCCAGCGCGACTCCGGGCAGAAGGACGAGCACGCTGCAGATGATTCCGCGAGCCGGCCGGCCCGCCTTGACCAACATCCCGCGCGCAACCATTACCGCCTCGCTATCTCTCACAGCCGAGTTCTTGACGCAGGCCGTTCTCGGAGCCATCATCCCCGTCGTGCGTCCAATGCCAGCGACCCATTCCCGGCGCGGCGAATGTTCTCGCTTCTGCTGCTGTTCGTATCGGCCACAAATCCGGCAGTGGCCCGGGCCCAGTGGCTCAACTATCCCACTCCCGGGATTCCGCGCCTGGCGAGCGGCGCTCCGGACCTGAAGGCGGCGGCCCCGCGCACACCCGAGGGCAAGCCGGATTTTTCCGGCATGTGGTTCGCCAATGTCCCCGCCAAGGATTTCTGCAAGGAAAAGGATTGTATCCAGGAAGAGCGCATGGCGCGCGAGCAGATCAACCTGGGGATCAACCTGAAGGAGGGCCTGCCCTATACCGAATGGTCGAAGGAGCAGATGAAAGTACGGCGCGCCGACGGCGGCCGGGAGGATCCGCACGCCTACTGCATGCCGCCGAACTTCCCGCGCGCCTGGACGTTGCCGCAGCACAGCCGGATCGTGCAGACGCCAGGCATGATGGTGGTGCTGCACGAGTTCAACGGAGCCTACCGCGAGGTGTACCTGGACGGGCGGCCGCTGCCGGTCAATCCGAATCCGACATGGAACGGCTACTCCACGGGTCACTGGGACGGCGACACCCTGGTCATCGACACCAACGGCATCCGAGACGACATGTGGCTCGACATCCAGGGCAGTCCGGTGACCGAATCGGCCCGGATCACCGAGCGGCTGACGCGTCCCAATTTGGGCCTGCTGCGGATCGAGATCAGCGTGAACGATCCCAAGGCCTACACCAGGCCCTGGTCGGTGACGATCGAAATGGCGTTGATCGTGGACACGCAGATGCTCGAAGAAATTTGCCTGGATAACGAACGCGACACGAAGTTGTACAAGAAATGACCCGCCTGTTGCGTCTCTCAGTTCTTGTCGGCCTCTGCATTGCCCTGACGCCTGCTGCATGGGCGCATCATTCCCAGTCCGAGTACGATCTCCGTTCCAAGGTGGATGTTGAGGGCACGGTGACCAAGGTGGAATGGAGAAGCCCGCACGCCTGGGTCTATGTGAATGTGACCGACGACAAGGGGCAAACCGTGAACTGGAGCTTCGAGCTGCCGAGCCCCGTGACCTTGATGCGTCGGGGATGGACGCGCGATTCACTGAAACCCGGCGACCGTGTCAAAGTGTCGGGCGCGCCGGCCAAGAACTTCCCGGATATCGCCATCGCGAACTTCATCAAGGACAGCAGCGGCAAGCCGTTGTTCACCGGCGTCACGCAGATCTACGAGCCGGACGCGGAGTCCAAAGGATCCCGGTAGGATACGAGGAGACGCTGGCTATCAGGAAACCGGTCCCAGAGCACCTCGCCGACGACCAGCACCCGTACTCCGCCCTCGTCCGATTTCACGGGTGCCGCACGCTATCGGACCTAGAATCGACTGTCGAACCGACGAAGGAGAAGCTGCGCATGCGAACCGTGACCGTCACGATTCTGATCTCCTGCCTGATTCCGGCCATGCTGTCGATGCCCAGAGCCGCACAGGAACGGAGCGCTCGTCAAAGCGCGGCAGTGGTTGTCGACGAGGATGGAACGGTCCACGTTCCGGCGATGGAAGTGCCGCTGTCCGGCTTTCTCAGTCCCGAGGCCAGGACCTACGTGAGGCAGCATCTTCTGGACATGCAGAAACCCGAGGTCGTGGCGCAGGTCGATGGCATACCTCGATTCATGAAGGGGTACATCGACCGTCAGCGACTCCTGTATCCCGTCGATCGCGAGGACACCACGATCGCCGGAGTCCATGCCTACGTCTACACGCCAAAGAGTAGCGCCGCGACGACGAAGCGCGTCCTGATCAATCTGCACGGAGGCGGGTTTTCCGGCTGCTGGCCGGCGTGCGCAGAGCTTGAATCGATCCCGATCGCAGCGCTCGCAAAGACTCGAGTCGTCAGTCTCGACTATCGCCAGGGACCCAAATACCGGTTCCCTTCGGCCAGCGAAGATGTGGCCGCGGTCTATGCTCACCTGCTGAAGGATCATGCGCCCCGCGACGTCGGCATCTACGGGTGTTCAGCCGGCGGGATGTTGGCCGCGATGTCGGTCGCGTGGTTCGAGCGGCACAATCTGCCTCAGCCCGGTGCGGTCGGGATTCTCTGCGCCGGCGCGGGGTCACCGTCGGGCGCGGGCTTCGGTGGCGACGCCGACTACACGACCGCTGCGATCGGAGAAGGGCGCGGCGCTCCCCCGCCGATACGAACCAGCACACGCTCGAATTCGAGCGCCGGGCTCGAATATCTCGCTGGGACCGATCCCAAGGACCCGCTCGTCGCGCCGATCAATTCACCAGCGATGCTGGCAAAGTTTCCGCCGACGCTCGTCATCACGGCGACGCGCGGGTTTGAACTGAGCGGAGCGGTCTACACGCATAATCAGCTCGTCAAGCACGGCGTCGATGCCGAACTGCACGTCTGGGACGGCCTCTTTCACGGATTCTTCTACAATCCCGACGTGCCCGAATCCCGGGATTGCTACGACATCATCGTGAAGTTCTTCGATCGCCACCTCAGGCTGTAGGTTATCGAAGAAGACGTGGCAGCGCGCACCGATGATCGCTTTGCCCTGCAGGGAGACACGAGCGCTCTGAAACTGCGTCAAATCTTCTCGAATTCCGTCGTCCACGCAGACGGGGGCTCGCACCTGGTTGACGCAGTAGCTCTCGCTCTACGGCACGCCACCCGGACGCGGGTATTTCTTTCTCTCGGATCCGTTCGGACAATCACTTCCGTCGAGGTGCCGTGAGGCTCTTTGACTTGTGTCGCCGAACTTTGTGTGCGATCTTGAGAAAACGTTCCACCGAGTTCTGGACGTCTCGGGCGTGATTGACGAGCCGATAACCTTCTGCGGTTAGTCTTGCACCGCGGCCGTGCCGTACAAAGAGTGGCAAACCAATCTCGCCTTCAAACTCAAGAATCCGCCGGCTAAGAGATGGCTGAGTGGTGCCCAATTTGACTGCCGCCGTGGTGAATTTCAATTCGTCGGCAATCGTCAAGAACGCTTGAAGATCCTGTAGGTCCATCAAGCAAGATCCCCTGCCATACGAAATTTTGATCTCGACTCCACCGGTTCCCCGAGTTGCTCGCCAGCTGTCATCCATCTCGCCGAGGAATAGTCGCTAACTTCACGTCTTGCTGTTGCTTCAGATACGACCTGTGAATATTGAAGTGATTCATCGTCCTCACCGCTCAGCCGCTCAGAATCGCCGATTGCAAACAGCGCCTCGCACCCGGCAGGATTAGCCGGGGGCGGGGCGTGATGTGGACTAACGAACCAGATGTCCACTTGACTCTGGATACTAGAAGTCGAACTGGAAGCTGAGCTTCATGAGTCGACCGTCCATGATGTTCAGCGGATTGCTCCAGCCGGCTGGGTACCCGTTCTGGAACGCGAGCCCGTAATTCGCGTTCAGCGCGTTTGCGAGGTCGAAATTGACCGACGTGCGATACCGCCCGCCCGAGCCCATGCGGAAGATCTTGCTGAAGCGCAGGTCGAGCTGGTTCGCCCGGTCCCAATACTCCGTGCCGCCCGCGATCGTGGGTGCCGTGGGCGTGGCGAAGCCAATCGGTTGCTCCTGTGGGATCGCACCGATAATCCGGAAATTCGCCCCCGCGAACGAGGGTATTCCTTGGGCGGCGCCGTAGAAGACGTTTGCGAATTTCGGCGGTCCAGGCGCGCTCTGGAATGTCACGCCGAACTGGACGTCGATTTTGGGAACGAGGTAGGTCGAGAGCAGCTTGAACTGCGTCTGGAAGGCCTCGGTCACGTTGCAGTACGAGTGGGGGGCCGCGAGGACCCCGAAGACTAGCTGCATTTCCGGCAGCTTGTCCCAGATCTCGCACGTGTCGGTCGACCGGCGCCCGGTGCTAAGCCCGCCCTGAATGGTAAAGCCGTTGCGGGGACGTGCGTTGATCGAAATGTCAAAGCCCTTCCAGTGTTCTGTCTCTTTGCCGTAGGCGTCCGCCAGGGTCAGGTAGTTGTCGACCAGGCCAGCTTTTTCCGGTTTGACATCGTAGAACCCGCCGATGGTCTGTCCACTCTGCTCCAGTCGAGAATCGACCGGCATCGTGACGCTGTACGGGAGGAAGTCGGCCGGGGTGACCGACCGGTTGTCGATGACCTGGAAGTTGCCATACCAGCGGCTGTAGTAGCCGACGTCGAGCGAGACGCGCGGCATCAGCTCCTGCTGGACACTGACCGAGAACTCCTGGCTCCAGGGCCGGTTGCCCCATCCTGTGTGGACGGCCGGGTCGACCGTCTGGGCCGGTGCGGCGAGGCTGCCGAAGTTCAAGTTGTCCACCTGGCCGCAGTCGCCGTTTGCTGTCAGGATGGACAGATCGCACTGCGGCGTGTAGTAGTTCGGGTCTCCGTAGGGGAGGCTGGGCACCCAGGACCGCGTTGTGCGATACGACAAGTTGGTGATGGGGTTGCCGTCCGCGGCATTCCCGCCGGCCACGTATTTGCCCCACGCCGCCTTGAATGCGGTCTTGCCGTTCCCGAACACGTCGTACACGAATCCGACACGCGGCGTGAGGTCCTTCATGCTGGCGTAGGTCGACGCCGGAATGGTGAAGTCCCGCGTCGGCGTCCAGATGGTCGGCCCGAGATGCTGATCGGGGAAACCGTTCTTCAAGTAATCGAACCGGAGGCCGCCATTGATCGTGGCACGCCCGAGCGTCCACTTGTCCTGGGCGTAGATGCCCATCTCCGCAGAGAGATGCACCGTCGCGCAGAACGGCAGCGCGTGCTGTTCCAAACTGACCGGGACGAGCGACCGACCGAAGGAATCGACGTGCGATGCGGTGCCATCCGCGTTGTCTGCACCGAAGTTGTAGGAGGCCGCACCCGTGTTGTCGTAGTTGCAGCTGCTCGAGGTGCCGAAGTCGTTCTGCCAGCCGAACTTCATGGCGTGGGCGCCGGTCACGTACGACAGCGACGCCTGCGCCTGCATGATGTGCGGCGCGTCCTGCGTCCCGTAGCTGGCAAAGGGAAAACAACAGTACCCATTCCCGTGGTATCTGAATCCGCTGGGCTGTTGGATGACCACTAGCTGATCGACTAGCCCCTCCGAGGGGCCCTTGCCCGCACAGGCCGGGTTGACGGACGCAGCGCAATCATCGACGAAGCCTTCGGCGTGATGGCCCCAGCGCGCGTCGAGCAGGAGCTTGTTGGTGATGGGCGACGAATACGTGACCGTGGTAAAGGTCTCGTGCTGGAAGCTCCAGCTGGAAAAGATCTCGGGCGCCTGATTCGCGGAGGCTGATTTCCAGTACCGCGATTGGGGATCGGTGGAGAAGCCGATCTTGTTGCGCGGTGTCGCCTGCCACGTGATGCGGACCCCACCGGTCGGAGTCATCTTCTTCTGGTCGACGCCGAAGTTGTCCGGGTTCGGATCGGGCAGATACTCCCAAGTGTTCGGGACACCCAGGTTCAGGTTGTGATTGGCGCCGGCAAAGTACTTCGTGCTCTCTTGCCAACGCACCGATGCAAAGAACCACGCGTGGTTCTTCCAGAGGGGACCGCCCACCGCGGGGTTGATGTCGTAGAGCGTTTTGAGCTTGTTTGGCGAGCTCAGACCCTGGGCCTTCAACTCGTCCGTGTAGTTGTTGCTCTGCCATCCGCCGGTGACCCCGAACCCGAAGAAGGTGCCTCTGAACGAGTTGCCGCCTTCTTTCGGAATGAGGTTCATCGAAAACCCGGACCCGTATGAGTCGGCGGTCCCTGACGAGTAGTCCATGGCCACTTCAGCGGCCGTCCCCATGTCCGGGACGAAGTTGCTCGCCCAGCCGGATGACAGAAGGTTCCGCGCCGTCATCCCGTTGATCATGAGGCGCTGGTCGAAGGGCCGGCTGCCGTGGACCGTGAAAATGGTGATGTCCATGTTGCCGGTGCCGCCCACGTCCTGCAGGTTGCCCCCGCTGAAGCTCGTCAGCGTGACGCCGGGGACGAGCACGGCATACGCGTATTGGCTGCGACCCGAGGGGAGCGCTGCCTGGACTTCGTCGGTGATGACCACATTCTTCTGCGTGTTCTGAATGTCCACGGTCGGCGCTTCGCCGGTGACCGTCAACGTTTCAGCCACAGACCCGACCGTGAGGTCGCCGTTGACCGTGACCGCGTTCGACCCGGTCAGCTCGACGCCATCGCGCTTGACGGTGCTGAATCCGGTCAGCGCAAACGTGACGGTGTAGATTCCGGGGCGCAGGTCGATGATCTTGTACTGACCGGTCCCGTCGGTGACGACCGACCGAACCTTCTCGATCAAGACTGGGCTGGAGGCTTCGACGGTGACACCGGGCAGAACGGCACCCGATGTATCCTTGACGGTACCCCCGATGGAGGCCTGGGCGTAGGCCGCCGCCGGTAGTAGCACAAGACACGCGACGATCGTTAGTCGCCTAATTTCCTGCACACACTCTGAGCACATTAGCGGCTCCTTTGTCGTGAGTCGTGTTGGCCATAGCTCGAAAAAAACATGTGAGTCAGCTCCAGTTCTTACGGGAATGACATAGGCCGAAATCAGCTGAAAGTCCTGAAGAAAACAAGAAAACATGCACTTGACCCAAGATTCATCGGCTTTCTTCGCTTCAGCCCTTGCTCCGGGTGCACCACACCTGTTTTGGTGTGATGGTCTCGCCTGCCGACAACTTCAGGTCCTGCAGCATTTTCCCGGCTTAGCGCATCGACCCGAGTGCCGACCAACACCGCTCCAGCCAGGCTTTCGCTTCCGACTGCCCAGATGATCGATTGCGCTAGTTGGCAAGCGGGTCTGGTCGAATTTGAAATTTCACCAGCTTGCTGCGCGTCCCGAGGCCGCCTTCTACGTGCCAGATCGCTTGCTCTCCGTAGTCCGCGTACAGACCACGGCCCTTCCATCCTCCGTTCGGATCGTCAATCCGCCCATCCATTCCTCGAGAAAAAAACCCCAATGGATACGGCACTCGCAGCACGACCCATGTGCCGTCTGCCCTGAGGGCCAGCAACGAATCTGAGTTTGTGCCGTTTGCCAATCGAGTGTCGGGACCGAGACCAAGCGTATTAAACCGATCGACGAAGTTGTAATAGTGGTAGTCGATTCCAATATTCCCGGGAATACCCTTGAAACGTGGGCCTGGGGTTGGATAAAGCGTCCACCCTTCACGGCAATGCTGACCGTCCATCGCCCCAGGTCCCTGCAAGATTTTGCATTTGCGCCGGTCGAAGCTGGCCAGATGCCCGCTTCCTGCCAACGCCGTCCAAATCACGCCTTTGGAATCGATGTCGATCCCTCGTGGCGTGTAACCAACAACGCCTTGCGCAGGGTTAAACGGCGGTTCGTAGACTTCGGCAATGCATGTCTTTGGATCTATGCGAACAATTCTGCCGGGTAGCGGTGCAGGCGACGCCCCCCACACGCTGCCGTCGGGATGAGGGATGACGCTGTAAAACGCGTAATCCGGCCAACGCGTCACCAGCGGCATGACGGGTCGATCAATGGCCGGATCGATCCTCCCATCCTCATTCACGTCAAAATAGGGACGACACCAACCTTGCGCTGCGCGCTCATCACCGGTCTCGTCGAGCACGCGGGTCTTAATCCACCCAATGGCCCCATTGAATACGCCATTTGCGTAAAGGGTTTCGTCTCTGTCCGCAGCAAATTGAATGTGGTGCGTCTCGAAACAGGTATTGACCTGTTTGAACTGGCGAGTCCTCGGATCGAAGTACTGCACCTGCCGAAAGCTAGTTGGTTGCGGTGCTAGCGACCGCGGCGGGGTGATCCTTGCAGAAGTCTGGTTGATTCTCTGGGGCGCGGAATCTCGCAGCCAACCACACGCGACCCTTCGCGTCGAGGGCCGCGTGGTTTGCGAGCGCCGGATCAAACCAGTACAACTTGTTTCCCCAGTACGGCGAGGGCGCGAGCATCCCCTGGGCCTTTCCGGAGGGCGTCCCGGGATCGACGACCGGAATACTCACCTGAGTGTCCGCGTGCTCAAGCGGATCGATACTCAGGAATTTGTCGGTTCCTTCGTCGACACCGTAAATCGGCCCGTACGCATTCGCCGTCGGATTGCGTTTGTCCGACGAGAGCTCGTCGTGCGCGAACGTGGCGGGCCCGCCCCAGTCCCACATGGTGATCACAACGTTGCGCTCGACGCCCTGCGGGCGCGGCGGGGCAGGCGGCACTTCACCAGCAGCAATGCGATCGGTCCATCGGGTGAACATATCCACACCACGGCGATGCCCGAGGTTTTCGAACGCCGTCAACATCCCCTGGCCGTCCTGACCCACACGGATCCGTCGCTCCCAAGCCTCGGTGCTGGACGAGAACGGACCGAGCGCGGTCGGAAACTCGCGCGTGGCCCGTGTACCGACCTGATGGCAGATTGTGCAGTTGTCTTTCATCTCGTTAATCCAGTGGTACTGGGTCAGCATCCCCGCACCGATGCCGTTTCCATTGGGCCCCGTGCCTGGAAAATCCTGCTCGGGGGGAAGATTGATCAGCGAAAGCCAGTAGTTGGCGGGGAAAATCTGCGCAGCGGCTTGTGGGGTCGGAGCGACAAGCGCCCTGAGTGCAAGTCGTCGACCGGGTACGGCACGAACCGAGGGAGAGTCGACCAAGCCGTAACCCCGGGTCCACACCCGGTAGCTTGTCTTTCCCCTTGCTGGCAGGTCGGGCAGGAGAAACCGACCTAACTCATCCGTGACAACGATCTTGCGAAACTTCGTTGGCGTATCATCCGTCTCGGCAATGACCCAGATGCCGGGCTCTCGCCCGCGATTGCTTGTGACGACACCGGCGATGTCGTCAGCGTCGATTGGAATCTCGTTAGCCCCGCCCGCCGCTCCACGCTGGGCCAAGGCCCAAACGCCTGCGGTGGCTAGAAAACAAGCTATTGCAAGCGCCAGGGGCGCTCGTGATCGCATAGAGTCCTCCTCCGGAGCACGCTTAGCCGGCGCGGTACGGCATTGCCAGCGCGGCGATGTTAGGGTAGGCTTCCGCGGAAAGTCCTCAGGAAAACGACGAAATGTCCGGGCTCCCCGTATTTCCGATTTCTGCCGCGGATTCTCTCGAAGCCTCGCCGAGTGCGTCACGATTTGAATTTGCCACGTTCTCGATCGATTTGCGCGACCACAAGCTGCGGCAGGGCCACGATGTAGTTGCGCTTCCTGCGCGGGCTTTTGACACCCTTGCGTACCTGGTCGCTCACCCCGGCCGGCCGATTGACAAGAACGAAATCATCGCGGTGGCTTGGCGCGGCATCGCCGTTACAGACGCCAGCTTGGTTCACGCGATTTCCGTGCTTCGGCGGGCGCTGGGCGATGATTCGATTCAGCCATCCCTGATCGAGACGATCCCGCGTTTTGGGTATCGCTTCATAGGAACGGTCAAAGCTGTCGTCGACCCTCCGTCGGTTACGCAGGAGCCCGCTCAGCTTGACGCTGACCCGACGGTCGAGGAGTCAGATCTTAAAGGAGCCCCTGAGCAGGTTCACGCGCTTCCGTCCACAAAATCTCGCTGGAGCTTTGTAAGGGGCTGGCGACAGGTAGCCTTCGCGTGCGTTGTGTTAGGAATTGCGGGATTAACCGTCTGGTCGGGCAATCTGGGCGACCGGTTACGAGTGTCTAAGGACGGTCAAATCTTTCAGCTAGCTCAGGTTGCTCCCACAGGTACAGGGATCGTTTCGGGTGGAGTTGTGTCACCTACTGGGAACGATCTCGCGTTCGTGGGCATCGACGAGGCGTCTGGCCAAACTGCCTTGTGGGTGACGACGCTGAGGTCGTCGGAGTACAAGAAGCTTCCCGGTACCACCGGAGCCAGGATGCCTTTCTGGTCGCCCGACGGTCGGGAGCTCGGGTTCTTCATGAATGAGGAACTCCTCACCACTGGTCTCTCGGGAAAATCCCCACGCGCCATCGCGACGGTCGGCACGACTCCAGCCGGCGGCAGTTGGGGAACGAACAACGAGATTCTGTTTGCGGATTGGACCAAGGGCCTTTACACCGTTTCGACTGAAGGCGGTCCCGTCACAAAATTGACGAGCATCGACTACGGGCCGCCTGAGTCCGCAATGGTCTGGCCCCAGTTCCTACCAGACGGCCGCCATTTTCTGTTCCAGCTGATTGGTGCGGACGTGTCGCGCTCAGGCGTGTATCTCGGAACGATAGGGTCGCCTGAAAGCGCCCGGCTGCTCGATGCTGAATCTGCGGCCGTGTATGCGCCACCGGGGTTCTTGATCTACCGGCGGAGAGACATGCTCATTGCCGAAGAGTTCGATCTCTCGCGGCTAAGCCTTAAGGGACGCCCTGTAGTACTCAGTCACCACGCTCCAGGAGCTTCGTGGCAGAACGGCGATGTCGTTTCCGCGTCCAGAAATGTGGTCGCGTTTCGTGAAGCCGACGTGAGTCAGGCGCTCCATCTTGTGGGTCGCACTGGGATGGAGCAACACAAGGTCGAATTGCCGACCAACGTAGCTAACCTTCGCTTGTCACCAGATCAAAAGCAGGTCCTCTGGGCCGGCTCTACGTGGGATACACACGGATTGTGGGTTGCTGATCTCGTACTCCGCCAGAATACGCGGCTCGAAACAGACGGCATCGCACCGATCTGGGCCCCTGATGGGAAGCGTGTCGCGTTTACGGCGAACCGCGATCTTGACGTCTATGTTCGGCCTCTCGGGGACGCCAACGTCCAATCGCTTATCAGAGACAACGTTCGCAAGGAACTCAATGACTGGTCGCCCGATGGTCGGGAGATCGTTTACACGCGGCTTGAACCTGAAACAAGGTTCGACCTTTGGGCGTGGTCGGTGTCGGAACAGCGTGCCAGACCGCTCTTGAGAACGGCATCCAATGAAACGCACGCCCGGATCTCCCCAGATGGTCGGTGGATTGCGTATGCCTCGGATGAGTCTGGTATCCCAGAGGTCTATGTGCGGACCTACCCCCAAATGACGGACGTTCAGAGAATCTCATCAGGCGGCGGAGCACAGCCTCAATGGCGACATGACCAGTCGGAGCTGTTCTACCTGTCGCCATCCAACGCACTCATGGTGGCTTTGATCACTAACGCCGGTGGCGCTGCCGCCGGCCCGATTTCTTTCAGCGCACCGCATCAACTGTTTCGAACCTCAATCGTAGGTCATCCGTTCTACACTCGCGATTCGTATGCCGTAACGGCCGACGGGCAGTCAATGGTCTACAGCGCTCCTGACGTCGAACATCAGGCGCGAATAAGCCTAATTGTCAACTGGGCTGCCGGACTCAAAGACTGGCCCGCTAACCGGCTGACCACAGCCAGGCGCACCATAGAGCCAGTTCTCAGACCACGCTAGGCCTCGCCCGGGCGATGTACTTCACTTCGGACCTCAGGAGTCGGCTAGTTTCATCGCCTTCCCCAGGCCTTGTCCCAAGGCCATCACGCCTGCAACGTGTTGATTAGATGAGGCATAGCTCAGACCGGCTTCGAACTTAGCTCAGGCGTTGATCGCCTGAAGCCGACGAATCCTGGGCCACCACGTCACTTTTAGAAGTTTCCTCATGACTTTCTGTGGAATCCGACGTACCTGTACGGAAAGCAACGGGCCGTGGTTGTCGGTGAGCCGGGATGAGCAGTGGTTGAACACAGCTGCTTAACCATCGGACACCGCGCTCAGGTCGGCGTTTCGACTCGACGGAATCATCAGGATGGTCAAACACATCGAAACCAACTCGGTAGAGTCTCGCGTATCTCGTCGTGCGTTTCTCAAGGCAGCAGGCTCGGGCACGCTGTTCAGTGCGGCGACGGTGGCTACGGTCACCGTCGCAGAGTCGAATGTTTTCGCTCAGCGCCGTTGGGACCACGAAGTGGATGTCGTCGTCGTGGGTAGTGGTGCCGCAGCGGCCTCGGCTGCTCTTTTTACGTATGAGAGCGGAGCGCGCCCCTTGATGATCGAGAAAGCAGCGGTCTTTGGTGGAACATCACGAAAGTCCGGCGGTGGCTACTGGATACCCAACAACTACATGATGCGTGCAAAAGGTTGGGCGGATCCGCGCGAGGACTGCATTCGCTATATGGCCCGGCTTTCTTACCCCACCCTCTACCAGCCCGGACATCCACAGTTAGGACTGCCCGAAAACGAATACAGCCTGCTTACTGCCTTTTACGATAACGCCTCATCAACAATCGACAGGCTCCGAAGAATGGAGGCGTTTGACCAACACGCCTTCTCAGTGAACGAGGCAGGAGATTTCTGGCCAGACTATTACGCTCAGCTGCCGGAAAACAAGGCGCCGCGGGGCCGGACGTTGTTTCCGGCGCACCCCAACGGACGCGCGGGTAATGGCACCTATATGATGGACCTGCTCAGGACGGCCCTCGACAAGCGAAAGATTCCCATCCTTCTTAAGCACCGAGCGGCGCGACTACTCATCAATTCGAAAAATGAGGTCGTTGGTCTCGAAGCCACGACAAATGACCAGACGGTCGCGATCCGCGCGCACAGAGGCGTGATCTTTGGCAGCGGCGGCTTCACCAGTAATGCAGAGATGTGCTTGAACTTCTTACGCGGCCCCGTGTTCGGCGGGTGCACCGTCCCGTCTGGCCAGGGTGATTTTGTTCACATCGGGGGGGCGGCCGGTGCGAAGCTCGCCAACATGGCCAATGCCTGGTGGTGGCCCGTGTTGGTCGAACAGGCGCTGCAGTTTCGGAGCACTCCGACCGGGGTGCAGCCTTCAGGCGACAGCATGATCGCTGTGAACCGATTCGGGCGACGAGTAGTAAACGAGTGGATCCAGTACCATGAACGGACCCAAGCGCATTTCGCGTGGGACCCTGGTACGTGCAGCTACCCGAACCTTATTCTTTTTGTCATCTACGATCAGTTTACGCGCGATCGGTTTGGCGAAAAGAGTGGCCTTGTCGTGCGTCCAGGAATCAATGCGTCCTACATCCTTTCCGCACAGTCGCTCGAGGAGCTTGCGGCGGTCTTGGAGAAGCGCCTAACGGAAATCTCCGATCGCACTGGCGGATTTTACTTGGATCGAGACTTCGTACCAAACCTCCGAGAAACCATTCGCCGCTTCAACCAATTCGCAGAGACGGGCGTGGATCTCGATTTCCACCGAGGCGAAGTGCCAATCGAGCTGGCAAGCTTTGGCAAGCGCCGTCCCGGCAACGACAAGCCAAACATGATGATGTATCCAATCTCGTCGACCGGTCCCTATTACGCAGTGATGACTGGAGGCGGAACGCTCGACACCAAGGGAGGACCGAAGATCAATGAAAGCGGGCAAGTGCTCAACGCGGACGATCAACCAATTGCAGGCCTGTACGGGGCCGGCAATTGCGTCGGCTCGCCTTCGGATGGGAACCCTCCCAGGGTTCCCATAAAAATCGATGCCTGACGATCGCCCGTTGCGGTTGCTGGTCGCGGGCGGCGGGACGGGAGGTCATCTCTATCCGGGCATCGCGATCGCCGAGGAGGTGCGCACGGCGACGGGCGGCGAGGCGGTGTTCGTCGGTACCTCGCGCGGCCTGGAATCCAGGCTGGTGCCGGCGGCCGGCTTCCCGCTGGAGCTGGTGACCGTGAGCGGTCTCAAGCGCATGGGCCTGCGGGGCCTGGTGCGCGGGCTGGCGCGGCTGCCGGGCGCGTTCCTCGAATCGGCCCGCATCCTGCGCCGCCACCGCCCCGACGTCGTGCTGGGCGTGGGCGGCTACGCGTCGGGACCGCTGGTGTTCGCGGCCGCGCTGCTCGGCTACCCGACGGCGATCCAGGAGCAGAACAGCCAGCCCGGGTTCACCAACCGCATGCTGGGGCGGCTGGTGCGTCGCGTGTTCATCGCGTTCGACGACGCGGCCGCCCGCTTCGCGAGCCGCAAGGTCCGCTTCCTCGGCAATCCGGTGCGCCGGTCGTTCCTCGAACGCGCCGCCGCCCGGCACGCCGGCGACCGACGACGCGCGCGCGATCGTGATCCTGGGCGGCAGCCAGGGCTCGCGCGGGGTCAACGAGCTCGCCTCCGGCATGGTGCGCGTGCTCGACGCGCGCGGGCGGCTTCCGCCGATCATCCACCAGACCGGCCCCGACCAGTTCAACGAGATGCAAGTCAACTACGCCGCGCTCGGCTACGAGGGCCGGGTGGAGGTACGCGCGTTCATCGACGACATGCCCGCCGTGCTGGGGAAGGCGGCCGTGTGCGTCGCGCGCGCGGGTGCGCTGACGCTGGCCGAGCTGGCGATCATGCGCCGGCCCGCGATCCTGATTCCGCTTCCGACCGCCGCCGACGACCACCAGACGATGAACGCGCTGGCGTTCGAGCGCGCCGGCGCGGCGGTCGTGCTCCCGCAGGGCGAAGCGTCCGCGACCCGCCTCGCCGATCTGGTCGACGAGATCCTTCAGAATCCCGCCCGCCGCGCCAGCATGGCCGACGCGATGGGAACGCTGGCCCGCACCGACGCCACCCGCGACATCGTCGCCGAGCTGCTGGCGATCGCCCGCAAGCGCTGACGGGGGCTGGCTGGCGGCATCGCGTTTCCAATTTGGGTGAGGGAATTTTCCTCCCGTTCCGCCCGCGGCACGCGTTAGAACGTCTGTCCCCCGTGTTCGGAAAGCGTAACGTAGCCATCCATTTCGTCGGTATCGGCGGCATCGGCATGTCCGGGATCGCCGAGGTGTTGCTGAACCTCGGCTACCCGGTGACCGGCTCGGACCTGCGCGAGGGCGAAGTCACGCGCCGCCTGGCCGCGCTGGGCGCCGGCATCAGCGTCGGCCACCGCCCCGAAAACGTGGCGCGCGCCGACGTCGTCGTCGTCTCCAGCGCGGTGCGCCCCGACAACCCGGAGATCGCGGCCGCCCGCGCGCGCAACATCCCCGTCATCCCGCGCGCCGAGATGCTGGGCGAGCTGATGCGCGTCAAGGAGGGGGTCGCCGTCGCGGGCACCCACGGCAAGACGACGACGACGACGATGATCGCGGCGATCCTGGCGGAGGCCGCGCTGGATCCGACCGCCGTCATCGGCGGCAAGGCGCGGGCCTTCGGCTCGAACGCGCGCCTGGGCAGCGGCGAGTATCCTGGTCGCGGAGGCGGACGAGTCCGACGGTTCGTTCCGCCACCTGTTTCCGACCATCGCGGTCGTGACCAACATCGACCGCGAGCACCTGGACCATTTCGGCTCCGAGCAGGCGCTGTTCGCCGCGTTTTTAGACTTTGCCGAGAAGGTGCCGTTTTATGGACTGGTCGTGATCGGCGCCGACAACCCCGCGGCGGCGCGCCTGGCGCCGCTCGTCAGCAAACGCCACACCACCTACGGCCTGGTGGCGGGTGACTGGCGCGGCGAGATCACCGAAGCGGGGCCCGGCGGTACGCGCTTCCGCGTCCGCGTGCGCGGGCGCGCGCACGGCGAGGTGCGGGTCCGCATGCCGGGCGTGCACTACGCGGGCAACGCGCTGGCGGCGCTGTGCGTGGCTGACTTCCTGGGCGTCCCGTTCACGACCGCGGGCGAGGCGCTGGCCGGCTTCGAGGGCGTCGACCGGCGCTTCAGCATCCGGGGCGAGGTGGCCGAGGTGCTGGTGGTCGACGACTACGGACACCACCCGACCGAGCTGGCGGCGACGGTCGCGGCGGCCCGTCTCTACGGCCGCCGGCTGGTGGTCGCCTTTCAGCCCCACCGCTTCACGCGCACGCGCGATCTGCTGCACGAGTTCGCGCCCGCGCTCGCCGGCGCCGACGAGCTGTTGCTGACCGACGTGTATCCGGCGGGCGAGGCGCCGATCGCGGGCGTCGACACGGCGGCGCTGCTGGCGACCTTTCCCGACGGGACGGCGCGCCACGTGTCGCGCGACCGGCTCACGTCGGCGCTGGCCGAGACCGCCGTCCCCGGGGATCTGGTGCTGTGCCTCGGCGCCGGCGACATCACCGGCGTCCCGACCGAGCTGATCACGCTGCTCGAAGCGAAGGCGCTGTCATGAGCGCGCCGCAGTCGCTCGAGGACGGGCCCCGGAGCGTGGTCGTCGATCGCACGCCGCCCCATCGCGGCTGGTTCAAGCGGCGGCGGAACCGGCGCGTCCAGTTCGCCAGCACTTCGGTGCCGGTGTTGCTGGCAGGCGGCGCGAGCTGGATCGGGCGCAAGCTGCTGGTCGCCGGCAAGGTGCTGGTGGTGATCGCGGTGGTCGGGCTGTCGGTGCTGGCGGGGCGGCAGCTGGTGCGCCAGGTGATCGCGTCGCCCCGCTTCGCGGTGCAGGAGGTGCGGGTCACGGCGACCACGCACGTGTCCGGCGACGAGATCCAGGAGCTGGCGGGCGTCGAGATCGGCGATCGCCTGCTGACGGTCGATCCCGATCAGGTGGCCGCCAAGCTGGCCTCGCACCCCTGGATCGCGTCAGCGCGCGTCCGGCGCGAGCTGCCGTCGGCGCTTGCGATCGAGGTGACCGAGCGGCGCGCGATCGCCAGCGCGCTGATGGGCGCGCTCTACCTGCTGGACGAGAGCGGCCGGCCGTTCAAGCGCGCCACCTTCGAGGAGGCCGACGGGCTGCCCGTGATCACCGGCGTCACTCGCGAGCAATACGTCGCGCTCCGGTCCACCAGCGAAGCGGTGTTTCGCGAGGCGCTCGCGCTGTTCGCGGCTTATGCCGACGGGGCGCCAGCGGGCGGCCCTCGCCCGAAGCTCTCGGAAATTCACATAGATCCGCGGACCGGCTTCTCGCTGGTCCTGCTGGACGGCGCGGGCGAGATCCGGCTGGGGCGCGGCGCCGCCGAGGAGAAGCTGGCGCGCCTGGACCAGATCCTGGCGGCCGCCGGCCCGCGCGGACCGGCGGCGCTCGCGACGGTCTACCTCGACGGCGCGGTCGCCGACCGGGTGACCGTCCGCTTCGCTCGCCCTAGGTGCAGCCCCTAGGGCGTCAGCGCGCGAACGAGCGGCGGCGTGATCCGGCGGGCTCGGTAGACGCCGTAGTCGGTCGGGAAGCGGAACTCCCACACCACCTTCTTGTCGCTCTTGGCGACCTCGAAGACCCGGCTCTCGACGCTGGGGCGCCGGATCCCGGCCGCGACCAGGTAGTTGCCGTTGGGCAGGCGACGCACGCCGCCCCAGAACGGGCTGTACCAGTTGTTGGTGTACCAGGTGTTCGGCACCGTGGCGCCGCGCCGGGAACTCCCACGTGAGCGTGGCCGTCTTGGCGGTCTCGTTGATCTGGTACTCGACGATGCGGCTGCGGAACTGGCTCGTGGTGCCGCCGACGCCGCCGCTGTAACCCCCGTTGTCGTAGAACGCGATCGTGCCGTCCGCGTGAATGTCCGGATCGTGCGTGTCGCTGTACGCCGCGCTGGTCGGGCTGAAGGTGATGTCGCCGATCTTGGTGCTGATGTACGTGCCCTGCAGCTGCCACTGCTTGGTTGGGTTCGTGTAGGTGGTCTTGAGCAGGCCGGCATAACGGCAGTTGGCGTACATGGCGTTGTTGGCGACGTCGACGGTGATCGCGTTGCCGTGGCACCAGTCTCCCGGTCGACCCGGACGGCGGCGGCACGAACTTCGCGTACTCGAGGCTCGAGACCACCTGGTTGCTGGGGCTCACCTCGCGGTAGACGGGTGACTGGACGCCGCCCGTGGTGACGAACTCCAGCAGCATGTAGTTGCCGTTGGACAGCTTGGAAGCGTGGTGGTTGATGTTCTGGCTGCCGCCGCAGACCGCGGTCGAGCACTGCCACAGCGTGTTGCCGGCGAAGTCGACCTCGATCGGCATCGTGCCGGTGGTCAGGCTCGCGTTCCACGTCGCGCCGATCAGCACGCCCTTGTCGGTGAGGTCCACCGACACCGCGCCGCCGATGTCCGGGTTGGTTCCGTCGACGTAGTACCAGACCGGCTGGCCGGAGCTGTCGTACATGACGGCGTACGGCGGAAAGTCCGAACGCGCCCGCGTGTCTCCCTGGCCCTTCTGGACGTTCATCAACGTCCAGCCCGGCTCGCACCCGGGCGGTGTCGTTGATCATGACCTGGCCCACCGGAATCTGGGCCGGGACCATGCCGGTCATGAACATCCCCGTCCGCGCTCGCGGCAGCCGCTGATCGCCTTGATCTTGTAGGTCTGCATCTGCCTCATGCCGATCACGAGCACCCGGTGCGTGGTGACCTGGGCGGGGTCCGCGATCTCCCACTGGTAGCTGCCGACGCCGAACTGGACCACCGAGCCGCCGCGACGTTGGTCGTCCAGTTGACGAAGCAAGACAGCACGTTCTTCGGGTTCGGTTCGATCGTGAGGCCGCTGATCGTGATCGAGCGCGCTGCCGGTACCGCCGGCGCCGGAGCCGCCTGTACCGGTGGCGCCGCTGCTACCACCCGTGCCGGTGGTGCCGCCGCGGCCTGCCCCGCCACTTCCCGCGGTCGTTCCGGCCGCGCCGCCTCGCCCGGCCGCACCCGTCCCGCCGGTCGCGCCTGCTGTGGCGCCGGTTCCGGCTGCGCCGGCCGTGCCCCCGATCGAACCACCCGTCCCCACGACGCCGCCCGTCGCGGCCGCGCCGGAGCTACCTCCCGTCGTTCCCGCCGTTCCGGAAGCGCCGGCGCCCGCCCCTGATCCGCCCGTCCCCCCGTTCGAGGTGATCGGCTCCGAACCGGGCTGACAGCCCGCCGCCAAGATAGGAAGGACCAACAGAACAGCCTGAATCCCCCAGTTTCGCCCGCGTGCCTCCATAGAATCGTCTCCCCAAAGCAAATAAACGGCGCCAGATCCTGTCCGCGAAGGAGCCTTGCCCGGCAGAGGGGGAGACGGGAAGACGGGCGCAGCATACATGCGACTACAGGGAAAACAAAAGGGGCGCGGCCAAATGTTTGTGTTTACGCACCCATGGGCCAGCCCTTTTGAAGCAAAAATTTAGACGTGCGGCAAAACACAGCGAAGATGAACCGCACGCATGCCCAGAAGATCTTCCGACATCATCGTCGGGCTCGACATCGGCACCACCAAGATCGCCGCGGTCGTGGGCGAGGTCGGACCGACGGCATCGACATCATCGGCGTCGGCACGCACCCGTCGCGCGGCCTGAAGAAGGGCGTGATCGTCAACATCGACTCGACGGTGGCGTCGATCCAGCAGGCGATCGCTCGAGGCCGAGAGCATGTCCGGCTGCGAGATCTCGCAGGTGTACGTCGGCATCGCCGGCGGCCACATCAAGGGCGTCAACTCGACCGGCACCGTCGCGGTCAAGGACAAGGAGGTTCGCCCCGCCGACGTCGCCAAGGTGCTGGAGCTGGCGCGCGCGATCGCGCTGCCCGTCGACCGCCACATCGTCCACGTGCTGCCGCAGGAGTACAAGATCGACGGCCAGGACGGCGTGCGCGAGCCGCTGGGCATGTGCGGCGTGCGCCTGGAGGCGCGCGTCCACATCGTCACCGCCGCGGCCGCCGCCGCGCAGAACATCATCAAGTGCTGCACGCGCTGCGACCTCGAGGTGCTGGACATCGTGCTCGAGCCGCTGGCCTCGGGCGAGGCGGTGCTGGAGGAGGACGAGAAGGGGCTGGGCGTCGCGCTGGTCGACATCGGCGGCGGCACCACCGACATCGCCATCTTCACCGACGGCGCCGTCGCCCACACCAGCGTCATCCCGATCGGCGGCCACCAGCTGACCAGCGACATCGCGTTCGGCCTGCGCACGCCGCCGCACGAGGCGGAGAAGATCAAGATCCGCTACGGCTGCGCGCTGTCGCCGATGGTCGCGCGAGGACGAGACGATGGAGGTCGCGTCGGTGGGCGGGCGCGCGCCGCGCGTGCTGTCGCGCCACACGCTGTGCCGCGACATCATCCAGCCGCGCGTCGAGGAGATCTTCTCGTTCGTGAAGGCCGAGATCATCCGCCTCGGCTGCGAGGACCTGCTCGCGTCGGGCGCGGTGATCACCGGCGGCACCACGCAGCTCGCCGGGCATGACCGAGCTGGGCGAGGAGATCCTGGGCCTCCCGGTGCGGCGCGGCGTGCCCAAGGGCGTCGGCGGCCTGGCCGAGGTGGTGCGCAACGCCGCGTTCTCGACGGCGGTCGGGCTGGTCCAGTACGGCTGTCGGGCGCCAGCCGGCGATCGCCCGAGCGGCGAGGTGCCGAAGCGAAGCGCGGCGGCCTGTTCTCGCGCCTGCGCCGCTCGCTGTCGAGCGCGTTCTAGGCTCGCGCCGCGACTAGCTCATGCGCCGGCACACCTCGGCGACCTTGGAAACCAGGTCGGAGGCGGCGATCGGTTTGGTCAGGTGATCGTTGCATCCGGCCGCGAGGCAAGCCGCAGCGCGTCGGCCGCCGCGCTCGCCGTCAGGGCGACGATCGGCCGCCAGAACCCGGCCGCGCGCAGGCGGCTCGTCGCGCCCAACCCGTCGAGCACGGGCATGCGGATGTCCATCAGGATCAGCGCGAAATCCTCGGCCAGGGCCTTCGCCGTCGCTTCCTCGCCGTCGGCCGCGCGCCCGACGATGGCTCCCGCCGCCTCCAGAAGCTTGCACAGCGCGTCCAGCACCGTCTCCTCGTCGTCGGCCACCAGTACGCGTAATCCCTCCAGCGGGCGGACCCGCAGCGGCAGCACCGGCGTCAGCTCGCCGGACTCCGGTGCGACCTCGACCACGACGCCCTCGCCCAGCGGAATCGTGAAGCGAAACGTCGATCCCTCCCCTTCCTCGCTCTCGAGAAGAACGAGCGCGCCCCCCATCCCCTCGGCAAAACGTTTCGCGAGCGCCAGGCCGACGCCCGACCCTCCCAGCCGCCGGGAGGTCGTGCGGTTGACCTGAAAGAAAGGCTCGAAGATGCGCTCGCGCGCGTTCGGCGGAATGCCGATGCCGGTGTCGCGGGACGTCGATCACGACCAGGGACTCCTGCCGCTGCACGCGCACCACGACCTCGCCACGGGGCGTGAATTTGATCGCGTTCGCGACCAGATTCACGATCACCTGGCGAACGTGCTGGCCGTTCGTGGTGATGTTTGTGGGCGCGCCCGGCATCATCGCCAGGCGCAGCCCCAGCTGCTTCCGTTCGGCGAGCGGCTGCAGGTTCTCGATCGCTTCGCGTATCGTTGCCGGAAGATGGATGACCTCTTCCGGTTCGGCGGAGGGCTGATCCAGGCGCGACAGATTCAGGACCGCCTCCGTCGTCCGCAGCAATTCGTCGGCGCTGCGGCGGATCCCCGCCAGCGAACGCGCGAACCGATCGGGCGGCACGCGCCCCGGAATTCCTTGAGCAGCTCCGCCAGCCACACGATCACCGCGAGCGGCGTCCGCAGCTCGTGGCTGGCCGCGCGCAGAAACGAGGACTTCGCGGCGTTGGCGGCCTCCGCCTCGGCGCGCGCGCGGCGCAGGTTGGTGGTCGCGAACGCGAGCTCACCGACGAGGATGTTCACGCTGTAGCAGATGGCGTCCAGCTCGTCCTGGGCGCTGGAGATCGGGAGCTGGCGCTCGAGATTGCCCTCGATCATCGCTTCGAGCGCGCGCAGGATCTTGCCCACGCGGCCCTTGCCGGCGCCGCGCGCGGGCCGCTTTACCTTCTTGCGCGCAGCCATGCCAGCGCCTTGGGCTCCTGGACGAAGATGCGCGTGGGAATCCCCGGCCGCGCGATTTTGAGAGTAGATGTTGCCCATCGTCAGACCAAGCGGATTGCCGCGCACCATCAGGCCCATCGCAGAAAAAAACGGATCGAGCCGCTCGCCCGAGTACTGGTGGCGAACCTCCGGGAGAAGCGGCCGGGCGGCGCGCATGTCGATCAACAGCGGCTTCCGATCCGGCGCGGCAAGGCGGGCGCAGGCGGCGAGGTTTTCGCGCGCGTCGTCGAG
>CAVRXZ010000005.1:0-46547 GCA_963725105.1 uncultured Acidobacteriota bacterium
AGCATCCCTACGATGCGACCGTCGAGCGTCATCTTGTAGATGCGCCCGGGCTCCGAGTCGGACGTGTACAGATACTGGGTCGGCGTGTTGGTGATGCAGATGGTCCACGGCTGCGTCTCGTCGGGGGGACTCATCGAGAGGTTGCCGAGCACCGGGTGCCGCTTCTTGTCGTACGGCACATTGAGGTGAATCATGCGCAGAAACTTGCCATTGGCATCGAACACCTGAATGCGCCGGTTGTTGCGGTCGGCGACGTAAACGTTGTTCTGCCGGTCGATGCCGATGTTGTGCGGCGTGTTGAACTGGCCGGGATTCTCGTCCGCATGCGCGCCCCCGCTTCCGCGCGAGCCCCACGACATCACCCAGTTCCCCTGCTTGTCGTACTTGGCGATCCGCGAGTTCGTATAGCCGTCACTGACATAGATGTTGTCGTCCGAGTCCCATGCGACGTCGGTCGGCTGCCGGAAGAATCCGTCGACGTGGACCGGTGGCGTTCCAGCGGCGCCGCGGCCGCCGCGGTAGTACAGACTCGGCCGGATCGTCGGGCCCTTCGGGACGCCGACCAAGGTTGAGCGTGACGTACCCCGCCGGGTTGAATCGAACAACCGCATTGGTGCCTTTGTCGACGACCCAGAGGTTGTCGTACTTGTCGAAGCGCACGCTGTGCGAGTACCCGAGGCCGTATACGCCCTTGCCGATCTCGCGAACGAACTTGCCAGTTTGATCAAACTCGAGCAGCTGCGTCGACGCGTTGCCGTACAGCGGCCCCGACGTCGCGCTGCCCGGATGATTCAGCACGACGACGTGCCCTTTGGAGTTGACAGCGACGCCGAGCACTTCGCCGAGGTTCATGTCGGGCGAGTACTTGAGGAAATCTGCGGAGGTGTCGAAGGGAATCTTCGGCGCGTCGGCGTTCTGCGGCGCTTGCGCGCGGAGGCTCACGACGGGTTGGAGCCGGGCAACGTCGATTGTGGCGATTGCGGCCGCGGCCGCACACGCGGTAACGAGAAGTCGTTTCACAGAGGCCCTCATTCGCGGGTCAAACCCGACTCAAGCCGGTATAACGGTCGGACTCTACGCAGCTGCACGATCGGTGTCAACGACAAAGTGAACTTTGTTAGCTGCTGCCGACTGACCAGCTTTCGCCGGTGCTGACCGTTTCAGAACACGTACGGCATCAGCGCAAAGGCCGCGGACACGACCGCGAGGTTGACCACGAACAGGAGCGCCAGATAGCCGACGATGTCCTTGAACTCCACTCGCGCGATCGCCAGCAGCGGGATCGCCCAGAACGGTTGCAGGAAGTGGGTCGACATGTCGCCCCACGCGTACGCGAGAATCGCGTGCGGCAGCGGAACCCCGAGCGTCTGGGCCGCCGCCACGACGTACGGTGCCTCGACCGCCCATTTCGATCCGCCCGACGGGATGAAGTAGCTCAGAATGCCGGAGTACCAATAGATGAAGACGGGAAACGTCTTCGCGCTCGCGATTGACACGAACCAGCGGCCGATGATCTCCGCCAGGCCCGAGTAGCGGATCAACCCGTACATCCCGGCGTAGAACGGAAACTGGATCACGATGCCGTGGAGGTGGGTGGCGCCTCGCATCGCCGCCGCGGTGAAGCTCGCCGGGCTCGCGTGCAGCAGCAGCGCCGCGAAGAGAAACACGAAATTGAGCAGGTTGATGGACATCCGGTAACCGCTCTCGGCGTAGAGACTCCAGAACGCCGTCACACCGAGCAGACCCATCACCAGGTTGATCGCATACCGATCCTCGAGCGCGCGGGCGAGTCCGGATTGTCGGCGACCGGCCTGCGGCCCGTCGCCATGCGGATCGGCAGCGATGTCGGGCATTGCGCGGGACCGCGCCGAGCACCTCGTCGGTCGTGCGAACGTCGGCCTCTCGTGGATACAGATGCCGGAGCGCCACCGTCATCACCGCGACGACAGTGGCGGTCAGCGTGAGGTTGAACCACGAGAAGGTCGTCGTCGACACGGGCACCAGCCCCGCCTGTGCCTCCATGAAATTCTTCGGCGTCGCCATGATGAGCGGCGCCGAACCGGACAACCCCGCGTGCCAGGTGCACGTCGATCCGAGATAGCTGGCCGCCACCGCGAGGCGATAATCGATCCGCGGATGCCGGCGCACGAGGAACCCGAGAAAGATCGGCCCGGCGATGAGTCCCAGGCCCCAGTGAAGCCATGAGGCCGCCATCGAGACCAGGCCCATCAGCACGACCGCGCCTCGATTCGTGCTCGCCAGCACCCGCCAGCAATTCGAGCCCGCGCGACACGATCGGCGAGACGGCGACGATGTAGCCGGTGAGGACGATGAGTGAGAGCTGCATCGTGAGCTCGAGCAACTCCCAGAAACCCTTCGTCCAATATCCCTGGGCCGCGATAGGATTCTTGCCCGCGACACCGATCACCAGCGCGAAGGTGACGAGCGTGAGCAGGCACGCGATCACGAACGAGTTCGGCACCCATCGGGCACTCCATCGAGCGACGGCGTTCACCGCGCGCGTAAGGAACGGATCGGCCGGACGTGTGAGTATCCAAGCTGCGGGACAGTACCATAGGAGGGGTCTCAGTGGTCAGCAAGGTCGTGGGATCGCCGGAGGCTGCGGTCGCCGACATCCAGGACGGCGCGACGATCATGGTGAGCGGCTTCGGCATGGCGGGGATGCCCACCGCGCTGGTCGACGCGCTGATCGGCCAGGGAGCGTCCGAGCTGACGATTGTCAGCAACAATGCCGGCACTGGAGAGACGGGACTGGCGGCGCTGCTCAAGGCCCGGCGCGTCCGCAAGATCATCTGCTCGTTCCCGCGGCAGACCGACTCCTATGTGTTCGACGCGCTCTACCGTGCCGGCGAGATCGAGCTGGAGGTCGTGCCGCAGGGCACGCTCGTCGAACGGATTCGCGCGGCCGGCGCCGGGCTCGGCGCGTTCTTCACGCCGACGGCGTACGGGACGATGCTCGCCGCCGGCAAGGAGGTCCGCGAGATCAACGGCGGCCACTACGTGCTCGAATACCCGATTCACGCCGACGTCGCGCTGATCAAAGCGCGTCAGGGCGATCGGTGGGGCAACCTCGTGTATCGCAAGACCGGACGGAACTTCGGACCCGTGATGGCGATGGCGGCCGCGTGCACCGTGGCGCAAGTGGATCGGGTGGTCGATATCGGCGCGCTCGATCCCGAGTCGATCGTGACGCCGGGAATCTTTGTGCACCGGGTGGTGGCAGCATGAACCGCTGGACGCGTGATGAAATGGCGGCTCGCGTCGCGCGAGACATCCCCGAAGGCGCGTACGTGAACCTCGGCATCGGTCTGCCGACGCTCGTCGCCAATCATCTCCCGCACGACAAGGAAATCTTTCTCCAGAGCGAAAACGGTCTGCTCGGCATGGGCCCCGCTCCGGCACCGGGCGAGGAGGATCCGGATCTCATCAACGCAGGGAAGCAGCCGGTGACGCTCTTGCCCGGCGGCGCCTTCTTCGATCACGGCAACTCGTTTGCGATGATCCGGGGCGGCCACATCGACATCTGCGTGCTCGGCGCGTTTCAGGTCTCGGTGGCCGGCGATCTCGCGAACTGGCATACCGGCGACCCCGACACGATTCCGGCCGTGGGCGGTGCGATGGATCTCGCCGTCGGTGCCCGTCGCGTGTTCGTGATGATGGAGCACGTGACGAAGAAGGGCGAACCCAAGATCGTCGAGCAGTGCACCTACCCGCTGACGGGTGTGCGGTGCGTGGACCGCATCTACACGGACCTCGCGGTGCTCGACGTGACGCCGTCCGGCCTGGCGCTGATCGACATCGTCGACGGCCTGTCGATCGAGGAACTGGTGCGCTGTACGGCTCCCATCGCCTCCTTCGCGAGTGTGGCGAATCGGCACGGAATCTCGCCGGGGTGCTGACTGTCAGATGTGATTGATCCGATCGATGACGTATGCGACGACGCCAAGGGCGAACACCGCGGCGAAGACGACAAAGCAGACCGTGAGCCAGAGGGGCATTGATCGCTCCAACCGAATGGGAAGCCGCTAGAAGGCGTTGCCGATGAACGGCAACATGTGGCCGCGAGAACAACACGCCGATCCATAGGAGGATACCGGACGCGGCGAAGATCTTGGCGTTCAGCGGCGCGTCGTCTCCCGCTCCCAGCCGCCCACGATTCAGGGCATAGCATCAAGTACAGATCGTTGACGCCGGCGATCACGATGAGCATGACCTTCCACAGGAACATGATGTTGCCGGTGTATTGGCGCGGCAGCGCCAGAAAGAACAGCATCCCGGTGATGAGATTGACGCCAAAGCCCAGCATCCCGAGTGGCAGCAGTTGAGAGACCGCGGAATACGGGATCCGTTTCGCGACTCCCAACAGCCGGAGATCAACCACGAGGACGACGGTAAACAGCAGACTGAGGCCGATGAAATGAAGTGACTCCGCCGTGGGCCAGAGCCCAGGTGTGGTCGGAGATGTATGAGCCAATCGCACGGGCCGTTCCCGACACCGCTGGGCGGCCGCGTCCGCTCCAGCCGTCGGCCCCTGGGTGCCGACCACCTCCTGGACGGCGCGAATCTCGGGATGACTGATGTCGCCGCCCATCGTCGAAGCTCGGGCCATGAGGCCGAATGTCACGATGGACAGCAGCAGGACGACTGACAGGTTCCACTGCGGCAGTCGGGCGCGTCCGCGCCACTGCCAGAGAGCCAGCCACGCGAAGCCGCCGGTGATCTCCATGAACACGAGGGCGAGAAGGGCCGCATCCTCATGCCGCCGGATCGCGCTCGGCAGCACGCCGGGCGGAAACGCCGAATCGGCGCCCGTCCCGCGCAGCACCGCCTCGGCGGCAGTGCCGCTCAAGAACGTGGGAATCGTCAGGATCGCCACCACAAACAGCACAATCAGGCTCGCGCGCTTCAAGTCGTCGTGGCTTCCTGCCACCAGCGAGAGCACCAGCAACCCCAGTCCGATGCCGAAGCCGACGGTCGGCACGTGGTTCAACAGCAGATGTACGTGCGCCAGATTCACGAGAGCTCCTACCCTGTTTGCCCCACGTAGGCCAGCAGACGGCCGGCGACGATGGCCCCCGTCCAGAAGAACAGCGACGCCCCCGCGAGCAATTTGGCTTCAGTTGACAGCGTTCCCGGATCGCTGCCCTGGTCGCGGAGCACGCGCTTCTGGATCATCCGCACGGTCATGATGGCGAGCGCGATGAACAACATCTTGATCAAGAAGTCCATCTGGGTGGCCCTCTTGGTCGCGCTGACGGCGAACAGAACCACGCCGGTGACGGTATTGATCCAGAAACCCATCCACAGAACCGGCAGGAATCGCTCCATCGGCGCGATCGGCAGCGCCGGCGCGAACCCCAGAATGCGAAGGTCGATCGCGGCCGCAATGCCGACCACGAGCGCCATCCCGATCGTATGAAGGAGCAGAACGCTCGGAAACGCAAACACCGACGGCGATTCGTGTATCCAGGTCGAGAAGCCGTTGTGTTCGAGCCACATCAAGAAGTCCATGATGTTCAGCGAACGAGGAAACCGGAGGCGGGCACGAACACTTTCTTGTCGGAATCCCGCGTCGCCTTCATCCACGTGGCTGCCGGTCGACCGTCTTTCATCGGATGTCCCGTAATCGTGATGACAGTTCCCGGCGCGAAGTCCTTCAAGTGGATGCCGGCGCGCGTCAGGCTGCTCGGGCCTTCGGCTTCGAAACCCCAGGTCGTCACGTTGCCGTCCGGCCCTTTCACGTCCACCAACAACCACGAGTGAGGGTTGGTGTACTGGAATTCCTTCACGACGCCCGTCAGCGTCACTTCTTTCTTGTCATCGAACATGGCGCCGGAATGATGGGCCACGGCCGGGAATGGCCGCAGCGGTGAGCACAATCGCGATCACTAGCGCCTTCAGTCGTGACTGACTCATGACACACTCCTCGAAAAAGGGTTGTTTCGAACCTGACGACCACAGATTCAGCGTTGTGCGGGCGGAGCGGCCGGGGCAGGCGTGCCGCGTGGTTCCTGCGCCTTCTTCGCCGTCGGGTCGCTGCTCACAGCCGCATCGTTCGGGACAAAGGTGAAGTCCGGGAACTGACTCGTGCCGTCATCTTTGACGATGATGTTGTTGTTCGAGTTTTCCCGACAATCCCAGTACCGGATGCGCAGTTGCTTGTCGTTGTTGGTGAGCTGGGTCCAGCTTTGGCGCGTGTACCACGGCTTGACGAGATTGACCGGGTCGAACACCCAGACGTCGGCCTGCAGCGTCTTGGGGTCCACCTTGTGCCAGCGTTCGACGACCGTGGTCTTCTCCGAGTAGTTCGGCTGCACGCCGCGCTGATACTGTCCCTTCATCAGATACGTCGTGTGCGTGACCAGCACATCACCGTCCCAGAAGCCGATGGTGTCCCCGTTCCAACTTGGGTAGGCATCGTCCTCCGGTGTGTGGCTGCGCCCGTCGGTGTAAACGCGACGGACGTCGTTGACCATCTCGTTGATCAGCCACGTTTGATTCGGCGTGACGATGAACTCGTGCAGGAACGGCTCGGTGAACCAGCGCGGCACGCCCGGGGGGCGGCAGTCGCTGATCGGGTCGTACTCGCCGCCCGTGCGGGCGAGGTGGTCGGCCTTGGCTTTGACCACCGCCTGTCCCGCGGGCGTGAGCCTGGCAGACACCGGCCCACTCGTGTTTGGGAGATCCGAGTCGAAATGGAATGAGAGCTTGCTGCGAGTATAGACACCCGACCAGTCGTACGCCGGCCCGGCCATCTGGGACCAGGTGAGCGGCTTGCCGCCTCGGGCCTGCTCCTTGAGCGCTTCGTACATGGCCTCGGAGGTGGCAAACCGATCCCCGAACGCTTGCAGCTTTTCCTTGTTCGCCGCCCAGTTGCTATCCTGATTGACCCACGACGGCGCGTTCTGCGCCAGAACCCTGGGTATAGTGACCGCGGCGACCATGGCGACCGTCACGAGAGGCACGCCGATGCGGAAGGGCATGTTCGTCATAAGTCATTTTCTCACGTCGGGTTTGGGTCGATGTGATTGGGACGCCACGCACGGCGCGCGTTCGCGACGGCGACTCTATGCGGCTGCCGAATCAGTTGTCAACGGAATAGTGAACTTTGTTAGCTGTCATGTTATCTTTGATTCTCTTTGGGCCCGATGTCCAATATGAAGAAGAAGGTTCTCGGTGTCGTCGTGCTGCTGATAGCCGCGGCATTGCCGCGTGGACTCGCCCAGACAGTCTCGCGTCCGGCGCCGAGCCAGGCCGATTGGCTGGCGATTGCGAAGCTGCCGGATTTCGGGGGCGTCTGGGAGATCCCACTCGGCCCCACCCGCGGCCTGGTCGGTCCGCAGGCGAAGCCGTCGTTGACGCCCGAGTACGCGGCCAAGAAGCAGGCGCGCGAGGCGAGCGGCGTGGAAGACGATCAGACTGCGAATTGCCTCCCGCCCGGCATGCCGATCATCATGAGTTGGCCGTATCCGATGGAGTTCCTGCTGACCCCCGGCCGAGTAACGATCCTCATCGAGTCGTACAGCCAGATCCGTCAGATCCATACCGATGGCCGGCCCCTTCCCGACGACCCCGATCCGAAGTTCAATGGCACGTCGGTCGGCCGCTGGGAGGGTGACACGCTCGTGGCGGAGACCGTCGGCTTCTCGCCGCTGACGGAGATCGACCGCAACGTCCCGCACAGCGACAAGATGCGCATCATCGAGCGATTCCGGCTCACGGATCCCGACACGATGACAATCGAGACCACCCTTACCGACCCTGAGGCGCTGTCCTTGCCGTTCATGACGACCCGCGTCTTGAAACGGCATCGCACCTGGACGCTGGCGGAATACGTGTGTGAAGAGAACAACCGGAACTTCGTCGACGCAGCCGGCAAAGCGGGCGTGAAGCTGGATCAGCGGAAGTAACGCGTGCCTCCTATGACGAGCAGGCTTCTGAAACGCGGATCGATGTCGGCGATCGCCTTCGGTCTGGCGATTGCGGCGCCGGCGGCCGCGCATCATTCTTTCGCGGCGTTCGACCTCACGACCCAGAAAACCGTCGCCGGATCCGTCAAGCAGTTCGACTGGACGAACCCGCACACGTGGATCTGGGTCAACGTCCCGAACGAACAGGGTGGTGTCGACGCCTGGGGGTTCGAGGGGATGAGCCCGAATTATCTCGGCCGCCGCGGCTGGACGAAGAAGACGCTGAAGCCAGGCGACGAGATCACGGTCACTTTCCGCCCGCTCAAGGACGGGTCGCACGGCGGCATGTTCGTGAGCGCGAAGCGGCCGGACGGAACGGTCCTCACGTTGTTTGCCGAGCCTACTGACCGGTGATGGCTGCAAGTCACCCTCTTCGACTCTTACGCCAAACAGACAACCGCTAGATTTATGAGAAACACCTGGTTCGCCACGCTTCTGAGCGTCGCGGCTGTCGGAATGCTTGTGTGTGCCGGGACCATTGCGGCCGAGGATCGTCCGGACTTCACGGGCGTGTGGACCGACTATCTCGAGCCCGGGCAGACGCCTGGCGCCGGAGGACTGATCGGACTTGCGCCGGACTTACCGTTCACCGAGGACGCGCGTCGGAAAGTCGATGCGTACCGAAAGCTGGTCGAGCCAACCGGCGACACCCCGAGCGGCTTCTGTCTGGGTCCCGGGATGCCGAGCATCATTCTTGGTGGGGCCACATACCAGATGGAGATCATCCAGCGTCCGGAGCAAGTGACCGTCATCTATGAGCTGCACAGCGAGGTTCGCCGCATCTATCTCGGCAGCCGCATCGTTCCAGAGGCAGATCGGCTCCCCGGCCGCAACGGCCATTCCACCGGCCACTGGGAAGGCGACACGCTCGTCATCAACACCACGCACCTGATCGATCAGGTGGATCAACGATACCCCCACAGCGATGAGGCTCGCGTCGTCGAGCGCTACCACCTCGCCCAGGGCACTCGCGGCGAACGTGTGCTCGTGATCGACATGACGATGACCGACCCGGTCTTCTATACACGGACGGTCACAGCCCAGAAGAGGTGGGCAGAGGTTCCGAATGGTCACCTGTTGCCGTACGAATGCGCGGAGGAAGGGTGGCGCATCCACCTCGAGGAGCTTGAAAAGAAAACGCGGTCCAGCCGTCAGTAACGTCACCGGAGGACGATCATGAGAAGGCCTGGTCATCATGTTGTGCTTGCTCTGCTTGTCGTCTTCTGCGGAGCCGCCTTGTCGGCGCATCATTCGGCCGTCCAGTTCGATTTCGGTAAGAGCGTGCCGATCAGCGGAATTGTCAAGCGGTTCGAAGCAATCAACCCGCACATGCGAATCGTGCTCGAAGTCAGCGACGCGAAGGGAGCGCGCGAGATTGAATTCGAGGGTCACAGCCTGAACAACATGTATCGCGGCGGCTACCGCAACGGCATGATCAAATACGGCGATAAGATCACCGTGTTCGTGGCGCCGCTGAAAGACGGCTCAGAAGGGGGATACGTCACGGCGGCTGTCACTGCGAGCGGCGTCAGATTCGGCCAGGCACCGCGGGCCGATCAAGAGCGGCAACGGGCGGAAGGACGCTGAACGATTGTGCCCTTCCGGCGTTCTTATGTCACGGCAGCGCGAGCGCCACAAATTCGCCGGGATGCCCCTGCCAGCCGATCGGGACGACGATGTACTGTTTTCCCTGCCAGAAGTACGTCATCGGAACGCCCGTCGACGCGCCGTCGAGTTCGGTTTCCCAAACCACATCGCCAGTCGCCTTGTCGAAAGCGCGAAACTTCTTGCCGCCTGAACCTGGTGGCGACTGCCGGAATCCCTCGCCCATGAACACAAGACTCTTGGTTACCAGCGGACCAACGCGGTCCGGTTGACCAAGCGGCGGCAAGTTCAGATTCTTCAGGGCCGGGTGGTCGCGAGGACCATCGCCGTTGGCGACGGTCCACTTCACCTCGCCTTTGTTGAGATCAATAGCAACAAGCCGACCGTAGGGAGGCTTGAACAGTGGTAATCCCTGTGGTCCTGCGGGCCACTGGTAGCGTTCACGGACCAAGATCGTGTCGGAGCCTTGTGGCGGCGGAACGAGTCGGGCGGCAACCGGCGTGTGCGCAGACGGCACGTACAGGATGTTCGTCTCTGGATCGAGAGCGGCCCCCGGCCAGTTCGTCCCACCGTATGTGCCGGGCATGTGGAGCGACGCCTTCTTACCCGCGCCGTGCCCCTGGCCGGCAACCACAATGGGAAAGAACATCGGGCCGTACGCGTAATCCTCGAGAATCTTGAGCGCTTCGGCGCGGAGCTCCGGCGTGAAGTCGATCAGATCGTCGACGCTCACGCCCTGCGTGTCGTACGAGAATGGCTTGCCATGCGAATTGAGTGGGATGGGCTGAGTCGGCGAGTACCATTCGCCGGGCACATCGCCTTGCGGCACCGGCCGCTCTTCAATCGGCCAGACCGGCTTTCCATTTGTGCGATCGAGCACGTAGAGGAAAGCCTGTTTTGAGGGCTGTGCGATCGCTTTGATGCGCCGCCCTCGGACCGTGATGTCGGCGAGGATCGGAGCGCACGGGAAATCGTAGTCCCAGAGACCATGGTGAACCGCCTGGAAGTGCCACACTCGCTTTCCCGTGCGGGCATCCAGCGCCACGAGGCTCTCAGCAAACAGATTGGCTCCTTTGCGCAGCCCGCCGTACCAGTCGTTCGTCGGCGTCGTCTCCGGTAGATAGACATATCCAAGCTCTTCGTCGCCGCTTATCGGGGCCCAGACGTTCGTGTTGCCGCTGTATGACCAGGAACCATCGAACCACGTGTCGTTGCCAACCTCTCCCGGATGTGGAATGGCGTGCCAGACCCACAGCTGTTTGCCGGTTTGGACATCAATCCCACGAACGTCGCCCGGCGGCATCGTCTTGTGCGATACCGACGCTGCACTATTGATATCGGTGACGTTCAAGCCGACGATGATGACACCGCGAACGATCACTGTCGGCCCGGTCCGCCAAGAGAATGTCGTGACGCCTCGGTCTTGGCCTCTGCGTAAATCGACCTCGCCGCTTTCGCCGAAATCGGGATAGCGCTTCCCGGTCTTCGCGTTCAGCGCGGTGAGATACCTGCCTCCGATCAACGCGATGATGCGTTCGTCGCGGCCGTCAGCCCAGTACGCGAGGCTGCGGGTCGCGCTTCCAGCAAGGCGACCCCCATTGTCGGGATCAGGCGCGTCAGCAGCCGGCGCATTGGACACTGACGAATCGACATGCCACACCACCGTGCCGGTTGCGGCGTCAACGGCGGCGACACCACCGATGCCAGTGCTGAAGTACACCAGTCCACCGACCATCAGAGGCGTGGTTTCGTTGTTGATCGGCGGCGGCGGTACGCCCTCGCGGCCTTCCTTGACAGCATCCGGTGTCAGCGACTGCCGCCAGGCGACCTTCACGTTCTTGACCGTATCCTTGTTGATTTGGTCCAGAGGCGAATAACGCGTGCTCGCGTAACTACCGTTGTAGGCGCGCCACTCTCCGACAACCGGCGCTGATCGCAACCGTACGCTCGTCAGCGCAACAAAGGCGACGACTGGAACGAGGGCGACCGCCGACCATGTCATTCGAACCGGCGACATGAGATTCCTCCAAGCGGGCCGACGCACTACTTGCTATCCGCGAGCCTCGATGTCTTGAGCATGTTCAACAGCGCGTAGTTGCCCTCCTGGCAGGCGTACTCGAACATCCCACCGGACTGGAGGCGCATGTCGAGCCCCGCGGTCCAGAGTGTCGGCCACGTGGCTGGGTCGTCCACGGTGACTTCGTACCGGACGAGGTCCTTTTCCATGCGGCGGAAGCGTTCAACGAGATGCAGCGCCTGACTCGATCCTCGGAACGTGACCTTGCCGTTGAAGTTCCTGACGTCCACGACGAGGGTGTCGCCGTCCCAGCGGCCCGTCGACTCGCCGAAGGTACTGGCGCACCCCCGCGCCGGCGTGGGGACGTCCGTCGGTCGGGATGACGCGCGTGTCATGGATCATCTCGTATGTGATCGCCACGTACCCGGGTCCCTGCACAATGCGGGCGTTGGCGTTATACACGGTGGGGAACATGACGCCCGGCAGACCGCCGCGCGTGATGCAGCGCACCCACTGCGACGCGTCTTCGGGTCCATCAAACGGCCCGTTGCCGAATGGCGCGGGGCCCGCGGACGCACGCTGGCGCCCCTCGGCTGAGATCGGCGGCAGGCGGCCGTCGGGCGGGTCGATGACGACCGACGTCCGGCGCGAGGCCTCGCCGACCTCGATCCAATGCGACGGCGGGTCCGTCGATGCGCCGGCGAAAATCCCTTTGGGGTTGTTGACTTGCTTCAATCGCTGTTCGAACTCCGCATCCGTCAGCCACTCTCGAGTGCCGAAGGACGTCGGCCGCTCGAACGGAGTGGTCATCTCGGCGCCGGTCGACCACACACCCTGCAGGTCGGGTTCGCCCCATGGCGTTCGCGGCGCCTTCCAATCCGCTGCCGACATCGTCAGCGGCGCGACGCTGGCTGCCGCGATCGCGGCGGCAAAGAGAAGGAGCGGCTGTCGCATGGCTGTTACCTCTGCGCCACGGCCGCGTAGTGATGCCGACCGTGCACGTGAAATGCGTGAACAATGTTCACGCGGGCCGCAGTATACCCCGCTATGCCAATGCTCTGCTATGCCCCTGCCTCTTAGGGTGCGTTGCAAGATTGACGTAGTGCGGGGCTGGTCAGCCCCGCCGTGTCTGGCAGGCCTGAAGGCCTGCACTACATCGGCCTGCACGACTGGCGCCACACACTGAAGGCCTGCACTACATCTACATCGGGCTGCACTACATCGGGCTAATTGTGCAACGCGCTCTTAGTTCGAAAACGCGGGGATGCCCGTCTGCGCGCGGCCGAGGATGAGCGCGTGGACATCGTGCGTGCCTTCGTACGTGTTCACGACCTCGAGGTTGACGAGATGTCGGATCACGCCGAACTCGTCGACGATGCCGTTGCCGCCGAGCATGTCGCGGGCGACGCGCGCGATGTCGAGCGCCTTGCCGGCTGAATTGCGCTTCAGCATCGACGTGATCTCCGGCGCCGCGATTCCTTCGTCCTTCATCCGTCCGAGGCGGAGGCATGCCTGGAGACCGAGCGCGATCTCGGTCTGCATGTCGGCCAGCTTTTTCTGAATCAGCTGATTCGCCGCGAGCGGCCGTCCGAACTGCGTGCGCTCCATCACGTAGGCGTGGGCGCGATGCCAGCAGTCTTCCGCCGCGCCGAGGGCGCCCCAGGCGATGCCGTACCGCGCGCTGTTCAAACAGGTGAATGGACCTTTCAGCCCGCGCACCTCCGGAAACACATTCTCCTCCGGGCAGAAGACGTCATCCATCACGATCTCGCCGGTGATGCTCGTGCGCAGGCCCACCTTGCCGTGAATCGGCGGAGCGCTCAGCCCCTTCCAGCCTTTCTCGAGAACGAACCCGCGAATATCGCCCGCCTCGTCTTTTGCCCACACGATGAACACGTCGGCAATCGGACTGTTCGTGATCCACGACTTCGTTCCGGTCAACGCGTATCCGCCCGCGATGGCCTTCGCACGCGTCATCATGCCGCCCGCGTCCGAGCCGTGATTCGGCTCAGTCAGCCCAAAGCAGCCGACCCACTCGCCGGTCGAGAGCTTCGGAAGGAATTTCTGTTTCTGTGCGGAAGTGCCGAACTCATTGATCGGCGTCATGACAAGCGAGCCTTGCACGCTCATCATCGAGCGGTAACCCGAATCGACGCGCTCGATCTCGCGCGCGACGAGGCCATAGCTCACATAGGAAAGGCCCGCACCTCCGTACTGCTCGGGAATGGTGATTCCGAGCATGTCGAGCTCGCCGAGCTCGCGGTAAATCGCCGGCGCGTCGCCACGCTCGTGACGAAACGCCTCGAGCACGCGCGGCGCGAGCTTCTCCTGACAATAGGCGCGCGCGGCGTCCCGCACCATGCGTTCTTCGTCGGTGAGCTGCTGTTCGAGCAGGAGCGGGTCGCGCCAATTGAAGCGAGCGTCGGTGTGCAAGGACATGGACACATACTAACCGGCGGGTACGGGAAACGGGAGCGGCTACCGCGACGTCCCATTGCCTTGTACAGCCAAGCCTGATAGAAATCCGAGTCATGTCGAAATCGAGAGGATTGGTTGGCCGCCGCGGTTTTCTGAAAGGCGCCGCTGCCGGCGCCGCCGGTCTGGCCGCGACGCCTGTTGGCGTGGCACAACAACCGGAGCCGCAGGCGGCCGATGAAGCCCGCAGCGTGGTGGAAATCACCGGCAACGAGAAGCCGGGTTCGGACTTCATGGTCGACGTGCTCAAGACGCTCGGCATCGAATATTGCGCGGCGAACCCTGGATCGAGCTTTCGAGGTCTCCAGGAATCGTTCATCAATTATGGCGGCAACAGGAATCCCGAGTGGTTGACCTGTTGCCATGAGGAATCTGCGGCGGCCATGGCGCACGGCTACGCCAAAATCGAAGGCAAGCCCATGATGATCATGGTGCATGCGAACGTCGGCCTTCAGCACGCCTCCATGGCCATTTTCAACTGCTACGCCGATCGCGTGCCTTTGTATATCGTCCTCGGCAACATTCTCGACGTGAATTTCCGCCGCAATAACGCGGAGTGGGTGCACAGCGTCCAGGATGCGCCTTCAATGGTGCGCGACTTCGTCAAATGGGACGACACACCAGTCACTCTGGGACATTTTGCGGAATCCGCGGTGCGCGCCTACAAGATCGCGATGACGCCTCCTTACGAACCGGTCGTCATTGTGGCCGATGGCACACTACAGGAAGAGCCAATCACCGACAAACACCTCCGGATACCCAAGCTCGTGATGAGCGCGCCTCCACAGGGCGACTCCGCCGCCGTTCAAGAAGCGGCCAAGATGCTCGTCGCCGCTGACAACCCTGTGATCGTTGCCGGACGCGTGGCTCGCACGCCAAAGGGAATCGAATTACTGGTCCAACTGGCGGAAGCACTCCAGGCGCCTGTCAAAGATCAGCGCCTGCGGATGAATTTTCCGAGTTCACATCCGCTGTACGCGGACCCCGGCATTTTGCCGCTGACGCCGAGCGTCCGCGATGCCGACGTCATTCTTGGTCTCGAGGTCCAGGATTTCTACGGCATGACCCATCAGATGACGCCACTGAACCGGTTTGGCATGGAATCGCGCCCAACAACGAAGCCAGGAGCGAAGATCATCACAATCTCGGCCGTCGAATTGAATCACAAGTCGAACCATCAGGATTTCGGCCGATACATGGAGGCAGACCTCTCGATCACCGGCGATGCCGAAGCGACATTGCCGGAGCTCATCGAGGCCGTGAAATCACTGACGAGCTCCGATCGCCGCAGAGCGATGCAGGAGCGCGGCGCGCAGATCGCCGAAGCCGGCCGCCGTTGGCGGCAACAGCATCGCGAACTGGCCGCCGTCGGCTGGGATGCCAGTCCCATCAGCACCGCGCGCCTTTCAGCCGAGTTGTGGGCGCAGATCAGGAAGGAAGACTGGTCTCTGGTTTCCTGGGATCGGATGGTCAGTTCATGGCCAACGCGACTGTGGAATTTCGACAAACCCTATCAATTTATCGGAACGCATGGCGGTTCCGGCATCGGTTACGGCGCTCCAGCTGCAATCGGCGCAGCCCTTGCCAACAAGAAGCACGGCCGCCTGACGATCAACATTCAAAACGACGGCGATCTCAACTATGCTCCCGGCGTCTTGTGGACGGCCGCGCATCACAAGATTCCGCTGCTGAACATCATGCACAACAATCGCGCATACCATGAAGAGCGCATGTACATTCAGCTATTCGGCGCGAAGTTGAATCGAGGAATCGAAAACGGCGACATCGGTACAGCCCTCGTCAACCCCGATATCGATTACGCGTCGATTGCCAAGGGCTATGGTCTGTACGCGGAAGGCCCCATCACCGATCCGACAAGTCTTGCTCCGGCAATCCGGCGCGCCATCGAAAGAGTGAAAGCCGGCGAACCGGCGCTTCTCGATGTGGTGACGCAACCGCGCTAATCATGAAGAAGTTTGTGATGCTTCTGCCGCTGCTGGCGGCAACGGCATTTGCCCAAACGAACGCCGGAGAGGCCGTCAATGGAAAGCGCCTCTTCATGCGCAACGGTTGTTATCAATGCCACGGTACCGTCGGGCAAGGCGGGTTGGCGGGACCGCGTCTCGCGCAGACCAAGCTGGCGCAGGCCGGGTTTGTCTCATATGTGCGCAATCCTCGTCCCGGCAACATGCCGCCGTACCGAGGCCAAGTGATGACGGACCAGGAGCTCGCCGACGTGTACGCGTATCTGCAGTCCGTACCGCCCCCCGTCCCTCTCGCGAACATTCCGATACTGAATCAGCAATAGACGGACCGCGCCGACCGCGCTACCGGACGCCCGGGTCGGTCGTCCTTTCGGTCGCGCGCGCCCCGCTCAGAATGCTGCTCACTCCCCGATTGCCTTCGTGGCACTCGTACAGCTCGATCGCTTCGGCGTCGTTGATCGTCAAAGGCATGGAGAACGTCCACGGGCGCGTCCATGTTGACGGATCATCCACTCTGACCGACCAGTCGAGCGTGCGCGGCGCCGACGGCGTAAAGCGCTCGACGATGCGCAGCGTCTCGGCGTTCGCGTTGCGAAACGCGCTTCGCTGCTTGAAGTTCGTTGTTTCGACCACCAGCGCGTTGCCTTCCCAGTGGCCTCTCGCATCGCCCATGTCGAGGTGGATCTGCGGGCCTGAATGCGGAGCGCTGTCGAGACGGATGATCCGAGTATCGTGAACCATCTCGTACCGGATCGCCACGAGTCCCGGTGCTTGCACGATCTGATAGGAGTTGCCGTAGACGCCGGGAATCATCGATCCCGGAAGTCCGCGCGTGATGCAGCGTGTCCAGAGACTGAAATCCTCGGGTCCGTTCAACCCTCCGGCGCCAGGCTGCCGCGCGAATCGGGCGCGGGCATCGGGCTTCATCGGCGGAATCTTTCCGTCCGGCGGATCGACGACAAACCACGCCCGGCTGCCCCGGCTCACTTCGTAGATGTCGCGGAACTCAGCGGAGTTTCCGATCCTTCCTTCGGGGTCGCCGCCGAAGAATTTCGCGCTCTCGAGCGTGTTCTCCTGACGCCTCTTCACGGCGTCGGCGAGCTCCTTGGTCGTGACGTCGTCGAGACGGCGGCCTTCAAACTCCTGCGGACGCTCGAACGGCGTGCCGTACTCGTACTTGTTTGTGTAGTTTCCCTGCAAATCCGGATCGCCCCACGGCGTTTTCGCGGGCGTGAACGCGCGCGCCTGGGGGCGTGGCGCCGACGCCGCCGTTTGTTGCGCGGCTTCAGGCGCGGCGCACTGGAAGTTCTCCGCCTGATCGACGCTGCCGCGTCCCAGGTACTTCGCGACCTGGGGATATGGACAGAGCGGCCGCGTCCGATCGACGACCCCATTCGAGGTATGTGAGGAGACGACACGGGATGGCGCCGCGCCATGTTCGACCCATTCGTCGAGGGCCGTCAGCACGTCGAACCTGTTCGGCCCCGGCCCAGTCCCCTGGCAATGGTGCATGCCGGGCACCATGAACAGTTCGACAAAGCGCTCGCTTTGACTGCGTCCGCCGGCCCTCTTCACGACGTCCTCGTAGTAGGCGATCGTCGCAAGCGCGCTGAGCGCCGGGTCCGCCCAGCCGTGGTACAGAATCAGCTTGCCGCCGCGCGCGCGCAGTTTCGACAGATCCGGATTGGTCGGACTGAATTCGTCCATGAACGGCTGGAGCTTCGAACCGTCGCGATCGAGGTTGAAGGTCCGCCAGTCGAACGTGCCGTCCGCGCCCGTCAAATGCGAGGTATTTGAGATACCCGTCCTGGAAGCTGTAGCCGGCAGGCATTCTCCCGGTGAGCGCGAGCGTGCCGTCCGCGCGCCGCTCGGACGTGGATGCGCCGCTCACCCATGCCTGCCATCCCGTCGCGCCGTCCTCGTGCCCGATCGGAAACCGCACCAACGTGCGGCCGAATGGGCCTTTGAGATCGCCATGAATCGCGTTGACGGTCTCGAGCTCCGCGCTCGTCAGGCAATCGGGACCGTCGGGGCCCGCGCACTTCAGCGACTCGGGTGTGAACGTGCACGCGCGCGGATCCGTGATGAGGCCGTCGGCCAGGCCGTCCTGCGAATCACAGCTCTTCGTCACGGCGTTCGCCAGCAATGCGATCTTCGACGGGGAGAGGAAATGCTCCGGCGACGACAACATCGTTTGATAGACAAGCGTGCGTCTCACCTGCCCCAACGTGCCGAACGAGGGATCGCCGGCAACGATCCCGTCGAAGTCCTCCGGATAGCGTTGCGCCTCCATCAGCGCCTGCCGTCCGCCATTCGAACAGCCGTCGAAGTACGCGTGCCGCGGGGCCGTGCCGTAGTACGCCTGGCTGAGCGCCTTGCCCGCGACGGCTGCAACGTGCGTGCCGCGATGCGCGAAGTCGATCCGCTTCGCGGGGCTGCCCAGTGCCCAACTCGCGTCGATCGCTGTGCCCTGGTGTCCTGTATCGGTCGACGCCGACGCGTAGCCTTTCTCGAGCCCGGCTTGGAGCGAGCCAATCGCGCCGCCGAACCCGCCTACGCCTTCAAAAAGGAACTTGCCGTTCCACGCGGCGGGCAGGCCGAGTCTGAAGTTCACGGTGTTCCCTGGCGTCGCGACGTGGCCATCAACGCGGCAGTACTCAGGCGTTGTGCTTGCGGCTGCAACAACAGCTGCGGCCGTGATCGTTGTTCCTGGCGGCGCCTTCTGCTGCAGGGCTGACACAGTGCATTCCGTCGACGCCGACGCCTTGCCCTCGTCGCTCACGATCACCGCGGCCAACAGCAAAATCAGGCTGAGTCTTTTCATGGCGTCACCTTCCATGATCGCCTGACGCCGCTACTGGGCGGCGCAGGGCGTCGGCCGCCACTTCGACCCGTCCGCTTCCTTCTTGAAGTGCGAGCTCGTGATGAACGGCTGGTTCAGGTACCTGGAGTCGTCGACGATCGTGGTGACGGTGAGCCACTGATCGCCGTTCGATTCTTTGTGCCGGTCGAGGTACTCGCTGACCGTCGCGTTCTCGCTGTAGGGCACGCCGTTCTTCCGAAGGTACCCTGGCTTCATCTTCGTCGTGACGACTTTGAGCGACCCGTAGCGGGGCACGGGCGGCCCAGTGTCGGCGCGACCGCCGCCGCGAGCCCCGTCAGCGCCTCCGCCGGTCGCGCCGCCTCGGGCGGGTGCAGGTGCGCTGGCGCCGCCCAACAGAAGGTTCGGGCGAGGGGGAGGATTGAGTATTTCCCACGTGGCGAGCGAGTAGCCCTGCCAACCCTGTTCACCTGGGGGAGGAGGAGCCGCGGCCGCGCGCAAGCCGAGAGCGACATCGGTCGTGGACTCCCCTGACGGCGGAAAATGCAGCAGACGCGTCTGCGTTCCCGCATCAGTCTCGATTTTCAGCGTGTTATCGTCGGGCCACGTGATGTGCAGCCGGCCGGGGACGCGCATGATGCCGGCAACGCCATATGCCTTGCACGCGTTGCCCTCGCGTTCGTCCTTGGCCGGATCCCAGGCGTCAGCCACTCGGCGAGCTTCTTCGTTGAGCGGCACGCTCGCGTAGTCGCCCTTCGGCGGCGTCACCATCCGCCACCGCCAGTCCTCGGTGACGACCGACACCCACCAGCCGGTCAGATCGATCGGCGCCTGCGCCTGCGGGGTCTGGCCGGGTCCGCCGCGCCCTTGCGCCGGTTGGACTGGGGCCGCGGGCGCCTGACCAGCACGGGCTTGACCACGCGCCGGCAGTGACCAAACAAGAGTCGCGATCGAGCACGCGACCAGTACGACGCGGATTGCCAAAACATTCGTGCCGCGCTGTCTTGACGTCATGCCATCACCAGCACGATCTTTCCGATGGAATGGCGGCCTTCGAGCAGGCGGTGAGCCTCCGCAGCTTCAGCCAGCGGGAGCACGCGGTCTATCCGCAGTTTCAACCAGCCCGCCGCCAAGCCCTCAAGCACGTCTCGGACACGGCGCTGCTGCTCCTCCGGCTTGAGCATGTAGTTCGGCAGCATCCCGCCCGAGATGGTCAAAGAGCGGAACATCAGCGCGTTCGGGGCGACCGGGTCGGCGGGGCCACTGGCCGCGCCGTAGATGACGATATTGCCGCGCAGGGCGGCGGCTTCAAGGTCGCCTTGGAAGGTCGTCTTGCCCACGCCATCAATGATGAGGTGAGCGCCCTCGCCACCGGTCAGCCGCTTCGTCTCCGCGACAAAATCCTGTTGAGTGTAGAGAATGATGTGGTCGGCGCCGGCAGCGCGCGCCGCCTGCGCTTTCTCCTCCGTCGAGACCGTGCCGATGACGCGCGCGCCGAGATGCTTGGCCCACTGCACAAGCAGCAGGCCCATGCCGCCCGCCGCGGCATGGATCAGGACGGTCTCGCCCGGCGTGAGCTGACGAAATTCGTGGAGCAGATAGTGGGCCGTCAGGGTCTGGAGCGGAAAGGCCGCACCCTCCTCGAACGACAGCCCCGGCGGCAGCGGGATAAGCCGGTTGGCGGGCAACACGATGGCCTCAGCATACGAGCCGAGCGTCCCATTAAAGACGACGGAGTCTCCCACCTTCAGCTGGTTTACGCCCGCTCCGAGCGCCTCCACGGTGCCTGCGCCCTCTAAGCCGGCTGTGTAGGGCAACGGGACGGGAAAGCCGCCGCGTCGCTGGACGATGTCCGCGAAGTTCAGGCCTGCCGCCCGGAGCCGCACGCGCGCCTCGCCCGCCCCCGGTGCAGGCGTCTCGATGTCTTGCAGGCGCAGCACCTCCGGCCCACCATACTCGGTCACACGGATTGCTTTCATGCTCCCCGCATTCCTTTCTCCGACAGACCGGACGGACCGGCTGTTTCACCGGTTCTCTTCCGCGCGCGCTCCAGACAGAATCCCCGTTAAACCGTAATTGCCCTCGTGGCACGCAACCTCGTACAGCGGCCCGGCCGATCTGCGCAGCCCATTCTCGAGCGTCCACGGTCTCGAGAACGTCGCGGGATCGGAGACGGTCAGTCGATACCTGATGGTGTCAGATCCGAGGCGCGTGAAACGCTCGACCAGGCGCAGCTGCGAGGTCGCCCCTTCAAAGCGGCGCTGTTCGTTGAAGTTCGTCGTTTCGACGACGAGTGTCTGGCCTTCCCAGTGGCCTCGTGAATCCCCGTGCCATGCGCGGATCTTCGGACCGACCGGAGAACGCCCATCGAGCGGGATGATGCGCGTCTCGTGCATCATCTCCGTCAGAATCGCGACGTAGCCACGAGCCTGCACGATCTGATGATAGTTGCCGTAGAAGGGATTCGGACCGAAGAGCCCGTCTGTCAAGATGCAGCGCTCGTCCATAGGGCGATCCTCCGGTCCGTTGGCGGCCATTCGCCGTCCACGGACTTGCCCTTCGAGGCTCGGCGTCGCATCCCACCGTGTCCGTCCCTCGGGCGTGAACGGAATTCGGCCGTCCGGCGGATCGACCACAAGCGACGTGTGCCGGCCCGGGCCGACCTTGCCCTTCTGCGTCTCCAGCCAGATCGGGTTCAGTTCGCCGCTCAGAGGCACTGCGCCGGCGACGGCCTTCAGGATGTCTTGCAACTGCGTTCGCTCGACGTCCGCAGCCTCCGCTTCGGTGAACGTCGCCTTGTCCGCCAGCGCCGACGGCCGCTCGAGCGGGATGGGTGTCTGGTTGCTCCAGATACCCTGCAAATCCGGGTCGCCCCATGGTGTGCTTTGCTGAGCGCGGACGGCCAGTGGCGCTGCCAACAGGATGAGAACGAGTGTCACGACACGCATGGGCACCTTGAGGTGAACGTCCTCATCGACGTCGCTCCGGTTGCGCGGCCGTCGGCGGCGGAGCGGACGGCTGGCCCACGGGCTCTATCGTGATTCCCTCGAGCAACGGCTTGTATGCGTCGGGCGATTGGTCGCAGATGTACTCTTCAATCCGGCTGAACTCGGGACGAAGGGCGTGTCGCGACACCGACCGCCACGGCGAGACGAATAGATCGGGGTCCTCGAGCATCACATCGATTTCGAGCGTGTCGTAGTTCACCCGAGTAAACCGCTCGACCATGTGCAGCTTCGGGGAGTGTTTGAAGCCGCCGGTGAACGACCCGATATTGGTGCCGACGTACACCTTGTCATTGAACCCTCGAGTATCGACGACAAGGGTATCTCCCTCCCAGCGCGCGACCGAGTAGCCGAGATACGAGAGCCGTTCACCATTCAACACGTCGGCAGAGTGTTCCGCGCCGATCTGGATGATCCGATGCAAGTGCATCCGCTCGACGAGCATGACGACCGTCTGCGGGTTCTGCACGATCTGGAAGTGGTAGCCAGGCCCGAAATACACCGGAACAGATTCCACGAAACAGCCGGCGCCCGTCCCGTCTCGTGTTTCCTGACGCCGCAGATTGTCGAGACCGGGTTTTGGTGTTGGCCGGTTGGGCAATCCGTCAGGGGCGGGAAGCACTGCGATCGCGGTGCGCCCACCGAAGAACCCAGCGGTGAACCCACCAACGAAGTCACCGCCGAACCAGACCCCTTGCAGGTCCGGTTTGCCATCGGGCAATCGCGGCGTCGGCCTCGGCTGGGTGGCGTCTTCTGCTACCTTCACCGGTTGCGTGCCCCGGACGACCACCGTGACCGACCTTGTCACGACCTGCCCGTCCGGCCCGCCCTCCGTCCGCAGCGTGTAGGTCGTCGTTGCCAACGGTGTGACGCGCACCGTGCCGCGTGCGAATGCGCGACCGATCCCCGGTGTCAAGGTCATGTTCGACGGGTTTTCGGCCGCCCAGGTGATATGCGCGGCCTCGCCCGGATTGATCGTGGCGGGCTCCGCCGTCAGCTCAACGATTCGCGCGACGGGACACGGAAACGGTTCCGGCAAATTGCAGCCCCGCGTGGCCGGGGCCCCTTGGCCGCGGGCCTGCGCCTGTGCAAATGGAGGCGCCACGGCAACAGCGACCATGCACGCGGTCACCGCCACCAAGCCGAGGCGGAGTGTCGCCACGTTCAACCGTATCGTCATCGCCACACTCCGTTACCGTCCTAGACTGAAATCGGTCGACATCGTGCGGCCGTCCGGCAACTGAAACGCGCGCACGAGCATAAAAGGCTTGCCATTCCGCGCCGGGCTTCCCGGCGGCGGTCACCTTATCGCCAATTTTCATCGTCGTCGCCGACCATCCGTTGGCCGTCAGCGTGGCGAGCGGCTGGGCCTCGAGCACCCACTCCACCTGGTTGCCCTGGGCGTCGGTCACGGTGATGTAGAACTTGCTGTGCGGATTCCCGAGGTCGATGCGCTTGACGATGCCGGTGATCGTGATGTTCTTCTGGTCGTACATCGCCATCGAGTGGTGCGCCCGGAGCGGCGCGAGTCCCAGCAGCCCCATACACACGCCCGTTGCGACAAACACGGTCGCTCGCTCTCGAACGTTCATGTTCCTTCCTCAAACGTAAACGGACCCTTCCCTGTCGGAATGAGGGTGACGGGATATCGCGCTCATGATCCGCTCCCGTCGGCTTACTTCGGAATCGGCGTCGACAGAAAAACTTCCGCGCAGGCAAACTCCCGGATCTCGTCGTTGGGCGGCGCCGCTTTCTTGTAATGGCGCACGACACTCCACGGCGCGGTGAACGCCTTCGGGTCGGTGACGGTGATGGCATCCTCGAGCAGACCGGGCCCGAAGAACCGAATCCGCTCTTTGACCGTCATCTCGTCGCTATGGGGTGTGAACCCCTCGACATACGAAATCGGATTCAGGGCGACGGTATCGACGACGAGCGTGTCGCCTTCCCAATGGCCGGTCGAGTATCCCGCGTACGTCGCGTCGCCGAGCACTTTTGCCGAGGGCTCGCGTCCGTCGAGATAGATGCGCCGGTACGCGTCGTTCAACTCGCTGAGGATCGAGATCTTGTCCTTCGTCTGCAAGATCTCGAAACCGTAGGGCATGGCCATCATCGCCGGCATCCCGGGCGGCAGACAATGCACTTGGAGGTCGAACTCGTACGATCCAGCCACCCGCGTCTTGCTGACCTTCTCCCATTTCGCGAGGTACTCAGGCCTGAGCAGCGGCGTGCCGGGTAAGCGACCTTTCGACCCATCCGTTACGACGCCAGCCGTTACCGCCCCGCCCCCTTCTCGAGTCGGGAAGTACACACCAGAAAAATCGGGCGGCGTCGCGCTCGAAGGCGTGGTCGTGGGACCTGCTTGCCCGTGAACGACATTAGAAGACCCCAGCGCGGCTATGAATGCAGCGACCGCCAGCGCCACAAGAATGTTCTTCGCCATGATGATGACCTTTATTGATTCGCTTGGTTCGGTTGGTTACCGAGAACCGTGCCATCGGCCTTCGTCACGCGGAATATGATGCCCGTGGGACTCCCATCTTTTGCCAGGCCCATCTCAACGGTCACGGTCTCGCCTGGTTTCATTGACGTCCTCGTCCACCCGGCTCGCAAAAGAATGCCCGGCGCACGCCCTTCGGCGTGCCACTCGACTTTGCCCCCTTTCTCGTCGTCAACCTCCAAGTACAGCCACGTGTGAGGGTTGACCCAGCGCCATTCCTTGACCACACCCGTCACGGTCACGCGTTTGGTGATGTCGTAGAAGGCGTTGCTGTGATGTGACGACGCGGGGACGGCGACCAGCAGTATGGCTGCGAGCAGAAACGATGAAACGATAAGACGCGCGCTCATGTGACGCACCTCAGAAATTGGACGGGCTCCGATCGATTCACGCGCTCGCCGTCCGTTGCGGTCTCTCATTCGGTCAGTTTGGCTTCGCGGTTGGCTGGTGAGACCGGTAGTCGAACATGCCGTCGCAATTCCATTCCGTGAATTCGATCGTCGGATCCTTCTTGAAGTAGAAGATCCCGTGCAGCGGCTGCACATAGGCGATGGGATCCTCGAGCGTAATGTCGATCTCGAGCAAATCGCCGTTGCGTACCCGTCGCACACGTTCGATCATGTGGTACTGGTCGCTGTGTGGCACCCTGAACGGAGCGCTTTCGCTGAAGTTGGCCGTATCGATCACGAGCGTCGCGCCATCCCACCGGCCAATCGAATGGCCCATCACCGTCGGATTGGGGTTGTCGGGAGGGTGCGCCCGGCCGTCCAGATAGATGCGTCGAACCTCATGGAAGTACTCGGCAATGAGCGTAATGCGCTTCGGCGAATTCAGCACCTCGAACGGATACGGCGAGTTGTAGGCCATCGGTCCGGGTGAATAGCATCGCAACAGCGGATCGTTGTAGATCGTCCAGTCCTTGGATTTCTCCTTCGCCCACGCCGTCCGTGCATCGACGTCGGTCAGTTTCTGATTGTCGATGGCGCGAAAGCCGCGGCCAGAAGGCAAACCGGCGCCCGGCCCCATGTTCAACATCGTGTACCACGTGGTCGTCATCCACGATCCAGACAGGTCACGCGCCACCGACAACGGAAGCCTGGCGTCCGGCTCGCGCAGCGGGTCGGTCGCCTTCGACTCATCCGCCGATTCCGGACGGACGAGATTCCGCTGCAGGTAGTCGACCACCTGTGCGACATCAGCCGACGTGGGGTCGCTGGACATGCGCGACGCCATCAGCTGCGCCAGCGCCTTCCATTGCCGCGCGGTTCGCTTGGTGTTCACAATCTGCTCGACCGAATGACATTGGGTACACAGGCGCGTCAAAGTGTCCTTGCCAACGCCTTCCGGCAACCGCTCGATCCCGGCTTTCAGGTTTCCGGGAAAGACACCAGGCTGCGCGCGCAAGAGGGGAACGCAGGCGAGGACCCCTGCGAAGAGGCCCGTCGCAACGACGATTCGCAGACGCCCGCTCATCTCACTTGCTCGACGGCAGATTGTTGCCCGTCGCCTCCGGCCGGAAGTCGTCGCCAAAGAACTTCGTGCCATCTGCCTTGACCCCGTTGACCAGCCGAATCATCTTCGTACCGTCAACCATGCGGCCGCCGGTCACGGTGACGTTTTCACCGGGCTTGAAAAATGTGCGTGTCCATCCGCGCCGCAACATGATCCCCGTGCTGTGGAGCTCGATGTACCACTCTTCAGGCGATGTGTTTTCCACCAGCCCTTTGCTGTTCCGACGTTCCGTCACGTCGATGACGAGATGCCCATGTGGATTTGCCCAGATGAACTCCTTCACCGTACCGGTTAAGGTCGTGGGATTCACATTGTCGAACATCGCAATCGAGTGATGTGCCGCCGCCGTCGAAGTGAAGACGGCCAGCACGATCGCAAGAACGGCTAGAGACCGGCGCATCGGTTACTCCTCCAAGAACTCAAAGTGACGCTGAAAGTCGGATGCAGGCGCTCATTTTTGAGGCACGGATTCACGAGACTCTTCAGCGTGGAGGACTAGGAGACTCTGATGGTAAGGCGGACCGCGGACGCGTCAAATACGCGGCAATGGCGTCCAGGTCGGCGTCGCTCACTTCCGTCTTGCGAAAGAACGGCATGATCGAGACGCCGCGCCGCACAAAGAAACGAACGTTTGCCGCCGTCAGGTTGGTTCGGTCCTCCAGCAGGGCCGGCACCTTCCCTTCGTATTTGGTCTGAAGGGCGATCGTTCCCGGAAAACCAGTACCTCGCCCATGGCAGGTGGCGCACCAGGTACTGGTACAGCTCGCGGCCTTTGTCCACCGCCTGAGGATTCTGAGCGTTTGCCGGTCCGGTTGACGTCAGGAGGATGAGAGCCAGCGTTGCGACTGCGATGGTCTTCATCCGCGTGCCTTTCGGAGATGCTTCGGCCAGATCCCCGCCCGCCCCGCAGCGAGGATGCCGTTCGGATCGAGCGCGTCTTTGATGGTCTCGTGGACGCGCAGCAGAGCGTGATTATTGAAGGAGTACGCCGCCATGACGACGTCCTGAAAAGCCGGAGGCGTCCGGTATTCTCCCCAGCCGTGCTCGGCAGCAACCTTGATCAGTCGGTCGAACACATCGCGCGTGCGCTTGTTCTGGCCGGGATTGTTGCGATACACCGGAAACCCCATGATGAAAATAAAGGCGCGATGCATCCACGTCGCTGGCGCGCTGAAGGGATTCACGAGGGGTGGCATGCCCATCTGCCGAAACACGTCCGTGAACACGCGTTGCGCTTCGAGGATCGCCGCACCATTCTTGGGAATAACCGGCGAGAACCAGAGGTGCCCATCAGTCGGCGACGGATTGAACGGAGACCTCGCTCCGATTGAGAAGATCGCCATGTTCGGCACACCGATCGCCACTTTATGCACGCGTTCCAGCTGATCGGCCGTGAGCGGAAAACGGAGCGGCGGGCCGTCCGCGAATGTCGCACCCGGAATCGTCCGCAAGCGCGCCTTCGCGTATTCCATCTGCGCGGCGATCACGCTCGCTGGCCCATACCACTGGAGCTCGCAACGCCAGTAGCCGCGATTCTGCTGCTCGGCGAATCGATCCAGTTCTTCGTCCGAAGGCATAGACGGTTGGTTCAGCAGCGCGGCGAGCGCTGGATTGGGCGGTCCGAATGGGCTGAAAGCGCCTCCGTAGTTCGGCATCCCGATCGCGCCCGAGTACTCCAGTTCGTTGACGATGTGCACGAGCGGAATGATGTCGCGTCGCCTGGGCACGGTCACCGTGCTCGTCTGATAAGCCTCGGGGGCGGGAAGAAGGTGGAACCCCATCTTCGTCACGATGCCGACATTGCCCTGCGCGAACAGCCCGTCCAGCGTCGGACCGAAGCCGTAGCGGTATTCGCCCCATGTCTTTGCGCCGGGAAGCGCGCCCATGCCCGTGCGCACGATCTCACCGTCAGGCATCACCACTTCCATACCGCAGTGGGCCTGAAAGTGATCCCGGTACACGCCGTACGTGTAGCCAACACCGTGGTCGAGCGAGTTGCCGACGACGCTGCCCCATCCCGGATCGGGAATGTCGATCCAGACCTTCAGCTGCCGCTCTTGAATGTGTCGATACAGATCGAAATAGGAGACCCCAGGCTCGACAATGGCGAAGTACCGCTCGTCATCCACTTCGATGACCCGGTTCATGCGCTTCAAATCGACGATGACAGTCCCGGAGAGATTGCCAGCCGAGCCCCCGTACCCGAGGTTCTTGCCTGTAGAGATGGCAAAGAGCGGGACGCGATAACGGCTCGCAATCTTGACGACCTGTGACACCTGTTCGACGGTGTCGGGGGCAACGGCCGCCGACACGAGCCGCTCCTCGGGTTCGCCCCAGAACGGCGAATAGGCATCGCGATAGAGGGCGACGTCCTCGTCCGAGGTGAACACCCACTGCGGTCCAACGACGTCAGTGAACTGCTTGAGGGCGTTCGTCCAGTCGGCGGCGCTGACTCCAGGAGGAATGGCCACGCTACACCCTTTCACTGCGCCGGTGTGGCGCGATCACCCACGCGATCAACGTCTCGTTATCACCCACAGTGGCGAGGTCCTGACGCTGCGCGAGCCGCAGCCCGTGGTCCCAGCCCCACCGCTCGAGACAGAAGAGCGGACCATGTGTGGTGACACCTGCAATGGCGACCGCGTCGGCTTTCCATCGCTGCGACAGGTCCCGGTACCAGAAGTCGGTGATGTCGCCGCGAAATCGTGTGATTGACGTGCCGCCCCTCGACATGTCCTCGGCGAACGCCTCGCTTTCGGCAAACCGCTCGTCGCACAAGACGGTGTACAAGGACCAGGGGCGCGTGTGCGCGAAGATGCCGTCAGCGCGGCCCTCGGATGAGGGCGTACGCATGAACGGCGGCAGAAGCGGTGCGGTCAAGGCCATGTGCAGAAAGTCTCGACGCGTTGTCATGATGGCTTTCCAGGGCCGAGGACAAACAGGAGTGAACAAAGTTCCGAGTGTGAACAAAGTTCATACATGAAGAAGCTGTTCACTGTCAACTCGTCGCCCGGCACCGCGCGAACGCGTTGAAGTAGGCCGCGTGATATCGGCGCTTACGTGCATGGCATGACGACTTACCTGCGTGGTATGGTGCCTTGCCTTCGTGGTATAAGAGCTAATCTTCGTGGTGTAAAGGCCTAGGTGTAGTGAACAAGGTCCGCAAGGCACGCAAAGTACGCAAGGTCCGCAAAGAGCACGTGCGCCAGGCGATTCTCGACGCCGCACGTGATCTGTTCATCAAAGCTGGCGTACGGGAACGTCCCGATACGGCGCATCGCGTCCCACATCGGGTACTCGGCCGCGGCGCTCTACCGCTACTTTCCCACCAAGGACGACATCTTCAACGCTCTCGCTGAAGAAGGGCTTCAATTGCTGAAGAGCCGCGAGACAAAGACAAGTTGTCCGCTCGGCACTCCTCCGCTTGAGCGGCTGCGATATGTCATTGCGGGGGTCTTCGACTACGCGAAGCTGTACCCGGAGTATTTCTACCTGCTTTATCTCGATCGTTCGACGCCGGGGCTGAAGCTTGAATTCCTGCACGACTACACCAGCTCCATGCTCCCGCACATCCGCGAGATCCTGGACGACTGCATTGAGGCCGGCGAACTCGAACGCGGACTCGACCCGTGGAGCGTGTACAACGTGATCTGGACGTCGATGCAGGGCGTCTCCTCGCAGTATGTCTGCAAGCGACTTCCGCCCTTTGATCCTGACAACTACGCGCGGGTCATCACCGATCTCGTCATTGCCGGGCTGAAGGGCGGCGCACTCAACGGGGTGCAGCTGTTCGACAAACACGCTCGTGCGGCGGCATCGCCGAAGCGTTCGAGGCGTACTGTCTGTGAAACGCCCGGTCGCGCCGCGTCGGGCGACCCGCGTCGGACCGCTGAGCGCTAATTCGCCAGGTCCTTGTTGTTCACGCTACATCAACGACGCTCTCACACGACATGCCGGGCGGCCAGGCCGACAGCCACCGCTGTTTCCGTCTGTCGTTTGTCGGCGCTCACAAACGTCAGCCCCGGCATCGATGTGCGCGTAGCGAACAGTTGCGCCGAAGCCACGTGAATAGCTTCAAGAGTTCGAATGGGGTGTGCTGCGACGAGTGTTTCAGCTGCTACGAGAACGTCGATTCCGACTTCGACGAGCGTCCAGTAAGGGCGGTCGGCCGCGATGTGCTTGAGTATCGCTGGAAGCCGTGCTGCGTCGAGCGAGCCGTCTGCCACGCGGCGCCTCAGACCGCTCCTCAGCTCAACCGGCAGCACCGCCGATATCACGCATTCGTGTCGCCGGAGAAGCCGCAAGACCTCGCGGTGACCGGCCTCATCGACGTATCGCTTCACGAGCGCGCTGGTGTCGAAGTACGTCCACATGGCTACGCCCTATCCTGACGATCTTCGATGACGGTCTGAGAGAACGGCTTGCCTTTGACCTTGACCGGGCGCCAACTGGGTGTTGGCATAGGCCCCTTCCGAGCAGCTCGGATGATCAAACCCTCATCAACCATCGCTTGAAACGTGGCCTCTTCGGCGTCTTCATCTTTGATAGGCTTGATCACGGCAATCGGGTGCCCGCGGTCGGTCAGGATGACCTCCCTTCCGGCTCTCACGGCCTTAATCGCTTTCGAGAAACGCTGGTTGGCTTCGCGAAGTCCGAGACGCATGTAGTGATGATACTACATTTCGGCCTGTTGACTGAAACGGCCGCGCCCGACTTCCTGGAGCCCGTTTACACGAGGGAAACAGCATGGCTGTGGCACGGGCCATTCTGCCGTGGATCTGACGTTCGAAGGTCGTATACGATTTCGGCACGTGAGTCGGCTGTGTGATGTCAACCCGGACTCATGAGGAGAACACATGAAGCTCAACGTGGTGTCCATCGTGCTGGTGCTTTCGTGGGTCGCCGGTGCGTCGAATGCTTCTGCGCAGCTGCTCGCAGCCAGGGAGGCGCCGATCACGTACGGCCATCATCACCTCAATGTGACGAGCATCGCGGAGCAGAAGAAGTTCTTCGTCGACATGCTGGGCGGGGTTCCCGTGACGCTCGCTGGCCGCGAGATCGTCAAATTCCCGAACGCCCTCGTCTTCCTGCGTGAGCAGAAGCCGACCGGCGGCAATCGAGGAACGACCGTCAATCATCTGGGTTTCACGGTACCCAATCTCCGGCAGACGCTCGACAACCTGAAGGCCAACGGCTATCGGATCGTGACGCGTGAAGAAGGCGCTTCGAACCTGGAAGTGAAGGATGACATCGGGAACTACCCCGGTCGCACCATCGGCCTCGCCTACGTGCTTGGCCCCGACGATCTGAAGGTGGAGATTGTCGAGAACAAAGAGCAGAGGGTGCCCATCGTGGCGAACCATGTGCATTTTTTCGGGCAGCAAAACGAGGACATGCAAGCGTGGTACGTCAAGGTATTTGAAGCAAAGGCCGGAGCTCCCGGCGGCCTGTTTCCTTCGGCCAGTTTGCCGGGCGTTGGCCTCGCCTTCTCTCCATCAACGACTCCCGTTGTCGGCACGCAAGGTCGCGTCGTGGATCACATCGGATTCGAGATCCACAATCTCCCCGAGTTCCTGAAGAAGGTGGAAGCGATGGGGATCAAGCCGGTGAACGTGAGACAGGTGCCAGAACTCAACGTCTCCATCGCATTCATCACCGATCCGTGGGGCACGTACATCGAACTGACCGAGGGCCTGGACAAGATTCAGTAGGTTGGCCGGCCTTTGCCGCAATGTGCGGGACGCTGCCCGATCGCGGACCAGCACTCGTAAATCCGTCAGTTTTTTCGCTGATGTCGTTTTCGGTGATACGCTGGCGCGTGGAACAGACACACGTGCACCGACAAATCGAATCAGCCTTCTTGTTGTGGTCCATATGAATTCTGAAGAACGAGCCCAATTGATTGAAGATATCTACCGAAGCGCGACCATGCGCTCGCATATCGTCGAACAAGCGAGACTCGATAAGCAGTTCGACATTGCCGCAGCGTGGGAAGACTTGGGCGAACTCGACAAATCAATTAATAGGCGTGTGACAGAAGTCCGCACGTCGTGAATTGAAGATGGCTGACGACGACGTTCACCTGGGCAATCAGCCGGACGGCCATCGTGAGGAGTCCGAGTCCCCTCTCCCAGCCGGGGGCGAGCATGAGGGAGCTCCGCTCGATTCGTATCTGGGCATCTAGTCCATGGATACGAGCGAACCGCCGAGGCGACGGCGCCCCCGCTATCCCGGCCGGAATCCACGCAAATTCCACGAGAAGTACAAGGAGCGGAACCCCGAGCGCTACACGTCGGAGGTTCAGAAAGTCATTCAGTCGGGCAAGACGCCGGCAGGCATGCACCGGCCGATCATGGTCGGCGAGGTGCTGTGCGTGCTGGCGCCGAAGGCCGGAGACGTCGCGGTCGACTGCACACTCGGCTTCGGCGGCCACGCGCAGGCGATCCTCGAACGCATCAGGCCGGGCGGGCGGCTCATCGGACTCGACGTCGATCCGCTCGAGTTGCCGCGTACAGGCGAGATCGACTGAAGGCGGCCGGATTTGGTGCCGAGTGTTTGGTGACACACCGGAGCAACTTCGCTGGCCTGCCGCAGGTGTTGGCCGCCGAAGGCCTCGCTGGCGCGGACGTGATTCTCGCCGACCTCGGCGTCTCGTCGATGCAGCTCGACAACCCCGACCGCGGGTTCACCTTCAAGGAGTCCGGACCGCTCGACATGCGCATGAACCCGTCGCACGGCGAGCCGGCGTCGCGTCTGCTCACGCACCTGAACCTGGAGAGGCTCACGCGCTTGCTCGAGGAGAACGCTGACGAGCCGCACGCGGCGCTCATCGCGGGCATCCTGAAGCAGCGGCCGATGGTGACGACGGAGGAGGTGTGCCGAAGCGTCGGCGCCGGCATCACGACAGCGCTCCCGCGGACGGGCAAGCGTGAGGTGGAGGCGTCGATCCGCCGCACGTTCCAGGCGCTGCGCATCGCCGTCAACGACGAGTTCTCGGCGCTCGACGCGCTCTTGCGGAATTTGCCGCTCTGCCTCGCGCCGGGCGGACGCGTCGCGATCCTGACTTTTCACTCCGGAGAAGATCGGCGCGTGAAGAAAGCCTTCGACGCGGGCCGGCGCGACGGAACGTACGCGGTGATTGCGGATGAAGTGGTTCGCCCGTCGAGGGAGGAAGTGCGTGCAAACGCTCGGGCCGCGTCTGCCAAGCTGCGATGGGCGGCTCGCGGTGACTGACTGCCGGGCGACGATCTGATCGCGAGAGGTGATTCACGTGCCGATTGCCAATGACTGGGACGCTCGCAAGGTGCTGCGCTTCGTCTTCGATGCCCGGGACGTGGCGCTGGACGAGGGGGCTGCCCGTACGCTCGTGCTCCCGCTGCAGGAGCTGAAGCGTCTGGCCGAGACGCTGATACGGCAAGGCTTGATCCGCGAGGTCGAGCCGATCGATCACGTCGCGATCACGGAACGAGGGGAAGCCGTCGTCAGGATGTACCTCACGCTCGCTCGCCGGTAACGGTTGACGTCATGAGCGACGAGCCGTTCTCACACGAGGCGGAAACCGGAGCCACAATCGTGGGCGTCAACGGGCGCGCTGCTGTGGATGCTGCGAGCGCGAGGCCCTCAATCGATCGAAATCCTCCTGAGGAGGTTGAAATCCGACAGCATCTTGCCCGCGCCGAGCACGACCGACGACAACGGGTCTTCGGCCATCGCAACCGGCAGGCCCGTCTCCTCGCGCAGCCGTTTGTCGAGGCTCCGCAGCATCGATCCGCCACCGGTCAGCAGGATCCCACGATCGACGATGTCCGCGGACAGCTCGGGCGGCGTCCGCTCGAGCGCCGCGTGCACGGCGTCGACAATGACCGTCACCGTCTCGGCGAGCGCCTTGCGAATCTCCTCGTCGCCGATCACGATCGTTTTCGGCACGCTTTCGATCAGATGGCGTCCCTTGATCTCCATGGTGATCCGCTCGGGGAGGGGGAAGGCGGAGCCGACGTCGATTTTGATCGCCTCGGCGGTCCGCTCGCCAATGAGCAGATTGTAGGTTTTCTTGACGTAATGAATGATCGCCTCGTCCATCGCGTTGCCAGCGACGCGGACGGCTTTGCTGTAGACGATCCCGGCCAGCGAGATGACGGCGATGTCGGTCGTGCCGCCGCCGATGTCCACGATCATATTGCCGCACGGCTCGGTGATGGGCATGCCGGCACCGATCGCCGCCGCCATCGCCTCCTCGACGAGGTGCACCTCACTGGCCTTGGCGCGGTACGCGCTATCCTTCACCGCGCGCTTCTCCACCGGCGTAATCTCCGAGGGGACGCCGATGACGATGCGCGGGCGCACCCAGACGGAGCCGTGGTGCGCCTTCTTGATGAAGTAGGTCAACATCTTCTCCGTGACCTCGAAGTCGGCGATGACACCGTCCTTCATCGGCTTGATCACGACGATATTCCCCGGCGTCCGGCCGAGCATGTCCTTGGCGGCTTTCCCGACCGCCTCGACGCGTCCCGTCACCGTGTTGATGGCAACGATGGACGGCTCGTTGACGACGATGCCTTCGCCGCGCGCGTACACGCAGGTGTTGGCCGTGCCCAGATCGATGGCCAGGTCGCTCGAAAACACCGACAACAGCGACCGAAGGCTCACCGACGACTCCTCCTCAGTTGCCCATCCGTCACGGCCTCGTCATGGACGCGCGACGAGTCGGCGTACGGCTGTTTCGAGGGCGACACCGCATGCGCGACCGGCCTGAGCGCAACATCGCTCGGCCTCGTTCCTTCAAGCGAACGCGATTGTGTGAAGGGGCGCCGCATCATGGACCAGCGCACGCACGAGGTGCGTCGAGCGGCATGTGGAACAACGGGGCTGCACGTGGCGCACCTCACAGTATATGCGGGTTGTCCCGGCGGGACATGCCGTCGGCGCGGCGTAGGGGCCCGGGGTTGACAAGCAAACGCCATCATGCCGCGCACACCGTTACCGGCTACACTGCCTGCGTGACTGCTCGCGACGTCCTGATGAGCCGAGTGCACGACGACGACGGGCTGGGATTGCCCATGTACGCCCTGTCCAGCCGCGCGCACGGCCGACGTGAGGAACTCTGGTCCGTCACCGCTGAAGGTCAAACGTCACAGACCCTCCACTCATTCGCCGAAGCCCTGGATGTGGCGTTGACATGGGCGGTTGAATCGGGCGGTGAGATCTACCGCCGCGATCGCCTGGGCGCCGAGCCGGGGTTGTACAAGGCGGCTTGGTAGCGCGCCCCGCGCGCGTACCTCAGTTCGAATCGGCTGCTACTGCACCATGCTGAAGACACACGCGCGGCCGCCGACGCGGTAGTTGCCTCCGAATGGGTATACAGTGAGTGGATTGATGGCCAGTCGGTCCGAGAGAATGCAGACCGGTACCCTGGATCGGATGGTTCACAGTTCTACCAATTACTGGGTCGCGATGTTCAGCGACCTGGCCGCCGCGTTGGTGTTTCTAGCCCTCGGTCTCAATCGATTCTCCGGCCGGTGGGTCATAGCGGGCGGCGTCATCATCCTCGGGTTCGCGTCTTATGGACTGTTCGAGTACGTCGTGCATCGGTGGGCCCTGCACGGCCCAGCCTCGATGGTGAGGCGCGGTCACGCGCAACACCACGCACAGCCCAAAGCTCTAATCAGCACGCCACTCTTCGTCGTCATGACCGGGGCGCTGGCGATCTGGGCGCTGCTCGAACTTGTGCTAGCGCGCCGGGATCGCCGCCCTTCTCGTCTTCGGACTGTATGCGGGATACAACTATTTCGCCGTCATGCACCACTGGCAACACCATCGTGGCCGCGATCTCGCACGCGTCGCGTACTTGCGACGACTCGAGCGACTCCATCACATTCATCATCATCGACAGATCGTAAACTTCGGCATCAGCACGACGATCTGGGACCACCTGTTCGGCACGTTTCAGCCGACGCAGGAGCCAACGAACTACGTCTTCTGGAGCACGATCAGATCGTACTGGACGAAGCTGACCAGCAGACCGAGCGCGACGAGCTGAGACGAGAACGCCATCTTCAGCCACTCGTGGCGTTCGGCGGCACTCAGACGCGAGAACGGTGCGGTCTTGAGGATCTGCCAGACGGTCATCTGGGCGCCTGGCCGGGTGTGCTCATTGATGCGGCGCACGGATCGGGTGCGGAAATGCCTCTCCCACGCGGTGCGGTTCGACGAAGCGGTGCCCACCCGTCGCAGGTCCTCGGTCCGTCGCGTCAGGAACGCGGCACAATCGGCGAGAGCGATGTCGGCCAGGACCATCAGGCCGCCAGGCTTCAGGACTTGCGCTGCACGCTCGTAGAAGCGCGGCCGGTCGAAGTAGAACGCGCACTCGATCGCCAGGACCCGGTCGACGGACGATCCCTCGACACCGGCAAGATGCTCGGCTTCTCCCAGTTCGAACGAAAGCTTGTGTGCTAGGCCTTCGCGTATCGCCCGCTCGTTGGCGTAGCGAACCTGTTGTTCGGAGATGTTGAAGCCAATCAAGCGCCTGAACTCGCATGCATTCGACAAGAGGAAGTCCTGTTCGCCGCTTCCGAAACCGACGTCGACGAGGACGTCGGTTTTGCCGATCTCAGCCGCCTCGAACACCTCGTGGCAGAGGCGCTGCTGGCGCACTTCGTAGGTCTCGGTGCCCGAGACCGTGTACCCATAGTTCAAGAACTTGCGGTCCTTCTGGAGTGATTCCAGGGAGGTCTGAAACAGGTCGTACTGTCGCGCGATGGTCCGCGTGAGAGAGGGGGACTTTGAGAGGGCGTGCGGCTTTTCCACGTGACTCGCGAGACCAGTTCTGGATTGAACCGACCGTGGCGCTTCATGCCAACTACGGCCTGAAGCCGAAACAGGTGGCCGAGGCCCAGAAACTAGTTGAGGAGCATCTTGATGAGATCCGGCACGCTTGGGCGAAGCACTTCCCCGGCTGAAGTGACCAACGTCTCGGCCCACGGGTTCTGGCTGATCGTCGACGAGCAGGAGCTGTTCGTCGCGTTCCAGCAGTTTCCGTGGTTTCGGGAGGCGTCGATTCGAGCGATCACGAACGTGCAGCTGCCGACCCCGCATCACTTGTACTGGCCTGACCTGGATATCGATCTCGCCGTCGAGTCCATTGTGCACCCTGAGTAGTACCCGCTCGTGAGTCAGGCGCCGGCCGCCAACGCGAGGCCGTCGACGAGTCGCGATCGAGGCAGGAGCAAGGCCAAGAAAGGTTCCCGCACGACCCGCTGAACACATCTCTGGAGGGGAAAGCCCAAGGTCCGCGGTCCGGTGAAACAACCAACGAGCGTTGCACAGTGCGTCAGCGCTTGCGCGCCTCCGCTGACCTACCATCCACCACGAACCATCAGCGAAGGTCCGTTTTCCAGACGGTGGGAGTCTCATCGATGTTTAGAGTGGGCTGAGAGCCAGACCCACGAGACCGCACGCCCCTCCGGCCTTCCCCACAAAGTGTTCCGCGCCTGCTCAGGCCAACTCGCCCAGCACGGCGTCGTCCTGGTCGTAGCCGTCGATCGATGTCTTCGCGTTCGTGGCCTTCAATGCTTGCTCGAGCAATCGGATCTCGCGAGCGACCGTCGTGACGATCCGGTCGAGCACCTTGACGTTGTACACCGGTTCCTTGACGATTTCCTTGTCGGCAGAGGCGCCGTAGAAGCGCCGCTCCCGGTGCGCGTTGTCATTGCGGAGGGCGAGGAGTTCGTCATGGCGCTTCTTGAGCGTCTTCAGCCAGGCGCAGCCCATCGTTGAATCGTGATCTCAGCGATGCATTCACCTCCACTCGACCTGAATTCGAGTGACGACGACGATGGCATCGGGTCGGCGACGCGTTGATTTTGCGGACGACCATGTCGTTCACCATCTATTCGGTGGGGCGACCATGCGACCGGACGCGTGTCCTCCCGTCTATTTCGCGTCGGCCGGCTCGATCCGGAAGATGGTGCCGCTCTTGTCCTCGCCGAACCGCTCCGTCGCGACGTACAAGTTGCCGTCGGGTCCCTGCACCACGTGCCGAAATCGCCGGTTGAGCGGGATGAACATCGCTTCGCGCCGCTCGCCTTGTGGCTCGGGCTGCTTGAAGGCGACGCGCTGCAGCATCTGTCCGTTCAGAGCGCCGATGAACAGGTGCCCCTTCCACGCCGGGAACTTGTCGCCTGTATAGAAGACGACGCTGGAGGGACTGATGGAGGGCGTCCAGTACATCTCGGGCATGTCCATGCCGGGACGGAACCACTGCTGCTCGGAGACCGGCTGCTCGTTGTAGATCTTGCCGAGCGACACGAATGGCCAGCCGTAGTTGTGGCCCGGGCGGAGGATGTTGAGCTCGTCGCCGCCCATCGGACCGATCTCCGTGGCCCAGAGCGCGCCCGTGTCGGGGTGCCACGCCAGGCCGGTGACATTCCGATGTCCGTAGGTGTAAATCTCGGGCCGCGCGCCCGCGCGGCCGACGAACGGGTTGTCGGACGGCACGCTGCCGTCATCGCGAAGACGCATGACTTGCCACGTCGCTCCCGAGGTCCTGCGCGAGCATGCGCACGCTCATATCGTTCGTCGCGAAGAAACGGTCGTGATCGTTGAGGGTCAGGACACCATGCCGTCGGGCCCGAATTCGGCGCGCGCGGCAACCGGTCCGCCCATCACCCATCCCTCGGCCACGAACAGCTCCGTGACGTCGCTCACCGTGGTGTCCTGCAACTGACCGCGGGCGAGGGCGACGGTGGTGAGGCCATCCGCGCGGCGCTTCACGTAGCTGAGGTAGATGAAATGATTCTGCTCGAAGCGAGGATGCACGAGCACCGACTGCAGGCTCCCCGCCTCGAGCGACGCGGGCGGCCACCCGTTCACCACAACCGCTTCGCGCTCGCCGGCGCGCAGGAGGCGCAACGTGCCTGGAGTCTCAGCGATCAGCAGGTCGCGGCCGCTCGGTAGAAACGCGACATGTCGGGGCATCTCGAGCCCCGTCGCGAGCGGCACGAGGCGCACCCGGATCAACTCGCCGGGGGACAATTGCCTTGCGGCTGCCGGTTCGGATTGCACGAGCCTAGCGTATAAGCGTCGAACACGAGGGACGTCGGCTGGCTGGCCGGGGCTTGCTGGGCAGCAACCTTCAACTCTCCGACGCCGAGCAGGACGATAGTGGTGCTGGTGACGAATGACGCGCATCGCAGCGACATGTGGCACATCCTATCTTTCTTCCCCATCCCACCGCCGCATCCCGGCATTGTTCCTCAGCCGTCTGCGCGCGCCATTCCAGTTGGGAATGATGCCATGCTGTATTGCCACCGAGGTCTTCCCCAACGCCGACATTGCCCTCGGGCCCCAGTAAGATGGGGATGTCCAGGAGGCTTCGATGGTGCATCGGTTGTTCGCCGCCATTACGCTGACGACGTTGTCCCTCGTGCCGACGCTTGTCAGCGCTCAAGGCCGAGGCGTTGTTCCGCGCACCCCGTGGGGAGATCCGGATCTTTCGGGGCTCTGGACGAACGCGACGCTGACCGTCCTGCAGCGGCCGCCGGAGCTCGCGGGCAAGGAGTTCTTCACGGCAGAGGAAGCGGAAAAATACGAGAAGACACGAATCGAACAGACCAACGCCGATCGTCCCGGCCGGCCGGGCGACGTGGGTGCGTACAACGACGTGTACTTCGAGCGGGGCAAGAGCGTAAAAAGCCGGCGCACCTCGCTCATCATCGAGCCAAAGGACGGACGAATCCCTCCGTTCTTGCCAGACGCGCAACGAAGAGTGGACGCACGACAAATAGAAGAAGCTGTCCGCCCGGCCGACGGTCCGGAAAGCCGATGGTTGACCGAACGCTGCCTCCTGTTCGGCGCGACGGTGCCGATGCTGCCCGAGCCGTACAACAACAACTACTCGATTCTCCAGACTCCGGGTTATGTGACGATTCTCGTCGAAATGAACCACGACGTCCGCGTCATCCCCTTGGACGGACGGCCACATCTGTCGAAGAAGATTCAGCAGTGGACGGGGGACTCGCGGGGACGTTGGGAAGGCGACACATTGGTGGTCGAGACGACCAACCTCAAGTTCAACGACAAGAGCCGATTCGGCGTGGGATTCCTGGGCGGCCTCAGCGACCAGAACCTTCGCATCGTCGAGCGCTTCACGCGTGCCGATGCCACGACGTTGACGTACCAGGCGACGATCGAGGATCCAACGGTCTTCACTCGCAGCTGGACGATCGAGCAGTCGATGGACCGGACCAAGGGTCCTCTATTCGAGGTCGCCTGCCATGAGGGCAACTACGGCATGGGTTTCATCCTCGCAGGAACTCGCGCGGAAGAGCGGGGCCGCTAATGAGGGGTATGCTCGCCGCATGGTGTCCTTGACGCACGCCGTGGCAGCTTTCCTCGTTATCCTGTTGGCCTCGTCTGATGCGGCCGCCCAGTGGTTGCAGCATCCAACTGCGGGAGCGCCGCGCAATGCTGACGGCGCGGTGGACATGTCGGCCCCACCGCCGCGAATGACTGACGGGAAGCCGGATTTTTCAGGAATTTGGACGACCGCAGAACCGAATATCCTCCCAGCCGGCGTGCTGTCAAGCCCCGCGGCACGAAACAACGTCGCAACGTCGCAGAGTTCCCGCGAAGCGCAGGGCCCCGGCGACCCCCGCGTCGTCAGCGGCTCCCACCAGATGGCGAACATCGGGGTCGATCTTCCAGGCGGTCTGCCTTACCAACCGTGGCTGGTGCCGATCGTCAAGGAGCGCACCGAGAACAACGCGATCGACGATCCCCACATCCGATGCCTGCCCGATAACTTTCTACGAGCCTACGGGCTGCCCCATTTGTTGAAGTTCGTCCAAGCGCCCAGTCTCTTGGTGGTCCTGAATGAAATGAATGCCGGATATCGTCAGGTATTCACAGATGGAAGGCCGCTTCCGAAAGATCCGAACCCAACGTGGCAAGGATATTCATCAGCGAAGTGGTCCGGCGATACCTTCGTGATCGACACGATCGGGCTGCGCGACGATACGTGGATCGACTGGAGTGGCAGCGTGCTCACCGAGGCCGCCAAGGTTCGAGAGGAGATCCGGCGGCCGGACTTCGGACATCTCGAAATCAGGGTCACGGTCGATGACCCCAAGGCGTACACGAAGCCGTGGAGCGTGACGTTGAAGGAGCGCATCGTGGTGAACACAGAGCTGATCGATGAAGTCTGTTTGGAAAACGAGAAGTTCGGCACCCGAGCCAAGTAGCGACGGCAATGGAGGCAGACGCGGTCCGACGGGATTGTCGCTGCTACTTGAGCATCACGACGACGACATCGTACGGCGCCTGGCCCATATTGAGGAACTGATGCGGCGCGTTCTTCGGCACATAGAACGCGGTCCCCGGCTCGATCCGACCGACGGTCTTCTGGCCGCTGATCACCACCTCCAGTTGGCCGGGCGTCACCTGGATGGCGATCTGGTCGTTCGGGACGACCTGCAGCGTCTCGCGGAAGCCTGCCGGAACGGAGAGCCGCTGAATTCGTACCCGATCGTTGTCGACGAGTAACTTGCTCGCAGACGCGGGCCCAGCAGGCGCCTGCGCGCGCGCCGTCACAAAGAACGGAACGATCAGCATTCCCGCGATCGAGGCCAAGATCACCCTGCGCATGGCACCTCCTTGTTATGGTTGTCGATGCGTTTAACGTCACTGAATGCTTTGGACTCTGACCGGCTGACCGGTGCGGCAGGCCGCGGTAGCAGCGAGGGCGATGCGAAGCGCCTCCACGCCGTCACCGATCACGACCGCCGGTGGTCGATCCTGCAGGACGTTCTGAGCGAAATTCTGCAACTGCGCCGTGTAGGCGCGCTCGAACCGTTCCATGAAATACGGCACGGTGTCGTGCGCAATGTTGTTCTTCGTCATTGTGAAGATCGGCGTCTCGCGGAGATAGCCGACGCGCACCATGCCGGCATCCCCAAGCAGGTCAGTGCTGATGTCATACCCGTACACGCCCTTTCGCGTGAGATCGATCACGCCAAGACGTCCGTCCGCGAACACTAGCGTGACGATTGCGTTGTCGATGTCGCCGATCGACGCCATTTCGGGATAGGCCAGCACCGCCCCGACCGCTGACACGGTCTCAACGTCTCCCATGAACCAGCGAGCGAGATCGAAATCGTGGATGCCCATATCGACCATGATGCCGCCACTGCTCGCCGGATTCGCGTACTCCAGGCTCGGACGGAACGGATCACGCGACGTCGATTTGAAGACCAGCGGTCTCCCAATCGCGCCCTGGGCAATCTGCTCCTTCGCCGCCGCATATCCGGGATCGAAGCGGCGCATGAAACCCATCTGAAAGAACGTTCCCGACTTGTTGACGGCGTCCGACATCGCTGCGCATTCGGCAAGACTGAGCGCGGGCGGTTTCTCGCAGAACGTGGGTTTTCCGGACTGTGCGGCGGCGACGACGATCTCGCGGTGCGTATGGGTCGGGCTGACCACGACCACGGCATCGACCTCTCGGTCGGCCATCAAGTCTTCGGCGGAGCCATAGGCCTTGGGCACGTCGAACTCTTCCGCGATCTGGTCGGCGAGTGCGCGATCGATGTCTGCGACCGCCGCGACGATCGTTTCGGGAATTCGACCGGCGAGATCGCGAACGTACACTTTGCCGAGTCGGCCCAGACCGACAACCCCCACCTTCAACCGGATGCGCGACTTCGATGTCATGGTCAAGAGTGCTAGTGTATCCGAGCCTCATGACGTATTTGCTCGAAGTGGAGGAGGTGCGAAAGGCCTTTCCAGGCGTAATCGCGCTGGACGGCGTGTCGATGCGCGTGAAGCCGGGCACGGTGCACGCGCTCATAGGGGAGAACGGCGCGGGCAAATCGACGCTGATGAAGATCATCGCCGGTCTGATCCGGCCGGACGCCGGCCGCGTCACCATTCGCGGGCGGACCGCGATGATCCACCAGGAACTGCACCTGATGCCGTCGATGACGGTCGCCGAGAACATCTGGATCGGCCGCGAGCCGCTGACCCGGATCGGGCTTGTCGATCATCGCGCGCTCGCACGGCGCACACGCGAGCTTCTTGCCGGTCTGAAGATCGACATCCATCCGGACGAGCGGATCGCCGACTTGACGATTGCCGGCAAGCAGATGATCGAGATTGCGCGCGCCGTCTCCCACGAGTCCGACATCCTGATCATGGACGAGCCCACCTCGACGCTCTCGGAGCGCGAAGTGGACCAACTCGTCAGGATCGTGACGGACCTCAAGGCCCGCGGGAGCGCCGTCATCTATATCACGCACCGTATCAACGAAGTGTTCAGAATCGCGGGCGAGGTGTCGGTGCTGCGTGACGGCCGAATGGTCGGCTCGGCTGCTGTGGAGAGCGTGGACCGCGACCGGCTGATCACGATGATGGTCGGCCGGGAGCTGACGCAGCTGTTTCCCAAAAGCAACGCACCGACCGGGCACGTGGCGCTGTCGGTGAAGAACCTGTCGCTGACCGGGACCTTCTCTGACGTGTCGTTCGACGTGCGGGCGGGGGAAATCCTCGGCATTGCCGGACTGGTCGGCTCGAAGCGCACCGAGGTGGCGGAGACCATATTCGGCCTGAGGCGGGCGACGTCCGGCGAGATCCTGATCGACGGCGTTCCGGTGACCGTCGATTCCCCGTCAACGGCCATCCATCGAGGCATGGCGCTTCTCACCGAGGACCGGAAGATGAGCGGGCTCTTTCTGCCGTTGAGCGTTCAGGACAACACGGAAGTGACGTCGCTCAACGGACGGTTCATCAAGATGGGCTTCGTCAGGCAGAAGTTGCTGCTGGCGGCATGCGGCGCAATGGCCGACACGTTGCGCGTGAAGACGCCGGACCTCTTCGAGCCGGTTCGGAATCTCAGCGGCGGCAACCAGCAGAAGGTGCTGGTCGGCCGATGGTTGTTGACATCTCCACGGATTCTGATTCTGGATGAGCCGACGCGCGGCATTGACGTGGGAGCGAAGGCCGATATTCATCGGCTGATTTCCAGCCTTGCGGCAGAAGGCGCGGCCGTCGTCATGATCTCGTCGGAGATGCCGGAGATTCTCGGCATGAGCGACCGCGTGATGGTCATGCGGGATGGCCGGACCGCCGGGATTCTCGATCGCCGCGAAGCCAATCAGGTTGACCTCATGAGGCTGGCTGCCCATTGACGAACCGGAGACTGTCGCACGAGGCCGGGATTCTCCTGGTTCTCATGGGCATCGCGCTGGGCTTCGAAGCCGTCGGCTGGAGCGTTCGAGGCGCGAGCTTTCTCTTCAGCGGACAGCGCCTGCTCGTCATGGTCCTGCAGGTCTCGATCATCGGTCTGCTGGCCGTCGGCGTGACGCAGGTGATCTTGACGGGCGGCATCGATTTGTCGTCCGGGTCGATCGTCGCGTTGTCGGCGATGATTGCCGCCAGTTTCGCGCAGACACCGACTGCGCGCGCGGTGTTCCCGTCGCTGACCGATCTGCCAGTCTTCGTACCGGTAACCGCTGGCCTCCTGACCGGTGCGCTGGCCGGCCTCGCCAACGGCAGCCTCATCGCCTACACGGGAATCCCGCCGTTCATCGCCACACTCGGGATGATGGTGAGCGCACGCGGTCTGGCGCGGTACTACACCAGGGGCCAGCCAGTGAGCATGCTGACCGAGGGCTACACGACGATCGGAGAAGGTGGGGTCCCCGTCCTTATCTTCCTGGTAACAGCCATCGTCTTTCACGTGCTTCTGCGTCACACCCGATATGGGAAGTACACCTACGCCATCGGCGCCAACGCGCAAGCGGCACGCGTTTCGGGGATCCGTGTCAGCAGACATTTGATGGTGGTCTACACCGTCGCTGGACTGCTCTCGGGCCTCGGCGGTGTCGTCACCTCGGCGCGTGCGGCAAGCGGGCAGGCCGGGATGGGCATGTCATACGAGCTCGACGCGATTGCCGCCGCCGTCATCGGCGGGACGAGCCTGTCGGGAGGCATCGGGCGCATCACCGGCACCGTCATCGGAACCGTCATCCTGGGCATCATGACAAGCGGGTTCACATTCATTGGCCTGGATGCGTACATCCAGGACATCGTGAAAGGCGGGGTCATCGTGGCCGCGGTCGTCGCCGATCGCTATCGCCATCGCGGAGCGGTCGCATGAAGGAGGGAATGTGTCGCAGCTGATCGTGCGGGGTGCCGGTATGGCTGCCGCTCTGCTGATTCTGCTTGGGGCGCCAGGCTGTGGGAAATCCGGGTCGCCCCAGCAGGTGGTTGGGGTATCGATGGCGCATTTCGACGACAACTTCCTCACCATTCTTCGCACGGCCATGACGGATTACGCGAAGACGCTTCCCGGAGTCGCGCTGCAGTTCACCGACGCGCAAGGCGACGTCGGGAAGCAGTTGAGCCAGATTGAAAATTTTGTCGCGCAGGAGGCTGCCGCGATTATCGTGAATGCGACCGATTCCTCGGCCACGCCGAGCATGACGAAAATCGCTCGGGGAGCCGGCGTGCCGATCGTGTATGTGAACCGCCGTCCGGCCGAAGAGACGCTGCCCGACGGGGTCGTGTTCGTCGGTTCCGAAGAACTTCAGGCGGGAACGCTCGAGATGGAAGAGCTCGCCCGCTTAATGAACTACCGAGGGACCGTCGCGATCATGGTCGGTGAACTGACGTCGAACGGAGCCCAGCTCCGTACCAAGGCGGTCGAGCAGGTCGTGGCGAAGTATCCCGGCATGCGCATCGTCGAGAAACAGGTCGGCAACTTTCAGCGCGAGCGCGGCCTCGATCTCATGAACAACTGGCTGACCGCAGGAACACAGATCGATGCGGTCGCCGCCAACAACGACGAAATGGCGATCGGCGCCATCATGGCGATTCGGCAGGCGGGCATACCCGACGGCAAGATCCTCGTCGGGGGAGTGGACGCCACGCCTGATGGACTCGCAGAGCTCGTGAAGGGCACGTTAGCGGTGACGGTTTTTCAAGACGCCCGCGGCCAGGCGAAAGGCGCGGTGGACGCCGCGGTTGCGCTCGCGCGAGGCGAACGAATGGATCGGTTCGTCTGGATTCCCTTCGAGCTGGTCACCAAGCAGAACTACAAGAGCTTCCTCGACAGATAGTTGCGAAACTCGTCCCAGACAGCCGGCCAGCCTTCGCTCTGTTAACACAGGGGGGCGCCGCAGCCGCGCCATGAGACCCTCACTCAGTAGCACAAGAAAGTATGCTCGTTGCGCTTCGCCCGTTTGAGGGTCATCGGCGAGCGATTCGGACGTAACCGGCTGAGAGTGGGCACAGAGTTGGGCACAACTCGCACAGCCCGAGATTCCTACCACTTGCAAGTTGTTCGTGGAGACTCGCTCCTCAGGCTGGACTTAAACCAGCAACTCTCCGGTTAACAGGCGGAAAAGGAAACGCTAGGCATCCTTTGCGGCTCGTTGCGAGGGGCGGCCGGATTGAGCAATCCATCCGATGAAGACCGGCCCATCTTGCCTTCGCTTTGTGTCGCCCTTGGCGGCGGTTTGCCGGCAGTTGTTGCGTCCAAAGGGCAACAAGAGAGCAAGGTTGATCGCTCAGAATCGTTCGGATACTGGGGGATACGATGAGTCTTCCGTCGCTAGCAGTGGCCGCCACGCGAGTCTGCGTCGCAG
>CAVRXZ010000006.1:0-123357 GCA_963725105.1 uncultured Acidobacteriota bacterium
GCTCGACCATTTTTCGCGGGTCCATTCCGGACAACTACCGATCGCGTGTCCGCAAGGCCGCTCGAACCCACACGCGTTCCGGATTCTCCTGCTCCTGTTCGCACGCCGCCTCAACACTGGCGACACTCTGAAGCGCGAGGGTGACGTCGGTCTCTTTCCACGCATCGCTGATCAGAAAACGCCCGTCGCGGACATCGAAGTTCCACTGATGCAGCCCGGTGTAGCCGCGGTTGTCGGCCTCGCGCCGCAGATGGTGAAGCAGGACATACCCGCCGGTCTTGACGACCGCGACGGCTTGTTCGATGGCCGCCAGCGGATCGTGGCAGTGGTCCAGCGCGTTGTTGAAGTGCACGAGGTCGAAACGATCGGGGCCGAACAACCTCAGGAGATCTTCAGCCTCGCCGTGCGCCACCGGAACCGGAGGCATGACGCCTTTCTCACGCAGCAGCGCGTTGTACTCGACGGCCAGCGGATCGATGGCCGTGATGCGGACCTGACGTCCTGGCCATGACTTGCCGAGGCTCGTGAGAGGGCCCGCGCCAACGTCGAGAATCTCGACGGCCGTGCCTGCGGGCGCGGTGAGGTGATCGCGAACCCAGGCTTCAAGCGGCTCGTTCGGATCGAGGCGCCGCGCAAGCTCCTGCGCCCACGGACCGTGACGGTCGACGAACCTCCGCCAGAACTCGACTTCACCGGGCAGCGAGTCCTGCCAGTGCGCGCGAATGCTGGGTCCCTGAGCCTTATAGCGACGGCGGGTCCAGCGCTTTCGAACACCGCCGACCGCTCTGCGAAGGATTGCCGCAGCGCGATTCATGACGCGCGCGTCCGCCGTTACTGTTCCACAGCGGTTGCCGGAGCCACTGGCTGCGGCAGCGGTCTGCGCCACCGCCTCGCCTGATCACCAACGGCCACTGATGCGTGGAAGAGGGCGCCAACGGGAATGACCCCAAGCAGTTGGTACCGCCCGATCGCAGCCAGCCCCGCGGATGCCAGACACCCGCAATTCGAGCAGTCAGGCGTTCCACCAAACATGCACGGGGTGATCTTGGTCTTCAGATCGGCCGACACGCTGTGCGTCGTCCTCGCGAACAGGCACTGCTCGGGCGACTGCACCGGATCGGCGTACACGTCCAGCGCCTCGTTGGGCATCTCGAGCTTGTCGAACCTGTTGCGCAAGGCCCGAAGGTCTGCGATGACGCGCGCGCGATCCTCGACCCTCAGGATTTCGTCCGAGACCTCGCCGACCTGCGGCGTGTACAGACTGATCCAGATCGTATCGACTTCTTCACGGTCCGACCAGAACCGGAGGAACTCTTCCACGTAGCCTGGTCGACGCACCTGTTGACGAGTGACAGTGCAGTGGACGGTGATGTTGTGGCCTCGGATGTGCTTCAGAATACGGTCGTAGGTCGCCGGCGCCCGACGCGCGTCGTGCTCCTGCGGCAGGCCGTCGATCGATACGACGATTCTCAGTAGCGGGATGCCGTGCCAGGCCTGCGGAATCTCGCGGACGGCACTGGTCACAAGCTGGACGTAGAGTCCGCGCGCCGACAACGCCGGCAGGATGCTGTCGAGCTCCCGATATCGAACGAGCGGTTCGCCGCCAACGATGGAGACGTGCAGCGGCCGATGCTCATCGACGAGCTGCAACACGCCATCGATCAGCGGCTGTCCCGTGTAGTCGTGAAGCTGGCGTAACGTGGCCTGGCCGCCGAGGTGATCGTCGCCGTACGCGTAGCAGCCCGGGCAGCGCAGCGGACATTCGCGTGTGATCTCAATCGCGAGCGAAGGGCGGTAGCCCGTCAGCACACGCCCCCACGCAGTCAGCAGGCTCTTCAGAGAATCAGTATACGCCGGAACGTGTTAGTGTGAGGCGCGTGACGGAGGCGATCGCGCTCGACAACCCCGCGTGGTCGGCACTCACGACCTACCAGGCTCACCTTGCCCTCGGTGGCGACCTCGTCAAGCGATATCCGACAGACGTTGCCCAGATCGCGGCCGTCGGCCGTTGTCACGCGTCAACAGCTGCGGCCATCGATCCGCTGGTACCCGAAGGCGAGTGGCTGTCGTTCCCGGCGACGGTCGAGCACCTGGCGCCGCTCGTCCCACCGAGTCTCCGAGTCACGATGGAACGACGACTGGTGCAGATGATCGGTCCGCGTCACCTCGAACCACCCCGCCTCACGGTCAACGTCGTCCCACTGACTGACATCGATGCGCAAGACATGGTGGCACTCGCCGTCATCACGCAACCCGGACCGTTTCGCAACCGGACGTATACGCTCGGGACTTACCTCGGCATTCGGATTGGCGGTCAGCTCGTGGCGATGGCCGGACAGCGGATGCATCTGCCGGGCTATCGCGAGATCAGCGCGGTCTGTACGCATCCTGATCACCAGGGACGCGGGTACGCGCGCCTGCTCGTGGCGCATCTGGTCAACGCCATCCGCGAGGAAGGGCTGACCTCGTTCCTCCACCTTCAGGAAACCAATACCAGGGCGCACGCACTCTACGCGGGCATGGGCTTCGTGGAGCGCGCGAGACTGCCGCTGATTGTCGTTGAACGCGCATAAGATCATCTTCACAAAGGAGGCTCCATGTCACGTGCACATCTGCGGGCGCTCGTCGGAACGCTCGTCCTGGCCCTCGGCGCCGGTCGAAGCGTACGCACAGCTCCCCAATCCGTACGGGATGTCGATCAACGCCGACGCGGCCAAGAAGGCGGCGGCCGCGGCGCTGGCGGAAGCGCGAAAGAACAGCTGGACCATGGCCGCCGCGGTCGTCGACACGGCCGGCGACCTGGTCTACTTCGAGAAGCTCGACGGCACACAGGGCGCAAGCGTACTGATCGCTCAGGACAAAGCGCGCTCGGCCGCGCGTTTCAAGCGGCCGACCAAGGCGCTGCAGGATGTGCTGGCCGCGGGAGGCGAAGGGATGAGGTTGCTGGCGCTTCAGGGAGCGGTGCCGGTGGAGGGCGGCGTCCCGATCATCGTCGACGGGAAGATCATCGGCGCGATCGGATTGTCCGGCGGCACCAGCCCGCAGGACGGCCAGTGCGCGAGAGTCGGCGCTGATGCGCTCAAATAGCGGGAACGGTCTTATCGAGCTGGCGGCGGCCCGCTCTCGGCCGCCGCGGTATTCGCGGACGCCCGCTCGTTGAACTGCACGGGACGGCGGGCCCGCACAATCCCCTTCTTCGCGTCTTCCTCGATGAGCCGATCCTCGGTCCGCTCGCCGCTGAGAACGTTCGCCAGCATGTAGTTGCCCTCGTGGCAGTCGTAGGGCAGCAGCTGGAACCCGGCCGGAGAAATCAACGGCACTGAAATCGTGAACGATCGCGTATAGGTTTTGGGGTCCGTCAGCAACATTTTGTACTGCAGCTCGTCGGCTGCTACACGCGTGAAGCGCTCGACGATCGTCATGTCCGCGCTGTGACGCAGACCGTTGCCATTCAGGCCGATGCTGGTGCGATCGGTCAAATTGCTGGTTTCAACGACGAGCGTATTGCCTTCCCAGTGGCCGCGCGAGTCGCCGAGATACTGACGAATCGACGAGGCGATGTGCGGCCGCCCGTCCAGCGGAATCACCCGCGTGTCGTGCACCATCTCGTAGCTGATCACGACCTCATTCGGGGTCTGCAGGATTCGGTTGCCGTTGCCGTAGACGACCGGCAGCACCGATCCGACGATGCCGCGCGTGATGCAGCGATCGTAATTCGTGAAATTCTCGGGGCTCTCGAATGGACCCTCGCCGAACGAGCCGCGATCGCGAGTGGCGCGCCGCTTCTCGGCCTCAGGCGTGAGCGGCGGCAGTTTGCCGTCGCCGTCGACGATCAGCGACGTCTGCTTGAACGACTTCAGCAGCCACGCGTTGTCGCTCCGAAACGAGCCGACTGCGTTTTCCGCGCGCTCGCGCGTCTGCTGATCTCGCTTGATCTTCTGCGCAAACTCTTCGTCGCTCAGCTCGGCCTTGCCCGCAAACTGATCGGGCCGCTGGAGCGGGATCCCGATGACGCCGTCACTCGTCCACACGCCGGAAATGTCCGGGTGACCCCACGGCGTGCGCGCCGCCGTCCAGGACTTGGAGGCCGGAGCCTGAGCAGCCGCGAATGCAGCCGTGAGCGCCAGGATCGCCAACGCGGACAAGGACGTCGCCAGCGAGGGGCGCATTTCTGCTATTTTTCCTGCCGTTCGTCCGGCGCGCCCGTTCCTGACGAACCCACGAACAGCTTGCGGCCGTCCTGGTAGGTGATGTCGCGGCCGTTGGCGCGGTTGGCGCCGTCCTTGGCCTGATACCCTTCAACCGTGATGACGGTGCCTGGCAGCAGCGACTGCTTGTTGAAGCCGCGGCGCAGCAGCGCGTTGGGCGCGCCCGCCTCGATCATCCACGCCTCGGTTTTGCCGTCCTGCTTCTTCACGTCGATGTGGATCCAGGCGTGCGGATTGATCCATTCCATCTGCGTGACCGTGCCGGTCATCTTCACGGGCTTGGTCGCGTCGTATTCCGCCGCAAACGAATGATGCGCCACCACCGGCATCGTCGCGACGAGCAGACCCAACCCCACAATCGCCACCGCAACATTCGTTCTCATTTCAGGCCTCCACCATTTCCTATTCTACAATCGCTTGCCAGGCGGCATTCTCGAAATCGCGCTGAAGGGCACCGGTGTTCGTCTGCATCATGATGACCGTGACCATGTTTTCCTTCGGGTCCATGTTGGCGTTGCAACCGTAGGCGCCGGCCCAGCCGAACGTTCCCGGGCTGACGCGCAAGTCCGCCGCGACGGGATCGTCGACGATCTGAACGCTCAGCCCAAAGCCCATCCCCCGCGCCGGGCGGCCAAACTGACCGTTCACCATGTCGCCGGTGTGGTTGGATGTCATCAGCTCCACGGTCTTGGGACTGAGGAACCGCCGGCCGTTCAACTGACCGCCGTTCACGAGCATCTGCGCGAACTGTGCATAGTCGCCAGCCGGTACTCAGCAGCCCCCCGGCACCGGACAAATAGACGTCGCTGATCAAGCGATTCGGGTTATCGGCGGGCACAAGACCATCTGGGGTTCGCTGGTAAACCGTGACCACACGCGACGCCGCGTCGCCGGTCGGCGAGAAGCCCGTGTCCTTCATCCCAAGTGGTTCAAAGATCCGCTGCCGGAGGAACTGGGCCAGGTTCTGACCCGACGCGACCTCGACAATGCGACCGAGCGTGTCGAAGCCGGCGAGGCCGCTGTAGCGCCAGAGCGTACCCGGCTGAAAATCCAGCGGCACCGCGGCCAGCTTGGGGATGTAGGTCGCGAGCGTGTCGGTCGTTGTGCGGGGCGCCAGACGATCGGCCGCCGCGGCTCCCAGGCCGCCGCTGACGAGACCGGACGTGTGCGTCAGCAGATCCCGAACCGTGATCTCGCGGTTGGCGGAGACCGCGTCGAACTCCGGCGCGACATTCCCGCGACCGGCTCCGACGGGCCCGCCTGGTCCGGCGGGCGGCGCCGGCTTCGCGACCGCCACTTTGTTGAGATTCTTGAATTCCGGGATGAAGCGCGACACCGGATCGCTCAGTCGAACCCTCCCCTCCTCGACGAGCATCATCACTGCGACGCCGGTGATTGGCTTGGACATCGAGGCGAGTCGAAAGATCGCGTCCTTCGCCATCGGCTTCGCCGCCGCGATATCCATCAAGCCGTTCGCCTCGAAATGGACGATGCGACCTTTCCGAGCGACGAGCGTCACCGCGCCCGACACGTCGTGGGCATCGATATGATGCTGAATGGCCTCGTGAATACGCTGGAGACGCTCGGACGACATGCCAACCTCTTCAGGCTTCGAAGCCGTCGGTACAAGTGCCCAGATCACGGGAAGGACCGTGACAAGGGCCAGGATTCGCACAAGACGGTTTTGACGATGAGTCATCACAAGATCTTAACTCGGGAACAGGTCGTTGCCTTGATGGCCGGATCAGCGGCTGTTTATAATCGATGCATCCGTTCTCTCTCTCGGTCTTCTCGTCGCGATTCTGGCCGCGGGCATCGCGTCGGCCCAACCCTCTGATCCCAAGACTCCGTTTCTCCAGGCGCTTGGCCTCCTCACTGCCGCCCTTGAAGGACCTTACGGCGACGAAGGGCGCGCCGTCCGATCGACCCTCGATTCGATGGACCGCGCCCTCAGCTATTGGGATGCGGCACTCGAGCAGTCCACGCAGGACATGACGCAGGGATTGCGGCGGGCAGATGCACACTTGACGAGCCGCATGCACGTCGCGCTCGGAGCCGGCTATCTCGATCGCGGGCGCATCGCTGATGCGGTCCAGCAGTTCGAAGCGGCGATCGAGGCGGATCCCGCTCAGGCTGATGTCCACCTCTTCAAGGGACTCGCGCACGCCAAGCTCCGCCAGCCGGACCCGGCAACCAGCGAGTTTCGTAAGGCGGCGGAGCTCGATTCGACGAATCTCGCGTGCAAGTACCTCCTCGCTCGACAGCTGCTCAATAGCGGCAGGGCAGGAGATGCGAAGCCTGAGCTGCAGAAGTTCTACGAACTGTGGTCTCAGCAACCAGCGGAGCGGAGTTCGCAGGGACTCGAATCGCCGTTCATCCGCCTCGATCTGGTTGCCGAGGGTCCGGGCGTAGAGCCATTCTTTCCGCCGGCGTTCTATGTCGACGGTTTCGATCTGATCCACAAGGGAGACCTAAGACAGGCGGCGACACGCCTCCGCGACGCCGCTGACCACGACCCGCTCGTCGTGCCGCCGGTTGACCCGCTCGAAGCCATCGGCCTGGCCGCGTCTGCGTTCAAGAACCGCTCGTTTGATCGTGCGATCCAGCATCTGAGGGTTGCCATTGAACTCGAGCCGGATCGCGTGGAGGCCCACAGAATGCTTGGCCGCGGGTACCTGGCGAGCGGGCAGGAGCAGGCTGCGCTCGATGAGCTTGGCACGGCGGTACGGCTGAACCCGAAGTACGAACGGACGTGGCTGGCGCTCGCCCGTGCGTTCATCGAAACCGAGCGCTACGCGGAAGCAGAGCGGACTCTGAAAGATGCGATCGCAGCGGTACCGGCGTCCGGAACAGCACGCTACCTGCTTGGTCGGCTATACCAGCGCCAGGGAGAAGACCTCAACGCCGCGACCGAATTCGAGGCGGCGGCAGTGCATCGACCGTTCATCGGACTCAACAGCATCTACCAGAGGATCGGCGCGATCCGGGCTGCTCGTGCCTCTCTTGACGCTGCGGCTGATGCGTACGGAAAACGCGTCGACCTGATTCCGAATGACGTCGCGGCTCATCAGGATTTGGGGAAGATCTACGAGCAGCTCGGCCGAGCGGACGAAGCGCTCGCGGAATATGCCGCCGTGTTGATGCTGAAGCCGGACGATGCGGAGGCGCGCGCAACGATCGGACGGATCGTTGCGAAGCCAGGTCGCTAATCAGCGCGGTCTGACTTGCCGGAGGCCCTCCCCTTCTTTGGCGACATAGAAGGTATCCACCGCAGGCCCGGCAGCCGCATCGACGCGGCCGCTCGGCCATCGGATCTCCACTCGATCGATCTTCCCGACATCTCCCAATCCGAAGTGAGCGCGCACGTCGTTGTGCGAAAGATAGCTGCCACCGCTCCGCACTTCGGCAATCTGCTTCCTGCCACCCGCCTCGATTTGCACTCGGGCGCCGATCGCGTCGCGATTGCTCTTCGTCCCGGTAAGCCGGAACGTGACCCAGTGGTTTCCCGGCGCCGTGTCGTTGCGCAGCAGCGTCGGCCGATCGTTCATGTTGATGACCAGGATGTCGATGTCGCCGTCGTTGTCCACGTCACCAAACGCCGCGCCGCGGCTCGCCTTCTCAATGGTCACGCCGCCTCCCACCTCCTGGCCGATCTCCAGAAAGCGTTTCGTGCCGAGATTGCGAAACAGCTGTTTGCGCTGCAGGTACCGACTCCCCTGGCCGGACCGGTCGATTTCCGGATAGACGTGCCCGTTCGCCACGAAGAGATCGAGCAGGCCGTCGTTGTCGAGATCCACGAAACCGACGCCCCATCCGAGATAGCGCAGCGGTGGCAGCGCGATGCCTGCCCTGTGACTGACATCGGCAAACAGTCCCCTTCCTCCGTTCTCGTACAGCGTGTGGTAGTCCTCGGAGAAGTGCGTCACGATGAGGTCGAGGTTGCCGTCGCCGTCGTAATCACCAGCGTCGATGCCCATGCCGGCCTGCGGGCGGCCGTCCCCGCTCAGACCAACGCCGCTCAGTAATCCCTCCTCGACGAAGGTCCCGTTGCCCAGGTTGCGGAACATCAGGTTGGGTACCGAGTCGTTGGCGACCACGATGTCCGGCCAGCCGTCGTTGTTCAGGTCTGAAAACAACACGCCGAATCCGTAAAGGTCGGGATCTTTGATACCAGCCGCCTTCGTCACATCCGTGAACGTCCCGTTTCCGTTGTTGTGGTACAGGACGTCCGCCTCGCCCTGAAGACCTCTCGGGCCGCACATGACGCTGATGCCGAGGTAATTGCAGTCCGACGAGCCGCGCTTCGGAACCGTGCGCTCGTCGAAGGCGACGTAATTCGCGACGTACAGGTCGACGAAGCCGTCCCGGTCGTAGTCGCCGAATGCGCAGCCGGTGCCCCAGTGTGAATCGCCCACGCCAGCCCGCTTCGTGGCGTCGGTGAACGTTCCGTTGCCGTTGTTGTGGTACAGCACGTTCGGTCCGAACGCTGTCACATAGATATCCTTGAAGCCGTCGTTGTCGACGTCGGCCACGCAAGTGCCCATGCCCCAGCCGCGTGCCAGCAGACCGCTGCCGGCAGTCACGTCCTGGAAACGACCCTTCCCGTCGTTCCGGTACAGCGCAAGCACGCGGTTGCCGCCCTGCTTCAAGTGCTCGCGGGTCGAACCATTGACGATCGCCACGTCGAGATCGTCATCGTTGTCGTAGTCGAAGAGTGCTGCGCCGTTGCCATTCGTATCGAGGATGTAGTCCTTGGAAGATCCTCCGTGAACGTTGAGAAGCGTCAGACCCGACTGCTCCGCGACGTCGACGAGACGGATGGTGCGGTCAGCGGCACGAGGAGATGTGAGAAGAGAGAACAGCGCGACGAGCGCGATCGCTGGGCCGACGTGACATGCCAGCCGGAGTGGAACCAGAGGCCTGCCGTGCATCGGGGCCAGGGATCGTAGCTGATCCCCGGCCCTTCTGCGTGGGATTGGCCTGGCTCGCCCTAGAAATCCATCGTGATATTGAACCGCGCCAGTCGTGGCAGCAGGACAGTCGTTGGCGCCAGGTAGGACGCGGGGAGGTTGTAGCTCTGGTTGAACACCAGGCCGGGGTTCGCGTTGAACAGGTTGTAGATGTCGAACCCGACGTTGGTGCGCGTTCGCCCGAACTTCAGGATCTTGGCGACGCGGAGGTCGACCTGGTTGAGGCGTGGCGCGTACACGCCGCCCTGCGGAAGCAGGTTGACCCGTCCGAAGGCTGTGCCACCAGGGTTTACGATCGGATGTCCGAGCGCCGCCAACGCCGTATCCGGCGGCACGTTGTACCGGGCCGCCAGCGACGGGCCGCCCGACGCCACAGTCGTATCGGTGACATCCGGTGTGGCGCTCGGCTTGAACTGCAGCACCGAGCTGACCAGCAGGTCGATCTTCGGGATGGTGTAGGACACCAAGCCTCTGAACTGGGTCAGCCATGCCTCTTCGATGCGACAGTCTTTCTTTAGCTGCCAGACACCGAGATTCAAGTCATTCGCCACAGCGGGATTCGTGAGTGCGAGATTGTAGGCTTCCGGAAGCTGCGCCCACACCGAGCAGAAGTCTCTGATGCCAATGCCCGTTGTGGTACCTCCCTGGAAGTACAGGCTGTTGCGCAAGCGTGCATTGAGCACGACATCGAAACCGTGCCAGTAGACGTCCGGTGTCCCGAAGTCCGTTGCCGGGCGATAGAGATTCCGAACCACGCCAGGCTTGGACACTACCGCGCCAGGCTTGAGGGTCAGGAACTCGACCGGCTTGCCGCTGTAATCTTCGAACCTGGGGTCGACCGGCGCGTTGAACGCGAGCGTCTCGAAGTCGTTCGGTCCGAGGTTCACGTTGTCGTAGACGTAAAAATTTCCGAACGTGCGCCGGTTGTAGCCGACTTCAATCGACGTGCGCGGGAGGATCTCTTGCTGGACGGAAACGCCGAATTGCCAGTCGTACGGGCGCACGCCCCAGCCAGAAAGCACGTTGGGATCGACGTTCGTGACCCTCGTGCCGAGACTGGAGACGAACGGTGTGACACACTCACCGTTCGGTGCCGCACCGAGCGGATTCGGACAGTCCACCACCTTGTCGCCATCAAGATCAACCCAGGTCCGCGTGGTGGTCGTGCCGTAGGTCGGCCCGCGACGTCCGTTGCGGCCGTCGAGCGCTGGATTCGCGATGGTGTAGTTTTCCTGGTTGTTGGCGTTTTGGAGGTACTTGCCGATGTTCACCTTGATCGAGGTCTTGCCGTTCCCGAACAGGTCGTACGCTGCGCCAAAGCGCGCCGTCACGTCGTTGTAGGCGTTCACCATGTCCAGCCGGTCGCCTGGAATACCCAGGACGGCTCCGTCGATAGCCGCCGCGTTCCATCGGGAGGGACCAGCGATGCCGTTGTGCTCCACTGGGGCCCAGCTCCAGGCATGATCGTAGCGAACCGCCCCTTGCAGTGTGAGTTTCCGGAATGTCCACTGGTCCTGGGCAAAGATCCCGTGATACATGGTGCGGTTGCTCATGGCCCAGGGGGCGATGCGCGCCGTGAAACTGATCGGGTTGCCGTTGATGAACGTGTAAACGAGCTGGTCGTCGTTGGCAAAGTCTTCCGTCTCCTCGATCATGTACGAGCCCTGGTAGCCAAACTTCATGCTGTGCGCGCCCGTGACATACGACGCCGCCGCGCGATACATGTTCGGCGACTGCCAGTTGTTGAAGTAGTTGTCGAGGCCGCGATAAACGAACGGAATCGGCTTCAGGGGGTCCGTCACCTGAATCAGATCCGTTCGGGCGCCTGGCGGCTTCATCCAGCCCCATCGGCTGACGTACGAGGAGAACCCGGCCTCGAGCAGCAGCTTGCTCGAAATCGTCCCCGTGTAGGTGGCCTGCATGACCTTCTGATACGTGTCCGCGTAGCCAACAGACGACTCCGGCGCGAGCACGCCGACGAAGAAACTCCCACCGGCTGCAACCCAATCGCTCCCGGCCGGACGGCAGTTCTCGGCCTGGGTGGTCTGAGCCGAACTGTCGCAGTTGAGTTGATAGTCGAAGTAGACGCCAATCTTGTTGCGGGGCGTGAGCTGCACCGTCCCTCGCGCGGATCCGATGAGGCGGCTGTTCGCCAGGCGAGCTTTGATCAGCGGGTTCCCATTCTGGCCGTTCGCCGGAACGTAGCTCCAGCTGTTCGGATCTCCGAAATTGACGTTGGCAAAGAGACCTGGGATTTCCTGTTCAGTGCCAAAGTAACGCGCCTGCAGGTAGAACCACACGCGGTCCTTCACAATGGGACCGCCCCCTGAACCGCTCAGGTCCCATGCCTTGACGAGCTTGAAGTCCTGGATGCCGAATTTCCTCAAGTCGTCGTCGACGTTGGTGCTCGTGAACGTGCTGCCTGACTGGCTGTCGAAGAAGGTCCCGGCGAAACTGTTGCCGCCGGTCTTTGGGATGATGTTGAGGTTGATCCCGCCGGTCTGCACTTCGCCGAGTCCTCCCGACAAGGTGAGCTGCAATTCAGAGGCGTTGTTCGTATCCATGATGTAGCCGGACACGCCGCCGCCATTGAAGGCGGCGCCAACGTCAAGCCCGTCGACTTGCACATGGCCTTCGTTGCCGCGCCCCCCATGGCTCGTGAAGATCCGCATGGCGGGATTCAGGGCGACCTGCTGCGTGTCACCGGTCACAGAGGGAATGGCAAGCAGCAGCGCGTTGTAACCGCGCGCGGCCGGCAGGTCCTTGACGACATCCTCGGCGAGCACCTGGCTTCTTCTTGAGCTCTGCACGTCCACGATCGGCGTCTCACCACTGACGGTGATCGTCTCGGCCACCTGGCCGACGCGCATCTCGATGTTGATGGCAATGACGCCTACGCCCCCCACTTCGATGCCCTCGCGCTTGACGGTGGCAAAGCCAACGAGGGTGAAGGTCACCTCGTAGATGCCGGGCAGCAAGGATTCAAGTCGATACTGCCCAGTGCCGTCGGTCACGGCGGTCCGCGTCTTTTCGATCAGGACTGGACTCGCCGCTTCGACAGTCACGCCCGGTAGTACAGCGCCAGAGGTGTCTCGAACGGTGCCGGCCAGCATGGCCTGGGCGTAGCTCGCGGCGGGAACGATGCCGATGAGAACGGCAGCGAGCACGGCCCTCGTCAACAAGCGCATAGGCCCTCCTCTCCAGAAAGGGATCCGTCGCGACGCGTTGAACCCACCCCAACGCCGCAGGGGGGCGGGATTTGGGCCGGATCTTAGAGATTATTTACGCAAAGTCAACAATGTTTTTACAGGACGGATTGACCGCAAAAAGGCTGGTCGGAAGGCGCTAGACGACCTCGTCGAAGGTTCCAATGACGAGGAATTCATGCATCGACTGAGCTCGATTCCCCGGACGCTGACTCATGAGAACGTGACAACTCGACGGCAGCCGCGGCAGACAGTTCGGCGGCCGCATCGGACACGAAGAGCACGTGCGGAGTCGCAACACCCAGCACTTCGGCGATGCGCCTGTAGCTCTCAGGACTCGTCTTGGAGCCAACGTCGGTATCGAAGTAGCTGCGAGATGCTGGACGTGAGATCGCCGTACGCGGTGTGACTGAACAGCAGCTGCTGCGCAAGCCGGCTGCCCGACGAGTAGATCGCGATGCCCACTGGCACACGGCGCCAGCGCACGAATGCCGCGGGCACGTCGGCAAATACCTCGCCGGTCAACGCGCCTGACCGGTAGCCGGCTTCCCAGATCTGACCCTGGAGGCGTTTCAGCCCCGGCGACTTGCGATCGCGATCCATCAACCATTCGGCGTACGCCGCAACATGGTCGTTGGTCGTTAGTCGTTGGTCGTTGGTCGTTAGGCCTGGGCCTGGAGGTCGGTCGCCCTGCGCCACGTCAATCAACCATTCGGCGCGCAGCATGCGCATCGGTTCGCGAAGCGCATCGGCATCCAGCGTGTCGAGTGACTCTCGGAGATGGGTTCGAGCGTACGGAAACAGGACCTCGTATACAAATACCATCGGCGTTGTCGTACCCTCGATGTCGAGCACGACCGCCGATATGTCGTGCTCGCGGAGCCCGAACTTCACGGTGCGGCTGCTGAGCGGAGCCGCCTTACGGACGGAGCCTGTCGTCCCGCGCAGACGTCGCGGGCAGGTAGGCGGGACCGAAACAGACCGGCTGGAAGCCGTGGTCGACACCACTCTTTGTGTAGTGTGGCGTCCAACCGGACGGATCCTGAAAGAGCCGAATCGCCCGAATTCGACGCTCGGCGCAAAGATCGAACCAGTGCAGTGTTCCCTTCGGGACGCGAATCAGGTCGCCAGCCTCGACCTCGATGGCAAAGACCGGCCCTGTCGCAGGATGGACATGAAACAATCCGCGGCCCTCAACAATGAAGCGGACCTCGTCTTCATCATGCCAGTGCTCGGAATTGAACTTCGCAAGCATGGTGTCTAGTCCCGGCGTGCTGGCCTGGACGTCGATCACATCGGCCGTCACATAGCCGCCCCGCGCCTTGAGCTCGTTGATCTCGTCGGCGTACGCGGCGAGCACGGCTTCAGACGAGGCGTCGGCGGCGACAGCACGTTCCTTCGTCCAGCGTTCGTAGTCGATGCCGTGCCCGGCCAGGAAGGCGCTGATCGCCGACGTGCCTTCGATGGTCTGCCCAGCCTCGGGAATTTTCACAAGGGCCATGTCGACCTCCTACAAGGTTCAGGGTTCAAGGTTCTTGGTTCTCACGAGCGTCTCGAACAGAAACTCGAGAATCTCAATATGTCGTTCCGCATCGTCCAGCGTCTGCCCCCAGGTGTAGAGCCCGTGACGACACAGGAGCAGGGCATGGGTCTCCGGATGGCACTCGAGCGCCCGGCGAACCACGCCGGCGAGCCTTTCCATATTCTGGTCGTTCTGCACGATCGGGATCCATTCGCGATGCTCGTGGGAGCTGACGCCTGCCAGTCCCTTGAGCATCTCGTAACCCTCGAGCCACACGCCTCCATGCGCGTTGTGGAGATCTGACAGCACGGTCGTCCACACCGAGTGGGTGTGCAGGACCGCACCGGCATTCCGAAGCCGCGCGATTTCGAGGTGCAGCAGCGTCTCTGCAGAAGGCCGACGCGATCCACGCGCGCGCTTCCCTCCACCCACCACGTGTCCGCGTTCATCACACTGCAGAATGTCCAACCTGCTGAGCCGACCTTTCGGCACCGCGCTCGCCGTGATAGCAAGACGAAGTGGACGACGCGATACGACGGCGCTGAAGTTCCCGCTCGTGCCGAGAGCCCAGCCGCGCGCGTAGCACCGCCGGCTGACTGCCGCGAGCTTCGACTGGACGGCGGCGAAACCATCGTGCGCCACAACGGGATTCTACGCCTTCCGCCACTTCTTCCCGGCCATTCGTCCCACGAGCACGGCCATTCAGCCCTCGGCCGAACGTCGGGCAAATCGTCGACCATATAATCCGGCCTGGAGGAGGGAATCGATGGCGCGGTCGCACGAGTCCGTCAGATTTCGCAGAGTTTCTGTCATGGCTGCGGGCGTCGCGGCAATGTCTGTCGTCCTTCTGGCAGAGTCGTTCTTGCCCTATCCGCTGGCTCGAAAAGATGACGTCGTTGACAACTACCACGGCACCAGCGTCGCGGATCCGTACCGGTGGATGGAGGATCTGAATTCGCCGGAGCTGCAGAAGTGGGTCGCCGTCGAGAACGCCCTGACGTTCAAGTATCTCGAGTCGCTGCCGGAGCGTGTCCGCTTTCAGCAGCGTATTACCGAACTCTGGAACTATCCGAGGGTCAGTGTGCCGACATTCGAGGGCGGCAGCTGGTTCTACGCTCGCAACAGCGGGCTGCTGCGACAGGCGGTCATCTACCGCCGGTGGTCGCTCGGCGGGCCCGACTTCCTCGTGCTCGATCCCAATGCTCTCTCCCGGGACGGCTCAATCGCCCTGTCGGCCTTCGAGCCCTCGCCCGATGGCCGGCATTTCGCGTACGGGCTGTCCGAAGGCGGCTCCGACTGGTCCACATACTACGTTCGCGAACTGGCCACCGCGAAACAACTGCCGGATACGATTCGGTGGGTCAAGTTCAGCAGCCTCGCGTGGAGCAAGGACGGAAAGGGGTTCTTCTACGGGCGCTACCCCGAACCGCCTGCGGGCCAGGCGCTGCAGGCCGCAATCCGCGACAAGAAGATCTTTTATCACCTGCTCGGCACGCCGCAGACCGCCGATCGGCTCATCTACGAACGCGCCGACGAGCCGATGCTGTACATCGATTTCGGCCTCGACGAAACGGGCCGCTATCTGTTCGTCGAGACCAACAAGGGGACCAGTAACAAGAACGAACTGTTCGTAAAGGATCTGGGCACCCCCAAAGCGCCACACTTCGAAGCGCCGGTCGCGCCGCTCTATCCCGGTCACACGGCGCAGTACCAGCCTATGGGGGTGGTGAACGGAATGCTGTACCTCCTGACGGATCGGGAGGCGCCGAAGAAGAAGGTCGTCGCGGTGCCGATCGCGCAGCCCGATGTCGCCGGCTGGAAGACGATCGTGCCGGAGAGCGAGCACTCCATCGAGTCCGCGTCCCTCGTCGCGGGCCGGGTCGCCATCAACAGACTCGAGGACGTCGCAAGTGCGCCTGTGGCTGTACCCGCTCGCCGGTGGAACACCGATAAAGGTTGCGACGCCTGCACTTGGAGCGGCCCGAGGGCCTATGGGACGGTTCGATCGGTCCGAAGTATTCTTCGCATTCACCTCGCCGCTTTCACCAACGACGGTATATCGCCTCGACGCCTCATCGGGAAAGAGTGTGGCGTTCGACACGCCAAAGCTCACCTTCGACGGGGCTCCGTACGAAACCGAGCGGATCTTTTTCTCGTCGAAGGACGGCACGCGCGTTCCGATGTTCGTCACCCACCGGAAGGACATCAAGAAGGATGGCTCGAATCCAACAGTGATGTACGGTTACGGCGGCTTCGACATCGCTGAGCAACCGACCTTCCGACCGGACGTCCTGGCGTGGCTGGAATCGGGCGGCGTCTGGGTCACGGTGAACATGCGCGGCGGGAGCGAATACGGCGAGACGTGGCACCAGGGGGGCATGCTCGACAAGAAGCAGAACGTGTTTGACGACTTCATCGCCGCAGCGGAGCACCTCATCCGCGAACGCTGGACATCGCCGCAGTCGCTCGGTCTGTCAGGCGGGTCGAATGGCGGACTGCTGGTCGGCGCCGTGATGGAGCAGCGGCCCGACCTCTTCGCGGTTGCTCTGCCTGCAGTCGGCGTGATGGACATGTTGCGCTACCACAAGTTCACGGGCGGCAGCGCCTGGGCCACCGAGTACGGCTCGTCGGACGATGTGACGGCCTTCGGGTACCTCCGCAAGTACTCGCCGCTTCACAACCTCAAGTCCGGCGTGTGTTACCCCGCAACGCTCGTCACAACCGCAGACCACGACGACCGCGTGGTGCCGAGCCACTCGTTCAAGTTCACGGCGGCCCTGCAGGCCGCGCAAGGCTGCGCCCGGCCCGCGCTGATTCGCGTCGAAACCCAGGCTTCCCACGGCTATCGCCCGACCGACAAACGGATTGCGGAACTCGCCGACGAATGGGCGTTCGCGGCGGCACACATGAAGACGCGGACGAGGGACTGAGGCGCGAAATGCAGAATGCGAAATGCAGAATGCCTGATCGAAACGCCTATGCGGACACGATGGAGCCCTTGTCCGATCAATCTGCATTAGGCATTAGACATTGTGCATTTCCGCTCTTTGATCCGCGCGGCTCCATCGGCGTCAGGCCGAGGTCGCTCAGCAGCATGGCGTCCGCCTCGGGGGCCGGATTCGACGTCGTGAGGAGCTTGTCGCCGACGAAGATCGAGTTCGCGCCCGCCATGAAGCACAGCACGTCGGCCTCGCGCGACAACTGATCGCGGCCGGCCGCAAGGCGGACCATCGACGGCGGGCATCAGGATGCGCGCGGTCGCCAGCATCCGGACCAGCACGAGCGGATCGAGCGGCCGCTCGTCGGCCAGCGGCGTGCCGGCCACGCGCTGCAGCAGATTGATCGGCACGCTCTCGGGGTGTGGCTTCTGCGACGCCAGCTGCCGCAGCAGGCCGATGCGATCGCGCGTCGGACTCGCCCATGCCGATGATGCCGCCGCAGCACACCGTGAGTCCCGCGCTCGCGCACCGCCGCCAGCGTGCGCAGCCGTTCGTCGTAGACGCGCGTGGTGATGATGCGGCCGTAGAACTCGGGCGACGTATCGAGGTTGTGGTTGTAGGCCGTCAGGCCCGCTTCCTTCAGCCGCCGCGCCTGATCGTCGGTCAGCATGCCGAGCGTGCAGCACACTTCGAGACCGAGATCGGCGACGCCGCGCACCATCCGCAGAACCGCGTCGAACTCGGCGCCTTCTGGCGCGTCGCGCCAGGCGGCGCCCATGCACAAACGGGTGACACCTTCAGCCGCCGCGCGCCGGGCGCGGTCCATCACGTCCTCGACCGACATCAGACCCGTGACGCGAGACCGGCGTGTCGTAGTGCGCGCTCTGCGGACAGTAGGCGCAGTCCTCGGGACATCCGCCGGTCTTGATCGAAACAGGTGACAGGTCTGCACCTCGTCGGGCTCGATGAAACTCCCGCGCGACCTGCTGTGCCTGCAACAGCAGGCTGAGCAGCGGCGCCTGTAGATGTCTCGTATCTCGGCAACCGTCCAGTCGTGACGCATGGCGCAAGTCTAACAAAAAGTGCTCATGACGAAGCTGTCAGAAACTCTTCAGGTAGCCGGTCCGGCGACATGGGCTACGATGTCGACATGAAGCGTTTCATCCAGAGCGTCGCCGCGGTCACGACGATCGGTCTTCTGGCACTCACGCGGCTCGCAATGTCCGCCGCGCCTGAAGGAGGCCTGACCGTCGAGCCGCTGACATCGCCGGCCGGTCCCGACAGCTCCGCGCCGAAACTCACGACGGGTGGTGGCCGGACGATTCTGAGTTGGATGGAGCGCAGCGGTCCGAAGGCCGCGCTCAAGTTTTCCGAGCGCAGCTCAAGCGGCTGGTCGGCGGCGCGGACGGTCGTGTCGGCCGACGATCTCATCGTCAATGCGGCTGACGTGCCATCAGTCTTCGCCCTCGCGGACGGAACGCTCGTCGCAGAATGGCTCCAGGCCAACGGACCGGACCCGGAGGCCTACAACATGCTGGTCGCCTGGTCCAAGAACGGTCAAACCTGGTCGAAAGCGATCCGCCCGCATCACGACAAGACCATCACGCAGCACGGCTTCGGCTCGTTGTTCCAGACCGCGGGCGGATTCGGCCTCGTGTGGCTGGATGGGCGCGCAACGGATCCCGATTTGCCGCATCCAACCGACAACATGGCACTGCGGGCGACGACCTTCACATCCGACGGCACCCAGCTCCAGGAAGCCATCGTCGACTCCCGTGTCTGCGAGTGTTGCCCGACGTCGGTCGCCTCGACGTCCGAAGGTCCGATCGTGGCGTATCGCAACCGAAGCACCCAGGAAGTTCGGGACATCTACGTGTCGCGCTTAGCCGCCGGACGGTGGAGCCCGCCGGTGGCGGTGCATAACGACAACTGGATGATCGACGCGTGTCCGGTCAACGGTCCGGCCGTCGCCGCCAGTGGTCGCACAGTGGTCGTCGCGTGGTTCACGGCGAAGAACGACGAAGGCAAGACGTTCACAGCTTTCTCGAGCGATGCCGGCCGCACGTTCGGCAAAGCTATTCGCGTCGATGACGTCGCGTCGACGGGACACGTCGACGCCGAGATGCTGCCCGACGGGTCAGCAGCCGTCTCATGGATCGAATACGCGAACGACCGGTCGCAGCTCAAGGTCAGGCGAATTGGGGGCACGGGAGAGCGCGGCGCCGCGGTGACGATCGCTGGAGCGGGCGACGCGCGACCGGCCGGAAATCCCCAGATGACGACGGGAAGCGGCGAGCTCGTGTTTGCCTGGACCGAAACAAGCGCGGGTGCCTCAACCGTCAAGACGGCACGTGCTTCCGTCCCGTCGAAGTGATCACCGTGCGAGACGTCTCCTCGCTAGGACGCCTCGCTCTGGTGACAACGCTCAGCCTTGCGTCGGCGGCGCTGCCTGTCCTGTTGCGCGCCTGCGACTTGGCGTGCCGCGGGGCGCACGTCGTCGCTCTTCTGCCCGATCAGCCACCCTGTCATCACAGCCCGCAACCCGCGCATCGAGTTGGTGCAAATGCCCACGGCTGCCGACATCCTCTGGCCCTGGTTACCGTAGTTGCTGCGCGCGACATCGGCGTCTCCGCCGACACGGTTACCGATGGTTTTCATCAAAGGTCGGCGATCACCCTGACGCCATGGGCACATCCCGCCCGTGAGACTCGTTGTATCGCGGCAAGCCCTCCCCTTCGGATTTAGCGGCGCTTCTTCAAACCGGCCTCTGTTGCGCTTGCGCGAAGCGAGTTCGAAACACGGCATGTACGCCCGCCGGGCAGACATGCCGTTAGTGCGAAGAAGGCGTCGCCATGGTTCCATTCAAGTGGTCCTGCACACGCGTATGTGTCGCGTGTCTTGCTGTCGGTGCGCTGTCGTGGTGTGCCCCCCCGGCGCTCGCCCAGGAAACATCGGGGCTGGTCCCACAGGAAGAACCGGCCCCGCACGACCACGAACATATGCACGTTCACGACAACGCTGGTCGCTGGCAGCCGATGTACGACTACATCGTCTTTGCCGAATTCAACGACCAGGGATCGGACCGCGGGGGGCGGGAATTCGCTGCGCCGAACTGGTGGATGGGGATGGCCGAGCGCCGCACGTCACGCGGTCAGCTCACGTTGACGGCCATGCTGAGCCTCGATCCTGCGACGCTGGGGAAGACAGGCTATCGCGAGCTGTTCCAAACAGGCGAAGCCGTCGACGGCCAGCCGCTGGTCGACCGGCAGCATCCGCACGACTTCTTCATGCAGCTCGCCGCAGCGTGGCGCGTTCCGCTTGGTGCAGCGACCGGGTTCACGATCGCGGGCGGACCCGTCGCCGAGCCGGCGATCGGACCCATCGCGTTCATGCACCGCGCCTCCGCTGCCGACAACCCGACGGCGCCGCTCAGCCATCACACGTTCGATTCCACGCACGTCGCGTTTGGCGTGGTGACCGCGTCTCTCGATCACGCCCCGTGGATCGTGGAGGGCTCGGTCTTCAACGGCCGCGAGCCCGACGACAATCGCTGGGACTTCGACTTCGGCAAGCTGGACTCGTGGTCCGGTCGGCTTTGGTTCAAGCCGACGCCGCAGTGGGCGTTTCAGGTATCCAGTGCGCGCCTCACAGACCCTGAAGCGCTTGAGCCGGGTAATATCGTCCGGACAACGGCATCGGGCTCCTGGACACGCATTCAGGGTGACAATCTGGCTGCCTTGACCGTCGGTTATGGCCGCAACGACACCGACACTGGTGCACGGAACGCGGTATTCATCGAAGGCGCGCGCCGCGCCGGCCTGACGGGCTTCTACACACGGGCAGAGGTCCTGCAAGTTGAAACGAACCTCTTGTTGTATCAGACGGCCACCGCCCTGGATTCGACCGCACATAATTGGATGTTTGCGGCAACCGTTGGTGGTGTTCGCGACATGCGATGGCGCACACTCGCGATCGGGCTTGGAGCCGATCTGACGTTGTACGGACTACCCGACGTGCTGAAAACGCCGCCCCCCTGTGAGTCGAACGGCTGCACGGCTCCGACTGGCTACGGGTCGATGCCGGTGTCGTTCCACGTGTTTGTGCGGCTTCAACCGGCAGGGGCGCAGCATCGCATGTGGAACATGCGGCTGGGAGGCTGAATGCGTCTCTCCCGTGTCGTCGCAACCGTCGCAGTCATCCTCGTGGCCGCGCTTGCGTACTCGGCCTGGCGCCTCCAGGGTTTGAGCACGAGGTCGGCACCCACCACGCTCGAGCGCCTCGTCGCCCGCACTGCGCGTCGTCTCGCAATACCGTCCGGCGCCTCGCGCCTCAAGAACCCTGTCGTCTTTTCAGCTGACGCGTGGGCTGAAGCCCGCACTCACTTCGCCGACCACTGCGCGACGTGTCATGCTAACGACGGGAGCGGAAAAACCGAGCTCGGCCAGGCCCTCTATCCCAAGGCACCCGACATGCGGAAAGCGGACACACAGTCGCTCGGCGACGGGCAGCTGTACTGGATCATCGAGAACGGCGTTCGGCTGACCGGAATGCCGGCGTGGGGCCGCGGCGGCGACGACGACCTCGATACTTGGAAGCTCGTGCACTTCCTCCGTCATCTGAACGAGCTGACCGCTGGGCAGATCGCCGAGATGGAATCGCAGAATCCAAGGACCCGGGCGGAATTCGAAGAAGAGCGGGAAGACGAACGATACCTGGCGGGAGAAAACGTCGGCGAAGGCTCGCACGAGCACAAGCATTAAGGAGTCGGGAGCGACGTTCGGCGTTCGACGTTCAAGAGAGGAGCGGTGATGAAACGACTTGTCATTTCCTGTGTGTTTGCGCTGGGGTTCGGAGTGCTGGTCAGTGCCCACGGCGACAACGACCATGTCCGCGGCGTGGTCAGTGAGGTCAAGGCCTCGTCATTGACCGTCCAGCTCGCCCCACAAGGCACCAAGACGCTCGTGCTCAACGACAAGACGACATTCGAGAAGAGCGGCAAGCCCGCGCACCTCGCCGATCTCAAGATCGGTGACCGTGTCGTTGTGGACGTACCGAAAGGCTCGAATGAAGCGCGGCTGATTCGATTCGGTGCCGCGCCACCCAAGAAGACAGAGTAGCCAGGCGCGGCGAGCGTCAGGTCTTTTCGCGCTCGACCTCGATGGTGCATTCGGTGAGAACGGCCGCCAGAGCCCCGACGGCCGCCAGAACCGGGGCCAACACGGCGCCGATCACCCCGACGGTGAGCGGAAACTCGGCGATGGTCCGCGCGTCCTGCTTGATGACGACGCGGCGGACGTTGCCTTCGTGCAGCAGCTTCTTTACAGCATCCACGAGCTGCTCGCTCGTGACTTTGAACGACTCGGTCCACGTCTGGCTACTCATGTCACTTCCAGCATCTTAATCTGCTCCGGCGATTCTTCAAGACGAATCGTCCAAAGGCATATACTCGTCACAGAGTCCACGGCGCGCCGCGCCTTCTACTAGACGATGTTCGAGTCAGTCTTTCGCTTCCTGTTCAAGTACCCGCCGCTGTTCTTCGAGCAGGGCGATTTCGTCTTCGGCGTCTCGCGGCCGATGCTGCTGGCGGTTCTGGCGGTGGCGGTCGTGGGCGGGTACGCGCTGCTGAGCTATCGGCGTCGGACGAGGCTGGGGCCGCGACCGCCCGATCTTCGTGGCCCTCCGCCTGGCGATGCTCGCCGTGATCGTGTTCTGCCTGCTGCGCCCGGCGCTGATTCTCAAGGCCGCGGTGCCGCAGCAGAATTTCCTGGGCGTCCTGCGTGGACGATTCGCGCAGCCTGCAGATTGCCGACAGCGACGGGCGCCCGCGCAGCGCGTTCGTCGGCGACAACCTCGGCGCGGACCGGCCGCTGCTCAACGCGCTGTCGAAGAAGTTCGTCCTGCGCTTCTTCCGGTTTTCTCCTCGGCCGATCGCCTGCAGTCGACGACCGACCTGAAGTACGAGGGCACGACGACGCGGCTCGGCGGCGCGCTCGATCGCGCGCGCGACGAGCTGGCGGGCCTGCCGCTGGCCGGGCTCGTCATGGTCACCGACGGCGCCGACACGTCGGACGCGGCGATCGACGAATCGATCGCGAGCCTGAAGGCGCGATCGATTCCCGTGTTCACCGTCGGCGTCGGCCAGGAGCGGTTCGCGCGCGACGTCCAGGTCACGCGCGTCGAGACGCCGCGCTCGGTGCTCAAGGGCACGTCGCTCGTCGTCAACGTCGTGCTCACGCAGACCGGCTACGCCGGCGCCAAGGTGCCGCTCAACGTCGAGGACGAAGGGCGGATCGTCGGCACGCAGGAGGTGACGCTGCCGCCCGACGGCGAATCGGCGACCGTGCGCGTCCGCTTCACGGCGTCGGACGCCGGGCCCGCGCGTCTTCCGCTTCAGCGTGCCGGCGCAGGCCAACGAGCAGGTCACGCAGAACAACGCGCGCGAGGCGCTGATCGAGGTCAGCGACCGGCGCGAGAAGATCCTGTACTTCGAAGGCGAGCCGCGCTTCGAAACGAAGTTCATCCGGCGCGCGGTCGAAGACGACAAGAACCTGCAGGTCGTCCTCCTGCAGCGCACCGCCGAGAACAAGTACCTGCGCCTCGACGTCGGCAACGGCGACGAGCTCGTGGACGGCTTTCCGAAGACGCGCGAACGAGCTGTTCGCGTATCGCGCGCTCATCCTGGGCAGCGTCGAAGCGGCCTCGTTCTCGCCCGACCAGCTCCGGATGATCGCCGACTTCGTCAGCAAGCGCGGCGGCGGTCTCCTGATGCTCGGCGGCCGCCGCTCGTTCGCCGAGGGCGGCTGGGCCGGCACGCCGGTCGGCGAAGTGCTGCCGGTGATCCTGCCGACACCGGGCCAGCCGGCACGACACGTTCTTCTCGGAGCTGACGGTCCGGCCGACGCGCGCCGGCGCGACCAGCCCGGTCACGCAGATCGCCGGCGACGAGGCGGCATCCGAGAAACGCTGGAGCGACCTGCCGCCGGTCACGACGGTCAATCCGGTGCACGGCGTCAAGCCGGGCGCCACGGTCCTGCTGTCGGCGCTCGACAACACAAAACAGGATCAGGTCGTGCTGGCGTCCCAGCGCTACGGCCGCGGCAAGGCGCTCGCGCTGCCGATTCAGGATTCGTGGCAGTGGCGCATGAACGCGAAGCATCCCGGTCACCGACACGACCTACGCGACGTTCTGGCGTCGCCTCGCGCGCTGGCTGGTCGACGACGTCCCCGACAAGGTCATGTTGACGATGACGCAGGACCGCGTCGATCCGGGCCAGCCGATGAAGCTGACCGCCGAGGTCGTCGACCCGCAGTTCAACGGCGTCAACGACGCGCGCGTCGTCGCGACCGTCACGTCGCCGTCGGGCAAGACGACCGAGGTGCCGCTCGAGTGGACCGTCGAGCACGACGGCGAATACCGCTCGAGCGTCGTCCCCGACGAGGAAGGGCTGTACACGATCCGCCTGTCCGCGTCGCGCGAGTCGAAGGATCTCGGATCGACACGACGTACGTCCGCGTCTCGGCGGCCGACAGCGAGTACTTCGACGCCACGATGCGGGCGCCGCTGCTGAAGCGGATCGCCGAAGAAACCGGCGGCCGCTTCTACACGGCCGCGAACGCCGCCACGCTGCCGGAAGCGATCAGCTACAGCGGGCGCGGGGTGACGGTCGTCGAGGAGCGCGACCTGTGGGACATGCCGGCGATTCTCCTCCTGCTCATCGGGCTGATCGGCGGCGAGTGGGCCTACCGCCGCGCGCGGGGGCTGATGTGACAGTCGCCAGTCCGCAGTCGCCAGTCGTCAGTCTGGTGCTCGCGCTCGCATTGCTTGGCAGGCGCGCGCGTCCGCGGCCGCCCAGGACACCTACCTGCTCGTGATCACCGGCGTCGACGGCGACGCCGAGCACGGCGAGCAGTTCCACAAGTGGGCGACGGCGCTCGTCGACGCGGCCAGAAGAAGGGCGGCTCGCCGACGCCAACATCACCTATCTGGCCGACAAGGTCGAGCGCGACCCGGCGCGGATCCGCGGCCGGTCGACGAGGGAGAAGGTCACGAAGGCGTTCGCGGATCTCGCGGCGCGGGCCCGTCCGAGCGACGAGGTCTTCATCGTCCTCTTCGGACACGGCAGCTACGACGGCCGCCAGGCGGCGTTCAATCTTCCGGGCCCCGATCTGACCGTGCCCGACTACGCCGCGCTGCTCGCCAAGATTCGCTCGGCGCGCATGGTCTTCGTGAACACGGCGAGCTCGAGCGGCGAGTTCCTCAAGGGGCTGGCCGGCCCCGGCCGGACGATCGTCACGGCGACGCGGACCGGCGGCGAGCGGAACGAGACGCGCTTCCCGGCCTTCTTCGTCGAGGCGTTCACCGGCGACGGCGCCGATCGCGATCGCAACGGCCGCATCTCGGTGCAGGAAGCGTTCGACTACGCGCGGACCAAGGTGCAGCAGGCCTTCGAGCGCGAGGGCTACATCCTGAGCGAGCACGCGACGCTCGACGACGGCGGAGCGGCCTGGCGGCGACGCTGTTTCTCGAGTCGGATCGGGCGCGCTCGGCCGCCGAGATCGCCGGCGTCTCGAATCCCGCGCTGCGCGCGGCGCTCGAGGAGAAGCGGAAGCTCGAGGATCAGATCGCCGGGCTCCGGCTGCGCAAGCCGAGCATGCCGGCGAGCAGTACGACCAGGAGTTCGAGAAGCTGGTGACGGCGCTCGCGCAGAAGACGCGCACGATCCAGCAGCTCGAGGGAAAGCAATGACGCGGCGCGTACGGGGTGCGGCCGCGTGCCTCGCCGGGGTTGCGCTCGTTGCGACGGCGCGATCACGGTCGCGGCCCAGCGCCGGCGGCTTCGGGCCTCCCCAGGTCTCGCCGATCCTGCCGAACACGCCGTACGACGGCAAGTTCACGTTCGTCCGGCTGCGCTACGGCCCGCCGGTGCCTACGCGTCGCAGCGCGTTCCCTGGTCGCACGACTACCCGACCGGCGAGCGCAACTTCATGCAGATCATGAACGAGCTGACCTACCTCGCGCCGCACATCGAGGAGACCAACATCCTGTCGTTCGACGACCCCGACCTGTTCAAGTATCCGGTCGCCTACCTGTGCGAGCCCGGACCGTTCTTCAACCTGACCGACCGAAGAGGTCGCGAACTTCCGGGCCTACCTGCAGAAGGGCGGCTTCGTGATCGTCGACGATTTCCGGGCGCAGCGACTGGGACTATTTCGAGGCGCAGATGCGCCGCGTCCTGCCGGACGTCCGGTTCTTCGACCTCGACGCGGAACCCCGCGCGCCGGTCGATCTTCCACTCGTTCTTCGAGATCGACGCGCCGCAGGACTATCCGAACTTCTACGACCAGGGGAAGCCGATCTTCCGCGGCATCTTCGAGAACAACGATCCGACGAAGCGGCTGATGGCGATCATCAACTACAACACCGACATTTCGGAGTTCTGGGAGTTCTCGGGCACGGGGCTCAAGCCGATTCGACGAATCGAACGACGCGTACAAGCTCGGCGTGAACTACATCATCTACGGAATGACGCACTAGTAGCAGGTTCCGAGGTTCCGAGGTTCTCGGAGTTCTGCGATAAGTCTGCTTTGCCGCGAACCTGCACGGACACAGCACTGAGCCTCGGAACGAGGCCTTGGAACTCGGAACCTTAACCGCGAACCCTGGAACCCTGGAATCTGCACCGTCTCTGAGAGGATTCACCTGTGGACTGCAGACACCGCGGATTCGACTCGGCCGACGACATCGCGCTGGCCGACAAGATGAACGCCGGGCGGCAGCAGATCGTCTCGGAGCTGAAGAAGCTGATCGTCGGCCAGGACGACGTGATCGATCAGGTGCTGCTGACGTTGTTCGTCGGCGGCAACAGCCTGATCGTCGGCGTGCCGGGCCTGGCGAAGACGCTGCTCATCGCCACGCTCGCCAAGGTCGTCGACCTGAAGTTCACGCGCATCCAGTTCACGCCCGACCTGATGCCGTCGGACATCACCGGCACCGACCTGATTCAGGAGGACCCGGCCACCGGCCGCCGACAGATGGTGTTCGCGCCCGGCCCGATCTTCGCCAACATCGTGCTGGCCGACGAGATCAACCGCACGCCGCCCAAGACGCAGTCGGCGCTGCTCGAAGCGATGCAGGAGCACCGCGTCACCATCCAGGGACGGACCTACCAGCTCGAGGAGCCGTTCTACGTCTTCGCGACGCAGAACCCGATCGAGCTCGAAGGCACCTATCCGCTGCCCGAAGCCCAGCTCGATCGCTTCATGTTCCACATCGTCATCGACCACCCGCCGGAAGACGAGGAGTTCGACGTCGTGCGGACGACGACCGCCGTCATCGATCCGCATTTCACACCGGACCGTGACCGGACCCGACCTGATCGCGTTCCAGCGCCTGGTGCGGCGCGTGCCGGTGGCCGAGCCGGTCATGCGCTACGCGCTCCACCTGGTGCGCACGAGCCGGCCGAAATCGGACGCAGCCGCCCGACTGGTGAGGAAGTACGTCGCCTTCGGCGCCAGCGTGCGCGCGGCGCAGAACCTGGTGCTCGGCGGCAAGGCCCGCGCGCTGACGAGCGGCCGCTATCACGTCAGCTTCGACGACATCCGCGCGATGGCGCATCCGGTGCTGCGGCACCGCGTGCTGACGAACTTCCGCGCCGAGTCGGAAGGCATCACGACCGATCAGATCATCGACCAGCTGCTCGAGATGGTTCCGGTGCCGAAGTCGGGAATGTAAGGGAGAACGGGTAGGAATTGGAGTACGGATCTGATGGGATTTGGCACAGGACCTTACTCGACTGCCTCATCCTGACCCCTTCGAGATCACCATGGCCCGACTCGCAGAAGGCAGCGCGATTCCCGGCGCGCGGTTCGTCGATCCGAACGATCCTGGCGCGGATCGGCAAGCTCGATCTGCTGGCGCGGACGGTCGTCGACGGCTTCATCAACGGGCTGCACCGCGCGCCCTACTTCGGCGCCTCGATCGACTTCGCGGAACACCGCGGCTACGTGCCGGGCGACGACATCCGGCGCGTCGACTGGCGGCTGTACGCGCGGACCGACAAGTACTTCGTCAAACAGTACGAAGCCGACACCAACACCAACTTCTCGGTCCTGCTGGACGTCTCAAAGTCGATGGGCTTCACGAGCGGCGGCGTCTCGAAGCTGGAATACGCCTGCTACCTCGCCGCGTGCCTGGCCTACCTGGCGCACCGGCAGCGCGACCGCGTCGGCCTCATCACCTTCGACGACGACATCGTCGAACTACGTGCCGGTGTCGGCCAAGCACTTCAACGTCGTGCTGCACACGCTCGATCGAGTCGAAGCCGGAGCGCGCCGGGCAACCTGATCGGGCCGGTCACCAAGATGGCCGAGCACTTCAAGCGCCGCAGCGTGCTGGCGCTGATCTCGGACTTCTACGAGGAGCCCGACGTGATCCTCGAAGCGATCAAGCCGCTGCGCTTCCTCGGCAACGACCTGATGGTGTTCCACGTGCTCGATCCGGCGGAGATCGAGTTCAGGTACGACGATGCGTCGAGCTTCGAGGATCTCGAGAGCGGCGAGCAGATTCCGGTCGTGCCCGAGTCGCTGGCGGAGCAGTACCGCGCGCTGCATGCAGGAGCACATCGACGCGCTCGACGACGAAGTTCTCCGAGCACCGGATCGACTACACGATGCTGAACACGTCGAAGCCGCTCGACCACGCGCTGTTCAGCTATCTGTCGATGCGCGAGAAGATGATGAGGGTGCGGTGAACTTCCTCACGCCCCCTCTTCCTCATCGGCGTGAGCGCGCTGGCGATTCCGGTGCTGATCCACCTGATTCAGCGCGAGCGCAAGCGCGTCGTCGTGTTTCCGTCGCTGATGTTCCTGCGGCGGATCCCGTACCAGTCGGTGCGCCGGCGCAGCATCCGCCACTGGTTCCTGCTGCTGCTGCGCGCCGCGGCCATCCTGCTGATCGTCGCGGCGTTCGCGCGCCCGTTCTTCCCGCAGGGCGCGCTGGCGGTCGCGCCGGTCGGGCGGCGCACGCGAGGTCGTCGTGCTGCTCGATCAGTCGGCGAGCATGGGCTACGGCGATCACTGGCAGCAGGCGCGCGAGGCGGCACCGGAGCGATCGCGACGGTCTGCGCGGCGAGGACCGCGCGACGCTCGTGCTGTTCGCGCAAGAACGCCGAGGAGAACGTCCGCGCGACCGACGATCGGCTGCGCCTGGGCGCAGGCGATCGACGCCGCGAAGGTCACGTCGGGCTCGACGCGCTACGGTCCGGCGCTCAAGCTGGCGCAGAGCATCCTCGACCGTCGCCGCTCAAGACGCAAGGAAGTGGTGCTCATCAGCGACTTCCAGAAGACCGGCTGGACCGGCGCCGAGGAAATCCGGCTGCCGGAGGGCACGGTGCTCACGCCGGTCTCGGTCGCCGGGCCAGACGACGTCGAACGTCTCGATTCCGTCGGTGGCGTTCGCGCGCGCCAGCTTCTCCGGCCAGGAGCGCATCACGGTGACGGCCGGCATCGTCAACCGCGGCGACGAGCGCGGTCAACGGCCTGACGACGACGCTCGAAGTCGACGGCCACCAGATCGAGTCGAAGCCGGTGACGATCGCCGCCAACAGCTCGACCTCGGTGTCGTTCGCGCAGTTCACGCTCGCCGACGCCTACGTCCGCGGCACGGTGCGCGCCGGCACCGACCCGCTGCCGCAGGACAACGTGTTTCATTTCGTGCTGACGCCGAGCCGTCCGGTGTCGGTGCTGGTCGTGGCGCCACGGGAGGAGAGCGGCGAGCGCAACGACCCGAGCCTCTATCTCTGTCGAAGGCGCTGTCGATCGGCACGACGCCGGCGTTCCAGGTCGAGGTGACGTCGGCCGCTGCGCATGACGCCCGCCAACCTGGACAAGCGCGCGGTCGTCATCCTGAACGACACGCCGTTTCCGCCGGCGGCTGCCGGCGGCGCGCTGAAGCGGTTCGTCGAGCAGGGCGGCGGCCTGCTCGTGGTGCTCGGCGAGCACAGCACGTGGCCGCCGAACGACGCCGCGCTGCTGCCCGGCACGCTCGGGGCTCCGTCGATCGTCCGGACGGCCGCGGCGGCGCGCTCGGCTTCCTCGACTACAGCCATCCGGTGTTCGAGGTGTTCAAGGCGCCGCGCAGCGGCGATTTCTCGAGCACGCGCGTGTTCCGCTACCGCGCGCTGACCGCCACGCCCGCCAGCCGCGTGCTCGCGCGATTCGACGATGGCGCGGTGGCGGCGACGGAGCAGCGGGTCGGCCTCGGCCGGGTGATCGCCTGGAACACGACGTTCGACGATTCGTGGAGCGACCTGCCGACGCAAGCCGGTCTTTCTGCCGCTCGTCCATCAGCTCATGCGGTACCTCGGCCGCTACGAAGAGCCGGCGGCGTGGCGGACCGTCGGACAGGTGCTCGATCTGACGTCCGGGTCGCATCCTCGTCGGCGGCCGGCGCGATCGCGTCGCGCTCACGCCGTCGGGCACGCGCGTGACGCTGTCGACCGGCAGCGGCCCCGAGTTCCTCGAGCTCGACGAGCAGGGGTTCTACGAGCTGCGGAGCACCGGCGCCGCACGAGACGCGGCCGCCGGCCGTCGCCGTCGACATCGATCCGGCCGAGTCGGATCTCGTCGATGGATCCGAGCGAGTTCACCGCCGCCGTGACCGGCCGCGCCGGCCCCGCAGGCGGCCACGACGGCGGCCGCCGAGCCGGCCACACCGCAGGATCTCGAGCGCCGGCAGGCGATCTGGTGGTATCTGCTGTTCGGCGGCATTCTGCTGCTGGCGACCGAAACAATCCTCTCGAATCGGATCTCGCGGGTGTAACGTAGTCATTTGGTAATCGCGATAGTCGAGTCACTGGATCATGGGATCGTCGTCGATGCCCGACCAAGGACCAGATCCGCCGATGACCCAGGACCAGATGCGAGGGAGGCGACGCGATGCGGGACACCGTGCGGAGCTCGTCGAGGTCATCCGGCAGATCCGGAATCGCTGGCGCCTGAAGCTCGCGCTTCGCGGCGTCGTGGTCGTCGTCGCCGGCAGCCTGCTCGCGCTGCTGCTGTCGGCCTCCGGCCTCGAAGCGCTCAGGTTCAGCGCCACCGCCATCATCGCGTTCCGCGTGATCGTCGGCGTCGTGTTTGCGGCGCTGGCCGGCGTGCTGGCTGTGGCGGCCGCTGAAACGGCAGGTCAGCGACGCGCAGGTCGCGCTGTATCTCGAGGAACGCGATCCGTCGCTCGAGGCCTCGATTCTGAGCGCGGTCGAGGCGAGCAAGCGACGCGGCCGGTGCCGAGACGCATTCGCACGCGCTCGTCGACCGTCTCGTCGAGCAGGCGATCGAGAAGTGCCGCGAGGTCGAGTACCACCGGACGATCGAGCGGAAGGCGTCCGGCGCCACGCTGCCGACGCTCGGCGGCATCGCCGCTCGCGCCGCGCTGCTCGTCGTGTTCGGGCCGGCGTTCCTGCGACACGGGCTCTCCGCGCTGCTGGTCGTCTACCGGAGCGCCGAAGCCGCGACGCCGTACCGGATCGAGGTGACGCCCGGCACCGCCACCGTGCCGCGCGGATCGGATCAGCAGATCAAGGCGAAGCTCTTCGGCTTCAAGCCGCGACGACGCCGAGGTGCGGATGCGCAGCGGCGCCGAGCGGCGCGTTCGAGCGCGTGCCGCTCGTGCCGTCCGCCGACCCGCGGTCTTCGAGGGCATCCTGTTCCACCTCGACAAACCGATCGACTACAAGGTCGTGTCGAACGGCGTGGAGTCGCCGCTCTTCACGATGACGCTGGTCGACCTGCCGACCGTCGCGAAGCTGGAGCTCGAGTACCGCTACCCCGCGTACACCGGGCTGCCGCCGCAGAAGATCGAGAACGGCGGCGACGTCGCGGCGCTGCGCGGCACCGAAGTGTTCCTGCACATCGTGCCGACGATGAACACGCCGAGCGGACGAGATTCTGCTGAACGAGTCGGAGTCGCGTCCGCTGACGCGGCAGGCCGACGGGTCGCTCACCGGCAGCTTCACGATCGACAAGCAGGGCTTCTACCGCATCGAGCTCGAAGGTCCGCACGGCGAGCACGTCATGGCGTCGCCGCAGTACACGATCGACGTCACCGCCGATCGCTCGCCGACCGTGTCGTTCCTCAAGCCGGGACGCGACACGATGGCGACGGCGGTCGAAGAGCTGTTCGTCGAAGCGAAGGCGTCCGACGACTTCGGCGTCAAGCAGCTCGAGCTCGTCTACGCGGTCAACGGCGGCAAGGAAAAGACCGTCAAGCTGTTCGGCGGCGCGAAGCCGCTCGACCGAGGTGTCGGCCGGCCACACGATCTATCTCGAGGAGCTCGGCCTCACGCCGGGCGACTCGGTCTCCTACTACGCGCGCGCCACCGACACCGATTCGGTCCAGGGCGGCAAGACGGTGTCGAGCGACATCTACTTCGTGCAGATCCGGCCGTTCCGGAAGGACTTCAAGCCGGCGCAGTCGCAGGCGCGGCGGCGGCGGCGGCGGCGGCGGCGGCAACGACGTCGGGCAGCTGTCGCAGCAGCAGAAAGAGATCGTCGCGGCGACCTTCAACGTCATCCGCGACAAGGCGAAGCTCTCGGCGGAGAAGTACCGCGAGAACGTCGTGTTCCTCACGCTGTCGCAGGGCAAGCTGAAGACGCAGGTCGACGAGCTGCATCGAGAAGATGAAGAGCCGTCAGGTCGATCAGGACGAGCGGTTCAAGAAGATTGCCGACCTGCTGGCGAAGGCCTCGCCGGAAATGGGGACGGCGGAAGCCGACGCTGCGGAAGCAGGATCCGAAGACGGCGATGACGCCCGAGCAGACGGCGCTGAAGTACCTCCAGGCGGCCGAGCAGGAATACGAGATGCAGCTCGCCGCAGCAGAACGGCGGCGGTGGCGGCGGCGGCCAGCAGCAGCGGCCAACGACCTCGCCGATCTGTTCGAGCTCGAGCTCGACAAGCTCGCGAACCAGTACGAGATGCAGAAGCGCGCCGGCGAGCAGCAGGGCGAGCAGAAGATCGACGAGCTCGCCGACAAGCTGAAGGAGCTGGCGCAGCGCCAGCAGCAGGAGGCCGAGCGGCAGCGGCGGATGGCGGCGAGCGGCCAGAACGCGTCGGGCGGCGGCGCCAGTCAGCGGCAGCTCGCCGACGAAGTGGAAGAAGCGGCCCGGCGTCTCGAGCAGCTCTCGCGCGACATGCCGCGCCAGGAGCTGAGCGATCTGGCGCGTCAGCTGCAGCAGGCCGCGGACGCCATGCGGCGCGCGGCGGCCAACGGATCGCGCGACGGCGGCGCGCAGGCCGCGCAGGCGCTCGAGAAGCTGCGGCAGGCGCAGCGACCAGCTCTCACGCGGCCAGTCCGAACCGCACGAAGGAAAACATCCAGGACGCGCAGCGGAAGGCCGAAGCGCTGGCCACCGAGCAGAAGGACGTCGAAGCGCAGGTCGCAGCAGCTCGATCAGGCGGCGATCGAGACGGGCGCAGGGCCAGAAGCTCAGTCGATCAGAAGAGCCGCGATGGGCGACAAGGTCGCCGGCCTCGAGAAGCAGCTGCAGCAGCTGGCCGACGACACGCGGCGCAACGAGCGCGATGCGTCCCGCAAGCTGTCCGAAGCGGCGGCACGCATTCGCAGCAAGCAGCTGAAGGAGCTGATCGACTACACGAAGCGCGCGCATCCAGGCGCAGCGGCCGGACTACGCGCAGCAGGCCGAAGCCGGTGATCAGCTCGAATCTCGACGCGCTCGGCAAGAAGATCGGCGAGGCCGCCGGTGCGCTCGGCAACGAGCAGAAGCAGGCCGCGCTCGACAACGGCGCTCGACGCAGACGCGCAATCTCGTCCGCGGCTTGGAGTCGCTCGATCAGCGCACGCGCGACAAGACGCAGCCGGGCCAGCAGGGTCAGCAAGGCCAACAGGGTCAGCAAGGCCAACAGGGTCAGCAAGGCCAGCAGGGTCAGCAAGGCCAACAGGGTCAGCAAGGCCAACAGGGTCAGCAAGGCCAACAGGGTCAGCAAGGCCAACAGGGTCAGCAAGGCCAACAGGGTCAGCAAGGCCAACAGGGTCAGCAAGGCCAACAGGGCCAGCAAGGCCAGCAGGGTCAGCAAGGCGCAGCAGCAGGCCAGTCAAGGCCAGCAGGGCGCAGCGGTCGGCGAACAACGGCGGGCGAATCAGCCGGACGGCAGATGCGCGCAGTTCGACCCGCCAGCCGTCGGGCGCGTGGCTCGGCGGCGACGCGCGGCCGAACGGCAACGGCGCTGACAAGCAACGACGAGTCCGTCAGCTCCGGCGCGAGTATCCAGGAGCGCCAGCGGGAGGCCGAGGATCTGCGCCGCGTGCTCGGCGAGGCGGGCGTCAGCACGCGCGATCTGAACGAGATCATCAACCAGCTGCGCGCGTTCGACAGCGACAAGCTGTTCACCGATCCGAAAGCGCTCGAGCAGCTCCAGGCGGCCGCGCTCGACCGGCTGAAGAAGTTCGAGTTCGATCTGCGCAAGAAGGTCGGCTCCGACAACAACCAGCTGTCGCTCTCGGGCTCCGACGAAGTGCCCGCCGGCTTCCGACAGGACGTCGAGGAGTACTACCGCAAGCTGGCCAAGCAGGGCACCAGATAGCCGCCCGCAGTATCACGTGCAGCGCCGCATTCCAGTGTTCGGCTTGATTCTGGCGGTGCTGTGCTCCGTGCCCGCTCTGCGCGCGGAAACCGACCTCGACGCCTTCATGCGCCAGGTCCTCGCCCGCCGCGACGACAACTGGAAGAAGCTGCAGCAGTACATCCTCGACGAGCGCGAGCAGGTCGAGGTTCGCGGCCCGCTCCTGAACCGCTGTGGGGCGAGCGCCGCGAGTACACCTGGTACATCCGCGACGGGTTCTTCGTGCGCAGCCCGGTCACGTTCAACGGCGGCAGCCTCAGCGACGCCGAACGCCGGAAGTACGAGGCCGAGTACCTGCGCCGGAGCCGCGAACGCGACGCACCAAAGCCACCGACTGTCGAGGCGATCAGTCTGGCGACCATCCTGCCGCGGCCGGCGTCGACGGGCTGCTCCGTCAGGTTCGCGAACCGCAGTTCGTCTCGTCGGCGTACTTTCTCCGGTTCAAGTTCGAGGAGGGCAGGTACGCGCTCGTCGGCCGCGAGACGCTCGACGGCCGCGAGGCGCTGCGCATCGAGTACTTCCCTTCCAAACTCTACACCGAGGCCAGCGCCGCCGCATGGCGCGCAATCCCAAGCGCGACGATCCGCACGACAACGAGGTCCAGCGGATGATGAACAAGGTCGCGCTCGTCACGATGTGGGTCGAGCCGTACGCTCATCAGATCGTCAAGTACACGTTCGACAACATCGACTTCGATTTCCTGCCCGCGCAGTGGCTGGTGCGGCTCGACAACGTGCGGGCGACGATGACCATGCACCAGCCGTTTCCCGACGTGTGGCTGCCGCGCGATCTCGAGTTCCTCGTCGACGCCCAGATCGCCGGCGGACGCTTCGACCTCCGCTGGACCGTCAACTACCACGACTATCGCCAGCCCGACGTCAAGAGCCGGATTGAGGTGGTTGCTCCGCGCTGATGCTCAACTTCCTGCTCAGCGGCCTCCTCAGTGCCGGCCTTGCAGCCGGCCAGACGCCTTCGCTGCCTGAGGTCCTCGCCGGCGTCCGGATCCAGGGCAATGTCCTCACGCCGGACGCTGAGGTCCTTCGTCTGGCCGGTGTCGAGATCGGGATGGCCCTCCCGCCGGACGCGCCGGCGACCGTTGCCGACCGGCTGCGCGCCACGAAGCGCTTCCAGCAGGTTCAGGTCCTCAAACGCTTCGCGTCGATTGAGGACGCCAGCCAGATCATTCTCGTGGTCCTCGTCGACGAGGGCCCGGTCTCGGTCAAGACGACAGGGGATCCGGCCAATCCAACGCGCGTGGTGCGCACGCGTCGGGGCAACACACAGTTCCTGCCGCTGTTTACCGCGGAAGACGGTTACGGGGTCAGCTATGGAGGACGTGTCACCCAGTTGGATGTGCTCGGCAGCAACAGTCGGCTTTCCGTCCCGGGAACGTGGGGTGGATATCGCCGCATCGCGGTTGAGCTCGAAAAACGCGTCGGACCGTCGACGCGTTTCACCGGCGGAACGGCATGGTGGCAGCGGACCAACCCCTTCTACCACGAAGACGATGAACGGAAGGAAGTGTGGGTACGCGGCGAACGGCAAATCATCGACCCGCTGCGCGTCGGTGTGTCAGCGGGATGGCAGGATGTGACATTCATCGAGGGACAAGATCGGGTCGTGCGAGCCGGCGTAGACGCGACCTTCGACACCCGACTCGAACCCTGGCTTCCTCGCAGGGCCGTCTGGGTAACTGCCCGGTGGGATCGATTCGCTTTCCAAAGCACCGACCCGGCGAACCACTTCCGCGTGGACGCGCGCGGGTACCTGGGCGCGTTCAGACACACGGTCCTTGTCGTGCGGGCGCTCAGAGACAGCTCAACTGCCCCCTTGCCCGACTATCTCAAACCGCTTCTCGGTGGAATGAGCAATCTGCGGGGCTTCGGTGTGGGTACGGACGCAGCCGATACGCTCGTGTCCGGCTCGCTGGAGCTGCGCGCGCCCATCACGTCGCCGGTCCGGATCGCCAGGCTTGGCGTGAGTGCCCTCGTCGATACGGCCACGGTGTACGATTCCGGCGAACGATTCTCCGATCAGGCGCTCAAGACCGGCATCGGCGGGAGCATCTGGATCGCCGTGCCGCTCATCAGAGTCGAAGTGGCCGTGGCGCACGGCATCGGCTCGTCCACGCGCGTGCACGTCAGTGCGAATCTCCCCTTCTAGTTCAGGACTTCGGGCCGACCTTCAGGTGGTCCACCACGTTGCTGACCCCTGTCACGTCGCGGGCGATCCCGACGGCCCGGTCGCGCGCGGCCGCCGACGCGACGCTGCCCTTCAGCGTCACAACGTGGCTGCTGCAGTCGACGTCGATCTCGCTGCCCTTGAGGAGTTCCACGCCGATGAATCCGGCCTTCACCCGGCCAAGAATCCACGCGTCGGTGATTTCTTCGCCGGCCTTTTCGAGACCCTCTTTGGTCTTTTCGCTTGCAACGACCAACGCCTCTCCCGTCTTTTCCGCCGCTTTTTCTAGGGCCTTCCTGGACTGATCGAGCCCGTTCTGAGTCTGTTCGCCGGCGGCGCCAGCGAGCTGACCGGTCTTGTCGGCAGCTTTCTCGAGCGCCTTTCTGGAGCCTTCGAGACCTTTCTCAACTCGCTCTGTCACCCCGTTCGCAGTGTCTTTTGACGAGTCGCAACCGAAGGACAGGAGTCCGGCGAAGACCAGGGCGAACACGGCGGCGACGGTTCTCGTTCCATGCATGGCGTCCCCTCCTGAACGGATGAGCCTGGGGAGGCGGCTCATCCCATTATGGTAAGCCGTTCGTCCCTGAATGTATCCGGCGGGGCGCGGCTCCGTGCTACGGTTCCGCCATGCGCAAGATTCCAGCTCTGCTGTTGGTTTCCGGACTCCTCAGCGCGTGCGGCAGCTCGGGCGGACCAACTGTCACTCCCCCTCCGAACGTCACGAAGTTCCTCGCTGAAGCGAATGACACGACGCGCCGCTTCAGCATCGACCAGAATCGAGCCGGTTGGGTCGCTCAGAACTTCATCACGGAGGACACGGAAGGGCTCAGTGCCCGCATCAATCAGCAGTACGCCGACGCCATGGCCCGCCTGGCCAAGGAGTCGGTGAAGTACGACAAGCTCACGATGTCGGCGGAGGATAGGCGCCAACTCGACACCCTCAAACTCTGGCTCGTCATGGCGACGCCCTCCGACCCCGGGAAGGCTGAGGAGCTCACGAAGATCATGGCCCGACTCGAGTCCACCTACGGCAAAGGCCGCTGGTGCCCTGAGCCGGACCATCCCGACACCTGTCGGAACATCGACGCGATTACGAAGATCATGGCCACGTCGCGCGACGAAAAGCGCGTTCGCGAAGCCTGGACCGGCTGGCACACCATCTCGCCGCCGATGCGCGCCGACTATTCGCGTTTCGTCGAGCTCTCCAACGAAGGGGCGCGCGAACTCGGCTTCTCCGACACAGGGGCGATGTGGCGGGCCAAGTACGACATGCCGGCCGACGATTTCGTCGGCGAAATGGACCGTCTGTGGAATCAGGTCCGGCCGCTGTATCTGGAGCTCCATGCGTACGTCCGGATGAAGCTTCATGAAAAGTACGGCGATGCGGTTCCCGCAACCGGCCCTCTTCCCGCTCACCTGCTGGGCAATATCTGGGCGCAGGACTGGTCGAACATTTACCCACTTGTCGCACCGCCCCGTTCGGACCGCGGGTACTCGCTCACCGACATTCTTAAACGACGGAAGCTCGGACCGCTTGACATGGTGCGGACCGGTGAGCGCTTCTATACCTCGCTCGGCTTCGCACCCCTTCCCAAGACGTTCTGGGAACGGTCACTTTTCGTCAGGCCGCACGATCGCGATGTCGTCTGCCACGCGAGTGCGTGGGATATCGACCTGGAATCGGACCTGCGCATCAAGATGTGCATCGACCAGACGGAGGAGGATTTTTCAACCATCCACCACGAGCTCGGTCACAACTTCTACCAGCGTGCATACGCCGGCCAGCCAATCCTCTTTCGCGAGAGCGCGAACGACGGATTTCACGAGGCAGTCGGCGACACGATTGCTCTGTCGGTCACGCCGGAGTATCTAGTCAAGATCGGTCTGCTCGACAAGGCCCCGGACGCGTCGGGCGATCTGGGTCTGCTCATGTCGCGTGCGCTCGAAAAGGTCGCGTTCCTGCCGTTCGGCCTGCTCATCGACCAGTGGCGGTGGAAGGTTTTTTCCGGCGCGATCAAGCCGGACGCATACAACCGGGAGTGGTGGCAGCTGAGGCTGCAGTACCAGGGCGTCGCACCGCCGTCGGCCCGTGGCGAGGAGTTCTTCGATCCGGGCGCGAAGTATCACGTCCCCGACAACACCCCGTATGCGCGGTATTTTCTGGCAGACATTCTCCAGTTTCAGTTCCACCGCGCTCTGGCCAAGAACGCTAGTTGCACGACGCCCCTGCACCGCTGCTCCATCTACGAAAGTCAGGAAGCTGGCAAACGCCTGAATGCGATGCTGACGATGGGTCACTCACGGCCTTGGCCCGAAGCGCTCGAAGCGCTCACAGGCTCTCGCCAGATGGATGCAACGGCAATCCTGGATTACTTCGCGCCACTCAAGCAGTGGCTGGACGAGCAGACCAAGGGTCAGCCGATCGGCTGGTAGCGTTACGGCAGAGCGACGATGTCCTGGACGATCTTCTGCGCAAGCGGCAGACTCGTGGCGCACTTCGGATCGTCGACCCGGCACTTCGCGATGGTATTTTCACACCCGCACGTGCACGGGTCGGTATTCAGCTTCTGAACGGCGGCCATCCGCTTTTCGGCTGACAGGGTCTTGAGATCGATGCCCGGAATGTCGGTCACCTGAGCGGCATTCTCCAGCTTGGTCGGCTGCCCGCGATCCACCTTTTCGATCGATGCATTGACAGGCAAGCCGGCGAGCGCCCGCGTTTCCTGCTCGGTGACCGCTGCGTTCAGCATGCCGATGTGCCGCTGCACGATGCGACCCTCGCGGTCGAGCAGGTAGGACGTGGGCAGCGCGTGGATGCCCGGAAATGCCTTATCGAGCTCGGCCGTCATCATGACGATGGGATAGTTCATATGGTGTTCGGCAGCGAACTGCTTGACGAGTTCAATGGAGCCCTCGTCCTGCGACACCCCGATAATCTGCAGCCGGCTCGCGTACTTTTTCTGCAGCTCGACGAGCGCTGGGATCTCAGCCCGGCACGGCGGACACCACGTGGCCCAGAAGTTGACGATGACCACTTTGCCCTGCCAGTCGGCCGACGATATGGACTTCCCGTCAAGGTCGCGCATCGTGACAGCCGGCACTGGCTCGGGATCCCGGTAGAACCGCAGCGTCACATGTTCGCCAGGCGGTGTGGCGGTCAGATCAGCGTCGACGCGCTCTGAATATCGGTGGGCCGCCCACCAGACGAGCCCGCCGCCGATGATCACCGCCGCCACCGCCAGCCATCGTTGCGATCTCATGAGCTCTTGCTCAGATTATCGCAGGCGCCGCACTTGACGCCATGCTTCTTTTCCACCAGCATGAACCATCTCCTTGACAGACACACTTCGCACCCGCGTCACTGGGCGTCTGGAGGCGCTGCAGCACGCGCACCTTCTCCGGAGCCTCCGATCACCGAGCGGCATCGATCTCTGTTCGAACGACTACCTGGCGCTCGCCGATCATCCGGTGCTCGCCAGGCGCCTGGTCGATGCAATCGGGGCAGAAGGTGTCGGGAGCACAGGATCTCGTCTGCTGAGAGGTGAGCGGGACAGTGCCACCCGCGTTGAGCGGCTGTTCGCCGAGTTCAAAGGGACCGACCAGGCCTTGTATTTCTCCAGCGGCTACCTTGCGAACATCGCTGTAATGGCGACATTGCCGGAGGCCGGCGACGTCATCTTTTCTGATGAACGGAATCACGCCAGCCTGATCGATGGCATGCGGCTGTCGCCCGCCCGGCGCGTTGTGTTTCCCCACTGTGACGCGGACACGCTGACGCAGCTCTTCTCCGCGCGTCAAGACGGCGGCCAGGCGTTCATCGTCACCGAATCGCTCTTCAGCATGGACGGCGATATCGCGCCGCTGGCCGACTACGCCCGGCTCTGTCGAACGACGGGCGCGACGCTCATCGTGGATGAAGCGCATGCGGTTGGCATCTACGGAGCGCACGCCAGCGGACTGATCGAATTGGCGCAGATGGATGCGAACGCGCTCGTCTCGATCAACACAGCCGGCAAGGCGTTGGGCGTCAGCGGCGCCTTCGCAGCCGGGCCGGCCTGGGCGATCGAGTACCTGATCCAGCGTGCGCGCCCGTTCATCTTTTCGACCGCGCCGCCGCCCGCACTCGCGGCCGCACTGGAAGCTAGTCTGGAGATCATCGCCGCCGAGCCCTGGCGGCGTGAAGCCGTGACGAACCTTTCGGCCTATTTGCGCGCCGCACTCACCCGCGCCGGCGTCGAGGTACCGACGGGTGTCTCGCAAATCGTCCCGCTCGTGCTGGGCGACAACGAGCGCGCGACAGCGGTGGCCCAGTCACTCCAGGACCAGGGCTTCGACGTGCGCGCGATTCGGCCACCGAGCGTGCCCGCCGGCTCGGCCCGCTTGCGTATTTCAGTCAACGCCCGTCTCGACGAGGCGATCCTCGACCGATTCGTCGAGGCGCTGGCAGCAATCCTCGAACGGTCCACGCCGTGTTCCGTGGCCTCTTCGTAACCGGAACAGACACCGGTGTCGGCAAGACGGTGGTCTCTGCCGCACTCATGCATCGTTTCCGCGGTCAGGCGCCGCTGCGCTATTGGAAGCCTGTCCAGACCGGCATTGAGCAGGACGATGACACGGCCGAGGTGGGTCGATTGGGCGACTGCGCCGATTGCCTGGTCGAATCGGGTGTCCGGCTGCCCCGCCCGCTGTCGCCGCACCTGGCAGCCAGACTGGCGAACACGACGATTGATCTCGATTCGCTCATTAGAACCGTGCGCCACGAGCCCCCATCGACGCGCTGGATCGTCGAAGGCGCTGGCGGCGTGCTCGTTCCCGTCAACGAACACGAGACCATGGCTGACCTCATGATGCGCCTGGACCTTCCGGCGGTCGTCGTGACACGAACGGCGCTCGGTACGATCAATCACACGCTGCTCACCCTCGAAGCCCTCCGCCAGCGTGCGATCACCATCGCCGGCGTGGTGATGGTGGGAGAGCCGGGCCCCGACAATCGGGATGCGATCGAACGTTACGGTCGGGTCAGGATCCTTGGCGAACTGCCCTGCCTCAAGCCGCTGACTCCTCGCGCGCTTCAGACGCTGGCTCAGTCTGCGATCGATCCGGACGGGTATCTCGCGGGGCTGCTGCGGTGAGCCACCAACAGAGTCTCGTGGATCGCGACCGGGCGCATCTCTGGCATCCCTATACCCAGATGCTCACAGCGCCCGACCCGCTGCCGATCGTCAGAGGCGAGGGCGTCTACCTGTACACGGAGGATGGCCGGCGTCTGCTCGACGGCATCTCATCCTGGTGGGTGAACATTCACGGCCACTCGCACCCCCGCCTCAACGAAGCGCTGGCCGAGCAGGCTCGCCAGCTCGAACACGTCGTCTTCGCCGGATGTACCCATCGTCCGGCTGTTGAACTGGCCGAGCGTCTCGTCAGCGTCCTGCCGAAAGGGTTGACCAGGGTGTTCTATTCCGACAACGGCTCGACAGCCGTTGAGGTCGCGCTCAAGCTGGCGCTGCAGTATTGGCGGAACCTCGGAGAGCCGCAGCGTCACAGGTTCATCACCCTGCATCACGCCTATCACGGCGACACCGTCGGCACGATGTCCGCCAGTGAAGCCTCGGTCTTCACGCAGGCGTTCACGCCGATGCTGTTCGAGACGATTCGGGTCGAATCGCCTTACTGCTATCGGTGTCCGTTGGGTCTCGAACGCACGCGCTGCCAGATCGATTGTCTGGGCAGTCTGGAGAGAACCTTGACGGAGCGCGGACACACGATCGCCGCAGTGCTGATCGAGCCGATGTTGCAGGCAGCCGGCGGTATGGTGGTCTGGCCGCGCGAATTCCTGGCAGGAGCGCGCACGCTCTGCGATCGATTTGGCACGCTCCTCATCGCCGATGAGGTCCTGACAGGATTCGGCCGCACCGGCCCGATGTTCGCCTGCGAGCACGCCGGCGTGTCGCCCGATATTGTGTGCTTGTCAAAGGCGCTGACAGCGGGCTACCTGCCGCTCGCCGCAACGGTGACCACTGGCGCGATCTTTGACGCGTTTCTCAGTCACGATCGGACGCAGAACGTTCTTTCACGGCCACTCCTTCACCGCGAATCCGCTGGCCTGCGCAGTTGCGGCGGCGAGCCTCGATCTCTTTCGAGAACAGGACATCCTGGGACGCATCAGGTCGCTCGAGGCCAGGCTCAAGCGCGGACTCGAGCCGCTGGGTACCTTGCCGATCGTCGGCGACGTCCGCGTGATCGGCGGCGTGGGCATCGTCGAACTCGTAGCGGACAAGGTGACGAAGGAATCCGGCGGGTATCTCGACGGCATCGGACCGAGGTTGTCGGCGGCGTTTCTCGAGCGAGGCCTACTCCTCCGCCCGCTGGGCAACGTGGTCTATTTCATGCCGCCGTACGTGATCACGGACGATGAGGTCGATTGGGCGCTGGGCGAAATCGCCGGCGTGCTCAGCGATGCTCGAATTCTTCGTTGACCTTTTCGAAGCAGGCCGGGCAGATGCCGTGGCTGAACTGGGCGCCCGAGTGATCGGTGATGTACGAGTCGACCTGCTGCCAGTACTGGTCGTCGCCGCGAATCCGCTTGCAGTAGCTGCAGATGGGCAAGAGACCCCGCAGTTGCTTGACGTTGGACAATGCTTCCTGAAGCTCGACCACGCGATCTGCGAGGCGCTCCTGCAGCGTCAGGACGCGCACTCCCACCTGGACGCGGGCCCGCAGCTCGTCGTGATCGAACGGCTTGATGATGTAGTCGTCGGCCCCAGCCGTGAGGCCGGTGATGACGTCGCCTCGTGATTCGCGCGACGTGAGCAGCATCAGGTACATGTTCGCTTGCGACAGCTCGCCTCGAACACGCCGGCAGATTTCCGGACCATCGAGGCCGGGCATCATCCAGTCGAGGATCGCCAGCGTCGGCCCTTGCGAATCCTGCAGATAGCTCCAGGCCTCGGCTCCGTTCGAGCCCACCAGCACGTCAAAGTCCCAGCGTTCCAGGGTACGTGACAGGATAGCGGCCGCTACGCGGTCATCGTCGGCGATCACGACTTTCATAGAAAAGGCCTATCCATTTCATCGGCCTTTGCCCTGGCGCCTTATAGCCCGGCACGAAGTCGCGGCCTGCGGCTGGTAGGACTTGTGTCGAATCCGCCCGCTTCGGACGGGCGGGCCACAAGTCGCCCATATGCAGTTTGGCGCAATCCTGCCGAGGAGCGAGCCACGTCGCCTGGAATGGAAGGTGCAGCTGGCAAATCGTACACCCGCACATGGCTGCCGAACTGCCAGTCGACACGTACGAGCGCATCCTGACGCGAATGGGCGGCGATGCCGAGCTGCTTTCGGACGCGGCCCAGATTCTCATCGAGGAGTTGCCTCGCCATCTCGACGCCATCAAGCAGGCCCTCGACACTCACGATGCCGGTGCGCTGCAGCGGGCCGCACACAGCCTCAAAGGCGCCGCCTCCAACTTCGAAGCCTCGGCCGTCGTTGACGCCGCGCGCCGCCTAGAGATGATGGGGCGAAGCGGAGAACTCGAGGATAGACCGAAGGTCTGGATCGCCTTGAACGACGCGGCTAGCGTGCTGACGCGTACACTGCAGGCGTACGTCGCGTCTCAGGCCACCGGACGCTAGCAAGCACCCATCGCGGTGCAGAGCGCCGAGTAGTAGCCCTGGACCTTCGGCCCGACTTTTGTGAGAAACCCGACCGTTGCTGCGCTGATGACGCCCACGAGCAGGCCGTACTCAATCAGGTCCTGACCCGCATCCTCACGAACGAATCGATTGAAAAGAGCCTGCATGTCCTCGTCCTCCCGGGCGAGTTTGCCCTCATGCACCGAACGCCCGACCCCGGTGCGATACGTTGTGCTCGCCCGGCTCCTGAGCAATGCGATTGCCAAACCGGTAGAGTGAGGCCAGATGGCCGAAATCGCTTGAATTTGAATGCCTTACTGGCTTCCCAGCCAGCAACGCCTGAAATAAGGCGCCAAAATAGTCCACGCTCACAGGGACTTCATTCTTGCGGATGGTGTCGCTCAGCCGTCCGAACACGAGGGGTAGAATCTCTCCGCACGCGGAGGGATTCTTCACAACGCAAGGAGCGTACGATGAGCGACAACAAGGACGAAACGATGGAAGAGCTGTTCAACCGCGGCCTGGCGCTGCGGCGCGAGGTGCTCGGAGCGGAGTACGTCGACCGCTCGCTTACAACAGCGAACGACTTCATGATGGCGTTTCAGCGGATCACGACTGAGTGGTGCTGGGGCTACGCCTGGGGCCGGCCCGGACTCGACCGGAAGACGCGCAGCCTGGTGAATCTCGCGATGCTGACGGCGCTCAACCGGGCACCGGAAATCAAGCTGCACGTTCGCGGTGCCCTCAACAACGGCGTCACCGTCGACGAGATCAAGGAAGTCCTCCTCCACGCTACGATCTATTGCGGCATTCCGGCCGGGCTGGACGCGTTCAAAGCCGCCAACGAAGTCCTCAAGGAATCTGGACTAAACTCCTAAGATCATGCTGCACACAGGTCGCCACTTCCTGCAAATCCCCGGTCCGACCAACGTCCCAGACCGCATCCTGAGGGCCATGGACCGGCCCGTGATCGATCATCGCGGGCCCGAGCTTCCGGCCGTAACGGCGGAGATTCTCGAAGGCCTGCAGCGTGTCTTCAGGACGACTGGGCCAGTCGTGATCTACCCCTCGTCGGGCACCGGCGCCGCCGAAGCCGCGCTGGTGAACACCCTGTCAGCCGGCGATCGCGTGCTGGTTTTCGAGACTGGTCATTTCTCGAATGTCTGGCGGACCCTTGCGGTCAGGCTCGGTCTGGTCATTGAAGACGTACCAGGAAACTGGCGCCGCGGTGCTTCCGCCGCCGAGCTCGAAGATCACCTGCGCGCCGACACCGGCCACGCGATCAAGGCGGTCATCGTCGTTCATAACGAGACATCGACAGGTGTGACCAGCCGCCTGTCCGACCTGCGTCGGGCCATGGACGCCGCCCGCCACCCTGCGCTCCTCATCGTCGACGCCGTGTCGTCGCTGGCCTCGATGGATTTTTGTCAGGACGATTGGCAGGTCGACGTCGCGGTGTGCGGGTCGCAGAAGGGGCTCATGCTCCCGCCTGGCCTCGGCTTCAACGCCATCTCGAACAGGGCTCTGGCCGCGAGCAAGACGGCGCGCCTGCCGCGGAACTACTGGGACTGGGACGACATGCTGGCGCAGAATCGTATCGGCTTCTTCCCCTATACGCCGGCCACGAACCTGCTGTTCGCGTTACGAGAAGCGCTCCACATGCTCGAGGAGGAAGGGCTGCCGAACGTGTTTCGGCGCCACGACCGGCACGCCGCGGCCGCGCGGGCAGCCGTGCAGGCCTGGGGACTCGAGATCGTGTGCGAAGAGCCGCGCGAGTACTCGAGCTCGATGACTGCGTTCTACACTCCTGCGGGGCATGATGCTGATAGGCTGCGGGCCGTCATCCTGGAAAACTTCGACCTCTCGCTCGGAACCGGCCTCTCGAAACTCGCCGGCCGTGTCGTGCGCATCGGCCATCTCGGTGCCTTCAACGACTTGATGCTGGCCGGGACGCTCTGCGGCGTGGAACTGGGCCTCAGACTCGCGGGCGTACCACACAAAGACGGTGGCGTCATGGGCGCGCTCGAATCGCTGACGTCAGTGGCACAGGCCGTGAAGGTTGGGTGATGGACGCGTTCCATTACGCAGTTCCCCGATTACCCGATTACCCAATTCGATGCTCTCACCCCTTCCCCTGAGCTCACATGGCAAGCCCGTCGACTCCTTCGGTCCGGCACCCGCACTCGAACACGATCTGAAACGGGCGGTGCGTGGCGAAGTACGGTTCGATCGAGGCAGCCGCGCCCTGTACGCGACCGACGGATCGAACTACAGGCAGATTCCGATCGGTCTCGTCGTGCCGCGAGACGCCGACGATGTCGTGGCCGCCGTCGCAACGTGCCGGAGACATGGCGCGCCCGTTCTGCCGCGCGGTGCGGGCACCAGCCTCGCGGGCCAGTGCTGCAATGTTGCGGTCGTGCTGGACTTCACCAAGTACATGCACGAGATCCTCGAGATCAATCCCGGGCAGCGCGTCGCTCGAATCCAGCCTGGAGTCGTGCTCGACACGCTGCGCAGTCGCGCTGAGGCGTTTCATCTGACATTTGGCCCGGATCCCTCAACGCACAGCCGCTGCACACTCGGCGGGATGATGGGCAACAACTCGTGTGGCACACATTCGCTGCTCGCCGGCAAGACCGTCGACAACGTGGAGGAACTCCACATCCTTCTGTATGACGGCACGCAGATGACGGTCGGCGCGACCGAACCGGCGGAACTGGACGACGTCATCCGCGAGGGAGGCCGGCGCGGCGAGATCTACAGCCGGCTCAAGGCTCTTCGGGACCGGTACGCCGATCAAATCCGGGCGCGGTTCCCGCAGATCCCTCGACGCGTGTCGGGATACAACCTTGACGAGCTCCTGCCCGAACGCGGATTCAACGTCGCCCGTGCCCTGGTCGGGACCGAAGGCACATGCGCCGTGGTGCTCGACGCGAAGGTCAAGCTGATACACAGCCCCCAGCATCGTGCGCTCGTCGGTGTCGGTTACACCGACGCCTTTGCCGCGGCGGACGATGTGCCCGGGATTCTGGAGTTCAAGCCAATCGGACTCGAGGGATTCGAAGGCACGATTGTCGACGGCCTGCGCAAGAAGGGCGCGCCCAACCTCGAACTGCTGCCTGAAGGCCGGGGATTCCTGCTCGTCGAGTTCGGGTTTGACGACGCCGATCGGGCACAACAGGCGGCTCGCCAGTTTCTGGACTATTTGACACGACTCCCGCACGCCCCGAACGCCCGGCTCTATACGGCTGGCGAAGCCCGAGCTGTCTGGAAGATTCGCGAGACCGGCGCACGATCGGCCGCTGCGGCACCGGGCGCGCCCCATGAATGGGAAGGATGGGACGATGCGGCGGTAGCGCCGGAAAAGCTGGGGCGGTATCTCCGCGACATTCGCCAGCTGCTGAACGAGTACGCCTACCGCGCGTCCTTCTACGGGCATTTCGGACACGGCTGCATTCACATGCGGGTCACCTTCGACCTGGAGACCGAGCAGGGCATCCGCAAATACGGTGAGTTTGTCGAACGCGCGGCCGATCTGGTGGTCAGCTACGGGGGGTCGCTGTCGGGCGAACACGGCGACGGGCAGTCGCGGGGGGCGCTGCTGCCAAAGATGTTCGGCAACGAGCTAATGGACGCGTTCCGGGAGTTCAAGGCGATCTGGGATCCCGGCAACAAGATGAACCCCCACAAGGTCGTCAATGCCTACCTGCCCACCGAGAACCTCAGGCTGGGCGCCGACTACGCGCCGATGCAGGCGAAGACGTATTTCGCGTTTTCCGACGACGGCGGTTCGTTTGCGCACGCGGCGCTGCGATGCGTAGGACTCGGCGAATGCCGTAAGCAGGACAGCGGCGCCATGTGCCCGAGCTACATGGTGACGCTCGAGGAAGAGCACAGCACGCGAGGTCGAGCTCACATGTTGTTCGAGCTGCTGCAAGGCGAGGTCGTTCGTGGCGGCTGGAGAGACGACCACGTCAAGAAGGCGCTCGACCTGTGTCTGTCATGCAAGGCCTGCAAATCCGAATGCCCGACGAACGTCGACATCGCGACGTATCGGGCGGAGTTCCTCGCGCACTACTACGAATCGAGGGCGCGGCCGCTGCACGCGTATGCGTTCGGCATGGTCAACCGCTGGCTGGATGCGGCGTCGGTCGCGCCTCGGGTTGCCAACCTGTTCATGCAGATGCCGGGACTGAGCGGCCTGATCCGCTCGATGCTGCACATCGCACCGCCACGCACGCTGCCGGAGCTCGCACCGGTCAACTTTCGTTCGTGGGCTCGGCGAGAGGGCATCCGGACGGTCGGAAAGCGCGCGCCTTTACCGCAGACTGACAAGGACCGACCAGCCAGCGTGCTGCTCTGGGTGGATACGTTCAATAACCACATTCATCCCGAAACCAGCCGCGCCGCCGTTCAGGTGCTGCGCGCGGCGGGGTGTGACGTAACGATTCCGGCCGCACGGCTGTGCTGTGGACGCCCGCTCTACGATTTCGGCCTGCTCGATCAGGCCAAGGCGTATCTCCACACCGTCCTGAACGCGCTGACCGATGTCATTGACGCGGGGACGCCGATTGTCGTGCTGGAGCCGAGCTGCGCGTCCGTGTTTCGCGAAGAACTCTGTAATCTCTTACCAGCCGATCCCCGGGCGCAACGGCTCCGCAACCAGACGTATCTGCTGGCGGATTTCCTCGAGTCGCGCAGGCCGGCCTACCAACCGCCGCCGTTGCCCCGTAAAGTGCTGCTCCATGGCCACTGCCATCATCGGGCCGTGCTGAAGTTGGGCGCCGAAGAAGCGCTGCTTCGCAAGATGGGCGCCGACGTCCAAGCCCTCGATGCGGGCTGCTGCGGCATGGCGGGCGCCTTTGGCTTCGGCGCCGAGACCTACAACGTGTCGATGGCGGTCGGCGAGCGTGTCCTCCTGCCGGCCGTTCGAAAGGCTGCGAACGATACGCTGATTGTCTCGGACGGCTTCAGCTGCCGCGAGCAGATCTTTCAGTCGACCGGCCGCCGAGGCACTCACATCGCCGAGGCAATCGCGGAAGCTCTACTTGCTAATCATCTTCAGGCTGGAGCCGGCGATCGACATTGAGCCGTCGGCCGCCGTCGTCAGATCGCCGGTCACCTCGATGGTGTGGGCGACGTGGGCAATCAGCTTCTCGTTCTTGTTCGCGGCCAGGTCGCCGGTAATCTGGACGACCTTGCCGTCGGTCGTCAGCAGCGCGAGCGGCTGACCCGATTTGGCGCACGCCGTGGCGCACCCATCCATCGGTCCCTTTGGCATCTGGTGGTGATCGCCGGTGTTCGTCTTGTCCATCTTGTAGCAGGACATGTCGATCACCTGACCCTTGACCGTCTCGACCTTGGCAGAAGCGGGCGCAGCGAGTACCAAAGCAAGCGCCGCGGCGACCAGTCCGATCACGATTCGACGCATGTGCATACCTCCTGACACTCAGTCGCTTATATCGCCCGTTGCATATGAAGTCAATCGGGTGACGGCACCGCGCCCGACTTGTGCAGCTCGGCGATTTCTGCGGCGGTGAAACCCGACTCGGCCAGTACCTGATCGTTGTGCTCTCCCAGAAGGGGTGCACGACGGTCCGGGTCTGGAGGCGTCTCACTCATCTTGAGCGGCGAACCGAGCGTGCGAAGGTGCCCGAGCACCGGATGGTCCACGTGCCTGACCAACCCACGCGCCAGCACCTGAGCGTTGGTGAATACTTCCGAGTAGTCGTTGATGGGACCACACGGAATCTCGCGCGCATCGAGCACGTCGAGCCAGTGCTGGCGAGGCTGCTGGACCATGACGCCCTCGATGAGCCCGGCAAGACGTCTGCGGTGGCGGACCCGGCCTGTGTTGTCGCAAAATTCCGGGACGTTGGCCCACTCCGGGTGACCGAGCACGTCGCAGAAGGCGAGGAACAGACGATCGGTGTTGGCGCCGACCGTGACGTAGCCATCGGCGCACTTGAAGGCCTGGTAGGGCCCGTTCATCCGGTGCGCCGATCCCATCGGAGCCGGCACGCCCTGGCCAGCGAAATACTCGGTCGCCTCCCACACTGACAGCGCGACGCCGGCGTCGACGAGTGACATGTCGATGTACTGGCCGGCTCCGGTCCGGGTCCGATAGTGGAGCGCCGACAGGATGCCCGCGAGCGTAAACAGCGCTGCGCCCAGGTCGGTGAGCGGGATGCCGCACTTTACCGGAGGCCCGCCGGGTTCACCGGTAATCGACATGATGCCCGAGACGCCCTGGGCAATGAGATCGAAGCCACCCTTCAGGCGATCCGGACCAGTCTGCCCGTAGCCCGAGATTGACGCGTAGATGAGACCAGGATTGATGGCGGAGAGCGCTGGATAGTCGAGTCCGAACGTGCTCATGACGCGCGGCCGATAATTCTCGATTAGGATGTCGGCCGAGGCAGCCAGGCGCTTGAGGGCGTTCTGGCCGTCGGTCAGCTTCAGATTCAGGACGAGGCTGCGCTTGCCCCGGTTCACGGCATTGAAGGCCGCGCTCTCGTTCCCGACTGCGCCGACCGTCTTTCTGGCGGAGTCGCCCGAGGGCGGCTCGATTTTGATCACGTCGGCGCCGAGGTCGGCCAGCATCATGGCGCAGAACGGGCCGGCCATGAACTGCGTCACGTCGAGGACGCGTAGCCCGTCAAGGGCTCGCGGGCCTGGTCGTTGGTCGTTGGTCATTGGTCGTTGGTCGTTGGTCGTTGGTTGTATCGGTCGTTGTACTAGACGGAGGAATCCCTTGTCCACCACCCATGTGCTGTTCGAAACCGACGGTCCGCTTGCCACGCTGACGTTCAACCGGCCCGAGGCACGCAACGCAATGACCTGGGACATGTACCAGGCGCTCGTCGACGCGTGCGACCGCGTCGACGCCGACAACGTCATTCGCGTCCTCATCCTGCGCGGCGCGGGCGGCAAGGCCTTCGTGGCGGGCACGGACATCGCGCAGTTTCAAGCCTTTCGCAGTGCCGAAAACGGACTCGACTACGAACATCAGATTGATTCGGTGCTCGATCGGCTGGAGCGCGTCACCAAGACCACAATCGCTCAAGTGCAGGGGGTTGCGGCCGGCGGCGGATGTGCCATCGCGCTGACATGCGACCTGCGCGTGGCCACACCGGATTCCACGTTTGGCATTCCCATCGCGCGGACGCTGGGCAACTGCTTGTCCGGTGCAACCGTGAGCCGCCTGGTCGATCTTCTGGGCCCGGCCCGGGTCAAGGACCTGCTGTTTACCGGCCGGTTCGTCGATGCGGCCGAAGCGCTCGCGCTCGGGCTTGTCACGCGCGTGGAACCATCGAGCAGCATCGAGCAGACCGTCCTGGAACTGGCTCGTCGAATCGCCTCGAACGCGCCGCTGACGATCCGCGCGACGAAAGAAATGATCCGGCGTCTGGCGGCTCAGCGACGGCTGCGCGCCGGCGACGATCGCGACCTCGTCTCCCTGTGCTACGCGAGCAACGATTTTCGCGAGGGCGTGACGGCGTTTCTCGCCAAGCGCCCGCCCCAGTGGTCGGGAACGTAGGGCAAGGAACGAATGGCTAATGGCTGATGGCTGATGGCTGATGGATTAGGACTAAGGCGCGGTCTGCAGCCGCAGCTCGTCCAGCCTGGGAGTGAACTGCTGCTCTGGGTGCATCGTTGACGCGAGCGCCGCGCCAAGCAGCAAGAGTCCCATCGAGCCGATGAACGGCAGGTTCCAGTTGCCGGTGAGATCGATCAAGTAGCCGAACGCCAGCGGCGACAGAACCGCGGCGACCGCTGAACCGGTGTTCATGAACCCGCTCGCTGTGCCGGAGTACCGGGGCGCGATGTCCATGGGGATCGCCCACATGGGTCCAATCACGAGCTCGGCGCAGAAGAACGCGGCCGCCAGGCTGAGCACGACAATCGTCAGGTCGTGCGTCATGAAAATCGGCACAACGCAGAGAAACGATGCCAGGAACCCAACCACGACGAAATGACATCTGGCTTTACGAACATCCCCAGTCCGCTTGAAGATGGCGTCGCTGATCACCCCGCCCAGGTAGTCGCCGCCCACGCCGGCTGAAAACACCGCGGCCGAAAAGAGCGCCGAGCTGCTGAGCTTCAGGTTGTACTGGTGCAGGAAGTAGGTCGGCAGCCAGTTCAAGTACATCCAGAGTGTCCAGCCGTAGCAGAAGTAGACGATGATCACCGGCACCATGCGTCGGGCCAGTGGAGCCCACGGGATCGCCACCGGTCCCTTCGCGGCGCGGTTGCGCGGCAGGCGGCCGAGTTCGTCGCTGGTGATTGACGGATGATCGGACGGGTTGTCGCGAAAGTACCAGACCCAGACCGCAACCCAGACCAGACTGACGCAACCCAGCACAACGAACGACCCTCGCCAGGTGATGATCGCAATCAACCAGGCGACGATCGGCGGCGTCACGGCATTACCGAACCTGCGCAAATGCATGGGTCAGCCCCTGGGCAAACCCGCGCCGATTGGCTGGAGTCCAGGTCTGCATCGCCCGCGTCGCCACAGGGAACGTCGCACCCTCGCCAAAACCCAGCAGGAGCCGGGCCAGCACGAGCGTCGTCAACGAACCGACAAATCCCGTCAGAATGGTCGCTGCCGCCCACACCAACCCGCAGACGAAAAGCGTCCGCCTGGCCCCAACGCGGTCTCCCAGCCATCCCCCGAACACCTGAAAGACGATGTACGGGTAGCCGAACGCGGAGAGTGACGAAGCCGAGCTCGGTATTCGAGAGCGAAAGCTCCTTCCGGATGGAGCTGGCTGCCGTGGCAACGTTCACGCGGTCGATGTACGTGATCAGGTACATCAGACACAGCAGGCCCAGAACGGTCTGACTCGCCGTCGGACGTCCTACGCGCATGGCGGGAGAGGGTATCACACAGAACAATGGTTCAAGGGTTCCTGGTTCCACGGTTCAAGGGTTCCCGGGTTCGGGTCTTTCGTATAAGCTGACCTGCGCCAAGGAGTGAAGACATGAAGCGAACGATCCTGCGATTCTCGATTCTCCTCGCGGTCAGCGCGCTGACGGGCGTCGCGATTCTCGCCCAGGGACAGCCACCAGCTGCGCCCCCACCACCGGACTTCAGCAAGGTCGAGATCAAGACAACCAAGCTCTCCAATAACCTCTATACGCTCGAAGGACAGGGCGGCACCATCGGCGTCCTCGCCGGTCCGGACGGCGTTTTCATGGTCGACAGCCAGTTCGCGCCGCTCACCGACAAGATCGTGGCCGCAGTCAAACAGATTTCTGACGGCCGCATCCGGTTCCTCGTGAACACGCACCTGCATGGCGATCACACCGGTGGCAACGAGAACCTTGGCAAGCTGGGGGTGGTCATCCTGTCGCGGCCGCAACTGCGGGCACGACTGGCAAAGCCGACGGCTCCCGCTGCCGGCGGCGCGATTCCCCCGCCCGCTCCGGCGGCTGCGCTGCCGCTCATCACGTACGACGCGCCGGTCAGCGTCCACATGAACGGCGAAGAGGTGCGGCTGATACCGGTGCCGACGGCTCACACCGACGGCGACACGATGGTGCAGTTCAAGTCAGCCGACGTGATCATGACGGGCGACTTCTATCGTTCGATCCAGTTCCCCAACATCGACCGCGCGAATGGCGGCTCGCTCAACGGCATGCTGGACGGACTGAAGGCGATCGTGGATCTCGCGGGACCCACCACGAAGATCGTCCCCGGACACGGGCCAATCGTGGACAAGACGGCGGTCGCCGCGCATCGCGACATGATTATCGCCCTTCGGGACAAGGTCGCACGGCTCGCTCAGCAGGGTATGACGCAGGAGCAGGTGGTGGCCGCCAAGCCAGCTTCCGACTTCAACGGCAAGGTGCAGAACGTCGGGATAACCGAAGACCGTTTCATCGGACAGCTGTACGCGGAATTGAAGAAATAGGCGTTCGGATCGTTCGGGCGTTCGGGCGTTCGGGGTTCGAAAACGTTCGGGACTTAACGCACTGACGGAAAGGCACGGCGTTCAAGCGGACGCTCTGCCCCGCCTGAACGCTCCGAACGTTTCGAACGACCCCGAACGACCCCGAACGTCCCGAACGTCCCGAACGTCCCGAACGTTCATTTGATTGTCCACAGTACACCGATCGCCCGCCGACTTTGCGTTCCTGCTCGGCGGGCCACTCGTACATCTCGAACCGGTGCGACACGATCCGCGTACCGGGCTTCAGTTCGCTTTTCAGCTTCGGCTCGAGCCTCCGGTTGATCAGCGGCGACAAATACATCGTGACGATAGTCGCTTCCGAGATGTCAGCTTTAAAAAGATCGCCCTGAATGAAACGCACGCGATCCGACACACCGCGCTTGCGGGCTTTTTCGTTCGAAGTCTTCACCAGCTGCGGATCGATCTCGATGCCAACGCCCCTCGCGCCGAACTTCTCCGCCGCCCGGATCACAATCGCCCCATCGCCTGAACCGAGATCATAGACCACGTCCTCGGGCGTGATCCGCGCCAGCGTCAGCATCACGTCGATGATGCCATTCGTCGTGGGAACGAAGTGAATGTCCGGCGTCTGCAGTCCAAACACAAGCCACGAGAGCATCGCCAGCAGCATGGCTGATAGTACGTCAGACGGCCATCACGAAGTCACGAAGGTACTTCGGATTCTTCGTGGATCTTCGTGTCTTCGCGAAAACGTGCCTTTCGTGTGTTGGAGCCCGACGCACTTACCCTCGCAGGTATGCAATGAGCGGCGTGAGCGTGAACGGGCTGAGCAGCGTCGAAGCGAACACCGCGCTCGTCACAAACGCCGGCGCAGTTTCGAACTCAACAGCCAGAATGGTCGTCACAACCGCAACGGGCATGGACGCGAGGGTGACGCCGGCCTGTCGGGCGGGGCCCGACATGCCAAGCGTGGACGCCAACCCGAGCGCAACGAACGGCGCGACCACAAGCGACAGGCCAACCGCCGCCGCCACCACCGCGGGCCGTTCCGGAGCTGTCGCTCGGTTGAGCTGCATGCCCAGCACGAGAATCATCGTCGGCAACGCGGCATCGCTCAGCAGGCCGACAGGCCGCATGAGGGCCAGCGGCGGATGCACACCGGTTGCGACGATGAGTGCGGCAACCGCGACGGCGTAGATGGCGGGCACCTTCACGATCCGGCCCAGCGCGCCTGATAGGCTGCGGCGCCCCGTCGCCGCGACGAAGACACCGATCGTATACGTCAGCAGCGACCCGGCGACAAAGAACACGGTCGCCTGGGCCAACGCGTCAGGACCGAACGCAAACAGCACGACCGGCAGCCCGTAGTTCCCCGAGTTGGAGAACATCACGACCAGCAGGAATGCGCTCAAATCGGGACGACTGAGGCCAAGCGGAACAGCGACAAGCCGTGCCACGAGGCCCATTGCGATCAGGATCAGCAGATTGAACAGCGCCAGCCGGCCAAACTGGAGCCCCGTCAGTCTTGACGTGACGAGCATGTTGAAGACGAGACAGGGCACGAGCGCGTAAAACACGGTGTGCGCCAGCGCGGTGGCACTGACGCCGAGATACCTGGCCAGGAGGAACCCGACGCCGGCAATCAGGAAGATCGGGAGGATGTCCGACGCAAAGATGGAAAGAAGGACGCTCGTTGCTCTATTCTCCTCTAAATGCCCGCGGACCCTCAGCAGCCCAGGTCTCCGACGCCCCGGCTCCTGCTGGGGCTGCTGATTACGCTGCTCGCTGTGACGGCGTACTCGCTGTATATCACGCGCCAGATCACGGGACTGCGTGAGCTTCAGAGCGACCTCGCTGACAGAAGCCGGAGAGACTCGCTCCAGCTGCTCCGAATTCAGGACGACCTGAATCAGCTCGGCCTCACCCTGCGCGACATGCTGGACACCGACGAACCGTACCCGCTGACCGCGTGGTCGGCGCAGTTCGATCGGATCCGCACCGACCTCGACAACGCGCTCCGGCGGGAGGAGGAAGTTGCCGTCGCCAGACGTACGCCCGAACAGCGGCTGTATCTGGGGAATTCCGTCACGCAATTTTGGGACGCCGTGGATCGCATGTTCGCACTGGCCCGAGGAGGCCAGGAGAGTGAGGCGCGCGCGCAGATCCGTCTATCACTGCAGGCGCGCCAGGCCGCTCTGAGCAGTGCGGTCGCACGGCTGCTCATCGAAAACAACGAAAGCGAGGAGCAGACAGCCCAGCGCGTCCAGGCGATCTACGACCGGGTTCAGCGGCAGGTCTACCTGTTCCTGGCCGCAACGCTCGTAGCCATCGTCGCGACGAGCGTGTACCTGATTCGGTCGAACAGACGACTCTTCGCCCGGCTGGCGTCGCTGTCTGCGCAGCGCAGCGAACTGGTGCACAAACTGATCTCCGCACGCGAGTCGACGCTGCACCACATCTCCAGGGAGCTTCACGACGAGTTCGGGCAGATTCTGACGGCCATGGGCGCGATGCTCGGGCGGGCGGGCAGGCAGGCGCCTGAAGGGTCACCCTTGCGTGCCGAGTTGCGCGAAGTGCAGGAACTGGCTCAGTCGACGTTGAACAACGTCCGAAGCCTCTCGCAGGCGCTTCACCCATCCATCCTGGATGAGGCCGGGCTAGAGAGCACGCTGGAATGGTACCTGCCGACGCTGGAAAGACAGGTCGGACTTGCCATATCGTACGAACGCGCCGGATCGGGTCCGCCTGTGAACGGCACGACCGGCATCCATGTCTACCGCGTGCTGCAGGAAGCGCTGAACAACGTGGTCAAGCATTCGGGGGCCGGACGCGCATGGGTCCGTCTTCGAACCGATGCAAGTCGGCTCGAGCTGGATATCGAGGACCACGGCAAGGGATTCGCCGCTGAACCTGCGCGGGGTCTGGGTATCGTCGCCATGCGGGAACGGGCCGACCTGCTCGGCGGGACCCTCGAGTTTATCCGCCCTGCGGAAGGCGGAACGCTAGTCCGGTTGAGCGTGCCGTTCGAACAGACACGGCTGGAGTCTCCCTGAGGCAGTACCGGTATGGACCATCCAATCACTGTCCTCCTCGCCGACGACCATGCGCTCGTACGTCGCGGCTTTCGCCGTCTGCTCGAAGATGACCCCGCGATTGTCGTCGTGGGTGAAGCGAGCAGCGGCGACGAGGCTATTCAGCTCGCGCGTGAACTGCAACCGCGCGTCATCGTCATGGACTGCGCCATGCCGGGCACGAGCGGGATCATTGCGACGAGGACCATCCTCGAAGGGTCGCCCAACGTCGCGATTCTGATGTTGAGCATGCATGCCGAAGATACGCTCGTGCGGCAGGCGATCGACGCCGGCGCGCGCGGATACATCCTGAAAAACGCGCTCGATCTGGATTTGGCCGCTGCCGTCACTCGCGTCGCGGCCGGCGAGACCGTGCTTGACCCGACGATTGACAGGACGACGGGCCTCAAGGGCGAACGGCACCACGGTCTGACGCCGAGGGAACTGGAAGTGCTGCAGCTCATCTGCGACGGCCACTCCAACAAGGAGATCGCGGACAAGCTCGACTTGAGCGCGAATACCGTGGCTGTCCACCGCGCCAACATCATGAACACGCTCGGCATCCACAAAGCCGCCGAGCTCGTCGTCTACGCCATCCAGCACGGCCTCGTCATGCTTCCATGAATCGGCGCGATTTTCTGGAGCGAATCGCCGGCGCAGGCATCGCCGCGGGCCTTGGCTCTGCGGCCGCCGCCGCTCAACGGCCGGCGCCGCCGCTGACGTTTCGATTGACCGACGTGACCGCGGCCGCGGGCCTGCAGTTCCGCCACAACAGCGGCGCGTACGGCGGCAAGCTGCTGCCGGAGACGATGGGGGCCGGCTGTGCGTTTCTCGATTACGACGCGGATGGCTGGCAGGACATCCTGCTCGTCAACGGCATGGACTGGCCGGGCCACAAACGCCAGCGATCAACCCCCCGCCTGTATCGCAATAACCGTAACGGAACGTTCACCGACGTGACCCGCAGCGCCGGACTCGACGTGGAGCTCTACGGGATGGGCATCGCGGTCGGCGACTGGAACAACGACGGATTCCCGGACATTCTGATTACGTGCGTCGGACAGAGCCGCCTGTTTCGCAATACGGGGAAAGGGACATTTGTCGACGTCACTCAATCGAGCGGCCTCGGCGGTCGGCTCGGATTCAGCACCTCCGCGGCCTGGTTCGATTACGACAAGGACGGTCTGCTCGATCTTTTTGTCTGCAACTACGTCAAGTGGACCACCGAGCACGATGTCTTCTGCAGTCTCGACGGGAAACAGAAGTCTTATTGCACGCCGCAGGCGTATCGTGGCGAAACGTGCTGGCTGTTTCGAAACCGGGGAAACGGCACTTTCGAGGACGTCACGGCTACGAGCGGCGTCTTCGACACGAGCTCGAAATCGCTCGGCGTTGCACTTTTGGACTACGACCAGGACGGGTGGCCGGATCTCTTCGTCGCCAACGACACCCAGCCGAACAAGCTGTACCGCAACCAGCGGAACGGCACGTTCAAGGACGTCGCCGTCGAGGCCGGCGTCGCGTTCAGCGCCGAAGGCCGGGCACGGGCCGGCATGGGCGCGGATTCCGGCGATTTCGACAACTCAGGGCGACCCGGTGTGGTGGTGACGAATTTCGACAACGAAATGATCGGGTTGTATCGCTCCTCGGGTCGAGGCCTTTACGAAGACGTGGCGACCCGCGCAGGTATCGGAATCCCCTCTCGGAACACACTCGGCTTCGGCTGCGGATTTCTGGATGTCGATCTCGACGGGCGGCTCGATCTCGTCGTCGCAAACGGCCACATCGAAGAAACCGTGCGCAATATCCGCGGGAACATCGGCTACGCGCAGCCTCCTCAGCTGTTTCTCAATCAGGGAGACGGAACCTTCCGCGACGTCGCGGCCGCCGCCGGCGGCGACTTTGCGCAGCCAAAGGTCGGCCGTGGACTGGCTTTCGGTGATTTCGATCGCGACGGCGACGTCGACCTTCTCATGACGACCAACAACGGACCGGCCGTGCTTTTTCGAAACGATCAGCTTGCGGGCCGCAAGGCGATCCGGTTCCGTCTCGTCGGCACCCAATCAAACCGCGACGCGATTGGCGCATCGGTCCGCGTGTTCCACGAAGGGTCCACTCAGACGCGTTCCGTCAAGAGCGGCTCGAGCTACCTGTCGCATTCCGAGCTCCCCGTAACCTTTGGCGTCGGCTCACGCGATCGCATCGAACGGGTGGTCATCGATTGGCCCAGCGGCCGCACCGAGGAATTCAAGGGGCTGGCAACAAGCAAAGCGTACAGTGTGTCGAGGGCAAAGGGATTCTGCCCCTCACTGGCTTCTGAAGGTGCCGTGCACAATTAACGTCGTTCAAGAATTGACGTAGTAGTTCAAGAATTGACGTAGTGCGGGGCTTCAGCCCCGCCTCTAGCTAGAACCGGTTCAGTCCGTGCCACTCGGTTCTTGTAGACTATTCAGCTTGGAGGCGCCAATGCGTTCGAGAACGGGCTGGCTGGCCATTGTTGTGGCTTGCTTGGCCGTGTCCACGGCGGCGTCAGCACAATTTGGACATCCGCTGAAAGGCTCCTGGAGTGGCGACTGGGGTTCGGGCGCCAGGACAAGGACAACCGGACGCGCGTTCTGATTGATATTCAGTGGGACGGCAAAGCGCTGTCAGGCGCGATCAATCCCGGGCCGAATGGCGTGCCCTTGAAGGTCGCCAGCCTCGACCCCGAGACATGGGCGGTCCATTTCGAGGCGGACGGCAAAGACCGATCGGGCAACCCCGTCCACTACGTCGTCGAGGGCAAGCTGGAGAACATCGGCGCATACCAGCGTTTCATCACCGGCACGTGGACGCAGGGAACCACTCGGGGAAGTTTCAAAGTGACGAGAAACTAAGAGCGCGCTGCAAGACTGACGTAGTGTGGGGCTTCAGCCCCGCCGTGACAGGCAGGCCTGAAGGCCTGCACTACATCGGACAGGCCTGAAGGCCTGCACTACATCGGACTAATTATGCAACGTACCCGGGTCTAGGGAGTCGCCTTGGCTTCTTCGACGCGGGCTCCCCGTAGAATGTTGGCCAGCCCGTAGTTACCCTCGCTGCACGCGTACTCGAAGAGCGGGCCGTCCATCCGCTGTAGGGGTAGCTGGGCGGTCCACGGCCTCGTCCACGTCGTCGGATCCTCCACCGTGAATTCGTAGCGGATCGCGTCCCGACCGACCCGCGTGAAGCGCTCGACGACGTGCAGGTTTTCGGATGACCCGCGGAAGGCGGTCTTGTTCGTGAAGTTTACCGTGTCCACTACCAGCGTGTTCCCCTCCCAATGGCCGCGCGAGTCACCCATTAACTGCGACACGTTCGAACTGAGATGCGGACGCCCGTCGAGCGGGATGAGGCGCGCGCTGTGAATCAGCTCGGTCAGCACGACGACATATCCACTGCCCTGCATGATCTGCAGGTTGGCATAGTAGCCGGGCGGCAGCATCGGCGGGATGTCGTTGCCCCACGTGATGCAGCGCTCGGCCAGCGTGCGGTACTCTGCGGCGTCCGACGGATTTCGGCGCCTGGCCGCGCGCTCGGCAGCCCGCTTCTTCGCCTCGGGTGTCAAGGGCGGAATGCGGCCATCGCGCGGATCCACGATCAGCGAGGTTCGCAGACTGGCCACCCCTTTGGCATACGTCTCCGTCTGCCAGATCGCATCGTCGTAGTGAATGTTGTCCTTCGGCTGCGCCAGGAAGGCGTCCAGCCGACGCTTCTCGTAGGCCGCCGCTTCCTGAGGGGTGAAGAACTCCTGGCCGGCCAACTCTTCCGGCCGCTCAAGCGGGGTATACGTCGCGTTGGTCCAGTATCCGGTGATGTCGGGCTGGCCATCCGGGGTGCGCCCCTGGGTCCACTCGGTCGTCGCCTGACCTGCTGCTGAATTCCTCGTCGCCGGCGATTGACTGGACACCTGCAGCGCCGTTCCCACAAGCACCGCAATCACCGCCACGGGAAATGCGACGAATCGATGGGCCACCTCAGACCTCCGTGGGTTGGCAACTACTTGGCGAACACCGGCTGACCGAAATCGTCCTTCAATCTCTGAAGATAGAGATTGTTCTCCTGACAGATGTACTCGCTCAGCTCGCCGTCAGACTTCCACGGTATGTCCCAGGCCACCGAGAAAGGCCGGGTGTACGCACCCCGATCGTCAATCAGCGGCCTCATAGTGCAGCGTGTTTTTGCTCGGTCGTGAGTATCGCTCGACGACGTGAAGCATGTCAGTGTGCGGATGGCCGTAGTAGTCCAGCCACGTGCCTTCGTTGAAGCCGACGATGTCGACGACAAGGGTGTCGCCGTCCCAGTGACCGACGGAATGCCCGAGGTATGTCGGGTTGAGCGCATCGCCCTCCGGGATGCGGGCGGCCGTCCATGAAGATCTCGCGCCAGACGTGCGTCGCGCCTTCGAAGGTCATCAGAATCCGCTTCTGCTCAGGCAGCTGGATGATTTCCATCGGATACGGTGTGGCCATCATTCGCGGTCCGCCCGGGGGGATGCAGTAGCCCTCGGGATCGTATTTGGACTCGTTCTTTGAGTTGTAGTCGTAGACCGCTGCAGCCCAGGACTGGAAGGGCACCTGGGGCTCGGATCGCGCCCCGCCGCGCCCGTTGCCCTGATTCACGCCGGCCGCGTTTCCGAGCTGCTGGTTACTGCCCAGTGTGGCTCGTCCGCCGGCACCTCGGCGCCCGCCCGGCGTTTGAGCCACGACATAGGTGCCGTCCGGCTTCAGGACGCGCTCACCCATATTCGTAATGTAGGGGACGTTCCAGACGCCCTTTTCGCCGGGCATTCGTCCTAGGTTGACGGTCCCGTCTGGCAGGCGTGGGGTGGACGGGGCTTCCTGAGCGGCGGGCGATATCGCGACGACCCAGGCGAGCGCGCCCGCGATCGTCGCGAAACCGACGCGACGAAGAAACCGTCTACGCACCGAAAGGATCCGGTGGAACTACGGGGTCGCCGGCTGCTGACTCGACGCGGCAAACAGCCGCTGACCGGTCGCAACCATCGTGACGGCTCTGGCATTGCCGACGAAGCTGCCGTCTTTGGCGCGACTACCCTCAACGGTGACCTGGTCGCCGATCTTCATCGAGTTGCGCGTCCATCCCTGGCGCATCAAGCCGTTGGGGCTGCCCATTTCCAGCGCCCAGTTGACGGTCTTCCCGTCCTCGACGACGTCAATGTAGAAGTACGCGTGTGGATTCATCCACTCGATCTTCGTCACCGCGCCGGTCAGCTTAATCGGCTTACTGGCGTCGAACTCCGCAGCGAACGAATGGTGCGCGACCATCGGCACGGCGGCGAGCAACATGGCGACGCCGGCCACCAGAACAGCCATCCTGGTTTTCATCGATTACCTCCAGTGCGGTCACCATTTTCGTAGGTCTAGTTCCTTGTTGTCAAACGAATAGCGGGTTTGCCCCCTCAAAGAAGCCTCCAACCCTCCTCCAACCCGGTCCGCAAGCCTCAGCGACTAGCCCTATTTCCTCAGCCCCTTGAACAGCACGATGTCGTTGGTGACGGACATGCGCGCGATGGCGAGGCGCTTGCCGTCGCGCGACCAGGCGAAGTCGGGAATCGTGCGGCCGTCGGTGAAATGCGTGAGCTGACGGAGCGGCCCGCCGTCGAGCGGTTGCACCCACAGGTTCGATTCCTTGAGATACGCGATTCCGCGGCCGTCGGGCGTCCATCTGAGTCTGGTATCCGCCGGAGGCGCTGGCAGACGTTTGAGAGTCTTGCAGGCGGGCAGGTCGCACACGACGATCGCAGGCGGATTCGGAGAGTCGCCACGGAAGAAGGCCATGGATTTGCCATCCGGCGACACGTCGGGGGATTGCGTTTGCCGGTCCGTGACCTGCGTCGGCGTCCCGCCGTCGATGGGAACCATCCAAGAAGTTTGGTCGGTCCTCACGAAGATCACGTGCCGATCGTCGCGCGTGACGACCGGCTCGAACACGTTGCCGGGCGCAATCTGCACGGCGTGCCGGCCATCGGCATCGGACTTCCACAGGCTGCCTAGAGAGCGCGGTTCCGTCGAGACGAACACCAGCGTCCGGCCGTCCGATGTCCCGGCGCCGAGCCACTGACCCCTGGCGTGAATTTCTTCGGGCGCCTCACGGCCGGGAACGACACTGAAGATTGAGGGATGATCTCCGGCTGTCGCGGTAAACACGAGATGCTCGCCTGCCCACGTCACGCCGTAGCCATAATTTGTTTCGTGCGGGGCCGGCGGCACGGCCTCGATTCCGTTCGCGGCGTTACCGTCGCCGACCCAGATGCCGATCCTCGCGTCGGTCCGTCCGGTGACGAGCGTGGTGCGATCGGCGGTCACGCTGACGCCCGCATAACTGCTCACATCGTTGGTCAACCGCGTGAGCTCGCCGCGTGGATAGGAGAGCTTCCACAATTGGCCCAGCGCTCCGAATTCTGACGACATGCTGAGCACAAGCGACGAGGCGTCGAGCCATGCAAGACCGGCTGCCGCAGTTGGAGTCGCCACGGCTTGCACCGATCCATCGGCGACGCTCGTGAACAAGACGTGGAACTGCAGAACACCGCCGCCGCCTGCACTGAATCCAGACATAGCAATGAGCCGGCCGTCGGGCGACCACGCCGGCCGTACGAGGGGATTTCCGGGAAGGCCCAGGAAGACAAAAAATGCGGAAGCGAGCTCGCGTCCGCCAGCCAGGACGCGTTCGTGGCTGCCGTCGGCGTCCGCAAGGACCAGCGCGGACCCAAGTCCGCGCACGAACGCGAGGGACCGCCCATCAGGCGACCAGCCGACCGGGCTCGAGATATCATCGAGCACCCGTTTCGCCGGGCCGCCAAGAAAGGGCAACCGCCACAACGCGGAGCTGAATTTGCCATCGTCCGCAATACGAGCGACATCCACGAAGCTGCCATCCGGCGTGACCGTCACGCCCGGGCGATAGGTCCCGCCAAGGAACGGCCCCGGGGGCACGATTTGCACGTTGCTCGACGTGGCCGTCTGGCGAATCCACACGCTGGCGTCCTTGCCATCGAGTTGCGCGTACGCGACGTATTTGCCATCTGGTGAGATGGCGGGCGCCGAGGCGTTACCGGTCGTCGTCAACCGCACGACTTGCAGATCCGCGAGCGATGTGGGCGACGCCGGAGCTCGTGGCGCACCGCGCTGCAAGAGTGCGTACACCCCCACCACGACCGCGAGCGCGACGACGATGGAGCCGATGGCCAACGTGCTTCGGTGCCGCTTGACCAGCCCCGCGACCATCTGCGTGAGCGCAGGCTTAGAATGCTGTGGATATGAAACGGCACACGATCTCCGTCGTTATCGCGATGGGTGCAGCGGCCTTCCTGGTGCGGTCGTTCGCCGACGAGACTCGCGTGTCTGCGCAAATCACGGGACACACGGCGGCGCCGACCTCAGTCCGAACGTCGGTCCCCGCGCCTGCGCCGCGCATGCCGAACGGCAAACCCGATCTGCAGGGCGTATGGGACCGGCCCTATGTGCCCGACGTGACCCGCGACGGACATGATCAGAAGGGCTACGCCGAGCCGCCCTTCAAGACGGGCGACGGGCAGGATGTACGGGACGACCTGCGCAAGCGTGGCGAATACGGCGACCTCCCGTACACGCCGGCGGGGCTGCAGGCCTGGAAGTCCTACGACATGACCAATCTCAACGACCCGAACGGCCCGGGCGACTACACGGGCAGCTGTTTTCCGTTCGGCTTGAGCCGCTCGTTGAACTCCCCCTACCCGCTGCAGATCATGCAGAACGATCGGTACATCTCACTGCTGTTCGAACAGAACACCTGGTTTCACATCGTCTACCTCGACGGACGCGACCACCCCAAAGGCGAAGCTCTCGGCCCCACCTGGTTCGGACACTCGATTGGTCGATGGGAGGGTGACACGCTCGTCATCGACACCGTTGGGTTCAACGGCTTCACACGCCTCGACACGATGGGCCACCCGCACAGCGATCGCCTGCATCTGGTGCAGACACTGCTGCGTACGGACGCTGACCACATCGCGTTCACGATCACGGTCGACGACCCGAAGATCTACGCGAAGCCGTGGAAAAACGAGCGGACGTTTACGCTGGGAAAGACCGAGCTGCTGGAGTATTCCTGCGAAGAAAACAATCGGAGCCTGTGGGAGGGCCGCCTCAAACTGTGGCTGCCGCCATGGGCACGCGAGAACAAGAAATAGTCGTTGGTCGTTAGTCGTTGGTCGTTGATTAAGGCGCGACAGGCGATGAGGACTGACGGCTGTCGACTGATGACTGACGACTGACGACCGACGACGCCCCCGGGATGTGGCGCTGCACTGACGCGAGCGATGCGAACGCGAGCGTCATGGTCGCGGCGATCAGGCCGAAGTATCTTGGTGCGCCGCCCGATTCGAGCGCCCACGCGCCCAGCGACGGACTGAGCACACCGCCGATCCGACCAAACGCCACGGACGTCCCGACGCCTGTCGCACGAACCGTCGTGGGGTACACGTTTGCGGCCAGCGCGTACATCGTCGTCTGCACGGCGTTGATGAGGCCGCCCGTCCAGGCCAACATCGCAAAGACCGCGAATGCCCCCTGTGGACCGATCGGCATGAGCGCCATCACAACAGAGCCGGCAATGGCGCCGGCCGACATCGTGAGCATTGATACGCGCGATCCAAGTCGGGTAATCGCAATCGCTCCGAGGATGGCCCCGACTACTCCTCCGATATTGAATGCCGTGAGGCCGTAGCTGGCCGTGCCGACATCGAATCGCGCGTCGGTCAGCATCTTCGGTACCCAGTTGGTCCCCATGTAGACGGAAAGCAGGCAGAAGAAGAAAGACCCGGAAAGCGCCAGGGTATCGCGGCGGAACTCGGGAACCAGGAGCTCGCGGACCGACGCGCGCGCGACCGCCTTTTCCGTCGGATCCACAAACGAGGCGTCGACCGGGACGTCGTGGCCCAGTCGGTGCAGCAATGCTCGCAGCTCGGACCAGCGCGTGCGGATGCTCGCGAGGTAGCGTGGCGATTCAGGCAGGATGAAGAACAGCACCGCCGCCAGCACGAGCGGCACGATGCCGCCGACGCGGAAGAGAGCACGCCAGCCGAATGCAGGCAGAATCAGACCGCCGACAAAGCCCGCCAGCGATCCGCCAAGCGGGATACAGACAATCGTCAAGGTAACCGCAAACGGCCGCCTTCGACGAGGGACGTACTCCGACGACAACGCGGCGGCGTTTGGCATCGCACCGCCGAGCCCGAGTCCTGACAGGAAACGCAGCACGCCGAGCGTCCAGACGCCGTCGGCCAGCGACACGAGCACGGTCAGCACGCCGAACGCGACGACGCTTCCAAGAAGGGCGACACGCCGGCCCAGTCGATCGCCAACGAACCCGCCGATGGCGCCGCCGATCATCATGCCGACCATGCCGCTCGTCAGCACACCTGCGAAGGCCGCTCGCGGCAGGCCCCATTCGCGCATGAGAACCGGAATCGCCGGCGGAAGGACCTGATTGTCGAGACCGTCGAGAATGATCGTCAGGGCCGTGGCGAACACCAGAAACTTCTGATACGCGCCCCACTCCCCATCGTCCAGGATCGAACCGACGTCGACGGTCTTCATGGTCGTTGGTCGCTAGTCGCTAGTCGCTAGTTGTTGGTCGTTGGTCGTTAGTGTTTCGTCTGCGACATGGCGGCCTGCCCGCGTTGATGGCTCATCGAGAAAATCACGTGCAGCGCCATCAGCGCCTGCAGTGGGTGTGCACCGGCCTCCGCGAGCGGACCGACGTGCTCGCTCACAAGACCGCCTTTCCCCACGTTGATCAGTTCTTCAGCCGCTTTCAGCTGCTCGCCGTGCAGCTCGTATTCTTTCGTCACCGCATCGAAATCGCTCAGAATGCGGTTCCGAAGCTCCGCGCTGTGACGCGACTCGAACAGCAGCTTGTTGAGGCCGTAGGCTTCCTCGGGCGGGTGCTTGTAGAACTGGAATCCCTGGTTCTGGAACTTGAAGCCGCCGTACTGCTCCGCCGCTTTGGTCGGCGCGTGCGCCCGCTGGCGATGCGGCAGGAAGCGCATCATGCACAGCCCGTGGTGCCATGTGGGGATGTAATCGATGAGCTCGCCTTCGAGCGGTCCGATCGCGCCGAACATCACCGCCCAGTTGAGCATCTCGGTATTGCCGACCTCGTCCAGCTGTGTGCCGGTCATGTTGAGCAGCGCTTCGGGGTTCCCGGCCTCGAACTGTGAGACGAGCCATCGATCGAAGTCGAACTCCGGATGCAAATACTTGCGCGTGCCGGGGAAGTGCGACATCCCTCCGCTCGCAATGATCGCGACGCGTTCCTTGCGCCCCTTGACGATCTCGGCGATTGCCTTGCCCAGTGCCGCGCAGCGTTTGGGCGTGGGCAGCGGCGGTACGTAGACGTTGGTAAAGAACGGAATGACCGGGATGTCGCGCTTGCCGATCACATATTCAAAGGGAATCGAGAACGCGTGACCGAGCTCCGCGTCTTCCGAGTACGCGAGATCAAAATTGTGGTCGACGACAAGCTTGTTGAGCAGGTCCTCGGCCATCCCACGGGCAATCGGCAGATTGTGCTCGCGGCCCGCGAACCTGGCGATTGCACGAGTGCCCGCAATAATCGCGAAGGACGGCACGCAGGTCACCGAGAACGTCTCGACGTGATCGCTGCCAAAGAACAGAATCGCGTCCGGCCTGGTCTCGTCGAGAACCTTGCCCAGCTCCTGCATGGCCGCGCCGGCCGCCTCGAGCTGCTGCGGATTCTCGTCCGGCGGCCGAGTGAACATGTACGGTGTGTGACAGGTACCGATGGCCGCGACTATCTCGCCCATGATCTGCTCCTCGTCAAGGTTCCAATGTTCCAACTAGCACTCTGGAACTTCGGAACCAGGAACCCTGGAACCTACTCGTCGACATACGTCACGCCAAGCTCGGCGAGTTTGGCGCGCAATCCGTAGAAGTCTAGCCCGAGTTCGCCACGGCGCAGCCGTTCTCGAGTCTGCTCCTCCTTGGCCACCCGCTCCCGACCCTTTCGCGCCACTTCGACGGCCAACTCGCGAGGCACGACCACGACCCCGTCGACATCGCCCACGATGACGTCACCCGGACGAACCGCAGCGCCGGCGCACACCACCGTGACATTCACCGAGCCGGCGGTGCCTTTCACGGTCCCCTGCGCACTGACCGCCTTCGACCAGACGGGAAAATCCATGGCGGTGAGGTCCGCCACGTCGCGCACACCGGCGTCGATCACGAGGCCCGCCACACCGTGAGCGCGGGCCGATACCGCAAGGAGCTCGCCGAACATCCCGTCGGTCGACTCCGACGTCGTCGTGACCACGAGCACGTCGCCCACCCGACAGAGCTCCATGGCGGCATGAATCATCAGATTGTCACCAGGCTGCGACGAGATCGTGATCGCACTGCCTGCCACTCTGGCCGCCGGATAGATGGGCCTCATGTACGGCCGCATCAATCCCGTTCGACTCTGGGCTTCATGCACGGTCGCCACGCCGAGCTCCTTGAGCGTGGCGATAACCTGCACATCGGCGCGGCGGATGTTCTTGACGATCGTTGGCATCACGGCAGGAGCCTGTTGATTCGAGGGTAGACCCGGCGCGCGTTGCCTTCGAAGATCATCGCTTTCTGCGCGCTGCTCAACGTGAGCACGGCGTCGATGTATCGCCTGGTGTCGTCGAAGTAGTTCCCCGTCTGGGGATCGATTCCACGCACCGCGCCCACCATCTCGGATCCGAACAGCACATTATCCGTCGGAACGACCTCGAGCAGCAGCTTGATGCCAGGCAGATGGTAGACGCAGGTGTCGAAAAAGATGTTGTTGCGGACGAGCTCGTCGAGCGGCGGCCGTTTCATGTCCTGGGCCAGACCTCGGTAGCGTCCCCAGTGGTACGGCACGGCGCCGCCCCCGTGCGGAATGATGAACCGCAGCGCCGGCAGATCCTTGAACAGATCGGCGGTCAGAAACTGCATGAACGCCGTCGTGTCCGCGTTGATGTAGTGCGCGCCCGTTGCGTGGAAGTTGGGATTGCAGGACGAACTGACGTGGACCATCGCCGGTACGTCGAGATCGATCATCTTTTCGTAGAAGGGATACCAGTACCGATCCGTCAGCGGCGGCGCCGTCCAGTGGCCGCCGGAGGGATCCGGGTTCAGGTTGCAGCCGATGAAGTCGAGCTCGTTCACGCAGCGCTCGAGCTCCTCAATGCAGTTGGCCAGCGGATCGGCGGGGGTTTGGGGGAGCTGACAGACACCAACGAAGTTCTGCGGGTACAGGGAGCACACGCGCGCGATCAGGTCGTTGCAGTGCTGCGACCAGTGCAGGCTGGTCGTGGCATCGCCGACATGGTGCGCCATCGCCGACGCGCGCGGCGAGAAGATCGTCACGTCGCTGCCGCGCTCGCGCTGAAGCTTGAGCTGCGCTCCCTCCAGGCTCTCGCGAATCTCGTCGTCCGAAATGCGAACCGTGCCCTTCGCGCGCGGTTTCGAGAGATCGCTCAACCCTGCGATTTGCGCGTCGCGATAGGTCTGCAGCGCTTTCGGCGCCGTTGTGTAGTGTCCGTGGCAATCGATGATCATGTGTGGCGATCTGGTCCTACCCGCCCCACCTGCCCTACCCGCCCATCATTCATCACTACTCGCGGGGCCCCACCCCCGCTCGCGCTCACTCGGCGCCTTCGCGCCTCGCTCGGGCCGCAGGCGCTCCCTACCCGCCCTGCATCGCCTTATCGATCCGATCGAGCAGCGCCATCGTCGGCACACAGCTCGCGGCGCTCGACTCGGGCTCGCGTCCCTCGCGGATCGCGCTCACGAACTCGATGTCTTGGCGATCGAACGCCGCGACGTTATCCAGCGGAACCTCCTTGCCGTCGCTGTCGGTCATCGAGTCGCGATAGACCTGGTAGGTCTCTTCCTCGCCAATGTAGCGGTAGAAGCCGCCAAACGGCCCTTTGTTGTTGAACGACATCGCCATCGTGAACAGGGGACCCTTCGGAGACTTCATGGCGACGGTCAAATCCATGGGGATCTTCAGGACGGGATGATCCGGACCTTTCTGCCCCCAGACCACGAAATTCGGTTCATCGAGGATCCAGTACGCCAGATCCACGGAATGGCAGCCGTGATGCCACAGCAAGCTGTCGACCCACGACCGCGCCTGGCCGTGCATGTTCAGATTCGTCCGGCGGAAGAAGTAGGTCTGGACGACCATGTGGTGCAGGTGAAACGAACCGTCCCGGATCCGCTTCCGAATTTCGCGATGCGGACTCGAAAACCGCCGCGTGTGCGTCACCATGCAGACCCTGCCGGCCTTCCGCGCTGCAGCCGCCATGCGCTCGGCATCCGCCAGGCTGGAACTCATCGGAATCTCGACCTGCACGTGCTTGCCCTTCCCGAGGGCCAGCACCGTTTGCTCGGGGTGCAGCTCAGTTGGCGTCGTGAGGATGACGGCGTCCACGCCGGGACGATCGATGCAGGCTTCCAGATTGTCTGAAGCAAACGGGATGTCCCACTTGGTGCCAAACTCCTTCGCAGTCTGCTCGCTGCGGCTGCTCACCGCGACGACCTGGACGCCCTCGATCTTCGCCAGCGCTTTCACGTGCACTTCGCCCATGGCGCCGGTGCCCGCCAGACAGATCTTCATTCGATGGTCCTCTTCTCTTACATTGCACTGGGGCCCCACCCCCAGCGCCTGTGCCTTCGCGGCCCTCGCCGCTCGGCGTTGCTTGCAACGACAGTCCGCTTAGAGCAATGCAGCTGCCCTACCCGCCCTACCCGCCCTACCCGCCTTCTACCCGTCCACCAGCCTCGTGGGATTCGTCACCGCCATCGTGCGGACCTCGTCGGTCGAGAATCCTGCGTCGAGGAGCCGCTGCGCAAACATCGCGAACCCTTCGGCAACGGGCGGGTTGATCGTCTGTCCGAGATCCGTCGAAATGAGCGAGCGTGCAACACCGGTCTTGCGGATGTTCGCGAACGCGGTCTCCCACGGCGCCTTGTTCGTGTACGTCGTCGTGAAGCAGTGCTCGATGACGGCCCCGAGATCGGCCAGCTCTTTCTGTTCGTCGCCCGTCAGGCTTTGCGACGGGAATTCGGCGTGAGTCACGAGAACCTTGCGGAGGCCCATCTCCCGCCCGGCGCGCACCAGCGCGAAGATTTCCTTCCGACCGAGATGACCGGTCGCCAGAATCATGTTGTGTTTGGCGATCCGTTCCAGGCAGCGGCGCGCTGCATCGACGAGTCGACCGGCACCATCGATCACCGAGAGCGGCGGCGGTGAGATGCCTTCGGCGGCCAGTTCGCGCTGAATCTTGGCCCAGAACGGCAGCTTGGCTTCCCCGCCGTCCAGCCGACCCGCCGTCTCGTTTTCGGCATCAACCGTCGGCATCCAGACGATCTTGCAACCGGTCCGACCCGCGAGTTCGACCGCAACGGGATTGAGACCGCCGACGCTGTGGTTAAGTGTGACGGCCCCGAACGCCTTGATTCCGGGAACCGCTTTCGTCACGACCTGCGCGCGCTCTCCGGTCTGAATGTAGTGGGACTTCAGGACGAATCCCCGCAGACCGTGAGCCAGGAACTCCTTCGCACAATCGATGTCGTCGATGCGGCGGGCGATGACGTCGGGCCCAACGTGGATCTGCAAATCGTAGGCGCCCTCCAGGCACTTCCAGGCCGCGGCGGACACAGTGGCGTCAGGCGTGCTCATGATCTCCTCAATGGCCTAGAATCCCGTCGGGCGGATCCAGAAGCTTTCCTGCCAGCGGCCGCCCGGCGGAATGCTTTGCAACTCTTTGTACACACCTCGCTGAGCCAGATTCATCGCGTCCGTGATTCCGGCCATCGGCTCGAAACAAATGAACTGTCGATCCGGATTGGCGGCTGTCGGCCGGGGGGCCCAGACGACAGCGGCGCGCCAATTGGGACCGAACAGCACGTCGATCTTCTGGCTCTTGCCCTTCACGGTCATCATCGCCCGCCCAGACGAGTCGCGCACGAGGTCAGAAAACACATCATCAAGATCGCGGTCTTTCAACGATGCCGAGGCGCGATTCTGAAGAAACCGCTCGATCGGCTGCGTCTCCCCCGTGGGCACTTTGTTGTCCGCCAGCAGCCACCGCGTGCGCGCCCCCACCGAGATCGTCCATTCGTCGCGCGGCGAATCGGTGAGGCGGAAGTACGGGTGAAATCCGATTGCGACGGGCATCGGCTCGACAGACAGATTCTGAATCGACGTTTCGACCTCGAGCACTCCGCCCTGAAGCCGATAAGTCATCTCGACGGTGTGCGCGAACGGGAACTGCTTCATCCAGGCCGGCTGCGTGAAGAACTCCAATCGACTCGTCGCCCACGCCGACTGCCCATCGGCCCTGGCTTCGACAAGCCGCCACTCGCTGGTCGTGGTCAAGAAACCGTGAATCGGGATCGTACCGCGGACGTTGCCCAACTCCATGTCGAAGGCGTACCGCTTGCCATTTGCGTAGAACGCCTGCTCATCGAGCCGATTCGCCCAGGGTCCGACGAACGGCACCGCACTCATGACTGGCTTGGCCTTGAATGTCTCGACCGAGGAGAACGGCCACCAGAGAACGTTCGTGCCGTTGACGTTCATCTCAAACGCCATATTGCCGACCGAAACGGCAATCGCCACGGTCGTGTGGCCCCTGACATCTTCCAGTCTGACCACGTCGCCCGCTCGACTGGCCGAGTACGGCTGAGCCGTTGAAACCGCGGCACTTGCCGCGACCAGGAGAACGACAACGACGAAGAGACGAACTGATCTCACGGCGACTCCGGAAGCACCAGCGCCGGCGGTGCACCTGCGTGGGTTGGAGCGCGCCAGACGCGCGCGCCTTCCGCACGGAACGCCCCGTGGTACGCAGAGCCGGACTCGCCCAGTTCGGCACTGACACGTTCGACCAGATGCCGTGCGGTGTCCTCTCCCTCGACGATTCCGTAAACGGCCGGACCCCAGGAACTCTGTCCGACGCCCACCGCGCCCCAGCCGGCCATCTTTCGGACGAGGTCGGCGCTCGGACCGCGCATGAAAGTGCCACCTTGCACGCTCGCGAACCAGCCGCCGGTGATCTCCTGGATTTCGTTGAGCGCCGCGCCGAACGCCTGCAGATCCGCCTGCGACAGAGCGGGAAGAAGCGCCATGAGCACGAGATGCGACACACGCTGAACCTCGCGCTCGGGCGGCGGCGGAAGCTGCGCGAACGCTTCCTCCTCGTCCGTCCCATTGATGCCCGGCAGGGCGTCCGGCAACGCGACGACGCAGCGCCAGGCCGTCGGAAAGGGGAGCCGGACCAGCAGCGGCCCGCATTCGTTTCGATCCGGGTAACGGCCGCCTTCGACGACGAACCCGCCGCCGGCGAACGTCCATGTCCCAACCGCGGACCGGCAGCCTCGGCCGGTGACGCGGGCAAGTTCGTCGGCAGCGCCCGTGATGCCGTGAAGCTCGGCCAGCGCGCGCCCGACCGCCAGGGCGAGTTGCGTCCCGGACCCAAGCCCCGCATGCTGCGGCAGTGCACGATGCACGAGGATTCGCGCACCGCCCAACCCATGGTGCTCCAGGAATCGGCGTGCGAAGGCCTCCGCTCGATCGCGATCCTCGCCCAGGACCTCGAGCGACGCAGCCGGACGAGCCGACAGCAGCAGCGTAGGCGCCGGCGCGGCCGCGCCCAAGCCGCCGAACCAGCGACCTAGTTCACCGCGGAGATCGAGCACACCGAAATGCAGTCGCGCGGCCGTTTCGACGAAGACTTCTTGGCGGACAGTCACAGGTGGCGACCTTATGCTACCCAAAGGCGGGACCCGGCTGGAAGCGGTGCTAAAGTCACGCTGACAAACGAGGGAGACCCCATGCACGCGCGATCGGTTTGGCTTGTCCTCGCTTCGGCTCTCCTGGCCATGAGCACGACCCACGCACAGATCAAAGACCCGATTCCGACGCCGATTCCCAAAGGGGGCCTCAAAGTTGAGATCAAAGATGTCGCGCGCCTGCCCGACACGCGCGGGCAGCGCCCCACGAGCCAGGAAGTCCAGCCGGCCGGATGGGCACGCGTCAGCTACGTCCGCGAGCTCGCCGACGGGCGGCGATTCGCCAACGACTCCCGCGGCTTCCTGTATCTCCTTGCGGACGGCACCAGGCCGGCGGTCTATGCCAACCTCGCGGCAGCCTTCCCTCTCGCGTTCCACGCCAGCCTCGAGAGCGGATTCATCGGATTCGAATTTCACCCGGAGTTTGCGCGGAACGGTCTCTTCTATACGGTGCACGGAGAGACGGGGGAAGGCAACGCGGCGGCTCTCAATTTCATTCCTCCGGGGTTTACTCGTGCCGACGTTACCTTTCACACGGTGATCACCGAGTGGCATGCCACCAACCCGGCATCGGCCGTGTTCGACGGCACTCGGCGCGAAGTGCTCCGCGTCGGTCACGTTGTCCAGTTCTATAGACATCCGATCGGTCACCTGGAGTTCAATCCGACGTCGAAGCCAGGTGACCCCGACTACGGCCTGCTCTACATCAGCGGGAGCGACTTCGGCTTCAGCAACGGCGGCGGCCCCCATGCTGCCAACCCGGGCCAGACACAGCGCCTCGACACGCTCGTCGGCGCAATCCTGCGGATCGATCCTCGCAGCCCGTCCGTCACACGAGGGGTGAAAGGCGTTGGTGACTACACGATTCCGATGGTGAACAGGTTCGCATCCGACGGCGATCCGAAGACGCTGGGCGAGATCTTCGCATACGGGTTCCGCAACGCGCACCGCCTGTCATGGGACCTGACCGACGGGACACTGTTCGCCTCGGACATCGGCATGACCAACATCGAAGAAATCAACATCGTCCGCGAAGGGAACAACTACGGCTGGATGAAGCGTGAAGGTTTCTTCGAAAACGGCGTGAACAGGCCGGGTGGAACACTCGATGAGGTGTTTCCGCTGCCTGCGGACATCCTGAGCGGACGCGCCAAAGATGGGTTCACGTATCCTGTTGTGGTCTACGACCATGGCGAAGGTCGGGCCATCACCGGTGGCTTCGCCTACCATGGCCGCATTCCTGCGCTCCGCGGCAAATTCGTGTTCGGGGACATCGTGGCAGGACGATTGTTTGCATCCGATCTTGCCGCCATGAAGGCCGCCGATGACGGCATCCCGGAAACCGTCGCACCCGTTGAAGAGATTCAGCTGTACGTCCGCGACGCCGACGGCACGCGGAAAGATGTCACGCTCCCGCAGCTCATAGAACGCGCGATGGGGACGACGATCATGCGCGCGGACCTGCAGATCAGTCGGACTCGGGACGGCGAGCTGTTCATCACATCGAGGCAGGACGGCTGGATTCGTATGCTCGTGCCATAGAACACTGGCAGGTGAGAATCGTAGAATTTGAGAATCTGAGGATGTGAGAATTTGAGAATTCGGCCGTGAGCGGGACGTGTCCCTACCTGCCCTGCCTACCTGCCTACCTGCCCTACCTGCCTATCCTTCCCCGCCCTCGCGATCGAGATACTTCATGAAGATCACTTCGTTCCGCTTCTCGTTGTAGACCAGCTCATCGACCTTCGCACGAACCATCAGGAGGCCGAATCCCCGGCCCGCAGTCCTTTTTCCTCGCGGATCCGCATGTGCTCGATCGGATCGTCGGGATGAGATATTGCGGCGTGGTCGAGCTCCTCGAATTTGAAGCCAGGACCTGGATCCGCGATGCGGTACATCAGCAGCCGGCTCGTCCGCACACAGGTGATCCGAACGGTCCGATTTGGATCGAGCTGCCCACCCCACTCGACGGCATTCATCAGGAGCTCGCGGAACGCGTAGCCGACCGCCTCGAGCACATCTGCCGGCAAGTCCGATCCGAGCCGCGCTACAACCTGCTCGATCTGTTCGGCAGCCTCCCGCGTGCAAGGCACCAGCAACTCGACCCAGTTGGGCTGGGCGGAGGTCACTTCAATCGACTGCGGCGTGTCCGACGACTGCAGCGCGTCGCGCACCACGCTGAGCAGGTCCCGAACCTCCAGCTCACTGACGATTCGTGCGAGGCGTGAAGCGTGTTCCGCCTGAGCCTGCCGCGCGGCACTCAAGTCGCGTGAGTACCGCGCAATCGTCGCCCGGGCTTCCTTTCGCTCCGTAATGTCACGGCCGGCCGCGTAGATGGTCTGTTCACCGGAAACGGCGACAGCCGTCCACTGGACCCAGTGATAGGCGCCATCCTTCGCGCGGTAGCGATTCTCAAATGCCAGGACCTCGCCGCCGCTGCGGAGACGATTGACTTGCTCGGTCGTCGCAGCGCGATCGTCGGGGTGCACGAAGTCCAGAAAGGGGTGTGCGAGGAGTTCGTCTCGGGTGTAGCCCAGGATCCGCTCCCAGGCCGGGTTCAGCCGCTTGAAGTAGCCGTCGAACCCCGCCATGCAGAGCATGTCGAGCGACAGATTGAAAAAGCGATCCAACTCCTCTTCGGCTCGTTTCCGCTCCATGAACTGGCCGGCCAGCCCCCCGACCGTGGTCAGCATCTGGAGGAGCTGCTCGTCCGGTTCCCGGATTTCGCGACTGAAGAATTCCATGACCCCCACGACGGCGCCGTGCACGAGCAGCGGCATGGCAAAGGCCGCGTGCAGGTTCTCTTTGCTGGCGATCGACGCCCTGGGGAAATTCGAGTCGGCGACCACATCCGGAATCCAGCTGGGCGCGCCACTGGCCCAGACACGACCTGGCAGTCCGATGCCCCGCGTGAACGTCATGCTGCGGCTGTGGCCTTCGAATTCGGGATGCTCCATGTCGGCACGGTGCCACGTCTCGACGCACCTCAGCACGCCGCTGGCGGCATCCACGTTCCAGAGCGCGCCGCGGTCCCAGCCGAGCGCCTCGCAGATGGCCTGCAGCACCCGCCGCGCCGCTTCGGCCAGCGTGGAGGACTCGGCGAGGGCGCGCGCGACAATGTATTCGGCGGTCAAGTGCTCTGACATCGAAAGGCCCGGCCTTCCACGGCACGATGGTGACACTGGTGTGAGCTGATTTCCACCCGCATTACGCATACCTCTGGCTGGGGGTGGTGTCATGCCAATCGGGGCGCGAACCCTGCTGGCGGTGGTCGTTGCGTGGACCATGGTCGGCACGCCCGGTCGAGCATTCGCCGACGAGGCGGACAACTTCACATGCCGCGCGCGGCTGTCGCGGGATGCTCTTGGCAGCATCGACGCCCTCATGAACGACCGGATCGAGGAGGTCGTCGCCAGGGCGAATCGCCGGGCCGCCGCCTGCGATGCAGGCTGCCTCGTGCGAGAACTGCAGGCCAGCCTTGGCAGCAGCTATCCAAGTCCCCTTACCCTCATCCCACACTCCAGGCTCGCGCAGAAGATCGGTGAGCGGCCGGACGTCGAGCGCTGTCATCTCGCGTTCCACGACACGATCTACGGCGCCCGGCCGTACAACCAGCCGTGGCTGGTCCCGTTCACCGGCCGGATCATTCTCGTGGCCGATTCGATTCTGTTGTCAGGCCGCGTCATCGGCTTGGACAAAATCGACCATTTCATTCGCGAAGGGCTGGTTCACTGGCGCACCGTGCAGGAAAGCGGCGACATCGCAACCTCGATTGCGCGCGAGGTCGGGCGGCCGGATCGCCCGCTTGCCTGGACCGAATATGGACTGAAAGGCATGTCGATGACCGGCGTATTCGCTTACGCCGATCTCGCCGCCGGCTACTCCGGATTCCGATTCTGGAACGACGTCCTGTCAGTTGGCCAATCGAACTCGTTCGTGGCCCAAGACGGGGCGAACCACACGTTCACGAAGCAACGGGTCTTCACGTTCGCGGACTATGTGAACGACGCCTGGGATGAGGGGATCAACCGTTCGGTCTTCCACCCGGCCCTGAACCGCGACATCGACGCGGCCCTCCTCGCGCGTTCCATCCGCACGGACCTCAACGCCTGCCGCGCGCTCGTCTCCCTCCCGGACGCGAGACTCTACGTCAATCCCGCGTGCCTGACCGCGCCGCCACTGGACTAGCGCGCAGATAGTCCGTCAGCAGCGCCATCGCCTCCAGCTCGCGCGGACCCGCCGTCTTGCCCACGATCATTTGCAGGCGGGTGAACTCGCTGTTGACGAACTCTCGCGACAGGATGTGAAGGCGAGTTGCGTAAATCGCTGCCTCGATTACCGCGTGGGCAGCGCGATTGAAGCCGACGAATTCGCGATGCATGCCCCGGTGCACAACAGCCGTCTCGATGCGCGAGCGAGGCGGCGCCGGATCGATCGAGCGCACCGCCACCTCACGCCACGAACAACAATCGGCCAGCACCGCACCGCGAACCGCCACCGCCGGAAACGTGGGGAACTGAGGGTCTGAAATCGCTGCACGCGCAAACACCCGCACGTCGTCGATCAGGTTGACGACCGCCGCACGGCTCGCGGTCAGGTTCCGATAGGTCGCCGTGTCGACGAATGGCTTGAGGACAATGGTCTCGTCGCCCCACTCCACGCCCATCGCCGCACAGTTCACGGTGCCGTCTGCACCCCTCGTGGTGACCACGGTTTCGATGATCACCGTACCAACTCCACGGGCGGCGGCACGAACGGCTCGGCCCCCTGTCTCTCCTCGCGTTCATGCGGACTGGTCGTGCCGTCGGCCCCACTGGGGAGATCGGGTCGGGCACCCGCCCCGCGCAGGAAACGGTCGAGCAACGCGTACCCGTTACTCGGTCGCCGCCGACTCGGGATGAAACTGCACACCGATCGTCGGATGCTCCCGGTGCTCAACCGCCATGATCTCGCCATCGTCTGCCGACCATGCGGTGACGCGGAGCGAATTGGGCAGCGACGCGCGCGCGATCACGAGCGAGTGGTAGCGTGCGGCCTGGAAGGGCGACGGCAGGCCCGCGAAGACGCCAGAGCCGTCGTGGACGATTGGCGAGGTGCGGCCGTGAACCGGTCGACCGGCCCGCAATACCTCCGCACCGCAGGCCGTACCAATGCACTGATGACCGAGGCAGACGCCAAGAATCGGAATCGTCGGCCCAAAGCGGCGGACGATGGGGGTTGAGATGCCGGATTCGGCGGGCGTACACGGTCCGGGTGACAGGATGATGTGGCTCGGTTCCAGCGCCTCCACATCATCCAGCGTCATGGCGTCGTTGCGCCGAACGACCGCTTCCCCGCCCAGCTCGCGAACGTACCGCGCCAGGTTGTGGACGAAGGAGTCGTAGTTGTCGATCAGCAGGATCATCGACCGCCGATCAGTGTACTCCTGCCGGCGTTCGCCGGGAATCAGCCGCTATTCGCCGGAACGGTGAATCGGCCGTCGGCCTCACCCCGTAATCTCACACAGAACACGGACGCGAGCGGGAGGGGACAGAAGATGAGAGTACGCGACATCGCAACGAGTCTGGCGGGCCTGATCGCGGTCATGGCTTCCGCTGCGGCGATGGTATCCATCAGACTGCTCCTGACCGACCCGGCCACGCTTGGCGGGTCGGTCTATGGCGGCGGCGATCCGCTTCATGTCGTCGCCCGGGCACTCTATGAAGCGCTCGCTGGTATCGTTCGGTATCTGTAAGGGAGACGAGATGGGGTACCTCGAAAAGCGGCGTCGGAATCGCGGAGGCATCGTCCTTGGAGTATGGCTCATACTCCTCGGCGTCGTCCTCGTACTCCACACCACGGGGATTGCGCCCTGGCCTCATGGCGGATTGTGGTGGCTGACCATCTGGGCCCTCATCTTGATCACTCTTGGAGTATCGAAACTCTTCGCGCCGACGGTCAGCCGTCGAGACAGCTTTGGTTTCTTGTTCGTTGGTTCGTGGCTGCTGCTCAACCAGCTGCACATCCTGAAGTATCGCGATTCCTGGCCGATCGTGCTGGTCGGCATCGGCATTGGACTGGTTTGGAGCGCACTCGCCCGCCGGCCGGCGAAGTCGGAGTGAAGTGATGGCACAAGACGTCAAACTGCAAAAAACTGTCGAGAACCTGGCGGGTATCCAGCGGATCGTCCAATTCGCCATCGGCCTCCTCATCGTCGCTGCCGGCGTGCTCTTTACACTCGACAACCTTCACGTCCTGCGCGCCAGGGATTACCTGATCTACTGGCCCGTGGTGTTCGTGGTGATCGGGGCGGCGCAAGTCATACAGGGCTGGTCGCAGGGACGCTACATGGTCGGTGGCGGCAACTCGTCGCTTCTGCTTGGGGCCCTCTGGCTGATCATCGGCGGTGCCATGCTCAGCCAGCGGTTCGGCCTGACGCAGGTGAACATCTGGGCCTTCTGGCCTGTGATCCTTGTCGTTGTCGGAGGGCGAATCGTGTGGCACGGCGTCCACGGGAGGCCGCGACCGGAAATGATTGCGGACAGCATTTCGAAACTGGCGGGAACAGCCTTTATGAGCGGCTTCAATCGGAGGGTCATTTCGCAGGCGTACCAGGGAGGCGAGCTTACGGCCATCATGGGCGGGGGCCGGCTGGATCTGCGAGAGGCCGCCCTTGCGGACGGGCAGGCCTCCGTCGATCTCTTCGTGATCATGGGGGGATTCGAGATTCTCGTCCCGCCAACCTGGAACGTCGTTGTCGAAATCACGCCCTTCATGGGAGGGTTCGAAGACAAGACGCGTACGCCCGTGAACGCGACAGCGCCGCGACTATTCGTGCGCGGCTTTGTCATGATGGGTGGCGTCGAGATCAAGAATTAGCAAACCGGCAGGTGCCGGGCTATGCATCCATTCTTCGGGCGCCCCGCCAGACTGGCCTGGTATCTCGTCGCCTGGCTCGTCGTCGGGGCGCTCATCGCCGCCGTGTTGACGCGCCTCAGCCTCGGTTGGTTCGAGGCGCTGGCGCTGATCCTGCCGCTCTTTCTCGTCTACTCCTTCGTTTGCCTTTCTGCCTGGTACGTCTGCCGAGCGGCACCACTGAGGCCGGAAGGCGTCGGAAGGGTCGTGACCTCGTGCGTGCTGGCGGCGGTTGTCGCGGGCGCACTCTGGCTGGGACTCGTGCGTCTGTGGGTCGGAATACTGAGCGGAACGAGCGCCTCATTCGCGACCGCCAGCGACCGGTACGAACCGCTGCTTCCGTTCCTGTTCGCCGTCGGCGTGCTCTCCTACCTGCTCGCGATCGCCGTGCACTACGCACTCATCGCAGTGGAAACCGCAGGTGAGGCCGAACGCCAGCGGCTTCAGGCAGACATCCTGGCCCGGGACGCCGAGTTGCGTGCGCTGCGCGCGCAGGTCAACCCTCACTTTCTGTACAACAGCCTGAATTCAATCAGCGCGCTGACGACCGCCGATCCCGCAGGCGCCAGACGGATGTGCCTCCTGCTCGGCGATTTCCTGCGCAACACGTTGAGCGTCAGCGAGCGCGAGCGCATCCGGCTCGCCGACGAGCTTGCGCTGGCCGACCGATTTCTGGACATCGAAAAGGTGCGCTTCGGAGATCGGCTTCAGGTCGAACGGGACGTCGACCAGTCCACGCTCGATTGCCGGGTCCCGCCGCTCATCCTTCAGCCGCTCGTTGAAAATGCCGTCACCCACGGCATTGCCGGCATGCTGGACGGCGGCGCCATTCGGATGGCTGTCTCGCGCGAGAACGAAAGCCTTACGATTGCGATCGAAAACCCCTGCGATCCTGATACCTCCGCCTCGCGCCGGCTCGGTCTGGGGCTGGACAACGTGCGCAGGAGACTTGAAGTGATGTTCGGCACATCGGCCAGGCTCGCGACGCAGGCAGAACCAGGCCGCTTCCGCGTCCAGATCGAACTCCCATGGTCAACTGATGACTGAGGCCCAGACGCCCTCTCTCCGGGTGGTGATTGTCGACGACGAGGCACTGGCGCGCGGTGTGATCCGCGAGTACCTGGCGGACGTGGCCGACGTTGATGTCGTCGCTGAGTGCTCGAACGGGTTCGAAGCCGTCAAGGCGGTGGCCGAGCTCCATCCGGATCTGATGTTTCTCGACGTTCAGATGCCGAAGCTAGACGGCTTCGAGGTCCTCGAGCTCGTCGGCCGCGACGTCGCGGTGGTGTTCGTAACGGCTTACGATCAATACGCCCTGCGGGCGTTCGATGTGCACGCCGTGGACTATCTCGTCAAGCCGTTCAGCGCCGAGCGGCTGTCGTCCGCCCTGCAACGTGCGCGCGATCGGCTCAGACGAGGCGAGAAGATCCCGACGCGCGAAATCGTCGAGACCGCACGGCCGCCGCAGGGCCACGCTGGCCGCGTGCTGGTGCGCGACGGTCCGCGCGTGCACGTGCTGCCGGTGGACAAGCTGGACTACGTACAGGCTCAAGACGACTACGTGTCGTTCCGCTGCGACGGGAAGGACTATCTGAAGGACCAGACGCTGGCCCAGGTCGAGGAGTCGCTTGATCCGCAGCGGTTCGTTCGCATCCACCGCTCCTTCATCCTGAACCTCGAGCGCCTGGCGCGGGTGGAGCTCGACGCCCGCGAAAACCGCGTTGCCATTCTGACGACCGGCCAGCGCCTGCCGGTCAGCCGGGCAGGATACCGGCGGCTCAGCTCGCTGTTGTCCGAGTAGCAGTCCCTCAGCATGCTGGCGTCGCGAGCGCCTCGATGAGACCGCGCACCTTGTCGAGTGTCTCCAAGTACTCCTGCTCGGGATCGGAGTCGGCCACGATTCCACCACCCGCACTGAACGACACGCGGCCGGACGCGGCAACCGCCGTGCGAATGGCAATGCTGGTGTCCAGCGTGCCGGTCACGCTGTAATAACCGATCGCCCCGCAGTACACACCGCGCTGCGAGGGCTCGAGCTCGGCGATGATCTCCATCGCACGGAGCTTCGGCGCGCCTGTGATCGAGCCGCCTGGAAACGCTGCGCGCAGCAACCCCGTGGCGTCGATGCCAGGCGCAAGATCGCCGACGACCGTCGACACGAGATGGTGAACCGTCGCGTAATGCTCCAGCGCGAAGAGTTCTGAAACCCGGACGGTGCCCGGACGGCAGACACGCGACAGGTCGTTCCGCATCAAGTCGACGATCATCAGGTTCTCGGCTCGATCCTTGGCGCTTTCGGTGAGCGCCTGTCCGAGCGCCGCATCGTGCTCCGGCCCTACGCCGCGCGGCCGCGTCCCTTTGATCGGCCGTGTTTCAACGTGGCCGTTGGCGTCGACCCGAAGGAAGCGCTCCGGTGAGGCGCTCAACACGACGACTTCAGGAAAATTCAGATAAGCGGCGAATGGTGCCGCATTCCGCGCACGCAGGCGCTGATAGAGCACCCAAGGGTTCTCGACAAGAGGCACTTCGAAGCGCTGCGAGAGATTCGCCTGGAAGATGTCTCCAGCGACGATGTACTCGCGCACACGAGCCACGGCGTTGAGATACCCCTCGTGGGTAAACGTAGAACGCAGATCCGGCCGCCGCCCCTTCCAGACATCGACAGGATGGGACGGGGCGCGCGATGCCGCCACGGCGGTGCTGGTCGGAGTTTTCTGTCGCGGCAGCTCGGGCGCTGCAAGCGCGTCGAGCACCGCCGCGGCTCGCTGTTCCGCGCGCCGGTCGCGCCGCGGGCCCGGCGCCTCGGGCATACCCGTGGAAATGAGCCACGCTTGAGACGTCTCGTGATCCCAGGCCAGTACCCAGTCGTACAGCCCGAACACGGCGTCAGGCAACGCCAGGTCGTCGTACCGCGGCGCGGGCAGGTGTTCAAGGATACGACCCCAGTCGTAGGCCAGGTAACCAGCCGCCCCGCCCTGAAACGGTGGAAGATCGGGGATCGGCTCTGCCACGAACGGCGCCATCAGGCGCTGAATTGCGTCCAGCACATCCCCTGCCGGACTTTCGGCAGTGCCTCGGACGCGATCGAAACGCTCGGTGCGCGGGCCCTTACTCTGCACGACAGCAATGGGATCCGCCGCAAGGAACGAATAGCGCCCGAGGGGTGCTCCCGTCACGGCGCTGTCCAGAAACACCACGTACGGCAACCCGCGGAGCTGCTCGCAACACCGCGCCGGATCGGGAGAGGGCCTCAACTCTTGAACGAAAGGCATTGAAATCCCTCAGAGCTTATCAAGTACGATATTTTGTTGGGACCTTACGGAGGCATATCGATGAAGCTGTGGTTGCGGCTGGTTCTGGTCAGTGTCGGACTCGCGGTGTGGTTCGGCGGTGTCGTGGCGGTGGACAGGCTTGCGGCGCAGGCCAGAATTCCGCAGCCGGCGTCGGGGGCCAAGGCGGGGGTTGCGTTCAAGAACGTGACGACCAGCACGCTCAAAGAGCTCAGTGTCGACGATTTTCTGGGAACCATGGGTGTCATCTCGGCCGGCCTCGGGCTCGACTGCGCCGACTGTCATCCAGGCGCTGGTTCCGATCAGGTCGATTGGGTCGTCGACACGCCGCGGAAGAGGACAGCGCGCCGGATGGTTGAAATGGTGGCCACACTCAACCAGACCAACTTCGGCGGCGTCCAGAGGGTCACCTGCTGGACCTGCCATCACGGTCGCCTGACGCCAGCCATGTCGATTCAGCTGGACTCGCTGTACGACACACCAAATACCGAAGTCGACGACATCGTCAGGACCGAGGCCGGACAACCGTCGGCCGATCAGATCCTGGACAAGTACATCCAGGCGATAGGCGGCGCGCAGCGGCTCGCGGGCCTCACAAGCTTCATCGCAAGCGGCGTCAGCATCGGATACGGCGACTCTGGGAGGCCAGGGCGACTTCACTATCTACGCCAAGGCGCCGAATCAACGGACGACGTTCATCAGCTTCAAGGAGCATCCGGAGCGGGGCGACAGCGTGTGGGCGTTCGATGGCAAGGCCGGGTGGATCAAAGCGCCGCGCGGACTGCTGGGAATGTACGAGCTGATTGGAGGGGAGCTCGACGGCGCGAGGCTCGAGGCGCAGATTGCGTTTCCCGGACAGCTCAAGCAGGCGCTGACGAACTGGCGTGTCGGTGCGCGACGCAGCATCGGCGACAAAGACTATCTGGTCGTGCAGGGAACCGGACAGCGTGGGTATCTGGCAACGCTCTACTTCGATCCGGATTCAGGACTGCTCGCGCGACTGGTGCGGTACGCGCCTTCGCCGGTCGGACACGTGCCCGTTCAGATTGACTACTCCGACTACCGTGACGTCGGCGGCATCAAGTTCCCCTTCGAGTTCAGGTTCTCGTGGCTGGATGGGCGTTACAGCGCCAAGATCAATCAGGTGAGAACCAACGTTCCGGTCGATGCCGCAAGGTTCGGGAAGCCGAATTAGTCGTTGGTCGTTAGTCGTTAGTCGTTAGTCGTTGGTCGTTCGACGTTCGGCGGCGTGACCGCTGCGTCAGACGAACGTGCTCCGCGGGGCTGTCGTCCGGGGGGGTGAGGTAGCCCCACGACAGCCCGCCTTCCTGGCGGTAGGTCTTGCCGAGGGCCATCGCCAGGCTGGCACGCGCCAATTCCTTCCCAAGATAGAAGGCGTGCGCCGGCTCGTCCACGTCAAGTTGCGTGAACAATTCCTGAATATCGGTACCGCGAACAAACAGTTGGTTGTTCAGCACCGTGATCGCTTCGCGATCGGCAAAGATTCGGAAGTTGGGGTCGGTGAGCGCCGACTGAAGCGCTCGCAACTCTTCTTCGGTGTACGTCAACACCGCGGGATCCTTCACCGTGACCAGCCGATCGTCCACGCCTTTGGGCGGGATCTGCTCGGTGATCGCGTAGTGCATCAGACGCCTGGCGACGTCGACTTCGCGTACTGCGCCGCGCGCCCAGGGGATCACCTCGGTGGTCAGGACCGCGCCAACGCGAAGCTCCTGGCAGATCGCAACGAGAACGGCGTTCACGCCTGTGGAATCGGCTGACGTCAACTCCGTCAGATTACCGATTCCCATCAGCATGCCGGCGTCCGGATGTCGTCGCCGCGTTTCGGCGTAGCGCTCGAGCGATGCCATGAAGCCGTGTCCAATCGGCTCGAGAATCGGATCGATGAGATATTCAGCGCCCCATCGCTCCAGCTTTTCGAGGCTTGGCTCGAGCGTGTCGAGCGAACCGCCGAGATCGGGCACCACGACAAAGCGCGCGCCGGTGCCGGCCAGGTCGCGGGCGACCTCGAGATTCGAACCGTTCACGCTGAGAACGAGCTCTGCGCCGGCGCCCACCGCGGTTCGAATCTCGCCCGGGTCGAACGTGTCGACGCTCACCCGCATCCCGGCCGACTTCAGGTCGGCGACGACGTCGGCGAGAGCCGGAAACGAAAGTCCCGGCGTGCAGCCAACGTCGATGATGTCCGCGCCTGAGTCGCGAAAGTAGTCGGCTGCACGCCGCAGAGCCTCACGCGTCAGCCTAGGCGCGTTATTGATTTCGGCGACGATCTCAATGTCCCACGCGCCGTAATCGGACGCGACGGCCATGCGGCCGAAGTGACGCGGGATTTCCCGCAGGTCCTTCGGACCCTTTTCGACCGCCACGCCAACCTGCTGGCTCACGATCTGAGGGTCGCCCTCGCATAATCCGGGAATCAGCACGAGGTCAGTGCCATCGGACACAGCCTTGAGATGCTGGGCGATCCAGGCCGTCGTCATCAGCGCCGCGACGGTGATGCCGAGCACCGCCACGTCATAGTCAAACGGGGGGGCCATGTCGGCCAGTACGCGGCGCAGCGCGGGCTCCGCCAGCCGTCCGGTGACGAACAGCACGCGGCGAGGAGAGTTCACTTGGGATCGGCGCTGCGGACGAACTTGTTCGGCGTCCCTTCGAGCGCGTCGCCCTTGGCCGGACGCCAGAGCGCGATGTCCTCGATGCGGCGAGCCAGCGCAAAGTCCTTGTCGGTAATTCCGCCGGCGCTGTGGGTCATGAGCTTGACCGTCACTCGCGCATAGGTCACCGCCAGATCGGGATGGTGATATGCCGCCTCGGCCACGTATCCAATCGTCGTGACGAGCATCAACGTGGTCGCCCAGCCGTCTGTTTTGTACGCCCGGCGGATCCAGCCGTTCTCGTAGTACCACCCCGGCAGGTCGCGCAGGCGCTCGGCGATCTCGGAATCGCTATAAGTTGGCTCTTTGTCGGACATGACGCTCCCTTCGAATGTGTTCATCTGGTCATCTAGTCATTCGGTCATTTGCAGACTCACAAAATCAAATGACCGGATGAACAGATGAACAAATGACTACATTCACATGACGACGCCGCCATTGACGACGATCGTCTGACCGGTCAGAAACGCGGCGGCCGGCGACGCCAGAAACACCGCCGCACCCGCTACATCGTCCGGCATTCCCCAGCGCTTGAGCGGCGTGGACTCGGCAATGTCGCGCTGCCGATCGGCCTCCAGCCCTGCACCAAACGACGTTTCGAATCCAGCCAGGTGCGAGCACGTTCACCCGGACCCGTGGCGCGACCGATCGCGCCAGCGACTTGCTGAACGCCAGCACACCGCCCTTCACAGCCGAGAACAGCTGAGGATTGATGCCGGCCATACCTGCCAGCGCGTGATCCCAACTCATGTTGATGATGACGCCGCCGTCCTCCTGCGCGGCGAGCAGGGCGGCCGCCTGCCACGACGCCAGGATGGTCCCGCGAAGGTCCACAGCGAGCAGAACATCGAGCTTCTCAATGGTCGAAAGGGACGCAGTGTCACCAGTCAGAATGTCAGCGCCTGCGTTGTTCACCCAGGCGTCGATCCGTCCGAAGGCGTCCTTGGCTCGCGTGCCCAGCGTGCTCACCGAGCGATCGTCAGCCAGGTCCAGCTGCATGGTCGCAGCCCGGCGTCCGAGGCTCGCAACCTCGCGCTCGACCTGTCGCGCGCCTTCCCGATTTGCCCGGTACGTGACGAGGACGTCTGCGCCGGCCCGGGCGGCGGCCAGCGCAATCGCTCGGCCAATCCCGCTTGACCCGCCAGTGACCAGGACGCCGCGGCCTCGCAGACTTTGGTCGTTAGTCATTGGGCGTTGGTCATTAGTCATTCGGCGTTCGGCGTTCGGCGTTCGTCAAGCAGCCGAGGACTGACCGCAATCCCGACCAACGACCAACGACCAACGACCAACGACCAGAATGATACAGTAGCGCCGATGCGACTGCTGGTCAGCGTCACGTGCGCGAAAGAGGCGATCGCGGCCCTTGATGGCGGTGCAGATTTCATCGATGCCAAGGATCCCTCAATCGGCGCGCTCGGTGCCGTGTCGATCGAGGTGCTGCCACAGATCTTGAATGCAGTTGCCGGCGCTCGCCAGGTGACGGCGGCCCTCGGCGAGGCCACATCCGAAAAGCAGCTCGAGCGCTCCGCAGCACAATTTTCTTCAGCGGGCGTCGCTCTGATCAAGGTCGGCTTTGCTGGCACCGCCGAAACCGCTCACGTTGCGGGTCTCATTCAAGCGGCGATGCGCGGAGCGCGTGCCGGCGGTAACGGAACCTGCGGAGTCATCGCGGTCGCGTTCGCCGATTCGATGCGCGCAGCGATTCCGGCGCCCAAGGTGATTATCGATGTCGCATCGCGCTGTGGAGCTGCCGGCGTTCTCCTCGACACCGCCGACAAAGGCGGCCCTGGTCTGTGTGAGCTGCTGTCCGCTGGCGAACTGTCAGCGCTCGCCGCGATCGCGCATCGGCACGGCCTGCTGTTCGCGCTGGCAGGCAAGCTGACCGCTGCTGATTTCCCTGTGGCGCGCCAGGTGGGTGCCGACATCGTCGGGGTGCGCGGCGCGGCTTGCGAAGGCGGACGGACGGGTCAGGTTTCGAGCGAACGCGTCCGCGCGCTCAAGAGCGCTGACCTCAGTACGTCAACCTGGCTGGCGTCAACAATGACCGGGGTGACGCCAGGTGTCAGCGCGCGCGCGAAATAGCCATCCACAAGTTCGCCGCCAAGCAGGTGCTTCGTACCGGGCGGCTTGATCAGCACGAGGCGTGGCGCCGAGAGGAGGCCGGCAATCCAGGCGGCGATGCTGTCGCTCGTCACATCCCACGAATGAGGGAGCGGATCGACATCGCGGAGCCACAGGGATGGTGCGAGCACCGGAAGGCGCTTTGCTTGAAGCGCTGCGGTGATCTCGGATCGGTCTCTCACGAGCATGGAGCCGGTGGTCCGATCGGCCACGAGACACGCATACTGATCCATCGCCAGCACCGCCATCCAGTGCGCGGCATCTGCAGACAACCCGACCTGTTGATCGGCGCGTCGCACGGCGTCAGCAAAGGGCCCGCCTCCCGGCACAACGACCAGCTTCGTGCGTTGAGCGGCATCCGAAACGATGGCCAGCGCCGTCTGGAACGCATCTGGATGCGCCAGAAGGCCTCCGCCGATCTTCACGACGAGATCAACCATGTGACAGGGCCGCGTCGAGAAGCAGCGCCACGGCTGCGGCCGGGGCACACCGCGAAGCCGATTCTCCAAGCTCTGACGAAAGCGACACGACATCCAATCCTGCCGCTTCCGCTGCCGCGACGGCGAGAAACGTCCCCAGGCCGCTGACGACCGCCGTTCTGAGCGTCGGATGTCGCGCGCGCACGCGTTCGATTGCGGCCGAAATGCGTTCCACCTGAGCATGAGCGATGTGGTCGGCGATGAGGCAGATCGCGGCGTCATCCAGAAGTTCTCGGTCGGCACAGACCACCCGGGCGAGACGCTCACCGGCGAACTCCCGAGTGGCCGGGCGTCCGTCCGGAGTCGGACATGTGTAGTCGGCCGGATCCAGGTCGCCCCGCCAGAGATGCACATCACCGGCAAGCGCGAAGCCCTCAGCCGACACGCCCGCCAGCAGCCGGTCGACCGGCACCTCCGATGCGATCGCTTCGGCTGGAGTGCGGAGTGCTCCCGTGTAAATGAGCTCAGCCGAGGCCAGACGTTCCGGATCGGTCCGCCCCTGGGCTGCTACCACCCCGCCGATGATCGGAATGATGTCGGTGGTCGTCGTGCCGATGTCAATGAGCAACGAATCGGGATAGCTGAGGGCCACCATGTTTGCAGTCGCCGCCCAATTCGCGGCGGCCACGGCAAGCGGCATCTCGCGCGCGTCGCTCGGAGCCAGGAACCTTCCCCCCACTGAGTAAACGCGAATCAGCGAAGGGCCAAGCGCCTCCTCCACCGCATCGAGCACGAACCTCACTCCGTCACGCTTGGTGCGAAACATCTGCGACAGCTCCGCGGTCATCGTCACCGCATGAACGGTCGGCTGCGCAAGGTCGGCTTCCACACGAGTGGCAAGCTCGCGCAGCAAAGGCGCAAGCGCGTCCGGAGCGCGCTGGATCTCGTACGGCTGGACGATGGTGGTGAGCACGGCGCCGCGCGCGACGCGGGCGACCTTCGTATTCACGCCCCCGATGTCCCAGCCGATCACAGACAGCATCCTTCATTGCGCATTATGCTGTGACCGGAACAAACGTGAGCCGCCAATCGAACCCGGAAACCAGAACCCGGCACCCGGAACCTGGAACCTGGAACCAGCAGCCGTGCTCGTGATGGGCGTCGTCGATCTGCTGGCAGGGCGTGCCGTCCACGCACGTGGAGGTACGCGCGGCAATTACAGGCCGGTCCAGAAGGTCGCGAGCACCTCAATCGAACCCGGCGACGCGGTGGCGATGGCGCAGACGTACGCAAACCTCGGGATCACGGAGATGTACGTCGCCGATCTCAACGCCATCCTCGGTCGCGAGCCGCAAGACGAAGCTGTTGGCGCTCTTGCGAAAAGCGGACTGCCGTGCTGGCTGGACGCGGCAGCTTCGTCTGTAAACGCCGCTCGTCACGCGCTTGACCTGGGCGCTTCACGGGTCATCGTCGGCCTCGAAACGCTCCCCTCGTTGCAGACGCTTGACGATATCTGCACGGCCCTGGGCAAAGGCCGTGTTGCGTTCAGCCTGGACATCCGAAACGGCGAACCCGTCCGGAGCTTCGGCAGCACGGCAACGGTCCAGTCGATTGCGACCCGTGCAGCCCAAGCTGGCGTCGGCGCTCTTGTCGTTCTGGACCTCGCGCGCGTGGGCAGTGGCGCGGGCTTCGACCTGGAACTGCTGGTCCGCGTGCGCGCAGCGGCGCCGTCGGTGACGCTGCTTGCCGGCGGCGGCCTGAGCGGCCTCGACGATGTCCGGAGCCTTGCCGAGATCGGCTGCGACGGTGCGCTCGTCGCTACGGCCGTTCACGACGGCCGATTCACCGCCCACGACATCGCGACCGCGTCGCGGCTCCGCCCAAGGACTGCAATCGCCAATCCGACGTAAGATCGTTGTCAATCGAACCCAGAACCTTGAACCCTGAACCTGCAGCCGCTACACCCTCCCATGTCCTGCCGGACATGGTCCACCCTTCTGATGGCGCGATGTACTACCGCCTCGGTGTCATTCTCGGCGCGCTGACCGCGTTGGGGCCGCTGGCGATTGACATGTATCTGCCCAGTTTTCCGACCATCGCCCAGGAGCTTGGCGCCACGCAAGCGTCGGTGCAGGTGACGGTCGCGGTCTACTTCATCGGCCTCGCGATCGGCCAGATGATCTACGGACCACTGTCGGATCGTTTCGGCCGCAAGGGACCGCTTTATGTCGGCCTTGTGCTCTTCAGCCTCTCCTCGATCGGCTGCGCCCTTGCGACAAGTGTCCAGGCACTCATCGTGCTGCGTCTGATGCAGGCCTTCGGCGGTTGCGCCGAAATGGTCGTGGCGCGGGCAGTCGTACGAGATCGGTTCGCGCCTGGCGACGCCATCAAGGTCCTTTCGCTGCTGCTGCTCGTCATGGGACTCGCGCCGATTCTGGCGCCGCTCATCGGCGGCCAGCTGCTCGTGAAGTTCGGCTGGCGCTCCGTCTTTCTGGTGCTCGCCGGCTACAGCCTGATTGGGCTGCTGGTCGTGGCGCTCTGGCTGCCCGAATCGCTTCCCCCGCACAAGCGGCATACTGGCGGGTTCGACGAAGTCTTCAGGACCTACGCGTTTCTCCTTCGAGACCGCGTGTACCTCGCATATGTGTTCACCGGCGGACTGACCATTGCCGCCATGTTCGCGTATATCGCCGCATCACCGTTCGTCTTCATCGAGATCTTCCACGTGCCGGCCGATCGGTACGGCCTGTTCTTCGGGACGAACGCGCTCGGCATCATCACCGCATCACAAATCAACGGCCGACTGTCTCCGCGCATCGGCGCTGAACGAGTCATCGAGATCGTGCTGCCAGCGGTCGCCCTCGCGGGCATCATCCTCGTCGTGAACGCCTACACCGGGTTCGGCGGTTTCGCCGGCATCCTGGCGCCGCTGTTCGTGTGTGTCGCCAGCGTCGGCTTCGTCTTGCCCAATACCACCGTGCTGGCCATGCAGTCGCACGGCCGAATCGCCGGCAGCTCGTCCGCGCTCCTGGGCGCGCTTCAGTTTCTGCTCGGTGCAGCGGCCGGCAGCCTGACAGGCGTGTTCGCCAACGGTACGCCGATGCCGCTCGCACTGGTGATGGCCGTGTGCGTTGTCGGCGCGTTCGTGATTCACCGGGCCAGGCCCGCGCCAGCTCGAGCGCAATCACTCGCGTGAGTCGCAACCTGTTGTTAGCAACCTGTTGTTAGCAACCTTGACAACCTCACATGCGGGTCCATAATCGGCGCTCAGGAGCCCTGTATGTTCCACAGGTTATCCGCATCCCGCATCACGCTGGCGGCTTCGATGGCCGGCGCCTTCGCCGCGACAATCGCACTGGCTGGGCAAACGCTGTCGAACACCTACGTCCCGCCGAAGACGGCGGACGGACAACCGGACCTGCAGGGATTCTGGACAAACTCCACGTACACCCCGCTCGAACGTCCTGATGGGGTGACGAAGGAGTTCTACACACCGGAGGAAGCCGCCGCGGTTGAAAAACGGGCGGCCGCGCGCGAACGGGAACAGACGACGCCGGGCACCATTGCCGACGTCCACTACGACTTCACGCAGTTTGGGTTGGACCGCAGCCAGTCGCCGCTGGCGCGAAACCTGCGCACGTCGATCATCGTGGATCCGGCCAATGGAAAGCTGCCCGCGCTGACGGCCGAGGGTACGAAGCGCGCCGCCGAAGTAGCGGAAGCCGCGAAGCGGATCGGTCGGTGGGACTCTGCGCAGAGCAATCAGCTCGACGATCGATGCCTGATCATGGCTGGCTCAGGACCGCCCATGCTCGACGCCGCCTACAACAGCAACTATCACATCGTCCAGGCGTCGGATTACGTGATGATCCTCGTCGAGATGATTCACGATGCGCGGCTGATCTCGCTCGACGGCCGGCCTGCGCCCGATCCGAATGTCCGGCAGTGGATGGGCGTCGCACGGGGACGGTGGGAGGGTGACACGCTCGTCATCGAGACGACCAATTTCAACGGCAAGAATCCAATTCAGGGATCCACCGCGAACCTGCACGTCACCGAGCGCCTCACCCGTGTCTCTGACGACACGATCCGCTACCGGTTCACAGTGGAAGACAAGTCGACCTGGACGCAGTCGTGGACGGGAGAAATGCCGATGCGGAAGACGACCGGGCCGCTCTTCGAGCACGCCTGTCATGAGGGGAACTACGGCCTGTACAACACGCTCGTTGGTGCCCGCCTCCAGGAGAAGAAGGCGGCCGAAGAAGCCGCGAAGAAGAAAGCGAATTAGCCGGCGATCCGCCTACTTTCCGTCCACCGAAAACGCCAGCAGCACGTTGCCGGGCATGAACCCCAGCGAGCTGTAGCCCGAGCTCACGAACACCATGCCACCCACAATGGTCGAACCCGGTCCGTTTATTGAGCCGCCACGCGCCTGCACGTGGTTGACGGTGTCGAACTCGCGCGCCGTGTCGACGTCCCAGATGACCCGGCCCGCGTCGATTTCGTATGCGCGCAGGTGGCCGTCCAGACTGCCGGAAAAGACGACCCCCGGAATGACGCTGACCGCGGCGGGCTGACCGGTATTGCAACCCGTTCGTCCCGCGCAGGTGTCTTCGTGCGGCGGAACAGACCAGCGCGTCTTCCCGTCCAGAACGTTCATCGCGACGAGCCCGCCCGCCTCGCCAGCCTTCTTCTCGAGCGCGTTGGACAGCGAGATGTACGCGACTGAACCATCGGTGGCAAAGCCCCACTCGATGCCGCCAAGCACACCGCCTTCTCCCGCGCGCGTTTTCCAGAGCAGCTCGCCCGATTCGGGATTGACGCCGTGCATGACTCCGGATTTCTGACCGGCGAGCAGTACGCGACGGCCGTCAGGAAAGACGGTGAGGACGGGCGAGCTTGAATAGTCGTGATCGGGGCCGGCAGACTCGGGGCAGTTCAGGCGGCCCGGTCCAGCCGTTTCAAAGCACCCGACGTTCCAGGCATCCCCGGCAAGGGTCTGGCGGGTCCAGACAATGCGACCGGTGTCGAGCGCGAACGCCATGATCGCGTCGCTTTCCCGTGCGGGAGGATTCGAGTAGCTGTCGCCGGTACCGACATACAGGCGGTTTCGGTCGGGATCCAGCACCGGGGCCGACCAGACTCCCCCGCCGGATGGACCATACAACTGCGTACCACGGCCGTTCTTCGTCGTCGGACGCGGCTCGTCAGGGATGGTGAACGTCTTCCAGATCTGACGTCCTGTTCCCGCGTCGAGCGAGACAACGCTGCCGCGGAACGTGCAACACTGATACGTAGGCACGACGGCGGAACCTTCCTCGAGGGAGGACACCCCGACGTACACCCGGCCGTTCAGAACCGCTGCTCCGCCCGTGATGATGGCGTCCGGGTGATCTTCGACCTTGACTTTCCACCGAAGCGATCCGGTCGCGGCGTCGAGTGCGTACGCCTGTGCGTGCGCGTCGCCGAAATAGAGCGTCGCGGTACGGCCATCAGCCGCACGACTGACGACCGGCGTCGAGCGAACGCCGGCGTCCGCCTCGAAGGCCCACGCGAGACACCCGGTGCGCGTGTCGAGTGCGTACACCACGCCGTTGCGACTGCCGACGAATGCCCGGCTCCCTGCCACGCTGACCTGCGAGCCGGAAGCAGACACTCCGGGCAGCCCGAATGCCCACTTCAACTTGAGGCGCGGCACGTCGCTTGCGGTCAATCCGGCCGCTGCCGCCGACTGAAATCGCGAGTTCCGCACGTCACCCGCCCACCCATTCCAGGACGGCCCCGCCAGGGGATCGCCAGAAGGGGTGCCGCTGCAGTAGGCGCTCTTCGGGATGACGTCCAGCGGTGCGCGGTACGATCCGGCGGGCCGCCCGGTCACGTACTCGGCGACCGCCCGGCGCTCCGCACTGCTCAGTGCGCCACCCTGCCTGCGCATCGTGAACGAGCTGAGCGCGGTCTCGACCGATTCGGGCGTAAAGCCTCGGAGCGCTTCGCGGCTCGGCATGCGCGGCAACGTCCCCTCATGGCAGGTCGCGCAGTGTTGCTTGTAGACAGCTTCGCCACTTGGCGTTTGGGCGCGACCGGGCAGGGCGGCAAGGAGAAGCAGGACGACTGCTAAGAGAACACGTGGCATAGTTCCTCCTGAAGTCAGCCTTGGTGACTTTTGTGCCCTTTGTGGTTCATTGAACGGCGACTCGGTATACGGCTGATTGTCCGAAGTTCTCTTCGACTTCCATCTCGATGGCCGTCAACCCGCGCGCGCCGAGCGTCTCGAGCTCGGTGCGGAGTCGATTGGTCAGAAGCTCCGCGAGCATTTCGACGGTCGTATTGGGCAATGGAAGCAGCGCGCAGTCCACCTTCGGGAAGACGTAGCGCGGCTTGCCCTCGTACGCGACCGTCACGGTCTCGCCGACTTCGGCGACCTGAATCTTCGGGTTTTCCAGGGGCAGGAGCACCTTGTGGTCGATCTCGTCGCACAGTCGCTTCATGATCTTCTTGAGAATCACGAAATCAAACACGAACCAGGCTTCCTCATCGAGCGCGCCCTCGACCGTGACCCGCGCGCGGTAGTTGTGGCCGTGCAGCCCCTCACAGCGGTGTCCGGCGAAGGTGATGAAATGGGCCGAGGAAAAGACCGTGTAGTCCTTGGTGACCGATACACGGAACTCACCGCGTGGCATGCTCGTCTCCTCTGGGGTCTTTCGAGGAAAGCATTGCCCTCAGCCCTCAGCCCTCAGTTCGATGCACTCATCGCGTCCGGCAGGTTGATCCTGCGCGCCAATTCTGGCCAGAGACCGCTCAGCCTGAACACTCGTTCGGCCGGCCGTGCCAGCACAGTCAGAATCACCGGGTGGTGCTGGTCGATCGCCTTCCCCAACCACTCGGTGGCCTTGTCGGCGTCCCCGCACACCAGATAGAACGTAGCCAACCCCACAGGAACGCCGTACGCAACTCCCGCTTGGAGCTGCTCGAGCAACTCCTCGGCTTGAGTGCCGCGCCCGGTACGCTGTAGTGCTCCGGCGAGCAGCCCGAGCGAGTACGATCCCCAAGGCAGCAACACGTGCGCCCTCTGGCCGAGCCGGAGCGCCTCGTCGAAGTCGCCCTGCAGCGCGCAAAGGACGCCGAGGCTCAAGACGCCGAGGGGGAAGGATTCATCGAGCTCCAGGCACCGTCGATACTCGGTGGCCGCCTCGATATCCCTTCCGGCCGCCATGAGGCACAGCCCCCGTGTCCAACGCGCCATCACATTCAGCGGATCCTCGTTGAGGAGCCGTTCGATCTCCTTTGCGCCCTCCTGCGCCCGGCCGATCGATGCCAGGTAGAAATGGGCATACCAGTGGCGGACCTGTGGCGGAACCGGGTCGCGCGCCAGGGCCAACTGAAACCGCCGGTCCGCTTCCTTCCAATCGTGATCGAACTCGACCGCGACGATCCCGAGCATGGCGTGTGCCTCGGGCAGTGAATCGTCGAGGTCCAGTGCGGCCTTCGCTCCAGAACGGATCAGCGGCATCGCCTCTCCCCCAGCCATCAGGCCAAGTCCCGCGAGCATGAGGAAACGATCGGCGCGGCCGATGTGCGCCAGGGCGAACTGCGGATCCATTGCGATAGCCTGCTCGTAAAGGTCACCGCTCTTGGCCAGCCCTTCCGGGGTCACTTTCCATTGGTGATACCGGGCCATGAGGTACGTCTCATATGCCGCAAGCGCTGGTGTGTGCCGTCGTGGCGCTTCAACCTCCGGGGACAGCCTCACCTTGAGAGCAGCAGCGATCGCTTCCGCAATCTCGTCCTGAATCACGAAGACATCGGCCATCTCCCGGTCGTAGCGTTCCGACCACAGGTGATACCCGTCTTCGGCGTTGATCAACTGCGCTGTCACGCGAATCCGGGTGCCGGCCCGGCGCACACTGCCTTCTAGGATGGTCCGCACGTTGAGGGTCTCGGCGATCTTCCGGATGTCCTGCTCTTTGCCTCGGAACGCGAACGCCGACGTGCGGGCGGTTACCTTCAGGCCCGGGACGTGTGCCAGGAGGTTGATGATCTCTTCCGCCAATCCGTCGCTGAAATACTCATCGTCCTTGTCCCGGCTCATGTTGGCAAACGGCAGCACGGCAATCGACGGTTGCGTGACGGCGGGTTTGATCGAAAGGGCTCGGAGCGCCGCACGCACCTCCCCCATCGTGGCGAAACGCGCCGAAGGAGTCTTGCTGAGGCACCGGGCGACCACGTCACCGACACCGGACGGCGCGTCGAGCGGCGCAGGGTCTGTGTGCAGAATGGCGGCCAGGGTGGAGATGGTGCTCTCACCGCGGAAAGCCTGCCGGCCGCTCAGCAACTCGTACAGCACGGCGCCAAAACTGAAGATGTCGGAGCGCCGGTCGAGCGGCTTTCCTTCCGCCTGCTCAGGCGACATATAGGCCGCGGTCCCGGCCACAGTGCCCTCGATCGTCTGAGTCACGCCAAGCTCCGGCACAATGGCCTTGGCGAGTCCGAAGTCGAGCAGCTTCGCGGTGCCCTTTGTCGTGACCATCACGTTATTCGGCTTGAGGTCGCGATGCAGGATGCCTCTCGAGTGCGCTTCTTCCAGTGCGTCGGCGATCTGAAGCGCGAGCCGTATCGCTTCCTCCGGTGGGAGGGGTCCACGAATCAGTCGGCCATCGACGTATTCCATCACGAGGTAATCCGGGCCGACGTCGTGCAAGGTGCAAATGTGGGGGTGGTTCAGCGCTGCAATGGCACGCGCCTCCTGCTCGAACCGAGCGTGGTGTTCGCCGGTGAGCCGCTTGATCGCGACGTCGCGCTGGAGCCGCGTGTCGCGCGCCTTCCACACCTCTCCCATGCCGCCCACACCGATGGGCGAGACGAGCACGTACGGACCGAGCTCGGTCCCGGGGGCCCAGGCGATCATCGGACCTGAATTCTATGTTGTTTGTGGGTCAGGCGCGACGGCAGCCGCCATCTGGTGGCGGTTCACGCGTCATCCGAGCCGCCACCAAGAAGGACCACGAAGATTGCGGCCGCTGTGAGATCCGCGGTCGTGCCCGGGTTGGCGCTATGGCGTGCATCGCGGAGCGCACGATCCATATCGTCCACCGCCTGACGACCAGCCGTTGACCGGACGCCACCGGCTTCGAGGACTGCACGCGCGTGGCGCGAAACCTCTGCTGCCAGCGCCTCGCCGCTGCGCCGCACGACATGGCTGTCGACGGTACCCGCCAGGAGCATCAGGAACGTCTCGACGATCGCATCGTCCCAGTCAAGGCCATCGCCCCGTGCACGCTCGAGCGCGGGCGCGGCCACATCGAAGGTCGTTTCGAACGCCGTCGCGTATTCGCGGGCAATCTGATCGCGACCCGCCGCGAGCCTCATCGCTTCGAGCAGCGTCACGTTCGGTTCGTTCTTGACGTCCTGCTCGGCCACTCGCCCAAGCCCACTCGGAGCCGCGAGGCGAATCGCCGCGTACACGTCCCGCGCATCGTCCACGGAGGTAGCGTTCAGGAAGTGCCGGACTGCGTCGCGAAACAGCGGCCGCGCCTGTTGCGCGGCATGAAGTGGCTTCTCTGCCGCCGCGCGCGCCAGCGGACTTAGCAGAAGAACGAGGCCGAGATTCGTGTTGCTGCGCGTCCAACGACGGGTCGCTTCGATGGCCAGGCGAATTGTTGCGCCGATCGGTCGCGTTCCGGCAGCAGCCATGACCGGCCGAATCGCCACTGCGCTGAGAAGAAAATCCTCATACCGCAGGTCCGCAAAAGGACGGCCGGGCGAAACGTTGCCGGGCTTCGGTGCGCTCGCTTCGAGGAGGCAGGCTAGCTCCGCGGCCGCTCCGACGTCCGGCGCAATCACAACTGTCCACCCGTTTCTTGATTGACAGTATTCAAGTAGGGGTACGGTTTCCGGTCACCGAACAGCGGAAGGATCCAGAGATCCGCGAGCGTGTCCGGTGTGATTCTCATGAACAGGAGATGGCGGCCGTCGGGAGACCAACTCAGCGGATAGTCCTCGGCTGTTGCCGCAAACGGGATCTCGTCTGTGGCGCCGCCATGGATGGCTTTGACGTACCAGCGATCGGTGGACTCTGTGAAAAGCACCCGTTGGCTATCGGGCGACCACACCGGGAAGCCCGCCCAGTAATTCGCAAACGTCAAATGTGACGGGTTTCCGCCGGCCATGTCGAGCAGCCAGACGTCGATAGTATTCTTCTCAAGGTCCCGCCGTTCGAGGGCCGAGAATTTGTCGTCGGGTGACACCATGAACGCATAGTGATGCCCCGGCTCTCCGATGGCGCCGAGCCGGCGGCCTGTCCGCTCAAACCAGGTGAGCTGAGTGCGAGGCACCGGGTGCCCACTCCAATAGGCCACACTTCCGGAATTCGAGACAGAGAACGCGAAGTTGCTCACTTCAGGTCTCGACTGGCCAAGCCCGTCGGCCACGCGCATCGCTTCGCCAGACAGCTGCAACCGGCGCGCGTCAAATGGTTGCGCCATGAGGTTTCCGTCGCGGCCGAAGAACAGATAGCCATTGGCGTATTCCGCGCGAGATCGGAGCGGAAGCAGCAGCCGAGACTCGCCGGAGTCGATCGTCCCCACATACAATCCTTCGCGCGGCTTTTCGGTGCTGAATACCCAATAGAGGAAATGCCGGCCGTCCGGCAGAAACTTGGGATATCCGTGAATGGTTTCGTGGCGCCTCGGATCCAGCCGTGTCACTGGCGTTGCAGAGCCGCCTGAGGCGGACATGCGTTGTATCGTTGTCGAATCCGGTGCGAACAGGATGGTTCCATCCTTGCCCCACGTGCCTCCGTGAGGATTCGTGGCATCCGCGAGCACCTGTGGGGCGCCTCCCGAAAGGTCGATGCGCTGGAGCTTACCGGCGGTGAAGAACCCCAGCGATCGATTATCCGGCGACCAGAACGGTGCCGAAAAGCTCCCTTCCGTGCCTGGCAGCGCACGCGGCGTAGACGAATCGAGCGGCCGCACCCAGATCACATCCTGCCCGGCCGCGTTGGGCGCCGTGAACGCAATCGTGCGGCCGTCGGGCGAGAGCGCCGGCGCCGGATCCACGCCAAACGTCTTCTCCGGCGGCAGGATGGACGTCCACAGCATCGTCTGCTCGCGTGGCTCGCTCACACGAGAGCCCAGCAGGTAGGCGGTCACCGCCGCGATCGCCGCGACCGCGGCGCTCACCGCCAGCCACGTCGCGGCCCGGCGGCTGGTGCCGACCTCGAGTCCAGTGCCACGTGTGACCGCGCTGGACGCACCGCTCAAGGTTTCGAGCGCAAAACGAAGGTCGTGGGCGGACTGAAACCGATTGCCGGGACTCTTCTCCAGACATCGCCGGATCGTCCGCTCCAGGGCTGGCGGGCAATCCGGCTGCGCCAGCGACAGATCGGGTGGCTCGTCTTTGAGAATCGCGTTCAACGTTTCCACGCCGGAGCTCCCGTGAAAGGCACGCCGGCCGGCTACCATCTCGTAGAGCACCGCGCCGAGCGCGAAAATGTCGGACCGATGGTCGGCCGGCTGCGCCCGCACCTGCTCCGGCGCCATGTACCCAGCGGTCCCGAGCACGACCCCTGGGTCAGTCTCGCGCGGCACGGTCGCGTCCACATCCGGATCGGCCTCTCGGAGCTTCGCGAGTCCGAAGTCGAGAATCTTGATCCGGTCGTCTGTCGTGATGAAGATGTTTTCCGGCTTCAGGTCGCGGTGCACGATACCGTGGTCGTGCGCAGCCGCAAGTCCCGACGCGATCGCAGCCGCGTACTCCGCTGCCTTGCGGGCGGGCACTCGGCCGCCGTTGAGCCGCTCGCGCATCGTCTCGCCCTCGAGGAGCTCCGACACCAGGTAGGGCGATCCCGCGTGGACGTCCGCAAAGTAGATGGTCAGCAGGCTGGGATGATTCAGACTGCCTGCCGCGCGAACCTCCTGCTCGAATCGCCGCAGCCGGTCCGGATCGGTCGAGAATTGAGGCGGGAGGATCTTGATCGCGACGTCTCGCCCGACCTGCGGATCCCTCGCGCGATAGACCTCACCCATCCCCCCCGCGCCAAGCGGCGAGAGAATTTCGTACAGGACCAAGTCGGGTGCCGTTGGTCAGAGTCATCTCTGCCCAGATTCGCTGAGGCCATGTTACAGCCTCAGCGTCGCTCCTCGGTCGCCGGGGCGCGACGGACCGCGGACGCGCTCCATGAGATGGTCGACAATCGCGCCCGCGACGTCGAGCCCGGTCGCCTGCTGAAGTCCCTGCCAGCCGGGAATGGCGTTCACTTCCAGCACGAAGATCTCGCCGGCGCGCGACGGAAGCAGATCGACGCCCGCGTAATCGGCGCCAACAGCCGCAGCAGCTCGAAGCGCGAGCTGTGCCCACTCCGCGGGCAACGAAAAGGGACGGGCGGTGCCGCCTCGCGCCATGTTGGTGCGCCAGTCACCGGGCGGCGCATGACGTTCAATGGCGCCAAGCACGCGGCCGCCGACGACGAAGGCGCGGATGTCGCGGCCACCATGGTCAACTTCGCGCTGGACATAGAACACGGCGCGCGCCTGTTCAAGAGAACGTGCGTACGCGGAACGCCACATCGGGATCGCTCACGCGAACGATTCCGTGGCCCGAGCGACCCGAACAGCGGCTTGATGACAACAGCGCCCATGTCACGGACCGCAGCCACCGCATCAACCGCCCGTTCGCAGGCAATCGTCTCGGGCGTTGGCAGACCCGCCTCTCGCAGCAGGGCCGTCGTGTAGAACTTGTCGACAGAGCGCTCGATCGCGCGGGCGGAGTTCACGACCGGGACGCCGTGCTGTTCGATCCAGTGCAGGGCGTCCACGCGATAGATGACCTGTTCGAGCGATCCGCTCGGGATGATTCGCGCCAGGACCGCGCTGGCGTGAAGAATCGACGCGCCCTCGCTCGTCAGCTCCGCAGCTGCGGTCGGCGCCACCGATACGAGCCCGCAAGCCTTCGTACGGGACGACGCAGCCAACATGGCCACGCCCGGCCAGCGCGCGCAGCAGCTCGTCGGTATGCCAGCCGGTTCGAGCGCTCAGAATGACGACGTTCATTTCTCGGGTTCCAAAGTTCCAGGTTCCAAGGTTCCAAGGTTCGAAAGTTCGAAGGTTCAGGGTTCAGGGTTCGAGAAACGACGCGCGCAGAACGTCCGGATTGACTCGACCTGCATGGAACACGCGGCCGCTTTCCACGCTCGTCAGCCAGACTTCAGCGGGGCTGAAGAGCATCGGGTCGATCTTATAGAAGTCGTTGCCGGACTTCGTGAAGATCTCGAAGAACGGCAGACCGTAATCAGGGGAGGTCGTCGACGGAAGGCGCTCTGCGAGCTCGCCGAGCTCTGCGTCCGACGCTCGCACGATGTACCGGACCTGGCCTCCGTACAACACGCAGTCGTTCGTCCGGCCAATCGCGCGGATGTCGCTCCTGGCCACAGGCGGGATCGGCGCCGTGCCGATCGCGCTCACGACACGCCTGACGTCGAAGTGGAGCGTATCCATCTTGTGCAAGCCCGTTTCGATCGACCGTGCGACAACCTGTACGCCACCCGCCAGACTGGCGGTCGGCGCGATCGCGAACGTCACAGCGTTCGCCGCGACCCCCGCCCTGGCGGAAACCCAGCCGGCTACGGCGTCGGTCGGAAGCGATCGCCCTTCGAGAACGAGCACCCCGCGCATCGCGTCTTCGCCGTAGCCAAGGCGTTCGAACAGCTCTTTCTCCACGCGTGCCTTGGCCCGCAGGGGCCCCGACCCCATGGCGAAGAACCCGCTCGGGTTGATCGCCCAGCCCGCGTACTGCGACGCCATGCACGAGTCGGCCGGATGATCGGTCCGTACCTCGACGCCCGGCCATTCCTCGCCACCGATTGTCAGCTTCGTGAACGCCACCTGCCCCAGGCCGCCCATGCAGAGTTCTGCCAACAGCTTCCCAGCTTCGAGACTCCCCACCGTCACGACGCCTGCATCGATGACCCTTGCACCACCTGCGAGCACCTGGATGCCCAGGCCAAGCTCGGCGGCACGCCCGATGCCGACATCCGCCAGGGCCCACGCACGCTCGTTCATTCCCAAATCAGGGAAATTCAGAATCTTCCGCCTTGATCACGGCCTGTCGTCGGCGTCATTCTACTCGTGCCTCGTGGAGATCGCATCGTGAGCCCCCGTCGTGCCCCGCTTCCTTTTTTCGCCGCAGCGCTCGGGCTGTCGGCCGCGTACGTCGCGGCTCTATACGCGCAGCGTACGGATGTGTTCGTCGCATCCCGGGATCACCTGGCCATCAACTACACGAAAGGCCCGACTGACAACCGTGTCGACGCGCTGAATCGGGAAATCGAAGACGGGCGCATTCATCTGACATTCGATCAGACGACCGGCTATCTCCGCTCGACCCTCGACGCGCTCGGCGTTCCGGTCGAATCGCAGGTCGCGGTATTCGCCCAGAACAGCTTTCAGGCGCCGCATATCAGCATGACGAACCCGCGCGTGTTGTACTTCAATGACGCCGTGGCGGTCGGCTACGTTCGGGGCGGCGAACTGCTCGAAGTCGCCACGCACGATCCGCGACAAGGTGTCGTCTTCTACACGCTCGATCAGAAACGCGGCGCGCTTCAGTTCACACGCAGCGAAACGTGCCTCGCCTGCCATCTGTCATGGACAACGCTCGGCGTGCCCGGGTTGTTTGTCCTGAGCACGCAGACGGTTCCGGAGGACAAGAACGCGTACGCGTCAGGCTTCACGAGCGATCATCGAGCGGCGTTCAGCGACCGCTGGGGCGGGTGGTACCTGACGGGGCATCTCGGATCGATCCGGCACCTCGGCAACCGCCCCGTGTCGACCGCGAGTACGACCGCTGATCTGAGGCCGGAAGCGCGCGAACTGAAGTCGCTGGACTCGCAGTTCGATACCGCCGGATACCTGACCGGACAAAGCGACGTTGTGGCGCTGATGGTCCTGGAGCACCAGACGCACGCCACCAACCTCATCACCCGCCTGGGATGGGAGGCGCGGCTTGCCGCCGCGGAGACCCCGACCACCGACGCGCGCGTCCGCGAGGCCGCGGTCGATCTGGTGGACTACTTTCTGTTTGTGGACGAGGCGCCGCTCCCCGACAAGGTGGAGGGCACGTCGGGATTCGCCGAGAAGTTCACCGCGCGCGGACCGGTTGACAAGACGGGCCGCACGCTGCGGCAGCTTGATCTCGGTCGGCGCCTCATGCGCTATCCCTGCAGTTACATGATCTACTCGGACGCGTTCGAAGCCTTGCCTGCGTCTGCCAAGACCCTCGCCTACCGGCGATTCTGGGAGGTGCTCAGCGGCAAGGACACCAATCGCCGTTACACGCGACTTTCGGCCGCCGACCGGCGGGACGTCATCGACATCCTCCGAGATACGAAGAAAGACTTGCCGGAATACTTTCAATAGGCGAGGTTCCGAAGTTCCAAGGTTCCAGGTTCCGGAGTTCCAGGTTCCGGAGTTATTTGGAATATAGCCCTCCGAACTGCGGAACCTGGAACCTTGGAACTTCGGAACCTGGAACCTGTCGCAGTTCTCAGAGCTTCGTGCGATAATCCGGCCAAAACGAGGCTTACTCATGGTCAATTTCACGGTCAACGGCATGCGCCGGTCCTTTGACGGCGACCCGGACATGCCGCTCCTATGGTATCTGCGCGACGACTTGCGGCTGACGGGCACCCGGTTCGGCTGCGGCGCCGGACTGTGCGGTGCCTGCACGGTGCACGTGGACGGGCAGTCGGTCCGATCGTGCCAGACGCCGATGCGGACGCTCGACACCAAGAAGGTGGTCACGATCGAAGGTCTCAGCCCGGACGGCAACCACCCCGTGCAGCAGGCCTGGGTCACCTACAACGTGCCGCAGTGCGGGTACTGCCAAAGCGGCCAGATCATGTCCGCGGCCGCGCTCCTGGTGCGCACACCAAACCCGAGCGACGAGGACATCGATCGATTCATGAGCGGCAACATCTGCCGCTGCGGCACGTATCAGCGCATCCGGGCCGCGATCAAATCGGTCGGAAAGGGGCGGGCATGAGCCTCATTGAAAACGTCAGCCGGCGCCAATTCCTTGGCGGAGTCTTCTCCGCTGGCGCATTCGTTGTTGCCGCGAGGATTCTGCCGGAGTCCGTGTGGGCTCAGGAGCCGCTCTACCGGACGAAGGCGGACGCGGCCGCCCTCCACCCGAGCATGTACCTCGGCATCGAGCCCGACGGCACCGTCTTCATCGTCACCCACCGATCGGAGATGGGTACAGGCATCCGAACCTCCCTGCCGCTCGTGGCAGCGGACGAGCTGGAAGCGGACTGGGGCCGCGTGAAGATCGAGCAGGCCATCGGCGACGCTCGATATGGCGACCAGAACACGGACGGGTCGCGGTCGATCCGCGACTTCTACGATGCGTTCCGGCAGGCTGGGGCCTCAGCGCGCGCAATGCTCATCAGCGCCGCGGCCGCACAATGGAGTGTGCCGGCGTCCGAATGCTCAGCGCAGAATCACGAGGTCGTACACCAGAAGAGCGGCCGGAAGCTTGGGTACGGAGCACTCGTGCCGGCAGCCAGCAAGCTTTCTGTACCAAAGAAGGAAGAGCTGCAGTTCAAGCCCAAGTCCGCGTGGAAGTACGTCGGCAAAGAGCGGCCGATTTACGACCTCAAGGACATCACTACAGGCAAGGCGCCCTTCGGGCTCGACATCTTCCGGGACGGCATGGTGCACGCCTCGATCGAGCATCCCCCGGTGCTCGGCGGCACGGTCAAGAGCCTGGACGACAAAGATGCGCTCGCGGTGAAGGGCGTGCAGCAGACCGTCGCACTCGATACCTTCAAGCCGCCGCACCTTTTCCAGCCGCTCGGTGGTGTCGCCGTCATCGCGAACAGCACCTGGGCGGCGTTGCAAGGCCGCAAGAAGCTGAAGATTGACTGGAACGACGGCCCGCACGCGGACTTCGAATCGGCTGCGTTCAAGCAGCGGCTGCTAACGACCGTGCAGGCGCCCTGCAAGGTGGCGCGCAACGTGGGCAACGTCGATGCCGAGTTTGCCAAGGGCGGCAAGGTCCTCGAAGCCATTTACTACACGCCGCTGGCGGCGCACGCGTCAATGGAACCACCAGCGGCTGTCGCCGAGTATGCGGACGGCAAGGTCACGGTATGGTGTCCGACCCAGAATCCGCAAGCAGTCCAGGACTCCGTTTCGGCGGCTGTTGGCATCGACAAGAAGAACGTCATCTGTCACGTGACGCTGCTCGGCGGCGGGTTCGGCCGCAAGTCGAAGCCAGACTATGCGGCCGAGGCGGCCGTGCTGGCCAGGAAGCTCGGAAAGCCCGTAAAGGTCGTCTGGACGCGAGAAGACGACATCAAGTTCGACTACTACCACACGACCGCGGCGGTGTATCACAAGGCGACGATGGACGGCCGCGGCCGGCCGACCGCGTGGCTGCACCGATCGGCGTTCCCGCCGATCGCCTCGACATTCATTCCCAACGCACGCGAACCGATGAGCTTCGAGCTCGACCTTGGGCTCGTCGATCTGCCGTACGACGTCCCGAACATCCGTGCGGAAAATGGTCCGGCTGACGCACACGTCCGCATCGGCTGGTTCCGGGCGGTCAGCAACAACTTCCACGCGTTTGCCGCCCACAGCTTTGCCGATGAAATGGCGCATGCGGCGGGACGCGACCCGCTCGAGTACCTGCTCGACCTGCTCGGGCCCGGAAAGATCATCGACCTGAAGGCGCAGGGTGTTGAGTACTCCAACTACGGCGCACCTATCGACAAGTACCCGGTCGACAGCCGCCGGCTGCGGAAAGTGCTCGAGGTCGCCGGCGAGAAGTCGGGTTGGGGCAAGCGCAAGTCGGGCGGCGGTTGGGGCATGGGCATCGCCACGCACCGGAGCTTCAACACGTACGTCGCGTCGGTCGTCGAGGTACAGGTTGACGCACAGGGCGGTCTGAAGATCCCGCGCATCGATCAGGTGGTGGACCTCGGGACGTTCATCAACCCCGACCGGATCCGCTCGCAGATGGAGGGGGCCGCAGTCATGGCGGCCGGCCTCGCGATGACCGGCGAAATCACCGCGACGAACGGCCGTATTCAGCAGAGCAACTTCAACAATTTCCAGGTTGCCCGCATGAACACGGCGCCGCGCCAGGTGAACGTGCACTTTGTCGACAGCGGCAACCCGCCAAGCGGCGCGGGTGAGCCGGGAGTTCCACCGGTCCTCGCGGCGCTCGGCAACGCCATCTTCGCGGCCACAGGCAAGCGTGTGCGCGAGCTGCCGCTTTCGCGCACGAAGTTGGTGTAGGACCCTCCCCCGTCCGAGCGCGTCTGCCAACGCCATCTTCCCGGAGGCGCGGCTCGTCGAGCAAAAACGTGCCAGGGATGTGCGTGGCTCGCCGCTCCTGATAACTCGACTTGATTGCCTGTCCGCCTTGCTTACCTGGTGCTGAAATTGCTTGAAGATTGCGAGACCACGTCCGCGATCATCGAAAGCCAACACGTGACGGTGCCAACTCCAACCGAGATCTTCGACGCACTCGACGGTCATTCTCTCGAGCTTTCGGACCAACGCTGGCGCATCGAAATCTACAGCCTGCTCGAACAGGACGGGTGGCGCTGGGTTCACCTTGCCCTGCGAGGCGAGACGGATCACGTTCTAATTGTGAAGGTTCTCCCCTTTGAGAACGAGAACCACGTGGTCGGTGCGCTGCTCACCTGGCTGGACAATCCCACAAGGGCATCGGACACAGTGATGAGCCTCGGCTGAGCGACCGTCTCTGCCGTTTCGTTTTCAAAACCCTACGCCAAGCTTGAACTGACTGCGGATCACCGATGTTGCTACAACATCTCACAGGAAGAGCTTAGTCATTCGCCGGTTACGTGTTGTTATGTCGAAAGGCCCTTTTTCGCAAGCATTGGATGACAAAAGTCGATTGGCTGGTTGAAACGTCAGCAGAATCATGATCGCCGCGATTCGGCAACGAATGTCGAGCTGGCCCCGAGCTCTGCCGCACCGTCAAAGAACTCCGCGATTGTATTGACGACCGTCTGCTGCTGTTCGAGTGTCAGCTCAGCGTAGATCGGAATGGCCAGACTCTCGTCGGCAGCGCGCTCTGCGTGGGGAAAATCGCCTCGGCGATATCCAAGGTCGGCGAAACACGGTTGAAGGTGAAATGGCACGGGGTAATAGATCTCATTTCCAACACCCCTCGCATCCAGGTGCTGTTTGAGGGCATTCCGGGGCTTCGAGCGGATGACGTATTGGTTGAAGACATGTTGCTGCTCAGGTGGTTCGGCCGGCAGGACCAGATTGGCTGAAAGGCCGGCTTGCCTGAACAGACGGCTATAACGCTCGGCGTTCAGCCGCCGACCCTCGGTCCACGCAGCGAGGTGCCGAAGCTTGACACGCAGGACCGCTGCCTGAAAACCGTCCATCCGGAAATTCCCACCGACCATGTGGTGGTGGTACCGGCGTTCCATTCCATGCGTTCGCAGGAGCCGCGCACGCCTGGCGCGCTCGGGATCCCCAGTCGTCAGCAATCCGGCGTCGCCACATGCACCGAGATTCTTGGTCGGATAGAACGAAAAGCAGCCGAAGGTTCCAAGGCTGCCGGCACGTCGTGACTTGTAGGAGGCTCCTACAGCCTGGGCGGCATCCTCGATGACCGGGATACCGGCGTCCGCCGCGGCGGCCAGGATCGGGTCGAGATCGGCGCAAAGCCCGAACAGATGGACCGGCAGGATCGCACGGGTGCGCGGCGTGATGGCTGCAACCGCCGCCGTGGGGTCCAGGTTGAACGTGTCCGGATCGATGTCGACCAGCACAGGCCGCGCGCCGAGCCGCACGATGACGCCCGCCGTCGCGAAGAACGAATACGCAGACGTGATGACCTCGTCGCCTGCCCCGATGCCCTCGGCCATCAGGGCGAGAAGGAGGGCGTCGGTGCCTGACGACACGGCTACCGCATGAGGCACGCCTATCGCCTCGGCAATTTCCTGTTCGAAGGCGGCGACCTCGGGGCCGAGGATGAATTGCTGGCTGTCGAGAACGCTGCTCCAGGGCTGCCAGGATATCCGCTCGAATGGGCCTGTTCTGTTCGCTCAGATCGAGCAAGGGGACCGGGCTCACGCCGTCTCCGCGAACAACGCCTCGCGGTTGTTCCGTTCGGCAGTGAGACGCGCCAGATACGAAGTGATGAGGTGGTTCAGTATCAGGTGGAGATCCTCAACAGGCCCGTAGTCGCCCTTGGGAGTGGCGATGTGCACATGCTCATTCACGATTTCTCGCAGCCGTCCACCGTCGAAGCCGGTGAGGCCGATGGTTACAGCTCCGGCCTCGTTCGCGTACTCAACAGCCCGGATGACATTCGGGGAGTCGCCGCTCGCCGAAATCGCAATGACCACGTCACCAGTTCCCAGCAGCGTCTTCAATTGTTCGACGAAGACGCTGTCGTAGCCGAGGTCGTTGGCTGCCGCGGTCATCAGGGCGGTGTTGTCCGTCAGACTGATCGCCCGGTACGCCTTACCGCCGAAGACACGTGGACCGAGACTCAGGTCGTTGGCAAAATGCGCGGCTGTGGCCGCGCTCCCGCCGTTACCCACAACGAAAATCGTACGATCGGCCTGCCGTGCTTGTTCGAGTAGCGCCCAACGCGCTCGACCGCGGCACAGTCCAGCCTGGCGATCAGATCGGCGAGGTAGGAGGCGTAGCGGCCGGCGTAGTCGGCAAGCCCGTCCGATTCAGCAAACAAGCGGTTGAGGGTGCACATAGGATTTGTAACCCGGTCGGCGCTGCTCGAGGGCACTAGCGGCCACCACGAGTCCGAGAATGATCCACTGCACGTAGAACTGGGCAAAGAGGTCAAGACCGTCGTTTCGAATGCTCGGCAACATGAAATCGCCAAAGAATCCGCCGACGAGCATTCCGGCGAAGATGCCGAGCCATCCGAGGACGAGTGTGCGGTGCACCGGTTCTCTCGCTGTGCGCCACAGCTTCAGGCCCATTCGAATGGCCCTCTATGCAAACGCCAGGAAAATGGTCAAGCCGACGATCCCCAGCTCGATGAGAATATTCACGTACTGGTTGTGCGCTGTTCCCAAGGTGGAATACCGGAGCATGTACGGATAGTTGTTGCCAGGTCCGACGCCGAAAATTGGATACCGCGACCAGATCCCGAGCCCGTCGATGATCAGCTGATCACGGCCACCTGTTCCCCCGATGCTCTGCTGCTCCTCTTCCTGTTCGACAAGGCTCGACAAGAGTGAGGTGTCAGCGATCCCGACGCGAGCGGCACGGCGACCACGTACGCCACAAGCGCGATCGGGCGCGAGGGCCAGCATCGCGCGCCTTGCCTTGCAAGCAGGCCGATGACGCCGATGGACACCAACACATAGCCGTAGTAGAAGGCCTTGCCCATCGTGACGCCGTAGACGATGGGCGCAACCGTCATGACGAGCAGCAACAATCGCTTGGGCACGGACCGTGTCTCAAAGAATTCGGCAAAGCAGAGCGACGATGCCGGCAGTGCAAAGCTCGTGCTCCAGCTCACGTAATCCCAGGCGCCCGGCGCGACCATCAGCGCCAGCGACGGAACGGCCAACCCAACGATCACCTTGCGAATGATTTCGATGGTCTTCGTGTCACCATCGAGTTGGCGACAACCAGATAGGTGCCAATCGGCCATAGCGATCAGCAGAATCTGACCCACCGACACAGACAGCTTCATGTGATCGACGCGAATCATCGGGTCGAACCAAATGAACCCGACGATGAGTGAAATCACCGCGCTCGGAATCAACAGGAGCAACATCATGTTGAAGGGCGTGCGCGGTGGATGGCGACCTTGGAGTAGACCGGCGTGAATCAGCCAGACTCAGACACATGACCGTCGCCAAGCGCTTCCACAGGCAGCAAGCCCTGTACCATTTCGCTGCCCGAGAAGGCCCCTATTTGGAGGTTCCGGATACATCCGAACGCCGTGAACGCCACAACGCCCTTGCGCAAGTCGATGAGGCACAAGACGCCAAAGAGCACGACAGCCAACAAGCCGCCGATCGTCTGCGGAGAATTCCAGGAAGGCGTCACGCGTGTGCTCCGCCGACTAGTACAAGCTCACCTGAAAGCTCACTTCCAGGATTTCGCCGCACCGCAGACATCGATACGTGCTCGCATAATCGACAGGATGGTCGGCTTCCATGCGATGGCCTCGCCTGCAGATGTACGACACGATGCGAGCAGGGCTTCCGACGACCAGCGCATGCGGGGGCACGTCATGCGTGACCGTCGATCCGGCGGCCACCATGCTGTAGGGACCCAGCGTGACGCCGCAGACAATCGTCGCATTCGCGCCGATAGCCGCGCCGCGGCGCACACGCGTTGGCACAATCTCCCAGTCCTCGGCGAACGCCCTCGGCGTGGTGTCGTTGGTGAATGCCGCATGCGGCCCCACGAACGTGTCATCGTCGAGCACGACGCCCCTGTAGACCGACACGCCGTTTTGAATCTTCACCCGATTGCCGATCGTGACCCCGATGTCGATGTAGACATCTTTCGAAATCACGCAATGTTCCCCGATGCGTACGTTCTCGCGCACCTGCGCCTGATTCCAGATCCGTGTTCCCTCGCCGATCACCGCCGACGGGTGGACGTCGGCTGAGGAATGGGCGTGATACAACGGCTTGCTGAGTGTGGCGGTACCAGTCTCTGACATCACCGGCCTCCTGACCTTCTTTGCGAACCACAAAGACAACTTCGGATCATGCTCAAGCACATCGCCCGTAAACGGCGCGGGCGCCTTCGTAGACTTCGATCAACCGACACGCCATCTGCTGCCAATCGTGGTACTGCTCGACGTAGCGCCGACCGGCAGCTACAAGAGCGCGCCGCAGGGTCCTGTCTTGCATGACCGCCACGGCGTGCGCGGCCAGCTCCGCATCATCGGCGCCTACGAGGAGATCGCAGCCAGGCTGCGCGTCCAGACCGTCGCATGCCGGCGGTGACGCGACGACTGGAACGCCGCAGGCCATCGCTTCGAGCACTTTGTTTTGAATGCCCGTGCCGTAGACCAGAGGGGCGACCAGCACCGTTGCCGCCCGGAAAAACGGTCGCAGGTCGTCCACGAATCCGGTGACCGACACCCGCGGATCACGTCCCAGAGACCGGATGACCGGCGAGGGATCCTTGCCGGCCACCACAAGCCTGGCACCGGGCCGCCGCTGCCAGATGCGAGGCATGACCTGCGTGGCAAGCCTGAGTGCCGCCGCCACATTGGCGTGATAGCTCATTTTCCCGGTGAAAAGGACTGTGTCCGGCTGCATCCGGCCCTCGCTCGGCCGGAAATAGTCGAAGTCGACGCCGTTGGGAATCGTGACGAGGCGGTCCGCCGCCGGCGGTCCGGCCAATCGCCGGAAAGCGTCTGCATCACGGCGAGAGGTCACCAGCGTTCGGTCGAAGCTGCCAAGCAGCCTGGCTTCGAATCGAGCCGTCCTGGCGAGGTCGGCGCGAGCCATCAGCCGTTGTCGCCATGACGGGGCCTGGTGCGCCGCCTGGTCAAACAAGGCCGTGATCGAGTCGACCGCGTCAAACACACATGGCACGCCCTGAACCCGCCGGGCCAGCAGCGCACCCCGCAGATGTTCGACGTGCACCACGTCACACCGTTTGGCTTCATCGGCCACGAGGCGTTCGGCGGCGGGATGCAGGGAATAGGCTGCCTGCAGCGGAACGTCCCGAAACACGGCCGCCGCGCCATTGCGCAGCGTGCGGACGCGGCTGAGCGGGAACACCGTCACCTGTTCACAGCACCGGCCAACAGGGACCTCTTCATTCCACCTGTCCTCGGGCGGCCGGAGTGCGACGAGCCGCACGCGATGGCCCTGACGAGTTAACGCCCGTATCCATTGATACGGCCGCACGCGAACGGCGGACGGCAGGTACGGCGACACGAACAGAATGCGGATAGACATCAAGCCGCCAGCAGTGAGCGCCACCAGTGAACCGTGGCGCGCAACTTGACACGGGCTTTCCGCCGATCTCGCCGCATCTGCTTGAGGCAGCCGGCCGCGTACACGACGCTCGTCAGCGTGGCGTCGGCAATGCCGTGATTCTTTCGGTAGTAGCGCAGTCGAGTGTCCACCAGGTGCGCCAGCGAAAAGTCGCTCATCTGCACGGTGCTCTGGCCCTGGTGGTGCGTCATTCGGACGTGCGGGAGCGCGAACACACGCCAGCCGGCTCTTTCGGCGCGAAAGCACCAGTCCAGCTCCTCGGCGTACAGGAAGAATTGTTCGTCGAGCAGGCCGATCTCGACGAGCGTCTCTCGCCGAATCAGCAGACACGCACCGTCGACCCAATCGACTTCGAACGGCACCGCCTCCAGTCGCAGCGGCGATTCTTCACCGACAACCCGACGAAGCACCTTGTCGATGTTCTTCGACTGGCGAATCTCCGACATTAAGCGTCGGAAACCGGTAGCCGCACGACTGAAATCGGCCGTCCCCGAACTGGATCATCGGGCCCGCAGATGCCCACGCTCTGGTGAGCGTCCATGAACCTCACCATCTCGCTCAACGTCTGCGGCGGTAAGACCGTGTCTGGGTTCAGCAGAAGCACATACCGTCCATCAGCGTCGCGAATCGCGCAGTTGTTGGCGGCCGCGAACCCTCGATTCGAGCCAGTTGCGGTAAGGCGAACGTCCCGAAAGTCGCGCGCGACCATGTCGACGCTGCCATCCGAGGACCCGTTGTCGACGACGTGCACCTCGACCGTGACGCCGGTGCTGGCGAACACCGAACGAAGACACGCGGCCAATAGACCGCGTGTATTCAGGCTGACGATTGAAATCGTCACGTCGCAACGGACGTCTGACGATGGCTCAGCAGGCATAGCCGTTTGGAAACCTGGTCCGCCACTGCCACGCCGTGGCGATGATGGACTCAATTGAGCTCTGTTGCGGATCCCAGCCGAGAAGCCTCCTGAGTTTCGAGGCCGTTGCGACGAGAACCGCCGGATCGCCGGACCGCCTGGGGCGTGTCACCGTCGGGATAGGTAATCCGGTGACCTCTTCCGCCGCTTTGATCACATCCAGTACCGATACCCGGACTCACTGCCGACATTGAAGGTTTCGAATCCCATTCCGTCCAGTCGATCGAGCGCGCAGAGATGTGCCCGGGCGATGTCAGCGACGTGCACGTAGTCACGAACGCACGTACCGTCGGGAGTGGGATAGTTCGTGCCGAAGATGTCGAGTGCCGCGCGCGTGCGAAGCGCGGCTCCGAGTGCCAACGGAATCAGGTGGGTCTCCTCTGATCTGTCCTCGCCATGAAGGGTCGTGGCACCAGCCGCATTGAAATAGCGGAGACAGACGACGTGAAATCCGTACGCACGATGAAACCATTCGAGGCACCGCTCGAACATCAACTTCGATTCGCCGTACGCGTTGATCGGGCGGAGAGGATGATCTTCTGAAATGGGCACCTCGCATGGTTCGCCGTACGTGGCCGCCGTGGACGAAAACACCATGCGTCGGACGCCGTGCGCCAGCATGGCTTCCAGCAGCGTCAGGCCCTTGGCGACGTTGTTCACGAAATATTTCGCAGGATCGGTCACCGAGGTTGCGATGGCGGCTTCGGCGGCCAGATGTACCACGCCATCGACGGGTCGGGAGGCCAGCACGCGGTCGAGCGCCGCTCGATCGCCGAAGTCCGCCTTCACCAGCTGGCAACCATCAGGCACGGCGCCGGGTTTGCCGTTCTGCAGGTTGTCGATGACGGTCACGTCGTGGCCAGCCGCCAGCGCAAACTCCGACACCACACTGCCGACGTAGCCGGCGCCCCCTGTCACGAGCAGGTGCAAAGGCCCTCCCTAGAAGGCGCCTTTCGCGCGGACAACAACCGGCAGGGTGCGGGCAAGAATCGAAAGGTCCGACTTCAGGCTGCAGCGATCGACATACGCCATGTCGAGCTCGATGCGAGCCGCGTATGAAAGCGTCTGACGACCTGATACCTGCCAGAGACCGGTCAACCCAGGCCGGACCGAGAGCAGTTTGTGCTGCAGGGCGCCGTAGCGCGCGAGTTCTGGTGGCGACACCATGCGCGGTCCGACAAGTGCCATTTCGCCGCGCAGCACGTTCACCAACTGAGGAAGCTCGTCGAGGCTGTACTTGCGCAGCACGCGCCCCAACGAAGTCACCCGCGGATCGGAAAACAGCTTCCAGTTCTCGGTAAACGCGACCCGCAGACGCTCGTCCTGCTCGAGCACGCGTTCAGCCCCGCGCACCATCGTCCTGAATTTGAAGGCGTCAAACGGCTTCCCGTCCGGGCCGACAACGCGCCGGCGATAGACTGATGGGGCGTCCGCTCGAAACAAGAATCAGCAGACTAATCGCCAGGAGCAACGGCGACACAAGCACGACCGCCATCAAGGCAAGTGGCCATTCGACGGCGTTCTTGAACGTGTCGCGCCACCAGCGCGTAGACACCCTCGCATACGACCGGTGCGATGGTTCGGGTAGTTTCCTTTTACCTTCCTGATAGGCGACTTCGGTGATCGGCACGGAACCTCGTCCTGGACACACGCTCAAACCGCAGTGAGAAACACACTCGCGATCAGGGACCGCCAGCACGCACAAACTTTGCATCATCCAAGCCACCTGATTACGGTCTCACGTTGATAGCCTCTAACCTCACCGCCCGCAATGGTTAGAACCGCAGCCACTTCACGGGGTTAGAAGTGGAATCAACCCTTGGGACGTCAAAAGGGATCTCCCACAGATGGGTTCTGCCTTCGAGGTCGATTTCGAGGTCAAGGATGAGAGCGTTTCTGCTTGCGGGCGGGCTCGGTGAGCGATTGCGACCGCTGACCAATCGAATCCCGAAGTGCTTGGTGCCCATCAACGGCGTGCCGCTCCTCGGCATCTGGCTGCGCTTCTGCGCTCGGCACAACCTCGACGCAGTTCTTGTCAACGTCTCGCAGCAGGCGGACCTGGTCGAGAGACTTCGTTCAACGGGGCCGCTGGGGTGTCGAGGTGCACGTGATCCGCGAATCGAAGCCGATTGGGACCGCGGGCACGGTTCTGGCCAATCGCGACTTCGTCCGCGGTGACGCCAGCTTTGGTGTGTTTCATGCTGACAACCTGACCGATTTCGCGCTCGACAAACTTGTCGCCTTCCACGCGAGGCACGACGGCTTGCTCACCATGGGGCTCTTCCGGACGCCAACCCCCAGTGAGGCCGGTGTCGTCGAGACCACGGCGGACGGGCGCATCCTGTCGTTCGTCGAGAAACCGGCCGTGCCGGGAAGCGACCTGGCGAACGCGGGCGTTTACATCGCCCGCCAGGGGCTCTTTGACGCCATTCCTGCCGACCGCGGAGTCGCGGATTTCGGACGAGACGTCTTCCCCGGGTTGACTGGACGGATGTTCGGGCAGCTCGTTGACGGGTACCTGAAGGACGTGGGCACACCATCCGCACTGGCGCGTGCCCGCCAAGACTGGGCTGCGCGGGCGCTGGAAGCCAACTCTGTGACGGCAGAACCGTGGGGAGCGTTGTGATTATTTCTCGAACGCCGTTCAGGGTCAGCTTGGTCGGCGGCGGCTCAGACTTGCGCCAGTACCTACCATGTCCGGCCTGGAAGCGTGATCGCGATGTCGATTAACCGTTACATGTACGTGACGGTGAATAAACGCTTCGACGAGACGATTCGAGTGTCTTACACGAAAACGGAAATCGTTCGGCGGGTGGACGACCTGGAACACAACCTGATTCGCGAGGCAATGAGGAAGGTCGGAATCACCGGCGGCATCGAAGTGACGACGATTGCCGATCTGCCAGCTGGGATTGGCCTCGGCTCGTCGTCCGCGACGACGGTTGGCGTGCTCAACGCGCTGCATGCGTATCAAGGCCGCCACGTGTCGGCGGAGGAACTGGCGCGACAGGCGTGCGAGATCGAGATCGACGTGCTTGGGAAGCCATGTCGCGGCACCGTGGGTGACGGCGTGCTCCTCCACACGGCTTCACCGACGAGTTCGTCACCGGCCTCGGTGAGGACGTCAACGACAGCGGCTACCACCCAGGCGACGACGACGCCTTCGTCGAGCGCTGTCGTGCGAGCAGCGACCACGACATCGTCCGGCGTGACGGCCGTCGGCAAGGCAGTCGCCGCCAAGGCTGGCGCCGGCAAGGCATCACCCCCCGGCAGAGCGCCGCCCCCCGGGACGACACCCGCCGGAACGCCATCCGCGGGAACCACGCCGACGGAAGCGACGCCTGCTGCCACAACGTCGGTCGTGGCGACAGCGCCCGCCGCACCGGTCCCGACGACTGCTGCTGCGTCGCCGCCCTCTCCAGCGCTCCCCGACGGCGACTATCTCATCGTCGGCACCGACGCCTTCCCGGTGAGCGGCGTGTTCTGTGATGTATTGGTGCCAGGGGCGGCACCCGGTTCAGTGGACGGTGAAATCCGCGAGATCGACGGCACCGCCGAGGGACTCGGACCGTTCTTCTACGTGACCGACAGCAGCGGCTTCGCCGGCGGCAGTCGGGCACCGCGGGCTGTTCTCGGTCTCATCGACGGCTGGCAACGGAACGGTGTTCTTCAGGGCGGGCGATCTGGTCGTTGACGCCCCGCTGGTCGGACCAGCCATTCTGTTGAACGGTAAGGGAACGCTCGACCCGGACCACGCACTCGGCGCCTACCTCGCGGCGCTGGACTCGGCGATCGGTGCGGACCGGATGGCCGAGATCAGAGCCGGGGCGGCACCGACAGCCGCCGAACAGGCGCGGGATTCTGCAACTGCATGACCAGTACTATTCGACGCCATTCTCCCTGTCCGTGACCTGCTGACACATTCCCAAACCCGGGGGCGAAAGCCCCTACGTGCCGGTCGGTCGGTTGCGCAGGATGGTGAGCCAATGAACATCGAGGCCGTTGCGACCGTTCGACCGCGCACCCAGTCGCTCAACGACGTGCGGGCGGTGATTCCCGACGTCTGCTTCGGGCGATCGACGGCTCGCGCCACTCTGGCGTTGCTGCAGGCATCGGTGCTGTATCTGGTGCCCGTTGCTTCTGACGCTGACCGACCGTTGGTGGGCTCTGGTCGTGCTGTGGCCACTGGCCGGGCTTGGCGTCGCTGGCCTCTTCGTGCTGGGCCATGACGTGTCGCACGGTGCTTTGGTCGACTCGCGCCGAGCCAACCGGGCGATCGCCAGAATCTGCATGGCGCCTAGCGTGCACGTCGAGGCCGCATGGGATCTTGGCCACAACCGAGTCCATCACGGCTACACGACCCGTCAGGGGTTCGATTTCGTTTGGCACCCGACAACGGTCGACGAGTACCGCGCGTTCGGCCGTCTCGCTCGTCTGCGGCATCGGCTCGAGTGGTCGTGTGTCGGCTCTGGCGTGTACTACCTGCGCGTCGTGTGGTGGCAGAAGATGTGGCGGTTCAACGCACCGGGCAAGCGGCACGATGCCATCGTGCGCGACAAGCTCACGCTCGGCTCAGCGGTCATCGTCGTCGTCGCTTCCTCGGTGGTGATCGGCGCCCTCACGGGAGGATGGACGAGCGCTGTGTGGCTCCCGATGAAGTTGTTCATCGTGCCGTTCCTGGTGTTCGTGCAGATCATCGGATGGACCGTCTACGTGCACCACGTCGACCCCGCCATCCGGTGGTGGACGCGGCGGGAATGGACGCAGTTCAACGGCCAGATGGAGTCGACCACGGTCGTTCGGATGCCCACCCTGTTGAACATTCTGTGGTTCCACAACATCTTCATTCACGTGCCGCACCACGTCGACGCCCGCATCCCCTTTCACCAACTGCCTCGGGCGGCCGACCACATCGCCGCGTCGTACCCAGGCACGGTCAAGGCCTCGCGCTGGTCGATCCGCCACTACGTTCGCGCTACGCGCACCTGCAAGCTGTACGACTTCGAGACCGGTCGCTGGTTGCCGTACAGCCAGATCGAGTCGCCTCATTGAGGTGAAGACGTCGCCGCCGGACTGACCCGTCGTCGTCCACTAAGAAGGAAGCGCCGGAGACCCCACGGCGCGCCAGCGACTCCGCGACCTCAGCCCTGCCAAGTCGTTCCTCGCCGGTGTGCTGCTGGCCGACTACGTTGGGCCGGTGATCGCGTCGCTCGCCCACCTCAGCGCCGGTGACGATCGGCATTCCGGCAACGTTCCTCCTGCTCATCAACGATTGGAGAAATGCACATGACACCCACACCCAAGCTGTTCGCCGAGTTCGTCGGCACCTTCGTGCTGGTGTTCGGAGGCACCGGCAGCGCGGTGCTCGCCGCCAACTTCCTCGACCCGTCGGGCGCCAACACCGGACTCGGCATCGGCTTCGTCGGCGTCTCGCTCGCGTTCGGGCTCACCGTGCTGACGATGGCCTACGCCGTCGGTCACATCTCCGGCGGGCATTTCAACCCGGCGATCACGATCGGACTGGCGACCGGCAAGCGGTTCGCGTGGAAGGATGCCGTCCCGTACATCGTCACCCAGGTGATCGCCGCGTATCGCCGCGTCGGCGACATTGTGGGTCATCGCCATCGGGCAACGAGGAGCTTCCGCCGACTCGGTCGCCGCAGGCGGCTTCGCGGCCAACGGCTACGGCGACCACTCGCCCGGGTCTTACAACCTTGCAGCCGGCCTCGTCATCGAGGTCGTGCTGACAGCGATCTTCCTGATCGTGATCATGGGCATCACCGACACGCCGCGCCTCCAAGGGCTTCGCGGCGCTCGCCATCGGCCTGGCGCTCACGTTGATCCACCTCGTCAGCATTCCGGTGACCAACACCTCTGTGAACCCGGCCCGCTCGACCGGCCCCGCGATCATGCTCGCCTTCGGCGGCGAGGGATGGGCGCTCGACCAGCTCTGGCTGTTCTGGCTCGCGCCGATCGTCGGCGGCGTCATCGGCGCGCTCGTCTACCGGGCGTTCTCCGGAGCCGACGAAGACCTGCCAGCGATCGAGGCCACCGCCTAGATCATCGTCGGGGCGCCCGGCACGACACGGACACGCCTCGCCGACCACCTTCACCGGCACCCCTCCTCTTGACATCTCGGGCGGTAGGCGTATCGTCGCGCGGCTCCGAGCGCACGTTCCGCCTCGGCTTGGGAAGCCGTCGGTGCCGCATCGGGGTTTTGTGAAGAAGATCCAAGTCAGAGGATTCGGCACATCGGGCCCAACGCCTGCGCCGCCCTGGCGAAAGGAGCGATTCGTGCGGCGTTGCGACCCCTGAGGCTGAGCTGAGGGAGGTTGAGATGAACGTAAAGAGATTCGTCGTTGTCGGTCTCGCCGCAATAGCGGTGATGGTGCCGGCGGCGATTGGATTTGCCACGAACGGCCAACAGGCGCCGACGTTGGTCCAGACGGTTCGGGGACGCGACGCGGGGCTTTCGTGATGTCAGCAACGCGACGGACTACGTGTCCCTTGGTGCTTGCGTGAACAGCCCTGAAGAGGGCGCGATGGGAATCCACTACGCCAACGTAGAGCTCTTCGGTGACGGTGTGCTCGACGCCACCAAGCCCGAGTTGCTGATCTACGAGCAGCGCAACGGACGGCTCCGATTGGTCGGCGTCGAGTTCCTTGTCCTCGCGGCGCAGTGGAATGACCCAGCGGCCGGTCATGACCCCGGCGCGCCAGTTCTGCAGGGTCAGCTCTTCAACTTCGTGGGCGCGCCGAACCGGTATGGCTTGGATGCCTTCTACGAGCTGCACGTGTGGGCGTGGCGCGACAACCCGAAGGGTCCGTTCGCCGATTTCAACCCAGACGTGTCGTGCGAGGAGTACACCGGCGAGGGCATGGCAGGGATGAACCACGGCGGGTAGAGCCGACGACGCTCTTGGGCGTCTCATCTGACTACTCGATACGAGCATCACGAAGGCCTCGAGCGCGGAATACGATCAGTCATCCCTTCTCGAGAATTGATCCAGTGTGCTTGAGGTCTCATCGGCAACGATCATCGTTCGTGGTGTCGGAGCCTGCTGAACCTGCATATGTGAGGTCGCCGGTCACCGCGATCCGGCTGCTCGGGTCGCTGGTGATCCTCGTGTTCACGTACGTCGCGTTGCAGGGTGAAAGCGACGGCCAGTTCGCAGCCGGGTTCGGCGACTTCCTCGCCTCCATGCCGCGCTGGCTCGTGTCCGGCATCGTCAGCGTCTGCCAGATCGCATTCCTCGTCGCCGCAGTTCTCGGCTTCTTCAGTCAACTCGTCCTGCGTCACTTCGTCCGGGTCGGGCGGATGCTGCTAGCCGCGGCGGTCTGCGCTGCCGGCCTGTTGGCGATGTCGAAGCTCGTCGGCACTTCGACGCTGCCGCTGATGCCGCCACGGAACGTCGATCCCGGTGCGGGTTTCGAGGTGACCGGTCTCAGTGGGTACGGAATCGGGGCCGCGTTCCCGACGACGTTCGACCTGGGCGTGATCGCCGCGTTCATGTACATCGACCGCGGCCATTGGTCCGAGCGTTGGCGATGGATCGGCCGACTCGTGCTCGTCCTCGGTGTCGCCGCGCGGCTCGGTGTCAGCTTGGCGGATCCGGCAACGATCATCACCGCCATCGCCATGGCAGCGGCCGCATCGTCGCTGGTGCAATTGATGCTCGGCGCCCCCAACACCAGCCCTCGGGCCGTGGCGGTGGGCGAGATCCTCGAGCGTCTGGGCTACAAGCTCTCGTCGGTCGAACGGTTCGGTGGATTCCACGGCTTCGCCGGATTCAGGGTGTACCTCGAAGACGGCCGGCAGTTGATCGTGAAGGTCATCAGCCGCGACCTGTGGGCGAGCCCTGCTCCCGGTGCAGATGTACCGGGCAGCACGATTCCGCGACATCGGCCAGGACCGACCGTTCCGATCGCTTCGCTCGGCCGTCGAGCACGAGGCACTGTGCGCGTTGAAGGCGCACAGCGACGGAGTGCCGACCGCCCGGCTGGCGGTGGTCGCCGAGTTCCCGCCGAACGCGATGATGATGGCGTTCGACTCGCTGCCGCGCCAGTCGCTGAGCGAGCTCGATCCCATCGCGACGGACGCCCGCAGCTCTTGAGCTCGGTGTGGGCGATCGTCGATGCCCTTCAACGAAGCCACACGGTGCATCGTCGCCTCAACGCCGACGCACTGTGGGTCGAAGACGATGGCACCGTCGTGCTCGTCGGATTCGCCTCGGCCTCGTTGGGCGTGGTCGGCTCCGTGCTTTCGACAGATGTTGCCGAAGTCCTCGCAGCAACCGCCGCGCCGCTCGGCGTCGAGCGCGCCGTGGAATACGCGGTTGCCGGCGTCGGGCCCGCCGCCGTCGCCGCAGCGCTGCCGCGGCTGCAGCCCCTCGCGTTGACTCCGCAGACGCGAGCCGCGGTCAAAGCCGCCGGATGTCTCGACGACCTCCGCGCCGAGATCCATCGTGTCACCGGCGCCGACGACGTACCGATCGCTGAACTCCAGCGGATCAAGACGGGCACGGTGCTCACCATCGCGGTGGTGGCGCTCGCATTGTGGTCGCTGGTCCCGCAATTTCTCGGCGTCGGTTCGCTGTGGGGTGAACTGCTGAACGCGAACTGGTGGTGGGTCACCGCGGCGCTGGCATTGTCGGCACTCACCTACGTTGGCGCTGCCCTTGCGCTCGACGGTTCCGTGCCCGACCGGCTACCGCTGGGCCCGAACATCGGGGTGCAGGTCGCGACGTCGTTCGTCGGCGTCGCCGCGCCGGGCGGCGGACTGGCGCTGACCGCCCGCTTCCTGCAGAAGCGTGGTGTCGACACGGCGACGGCCGTCGGTGCCGTGGGCGTCAACACGATCGCCGGCGTGATCGTTCACCTCACGCTGACCGGGCTGTTCATCGCGCTCG
>CAVRXZ010000007.1:0-67581 GCA_963725105.1 uncultured Acidobacteriota bacterium
TAGAGCTGGTTGCCCCTCGAATCCTTAGGCCCGGCGAAGCCCTTCTTGATCGCACCCGCCTGCTGCGGGGTCAAGCATCCCTCGGTCCTGGCGCTGCCACACACCAGGGTGCCTGGATCGAAATCGCAGGCCTTCGTGTTGAAGATCATCCCGTCCTTCACACCGTCTTTGGCGTCACACGCATTGAGGAGACCGTCGATGATCAGCTTCTTGTTGGCTTCGGACAAAGCCTGACCTGGAATCGGCTTGGCCGTGGCATCTTTCGGAGCGATCTGATTGAGTGCGACCGCAACCCACCTGTCGCCCAGACCCGAATAGCTCGTGCGCATCGCGGGCGCGCCCGAGATGACGCCATCGAAAAACGTCGGATACCGCTGGGTCATCAGCATCGCCTCGCGTCCACCGGTCGAACAGCCGGCAAAATATGAACGCTCGACAGGCTTGCGATAGTACTCGGCGATGATGCGCTTCGACATCGCCGCCACCCGGCCAACTGCGACGTACGCAAAATCGAGACTGGCCTGCTGATCTCCGAAGAAGGCGCCGTCGAACACGCCCGTGCCTTCGTGTCCGGTGTCTGTGCTCACAACGACGAAGCCCCGCGACAGGGCGGCGGTCTGCCCTGCTGCGGTCGCGCCGTACGGCGGCAACACACTGCCGTTCAACCCGCCGCCGCCCTGAAAGAGAAAACGGCCGTTCCAGTCGTCCGGCAGTGCCAGCGCGAAACCGATACCGTACCGTTTGCCGTCGTTGCCCACGCGCGGGTCGATCTTGCCATCGAGCCTGCAGTAGGCCGGCAGCGGTGACCGCACCGGCTGTCCCCCCGGCCCGAGACCCTGCGGCGCCGGGCCCGCGGGGTGCCACTCGGCTTTGGACACCGCGATGGTGATGCCCGGTACCTGGAGCGTTGTCAGCTCCGCGCACCGGCTCGCCTGCGCAACAGCCCCGACAGGAAGGGCCAGCATCGCGCCGAACAGAAAGAACAGCAAACGCATCCCCGACCCCTTTGACATCATGCCTTCATTGCAGCGAGTCCATCGCCGCCGAGTGGACTCTGTAGGCTCGGCGAGTGAGCTGGAACGTCGCCATCATGACGAGCGACGCGAAGCCGATCGAAATTCCAAGCGACGTTCCGATCATCTTCTCTGACTTGAAGTAGTTGTCACTGATGAGCGCCGGCAACAGGGGGCCGAGCGTCAGGCCGCCGAGATTCAGAATGAGCAGGAACAGCGCGGACACCTGACCGCGAACCTGATTCGGCAGAATCCATTGCAGCGCGGCGTAGGACACACCCATCGGTAGCCCCAGAAAGACCAGGGCCGGGGCGAGCAGGATCAGCGTCACGGTGACGTTCGACGTGGTCAGGGCAATCACGAAGAGGATGCCGGCCCCAATCGAGCTGACCACTCCGACTCGAAGCGGTGCATCGCGCATACCTGCCTTGCGCCAGCGATCTGTCAAGGCGCCACCGATGTACATCCCGAGACACCCGAAAATCACGATCAACAGCCCCAACGTCCGGCCGACCTGAGCCGGCGTCCATGCATGCACGCGCTGGAGGTAGGCCGGCATCCACGCAGTCAGCCCGTATGTGCACGAAGACTGGAAGACCATGCCGACCGAGATTCCGACGATGGATTGCCAGCGGACGCGAATCTGTTCGATGACCTGAGTGGCCGATAGCGACGCGGGCCGGCCGTCCGAGGTCAGCAGCAGGTTGCGGCGCGCGGGCTCGCGCACCGTTGCAACCCACGCCGCAACGAGGAGTCCCGGAGCCGCGACGAGGAGGAACGTGAGGCGCCAGGAGGCGATGGTTCCCAAAACGGGCAGATCGATCGCGGGCATCCTGGCGGTGGCCTGCACAACGCTGCCGCCAACGAGCAGGGCGAGCCCCGACCCGATGAAAATGCCCATGGAATAGACACTCAGCGCGCGAGCGAGGCGCTCGCGCGGAAAGTAGTCCGTAATCAGAGAAAAGGCGCCGGGAGCAAGCGAGGCTTCACCGACGCCGACGCCCATGCGGGCCAGGAAGAGCGACCCGAAGCTCTTCGCCCCTGCGCACAACCCGGTCGTCAGGCTCCAGAGCAACACACCGACCCAAATGAGCCTCGTCCTCGCCCGGGTGTCGGCGATCCGGCCGATGGGTATTCCGAGCGTGCCATAGAAGAGCGCAAAGGCAAGGCCCTGCAGCAGCCCGACGCGGGTATCGCTGATCCCCAAATCGCGTTTGATGGGGCCGACCAGCAGGCTGAGAATCTGACGGTCGATGAACGAGAGCGTGTAACAGACCATCAGCACAAAGAGTGCGTAATACGCGTAACCCAAGGCGGGTTCGCTCTGAGACCGCTCGTTCGCCGCCGTCCGGAGCACAGGTTGAGCCATAACTACATCGACTTCATGACCCGAGTTCCCCTGAAGCGCGGACTATGCTACCGCCGCTCGCGAGAATCCGCCATCGGCTCTCTGCTCTCTGCCCTCTGCCCTCTGCCCTCTGCCCTGTGCCCTCTGCCCTCTGCCCTGTGCCCTCTGCCCTCTGCCCTGTGCCCTCTGCCCTCTGCCCTGTGCCCTCTGCCCTCTGCCCTGTGCCCTTTGCCCTCTAAAATAGCGACCCATGGCCCCAATCTCACCGCCAGAACCTGGCCTCACCGCGGACGAGATGATCCGGCGCGCCGATGCGATGCGGCCGATGCTTCGCGAAAACCAGGCGCGTTGCGAGGCGGCCGGGCGGCTCCCGGAGGAAACCCATGAGGCATTCGTCGCAGCCGGCTTCTATCGCGCGGTTCAGCCGCGCATGTTCGGCGGCTACGAGCTGGATCTGCCCGCGTTCATCAAGGTGATGTCGGCAGTCGCTCGCGGCTGTTCGGACAGCGCCTGGGTCCTGGCCCTGACCTCCGGTCACGCCGCTGTGATGGCGGCTTTCCCGGCCGAGGGCCAACGGGATGCGTTCGGTGACCGAGGCGAGCTGCGCGCTCCGGGCGTCGCGATGCCGGGCGGTCGCGCGTCCCCTGAAGGAGACGGCTATCGCGTTCAAGGAGTGTGGGACTACGCCTCGGGCTGCGATATCGCGACGCACTTTCTTGGCGGCACCATCATTCAATCTGCTGTTCAGCCGGCTGGCGGGGAGCCGGCCTATGTCTGGATGCTGTTCGACCGCGACCAATGCGCAATCGTCGACAACTGGAACGTCGTGGGCATGCAGGGCACCGGATCGCGTCGCGTTGTCGTCAACGAGACGTTCGTGCCGCGCCGACGAGTCCTGCCGTGGTCGGACGCCGAAGGCCGCTCCATCCACGATCAACCCGGCCGCGGCCTCCATGCGAATCCGCTCTACCACGGACGGTTTACGCCGCTGCTGATTTCCGAAGTGGCGTCGGTCGCCGTCGGTGCGGCGCGCGGCGCGCTCGATATCTACGCGGACATCATCAGCAGCAAGCAGACGAGCTTTCCACCCTTCGAGCCGCGGTACCTGACGAGGGAGTTTCAGCACTATTACGGGACCGCCCAGAGTCTGGTGGATACCGCCGAGGCAGCGCTGCTCAAGATGGGCGCCGACTACATGGAGTTTGCACGACAAGGACTCGAGGACAGCATCTCGTTTTCCGACGAGTTGGAGAAGAGGCTCCTGATGGTCGAACAGCAGACGGTCCGGCTGTCGTGGGAAGCTGTTGAGCTCCTGTTCCGGACTGCCGGGACATCGGCCGCAGGCAAGCTCGCCCCGCTCGGTCGGTACTTTCGTAATCTCGCCGTGATGCGCACACACATCACGCTGCAGCTCGATCACACAGCGGTCAATGCCGGTCGACTGCGTTTCGGCTTGCCCGCATTGACCCGCTTGTAGCGGCTCTCTCCTTCCGGACCCGACGTCTTTCTGACAGACACGTCGTCGTTGGATATCAACCGAACACAAATGTTGGAAGCAACCCCAGCTGCTCGGAAGCAACTCAGGGGAGAAAGTGACACGTCTTCAGGTGGATAGCGTGTCAAACAGTCGAATCTGATTCGCGGGGCACGCGCTTTGCTCAGCTCCCAGGCAGCCCATTTACGAAATCGTCACGCCGAACCGCCATGATGAGGGCGTGGCGGTCGAAAGAGGGGTCCGAACCGGTGACGAAACACGGAGACGTCAGCGCACTGCTGAAGCAACTGACCGACGAACTGGAAAATTTCGAGGACATCGCACGATACCTTCTCCCTCAGCCCGGAGATGTCCCAAGACTGAGCGGCATCGACATCTATGGCGGCACGCTGCCGCTGAACGGTACCGTGGGCGGCGATCACCTCATCTACGTTGATTTCAAGGAGCGCTTCGACCTGCGGGCACGCGTCGAACAAGAATGGCGATCCGAGGTGGTCGACAACCTGAACCGCTGTGAGCGGACTGCCGGCATTGCCCTCGTCGATGTGTCCGGACACAAGGTCACCGACGCCCTGCTCGCGGCGATGCTCCACCAGGCATTTCTTCTCGGCGCGATCTACGAGCTCGACATGTTCGGTCAGATTACGCGGCATCTGTTCGAGCACCTGAACATGCGGTTCTACAAGTCGTCGGGCGCGCACAAGTTCGTCTCGCTCATTTACGGTGAGATCTCAGAAGACGCCCGGTTCAGATTCTTGTCCGCGGCGCAGCCGTTCCCGGTGGTCTTCTCGAACCGGCACAACCGGTTCATGGAGGTCAGCCCCGACCTGTGCGTATCGTTTCCGCCACTCGGGGTCATGCCGTCGCTCGATGCGATCGATCGAGACACCACGCGCAGCATCCTGGGCTTCAAGGATCACTACCAGATGAACGAGTGGACGCTGATGGGCACGGGCGACATCCTCCTGCTCTTCACAGACGGTATCGTGGACCATCAGAACGAGGACGCGAGCTACTTTCCGGGCTGTCTGGAGAGGAGCGTGCGCGAGGTCAAACGGCTTACTGCACGCGAGATTTTTGAAGCCGTCACGACGGACCTCGTGACATTCAGCCCGCCCGCCGACGACATCAGCCTCGTCGTCATCAAGCGGGTATGAGGCGAACCGGCGCTACACTAACAAGATCGCATGATTTCGTTGACCCGCATCTGCAAGCAGTACGGCCGAGCAGATTCTCTTCGTCGACGCCTCGTTTCAGCTCAATCCGGGAGAGACAGTCGGCCTGGTCGGCCCGAACGGATCGGGCAAGACGACGCTGTTCCGCCTGATCACCGGCGAGGAAGAGCCCGACGACGGCGAGATTTCGATCCCGAAGAAGCTGACCATCGGCTACTTCCGGCAGGACGTCGAGGAAAGCTCGGGCCGCTCGGTCCTGGACGAGGCGATTCTCGGCAGCGGCCGCGTCGGCGATCTGCATCACGAGCTCGAGCAGCTACACCACGCGATGAGCGATCCCGGAGCAGGCCGGGCCAGATGGACCGCATCCTGGCCCGCTTCGGCGAGGTGCAGGAGGAGTACGAGCATCTTGGCGGCTACGCGCTCGAGGCGCAGGCGCGCGAAGTCCTCCACGGCCTCGGGTTCGACGATGAGCGGATCGACGCCGACGTCGGCACGCTGTCGGGCGGATGGAAGATGCGCGTGGCGATGGCGCGCGTGCTCCTCGGCCAGCCCGACGTGCTCCTGATGGACGAGCCGACCAACCACCTGGACATCGAGTCGATCGTCTGGCTCGAGCGCTTCCTCAAGTCGCGATCGGGCGCGCTCCTCATGACGTCGCACGACCGCGAGTTCATGAACCGCGTCGTCACGAAGATCGCCGAGATCGACGACGGCGAGATCACGATGTACTCGGGCAACTACGACTTCTACGAGCGCGAGCGTGAGCATCCGCGAGGCCAACCTGGAGGCCGCGTACGCGCGGCAGCAGGCGATGCTGGCGAAGGAGCAGCGGTTCATCGACCGCTTTGCCGCGCATGCGGCCAAGGCCGCGCAGGTGCAGAGCCGCGTGAAGGCGCTCGAGAAGATCGAGAAGATCGAGCTGCCGAAACGGCGCCGCGTGGTGCGCTTCGACTTCCGGACGCCGCCGCGCTCGGGCGAACAGGTCGCGGTCCTCGAAGACGTCACGAAGGCGTACGGCCGCCGGGTCGTTCACGACGGTGTGAACCTGACGATCCGCCGCGGCGAGCGATGGTGCGGTCATGGGAAAGAACGGCGCCGGCAAGTCGACGCTGCTGAAGATGGTGGCTGGACAGTCTGGCGCCCGACCGCGGTCATGTCCGGCTCGGCGCGAGCCTCAAGATGGGCTACTTCGCGCAGCAGTCGCTCGACCTGCTCGATCCCGACCTGACGGTTGAGGAGCAGCTCCGCCAGGACTTCCCGAACGAGTCGATCGGCGCGCTGCGCAATCTGGCCGGCGCGTTTCAGTTCTCCGGCGACGACGTGGACAAGAAGATCCGCGCGCTGTCCGGCGGCGAGAAGACGCGCCTCGTGCTCGCGCGCATGCTGCTCGATCCGCCCAACTTCCTGGTGCTCGACGAGCCGACCAATCACCTCGATCTCGCGACGAAGGAGATGCTGCTCGACGCGCTCAAGGACTTCGACGGCACGATGCTGTTCGTGTCGCACGATCGCGCCTTCCTGCGGCGTCTCAGCAACCGCGTGCTCGAGCTGGGCGGCGAAAGCGGCACCGAGGCGCAGCCGCACCTGTACCCGGGATCGTACAAGGAGTACGTGGAGCGAACCGGCCACGAAGCGCCCGGCGTGCACGCGTGACGCGCTTCGAAGACGCCATCGCGCGCTACTGGGGCTACACGACGTTCCGGCCCCTGCAGCGCGAGGCCATGGACGCGGTGCTCGCCGGCCGCGATTCGCTGGTCGTGCTGCCGACCGGCGGCGGCAAGTCGCTGTGCTTCCAGGCGCCGGCCGTCGTGCGCCCGGGCCTCGCGCTCGTCGTGTCTCCCGCTCATCTCGCTGATGAAGGATCAGGTCGACACGCTCGTCGGCAACGGCGTGCCGGCCGGCCTCTACAACAGCTCGCTCGCCGCCGACGAGAAGGCGGCCGTCGTCGCCGGGCTGCGGCAGGGCCGCTACCGCCTGCTCTACGTCTCCCCCGAGCGGCTGGTCGGCGAGGGCAGCGACGGCTTCCTGTCGCTCCTGTCGTCGTGCCAGGTCAGCTTCGTCGCCGTGGACGAAGCCCACTGCATCAGCCAGTGGGGCCACGACTTCAGGCCCGAGTACCGTCAGCTCGGACGGCTGCGGCAGCTGCTGCCCGGCGTCAGCCTTCACGCCTACACGGCGACGGCCACGGCGCGCGTCCGGCGCGACATCGCCACGCAGCTCGCGCCTGAACGATCCGCTCGAGTTCGTCGGCTCGTTCGACCGGCCGAATCTCCTCTACCGGGTGCTGCCGAGGGCGGCGCTGAAGCGTCAACTGCTCGAGGTGCTCGACCGCCATCGCGGCGAGCCGGCATCATCTACTGCACGTCGCGCCGCGAGGTCGATGCGCTGGCCGCGTGGCTGACCGGGCTCGGCACGCCAGCCCTGCCCTATCACGCCGGGCTCTCGGACGCGGAGCGCCGCCGCAATCAGGACGCGTTCCTCGAGCGAACGCGTCGACGTCATCGTCGCCACGGTGGCCTTCGGCATGGGCATCGACCGGTCGAACGTGCGGTTCGTCGTGCACGCCGGAGCCCCGCGATCGCTCGAGCACTACCAGCAGGAGTCCGGACGCGCGGGGCGGGACGGCCTCGAGGCCGAGTGCGTGCTGATCTCCTCGGCCGCCGACTTCATGAAGTGGCGCCTGATGCTCGAGCGAGAGCGGCGAGCTGTCCGACGCCAGCCGGACCCTTCTGCGGCAGATGGAGCGCTACGCGACCGGCGTCGGCTGCCGCCATCGGCATCTCGCCGAGTATTTCGGCGATCGCTACTCGACCGAGCGGCCGGACGCGAAGGGCGGCTGCGCGGCGTGCGACTTCTGCCTCGACGAGCTCGAGCCGGTGGCCGCACCGGTCGTGCTCGCCCGCAAGATTCTGTCGTGCGTCGCCCGCGTCGAGCAGCGGTTCGGCGCGACGCACGTGGCGAGCGTGCTGCGCGGACACGCCTCCGAACAGGTGCGTCGCGAGAGGGCACGACAAGCTGAGCACGTTCGGCCTGCTGCCGCACGCGTCGGTCGCCGAGGTCCGCGGCTACATCGAGCAGCTCACCGGCCTCGGCCTCCTGCAGCAGGCCGGCGACGAATACCCGGTGCTCGCGCTGACGCCGAAGGGCCTCGCGCTGCTGAAGGACGCGACGACGTGCCCGGACCTGACGCTCGCGCGGCAGCGTCCGCCCCGGCAAGGACGCGCCGCGCGCGCAGTCGCGCGCCGAGGCCGAATCGTGGCAGGACGTCGATCGCGCGCTCTTCGATCGCCTGCGCGCCGTCCGGCTCGAGATCGCGCGGTCGCGCGGCGTGCCGCCCGTACGTGATCTTCCACGACGCGACGCTTCGCGAGATGGCGCGGCTTCGGCCCACGTCGCTCGACGCGCTGCTGACCGTCAAGGGCGTCGGCGCGCGCAAGGCCGACGACCTGGGCGAGACCTTCCTCGCCGCGATCCGCGGCCGTTGATCTGAGCGATCCTCTCAAAAGCCTTACAATTAGCTTGAATGAGAGGTCGCAAGGCTACCTTTCTTACCGTTGTGATTCTGTACCTGATTGGGGCAGGTCAGACTCTCTTGGCCGAGCGCGCACAAGCGCCCCACTCCACTCCCACTGCCGGGAAGCGCCGCGCCGAGTTGAACGCACCGCCGCCGCCCGAGTCCCACAGCGACCTGATCGCTCAATACTGCCTCGGCTGCCACAACGACCGGCTCAAGTCTGGAGGCATGTCTCTGCAGCAGCTGGACCTGCAGCACGTCGAGCAGAACGCTCAGCAGAGTGAGAAGATCATTCACAAGCTGAAGGCGGGCCTGATGCCACCGGCTGGCGCGAAACGGCCCGACGCCGCCGCAGCACGAGCATTTGTGGGGTCGCTCGAAAACGCGATCGATAAGTGCAGCCGCGGCGCGGCCTCATGCCGGGGCGCGCGCGTTCCAGCGGCTGAGCCGCGCCGAATACGCCCGGTCGATCCGCGACTTGCTCGGCATCGACATCGACGTCACGGCGCTTCTGCCGCCCGATGCGCTCAGCGCCGGCTTCGACAACATCGCGGACGCACAGTCGTTCTCGCCTGCGGTGATGGAAGGCTACATCCGGGCGGCGGCGCGCGTGGTGACTGACGCCGTCGGCGATCCGACAGCCACGCCGACATCCGCGACCTACAGCGTTCCCAGCACGATGTCGCAGATGCGACAGGTTGAGGGCGCGCCGTTCGGCATCGCGCGGCGGTCTCTCCGTCGTCCACAGCTTCCCGGCGGACGGCGACTATGTCTTCAATGCGAAGCTGCAGGCTGCGACCAACGGCGGGCGTGATCGGCCGGCGCAGCCAGAATGAGCAGATCGAAGTGTCGATCAACGGCGAGCGCGTCGCGCTGTTCGACATCCCGTCGAACATGTCGGAATCGACCGCCAACGGACTGAACATCCGGACGGGACGCCTGCCGTCAAGGCAGGCCCGCAGCGCGTGTCGGCCGTCGTTCCTGCCGAAGATTCTCCGGGCTCGTCGACGACCTCGTGGCGCCGATCGAGTACACGCTGGCCGATGCCATCGGCGCGCCGCAACTGCTCCAGTTGCCGCACCTGCAGGATCTGAACATCACCGGACCGTTTGGTGTGACGGGTGTTTCTGATTCGCCAGGTCGGCAGAAGGTCTTCACCTGCCGGCCCGCATCACAGCGACCGAAGAGCTGCCCTGCGCTACCGAGATCATCACAAAGTCTCGCGACACGCAGGCCTATCGCCGGCCGCTCAGCGCAGGAAGATCTGACGGGGCTGCTGTCCTTCTACGAAAGCGGGCGGCAAGGGAAGGCAGCGCGGCAGAGCAGCGCATTCGAGGCCGGGATCAGGACGGCGCTGCAGGCGATTCTCGCCAGTCCGCACTTCGTCTTCCGCGTCGAACCGCAGCCGGCAGGCGTGGCATCGGGCCAGAGCTATCGCCTCAGCGATCTCGAGCTGGCCTCGCGACTGTCGTACTTCCTCTGGAGCACTGCGCCAGACGCTGAGCTGCTGGCCGCCGCACGCGACAGGAAACTCCGGAATCCGGGGGAGCTCGAAAGACAGGTACGGCGGATGCTCGCGGATCCGCGGTCCGAAGCGCTGTCCACGCGATTTGCGGTCGCAGTGGCTGCACCTCGGCGAGCTCGACAACATGATGCCGGACGCGCTGCTCTATCCCGAACTTCGACCACGTGCTCGCCCAGGCCATGCGGACGCGAGACGGAGCTCTTCTTCGACAGCATCGTGCGCGAGGATCGCAGCGTCCTCGACCTGCTGACCGCGGACTACACCTTCGTGAACGAGCGGCTCGCGCTGCACTACAAGATCCCGGGCATCCTGGGCAGCCGCTTCCGCCGCGTGCGAGCTCACGGACGACTACCGCCGCGGTCTGCTCGGCACAGGGCGGCATCCTGACGATGACGTCGAACGCGGAGCGGACGTCGCCGGTGCATGCGCGGCAAGTGGGTGATGGAGGTGCTGCTGGGCACGCCGCCCCCGCCGCCGCCGCCGAACGTGCCCGCGCTCGAGGCGACCAAGCCGATCCAGGAACGGCCAGCGTCCTCACGGTGCGCGAACGGATGGAGGCGCATCGCGCCAGCGCCGCGTGCACGTCGTGCCATCGCATGATCGATCCGATCGGGCTGGCGCTCGAGAACTTCGACGTCACCGGCGCGTGGCGCATCAAGGACGCCGGCTGCTCCGATCGATCCATCGAGCGTCGCTGTTCGACGGAACGCCGCTCGACGGGCCCGGCGAGTCTGCGCAACGCCCTGCTGAACTATTCGGATGCGTTCGTCGGGAACTCTCACCGAGAACCTGCTCACGTACGCGATGGGCCGCCGCGTCGAGTATCACGATATGCCGACTGTGCGCGCGATCACGCGCGACGCCGGGCGGCAGGACAACCGGTTCTCGTCGCTCGTTCTCGGGCATCGTGAAGAGCGTGCCGTTTCAGATGAGTCAGGCAGAGTAATGGCTGATGGCTGACGGGCTGATGGAGCTGATGGGCTGATGGAACTATGTTCATCACAAGAAGACACATCTCGCGGCGGACGGTTCTTCGGGCGTGCGGGTGTCGCACTGGCGCTGCCGGTGCTCGAGGCGATGGTGCCGGCGCTCACAGCGCAGAGCCGAACCGCGGTCGGCAAGCCGACGGTTCGTCTCGCCTGCCTCGAGATGGTGCACGGGTCGGCAGGCGCCACGAAGTTCGGCGCCGGAACGGAACCTGTGGTCCCCCGCCGCGGCTGGACGCGACTTCGACCTCGATGCCCACCAGCCTGAAGTCGCTCGAGCCGTATCGCGAGTACATCACCATCGTCAGCAACACCGACTGTCGAATGGCCGAGGCGTTCTCCGACAACGAGGTCGGCGGCGATCACAATCGGTCGTCAGCCGCCTACCTGACGCAGTCCAAGCCCAAGCAGACGCTCGGTTCGGACATCTACTCCGGCATTTCGATGGACCAGGTCTACGCCCAGCGATTCGGCCAGGACTCTCCGGTTCCCTCCATTCAGCTCGCCATCGAGAGTGACGACACGGGCGGCTGCCATTACGGCTACGCCTGCGTCTACATGGGGCCCATCAGCTGGGCGTCGCCCACGCAGCCGCTGCCGATGATCCGGGACCCGCGCACGACCTTCGATCAGTTGTTCGGGTCCGGGGGCACGCCCGTTGAACGGGCAGCTCGCCAGAAGACCGACCGCAGCATCCTCGACTGGATCGGTCGCGAAGTGGCCCGGCTCAAGAACGATCTCGGGGCGACCGATCGCAGGCGGCTTGATGCAGTACCTCGAACGACGTGCGCGAGGTGGAACGCCGCATCCAGAAAATCGAGGAACACAACGCGCGAGGGCGAGTCAGGCATCGTACCAATGGCGCCCATCGGCATCCCCGATTCGTTCCACGAACACGTCCAGATCATGTTCGACCTGCAGGCGCTGGCCTTCGTGTCTGACGTCACGCGCGTTTCGTCCTTCAAACTGTCGCGCGACGCAACCGGGCGCGTCTATCCAGAGAGCGGGGTCCGGACGGCGTTCCACGCCGCGTCGCATCACGGCGAAGACGAGAGCCAGATCCTCGATTTCGCGAAGATCAACGCGTATCACGTCAGCCTGATTCCGTATTTTCTCGAGAAGCTGAAGAACGCGCGCGATGGCGACGGCAGCGTGCTCGACAACACGGTGATCGTGTACGGATCGCCGATGGGCGATTCCAACCTCCATAACCACAGGCGGTGCCCGCTGTTTCTGGCCGGCCACGGCGGCGGCCAGCTCAAAGGCAATCAGCACATCATCGCGCCCGATGGGACGCCGATGGCGAACGTGTTCCTGCACGCTGCTGCACCGGCTCGGCGTGGACAACATGGAGCGGTTTGGCGACAGCACGGGAGAAATGGATATCTGAGCGAAATGATGCGATGGCTGACGTTCGCCGCGGCTCGTGTCGGTTATCGGCATTGGTCGCAGCGGCCCCGGGTGACACCGCGGTGGCTGATGCCGCCATGCGCGGCGATCGGGAGACTGTTCGCGCGCTCTTGAAACAGGCGGCTGACGTCAACGCCGCGCAGGGCGACGGCATGACGGCGCTACATTGGGCCGCGATCGCGCGACGAGCTCGATATGGCGCAGATGCTCCTGTATGCCGGCGCCAACGTGAAAGCGGCGACGAGACTGGGCGGACTGACGCCGCTGTGGATGGCGGCTCAGAACGGCAGCGCGAAGATGGCCGACCTGCTGCTCGGCCGTGGCGCAGACGCCAATGTCGCCACCTCACTGGGCGTGACGCCGCTCATGATGGCAGCTGCGTCTGGCAGTGTTGACGCCATCAAGACGCTGGCCGCCCACGGCGGCAACGTGAACGCCGGCGAGAACACGTACGGACAGACGCCGCTGATGTTTGCCGCGGCGACCGGTCAACCTGCCGCCATCGAAGCACTCATCGAGCTCGGCGCCAAAACTACGAGCGCAACCAAGTCGCGAATGCCGCCGGCCCGGCCGCCACGCGGCGCACCGCCGGCCGGAACCGCCGGCAACCCGGCCGCGGTCAACACCGGACGAGGTGGTCGTGACGGCGCACCCGCGCCGGCTCAGGCCGCGGCGGCGCCCCCGGATCAACCCGTGCCGGGCACGCCCGAGGAATCCAGCGATGCGCAGGAGCCAATGGGTGGACTCACGCCGCTGCTGTATGCCTCGCGGCAGGGTCACCGCGACGCCGTGCGGGCGCTCCTCGACCGCGGCGCGGACATCAATGGGGTGAGCGCGGACAAAACCAGCCCACTCATGATGGCGGTCATCAACGGCCATTTCGATCTCGCCATGTATCTGCTCGAACGCGGCGCCGATCCCAGGATCGCGACGATGGCCGGTGGCACGCCGCTGTATCGGTCGGTAGATCTGCAGTGGGCGCCCAAGTCGTTCTACCCGCAGCCCAGCACGAAACAGGAAAAGGTGACCGTACCTCGAGCTGATGAAGGCGCTGCTCGCCCACGGCGCGGATCCCAACGCGCGGCTGACCAAGCTGCTCTGGTACACCGGCTACGGATTCGAGCTCGACGGCGTGGACGAGGCGGGCGCGACCCCCTTCTGGCGGGCGGCACAAGTCGGCAGACCTCGATGCGATGCGGCTGCTCGTTTCAGCCGGCGCCGATCCAAACATCCCGACGACCGAGGGCGTGACGCCGCTGCTGGTCGCAGCCGGAGACGGCTTCCACGGCAACGATGCCATCACAGTCCCGGCTGGCCGGATGCCGGCGGTCCGGTTCCTGGTCGAAGAATGTCAGGCCGATGTGAATGCGATCGACAAGAAGGCCGGGGACTCGACGAGCGTCCTCCACTCGAACTCACGTGCATACACGCCGCTCCACAGCGCGGCGGCTCGCGGCGATAACGAGATGATTCTCTATCTGGTGTCCAGGGGCGCGCGGGTCGACCTCGTCGGTGCCAATGGCGTCACGGTCGCCGACATCGCGAACGGCCCGCGCGAACGTATCCAGCCGTTTCCCGAGACCGTCGAGCTGCTGGTCCGGCTCGGCGCCAAGAATTCGAACCGCTGCGTTTCCTGCTGAGGGCGACCTATCGGGCGGCCACCAGCTTCTGAATCTGGTCGACCGCGCAGCCTACCTTGTAGTCGATAAACAGCTTCCCCATTTCAGCCGTCGCTGGGGACGGATCGCCGTTGATGCCCGTTTGAGGCTCGGGCTGGCCCTTGGCCACCGTCAGCTTGTCCTTGCGTATCCAATCCTGCTTCGCGACCTGCTCCAGATACATCACCTGCGAGGTCTCCGCCACGCCAGCGTGCCCGCCCGGCGCCATATTGTGCTGGGACAGGTACTCGTTGGTCTGCTGCGTCGCGCGTCCTTGCACGTCGCCCACGTAGAACACCCGGACGCCCTTGCCCTTCCAGTCCGCGTCCAGACCTTCAGCCACCAGCTTCAGCTCGTTCTGCCCGCCACCGTGGTCGCCCATGAGAAACACGTTCTTGAATCCCGCGGCGATCGCGGCCACCGCTTCCTGCCGCATGACGCCGACGAACACCTCCGGGCTGACACTCACGGTTCCGGGGAATCGAGCGTGGCCGCTCTTCTCGCCCGACGGGTCGCCCGCGGGGCTGAATGGCATCACCGGGTAGACGAGCGCGTTCCCCAGCTTCGTGGCAATCTGGCCGGCGGTATAGCGGGCAATGGCATTGTGTTTGACCAGCGCCATGTGCGGACCGTTCTGCTCCGTCCCACCGGCGTAAATGATGGCGGACGTCCTACCCGCGGCAATGGCGTCGCGAACTTCTATCCAGGTTAGATCCTCCGTGAAAACCGATCGCGTTTGTGCGCCGGCGGCCGACGCCAGCAGAGCCAGGCCAAGAACGAGAACGCTTTTCGTCATTTCACCCTCCCCGACGATTGAGACGCACCAACCGCGCCCGGGTCGCCGGGCAGGTGGGCCAGATCGCGATTGTTTTCGTTGCAGATGAACTCCAGAATCTCGGTTTCCGGCAACAGGTGGACCTCCTCCGTGACGGTCCAGGGCCTGGTGTAGGCCTTCGGATCGTCGATCGTGATCTGAATGTCCATGTGGCCGTAGTCCTTTCGCCGAAAGCGTTCGATGACGTGAAGAGCGTCCGTGGTCGGTTTGCCAAGCGCGTCGAGCCAGGCCTTGCCGTTGAAGCCCCGCGAGTCGACCACCAGCGTGTCCCCATCCCATTTGCCGGTCGAGTAACCCATCCACGTCGGATTGGCATCGGCCACGAGCTCGCGGCCGTCAAGGAAGACCTGCCGCCAGAGGTTGAAGGCTTCATACACAATCACGATGAACCCCTGAGCCTGAACAATCTTCCACGGCACCGGCGCGGCGTTAATCTTGGGCACGCCCTGCGGAAGGCAGTTGGCGTCGGGAGCCTCACGCTCGTGGGAACCATCGAGACGCGACTCGTAGAGCGCCTTGGCCCAGGGTTGAAAGGGAATTTCTTCAGGCTTCAGGTCGGCGGCAATGTTCTGGACGTACTTGGCGCCGTTCGGCTCCCAGATGCCAGACAGGTCGGGCCGACCGTCGGCCAGCCGAGGCGCCGGCGCTGTCAGGTTGGGCTTTCCGTCCGGCGTTCGCGGAACGGCCGCGGTAGGCAGCTTGGTCCACTGGGCCGACGCCGGCGCGGGCTCAAGGGCAAGCAGCAGAAATCCTGCAAGAACAATAAGTGCGGCAGCCTGAGAACAACGGAACGCGCTGGCTGATGCTGGCATAGGCTCTCTCGGTTCGCGGAATCATACACCTCGCGCAGGAGTAAGATACGACCATGACAGCGCGCCTCCGGTGGACGACACTCGTAGCCTTGATCCTGGCGTCCACGAGACCAGCCGGTCAGGCGCCGACCTCGGCGCCTCCAGCTCAGAGCGATCAAGGCGTCACCTTCCGGGTCGAGGTCAACTACGTCGAGGTCGACGCGCGCGCCGTCGACGGTCAGGGCAATTTCGTCCGGACACTCAAGCAAGAAGACTTTCAGATCATTGAGGATGGAAAACCCCAGGCCGTCTCCACGTTCGCCCTGGTCGACATTCCAGTCGAAAAGCACGAGGCTCCGCTCTACTCGCGGAACCCCATTGAAGCCGACGTCGCGACAAACGCCCAGCCCTTCGACGGCCGCGTGTACTTGTTCGTCCTCGATACGCTGCACATCAGAGCCGACAATACGCAGCGCACCAGGAATCTCGTCAAACGCTTCATCCAGACCCGGATTGCCGCGAACGATCTGGCTGCGATCATCACGATACACGGGGGCTCGAGCGGGGGCTCCGGCGGCGCTCAAGGCTTCACGAACAAGCCGCGTCTGCTCCTTCAAGTGGTCGATCGCCTGATCGGCGAAAAGAAGGCCTCGGAAACCGAGGCACGACTGGCGAGGATCGATCCGATAACCGGCGCTCCGGCAGACACCGATCCGCTTGATTTCGAGCGGGGCCTCGACGCCGACGTGACACTGAGAACCCTCGGTGAGGCTGCCGATTTTCTTTCCGGCATACACGGACGTCGGAAGTCCATCGTCTTCGTCAGCGAGGGCATCGGATACAACGTGTTCGATTTCAGCGACCGCCACCGCCAGTCTGGTCGCTTGCAAGCCACCGCTCAGAACGTCATCGCATTGACGAGCCGAAACAACATCAGCATTTACAGCATCGACCCGCGGGGGCTCACGACACCGGGAGATGGCGACGAGATCAACCTAACCAGTCAGGTAGCATCAGACACCGAGCTGGGGCTGCGGTCTCTCAGTCGGGAAATGCAACTCGAAAACGACAGCATGCGAGTGCTGGCCGATGCGGCTGGTGGGTTCGCGGCCGTCAACACCAACGACTTCGAGAAGGTGTTCGATCGCATCGTCAGAGAGAACAGCTCGTACTACTTGCTGGGCTACTACCCCTCCAGTTCCCGCCGGGACGGCAAGAACCGCAAGATCGATGTCAAGGTTCGGCAGCCGGGAGTTCAAGTCATCGCGCGGAAGGCCTACACGGAACCGTCGGGAAAAGCGACGACCCCGGCGCTTGTCACAACCGGTTCTGCCACGTCACAGAACATGGTCAGCCTGTTGAACGGCCGATTGCCAGTCAGCGGTCTGACACTTGCCGCAACGGCAGCGGCGTTCAAGGGCGCGTCGAATGCCTCCGTGAAGATTGCCATCGAGGCCAGGGGCCGTGACCTCAACCTCAAGGAAGAGAACGGCAAGTACACAGGCGGCCTTGAGTTTTCGGTGTGGGCCTTCGATAAGGACGGGAAGTTCAGCGCAGGCGAGCGCCCCAACGCCAGATTCGACCTCCGGCCCGAAACATTCCAGCGGGTTAACAAGTTTGGCGCTGTCGTCGTGACGCGGCTCAACCTGGCGCCGGGTCGCTACCAGCTTCGCATCGGCGCGGTGAGGGGCGAGACCGGCGCGCTCGGCAGCGTCTTCTACGATTTGGAGGTACCGAACTTCCTCGGCGAGCCCTTGACGATGAGCGGGGTGCTCCTGTCGTCGATAGCCTCCAGCCAGGCATTCCCGCTCAATTCGGATCCAGAACTGGCCAATCTGCTTCCAGCTGCACCGACGGCGCAGCGAGAGTTTCCCGTCGGCGATTCGCTGGCGCTCTTTGTCGAGGTGTACGACAACCAGGTGAGCCCGGCTCACACGGTCGATCTCACCACGAGCGTCCTGACCGACGAAGGACGCACGGTCTTCAGTAATTCCGAAGAACGATTCAGCGAGGAGCTCGAAGGCAAGCCCGGCGGCTACGGCTACCAGGCCAAGATTCCGCTGCAGGGCCTCCCACCCGGGTTGTACGTTCTGAGGCTCGAGGCCCGCTCCCGTCTCCAAAAGAAGGATCCGGTTGTCCGCGAGGTGCAGTTCCGTATTGTCGGTTAGCTGGTTTCAGTTCGAGGTCACTCTGAGGTTGTCGAAATCAACTTCGGACGGACCGTCGGCCGTCACCCCCGGACTTCCGATTAGCTGACCTGCTCCAGGCGGGTCGCGTCGTTCGACCGCCCATGTAGCCGGCTCCGATTCAGCAACCTTCCAGACCTTCCCACTGACCCGCGCGCCACCGTCAGCCTGCAGCTCGGCTCGAAGTTTCAATCGGTACCAGGCAGCAGCCTTGATCGGCGCCGGAATGGACTTCGTGCGCGCCGATTCCGCCTGCCATGACCGCAGATCCAGTTGCTGCCGGCTGCCCGAGAGGACGAGTTCGTAGCCTTGCGCAAGAAGTCCGCCTTCACTGAGCATGGTTCCGTCGCCGAAGCGAATATCGCCTTCGATCGTGTAGTTCGTTGAGCGGTGCAACCCGGCGAATGTGCGAGCGTGTCGTGTGCCACTGGCCACGGTCGCGAGCACATTGCCGGTGTCCACGCGCTTGACGACGAACCGATCGCGCGCACCAATCCACCAGAGCGGCACAGAGCCAGCCGGTGAATCCTCGAACGTCGCATCCCACACCCGCGGAAGGACGCGAACGCGGCTTTCGCCGACCGCAGCACCCACACGGACCGTCACGCGGCCTGCCTGAGCCCTGGCGTCGTCGGGTACCCGATACCCGCCGCCAGGCTCAACGACTCCGCTCGGCCCCTCAATCGCCCACTGCAGGTCACTCTTCGCAGCTTGACCGGCAGTGATCTGACCGCGACCCGGAAGACTGCTTTGACCTGGCAGAGGCGGCCCTTCCTCGCGAACGAGACGCCCCTTTGCGTCAAACAATTTCACGCGAAAGTGGACGGCCTGTCCGGGTTCAAGAGCGGCGTCGCCGGGAATGATCTGCACGGTCTGGATGGATTCAGTCGGACGGTGCTCGGCGACGGCTTGGGGAGGTGGGCCGGGCGGCGCCCAGACCGGAATGCGAGCGGTTCTGGCGCCTATGGCGTACAGAGCCTGCGACGTTGCGATGTATACGCGGCCCTGCGATATCGCGACAGAATGCGCCACACGCTCGGGTCGCTCGGCGCTTCCGACAGCCGTCTCGCTCGCGATCTCGGCGCCGTCGGGGCGAAGACGCACGATTAGAATCTTGTCGTCGGCGGTACCGATGAAGAGCTTGCCGTCCGCAAGCGTTGGCGAAGCCCCGTCAGGAACCGAGATCTTCAGCGACTCCTGAGACCACGCCCGTTTGCCGGTGCTCGCATCGAGGGCTGTGAGCCCGCCGCTCTTGTTGATCACGTAGACGTAGCGACCGTCACTGACCGGCGAGCTGATGGTCGCGGCAACGCTGTCATTCGCCAGCCACGTGGCCTTCCTGCTGGTGATTTCGCCTCTGAGGTTTAGCGGAAACGCCACCGGCAGGGCAGGCCCATCAGGGTCGCTCTTACCATCACCTTGAACGAGGATCAGGTTCCGACCGGCCGTGATGGCGCCTGCGTGCAGAGCGCGCGTGATCGCGTCGTAGCGCCAGATCGGCTTGCCCGTCAGGGCCTCGAGGGCGTGCCACACCCCGTCGCTTCCTCCCGCGACAAGCGTCCGCGTCTCGTCGACATCCATCACCAGAAGCGGCGAGGCAGATGCCGCGTACATGCGTTTTTCAGGTGCGCTAATCCAGACACTGTCACCGGTTTGTTTGTCGAACGCGAAAAAGCGCTGTCCGCCGCTCCCGTGCTCACCCCAGCCGAACGTAATGCCGCTCATGATGACAAGGGTGCCTTCGACGAGAGGTGACGCAACCTGCCCGCTTTCCGGCGGCACGTAGCCGAATTCCTCGGTCAGATCCCGAATCCACAACGACACGCCAGCGCGTGTGTAGGCAAGCAGGGTGCCCGCGGCCGAGAACGCATAAACAGCACCCGTGGCGGGATCAAGGGCAGGGGTCGCCAACCCGGCATTCCGGGGCAACGTGTCGCTGTGGTTGATCGCGAGACGTTTCTCCCACACGAGATTGCCAGTGTTGGCGTCCAGACACAGAAGACGTTCCTGCAGGGAAGCGCCGTCGCCCACCATGTTCTGAAGATAGACGCGATCGCCGAGCACCACCGGCGCCGATGCGCTGCCGAACGGCGCCCGCCAGAGCAGATTCTCACCGACCGGCGACCACGAATTCGGAAGGCTTGTCTCGGTTGAGGACCCGTCGCGAGCCGGACCGCGCACCTCGGGCCAGTCGGCGGCGGCCACGCCGCACACGAGAATCGACACACCGATTAGCGGAGCAAAGGTTCTCATCCCTTTTTGTCGAACGATTGTATATGGTGTCGCATTTGGGGGCCGCCATCGAACAGTTACACTAATAACCCAATGCAGCTCCCGACGTTCGCGGACGTCGAAGACGCGGCGCGCCGAATCGCCGGCGTTGCCCACCGGACCCTCGTCGCAACATCGAAAAGCGCTGATGACCGCGTGTCGGCGCAACTCTTCTTCAAATGCGAGACCTTCCAGCGCGGTGGTGCCTTCAAGTTCAGGGGCGCCTACAACGCGCTCTCACGACTGACCGCCGAAGAGCGTCGGCGCGGCGTGCTCGCCTTCTCGTCGGGCAATCACGCTCAGGCTGTGGCGCTGGCCGGCATGCTTCTGGAGATTCCGCGCGTGATCGTCATGCCCCGCGACGCGCCCGACGTGAAGCTGCAGGCCACGCGGGGGTATGGCGGCGAAGTTGTGTTCTATGAACGCGACCGGAACGATCGAGAGGCTCTTGGGCAGCGCATCGCGGCCGAGCGGGGTCTGACGGTGATCCATCCCTCCAATCATCCGCACATCATCGCAGGCGCCGGCACCGCGGCTGCCGAGCTCTTCGCCGAAGTGGGCGCGCTGGACATGCTGCTGGTCCCCTGCGGGGGAGGGGGCCTGCTCGGCGGTTCGGCCCTGGCTGCGCAGGCCCTGGCGCCTGCGTGTCGAGTGATTGGCGTTGAGCCGGCGGCCGGCGACGATGCGACTCGATCATTTCGATCGGGACGAATCGAAACGGTCGTTAACCCCCAGACCGTCGCCGACGGCGCCCGCACACCGAGCCTGGGCTCGCTCACCTTTCCCCTCATGCAGCGCTATGTGAGCGACATGGCGACGGTGGACGACGCCACACTTCTGCGGGAGATGTTCTATCTCTGGGAACGACTGAAGATTCTGGTCGAACCAACCGGGGCACTCGCCGCCGCGGCCGCGCTTGAAGGGATCGTGTCCGTCAAGCACCAGCGGGTCGGCATCATCCTGAGCGGCGGCAACGTGGACGTGGCCCACATTGCGCGCTGGATCGCGTGAGCGGAGCGCCGGTCAGTTTTTGACGTATCTCTTGAGGGCTCGCCGGTTGGTCAGCGCTCCATACAAATTACCGCCGGTATCAGCCGCGATCCCTTCGCCCGTTCCATCAGGGTCGGGATCTGTAACCAGGGCGCTGACCGTTCCATCCTTTGCGCTCCCGATTCTGATGCCTCGTTGGTAGCCCGGATTGGTCTTCTCGTCCGACTGGGTGTCTGCGGAGTACAGCGTGTCGTTCCTGTCGATGTAGATGCCGCTCGGCCGGCCGAACTGCTTCCATTCCGCGATCAACGTCCCGTCCTGGTCGAAGATCTGAATTCGGCTGTTCCCCCGGTCCGCCACAAAGAGCCGACCGAGGGAATCCATTGCCAATGAATGAGGCGTGTCGAATTCGCCGGGTGCGCTTCCCTTCCTGCCCCATGCGCGGACAAACGTCCCGCTTTTCGAAAACTTGACGATGCGGGCGTTCGAGTTACCGCCGTGACCATCCGCCACGAAGATTGCACCGTCCGGCGCGACGAAGACGTCTGACGGCTGGTTGAACGTGTCCGGGCCGTCACCCGCCACTCCGGCTTTGCCCAGGGTCATCAAGACCTTTCCATCCGAACTGAACTCGACAACCTGCTGACCCTTCCCGTCCTTTCCCTGTCCGTCTGTCACCCAGACGTGACCGTCTCTGTCGACGTGGATGCCGTGCGGATATACGAACAGACCGGCGCCAAAGCTCGTCACGAGCGCGCCAGACGGATCAAACTTCAGAACGGGCGCAAGGTTGGAATCCGCGCAGGGCGTTCCGCCGCTACCGCTCCCGCAGCGCTCGAAGACCCATATGCTGCGGCCATCCCGGTCAATGTCCACGGCCGGCGTCGAACCCATGGCGCGACCCTCCGGGAGCTTGAAGAAGTTGCCGACGACGAGATACGGGTTGGGCAAGTTCCCGGCCGGCTTGCCATCAGTCTGTGCGTTCGTGCCCGCGACGAGCAGGACCAGTCCAATCAGCGCCACGCCAACGAAGCCTTTCAACGACATCCTCTTCTCCTTGCCCTCCGCCCTCCGCCCTCTGCCCTCCGCCCTCTGCCCTTTGCCTTCTGCCCTTTGCCCTTTGCCTTCTGCCCTTTGCCTTCTGCCCTTTGCCCTTTGCCTTCTGCCCTTTGCCTTCTGCCCTTTGCCATCAGCCATCAGCCATCAGCCATCAGCCATCTGTTTAGACGCCCGTGTCGCCGGCGTACGACCCGCCGCGGCCCGCGCCGGGGCCGCGAGACGACGTGAGGCCCACCACACGCGCAGTCCCAGCAGCACCCCAAAGATGAGGGCGTACGTTTGCGGGTGGCGCACATCGGCTTTCACGAGCCACCAATAGTGAATGACCCCTGCAACCGCGGCCACATAGACGAGACGGTGCAGCGCCTGCCACCTCTTGCCCCCGAGTCGCTGGATCATGCCAGTCGTCGATGTGCATGCAAGGGCCAGCATGATGACCCATGCCGTGAACCCGACAGTGATGTAGGGACGCTTGATGATCTCACCGCCGATCGACGCCGCGAGGCTGCGGATCGTCTGCCACAGCAGGATGCTGGGAAGTCCGAGGCTCGCCAGCCTGTCGAAGACGATGAAGACGAGAAGGTGCAGTGACCCGTAGAAGAACGCGAACAGTCCGAGCATACGGCGGAACCTGATCGCGCCGTTCCAGTGCGTGACGCGCCGCAGCGGCGTCACAGCGAGTGCGATTGCGAGAAACCTGAGCGCCCAGACCCCCGTCTCGTTCGTGAGCTCAGCAAGCGGATCGGCGCCAAGATCGCTCAGAAGCAGCCCACGCAGCAGCAGCCCGAACGGGATGAGCGCGGCCAGAAAGACGACTGGCTTCAGTACCCACCGGATAGTCTGATTGGCGATCACTGCCGGAGGCGCGTCTGGATCCTAGAAGTTCTTCCGCAGATCGAGTCCCGTGTAGAGACTAGCCACTTGATCCCCGTAGCCGTTGAACATCTGGGTCTTCGTCGACTTGAACAGGCTGGGCAGCTTGCGCTCGGACGCCTGACTCCAGCGCGGATGGTCGACCATCGGGTTGACGTTCGCGTAGAACCCGTACTCGTTCGCCGCCATCCTCTGCCAGGTGTTGAGCGGCTGCTTTTCCACGAATCTGATCTTGACGATCGACTTCACACCCTTGAACCCGTACTTCCAGGGGATGACCAGCCGCAGCGGCGCGCCGTTCGGATTCGGCAACACCTCGCCATACAGACCAACGACGAGAGTCGTGAGCGGGTGCATGGCCTCGTCCATCCGCAGCCCTTCGACGTACGGCCAGGGCAGGATCGGCTGCTGCTGGAACTGCATCCGTCCCGGATCGTAGAGCGTCGTGAACTCGACAAAGTTGGCCTTGGACGTCGGCTCGCACTTCTTGACAAAGTCTCCCAGGGCAAAACCGACCCACGGGATCACCATCGACCAGGCTTCCACGCAGCGATGACGATAGATACGATCCTCGAGGGTGACTCCCTTCAGGATGTCCTCGAGGTTGAGCTTTCCGCCCTTCGCGCATTCGCCTTCGACAGAAACCGTCCACGGTTCAGGCTTGAAGTTCCGCGAGTAGACGGCCGGTTCGTTCTTGTCTGTACCGAATTCGTAGAAGTTGTTGTACGTCGTAATGTGTTCCCACGAATTGGGCGTCTCCGACGTACTGAGTGGGCTCTTCTTCGTGGTCAGCTTTCGGCCGTGCGGCGCCGGCTGCTGCGCGGACAGCAGCGGCTGGCTCAACACCACGCCGGCCGCCGCCACAGCTGTCCCGGTGGCAGCCTGGATGAACTGGCGCCGATTGAGGTACACGCTCTTGTCGGTGATTTCGGAGCTCGCGATGTCCGACGGACGCTTGATCAACATAAGAGAATCTCTACAGTCCGGGGAACGCCCCCCCCCTCATTATAGGTAATACGGGGCTGGCCATCACTTGGATGCGGCCAGGGCGGACCGGATACACAGGGCGAGGACCAGAATGTCCACAAAAGATGAGTCGTACGTGCAACTGCTGTCGCTCGCCGTCCACGAACTCCGAACACCCGCAAACGTGGTCAGCGGCTACCTCCGCATGCTTGCGGGCGAGCACGTGAGCATCAGCGAGCCGGTTCGCCGGTTCGTCGACGGGGCGGACCGGTCGTGCCAGCATCTCTTGTCTCTCATCGCCGACCTGAGCGACATTCAGAAGCTCGATGCCGGCCTGCTCCCGATGACATCCACCCGGATGGAGATCTTCCCGCTGCTCCAGGGCATCGTGAACGAGCTCGACACCGGACGCGACGACGTACGGCTGGAGCTTCGCGGCGCGCTCGACGGGGCGGCCGTGATCGGAGACCCGACCCGCCTTGGACGGGCGCTGGGCGATGTTGTCCGCGGCGTGGTCCGCGGGCTGGCCCCGAACGCAGCAGCCGTCATCATGTGCCGACACGATTCACACAGCACACCGCCGGCGGCACGGATCATCGTGGCCGACGTTGGGGTGGTTGATGCATCGGAGGATGCGGCACCTGCCCCGTTTGACGAGACGCGCGGCGGGCTCGGTCTGTCACTTCCCCTGGCGCGGCGGATTCTGGAGCGACACAATGGTCGCGTGTGGGCTCCGGGTGGCAACGCCGAGTCGAAAGCCGCGGTCGTCTTTCTTCCGGTTGTCTGACTCCACCTGTGGCGCAGGGAGGCTTACCGCACGTCACGCCACGAACGGCCTTCGGCCAGTTGCCGTTCGAAGCAAGATCGCGCTCGGGCCGAGGCGTCATTGAAGGCACTGAGCGACGCCGGGCGCAGCAGCGCGGAATCTGAAGGACACAATGTGCGCGCAAGCGCTTGACGCCTGGAAGAATCCGGTGGTCGGCTGGTCGCCGACGTGATCGAATAGTGTGCGGCGGCGCCCTCGCGCACCCACAACGGCCGGCCCGCGAGCGTGTCGCCCGTCAGCACGCGCACAAGTTCGTGCCGCAGGGTCTGTTCCAGCGTGCCGCGATTTCGCAGGACCGACGCCGGCAGCAGGTGGATTTCAGTGCCCATGACGGTGCCGGACGTGAACCATGGGTGCGCCGTCACCTGCTCGTAGCTCTCGACCGTCGAGTGAAAGTGGATCGTGACACGAGGCACTTCGACGCCGAGTAGACGTGCGAGCCCGTCGCGCGACCGAAGGGCGAGGTCCGTGATGGACTCACGGTCGCCTTCGTCTCCGGCCGGCAGCGCGATCGACACGCCCGACCTGGCGACGCCCGACGTCGGCACGTTTGCGGCGACGACTCGCGGAGTCGGCACGGCGATGGTCAGTCCGGGGAAGTACCGATGAAGGATGGCATCGGCGCTCGTGCCCACTTCGGCTAGCCGCGCAGATCCAATCACGCACAGGCCCACGCCATGACCTGAACCGTGACCGCTGAACCGGTACCCGTCGGGCGCAGACGTCAACTCGAACGCCGTACTCTTGATGTGCTGCCAGCCGAGAGTCCGTCCGACCACGACCCGGAGGTCCTGCCCGGTGATTTCATTGGGCTGCAGGCCCTCGAGGCGCAATCGGGACACGCGTCCCGACGCGTTGTGCTCCAGGATCCTCATCTCGCGCAGACGATCGCCGCGAAAGCCGCCGGCCTGGAACGCACGCTGCAGATCGACCCGCGACAGCTCCGCGGCCCAGGCCGGAGTCCTGGCGCACGCGTCATCAGGCTGCGTCGGCAGGAACGGCGGATCGGAGGCACCTGGCCACACGGCAGAGGGCACTTCCGTACGCCCGCCGCATGACGCTGAATAGTAGATCGACGCGGGCGCGCCGTTGTCGAGCAGCACGCGCCCGGCCGTAGCCGCCGCCGCCCGTTCGGTCGCCGGCGTCGTGGTGCGCATGACCTGGCAGTGCGTTTCGTCGCACAGCTCGAATCCGTCAGCCGCGTGCTTGCTGCGATTGGCCAACGCGTAAGTCCGGATCGTGATGGCGAGCGCTTCGAGTGCGGCGGGCTGACTGTCGGGCAGCGCCTCGCCCGTGAGCACGCGCGCCACGTACGTTTCGATTGGAACGGTGGTCACGGAATAGCCCCCGCCCGCACGTGCGACGCCGATCTTCAACTCGAGCGGGTTCCCGTCGGTCATCGTCCGCGCAGACGTTGCAAGAACGAGCACCGCTGCGAGAACCAGCCCGCCCGACACCTTCACCAGCTGGCCGGTGCTATACTTTTTTCGCTTCATGGCCCTCATCACGACCGCGAGCCGGAAAGCCCGCTCGATTCGCGAAATCGTCCGCGGTATCGTCCACACAGCCCACCCACTGCTCGTGCAGATCATCCCGATCCGCCGCTGCAACATCGACTGCGGCTATTGCAACGAGTACGACAAGGTGTCGCCACCCGTCGTCACCGACACCCTGCGCCGCCGGATCGACAAGCTCGCCGAACTCGGCACCTCCGTCGTCGCCTTCAGCGGCGGGGAGCCGATGCTCCATCCGGATCTCGACGACCTCATCCGGCACATCCGAGCCAGGGGGATGATGGCTGGCTTGATCACCAACGGATACTTCCTCGTCCCGAAGCGGATTCACGAGCTGAACGACGCCGGCCTCGACTTTCTCCAGATTAGCATCGACAACGTCGAACCTGACGAGGTCTCGAAAAAGAGTCTTCGCCTGCTGGACAAGAAGCTGCAGCACCTTCGGGAGCACGCCGCGTTCGACGTGAACATCAATTCGGTGCTCGGCGGTGGCATCAAGAATCCAGAGGACGCCCGGACGATCAACTCACGCGCGCGCGCGCTCGGGTTCTCGACTTCAATTGGGATCATTCACGACGGCTCCGGCCGGCTGAAGCCGCTCGGCCCGGTCGAACGCAGGGTATTCGACGAAGTGTCCGCGTCCATCAACGGGCCCGTGCAGGTCCTGAAGAACCTGTACTCGGGCATTACGAACTTTCAGGAGAACCTGGCGGACGGCAAGCCCAATACGTGGCGCTGCCGTGCCGGCGCCCGGTATCTGTACGTGTGCGAAGACGGCCTGGTTCACTACTGTTCTCAACAGCGAGGGTATCCTGCCGTTCCCCTCGAATCGTACACGGTCGCTGATATCCGGCGCGAGTTCGACACACCGAAGCCGTGCGCTCCGTACTGCACCGTCGGCTGCGTTCACCGGGTGTCCACGATGGATTTCTGGCGATCGCCGCAAGATCAGTCGTCAGTCGCGGGTCGGCTGTCGACGGTCGACTGACCAACGGCCGACTGACAACGGGCAACGGGCGACTGACAACCTCACAGATTCTCGATCACGAGATCCGGCGCCGTGCCACTCGGTGTGAAGCCGAATACCGCACCGTAAAAGAACAGCTCCGACTCGAGGCAGCGAACGATCGTGGCCGCCTTGCGGAAACCGTGCTGCTCGCCCTCGAACATCAGGAGCGCCACGGGAAGTCCCTTGCGACGCACGGCGTCCTGCATGAGCTCCGCCTGATTCGGCGGGACGACCTGATCCTCGAGCCCTTGAAACAGAATCAGCGCGCACGAGAGTCGATCGACGAAGTGGATGGGCGAACGAGCACGGTAGAGATCCCGCGTGGCGGGATACGGCCCAACCAGGCTGTCCAGATATCGCGACTCGAACTTATGGGTGTCGCGGGCCAGCAGTTCAAGGTCCCCGACGCCGTAATAGCTCGCCCCCGCCTTGAAGAGGTCGGGTTGAAACGTCAAAGCCGCGAGCGTCGTGTAGCCGCCGGCGCTCCGGCCGCGGATGATCAGACGGTTCGGATCGGCGTTCCCTTCCCCGACGAGAAACCTCGCGGCGTTTGCGCAGTCAGCGACGTCGACGATTCCCCACTGTCCGCGAAGACGCTCGCGATACGCCCGGCCGTAGCCTGTACTGCCGCCATAGTTCACATCGACGACCGCAAACCCTCGACTTGTCCAATACTGGATCTCAAGATTCAGGCGGGCGTGCGTGGCGGCCGTCGGCCCGCCGTGACTGATGACCAGCAAAGGAGGTCGTTCGCCAGGGGTTCCGTTGAGGCCCGCGTTCCGTGGCCGGTAATAGAACGCATGCGCATGCAATCCAGAATCAGTCGGGAATTCGATCGGCACCGGACTGGACAGGCAGGCCGAAGGTACCGTCACTTCTGACGCCGCACGAATCGTCTCGACCGCGCCGGTCTCGGGATCCACCCGAATCACGGCGTCCGGCGCAGACGAGGAGCCGGCGACGAGTACTCCGTGGCCGCGAGCCGCCGCAATTGTGTCGGTCGGCTCGAGATCCGTGGGAACCGGCGTCAGCGAGCCGGTGGATGTATCAATGACAACCAGACTCCAACGTCCGCCTTCACCGCAGGCCGCCAGGAGCCGCGTCCGATCGACAAACGCCCACGTCGCGGTGCCAAGCTGCCAGAGGGGACGGCCGAACTCGGCGGCCATCGTGTGGACCGCCTCGATGCGGTTACTGCGCCACCGATAAAGATTCCACCAGCCGGTGCGGTCCGACACGAAGTGCAACTCGCCGCCGGGCGACCACCCGGGCTGGAAAATCGATTCGGAATCCCCTCCCGCCACAAGCGTCGGCCGTTCGAGGGATCCATCTGCCGCGACCTCGGCAACCCACAGCTCGGTCCCATCCCACGGCATCTGTGGATGCCGCCACGCGAGCCAGGACAGCTGCGAGCCATCCGGACTGAAGCGCGGCGTGGCATAGAAGTCGTGACCCGACACGACCACGGTGCCCGACGTCGGCTCTCCGGCGAACGGCACGCTGACCAGCGTCGTCATGGCCTCGCGCCCGCGCACAGTGTGGTCTTCCCGAACGGCGACGAGACGCTCACGGAACACGTCGACGCTCCAGTCAGCGAAGTACCAATCGCCCGCGGGCGTCAGCGGTTCGGGCTGACCCTGTGGCCCCAGCCGATAGATTCGCTGGTCCGCAAATTCGGAGTAGTACACGTTGCCACGTGACACCGCGTACGCGGCGCCGCCGTACTCGTGGACACGGGTACGCACATTGGTACCCTGGGGTGTGACGTCGGCGATTCGACCGCGGCCATCCCGACTGACGATGACGCTGCGGCCGCCTTCGGCCGGCCGCCCCTCGATCCAGTAGATGTCGTCGCCGTCAACGACGACGCTGCCCAGCCGCAGTGCGGCGGCAGCGACATCCTGCGGAGTGATCGGCGAGGTCCACGTGCCAAACGGAGCGACACTGGCCTCTGTCATGATCGCGCCGGTCGAGCTCGAACCATGAACCGCCGCTCAGGATCGAAAATGGCCGTCGTCAAGAGGAAGGCCACAAGCGTGGTCCCAATCAGAACCAGCGCTGAGTGCGCCGCGCCGAACTCCGTGGGCTGACCGAGCGCCGCGCGCAGCAGATCGACGGCATACGTCACCGGATTCAACTGCACGACGTTCCGCAGTCCCGCGGGCATCTGTGCGGTTGGATACAGCGCCCCGCTGAGGAACAGCAGTGGAAACAGAACGAGGTTGATGACCCCGGCGAAATTCTCGACCGACTGCAACGGAGCGGCAACAAGCAGGCCCAGCGCGCTGCTCGCGGACGCACCGAGCGCCAGCGCGGCCAGCGCGGTCACCCACTCGGTCGGACTGACGGGCGCAACGAACGGCAGGAAGAGAAGCACCACGCCGCCCTGCATGATTCCGATGAGCGTGGCAGCAATCATCCGGCCCGCAAGGAGCGCAGGAATCCCTGTGGGACTCGAGAGCATCAGCCTGAGCATGCCGAACTCACGATCGTAGACAGTCGAGATCGAGGTCAGCATCGATCCGAAGAGCGCTGCCATCACAATCACGCCGGGATACACGAACACGCGATACGACGCGACACCGTCGATTCGCGCAATGGCGTTGTACCCGGTACCCACGAGCACGAGCCACATGAAGGGTCGAATGAGGCCCCCGACCAGCCGCCCCTTCTGGCGGAAGGCCCGCACGAGATCCCGAACGACCACGCCGCGCACCGCGCTCAGAACGCTCATGCCGACCGCTCTGCGGCGCGGGGCATGGGCGTCGCAACAGCTGTCTGCGTTCTCGCAAAATACACATCGTCCAGCGTCGGCTGCCGCACCGTGAATCTCATAAGACCCGACGTCAGCATGCTCAGCTTCGTCAATCCGTCGCGAGGCCCGACAATGCCGATCCTGAAACCCCGATCAGTCTTGATGGCAAGCCGTACTGTCACGAGCGTCTTCAGCTCCGGCAGCAGACGTTCCGCACCCGGCCCTTCGATTTCGATGACCTCGTCGCCCAGCATCGTCTTCAAGGCGGCGGGGGTATCGGATCCCACGACACGACCGCGGGCCAGGAGCAAGACACGATCGCAGACATCCGCCTCGGCCAGATAGTGCGTGGAGAACAGAATGGCCGTGCCCGATTCGCGACGCTCGGTCTCCAGCAAACTCCACGCGCGATCCCGATGTTCCGGGTCGAGCCCCACCGTGGGCTCATCGAGGATCAGGAGACTGGGACGATGGAGCGTGGCGCGCGCAAGGTCAACCAGCCTGCGCCAGCCGGTGGAGAGCTGACGCGCGGGTTGCGACGCGCGCTCGCATCAGGCCAGTCCGCCGGAGCGCATCCTTGACCGCACGTCGAGCCGCCGGTCCGGTCAGCCCCGCCAGGCGCGCCGCAAACAGCAGGTTCTCTTCAACGGTCAACAGCCCGTCGACACTGGCTTCCTGAAAGACAAGACCGAGACGCCGCCGGACGGCGGTGCGATTCCTCACGATGTCGTGTCCGAACACGCGGGCGCCCCCTCGCGTGGGACGAAGCAGCGTTCCGAGCAGCAGCATGCCGGTCGTCTTGCCTGCGCCGTTCGGACCGAGCAGGCCAACGAACGACCCCGCAGGCACCACGAGATCGAGTGCTTCAAGAGCCCGCGTCGCGCCGTAGTCGCGTCCGAGGCCGACCGCTTCGATCGCGAAAGGCCCGGAGGGCGTACTCATGCCCGCTCAGGTTCGAGCTTGAGATAGCGGTATTGATACTGAATCGCGGCCGGCGCGTCCTGGCGGGCCTTCTCGATGACGATGTGGTGAGGCGATAACATGCAGACTGGATCGGTGTTGGTGGCCGCCCCCGTCAGCGCAAACGCCTGGCAACGACAGCCACCGAAGTCGATCTCCTTGCGCGGGCAGCTGCGACACGGCTCCGACATCCAGTCGTCGCCGCGGTACGCCTGGAACGCAGACGACTCCTTCCAGATCCAGGCCATCGAGCGATCGCGGACGTTATCGAAGGTGAGCGTCGTAATGTGCGTCGCGCCCTGGCACGGCAGCACCCGGCCGTCCGGAACCACGACCAGATAGACGCGGCCCCATCCGCCCTGGCACGGCTTCGGGGTACGACTCGTAGTAGTCGGGCAACACATAGATGATCTGCATGCGGCCGCGATAGCGCGCGATCGCTTCGTCCGCGATCGTCTGGGACCGGGCGATCTGTTCGGGCGTCGGCATGAGCGCCGCGCGGTTTGCCAGCGCCCAGCCGTAGTACTGCGTGTTCGCCAGCTCCAGACGATCGGCCCCCAGCGCCGCCGCGTAGTCGATGATTTCGCCAAGCCGGTCGAGATTGGCGCGGTGCAGGACGACATTAATCGTAAAGGCGAAGCCGAGTTCGCGAACGAGCGCGGCGGCCGGTTCTTTGTGGCGCGCGGCAGGCATGCCGGCGATGCGATCAGCCGTCTCCAGATCCACATCCTGGACGGAGATCTGTACGTGATCGAGCCCGGCGTCCCGAAGCGCCTGCGCCCGATCACGGGTGAACCCGACACCTGAGGTGACGAGCGTCGTGTACAGCCCTACATCATGGGCGTGGGCGGCAAGTTCTTCGACGTCCTTGCGCACCAGCGGCTCGCCGCCCGAAAGCCCGAGCTGCAGCACGCCAAGCTCCCGGGCCTCGCTGAACACGCGCTTCCAGTCCTCGGTCGTCAGCTCCCCGGCGGATCCAATCATTTCGAGGGGATTGGAACAATACGGACAGTGAAGCGGACAGCGGTGCGTCAGCTCGGCGAGCAGCGTCGTCGGACGATCAACCAACACGGATCAGCTCCCGGTCGGCCAATTCGCCGAGGTATTCCGCAACGTCGGCTTCGACCTCGCAGTGATAACGATCACCGAGGATCGTCGCAATGGCCTCGACAGACCGCTGACCGTCGCAGAGCTCGAGAATCGCCGCCCCAGTGTCGTTGAGCAGCACCGCGCCCTCCGGATAGAGCAACACCCGCTGGTTGCGGACGTGGTCGAACTCCAACCTCGCGAGGCGCCAGAGCGTCGGAACGGAGGTCGACGTCAGCAGCACGATCAGGCCTCGAGATACGCGTGGTGAATCGTGTCGATCATGACCCAGAGGAGCTCGATCTTGAACGCGAGCGCCTCGAACGCCTTGTGCTGCGTCTCGACCGTCGTGCACCTGGTCGTCACCAGATGCAGGCCCTGCTGGCTGTCGCGCGGAGCCTGAACCAAACGGCTCTTGAAGTAGTCGAGCGCCTCGGGGCGGACCCAGTCGTAATGTTCAGGAAACGCGGCAATGCGCTTCTTCATGAGATCGGGCGCAAAGAGCTCCGTCAGTGAAGACGCCACGCTTTCGATCCACGGTTTCGTCTTACAGAATGTAACGTACGCTTCGCAGGCAAACCGCACGCCCGGCAGCACGTGCCGTTCGTCCTCCATCTCGTCGCGTGGAACGCCGAGCGCCTCGCCGAGCCTGGTCCACATTTCGATGCCGCCCGTGCCCGGCTCCGTCCCGTCGTGGTCGATGATGCGCTGCAGCCACATGCGCCGGATGTCGGACTCGGGACAGTTCGAAATGATGGCCGCGTCCTTCCGCGGAATGGCCCGCTGGTACGCGAGGCGGTTCGCAACCCATCCCTGGAGCTGCCGCTTCGTCAGCCGGCCGTCGTGCATCAGCTGATGAAACGGATGACTCGCATAGTAGGACGTGTGGAACCCACGAAGCGCTGCGGTCAACTCGTCGGGCGCGAGCGGCTTCGTCAGAGCCGGAATCGGTGCCCTCGGCGGAGCCGCCAGGACCGAGGCATGCAGCGTCATCGCGTTTCCATCCTCGCTAGAGGGTAATGTACAGGCCGTCGTAGCCCACAATCAACCCAGCGCGTACCACCGCTTCGCGCTCCGGAGACCGTTCGAGCAGGATCGGGTTGCTGTTGTTGATGTGCGTGTAGATGCGGTGACGGCACGGCAGCTTGGCCAGCTGCTCGAGGCTGCCGTCGCTGCCACTAATCGGCATGTGGTCCATCTGTCGGGCGGTGCGGGTGCTGATGCCGAGCGCGACCGGTTCATCGTCGCTCCAGAACGTGCCGTCGAACAGCAGCGCGTCGGCCTGCGTCAGCCGATCACGAAGAGACTCTGGGAGAGCGCCGCACCCGGGAACAAAGGCGCAGATTTCGCCGCCCGAGCCACGGATCAGCAGCCCAACGGTGTGCCCTTCCGGCGCGACGAGTGCGAACTGCGGTGGGCCGGCGGGCACGACGAACGCTTCTATGGACAATCCGCTCGGAGAGCGATCGGCATGAAGGAGCGGAACCTGACGATCCACCGCCAGGTCGGTAACCGGTACTTCTGAAAACGCGCGCGTGACGGGAAGAAGTCGCGAGTCGTACTCCAGGACCGATCGGACCGCGGCCGTCGCATAAAGCGGTATCCGCCTGCCTTCGCGCAAGAGGACGAGACCGAGCGTGTGATCAAGCTCTGCATCCGTGAGCACGATGCCCTCGATCGGCATGTGCCGGATGGTTGACGGAACGCCGGTCTGCGGAAGACGTGTCAGCTGCTGGCGAACATCAGGCGAGGCGTTCAGCAGGAACCAGCGTTGTCCATCGGCGCTGATGGCAACCGATGACTGTGTTCTCGGCTTGGCGGCTTCAGGGTTGGCGCGAGCGGTCTTGCAGCATGCACACCAACAATTCCATTGGGGAAAACCGCCACCCGCGGCAGTCCCCAAGAGGAGAATGTGCACTCAGAAAAGGGAGAGGGGAAGACGGCGGAGCTCAGAAGAGCTCCGCCTCGCGGAAAATTCTACCGTCTCGCCGCGTACGCAGTCACCTCGAGGGTGACAGCCACTTCCTTGAATTCCGGCTTCGTCCAGTTCATGCGACCTCCTGAGACCGACCAGTTGAAAGGGCCCCCCGCTGTCGCCTTTTTGGACGGAAGCGGGTACGCAAGATGGTAGCGCAGGCTCGCGCTCAAGCGCAACTAAAAAGGCGGTTAAGACCGGGCGGGAAGGGCAGGTGGGCCGGGAAAGGCAGGATGGGCTATGTAGCACCCCTGGTTCGACTTGCCACGCTGCCCCAGGCTCCTTGTTCTACCCTGCCCACCCGCCCCGCCCACCTGCCCCTCCCGCCCTTCCTGCCCCTCCCGCCCTTCCTGCCCTTCCCGCCCTTCCCGCCCTTCCCGCCCTTCCTGGCCCTAGTAGAAGTCATGAGAGTCGAAGTCCACGTCGACACCCCGTAACGCCTGGACGTGTTCGGCCCGGACCGATGTCACGCCATCCTGATTCTGCAACACGCCATCGACCATCATGAACGATGTATTAAGGATCTCGAGTCGCTCGCGTGCGAACAAATCGGGTCGGACAATGATATTGGCGATCCCCGTTTCGTCCTCAAGCGTGAGGAAGACAAACCCTTTCGCCGTACCCGGCCGCTGACGGGTAATCACCATGCCGGCCACACGAATGCGGCGCCCCGGCCGCGTCGAGTGCAAGTCGCAGGCGCGCAGAACGCCGGACATTGCCAGCTCGTCGCGCCGCAGAGCCATCGGATGGCGTCCGATGGTCAACCCGGTGCCCGCAAAATCGGCAACCAGCCGCTCGGCTTCGGTCATCGGTTTGAGAGGACAGAAGTCGGTCGGTTCAATCCCACCTTCCTCACTCGCGCGGGGCCCCACCCCCGCGCCTGACGCGCTCGGGCCGTTGCCCTCGCGCGTATCCAGAACAGAACGTCGCAGAAGGGTCTCTGGCTTACCTGCCTCTCCTGCCCATCGTGCCTCTCCTGCCCATCCCGCCTCACCTGCCCATCTCGTCTCTTCGAACAACTCACCTGAAGGCCGCACAGCGCGCTCGGCTTGCCAGAGCGCCGACCGGCGATCGTAGCCAAACGAATTCAATGCGCCGATGTCGGCGAGCGTGACGATTTCATCACGCCTGAGACCGGTGCGAGCGACGAGATCGTCGAGCGAGGTGAAGCGTCTTCTATAGCTCGCGGGGCCCACCCCCGCTCGCTGGCACGGCTTCGCTGTCCCTCGGCCTCGAGCGTAGACTCTCGGCCTCGGGAGAGGGGCGAAGGGCCCCACACACATGCACACACGTTGCAGAACAATCCGCCGTGTTCGTCACGCTCGAGCATCGATTCATCGTCGCAGCCACATTTGGGGCAGGCTGGCGAGCTTTTCTCACTTCTCGCGGGGCCCCACCCCCGCTCGCTGACCGCGCTCGCCCGTGGCCCTCGCGCTCGAGGACGTAGACGTCCCGCACTCGACGTGCTCGCGACTGGTCGCCCGCAATCGCGCTGTCCGATGTGTTCGCGCAGACCCGACACGTAGCGCAACCCGAGACGAATCGCGCCGTCACGGTCAACCGTGCAATCCCAGTCGGACATCTGCACGTCAATGGGGTGAAAACGCACGCTCCGGCGCTGAGCGTCTTTCACGAGCGTCGACGGATGGTAGAACCCCATCGGCTGATTGTTGAGGAGCGCCGTATAGAACGCCGCGGGGTAGTGCGCCTTGAGATAGGCGCTGGCATAGGCCAGAAGCGCAAAGCTCGCGGCGTGCGATTCCGGAAATCCGTACAGGGCAAACGAGGCAATCGATGTGATGATCTGCTCTGCCGCCTCGCCCACGATGCCGCGCCTGGCCATGCCCTCCCGCAACTGCACCTCGATCTGCTTCATCCGTTTCACCGATCGCTTGAACCCGAGTGCGCGGCGAAGTTCTTCGGCCTGTCCGCCTGTGAATCCCGCCGCCACCATCGCGATGCGCAGCAGCTGTTCCTGAAAGAGCGGTACGCCGAGCGTCCGGGCGAGGATGGGCTCGAGCGAAGGATGTGGATATTGGACAGGTTCGCGTCCGGCGCGGCGGTTGAGGTACGGATGCACCATCTGTCCGACGATGGGCCCCGGACGGATGATGGCCACTTCCACGACGAGGTCGTAGAAGCCGGTCGGCTTGAGACGCGGCAGCGTCGCCATCTGTGCGCGCGATTCGACCTGGAAGACGCCAACCGTGTCGGCCTCCTGGAGCATCTTGTAGACGGCCGGATCGTTGGGAGGAAGATGAGCCAAGTCAATTTACTTCTCGCGGGGCACCCCCGCTCGCCCACACGGCTTCGTTCGGCCTCGAGCGTGACTCTCGGCTCGGTGAGGGTCTTCGCCATTACCAGCGCAATCGCGTCCTGCAGCGCAGCCATCATGCCGAGGCCCAGTAGATCGACTTTCACAATCCCCATATCCGCGCAGTCGTCCTTGTCCCACTGGACGACCACGCGCCCGGGCATGCTGGCGTTCTCGAGCGGCACGACTGCGTCGAGCTGTCCCTGACAAATCACCATCCCGCCGGAATGCTGGCCCAGATGCCTCGGGAGATCCTGCATCTCGCTCCAGAGGCGTGCGAACAGCTGCACGCGATCGGCGTGCGGATCGAGGCCAACCGAGGCGAAGTGGCCCGGCAGCGTCTCGGCCGGATCGACGAATTCGAAATGGTTCATCACCTTCGCCAGTCGATCGATGACAGACGGCTCGAACCCGAGCGCCTTCCCGACTTCGCGGGCGGCGCTTCGTCCACGATAGGTGATGACATTGGCCGTCATCGCCGCGCCAAGCCGGCCGTACTTTTGGTACACGTGCTGGATGACCCGCTCGCGGCGATCGCCGCTCGGCAGATCCAGGTCGATATCGGGCCATTCCCCCCGTTCCTCCGACAGAAACCGCTCGAACAACAGATCCATCCCGACCGGATCCACCGCGGTGATGCCCAGGCTGTAGCACACAGCGCTGTTGGCTGCCGACCCGCGGCCCTGCACCAGGATGTCGTGCTGGCGGCAGAAGTTCACGATGTCCCAGACGATCAGAAAGTAGCCGGCCAGATTGAGCTTTTCGATCAGATCGAGCTCACGGGTAATCTGCGCACGTGCCCGATCCGTGTACGGCCGGTAGCGCTCACGCGCCCCGACCTCCGTGATCATCCGGAGGAATGCCGCCTGCGAATCGCCGGGCGGCACCGGATAATCGGGAAAGCGATAGCCGAGATCAGCCATCGTGAAGGACAGACGATCCGCCAGCTCGGACGTTTGCCGCACCGCGCCCGGCATGTCGGCAAACAGCGTCGACATCTCGACCGGAGTCTTGAGGTACCGTTCCGCGTTCGGCGCCAATCGCGTCCCGGCCCGCATGAGATCGGTGTGGTGATACATGCAGGTGAGCACGTCGAATAGCGGACGGCGATCCATTGCTGCAAAGCGGACGCCGCCGGTGGCCACGACCGGCACGCGGAACGCGGCCGCAAGATCGATCAGTATCTGATTGTCGGCTTCTTCGTCGCGCCGGCCATGGCGCTGCAGCTCGACGTACACCGATTCGCGGCCGAATATTCCGACCGCACGATCGAGCAATCCCCCTACGCCGTGCCGCCGGCCTTCGAGCGCCGACCGTCCAACGAGCACGACCAGACCGCGAGTGGATCCGTCCAGCTCGTCGAGGGTGAGCGCGCCCTCGCCTTTGGGTGCGCGAAGCTTCATGAGGGTGATGAGGCGGCACAGGTTCTGGTAGCCGTGCTGCGATTCACAGAGGACAGACAGGGAAAAGGGCAGGTGGGTCGGGTGAGTCTGGTAGGTCGGGTGAGCGTACGGTTACCTGCCCCACCTGACTCACCTGCCCCACCTGCCCTAATAGTGAGTTCGGCGCCGATGATCGGCTTCAGGCCGGCGGCCCGGGCGGCTTTGTGAAAGCGCGGAGCCCCGTAGACGCCGTCGCGATCCAGCAATGCGAGCGCCGGATAGTCCAGGTCGGCAGCGCGATCCACGAGCGCTTCGGGCAACGAGGCGCCCTGGAGGAAGCTGAAAGCAGAGGCTGCATGAAGTTCGATGTACGAAGAAGGCACGGCAGAACGCTCGCCACTTGAAAGGGCTCAATCGACAATTGCATCGACAAACCACGATCCGGTTCCACGATCCCGGAAAATCCGATAGACCGCGCCGTCACTGAGTGAAACATCCCACTCGTCGCAATCCCATTGCTTACTTCGCGTGGGGCCCCACCATCTTTCATCTTCTTTTACTGCTCGCGGGGCCCCACCCCCGCTCGCCAGCCACGCTACTTCGCTGGTCCTCGCGCTCGAGCGTAGACTCTCGCGCTCGGGTGAAGGCTGCTGGACTCCATACCTACCCGCCCCACCTACCCCACCTGCCCCACCCGCCCTATCAGGCCTGGTGTCCCACCACTCCCCCGACGTCTGCCACGGCCCTGCCGAGGCCAGTACACGCCCCCCCGCGAATCCACGGCGATCGGTTGTGACGTGAACTGGCCGGCCATCAGCCAATGTGACGCGGGCAGGGACTGCACGGCGGCAGCGCCGGAGCGCGGAGACGAATTGACCATCAAGCTGATTAGAAACATTGCTGTCAGCATTTCTTAATCCGCTCGCGAACGGCAGCATCTCGAACGCGCCAGGGCGATACGAATCGACGAGCGCCGGGCGGCCGATACGGTCCTGCCCCATCAACGCGTGCAACCGGGCCACGAGCGTCGAGAGCTGCTCGGGCTCAGGCTGCGCGCGCGAAAACAGCGTGTGCTGCCACACGCGGCCCGGCGTGGCCTCGATCCGCACGCTGACACGCTCGATGCCCGATGGCGGGGGATGGGATTCAAGATCGAGCATGATGAGCGTCCTCAGTGTCCTCACATCGCGTATCGGCGAAGGCAGCTGGACGCTGCGCGCAAAGGTGTTGCGAGTGACCAGACCCAGCACCACATGAATGGCGACGGCGCCGCGGTCGCGGCGCTCGAGACGCGTCGACAGCGGCTCGAGGAGTCGCGTGAGGACGAACGACAACGGCTCGTGCCCTTCGATGGGCCATTCCAGCTCAATCGAAGACTCGAAGCGTTCTTCAGCAAGCTGCGGAACGAGCGGACCGACATCCTCACCTCGCGCCAGGCGCTGCCAGATGAGCCCCTGTTGTCCGATTCGGGCCGACACATCAGCCGCTGGAAGTGCGGCGAACTCGCCCAGCGTCTTGATCCCCCAGGCCTGCAGGACGGCAACAATCGAGCGTAGACTCTCGACCCTCGACGCTGCTCGGGTCGAGCCTGAGCTTGTCGTCTCTCGAAGGGTCGAAGGCTCGGCCTCGGGTGAAGGTTGGAAGGTCAGCTCTGTCAAAACGCTGATAGGGATGCCTGCCAGCGCCGCAGCTTCCCCACCTGGTCGCACGACAATCACTCCCGGACGCGTCAGCGCCAGCACCATGGCAGCCGTCTGCGTCGGGGCCACGGCAATCTGTGCGCGCAGACCACGGGCGATGGCGCTTTTGTGCAGCTCCCCCCCGATAGCCCGGGCATGGCCCAGCAAACGTCCAAGCCCACTGATGTCAATCAGGACCAGATCGTCGCGAGGACAAGCGAAGCGCGGCGAAAAATCACGGGCCAAAGAAAGCAAGTGTGGAGAGGAAGAGGGAGAAGGGAGACTGTAAACGCACGCATACCGGACTTCAGACATGGGACGACGCGACGGTCGCAAGCGCCACCACCGCCTCCTGACAAGAAACATGCGAGCGGGCTCGAACGACTGATGCCCGCACATCGAGTCCACCAAAAAGCTGTCCGCGGAATCTGGCCCCTGGTTCCTGAACCCTGACCCCAAGCCTGATCGTGAGCCCCGCTGCGCTGCGTGCAAGTGATTCGGACCCGATGAGGACACAAGCCGTCTGACTGCCTTCGATGATGCGCTGCAGCCGCAGCCAGGTTGTGAAGGGCAGGCTGCGAAACGCCTCTCTCGGGGCTTCAGCAAGATCGCAGGCCACCACGCCGAAATGGCCAGCCTGCAGCACCAGCGTCAACGCTTTGATGGCTTGATCCACAGCCCGCTGGTTCATGTCGCGGCACATGCCGGGATTCGTCACGACATGCCCCCGAATCCACAACAGGCGATCGAAATCGACGCCAGCCGCTGAGGCTGACGCGACATCCAGCATGTCCAGCGCGTCGATGAGCGCCACCACCTCGCCCCGTGCGGTCGCCGTAGCGAGCGTTTGCAGGAGCACGCTCGTTCGACCCGAAGAACGGTCCCCAGTCACCTCGGAGAGCTGCCCGCGGGGGAACCCTCCTCCGAGCACGGCATCGAGCGGTTCAAGCCCGATTTCCGCGACGGCGAGCGGATCGCGGGAAACCTGATGCGGCAGTGTTGAGGTGAGCGTCCGATCCAGTTTTCGCGCGCGAAGTAGCGATTCGAGCTCCGCGCGCGCAAGAGATTGGGGCATCGCCATGCGTTTCGCCTTATTTTCGCCTCAGCTATAGTCCACGTCTTCTTCACGATCAAGGGGGAGAACGTGGGATAAGATCGGCGGGTGATCGGGCCGGCCTAAACACCCACACATCAACTTCTTGGCTGATTCCATCCGAGCTGAAGCACCCCCAGCGGCTGAGGCCATTCCGGCGGCCTCCGCACCACCCCTGGGCTCCAAAGCGTTCCACCGGATGTTTGCGGCCTTTACCTACCGCGATTTCCGTGTTCAGTGGTTCGGCGCCTGTACATCGAGCATCGGCAGCTGGACGCAAAGTGCCGCCCAGAACTGGATGGTCCTGTCGCTCACGGGCTCGGCGTTCTTCCTGGGACTCGACGCGTTCCTCCAGCAGTTGCCGATCATGCTGTTCACGCTCATCGGCGGCGTGCTCGCGGATCGGCGCGACCGGCGGCAGACGCTCCTGGGGTCGCAGTACATCCAGATGACGACGGCGATCGTCCTGGCGGCGCTGGTCTACTTCGACGTCGTCAAAATCTGGCAGATCCTGGTGTTGTCCTTCGCGACCGGCTTCGCCCAGGCGTTCGGCGGTCCGGCGTACCAGGCGCTCATTCCGTCGCTCGTTGACAAGAAAGACTTGCCGAACGCGGTGGCGTTCAACGCCATTCAGGTCAACATCGCGCGCCTGCTCGGTCCTCTTGTCTTCAGCGCCACCATCGGAGCATTCGCGCTGTGGGGGTTCAGCGACGCCCAGGGTATGGCGGCGTGCTTCGCGGTGAACGCACTGTCATTTCTGGTGGTCGTCTATACGCTCATGTCGCTGCACGTGAAACATATTCCGGCGCCCGCAACACAGGGCATGCGGAACGAGATGCGGACCGGACTGTTGTACGTTCGCAACCACGGCAGTCTGGTGGCGCTCACCACTCTTGCGGCGGCGACAACGTTCCTGGGATTTGCGCTGATCACCTTCCTGCCGATCTTCGCGCAGACCGTCTTTCACCAGGGCGCTGCCACTTACAGCCGCCTGCTGGCATTTTCAGGTGCCGGCTCCATTGTCGGGGCGCTCGTCATCGCATGGCTGGGCAAGTTCAAGCGGATGGGACTTGCGACGCTCCTGGTTCAGCTGGTCTACGGTCTGCTGATGATCGCGTTTGCACGATCGCACACGTTGTGGATCAGCGAGGCGCTGCTGTTCCTCGCGGGCGGGGCCATGATGCTGGTATTCTCCACCGTGACATCGCTCGTCCAGCTCATCGCCCCTAATGAAATGCGCGGCCGCGTCATGAGCATCTACATGGTGGCCTTTCGCGGCGGGATGCCGATCGGCAGCCTCGTGAGCGGCTATCTGGCGACGTTCCTGGGCGCCCCGACGGTCCTGACCGCCAATGGCGTCCTGCTGATGGCTGTGGCGGGCTATTTCCTGATCCGCAGCCACGGGGTCAGGGAAAGTTGAAAAGTGGAAAGTGGAAAGTGGAAAAGTAAGTGGAAAGTGAATAGAGGGACGTGCCGGTACTGGAACTGCTGACAAGCTCAGGGCTCGGATCGCTGCTCGGCGTGCGGCATGCGCTCGAACCCGATCATCTCGCGGCAGTGTCGACACTCGTCACGAGCGAGCGCGGCGGAATCAAAGCAGCATGGCTCGGCGCCTGCTGGGGCATCGGACACAGCCTGACCCTGCTGGCAGCCGGCGCCGTGCTGGTGATGCTGCGAGCCGGCATGCCGGCCGCAGTGTCGGACGCCTTTGAGTTCGCGGTCGCATTGATGCTGGTCGGACTCGGCGTGCGCGCCATCTATCTGGCGGCGCGTCAGGGCCCGAACGGGCCGGCGCATCGGCATCAGCACGGTCGGCGCGTCCACAGTCATCCAGGTGTGCCAGCGCACGTCCACATCGGAAGATGGACGCTGGCCCGGCGTCCCTTGATCGTCGGCGCCGTCCATGGCCTCGCCGGAAGCGGCGCCCTGACGGCTCTGGTCGTGGCGATTCTGCCGTCGACGGCCGCGCGTCTGACGTACATGGCGCTCTTTGGCCTCGGATCGACGGTCGGCATGGCGGCCCTCTCCGGCCTGCTGGGGTGGCCGATCGGCCGACTGGCGCGCCACCAGGGAATCGCGCGCGTGACGTCGCTGTCGGTGGGATGCCTCTCGATCGCGATGGGGCTGTCGTGGGGTTATCCCCTGGTAATGAAGCTCCTGTCGTAGTCGACCAACGACCAACGACTATGGCGACACGCGTGCTCGTTGTCGAGGACAACCGCGACATCGCTGAGCTCGTAGGCCGGTACCTCAGCAAGGCTGGCTACACGACCGACATCGTCGCCTCAGGGCGAGACGCCTTGCAGGCGATCGCCGATCGTCCTCCCGATCTCCTGATTCTCGACCTCATGCTGCCCGAAGTGGACGGTCTGGAAATCTGTCGGGCTGTGCGCCTCAACGAAAAGACCGCAGGCACACCGATCATCATGTTGACCGCCCGTGCCGAGGAATCCGACCGCATCGTCGGGCTCGAGCTCGGAGCCGATGACTACGTGGCCAAACCGTTCAGCCCGAATGAACTGGTGGCCCGCGTTCGGGCCCTGCTCCGGCGGGCCGAGCGAGCTCCGTCTCGCGGCGCGGCCGTGAAATACGGGTCGATCACGCTCGATTCGGACACGCACACCGTGTCGTGTGACGGTCGGCCGGTCAACCTGACGGCGAAGGAGTTCCTGCTGCTCGAATACCTGCTGCGCCATCGCGGTCGCGTACTCTCAAGAGACGTGCTGCTCACCGACGTGTGGGGGTATCGCTATACCGGAGGGACGCGCACAGTCGATGTTCACGTGCGCCGGCTGCGTGAAAAGCTGCCACCGCTTGCCGACGCGCTCGTTACAGTCAAGCAGTTCGGCTACAAAGTCGTCTGATGTTCGGCTTCCGCACGAAGCTCTTCCTGACGTCGCTCACAACGGTGGCGATCGCGCTCATCGTCGCCGGCCTGCTGTTCGGCCGATCGATGGGCCGCCGCATTGACGAGCAGCTTGAACGCACGCTGATCGCCGAAGCCCGCCTTGCGTCGGAACTGCTGTCGCACGACATGTCGATCGGCGTGGATCCGGCCGCCCTCGATGAGGAAGCGGATCGCATGGGCGATCGACTCGGCGCCCGGGTCACGCTCATAGGACAGGACGGACGCGTGCTCGGCGACTCGTCGGAGCCGCCCGAGGGCGTCGCCGCAATGGAGAACCACGGAGGCCGGCCGGAGGTGGTCGAGGCAAGAGCCTTGGGTCTCGGGCGCGCCAGACGGCACAGCGATACCTTGAAAATCGACATGCTGTACATCGCGGTACCGGTGCGTCATCCGGCCATCGCCTTCGTGCGCGTCGCCCTGCCGCTCACCGATGTGCGACAGCAGCTGCGAGCCGTGGCGAACGTCACACTCTTCGCGCTCGGCATCGCGCTGGTGGCGGCGCTCGGGATCGCCTGGGTGATTTCAGGGCGCCTGGGCCAGCGAGTTCATGCGATCGCAGAGACCGCCGGACGTTACAGCACAGGCGATCTGAAGCCTCCGCTCCTCGATTATGGCGACGATGAGCTCGGGACGGTGGCGCGGGCGCTGGACGCGTCGGTGCAGGAGATCGGGCAGCGACTGGCCGAACTGGCCCATGATCGCGCGCAGATGGAAGCGATTCTCGCCGGCATGATCGAAGGGGTGCTTGTCGTCGGTCCCCAGGGCCGGGTCCAGCTCGCCAATCAGGCGGCCTTTCGAATGCTGCGGCTCGGCGATCAGGTTGTCGGCCATCACTACGTCGAGGCCATCCGGCATCCCGCCATCGTCGAGCTCGCGGCCGCGGCCCTGTCGGGACAGCGACCGGACGGCCTGCAGCTGTCGCCACCGCGCGACGACACGCGGACGCTCATGGTCAGAGCGGCGCCCATCGCTTCGGGCGGGGCCAACGGCGCCGTCCTCGTCCTCCATGACATCACCGATCTCAAACGCGCCGACCAGATCCGGCGCGATTTCGTCGCGAACGTATCGCACGAGCTGCGAACGCCGCTGACAGCGATTCGGGGGTACGTGGAAGCGCTCTCGGAGAGCGACACGAGCCCGGACGATCGGCGTCAGTTTCTGGAAGTGGTGTCACGTCACGCGCTGCGCATGGAGCGGCTGGTCAAGGATCTCCTGCGGCTGGCTCGGCTCGACGCGGGCCAGGAAACGCTCGACCTCGCGCCGAGCGATACACGCGGACTCGTGCACAGCGTCGTGACCGACCTGGCGCCATTGCTCCAGGAGCGCTGCCAGCAGGTGGAAGTCCAGATCGAGGCGGACGCGGCGACGCTCAACGCCGATGCGGCGAAGCTGCACGATGTGCTGCGCAATCTCATCGCCAACGCCATCACCTATGCACCCGAGCGGACAACGATTCGCGTCCACGCGTTTCGGACGGAATCGAGCATCTCGATCTCAGTGGCTGACGAAGGACCCGGAATCCCAGACCAGGATCTGTCGAGAGTGTTCGAGCGCTTCTACCGCGTGGACAAGTCGCGGGCGCGCGATCCCGGAGGCACCGGCCTGGGGCTGTCCATCGTGAAGCATCTCGTCGAGCTGCACGGCGGGCAGGCGCGTGCCGAGAACCGCCCCGAAGGCGGCGCGCAATTTACCGTTACGCTGCCGGCACGGTCCTGACCCGAACGTACACGTACAGCTACTCAGCCGGTCCGCGACTTTCGCCAGCGCGGCCTCGGCCTCCCTACCTGCCCTACCCGCCCTCGTATCACCGCGCCCCGGCCAGACGCAGCAGCAGGTACGTGCCGGCGGAGATCAGAAACGCCGCGGGGATCGTCAGGACCCACGCCCAGACGATTCGGCCGGCCACTCCCCAACGCACCGCAGAAAGCCGGCGCGTTGCTCCGACTCCGACGATGGAGCCGGTGATGGCGTGTGTCGTGCTGACCGGCACGCCTATCAGCGTCGCGATCGAACAGGGCGAAGGCCGCACCTGTTTCAGCCGCGAACCCGCCAACCGGCTGCAGCTTGGTGATCTTCGAGCCCATCGTGTGAATAATGCGCCAGCCCCCAGCGAGCGTACCCGAGGCTGATCGCAGCGTGAGCCGTCAGGATCACCCAGACGGGGATGTAGAACGTCTGGATGTACCCGGCCGCGAACAGCACGCCCGCGATAATCCCCATCGTCTTCTGCGCGTCGTTCGCGCCGTGATTCAGGCTGAAGAACGCGGCGGACACGAGCTGAAGGCGACGGAACCAGCGGTCGACGCGTGACGGCGGCGTCCAACGAAACAGCCAGAAGATCGCCGTCATCAGACTGAGACCAAAGACCAAGCCAATCAGCGGCGAGAGCACGATGAAGATGAGCGTCTTGCGTCCATCCAGCAGGAATGATCGCCGCAAATCCCGCCTTGGCGACCGCGGCGCCGGCGTAGCCACCAATCAACGCATGTGATGAGCTGGTCGGCAGGCCGAAGTACCAGGTAATGAGATCCCAGATGATCGCGCCGACCAGGCCGCCGAGAATCACGGCGAACGTCACGACGCGAAGATCGACCATCCCTGAACCCACCGTGTTCGCCACCGCAGTGCCAAACGTGAAAGCGGCGACGAAATTGAAGAAGGCGGCCCAGATGACGGCTTTCGCCGGGGAGAGCACGCGAGTCGACACCACGGTCGCGATGGAATTTGCCGCGTCGTGGAAGCCGTTGATGTAATCGAAAAAGAGGGCGACTGCGATCAGGCCGCCGACGACATAGAGCATCGGCGGCTATCCGTGCTTGACCATGACGCCCTCGAGCACATTCGCGACGTCTTCGCAGCGGTCGGTCGCGTCCTCGAGAAAGTCCAGCGTCTCTTTCCACTTCATGACGGTCAGCGGGTCGCGCTCATCGTCGAACAGACGGCTGACCGCCTGCGAATGCACGCGATCGGCCTCGTTCTCGAGTCGATTGATCTCGACCGCATGACCGAGAAGACCCTTGTCCTGCTGCATCCCGTCGAGCGCCAGCCGCACCTGATCGGCCGACGCGGTGATGATCTGCGCCAGTTCGCGTGCGCCAAACCGGACACTGTCCAGGCGGTACAGACGGACGAGGCTCGCCGATGCATCGATCGAATCCATGACGTCGTCCAGCGACCGGGCCAGTTCATGGATGTCTTCGCGATCCAGTGGCGTGACGAACGTTCGGTTCAGCCGCTGAATGATGCCGTGCGTCAGGAAGTCGCACTTGTGCTCGACTTCCTTGATCTCGTCCGCCTTGTTCCAGACCGGGTGTTCGGGTGCGAGCATCGCTTCGAGCAGACGGGCGCCGTTCTTCAGCTCGTCCGCCAGAGCCTGAAAGTCAGTGTAGAACTTCTCCTCGCGGGGTATCAGTCGGAAGGCCAATCGGAATCCCTTCGGCCGCGGCGACGCTCAAAAGCCGATGGATTCTATCAGATCCCGTTTACACGGTGTTTACTTGGCTGTTACACGGCTCGGGTCGGCCTGTGCGCTCGCTTCCTTGACCATCGCGTCGGCGGCGTGGTGTCTGACATCCCGCGCCTCGACGATGAAGATGACGTCTTCGGCGATGTTGGTGGCGTGGTCCCCTACCCGTTCCAGGTGGCGGGAAATCAGGATCAGTTCAATGCCCGGTTCAATCTTGTGAGGGTCGCCCAGCATGTAGGTGAGCAGTTCGCGGAAGATCTGAGTTTTCAGCGCATCGAGCACATCGTCCTCAGCGAGCACCCGCTGGGCTGCGGTCGCATCGCTTGCGACGAAGGCGTCGAGGGCTGCATGCAGCATGCGCTTGGCCATTTCAGCCATGCGCGGCAGATCGATCAGCGGCTTGACCGGCGCGTGCGACACGTAGCGCTCGGAAGCTTCAGCCACGTTCACGGCCAGATCGCCCACACGCTCCAGGTCGCCGTTGATCTTCACGGCGGAAACGATGACGCGGAGGTCGACGGCCATCGGCTGGTGCAGCGCGAGCAGCTTGAAGCAGCGGTCGTCAATCTCGACGTGAAGCCGGTTGATCATGTCGTCGCCGCTGATGATCTCCGCCATGAGATCGCGATCGCGTTCGACGAGCGCGCGGACCGCCGAGTTCAGGCGATCCTCGGCCAGACCGCCCATCACGAGCAGACGCTGCTTCAGCTCGTCGAGTTCTTCGGTGAAATGCCGGGTATCGGGAGCCATAGGGCAAGGACTAGCTAACCAAAGCGACCGGTCACGTAGTCCTCGGTCAGCTTGTCGTGGGGGTTGGTAAAGATGACGTCCGTGCGATTCGCTTCGACCAGCCGTCCTAACCAAAAGAATGCTGTGACGTCGGACACCCGGGCAGCCTGCTGCATGTTGTGCGTGACGATGACGATGGTGTATTGCTGCTTCAGCTGATAGATCAGCTCTTCGATTCGTTGAGTGGCAATCGGATCGAGCGCCGATGCCGGCTCGTCCATCAGGAGCACGTCAGGTTCGATGGCGAGCGCGCGCGCGATGCATAAACGCTGTTGCTGACCGCCCGAAAGCGCCATGGCGGACGTGTGCAGCCGGTCCTTGACCTCATCCCAGAGCGCAGCGCCACGCAGGCTCTTCTCAACAGCATCGCCGAGCTGCGACTTGCTCGTGACCATCTTGTTGATGCGGAGGCCGTAGGCGACGTTGTCGAAAATCGTCTTCGGGAAGGGATTCGATTTCTGGAACACCATGCCCACACGGCGCCTCAGCTCCACCACATCCACGTCGGCGCCGTAGATGTCGCGGCCGGCAATCAGCACCCGGCCCTCGACGCGGCTGCCGGGAATGACGTCGTTCATGCGGTTGAGCGTGCGCAGGAACGTGCTCTTGCCGCATCCGGACGGCCCGATGAAGGCTGTGACCAGGTTCGATCGAATCTGAAGCGAGATGCTGTCCAGGGCCTTATTGGGACCGTAGAAGAACGACAACGAGCCGACGTCAATCTTGACTGGGTCGCTCTTCAGGTGCCGCACCCGAATGGACCGGCGCCGGCTTCGCAACTGGCAGCGTTGGTGAGGACACAGGGCTTGATTCGACCATGATCGACTCGGGAACTGACGCTAATGTGCCTGCAGGCGCTCGAGGCGACGGGTGGCGAATCTCGCCAGCAGCGAGCAGAACAACACGATAAACACGAGAACGAGCGCACCGGCCCAGGCCTGGCGGTGCCAGTCGGCGTACGGCGAAATGGCGTACGTGAACACCTGCACGGTGAGGCTGCCGATGGGCTGCGTCAGCTTCGTGGTGAAGAACCGGTTGTTGAACGACGTGAACAGCAGCGGCGCGGTTTCCCCTGCGATCCGCGCGAGCGCCAGCACAACGCCCGGTGATGATCCCCGGCAGTGCCGCGGGGAGTACGACCGAGAAGACGGCCCGGGCGCGCGTGGCGCCGAGCGCGAGCGCCCCTTCCCGCATCGTGCCCGGCACGAGCAGCAGCAGCTCTTCGGTCGTCCGCGCGATGATCGGAATCATCATGATCCCAAGCGCGACGCCCGCCAGCGATCGCGCTGAACTGCTTGACCGGAAGGACCACGATGCGCGTAGACGAACACGCCGATCACGATCGACGGCACGCCGTTGAGCGTGTCCGCCGCAAAGCGAACGAGCGACGCCAGCCGGCTGCCCGCGTACTCCGACATGTACACACCGCTCAGGATTCCAACGGGAATCGCGAACAGCGAGCCCAGCCCGATCAGGATCAACGTGCCGACGATCGCGTTTGCCATGCCGCCGCCGGGCTCGCCGACCGGCTTCGGCATCCTGATGAAGAAATCCAGATTGAGCGCTTGAACACCTTCGCTGACCACGTAGAACAGGACGAAGGCCAATGGCACCAGCGCGACGAGCACGGAGAACCCGCAGAACCCCACAAAGAGCGACGACTTGATCTTGCGAAGCGTCGTGCGGGTCATGCCGCAGACTCCACGGCCGGCACGACCGCCGCAACGGCGCGCGACTGCGTCATGCGTTGCGCCATGCTCCAGATCAGAAGCCGGGAGAGCGCGTTGATAATCAGCGTAATGATGAACAGCACCAGTCCGATCTCGACGAGTGCATCGAGGTAGAGGGCCGTGTCCGCTTCGGTGAATTCGTTGGCGATCACGGCGGCCATCGTGTACTGGGGCGCGAACAGAGAGGCAGATATCCTCGGGTTATTCCCGATGACCATCGTGACCGCCATGGTCTCCCCCAGGGCACGGCCAAAGCCCAGCATGACGGCCCCGACGATGCCGGTGCGTGCGAAGTACAACGCCGCACGGATGGCTTCGTACCGTGTCGCTCCAAGCGCATAGGCGCCCTCCCGTTGTGCCATGGGCACCGACTTCAAGACTTCGCGCGCGACCGACGACGTGAATGGCACGACCATGACGGCGAGGATGAGGCCCGCGGCCAGCATTCCGACGCCGATGGGTGGTCCGCTGAACAACGGTACCTGCTTCAGCCAGGCCGGCGTGCTGGCCTCAACCGAACGGACCGCCGGGACGAGCACGAAAATGCCCCAGAGCCCATAGACGATCGAGGGGATGGCGGCGAGCAGCTCCGTCAGAAAGACGAGCGGCGACCTCAGCCGATGCGGACACAGCTCAGCGATGAACACGGCGATCCCGATCGCGACCGGTGCTGAGATGATCAGGGCGAGAATGGACGAGTACAGCGTGCCCCAGATGAAGGGTAGCGCCCCAAACTCCCCCGCCACCGGATCCCAAGTCGAGGTTCGCCAGAAGTCCAGACCGAACTTCTGAATCGAGAGCATCGATTCACGTGTCAGCTCGACGCCGATCGCCACCACGATCGCGACGAGCAGTACCGGCGAACGCACCCGTACCGAGCCGGAATCCGCGATCGGACGAACGCATGTGTTCCCTTTCCCGCCCTCCCGCCCTACCTGCCCTTCACGAGGTCTTGATCTTCGTCAGTGCCTTCATCTCGAGATTGACGATGCCTTCGGGCAGCGGCGCGTAGCCGAGTTCCGCACAGGAACTTCTGTCCGTCCGTCAGTGCCCATTTCATGAAGTCCACCATCGTCTTCGCCTGCGCCTTGTCCTTCGGGTTCTCGTAGAGCAGCAGCCATGTGAACGAAGAGATGGGATAGACACCCTTTCCTGGAGCATTGGTAATCGACACCCGGAAGTCGTCTGGCATCAGGTTGACGGCCGCCGCCGCGGCGGCGGTCACCGATGCGACGGTCGCCGGGACGAAGTCTCCGACCATGTTCTGCACGCTGCCGTACGCGATCTTGTTCTGCAGGGCGTAGATCAACTCTACGTAACCCAGCGAGCCCGGGGTTTGCGTGACGAGACCGGCCACTCCCTCGTTACCCTTGCCGCCGACGCCCGTCGGCCAGTTCACTGACGTTGCGACACCGACCTTGCTCTTCCACTCCGGCGAGATCTTGGCCAGGTAGTCGACCCAGATGTAGGACGTGCCGGAGCCGTCGGAACGGTGAACCACCGTGATGTCGGTGCCAGGGAGGTTCACATCCGGATTCAGCCTCGCGATCGGCATTGTCATTCCACTTGGTCACCTTGCCCGAGAAAGATGTCCGCCAGCACGGGACCGCTGAACTTCAGCTCGCCACGCAGCCCGGGCAGGTTGTAGACCGGAACGACGGCGCCGAGAACCGTCGGGAAATGCAGGAGCTTGCTGGGCGCGGCCAGCATCTGATCCGGCGTCATCGGGCCGTCGGTCGCCCCGAAGAACACGGTCTGATTGGTGACCTGACGGATGCCGCCGCCCGATCCGATCGACTGATAGTTGATCTGGATGTTCGGGTGCAGCTTGTTGTACTCGGAGAACCACTTGGAATAGATCGGGTACGGAAACGTCGCGCCGGCGCCGTTGATCTGCTGAGTCTGTGCGGCCACAGCTGCAACGAGGGCGGCGCGCACAGCCCAGAGAGACGAGGACTTTGGTAAGCGTTCTCATTGAACTGGCCTCCTAGAAATTGACCTGCCCGTGCACGGCAATCTTCTTCTGCGACGGCAGCCCCGGATTGAAGTTGTCGAATGTCTGGCCGTCGTAGTCCACCATCAATGTCGTGTTGACGTTCCCCTGATGCGGGAACCAATAGGCGATGCCGATGATCGTCCGTTCTCGGACCTGATTGTCGAACCGGGAGTCGGGATTCATGTGATCGTACCGGATCAATGCCTCCCAGCCGTTCTTCGTTCTCGGGGTCAGCCAGAAAGACCACCCATTGGCTTCGATGTTCGGCTTGGTGATTGACGTCTGATCGTGAGCATTGATGTAGTCGAAGCCGGTATTGATGTACGGGTGCTCGAACGTAACCTGAGCAACTGCGCGCGTTCGTTCCGCATCCTTGATGTAATTGTCGCCAAAATAGAAGCCGGTGATTCGAAGCCCGCGCAGAACCGGCGTTTTCGTGGCGAAAGGCCGAAGGGTTCCGCGGATCTGAAAGGCCTTCTGGTCATTCGGATCAGGCTTCGTGTAGCCGTCGCCGTTATAGAAACCGGCGTGAAGGTCGCCGAAGTTAGAGGGGAAATTATAGTGAAACGACGCCCCGGCGTCGGCCGAATTGTAGAAGCCTTCGCGCTCCGTAAACGTCGTCCCCTGGAAACGGTAACGGTAAATCCCTTCTTCGTAGTCGAGGAGGGGCGTCTGCTGGATCCCGAAACGTGCCCACGATCCTTTCGTCATCCAGTCGTCGAGGTTGAACTGCGCGAACGCGTACTTGATGCGAAACACGAGGCTGTCGTTCGAGATGGTGCTGCCGGGGCCCAGCGTTACAAGACCGCTTTCACGAGTCACGTCCGGCGTGATTCGGAACGCAATGAGGTGGGAGATGTTCCCGGTAACGTTGATGTAGCTCCGACTCACGTTGAACGCGCTCGGGTTGATGGTGTTGCCGTCCGCGTCCTTGGACTCAGGATTGAGGGTATACGTGTAGTCCGTGTACAGAGTGACCCCGACTCTGATTGACGGCGTGTCGTCGGGCGGTGTCGAGGCCGCCGCCGGGGTGATCTGCGCCGAAACGACGCCTCCGAATCCCAAGCCACAAAGCGCTACCCAGGCCGCAATTCCAACCCAACGCCAATGTTTCAAGTCGCCTCCTTCACGGGCCAGGTGCCCGTCTCAGCAGTGTGGTCCGAAGGGTATGGAGTGCGTGTATCCTGTGTGCTTCGCGAGCGTTACGTCTGCGTTAAATCAGCGGCCTTCACACGCTGACCCTCATTGCAACGCGATCGCTCGTGCGCCGGCGGAACGTCCCTTCGCTGGTCCTCATGAGAAACCCTTCCCCAATGAGGGCCGTCAGCAGGCTGTCACAGAGATCGGGCTCGAGGTTCCAGAGGCGGCGCGCCTGGAAGAAGGTGAGGCAGAGATCGGGCATCTCGACGTACTCCATGCGGATGCGGTCGAGTATTTTGCGCTGTTCAGCAAGCACGTCGGTTCCTCCAACAAAGCGGTCGGAATCAACCCGTTAGCATGGTGACAGTTGCCCATGACGCCTTCATGTCGTTCGGCCCCCGGGCCGGTAAATTCTCGTGCGACGCGCTATGAGGGCCGCTCTTGCGATCGGATGAGCGACCCGGTAGAGTTGCGGGAGACGAAATGATGCCGGTGCGTGCCACGGCGGTCGGCCTTCTTGGCGGCGCTGATTCTGTTCCCGCCCCTGATCAGGGCGCGGCAGGCATTGGACGCCACCGGCCCGTTTCCCAAGTCCGGCCTGCCCAAAGTCGGGGAAACACCACGGGATCCCACTTGTGGTTCGCCCCGACATCGCGGCCGTCCGACCGAACGACGGCCGACCTACTTCGTTCATCGTCCAGCGCGTCGTCCCGCCCGACGATGAGAGCCTTATCGGGCCGCCTACCTCGGTACGGCCTCGGTCTTCGCGCGCCCCCCGCCCGCGTTCTCTAACGTTCCTCGCTTCAACTGAACGTCTCGGTCGGCCCCGGGTGCCCGAACATGGAGTGCCCATGCCACAGCTCACCAGTGAGCTGATTCAGGCGTATGGCCGTCTCGATACTTGCGCACTGGCAAATGCCATCGAGAGGTTCGACCGTCGGCTGCGTAACGAAGGCTTCGCCAATTCGACCATTCGAGGTCTCTTCGACGATATACCTCCGGTTATCGGCCGAGCCGTGACGGCCCGTATCCACTGCTCCACACCGCCTCCGGTCGGTCACAACTACCACGAACGGACGGAGTGGTGGAGCTACATCACGTCGGTTCCCCCGCCACGCTTTGTCGTCGTCGAAGATGCCGACGAACGGCCGGGAACGGGCGCATTCGTCGGCGAAGTTCACGCCAATATCCTGAAGACGCTCGAATGTGTCGGCTACGCTACGAACGGCGCGGTTCGCGATCTGCCGAGCGTTCATGCCGCCGGTTTCCAGCTCTTTGCATCGTGCGTCGCTGTCTCGCATGCGTACGCGCACATCGTCGACTTCGGGGAAGCCGTCACGATTGGCGGGTTGCGCATCAGCTCCGGCGACATCCTGTACGGCGATCGTCATGGACTGCTGAGCATTCCGGAAGATCTCGTCGAGCAGCTTCCCGCCGTCTGCCAGCAGATGAGCAGTGCGGAACAGTCGGTCATTGCACTGTGCCGTTCACCACAGTTTTCGCTTGGACGCGCTTCGAACAATCGCTGAGGCATCTCGAATGACCAGACACTTCTCGCAGCGGCGTTCATGGCGGTCGTCGCGCTGGGCACAACCACCGCTTGTGCCCGGCACGACGCGCAGGCGGCCGACCGGTCTCAGGACGAACGACCGACGGTCGCCGCCGCCAGAATCGGTCGCGGCGACATCCGGCAGGTGCTCAAGGTGGCCGCGGCGTTCCGGCCGTTCCAGGAAATCGAGGTCCACGCCAAAGTCGCCGGCTATCTCAAGACAATCACGGTTGACGTCGGCGATCGCGTCAAGAGCGGCCAACTGCTGGCGGTGCTCGAAGTTCCCGAACTGCAGGACGAGCTGAGGCAGGACGAGGCCGCAATACGGAAGGCCCAGGAAGAAGTACGGCGCGCGCAGGCCGATCTCAACCGAGCCGAGTCGGCGCACGAGGTCGCGCATCTGGCTTCGACCCGACTGTCGGGCGTCATGAACACGCGGCCGGGCCTTCTCGCGCAGCAGGACATCGACGAGGCGACCGGTCGCGATCGGGTCGCCGAAGCCCAGGTGGCGACCGCCCAGGCGGCAGTGGCGGCTGCGCAGCGAGCAGTTCGAAATCGCCAAGGCCACGCAGAACCGGACACAGACGCTCTTCGACTACGCGCGAGTCACTGCGCCGTTTGCGGGCGTCATCACCCACCGGTACGCCGACACGGGTGCGATGATCCAGGCCGGCACGTCGTCGCAGACGCAGGCGCTGCCGCTTGTGAGGCTGTCGGAGAACAGCACGCTGCGGCTCGTCATTCCCGTTCCGGAGTCCGCCGTCTCGCGCATTCGGCTCGGCAGCGCCGTTGACTTGGACGTGCAGGCGCTTGGCAAGACCTTTCAGGGCACGATCGCGCGATTCGCCGACCGGCTGAACAGCGACACCCGGACGATGCAGGTTGAGGTCGATGTCGAGAACCCCAGCCTCGAACTCGTGCCGGGAATGTATCGCGAACGCATCGCTCGTGCTAAACGAGGCGAAGGGCGTACTCGTCGTGCCGGTCCAGGCGGTCGATCGCCACGAGAACTCGACTCAGGTGATGGTGATCGATGGCGACGGACGCGCGGAGACCCGCACAGTCGACGCTGGGCCTCGAGGCGGCCGACCGCGTCGAAGTAAAGAGTGGGCTGACGGACGGGCGATCTCGTGGTAACGGGCAACCGTGGACAGCTCAAGACTGGAACGCACGTCAGCCCGAAATTGATCGTCCGGAACCGCGAAATGAGGGAGGACGCTAGTGTCCCGCTTCTCCATCCGCAATCCGCACTTCATCGTCGTGGTCAGCCTCATCGTGACGATCGTCGGTCTGACGAGCCTGGTCCGCATGCCGGTCGATCTGTTCCCCGACATCAACATCCCGCAGGTGGCGGTCGCCACTTTCTATAACGGCATGCCTCCGGAACAGATCGAGACCGATATCACGGGCCGGTTCGAGCGGTTCTTCACGCTGGGCGCGGGCATCGATCACATGGAATCGCGCTCGCTGCCGGGCGTAAGCATCATCAAGGTGTTCTTCCAGCCGGGCACGAACGCCGATTCCGACGTGAACGAAATCTCCAACCTGGCCATGGCCGACCTGCGCCGCCTGCCTCCAGGCACGCTGCCGCCGATCGTGCAGAAGTTCGACGCATCGAGCCTCCCCGTGTGCCTCATCACGCTAAAGGGCGCAGGGCCTGACCGAAACCGAGCTGCGGGATCTCGGCCAGTTCACTATTCGGAACCAGCTCGCGGGGGTACCAGGCGCATCGGTCCCCCCTCCATTCGGCGGCAAGTACCGTCAGATCATGGTCTACGTCGATCCGGCCAAGCTGGCGGCGTACCAGATGAGCCCGATGGACGTCGTGCGGGCCGTCAACAACGCCAACCTCATCCTGCCGTCGGGAGACGTCAAGATCGGCCCGTTCGACTACACGCTGTTCACCAACAGCCAGTTCCGCAGCGTGCCCGACATCAACCGGATTCCAGTCAAGACCGCCGCCGGATCCATGGTGCTCGTGGGCGACATCGGACACGCCGAAGACGCCAATCAGATCCAGAACAACATCGTGCAGGTGGACGGCCAGCCGTCGGCGTACCTGCCCGTCATGAAGCAAGGGGGCGACACGAACACGATCGCGGTCGTCAATGGCGTGAAGAACGTCGTGAGCAGGCTGCTCGATGTCCCCGCGCAGCTCAAGGCTGATGTGGTATTCGACCAGTCGCTGTTCGTGAAACGGGCAATCGAAACTCTGCTCGACGAAGGCGGTATCGGTCTCGTCCTGACCGGCTTGATGGTGCTCGTTTTCCTCGGGAGCGGGCGCGCGACGGCCGGCGTGTTCCTGTCGATTCCGCTGTCGGTGCTGTGCGCCATCATCATGCTGTACGCGGGCGGCAGCTCGATCAACACGATGCTGCTGGCGGGCTTCGCGCTGGTGTTCTCGCGGCTCATCGACAACGCCGTCATCGTGCTCGAGAACATCTTCCGCCACCTCGAGATGGGTGAATCGCCGGCGGTCGCGGCGGAGAAAGGCGGCGAGGAGGTGTCACTCGCGGTTCTGGCGGCGACGCTGACCAGCTCGGTCGTGTTCTTCCCCGTTACGTTCTTTGTACGGTGTCAGCAAGTTCCTGTTTTCGGCACTGGCCGTAGCCGTAGTGCTGGCGCTGGTCGCATCGTACTTCGTCGCGATGACCGTGGTGCCGCTGTTCTGCGCGAGGTTTCTGAAGGCCCCGAGCCACGCGGCCCCGGTCCCGGCGGAGACTGGAGCGGCGCCGCTTGGGGCCCTGGAGCGGTTCAATCTCGCCTTCGGGGCGCACTTCGAACGGCTGCTCGGCTGGTACGAAGGGCGTGTGCGGCGCGCGCTGCGCCAGCCTCGCCGAGTGCTGGGCATGGTGGCAGCGGTCTTCGTTGCCAGTCTCGCCCTGTACCCCTTCCTGGGCGTCGCCTTCTTCCCTCGAACGGATGCTGGCCAATTCGTCATGAACTTGAAAGCGCCGTCAGGCAGCCGAATCGAAGTGACCGCCGACGAAGTGCGCAAGGTCGAGGCGCTCGTGCGACGTAATGTCGACGCGCACGATCTCGCGCTCATCGTGTCGAACATCGGAGTCCAGCCGGGCTTCTCCTCGCTCTATACGAGCAACGCGGGACCGCACACCGCCACGGTCCAGGTCGCCCTCACCGAGGACCACCGCGTGGGGAGTTACGACTACATGGCGCGCGTACGCAAGGCGTCTCCAGAACGAACTGCCGCACCTGACCACGTACTTTCAGTCGGGCGGCATTGTTGACGCAGTCCTGAACCAGGGGCTGGCGGCGCCCATCGACGTGCAGCTGAACGGCAGCGACCTCGACAAGGTCTACGCGTCGGCGTCGGGCATTGCGGCGGCGATCCGGCGGCTGCCCGGCGTCAGCGATGTCTATATCCCCCAGGACATCGACTATCCGTCGCTGCGTCTCGACATCGACCGCGAGCGCGCCGCCGATCTCGGACTCAATCAGCGTGAGGTCGTCAACAACGTCATCACGGCGCTGACCTCAAACCAGATGATCGCGCCGAGCTACTGGGTCGATCCCAAGAGCGGCAACGACTACATGCTGACCGTGCAGTACCCCGAGAACACCGTCCGAAACGTCCTCGACCTGCGCAGCATCCCGCTGCACGCCGAGCACGTGAAAGAACCGACGCTGCTCGACGCCGTCACCAAAGTCACCCCGATCAACTCGCCGACCGAGATCGACCACTACCAGATCCGACGCGTCATCGACGTCTACGTGAACCCGGCAGGCGAGGAGCTCGGCGCGGTCGGCCAGCGGCATCCGGCGAATTCTACGCGACACCACGCTGCCGGCCGGCATACGCGTCAACATCCGCGGCATGGTCGAAGGAATGGAAGCCTCGTTCACGAGCTTTGGCTTCGGGCTGATTCTCGCGATCGTTCTCCTTTACCTGATTCTGGTGGCTCAGTTCCGATCGTTCGCGGACCCCCTCCTGATCCTGCTTGCCGTTCCAACGGGAATCACCGGCGTGATCGCAGCGCTGTTCCTGACGGGGACCACATTGAATGTCCAGTCGCTCATGGGCGTTCTAATGATGGTCGGCATCGTCGTGTCCAACAGTATTCTCATCGTCGAGTTCACGCACCGTCTGGAAGAGGACGGCATGTCCCTTGTGGACGCAGTCGTCAACTCGTGCCGGATCCGACTCCGGCCGATCCTCATGACGTCGCTCGCGACGGTCATCGGCCTCATCCCGATGGCGCTGAAGCTCGGCACAGGCAGCGAGGCGTACGCGCCGCTGGCGCGCGCGCTCATCGGGGGGCTCCTGGTATCCGTGGCGCTGACCGTCTTCGTCGTACCGGCCGCTTACCTGATGTGGTACCGCCGCCGGACGACGCCCATCGTGGAGAATCAGTGATGCGCCGCCAACTACTCATCGTCGTCTCTGTGGATGGCGGTCGGGATACCCCAGGCTGTCGCCGATGATGTTGTGCGGCTGTCGCTTCGCGACGCGGAGCAACAGGCGCTCACCAATCACCCTCAGATCAGGGCGGACCAATACCTCGCACTTGCCGCCGGCGAAGAGGCCAGGGAGGCCCGGTCTGCCTACATGCCGACACTCTTCGGCAGCGTGACGGGCGTTACGGCGGCGGATGGCACGCGAATCACCGCTGGCGGATTGAGTAACCCGACGATTCTCGATCGCTTCGCGACCGGCGTGGCCATCTCGCAACTCGTGAGCGACTTCGGTCGGACAAGCGATCTCGTTCGAAGCCAGACACTCCGGGCCAACGCCCAGGAACAGGACGTCACGACCCGCCGCGCGGAAGTGCTTCTGCAGGTGGACTCGGCGTACTTCAACGCGCTCCGCGCAAAAGCAGTGCTCACAGTTGCGCAGCAGACAGTGGAAGCCCGGCAGCTCGTCGTAGACCAGGTTAGTGCACTGGCGTCAGGCGGGCTGCGATCGACGCTTGATCTCAGCTTTTCGAGGGTCAACCTGAGCCAGGCCCAATTGCTCCTGGCACAGGCCCAGAGCGATCTGCAGTCCGCCTACGCCGGACTCACAGCGGCGATGGGATCCGCGCGGCCGGCAAGCTACCTGTTGTCTGATGAACCGATGCCCGCACCTCCAACCGACGACGCGCCGGCGCTGGTTGCGCAGGCGCTCCGAGATAGACCCGACGTAGCGGCCCGTCGGCTTGCAGAACAGGCGACAGCAAAGTTCGCCGAATCGGAGCGGGCCCTCTGGTGGCCATCTGTGTCGATTGGGGGCGCGGCTGGGATCACCCCGTGGCATCAGACCGGCTTGAACGACCAGTATGCGGCACTCGGGATCAACATGACGATCCCGATCTCGAACGGCGGTCTCTTCTCCGCGCGGCGTGCGGACGCCTCGCTGCGAGACATGGCCGAGCGGCAACAGCTCGTGGACCTGGAGAATCACGTAACCCGCGATGTGACCGTCGCGTGGCTCGACGTCAAAACGGCGTACCAGCGGGTCGACTTGACGAACCAATTGCTCGCGCAGGCCTCGGACTCGTTGGAGCTGGCCCAGGCCCGCTACAACCTGGGCCTCAGCTCGATTGTCGAGCTCACGCAGGCGCAGCTGAACAAGACCCAGGCGGAAATCGATCAGGCGTCGGCGCGGTATGAATATCAGGCGCGGCAGACGGCGCTGCGTTACCAGACAGGAGCGCTCAAGTGAACGCGGTCAGAACGAGTTGCCGATGTAGGGCAGCATCCGGCCCATGTACATGACGCCGATCCACAGGAGCAACGATGCACCCGCCGTCACCTTCGCGGCAACCGGAGCATCGTCCCCAGGCCCGAGCAGCTCAATCTGACGGTTGATACCCGTCGCGTAGAAGATTGCGACGTTGAGGCCAGCGAGCGCCATGAACGCGAGCTTGTAGCCGAACGCGATGTTGCTGACGTACTGGAAGGGATTCCCTACGAAGAACAGAATCCCGGTCACCAGGTTGATGACAAATCCAAGGATGGCCCAGCGTACGAAACGTCCGAGCGGGGCGACCGGCAGACGCTTCTCGACGCCGAGCAGGCGCAGATCAAGTAGCCCGACGTTCCCAACGAGCAGGGCCAGACCGACAAAGTGAAGCGTCTCGCACGCCGGCCACACCCAGGAATGGCCGGTCACGAAGCCCGAGAGCCGCGTATTCACGAGCCATTCAGAAAGATGCTGCAACACAACTAGCTCCTCGGAACCGCGTCAGTGTCCCGTGCCCACGTAGGCCATCAATCGCCCAGCCGTAATGGCGCCGGCCCAGATCACGAGTGACGACACCGCCAGAATTTTCGCACTGGCAGGGACGCCGCCCTCTTCCTGAGCCTTCCCAAACGCTCTCCGCTTCAGCAGCCACATGTCGACGACACCGGCCGCGATCAGCGTCATCTTGACGAAAAACGCCGGGTTGACGAGTTTGGTGGGCGTGATGATGAGCAAACCGATTCCTGACGCCGCGTTGATCCAGAAACCCGCCCAGATGAACCGGAAGAACTTCTCCATCGGCGCGAGCGGGACACGATCGCCGAAACCAAGAACACGGAAGTCGACGGCCGTCGTCAAGCCCACCAGGATTCCCAGACCGAGCGTGTGAAGGAAGAGAACGGTCGGATAGCCCCAGACAGAGTCCGACTCACGAGCCCAGACGGCAAGCGGCGTGTCGCTGAGCCATAACAGAAAGCTCATGAGGGGAACGGACGCAGGTGTCTCGCGAGGAAATTCTACCTTGGATTCGCTCGGCGCCCGGTGCCCGGCAAAAAGGAGGCTGACCGCAGAATGAGGAGCATGAGCCCCCGGGCCGCGGTCACTTCTTACCGGCCACCGGCCGCCGAGGAAAAGTCGTCACGCAGCCCACGACCCTCTCCGGTACAGCGTCAGGGCCACGTCCACGTTCGATCGCAGTGCGCGCGCAATCGAGTCCCAGTTCTTGTCACAGCGCAGCAGCGTCTTCCACGAATAGAGATGCTTCGGCTTATGAAAGTCGCTGTTGGCGACGTACGGGTAGTGTTTGAGGCTCGTCACCGAAAACAGATCGTCGCGGTTGGCCGCCTCCCAAACGTCCACGAGATCGACCAGCCGCTTGCGATGATCCCAGAGATAACACGTGCTGATCTCCACCCGCCGCGTCGTCCGATGATGCGGGTGGCAGGCGATGCTCAGGGCGCCCTGTCGCCTGATCTCTTTGAGAATGTTCTCGGCTGGTTGATCGGCGCTGATGTACTCCGCAAGGTTCAACGCCACGATATGGGAGTTCTTCTTGCTGCGGATGTGGTTCTGCGTGATCTCCGCACCGGGAATGACCAGGAGGTCGTAGAGCTGCTTAGCTCGACAGGCTTCGGCGTCAATCTCGTCGAGGTACGCCTTAAAGCGATCGGGTGTGACCGAAAAGCGCCGGTATCCGAAAGACGCCAGGCGTCCCGCTCGAGCAAACAGGTCTTTCGCCATCAGAATGTGATCGGTGATGGCAATGACATCGAACTGCCTCGTCTGTCCGTACAGGTCGATCACTTCACGAATCGTCAGGCGGCCGTCACTCCATCGGGTGTGCACGTGAAAGTCGCAGAGCAGGAACGGTTCGTACCCAGGCACGCTACCCCCTCACATCAACATGCTCGGCATCGGCTGGTCGATGCCTGAGGATTTCAGAGACGAAATTTCGTACGTAAAGACCGAATACGCGACGCCGCCCCAGCGCGTGATATCGCCGGGCGGATGTCCACATCCAGCAGTCAGCGCAGAGCTCGACCCGGCCGAGCGGCGTCAGACGGCGTCCGAGATTGGTATCTTCGCCATGGAACTCGATGCTGCAGTCAAAGCCGCCGATCTGCGCGAGTCCTTCCCGGCGGACTGCGAAATTTCCGCCGTAGAGAACCGCGCCGAGTCTGAGCGCCTTGTGCACCAACAGATGAGTAGGCGCGGCAACAACGATGTCGTACGCAAGAATCAGCATACGGCTCGCCAGGTCCCAGTCGTAGAAACGGTACGGACCGGTGACGGCCATGCGACTCTCCGATTCCTCGAATCGGCGCTCGAGCCGCTCGAGCCAGTAGATGGGAGCGCGGCAGTCCGCATCGAGATACGCCAGAACGTCGCCGCGCGCAGCTCGGCGCGCCGTTTCGCGCGCCACCACCAGGCCTTTGCGCGGCTCGTCGATCACGCGAACTCCGGGCACGGCACGCGCCACCGCCGCGGTTTCATCCGTGCTTGCGTTGTTGATGACCAGGATTTCGTCGGGCGGGCGGGTTTGCGTGAGCAGCGAAAAAAGACACTGGGAAATGAATCGAGCCTCGTTGTGCGCGCAGACGATAACACTCATCGTCATGAGCCGGGGTGGCTTGTTCCCTCCCGCAGGTCTTCGGACCTCATGTACGCACGATAGCGCACGCCTGTAACGTCGACGTACCGTGTCAGTTTCGCGTATGTGAATCCTGTCGTGGGCGCGCAGTCTTGCGCAATGACGACCACGTCGTGAACGGTACGCTAGGGACCTCAACGCTTCTCGATTGGAGTCCCATGAGCGATCTGCCTGATACTCCCGCACCGTCTCGTGTAGCCGCGTCTGTCCGGCGCCGTGTGCTCGTTGTCGGCGGCGTGGCTGGAGGCGCGTCATGCGCGGCACGACTGCAGAGGCTGGACGAGTCGCTCGAGATCGACGTCATCGCCACCGCGATCCAGTTTGGTGGCACGGTCCACGACCTCGCCGCCGCCGAGCTGTGTTATGCCCCGCAATTCGGGGCCGCAAAAGATCCGGTCAACCTGGCGGGTATGCTGGCCGAGAACGTCCTGAACGGCGACATGCCGGTGGCGGACTGGTCGGCGCTCGGCCACAGCGATGCGCTGCTCCTCGACGTACGCGAGCCTGAGGAGTTCACAGCCGGGCACATGCCAGGCGCCGTCAACCTGCCACTCTCGCAGCTGCGCGAGCGCTACGCCGAGTTGCCGACGAACCGGGACATCTGGATCTCCTGCGGCGTGGGACAGCGCGCGTACTACGCGACGCGATTCCTGACGCAGCACGGATATCGAGCGTGGAACCTGCCAGCCGGGTACGCCACGTACTCAGCATTCCGGGTCGCCGGCCTTACAACCTGAACGTGCTCATCGAATGGGAGCGGGGTTGAATGGCCTGATTCATCCCCAGGGACGCTGTCCGCAGCCGTCAGATCCTCACGTAAGTGACGCCCCGTTCCTGAACAAGGCCCATCGCCATGACGTGCGCCGGTACCAGGCGTACGCCCGGGTTCAACCCGGCCATCAGATCCGCACGCACCTCGGCCGGCGACAACTGCCGCGCTGCCGCCAATTGCTGTGCGATGTTACTCAGCGCGATATTGCACTGCCAGAAAATCGTGCCCCGCGCCTGCAACGCCTTGACGCCCATCGTGCCGTCGTCCATGAAGATGTTGCGGACAGCTGGCTTCATCGTGGCCGGGTCCACGATCTTCGACCGGTAGTCACCCAGCGCGTATTTTTCCCAGAGCCGGTCAGAGGCATTAATGGGAAACGCCCGACCTGAAATGCCCACAAGCGTCCGGACCTCTGGGAATTCGAGCGCGAACACGTCCCGGAACGTATCCAGGTAGTTTTTCGGAAAGCGCAAGGGACGGGGGTCCGCAGCGAGATCGACCTCGCCCAGATCGAACACCTGTTTGTGCTGGCCCTTCAGCTCATCCATCCAGCGCAGATCCCACGTTCCGGCTGGCGCCGTTGCCGTTGGGACCTGCGTAGCCGCCTCACTGTCAACGGCGCTGACCGAAGCTACGCCCGCGAGAGAAGTCAACACCGACAGGAACGTTCGGCGGGTCTGGTCAGCGCGCATAGCCATGGCGATCTCCTCCTTCAGGCGATCCGTACTTTGCGCGGGAACTGCGAGTTGTCTTCGAGAAACGTCTTCTTCGTCGCCAGATCAGCAGCCGCCGGCTGGACGACGCCCTTCACATCTGTGGCTCGGGACACCAGCGTGTGCTCACCTGGCGTGGCCCCCTCCCACCGATAGGTAAACAGCTTCCAGGAATACTGGGTGTTGGCGGGATCGAGCGTCGCTCGCTGCCACGCGCCGCCATCAATCTGCACGTCGACGGATTTCAGGGGCGTGCCATCGTTCAGGACGAACCCGAGGATCTGGTGCGCGCCAGTCGTTCGCCTGACTCTGGCAATCACCGACTTCAGCTGCAGCCGCGTGACTTCTGTCTCCACCCATTGCGTCTCGGGGTCGGCCTCCCCTCCCGAGCCGCCCACCGTGCGCATCGTTCGGTACCATCGAGCCTGGAAGTTCCCGAGAAACCGGGCCTCCTGCAGGTGCACTTCCGACAGCCACTTCACGTTGGCGACGCCGTACCAGCCCGGCATGATGAGCCGGAGTGGAAACCCGCTGTCGCGCGTTAACGGCTGCCCGTTCAGCGCGTAAGCCAGCAGGGGATCCGGCCTCATGGCGTTCTCCAGCGTGATACTGCGCGCGAACTGCTGCTCGATCTTGAACGTCTGCTGACGGAACACCACCTCTTCCTTGCCACGGTCGGTTCCGAAGAACACCACTTCCCTTGCGCGGTCGTCCACACCGGCCCGCTTCAGCACGTCGCGCAGGCGTACCCCCGTGAACCGGCCGTTCGACGAGAGCCCCTGCATCGCGCGCGCGCTGTTGCCGGAGCACTCGTAGCCGTTGACGATATCCACAGACTTCATGGTCTTGAGATCAGCGAGTGTCAGTTCGATCGGCTTATGGACCAGCCCGGTGAGCTTCAGGCCATACGCAGCCGGATCGATCTCGGGCTTGTTGTAGTGCTGGATGAAGAAGAACTGGTCGGTCGGCGTGATGAGGCCGTCGATCTTCCGGAGGTCGAGCAGCCGGTTCACGCCGTTGGGGTTGATCGGGTTGAAGGTGGCCGGGATATCCGTGAACGGCACGTCCACCTCGCCTTGAGCCAGAGCCGGCCATGCCCATTCGGGCACCAGCGCCAGCGCGCTCGCCGCGATCAGACCGCGCTTCAGCGTTTCTCGGCGGGTCATCAGCTCAGGCATCTCTGCTCCTTCCAAATCGTTACGCTTCACGGGATCGTGAACCAACAAGCCATGGTGATGCGCCGTTAGTGCCCATTCGGAGCCGTCCGCGGGAGATCTGTCGGCTCCTGGAGGAGCCGCTCGATCAAGCCGTGCGGCTGACGCAGAGACGCGCTAGCTCTCCGACAACACAGCTCACATCGCTGTCGTTTCAGATGATTGTCACGTTAAACGGCGCCAGCATATAGGAATCCGGGGCAACAATCCCCGTCGATACTCCCGGTGTCGAGAGCTCAGCCGAGTTGGATCCGCTCGCACACAAGTATTAAGGCACTCTTCAGACCACATTCAACACAGGCCGCTAACATGGAAAGGCCGATACACTGCCCGCGCGGCTAACAGAACGGGGAGGCGACCATGAAAGCTCGTGCAAGCAGAAAACGCTCCATCATGAAGGCCATCACGTACCGAGGCGTCATCGTCTGCCTGGACTTCCTGATTATCTACCTGCTCACGGGACAAGTGAAGACGGCAGCGGGCTTCATGATCATCAGCAACATCTATACGACCGTTGGCTATTTCTTGCACGAGCGCGTCTGGGCGGGCATCAAGTGGGGGCTCAGCGGGTGACGCCTGCCTCCAAGCCTGCTGGCCAATGGAATAGCTTTGACATCGAAGCAACCGCCGCCACAGGACGCGGCAACGAAACTCGCCGCCCAGGAACGGCACGAGACGGTACGAGCCGCCTCAACCAGCACGATACAGAAGTTCCCCACATTTAACAAACCCGATACGGGCGTGAAACGTGCTGTCAGTAACGTCGTACACAACACGAGATGACCAAACACCGAGTCCTCATCGTCGAAGATGAGCAAGACATCGCGGGGCTGATCAAACACACGCTCGAGCGAACTGGCCAGGCTGACGCCGAGATTGTTCACAGCGGCGACGCGGCGCTGAAGGCCGTATCCGATCGGCCGCCCGATCTCATCATTCTCGACTTGAACCTTCCCGTTCTCAACGGCATCGAAGTGTGCCGGATCCTCCGCTCGCGCCCGGACGGACAAAACGTCCCCATCATCATGCTCACCGCCCGTACCAGCGAGAACGATCGCGTGAACGGCCTCGATCTCGGAGCCGACGATTACGTCACGAAGCCGTTCAGTCTGCGCGAGCTGACCGCGCGTGTCCGGGCCGTCCTGCGCCGGCGCGCGACCATCGAAGAGCGTGCACCCAACGGCTACCAGGGTTTGCATCTGAATGCGGACTTCGAGTCGGTGGCGGTGACCGTCGACGGGATGGCCATCCGGCTCACGCGGCGCGAATTCGAGCTGCTGCGATACCTCGTTCAGAATCGCAATCGCGTCATCTCGCGCGATCGGCTGCTCGAGCGGGTCTGGGGCTACGACCGGCTTGTCGAAACGCGATCGGTTGACGTGCACGTCGGCCGTCTGCGCAACAAACTTGGCACCGCCGGACGACAGATTGAAACCGTGGTGGGACTCGGGTATCGGTTCGTCGACTAGACCAGGTCAGGAAGCCTTCGCTTCGTCCCCCGCAACTTGCCAGCCGCGAGCTTCGAGCTCCTGAACTTCCGACCTCAGCGCCGCCATCGCCCGCTCGACGCGATGCCAGTCTTCATAGTGCTGGCGGATCTCGCGGCGGTCCTGTTCGCGGACGATGACCCAGCCAGACCCGGGAGAGGAATGAAGCGAGAACCGCCGGGTTTCCGCGTCATGACGAAGGCTGATGGTAAACATTGCCCGGTGATTGTGACCCGAGCCGAACATTCGGCATGTAAATTCTGGGTAACTTCCTGTAAGTGCTAGTTCCGTAAGGACCTTAGCATTCGAGGCGGCGCAAACCATCGTATCTGGCCAGGCCCCCCGGGCGGCAGAGCGTCCACATCGATCCGGCACACCGCGCCCTTCTTGAACACCAACGGATGTCGCCAGCCACAGAGACGCGCAGCCAGCTGGCCGATGTCGGGTTCGTGGCCGACGAGCGCGATACGCGCTGCCTTCTTTGAATGTCTTTCGAGATCTCCAAGAATCGCCTGATGGGAGCCGCCCGGTGCAAGAGCATCGCTCGTGACAATACGCGCATCGAGCGCAGCGGCCAGGATATCCGCTGTCTGTCGTGCGCGCGTGAGCGGGCTCGTCAGAATGACATCAACCGACATCCCGAACGTAGCGAGACCACGGGCCGCTCTTCGGAATCGCGAGATGCCCTCCGCGGTCAGTGGGCGCTTCGTATCGTCCGGCCACGCTTCGCCCCGCTCTTCGGCCACCGCGTGGCGAACGAGGTAGAGCTCGAACGGATCCGACATTGGCAGCT
>CAVRXZ010000008.1:0-125560 GCA_963725105.1 uncultured Acidobacteriota bacterium
CGCGTACTCGCGGCCGCTGAACGAGCGCGAGCGCAAGCTCCTCGGCGAGAACCCGAGCTACTTCGCAGAGATCTACATCATGCGGGCCGACGGCTCCGACCCGCGCCGGCTGACGAACGCGCCCGGCTACGACGGTGGACCTTTCTTCACCCACGACGGATCGCGCATCGTGTGGCGCCGCTTCGACGAGCAGGGACTGATCGCCGACGTCTGGACGATGAATCCGGACGGAAGTGATCAGCGACAAATCACCGATTTTGGCGCGATGAGCTGGGCGCCTTATGAACACCCGTCAGGCGAATACTTCATCTTCGCGTCGAACAAGCTCGGATTCGAGAACTTCGAGCTGTTCATGGTGGACGTCAAGGGCCTCAAGGAGCCCGTGCGAGTCACGTACTCGGACGGTTTCGACGGCTTGCCGGTGCCGTCGCCCGACGGCAAGATGCTCGCCTGGACCTCGAGCCGCTCGGGCGGCGCTGCCGGCCAGCTGTTTCTCGGCCAGTGGAATCACGAGAAGGCGCTCGAGGCGCTGAGACAGGCGCCGCCCGCCATGCCGAGCAAGAAATGAAACCAAGAAAGAAATCATGACGCGATCGAGGTGGCCTGGGATGCTCGGCGCGGCAGCCTTGTTGGCGGTCGTTGTTCACATGCGGGTGGCGGCGCAGGCACCCGCAACGGCCAACGGGCCGACGACGAAGCGCCACGTTGAAACGCTGGCGTCCGAGCGACTCGAAGGTCGGTTGACGGGGTCCGCGGGCGAGCGCCTCGCGGCGGAGTACATCGTCTCGGAGTTGCAGAAAATCGGCGCAAAGCCCCTGCCAGGCTCGACCGACTTCGCTGTTCCCTTCGATTTCACGGCGGGCAGCCGAGACGGCGGATCGGCCGCGACCGTGCAACCCGCGAGTGGCCCCCCGCGAACGTTTGATGCGCGCGCGGACGTTCAGGCTCTTTCATTCTCGGACAACGCGGAAATCAGCGGGCCGCTCGTATTCGCGGGCTACGGGATCGTCGTGCCCGACAACCAGGACTTCGGCTACGACAGCTACGCCGGCCTGGATGTCAAAGACAAGATCGTGCTGGTTCTGCGGTACTTTCCCGAGGACGCCGATCAAAAGACCAAAAGGATTCTCGTCAACTATGCGGACCTTCGCTACAAGGCAATGGCCGCCCGCCAGCGCGGCGCGAAGGGACTGCTCGTCGTCACCGGCCCGCGCTCACCGAACGCGGGCGAGACGATTCCAATGAGCTTCGACACGGCTCTCGCCGGCTCGGGCATCGTGGCGGCCAGCATCAGTGCCGGAGTTGCAAAGGCGATCTTCGGCGCTGTGACGGACAAGTCGCTCGACGTTGTGCAGCAGTCGCTCGACTCGGGCAACCCCCATGTGGCCGGCTTCCCCATCTCCGACATCGCGGTCACACTCCGTGCCGCCGTCGTGCGAGAACGGCAGACGGCGCGGAATATCGTGGCCTATTTGCCAGCGACTTCGGACCTGACCGGTATGGCGAAACCGTGGGTGGCGCTCGGCGCGCACTACGATCATCTGGGGCACGGCACGAATGGCAATTCTCTGGCACGCAAAGAAGAGGCTGGGCAGACTCACTACGGCGCCGACGACAACGCGTCGGGGACATCCGCGGTCCTGGCGATTGGCGAAGCACTCGCCCGGCAGCCGCGGCGACGCAACATCCTGCTCGACTTCTGGTCAGGTGAAGAAATCGGGCTCGTCGGATCGTCGGCGTTTGTCACGAAGCCACCGATTCCGGTCGATCAGGTGGCGGCATACCTGAACTTCGACATGGTCGGGCGCATGCAGGACAACAAGCTCACGGTTCAGGCGACCGGGACGTCGACGGCGTGGCCACGAATCATCGAACAGGCGAATATCGCGGCCGGATTCGACCTGCAGCTTCAGCCGGATCCCTATCAGCCGACCGACGTGACGAGCTTCAGCCAGGCCGGCGTGCCGAGCCTGAATTTCTTCACGGGCTCGCATGTGGACTACCACCGGCCCACCGACACCGCCGACCGGATTAACTACGAGGACCTCGATCGCGTGGCCGATTTCGGCGCCGCGATCGCCCGGCGCGTCGCGGATCTCGACGAGCCGCCGACGTACACCAAGGTCGATCAGCCGGCGCCGGGGATCTCGCGCGGTGGCGTCCGCGTCTTCACCGGCACGATTCCCGATTACGCGTCCGAGGCCAAGGGTCTGCTGCTCGGCGGCGTCATCGGCGGCGGCCCGGCCGAGCAGGCGGGGCTGCAGAAGGGCGATCTGATCGTCGAAATCGCCGGCCAGTCGATTGCAAACATCTACGATTACACGTACGCGCTCGAACTCCTCAAGATCGGTCAGCCGGTCAAGGTCGCGTACATGCGCGACGGCAAGCGCAGAGAGACCACCCTCACACCAGCCGCGCGGCGATGAACGTCAGCGGTCCGTAGCGATCGAGGAAGCACCAGGGGCCGATCATGCGGTCGCACCAAGGGGAACGAGTGGTTCCGCCGGGACGACACGCCTCGTCATCGTGCGATTCAGTCTAGCTCCCCACGGGTCGACGATGCACCCGCGTAGTCGATGAAACACGTTAGAGTGTGCGGCGACGCCGGCACTGAGGTCGATTGTTCTATGGTGCCGAGAGCCCGATGTCTAGCTGGACCCGGAGTTCCGCGAGCACCTCGTATTGCGACCCCGGCTCGACCGGTGAGCGCACACTCTAGATTTCGCCCCTGCGGACTCCACGCCGGCGTCGCTGAGAAGGAGGTCGACGATGGAGGTTCTGTATCCACGATGTGCGGGCCTCGACGTCCACGCGGACAGCGTGACCGCCTGCCTGCGCATCGCGTCGGGTCATGACGTGACCTACCAGCATCGCACCGTGTCGACGACCACGCGCGGACTGCTGGAACTCGCGGATTGGCTGACGGCCGCCGGATGCACGCACGTCGCGATGGAAGCCACGGGCGTCTATTGGAAGCCCGTCTGGCATGTGCTCGAGGGGCCCTTCACGATCGTCCTCGCCAATGCGATGCATATTCGCAACGTGCCCGGCCGCAAGAGTGACACGAACGATGCGACGTGGATCGCCGACCTCTTGGCGCATGGTCTCATTCGGAGCAGCTTCGTGCCGCCCGCGCCGATCCAAGTACTCCGCGATCTCACCCGGACGCGGAAACAATTGGTCCGGGAGATCGCGCGTCATACCTTGCGCATTCAGAAAACGCTGGAGGACGCCAACCTGAAGTTGACCCGGGTGATCAGCGACATCCTGGGGACCAGTGGCCGAGCGATTCTCACGGCGCTCATCGCGGGCGAAACGGACCCGCTGCGGTTAGCCGACCTCACGAAGGGCCGGCTGAAAGCCACCCGGGCGCAGCTGGTCGACGCGCTCCACGGCCGGGTCACACCGCATCATCGCTACATGATCCAGCTGCATCTCACCCAAATTGAAGCGCTCGAAGCCGCGGTGACCGACCTTGAAGCGCATCTCGGAGACAGCGCTCGGGCCCTTTCGCGCCGCCATCAGCCTCCTGACCACGATGCCGGGCTCAGCGACACCGCCGCGCGCGTGATCGTCGCGGAGATTGGCGTCGACATGGCCCGCTTTCCGACCGCCGGCCATCTCGTGTCGTGGGCGGGGCTCTGTCCGCGCCTCGATGTCAGCGCGGGCAAACGTCACTCCACTCGCACCCGCCATGGCGCTCCGTGGCTCAAGACCACCTTGGTCCAAGCGGCGTGGGGCGCGACCCGGAAGAAGGGGAGCTATCTCCAAGCCCAGTTTCTTCGCCTCAAGAGCCGGCGTGGACCGAAGAAAGCGATTCTCGCGGTCGCCGCGTCGATGCTCACCGCCGTGTATTTCATGCTCCGCGACGGCGTCGAGTATCACGACCTCGGCCCGCAGCACTTCGCCCGACGCGACAAAGAACAGATCGCGAAGCGGCTCCTTCAGCGCCTCCACGATCTCGGCGTCAACGTGGAGGTGAAGGTCGCGTGACGTCGAACCGAACGGGTTATCCGAACAGTTTCACTCTAGCCCACCCGACCTACCCGACCCACCCGACCTACATGACCCGCCCGACCTACCCGCCCTACCTGCCCGTCTGTCTTTGACCGTGGTACCATTCGGCGCCTTTCGGCTCTTGAATCTGGAGGAGATCATGCGGCACTGGTTTCGCGTCGGCATCGCCCTCGTCGCGCTGTTCACAGTGGCTCATGCGCAGAGCCAGCTGCCCGTCGGTGCTCCAGCGGAAGTGGGGTTGTCCAAGGATCGTCTCGATCGAATCCGGACGGCCATGGAGCGCGAGATTGCCGCCAACCGCCTCGCCGGCGGTGTCGGAGTTATCGCCCGGCGCGGCAAGGTGGCGTACTTCGAGACATACGGCCAGGCCGACAAGGAATCCGCCAAGCCGATGCAGAAGGACGCAATCTTTCGAATCTACTCGATGACCAAGGCCGTGACCGGCGTGGCCGTCATGACGCTGTACGAAGAGGGTCGCTTCTCGCTGAGCGACCCTGTGGCGCGCTATCTGCCCGAATGGGCCAACATGAAGGTCGCCGTCGAGAAGACGGACCCGCAGACCGGCAAGCGGGTTTTGTCCCACACGGTGCCAGCCGAGCGCCCGATTACCATCCTCGATCTGCTGCGACACACGTCCGGCTTCAACTACGCCGGTCCGCACGACGAGAAGGGCGACTTGATCTATCAGAAGCTCGGCGTGAGCGGACTTGGCGGGATGGATTTCCCGCTGGCCGAGTTCTCGAAGCGCCTCGCCTCCGCGCCGCTCGTACACCAGCCAGGCACCGTCTGGGACTATTCGGTGTCGATGGACATCCTCGGGCGGCTCGTGGAGGTCGTGTCCGGCCAACCGCTCGATGAGTACTTTGCGGACCGAATCTTCAAACCATTGCGGATGGACGACACCGCATTCTACGTGCCCGCGCAGAAGCTTGGCCGCCTCGTGACCTTGTACAGCCTGAACCCCGATGGCACCATTCGACGCTCGACAGATGCCGAGCAGGACGGCGCAAAGAAGAAGCCGGTCACCTTCATGGGCGGCGCCGGCCTGGTGTCGACAGCCACCGACTACGTGCGCTTCGTTCAGATGCTCGTGGCGGGCGGCCAGCTCGAAGGCGTCCGGATTCTGGGCCCGAAGACCGTGGATCTGATGCGGTCCGACGTGCTGGGTGATCTACCGAAAGCCATACCGGGCCTGCCGCCGCCGGGGTACGGTTTCGGTCTCACGTTTGCCGTCAATCGCGGCCCCGGTCAGACCGCGACCAACGCGTCCCGAGGGGAGTACAACTGGGGCGGCGCGGCCGGCACGACGTTCTGGATCGATCCGCAGGAACAGCTGGTCGGCGTCCTGATGATTCAGACGTTCGGCGATCTGGACAAGGGCAATATCTTCAAGCGCCTGGCCTATCAGGCCGTCGTCGAGGAGCAGCACGAGGCGGCGCCGCGACCCTGAGACTTGACGATGGTACAATCCGTGCCTGCGGAGGCACCGGCGGTGCCGGGACATTCCTCGACCAGGCTCACCTACGCCGACTACGTGCGCTTCCCGGACGATGGTCTGCGGCACGAGATCATCGAAGGGCAGGACTACGTGACGCCGTCACCCGTCACGCGGCACCAGCGCATCCTGGGGAATCTGTACCACTTATTCCGGAATCATCTTGACGTGCATCTCGTCGGGGAAGTGTTCATGGCGCCGTTCGATGTATTGCTCTCCGACATCAACGTCCTCGTGCCAGATTTGATCTACGTGTCGACCGCGCGGACGCAGCTCATCACGTCGAAGAATCTGCAAGGTGCACCCGATCTGGTTGTCGAAATTCTTTCACCCGGCACTCGGAGTCGAGACCAGCGCCTGAAGCGCGACGTGTACGAGCGCGCAGGCGTCGGGGAATACTGGCTGGTCGATCCCGATCGCGATGAGATTGAAGCCCTACGACGGGCAGGCGCGCGGTTCCTGTCGCCGCAGCGGTATCAGAAGTCGGAGATCCTCACCACGGCGCTCCTTCCAGGATTGGAGATTCCGCTCGAGAAAGTGTTCTAGGGCACCTTCAGGACACGGGGCAAAGAGATGCGCGGCCCCCTTCTATTTCTTCAGCGCCGCGGCCCAGTTGACGACGACGGTAAACGGCGCCATTCGGCCGCCGTTCGGCGTCGTGATGAACAGGAACCGCTTGCCGTCCGGCGCGAGACTCCATTCGACCGGAAGCAGCGGTGGCGGCGCGATGAACAGTCGCCGCGGGGTTCCGGCCTGAAACCCTTTGCTCGTCTCGATATCGACGGCCATGACGAGGAAGCCGTTGATGGCGGTGTACAGCAACTCCCTGCCGTCGGCGCGCCAGCGTGGAAAGAGACTGATGCCCTTGGAGACGAGCCACTTGGCTCCCGCCGCGCCCGTACTTCGTTCTGGCGAGAAAGGCCGCACGTAAATGTCGGCTGCAGAGGAGTCGTCCGACCTGTAGGCCACCCAGCGTCCGTCGGGAGAAAACTGCCCCTCCACTTCATTGAACGGTGTGGCCAGCACAGGAAACGGTTTGGCGTCGCCCAACGCACTCCCCGGATTCGGCAAGGCCCAGATGTCGGCGCCGGTCTTTTCAGACCGGCTCGTGAAGAGCAGGAACCGACCGTCTTTCGACCAGCTCGTGGGGGTGCCCGGTGAATCGGTCAGGAGGCGTTCTTCGCCGGAGCCGTCAGCGGGCTTGACGTACAGCTTCGACGAACCGCTGCGGTTCGAAGAAAATGCGATATTCCTGCCGTCCGGCGACCACACCGGGTTGTCATCGTAGGCCGGATCAAAGGTGAGGCGCGTGCTCGTCGTTCGACCCACGTCGAGGATCCAGAGATCTCGGGAACCCGCCGTGCCGCGAGCCAGCGCGATGCGGGTGCCGTCGGGCGACACGGCGGGATGCGAGAATTCGCCCGGTTCACCCAGCGTCGCCGCCGGTTTGCCCTGCTGGTCGAACCACATCGGGACGAAGCTCGACCCCGCGCCGAGGCGATAGACCAGCGCGCCGCTGTCCGATACCGAGAACAGGCCGTACGACTGGATGGCGAACGAATCGACGCCTTCCGCGACAGGCGTCGGCTCGCCCTTGAGATCCATGCGCACCGGATCGAAAGGCTGCGCCATCAGCGTCGTGTCGCGCATGAACACCAGGTGTCCTTGACCGCCACCGGGCGCGGCGGCGTAGTATGCCTCCCGGTTCGTCGCCAGCAGGCGTGTGAGATTCTGCTCTTCTGGTTTGCTGTCGAGGGAGCCCACGTAAACTCCCACCAGCTTCGGATCGGGCGATTCTCTAAAGTACAGAAAGTGACGCCCGTCTGGCAGAAACTGCGGGAATCGGTGAGCTGTTTCGCCTTTCTGCAGCGACGTGAGCGCAACCGCAGTACCCCCTGCGACCGGCACCTTGAACAGCGGCTGGCTTGCCACAGACACCGCGAACACGATGACGCCGTCCTTGTTCGACACGGCGCCATTCAACTGACCGCGCACCTCGGCGAGCTGCTGCGCTGGTCCTCCTTGAATATCCACTCTGTGGAGCTTGTTGCTGCCCAGCACGGTGAACAACACGTAGCGGCTGTCGCCTGACCAGGCGGCTGGCACGTAGGCGCTCTCAGTGCCGGGAAGCGCGCGAGCTTCAACGGTGTCCAGAGACCGCAGCCAGTACCGGTTCACGCCGTCCTCGCCGGTAGCCGGGAACACGAGCCAGTGGCCGTCCGGCGACACGGCCATGGCCCCACCGTAGAAAAACTTCATCTTGTCCGATTCGCCGACTTCAAAGCGCACAGCCTGCGCTGCCGGCTGTGTCTGCGTGCGCCACGGCGCCCACATCAATACAGCTGCAGCCGCGATGATGACGACTCCCGCTGCAACGCCTGGCCAGAGCCAGTTCGTACGGGAAACGGGTGGGGCTGTGCTCGCCGCGGCCGGTGCCACCGCGGGCGCTGGGTATTCGCCGGACGCCGGCTCCTCCAGCAGCAGCATGACGTCGCCGATATGCCGCAGCCTTCTCTGCGGATCCTTCTCGAGACACTGCTTGAGCAACCGGCGCGCCCTCGCCGGAACCTTGGCCAGGTCCGGCTCGTCCCGAAGGATGCTCGCCATCGTCTCCTGCGACGTGTTGCCGTGGTAGACCGACCCGCCGGTCAGCATCTCGTAGAACACGCAGCCGAACGCCCAGATGTCGGCGCGTTTGTCCACGTCGTGGCCCTTCACCTGCTCGGGCGCCATGTAGGCCGCGGTCCCGACAATCACGCCCGCCTCGGTTCTGGGCGTCGTGATCGTCGGCGAGTCGTCGGAGCCTGCTGCCGAGCGCGGCCCGCCGGTCTTCGCGAGACCGAAATCGAGGACCTTCACGACACCGTCGGGGCGGATCTTCACGTTGCCCGGCTTGAGATCGCGGTGGACGATGCCCCGTTCGTGCGCGTAGTCGAGCGCGTCGGCAATCTGTTTCCCGATCCTCGATGCTTCGTCGAGCGACAGCGGTCCCTGCTTGATGCGATCGGCGAGCGTCGGCCCCTCGACCAGCTCCATGACGAGGTAGTCGGGGCCGATGTCGTAGAGCGTCGTGATGTTGGGATGATTCAGCGAGGCGATGGCGTGGGCCTCGCGCGCGAATCGCTCGGTGAACGCCTCCGCCGAGATCTTGATGGCCGCGTCGCGGGGCAGGCGCGTGTCCCGAGCTCGATAGACGGTCCCCATGCCCCCGGCGCCAATCGGGCTGACGATTTCATACACGCCGAGCTTGGTGCCAGCCGCCAACGGCGCACTCCCCGGCGCAGACCCGCTTGCCATTCTTCGCTGCTCCTAGCGAGCTGATTCTCTCATCGGATCGCGAGCACTTGACGAAAATATCTATGTATCATTCCGCATGCCGCCCAAGAAGAAAGGCGCACGCCGCAAGAAAGCCGCTCCCTCGTCTGTCGGACTGACGACGGCCGAAGTCAAGAACGTCAAGCCGGACGATGTTCAGCCGCTGGCCGCGCAGGTCGAGCGTGATGGCGGCGCGATGCTCGGCGCCTACCGCGATCCGTTTGGCGGCACGCCGCTGCTGTTCGTCGCATTCCCTGTCGATCTCGTCGAGCCCACGCCGTTCCAGCGCGATCCGTCGGACGCCCACGTCAAGCGCCTGATGACGGTCGTCGAGACGATCGGCCGCTTCCTCGATCCGATCATCGCGGTGAGGCACGACGATCGGTACTGGACGCCGAATGGCAACCATCGCCTTCAGGCGCTGAAGAAGCTCGGAGTGCGCACGATCATCGCCCTGCTCGTCCCGGATCCGGATGTCGCGTTCAAGATTCTGGCGCTCAACACTGAGAAGGCGCATAACCTCCGCGAAAAGTCGCTCGAGACAATCCGGATGGCGCGGGCCCTGGCAAAGACTTCGGACGAGACAGAGGCCGCCCTTTCGTTCGATTTCGATCAGCCTGCGTTTCTGACACTCGGCGTCTGCTATGAGGAAAGACCCCGCCTGAGTGGCGGCGCCTACCAGTCGATCCTCCGTCGGGTGGATACGTTCCTCGATGAACCGATTTCGAAGGCCATCAAAGAACGCGAGCGTCGAGGCAAGAAGATCCTGAAACTGGATGACGCCGTGTCGGCGGTCGTGGAGCGCCTGAAAGCGCGCGGGCTGACCAGCCCTTATCTCAAGCCGTTCGTCGTCTCACGTGTCAACTACACGCGGTTCTCGAAGGCGACGTCGTTCGACTTCGACGAGGCGCTCGACAAGATCACGGCCAGCGCGACAAAGTTCAATATCGATCGAGTCAAGCAGGAAGACGTCGCCAAGGCCGGCGGGGGTGCCCCAGAGCCAGAGTGAGGCACTCCCCGGCATCATTCACTTTCTCGCGGGGCCCCACCCCCGCTCGCTGATGCCTCGCGTGCGCGGCGCGCTTCGCGCTTGCGCCCGCTGGCATGGCCGCAGGCGCTCCCTGCCCGCCCCACCTCCGCGTCGTCATCCCCTCGTTCTGTAGAACGCAATCAAGTCCATCGCCTCGGGCGGCTTGGCGCCGAGCTGCCGAATCATCGTCGTCACTTGCCCGCGGTGGTAGGACGCGTGGTTGACGACGTGCTGGAGCATGTGCCAGAAGACTGAGGAACGCGGCTCGCCGCTCAGCATCTTGTATTCCATCACGGTGTCCACACCCTGACGGCTCATGCGGTCGAGAACGCCGCGCACGTCGGACTCGAGTTCCTTCCACTTCGCGCGCAGCGTCGCGACGTCTGGAAAGCCGTCCGCGGACACCAGCGCGGAGGGTCCCTGTCCTTTCCAGCGCGAACACCACGCGTTTTCGGCCGCGTAGATGTGGACCAGTGTTTCGCGGACCGACTTGAAGCTGCTCCCGAGGTCTTTGCTCAGCTGATCCGCCGTCAATCCGTCGGCCGCGGCCAGGACGCGGTCGCGCGCCCAGTAGTGGTAGTCGAGCAACGTGCGCAATTCGTCGATGGTCATCTTCTTACTCCTCGGGGGCCCCACCCCCCTCGGCCTGCCGAGCTGACGACGCTCCTCGCGCTCGAGCGTAGACTCTCGCGCTCGGGTGAGGGCTCAGGCTCTCCCCACCTGCCTTACCTCTCCCTATGCTCGCGGGGCCCCACCCCCGCTCGCGCTCACTCGGCGCGTTCGCGCCTCGCTCGGGCCGCAGGCGCTCCCTACCTGTCCCTACCTGCCCACTATGTTTTTCATCACGAACCACATGTTCGCAGGCCGCTCGGCAAGCCGCCGCATGTACCACGGAAACCACTGCTCGCCGTACGAAATGAGCACACGCACCCGCTGACCGGACGCGACGAGCTGCCGTTGCAGCCGCTCCTGAACGCCGTACATCATCGCGTACTCATACGCGGCGGGCGAAATCGAATGCTCCCTGATAGACGCGTTCAGCCGATCGATCAGCATCGCGTCGTGCGTGGCGATGTGAAAGACGGCCCCGCTCTGCGACTCCAGGACTCGGCGCGCCAGGCGATAGTAGTTATCGTCGACGTCCCCCTTCCTGGCAAAGGAAATCCTGGCAGATTCGAGATAGGCGCCTTTGACCAGGCGAATCGCGGCGCCGCCGCGCAATAGCGACTCCAGATCCGCAGCTGTCCGGCGCAGGTAGGCTTGAAGCGCGACTCCCACGTCACTTGAAGCGGCCCGCGCATGCTGGAGGACGTCCAACGTTCGATCGACGTACCGCGCACTCTCCATGTCAATCCAGACAAACGTGCCGTAGCTTGCCGCGCGATCGAGCAACTGACGCAGCTGGCGACCGCACAGGTCCGGGCTGAGGTCGAGGCCGAGCTGTGTCAGCTTGACCGAGATGTGCGCGTCGAGTCCGGAGGCGTGGATGTCGTCCAGTACGCGCAGGTAGTGCTGCGTCTCCTTCTCGGCATCCGCAACTTCGCTGAGATTTTCACCCAGGTGGGTCAGGATCACGCTGATCCCGGCGTGCCGCAATCGTGCCGCGGCTGCGAGTGCCTCCGCTGCCGTCTCACCCGGCATGAAGCGCGACACGGCGCGGCGCACGAAGGCCGTTCTCGTGGCGTGCTCGCGCAGCCAGACGTTGGTTGAGGCCGACAGTAGGAGCTTTCGGGCGATTGATGTCAATTCGCTTACAACAGGCCCCGCACGAGGCCGCCGTCAACCTGAACGGACGCCCCAGTGATGTATGCGGCCGCGTCGGAGAGGAGAAACGCCGCCATGCGCCCGAACTCCTCCGGCTCGCCGTATCGACCGAGCGGAATGGTGGCCGCCGATCGCCTCTGCTGCTCTTCGGCCGAAATCCCGGCTCTGCCTGCATTGATGGCGTCGATCTCGCGGACGCGGTCGGTACCGATGCGCCCCGGAATGATCTGGTTGACACGAATTCGGCTCGACGCCAGTTCGAGCGCCAGCGTCTTGGCCAGCGCGCCAACCGAAGCCCGCAGGACGTTCGAAAGCGCGAGGTTGGCGATCGGCTCCTTCACGGCCGAGGACGTGCTCAAGAGAATCGCGCCACCGCCCTGCCCCTGCATAGACGGCACCACCAGTCGGATCTGACGCACCGCGCTCATGACCAGCAGCTCAAAAGCCGACTGCCACGCGGCATCGTCGAAGTCCAGCGCCCGCCCCGCGGGTGGCCCCCCGGCGTTCGTGAAGAGCAGGTCCACTTTGCCGAAGCGGTTCACCGTCGCGCGATACCACGTGTGAATCCCGTCCGCCGACGAAAGATCCGCTGTTTGCGTGAGCACATCGGCGCCCGTCTCCTGCTCGATGCGCCTGCCAGCCGCTCGAATCGACTCGGGATTCCTGGACGCCACTGAAACATGCGCGCCTTCCGCGGCGAGAGCGTTCGCCACGGCGAAGCCAAGGCCTCGACTGGCGCCGCCAATCATCGCCACTTTGCGGGCCAGACCCAGATTCACGGGGACTATGGTAGTTGGGGAATCGGCTAATCGGGTAATCGGGTAGTTGGGTAATTGGTTTTGAATCGGAAATCTGAATCGAAATTGGAGATTGGAACAGGCCCCGAGCCCGGCTGGGGATGCCGATGCTCGAGGCCCATTGGAACGACGACTGAAGGCCGTGACGATGTGTCTGGTTACGCGGTCGGTTTGACTGTCACGAAGAGGTTCCTGCCTTCCCGGCTGATCAGGAGCAATAAAGGCTTGCTCGCTCCCTGAACGGCCGACCGAAGTTCTGCCACGCTCTGCACCGGCCGTCGGTTGACCTCCTGAATGACGTCGCCGGGCTGAATGCCAGCGTCGGCTGCGCGGCCGTCCGGGTTTACCTCTTCGACCACTAGCCCGTGCAGATCCTTCGGCGCACCCAACTGTGACGCCGACTCCGGAGTGAGCGGCGAGACCGCGACACCGAGGGCGGCAGGATCCTGCGAAGCCGACCCGTCCGCATCGCGCCTTGCAGTCTTCGGCATCGACGCTTCGCCGAGCTTGACCGTCAGATCACGACGCGCGCCGTCGCGAACAATCGTGACCGTCGCGTTTGCCCCCGGCTGTACGCCCGCAACCCGATTGCGCAATGCATTGACGTCACCAATCGGCGCGCCGTTGAACGCCTGGATGACATCCCCTCTCTTCAGGCCGGCGTTGTCCGCCGCGCTCTCCGGTTCAACCGAGCTGACGATGGCGCCAGTGGCATCTTTGAGGCCCAGGCTGGCCGCCATATCCTGCGTCACCGGTTGAATCGTCACACCAAGCTGGCCCCGTCGAACGCGCCCGCCGGTGCGAAGCTCGTCCGAAACGTGGCGCGCCATGTTGGCCGGAATGGCGAAGCCAATGCCGATATTGACATCCGAAACCGGAGCAAGCTGGGAGTTTATGCCGATGAGCTCGCCCCTTGTGTTTACGAGCGCTCCGCCCGAATTGCCGTGATTGATCGGCGCATCGGTCTGGAGAAAGTCTTCGTAGCTTCCGTCGCCAACCGTGGTGTAACGCCCTTTGGCGCTGACGATACCCATCGTAACCGTCTGGCCAAGGCCGAACGGATTGCCGATCGCCAGCACGACGTCACCGACCTGCACCGCATCCGAATCGCCCAGTGCGAGCACCGGCAGGTTGGAACCCTCAATCTTCAGCAGCGCCAGGTCGCTCGGCTTGTCCGATCCAACGAGCTTGGCACTCATAATCCGGCCGTCGGTCAGTTCAGCGCGAATGTCGTCTGCGCCCTCAACCACATGCTGATTGGTCAGGATGTAACCATCCCCGCTCATGATTACACCGGATCCGAGCCCTCGCTGTTTGTAGGTGCGCGGACGCATGTCTCGTTCGCCGCGCTCCGCTCGGTCACCGAAGAACCGGCGCAGCAGGTCGTCGCCCTGAGAATCCGCGGGCGATACCTTGGCCTTGCCCTCAACTCGAATCGTCACGACCGCTGGGGCAGCGGCCTTGACGATGTCAGCATATGAAGTCCGGCCATCGGACGGCACGTGGACGGAGACAGGGGTGGCAGTCGTTTGAGCCACCGGTGCCGGTCGGGATGAGTCGGCTTGCACGCCGTGCCAGGCAGCACCCCCGACCAGGGCGGCGGCGGCAACCAAAGCTAAGACAGTCGCTTTCATAGTGTTTCAATCCTCCTCATTCAGGCGTTTTGACGCTCTATCCATAAGACGCCAGTCGAGCTGTCGCGGACGTTGCGGGAGGATTACATCGGTGTAAGGAAGGCTGCCTTGTCGATTTCGGACGTCCCGAGCGACTATCTGGCAGAGGAGGGCGATATGAAGTACTTGTGCTTGATCTACGAAGACGAAACCGTGTGGCAGAAGATGCCGAAGGCCGAGGCGGACAAGATGTACGGCGAATACTTCGAGTTCACCGAGGGCATCAGGAAGAGCGGCCACTACCTCGGCGGCAACCCGCTCCAGCCCACGCAAACAGCCACCACTGTCCGGGTGCGGAACGGCAAGGTCGCCATCACCGACGGCCCCTTCGCGGAAACGAAGGAACAGCTCGGGGGCTACTATCTTGTCGAAGCCACAGACTTGAACGACGCCATTCAAGTGGCATCGAAGATCCCCGGCGCTCAGCTCGGCAGCATCGAAGTGCGGCCGGTGATGCAGATGAACCAGCAGTAAGGCGACCAGGAGGGATCGACCGCAGGTGAATGACGAGGCAGCCGGGTTCGCGCACGAAACGGTGGAAGCCGTTTATCGCGCCGAATCCCGGCGCGTCCTCGCCACGCTGATTCGTCTGCTCGGCGATTTCAATCTCGCGGAAGAGGCCCTTCACGATGCGTTCGCCGCCGCCGTCGAGCAGTGGCCTCTGGAAGGAGTGCCCGCGCAGCCACGCGCGTGGCTGATCTCCGTGGGCCGCTTCAGAGCCATCGACGGCTTGCGGCGGCGCGCGAGGTTCGACGCGTCACTGGCGGATCTCGCGAATCAATTGGAAACGAACGGTCCAAGCCAGGCAAGACTGGACGAGGAGGCAATCGAAGACGACCGACTGCGACTGATCTTCACGTGCTGCCATCCCGCGCTGCCGCCGGATGCCCAGATTGCGATGACGCTTCGCGAGATTTGCGGCCTGACGACCGAAGAAATCGCGCATGCGTATCTGACAACTCCGTCCACGGTCGCCCAACGAATCGTGCGTGCGAAGGCCAAGATACGGGACGCTCGCATTCCCTACCATGTGCCACAGCGCAGCGACCTGCCGGCCCGCCTCGATTCGGTGCTTCACGTCATCTACCTGGTGTTCAACGAAGGATACGCGGCCTCCTCGGGCGCTGAACTGACCCGCCCGAATCTGTCGGGCGAAGCCATACGACTGGGACGGCTGCTCGTTGAGCTGCTGCCTGAGCCTGAAGCTGAAGGTCTGCTGGCGTTGATGCTGCTCCACGAATCGCGGCGGGCTGCGCGTACAGTCAGCGAACGGGGAGCTCGTCTTGCTTTCGGATCAGGACCGATCGCGCTGGAATCGTCGGCAAATCGAGGAAGGCGCGGCCCTCGTCGCGCAGGCTCTGCGTTCGCATCGATTCGGGTCGTACACGCTTCAGGCAGCGGTCGCGGCCATCCATGCCGAAGCGGAGAACGCGGCCGCGACCGACTGGTCCCAGATTGTTGCGCTGTACGATCTGCAGCTCCAGGTCGACTCTTCGCCAATCGTCGAACTGAATCGTGCCGCCGCGATTGCGATGCGCGACGGACCGGCGGCCGGACTCGCGATCATCGACGACATCCTGGCTCGTGGTGAACTGACGGACTACCATCTGGCTCACTCCGCGCGAGCCGACCTGTGCCGTCGTCTGGGACGGCCGGCTGAAGCGCGCGCCTCCTACAAACGGGCGCTCCAGCTCACACGCCAGCAACCAGAACGGCGGTTTCTCGAGCAGCGGCTGGCTGAGCTCGACCGTCAGCCCTGACCTCACGATTCGGCGCGAACCTCTGCGATCGGCAGGGTTACCGTGAATGTTGACCCCTGTCCGATTGCGCTGGTCACGTCAACCGTTCCTCCATGAGCCTCGACGACCGCCTTCACCAGGCTCAGGCCCAGACCGAGTCCCCGCTCGCTGCGGCTGGCATCACCGCGATACAGCCGATCCCAGATGCGTGGCAACTCGTCGGGGCGAATACCGACGCCGGTATCACGCACTCGGAGCTCCCCGCGGGAGGCAGTCTCAGTCACTTCGACATCAACGCGACCACCCGCCAGCGTGTACTTGACCGCGTTATCGATCAAGTTGGCGGCAACTTGCTCGAGTCTGGTGGCATCTGCGACGACAGTTGCGTCGGTGTTTACGTTCAGGGAGACTGCGACTCCCTTCGCCTCGGCCACGTCGCGATACAGATCCACTGCCCTCCTGGTGATGTCACCGAGCGACACCGGTTCACGATGCAGATGCAGCGCGCCGCTCTCCGCCTCTGAAATATCCATCAGTGTGTTCAACATCACGAGGACGCGGTCGGATTCGTCCACACAGTCGGCCAGTGCTTCCTGATAGCGGGTCAGATCGGGCGGCCCGGCGAGCGCCAGTTCTGCTGTACCGCGCAGTCTGGTGAGTGGCGTCCGCAGGTCGTGGGAAACGTTATCCAGCGCGCCACGCATGGCCGTGACGAGCCCTTCGATACGGTCGAGCATGGCATTGAACAGCGCCGTCAGTTCGTCGATTGCATCGCGCCCTGCCGCATCCGCCGCAATCGGAACGCGCTCATCCGTCCGACCGGTCCGGACGATGCGGGCAACCGCGCGGGTCAGGCGACGAATCGGCAGAAGCGCCGAGCGGGTGGCAATCAGTCCGCCGCCGAGCGCGAGCACCACGATCAACAGCGTGACTATCCCCAGCGCCGCTCGAAATCTCGCCAGCACGTCGTCTCTGGCGTCGGTGCTCTTGCCGACCTGGACGAGCGTGCCGTCCCACAGTCGGGTGGATGCGGTTTCGAGCGCGGAAGGATTCCAGCCTTCGGGCTGGCTCAGCACGACGACGTCGGCGCCCCGGTTCACGACGCGCACGAACAACCGTTCCGGCGCAACGCTCTGCTCGGCGCGGACGGTGTCCGCAAGGCCCGGCAGTCCACCCTGCTGATACACCGTCGCGTATTCGCCCAGTTTCGCCTGGATGACTTGCTGGTCCCGCTGCGCAAGCGATATCGACGTCAGCCAGTAGGTCAAAAAGACAATGACGATGCACCCGACGATGAAGAGGGTCGAATACCACAAAGCGAGACGTAATCCGAATGCGGGAAACGTTCGTGCGCCGTTCACGCGTTGTCCTTCCTGAGGACATAGCCAACGCCGCGGACTGTGTGCAGGAGTTTCCTGTCGAACGGTCGATCGATCTTTTCCCTGAGACGGCTCACGAGGACATCGACAACATTGGTTTGAGGATCGAAGCTGTACTGCCACACGTGCGACAGAATCATGGTCTTCGACACGACCCGGCCAGCGTTGCGCATCAGGTATTCGAGCAACGAGAACTCGCGCGGCCGCAGATCGATCGCCTGGCCGTCCCTCGTCACGCGGCGCGAGAGCAAATCGAGTCACCAGGCCATCGACGGTCAAGGCGGTCGGTTCGGGGACCCGCGTTGCCCGCCGTACCAGCGCCTGGACCCGCGCCAGCAGTTCCGCAAACGCGAACGGTTTGGTCAGGTAGTCATCGCCGCCCGCCTGGAGACCTCTGACGCGATCGTCGATCGATCGCCGGGCGCTCAGGATCAGCACGGGGGTCATGACGTGGCGACGTCGCAATTCGTCAATCAGTGACAGCCCGTCCCGCCCCGGCAACATGACGTCGATGATGGCCACATCGTAGGCATGCTGCTCAATCGCCCGCAGAGCCGCCTCGCTGTCGCCTTCCCGATCCACGGCAAAGCCAGCCTCGCTCAGGCCACGCGCGACAAATTCAGCGATGGTCTGGTCGTCCTCGACCACGAGGGCGCGCATGCCTGCATGATAGCGCCACGCTCTCCCCCCTTCCCGCCCTCCCCGCCCTTTTCGGGGGCAACGTGATATCTGCGGCGTCGCTACGCAAGATGATCACTCCGTTCAAGAATGACTACGCATTCGGGGTCCGCGTGCGCACTGTCGACGGACGCCGGGTCGTGCTCGGCAACCTCAATGGACGCGCACCTGACCAAATCGCCGAGGCACTCGGAGCGCTGATGCACGCGCCTCGCACCGACTAGACAACTCGAGGGCCCACCGGGACATAGACGAGCCTTCCGCGACTTGTTACGATTCAGGGTCCGCAATCGACCGAGAACCGCAACCGCATGGCGGTTGCGCCGCCTCCGACCGACGCGATCCAGGCCATCGCCGCAGCCCTGTCTCGTCGACGTGTCAGGCGAGAAAGGGACCCGACGTGAGAACTGTCCTGCCGACCGCAATCGTGGCGTTCCTGTGGCTTGCCTATGCCACGCCGGCGGCCGCCCAATTCCAGGAGTTTTCAGAGCCGCCGCCGCGCCAGTCGGCGCCGCCACCGGACGTTCGCGAGCCGCCCCCCCCGATCTCTCAGTTCCTGGGCGGAATTCCTGCGGGCCAACGGACAGCAGAACCACTGTCGCTCTCGATTGCCGATGCCATCCGGCGGGCCTTGGCGCAGAATCTCGGGCTTCTGTTGAGCGAGGACGGCATCACCCGCGCCGACGGCTCCAGAACGCGTGTGTTTGCGGACCTGCTTCCCAACATCATGGGGCGAGTCAGCTTCGCGCGGCAGGAGATCAATCTCGCTGCGTACGGCTTCCCGCTGCCCGCTGGCATTCCGAGCGTCGTCGGCCCTTTCAACCTGTTTGACGCCCGGGTGTACCTGACTCAGAACATTCTGGATTTCAAGGCGCGCAACGATGCCCGTGCCGAAGCGCACAAGCTGACGGCGGCCCGCTACGACTACAAGGGGGCGCGCGACCTGGTTGTGCTCGTCGCCGTGGATTCGTATGCACAGGCACTCGCCGCCGCGGCTCGCGTCACCGCAGCGCGGGCGCAGGTGGAAACGGCAACTGTATTGCACAATCAGGCAAAAGATCTGAAGCAGAACGGCATCGTCGCCGGCATCGACGTCCTCCGTGCCGAGCTGCAGGTGGACACGACTCGCCAGCTCGTGACGACGGCCGAGACCGGTTTCGAAAAGGCCAAACTGCAGCTGGCTCGACTGATCGGCCTGCCGATCGGGCAGGATTTCACGCTCACCGATCAGCTTTCTTCCGCGACCATTCCGGACATGACGCTCGAACAGGCGCTCGAACGCGCCTACCGGACTCGACCCGACTACCTCGCAGCGCTGGAGCGGATCGACGCGGCTGACGCCGCGCGCCAGGCTGCACGCGGCGAGCGGCTGCCGGCAGTTCGGCTGACGGGGAACTTCGGTGATATCGGTGTTTCTGTTGCCGACTCGCACTCGACGTTCGCCCTGGTCGGCGCTGTCGACGTTCCGATTTTCCAGGGCCGCCGGGACAGCGGACGACTCGCTCAGGCCGAAGCCGACCTGCGCAGCCGGCGCGCCGACGCCGAGGATCTGAAGGCGTCGATCTACTACGACGTCCGGTCGGCTCTGCTCGACATGCAGGCGGGCAATCAACAACTCGAGGTCGCTGCGCGGTCTCGCGAGCTGGCGGCGCGCCAGTTGAATCAGGCGCGCGACCGTTTCGCAGCCGGCGTCACCGGCAACGTAGAAGTGGTGCAGGCCCAGACGGCGGTCACGCAGGCGGCCGATCAGTACATCGCGGCCATCTTTACAGCCAACGTCGCCAAAGGCGCACTGGTACGGGCGGTCGGCATTGCCGAAGAAACAGCACGCCAGACATTTGGGGAGCTCCGCTGATGGCAGACGAACCTCAGGGAGCTGGAGCCCCGACCGGACGTCGGCGGCTCAACCTCATCATCGGCGTCGCCGTTGTCGCGCTCGTGGCCGTCGGCGTGTGGCTGTACTACACCGCCGGTCAGGAATCGACCGATGATGCCCAGGTGGACGCGCACGTGGTCCCGATTGCCGCACGCGTGGGCGGCACGATTCTGCGGACGCCGGTGAACGACAACCAGCAGGTCGACGTTGGGACGGTGCTCGTAGAATTGGATCGCCGCGACTACGAGGTGGCCGTCGCCCGGGCTCGGGCGGAACTCGCCACTGCGGAAGCGGAGGCGCTCGCTGCCGAGAGCAACGTCCCCATCACCTCAACCACCGTGGCGAGCAACGTCACCACCGCTCAAGGATCCGTAGAACGCATGCAGGAGAGCATCGAGGGGGCCGGGAAGGAGCTCGAGGCGGCGAAGGCTCGGCTCGCTTCAGCCGAGGCACGCCGGCGCGAGCTGGAATCGAATGCGGCGAAATCGGCGCGCGACGTTGAACGCTGGCGCGGGCTCCTGGCCAAGGATGAAGTGTCACAGCTCCAGTTTGACGGGGCGGTCGCTGCCGCGGATGCGCAGCGGGCCGCCGCCGATTCGGCGAAGTCGCAGATTCTGGAGGCTGAAGCGGGCGTCCGCGTCGCCGAGAGCCGGCTGATTCAGGCTCGCACCGACGAGCGACAAGCCCAGGCCGGCCTGCGGTCGGCCCAGACCGCGCCGCAGCAGGTGGCGGTCATCCGCGCGCGGGCCGCGGCGGCTCAGGCGCACGTCGAGCAATCGAAAGCCGCGCTGACACAGAGTGAACTAAACCTCGAATACACCACGCTCAAGGCACCGATGAAGGGGGCCGTCAGCAGGAAGAGCGCTGAGGTTGGACAAGTCGTACAGCCCGGCCAGCCGTTGATGGCGATTGTCCCGCTTGACACGATCTGGGTGACGGCAAATTTCAAGGAAACTCAGCTCGGCGACATGCGGCCGGGACAGACCGCCGCCATCCAGGTTGACGCGTACGGAGGTCGTCGATTCAAGGGCCGCATCGACAGCATCGCGGCGGCGACCGGAGCGCGCTTCAGCCTGCTGCCGCCGGAAAATGCCACCGGCAATTTCGTCAAGGTTGTCCAGCGCGTGCCGGTCAAGATCATGATTGACGGCGGCCAGGATCCCGAACATCTGCTGCGCCCCGGGATGTCGGTCGTCGCGACGGTCCAGACCAAGTAGCTGTACGAATTTCGCGATCTAGCCATGTCCGAGCACCGCCAGGTCAACCCGTGGATCGTCGCGATCGCCGTGATGTTTGCGACGTTTATGGAAGTCCTCGACACGACCGTGGTCAACGTGTCGCTGCCGCATATCGCGGGCAATCTGTCGGCTACGATCGACGAAGCCACCTGGGCGCTGACGTCCTACCTCGTCGCCAACGCGATCATTCTGCCGATGACCGGATGGCTGGCCAGCGTCTTCGGACGCAAGCGTCTCCTGATGGCCTCGGTCACGGGATTCACGGTGTCCTCCTTCCTTTGCGGGCTGGCGCCGAATCTCACCATGCTGATCGTGTTCCGGTGCTTGCAAGGGGCCACCGGCGGCGCCATGCAGCCGTTGTCGCAGGCCGTTCTTCTCGAAGCGTTCCCGCCCAGGGACCGCGGCAAGGCCATGGGCTTTTGGGGACTCGGCATCGTCGTCGCCCCGATTTTCGGGCCGGTACTCGGCGGATGGCTGACGGACAACTGGAGCTGGCGCTGGGTCTTCTACATCAACATTCCGGTGGGCATCGCGTCGCTCATCATGACGCGCCTGTTCATCTTCGACCCCGCTTACATCCGGCGGCAATCGCAACGCATTGATTACTGGGGCATCGGGATGCTGGCCCTTGGCATTGGCACACTCCAGTTCGTGCTCGACAAGGGACAGGAAGAGGACTGGTTCTCATCCAACCTCATCACGACGCTTGCGGTGGTCAGCGCCGTCACGCTGGCGTGGCTCATCGTCCACGAACTCCGGACCAAGGATCCCGTTGTGGACCTGCGCGTGTTCAAGGTTCGAAGCTACGCGGTCGGCGTCTTTCTGATGACGGTCGTCGGCTTCGTGCTCTATGGCAGCCTCGTCCTGCTTCCGATCATGCTGCAGACGCTGCTCGGGTATCCGCCGATGCTGGCCGGCATCGCCATGGCTCCGCGCGGGATCGGGTCGTTCTTCATGATGCCGTTGACTGGGCTGATGACCGGGCGCTTCGACGCGCGAAAACTACTGACCATCGGGCTGGTCGTTGGAGGCGTCTCGCTCCTCTGGCTGTCCCGCCTGAATCTGCAAGCCGGATACTGGGATATCTTCTGGCCGCAGCTCATCCAGGGCGCCGGCCTGTCGCTGTTCTTCGTGCCCCTCACGACCGTGGCCATGGATGCCATCCCCCGCGAGCGCATGGGCAACGCCACGAGTCTGTTCAATCTCATGCGTAACATCGGCGGCAGCATCGGCATCGCCGTCACCGGCACGATGCTCGCGCGCAGTCAGCAGACGATGACCAACACACTGGGGGCGCACGTGTCCAGTTACGACGCCACGACCCAATCGCTCTTTGCTCAGATACGGGCCGGGCTGATTGCGACCGGCGTCGACAGTGTCACAGCCACGAGCCGGGCATACGCCGCCCTTGCGGGCACGGTGCAACGGCAGGCCGCCATGATGTCATTCGTGATGATCTTTCAGCTGCTGGGCATCGTGTTCCTCGCCCTGCTCCCGCTGATCCTGATGATGAAGCGCCCGGGACAGGCCGCGGAAGCGCCGGCTGCACACTGACCCTGCACAATCCGGCACCGCGATTGACCTAAACTGCTTCTGTGCGGATGTTGCTGGTCGTGCTGTTAACTGCCTCCCTCCAGGTACCTGGAACCGGTGATGTACAGGTTCCGGATGCCTCGCGGCCGTCCTTCGCGGACTTCATCGCGGGCATTCGGGAAGAGGCGCTTGCCCGGGGGGTCAGTCAAGAGATTGTGGACCAGGCCCTTGCCACGGTCGAGGCACCGCTCGACATCGTCATCAAGCGGGATCGCACGCAGGCCGAAACCGTCCTCTCACTGGAAGAGTATCTGTCGCGGCGGCTGACTTCCAAGTTTGTGGCGCGCGCCCGAAGCGCCCTCGAGCAGCAGGGAGCTCTGGTCGACGAAGTGGCGATTCGCTATGAGGTGGCGCCGGAAATCCTGATCGCAATCTGGGGTCTGGAGTCGAATTTCGGCCGCTTCAGCGGCACCCGTCCGACCGTCTCGGCTCTGGCCACGCTCGCCTGGGACGCCAGGCGGTCTGCGCTCTTCCGCAGCGAGCTGTTCGCCGCGCTCGAGATCCTCCAGCAGGGCGACATCGAAGTCTCTCGCATGCGCGGATCCTGGGCGGGCGCGATGGGACAGGTCCAGTTCATGCCGTCGAGCTACCTGAAGTATGCGGCGGACTTCGATGGAGACGGCCGCCGGGACATCTGGTCGTCGTCAGGAGACGTTTTCGCGTCGGTCGCCAACTACCTTCGTGCGCACGGCTGGCCGACGAGCGGGCACTGGGGCTTCGAGGTGGAGGTGCCCGAGGATGCGGTGTCGCGCATCGCCCGGATGGTCGCGCGGCGCGAGTCGGGCTGTCGCGCCAAGGGCGACATGACCGTCGAATTACCCCTGACCGAGTGGCAGGAGCTTGGCGTGCGGCTTCGCGGGGGCACGGATCTGCCCGTCGATGGGCCGAACGCCTCGCTCGTATCCGGGTCCACTCGGCATTTTCTCGTCCACGCCGCGTACGATTCGCTCCTCGATTACAACTGTTCGCACTCCTATGCGTTGAGCGTCGGCCTCCTGGCGGACCAGCTCGCCTTATTGACAGTCAAGGCGCATCAGCGCTCAGATTCGCGCAAGCCGCCATCCCGGCACCGTCACACACCGGCATAGTCATCCCACGGGAACGGTTGTTCTCGCCCTACAATTGGGTGTGTCCTCTCTGAGCATCGACGACCGAGGCGTGATCGTGAGCTGCGGACAGTGCGGCCAACAGAACCGGCTCGCCTACGGCCGGCTCGGCGACACCGTCCGCTGCGGAAAATGCAAGGCGTCGCTTTCAGCTCCGGCAGCGCCGATCGAGGTCGCCTCGTCCGAAGAGTTCGATCGACTGATCAGCGGATCGTCTCTGCCGGTCGTCGTCGACTACTGGGCTCCTTGGTGCGGACCCTGTCGGATGGTAGCGCCCGAGATAGAAAAAGTCGCGGCGCGCCAGGCGGGGCGATATCTCGTCGTCAAAGTGAACACCGAGGAGCTCGGCGAACTCGGCAACCGCTTCGGCATTCGATCAATCCCGACCATGGCTGTCTTCGCGGGAGGGCGTGAAGTCGCGCGAACGACCGGCGCCCGCCCTGCAAACGCCATCGAAGCGTTCGTCGCCCAGGCCACACAAAAAGGGAAAAGTTAGAAGGCCAAACGCAAAAGCTCTTCTACAGCTCGCTCTGCCAGACAGCCCGCCCGACGAAGAACGGACCGAGCCGCTCGAGATACAGCGAGGTCTGCTGCGTTTTCCTCATGGCCTGCACGATCGCCGAAAGCGGATAGAGATCCTGCCCAATCAGGCCGATCACGAAGTCGTTGTCGTGGGCGTCGAGGCCGTGGCATGCGAGGCGAATGTCGTGGGCGAGGTCGGCGGCCCCGAATGACATGCCAATGGCGCCGTGCTCGGCCAGGATGACGCGCTGTTCTTCCGGCGGGAGCTGGGCGAACCGTCCACTGCGCCGCAGCGGGTACCAGATCGCCCACGGCCAGGCTCGATTGAGGACGGTCCGCCGGGGCCGGTGCAGCAGAACGTCGATGAGATCCGGCTCGTAACCAAGCGAGTACGTACGGCCGAGCATCGTGTACTCGGGTTTCTGGACGAGCGATGCAAATGGTGGCTGCTTGAGCAGCGGCCGAACGCGGTCCACAAACAGCGACGGATCTTCTCCGAACGTCAGGAGCGCCACGCCTCGCGCGTCGTTGACGTCTTCGTACAGGACGCCAGCAATCCCGGAACGCTGCAGAGCCTGAGTGAGAGACGACGAATCGCTGCAGGAGCCGAAGACGAGCAGCTGCATGAACAGACGCGTATCGGCGCGCTGCGGCTGACCCGCCTTCATTCCGCCCTTCTCGCTGATGTCCGGAGGCTCTGGACCTCGGCGCACGCCCGCCGAATGCTCGAATTGGGTCATTTGGTCATCTCGTCATCTGGTCATTGATTCTAGAATTGATTCCTTCAAATGACCAGATGACCCAATGACAAAATGACCCAATTGAATCCGTCCCCATACAGTGTTCGACCTGCCACACCGGATGACATCGATGCGCTCGTGCATCACCGCATCAGCATGTTCATCGAGATGGGCCTGTCACTTGACGTGCCCGCCGTCGGCCTCGCTCTTCGCGCGTGGCTGGCCGAGAAGATCCCGGCGGAGACATACCGGGCCTGGGTCGTGGAGGCCGATCGGACCGTCGTCGCCGGCGCAGGAATGGCCATCCTGCCGTGGCCTCCCGGGCCTCAGTGGCTCGGTGGACGGATCGGGTTCGTCTCCAGCGTGTACACGGAGCCCGCGCATCGGTCTCGCGGCCTGGCGCGCTCGTTGATGGAAGCCATCCACGACTGGTGTCGGTCCCATGACATCGGGGTCGTGGGGCTGACAGCCACCGACGCCGGCCAGCCGCTGTACGAATCCATGGGTTATCACGCCGCGGCGGCGCCCACGATGTGGACGGCGGTCGACTGAGGAAGGGGCGGGGTCTGGCGCATTGGGGCCGTTTTCGATAGGATCCTTGTCCCGGAGACTCGAGAATGCCATTCATCATCACTGACCCTTGCATTGAAACGAAAGATACGGCCTGCGTCGACGTGTGCCCGGTGGACTGCATCCATCCGCGGAAGGACGAGGCTGAATTCGCGCAGGCGACGATGCTCTACATCCATCCGGAGGAGTGCATCGACTGCGGCGCGTGCGTCCCGGCGTGTCCGGTCGCGGCTATCTACGAGAGCATCGACGCAACGCCCGCTCATCAGAAGGATCTGATCGAAGCCAACGCGGTGTACCGCAACGGTGATGCCGACACGATGGCTCGCGCCGAGGAAATCGTCAAGGCGCACATCGCGGCCCAGCCGGCGCTCATGGCTATCCCCGCCGCGGAGCGTCAGGCGGCGCACGCCAGCCACTGAAGATCGCCACCTGGAACGTCAACGGCATCCGGGCGCGGCACGCGCAGGTCCATGACTGGATCGAGCGCGAGCGCCCGGACGTCGTCTGCCTGCAGGAAATCAAGGCCGGGCCGGATGATATCCCGCTCACTCTCTTTGCCCTCGAAGACTACTGGTGCTACTGGCACGGAGGCAAAGGCTACTCGGGCGTCGCGCTGCACGTGCGAAAGGACCTCGCACACGATCGACCCGTCGTGTCACATCCAGCGTTCGATCACGAGCACCGCATTGCGGCGACGGCCGTCGACACGCCCATGGGCAGCCTGACGGTCGCATCGGTCTATGTACCGAATGGCGGCAAGGACTTCGCGGCAAAAATGCAGTTCCTCGACGCGCTCTGCGAGTATGCGGCGTCGTTCGAACACGCTGGTGCGTTGCTCGTGGTGTGCGGCGATCTGAACGTCGCGAGAACCGATCTCGACGTTCACCCGAAAGAGCGCAAGCCGCGTGCAATCGGTCAGCTTCCCGAAGAACGCGCGCTGCTCGAACGCGTCATCGGCCACGGCCTCGTAGATGTCGGGCGTACGCTCGACCCGACGAACGACGGCCTGTTCACATGGTGGGCGCCGTGGCGGAACCTGCGCGAGCGGAACATCGGCTGGCGACTCGACTACGTGCTGGCCAGCAGGCTGCTGGCGGAGCGGGCCGAGTCGTGCCCTGTGCAAAAGGACGTCGGCACGAGCGATCATGCCCCGGTCATGGCGTCCTTCACTGAAATCACCCCGAAGTCGTAGCGGGCGTGACCGTCTCGTTCTCGCCTCTGCGAACCTCGTGGTATTCTGGGTTGAAAGGTCAATGATCGAGTCAGACTCTCTGCCGGCACCACCTCAGCTGGACCCGTTGCCCGAGGACGTCGAGAACAGCTCGCAGGTCCAGCCTGGATCCGCGCCGGAACCTGCGGCGACGGCCCTGCCCGTCCCCGAAGCCACAGCGCCGGGCAAACCAGGGTGGTCGCAGGCCGCCCAGGAAGTGATCGCCGGATTCCAAACGCTGTTGTCCGCAGCGGTCTACGCCGCGCTCATCGTGACATTCGGCTTCCAGGTCGCACGAGTCGACGGCATGAGCATGGAGCCGACGCTCGAAGACCATGATCGCCTCATCGTCAGCAAGCTCGTGTACGAGATCGGCGAGCCCAGGCCCGGCGACATCGTCATGCTGTACTACCCGGTCAACCCGGACAAGATGTTCGTCAAGCGAGTCATCGCCAAGGAAGGCGATGAGGTCCGGATCGTCGACGGCCGCGTGTACGTGAACGAGCAGCCGGTACGCGACGACTACGTGCCGCCGGCGTTCCGCAGCCACGATGATTGGGGCCCGCAGGTCGTGCAGCAAGGCTACTACTTCGTCATGGGTGACCACCGCAACAACAGCTCAGACAGCCGCCACTGGGGCCAGGTCCCGAAGAAGTACATCGTCGGCAAGGTCAAGGTGCGATGGTGGCCGATCCAGGACGCCAGGGTCTTTGAATAGTCCGCTCACCTGCGTCGTCCTCATCGGCCCGCCGGAGCTTCTGTCGACGCTCAAGCAATCGATCAACACGGACAGCGAACTGCTGGCGTTTTCTGATGCGGAAGCGCTGCGGGCGCTCGAGGTGATCAGTCGGCGCCATCCGGCGACCGTCGTCGTCGAACAGGTATTCGCCAAGACCCCCCGTGGCGCGGCGCTCATCAACCGCATCAAAGCCGACCCCACGCTCACGCAGTCGGTGATTCGGATCGTCGGGCGGGACGCCGTGGAACCGCCTGCCGCGCCGCCTGCCAGCCCGGAGCCCGAGGCCGCGAGAGCGCCGACGATTCCGGCGGCGCCGCTCGACCAGCGTGGGACTCGCCGCGCCCCGCGTTACAAGATGGCCGGCTCAGTTGAACTCGTGGCCGACGGCAACATCGTGACTGTTGTCGATCTGTCGATCATCGGCGCGCAGATCGTGTCGAACGTCGTTCTGAAGCCGAATCAACGGCTCCGCGTGATCATGACGGACGATCAGGCGACGATGCGCTTCGCAGCGCTCGTCGCCTGGGCGGCGTTCGAGATCCCCCCAAAGAGCAATCCGCGGTACCGTGCAGGCGTCGAATTCCTGGACGCTGATGCGGAAGCAGTCGGCGCGTTTTGCCTCCGGCACAAGGCCCGCGAAGGCTGAGCGGGGAGCGTTACCCGGCAATCGGCAGACGGCAACCCGCGATCACGTCTTCTCTGATGATCGTGTCCTGGCGTTCCGAGCCGGTTGAGATGAGCGCCGCCGGGACACCCGAGACATCTTCCAGGCGGGCAATATACTGGCGGGCGGCCGCGGGGAGATCCGCGAAACGGCGAACGCTGCGCGTTGGCGTTTTCCACCCCGGCATGGTTTCGTACATGGGCTGACATGCCGACAGGCTCGCGACATCCGAAGGCATTTCCGTCAGAACCTGACCATCGCAGCGATACGCCGTGCACATCTGAATCTCTTCGAGTCCGTCCAGCACATCGAGCTTGGTCAGGGCCAAGGCATCCAGACCGTTGATGCGTGCACTGTAGCGCACGGCGACTGCGTCGTACCATCCGCAGCGCCGAGGGCGCCCGGTCACGGCACCGTACTCGTGGCCGCTCTCGCGCAAGCGGTTGCCGAGGTCGCCCGACAGTTCGGTCGGCAGCGGTCCCTCACCCACCCGGGTCGTATACACCTTGGCCACGCCCAGCACGCCGCCGACAAGGCGCGGACCAATGCCAAGGCCTGTACAAATGCCTCCCACCGACGCGTTGGAGGAGGTGACGTAGGGGTACGTGCCGTGGTCGATATCGAGCAGTGTTCCCTGCGCGCCTTCGAACAGAATCGACTGGCCGTCCTTGATGGCCAAATGGAGCATCAGCGACACGTCGCGGACCCAGGGGCGGATCCGCGCGCCGTCGGCCAGCAGCTGATCGAGGACGGCGCGCCAGTCCATCGGCGTGTCCTGCAGCAGGCGGTTGCGCGCCTTCACGTTGTCCCGCACGTCGTCCTCGAGCGTTCGTGGATCAGCGAGATCCCCTGCCCGGATGCCACGTCGGGCGATCTTGTCTTCGTACGCCGGGCCGATTCCCTTCGACGTCGTCCCGATCTTCCGCTCGCCGCGACGCGCTTCAGACAGCAGATCCAGATCGCGGTGGTACGGCAGGATGAGGTGCGCCTTGTCGCTGACGACCACCCGGCTGCCGACGGACACGCCCTTGCCGGCCAGCTCGTCGATCTCGGCCAGCAGCGCGCGCGGATCGACAACCACCCCGTTTCCAATGACGCACGTGATGCCTGGATGCAGGATGCCTGACGGTATCAGGCGCAGAACGAATTTCGCATCGTCTACGTACACAGTGTGACCGGCGTTGTGCCCTCCCTGGTACCGCGCGACGATGTCGAATCGCGGCGTCAGCAGGTCCACAATTTTCCCTTTGCCTTCGTCGCCCCACTGGGCGCCGAGCACGGCCAGATTCATGCCCGTCGATTCTACTCTCAAACACGTTGCGGCCCGCTGCGGACAAGGCGACAACAATGTCAACGAGCCAAGGACGTGTTGGCTCACGCGAGTCAAGACAATTTTTTTTCATTTTCAAATTGACAACGCGCGTCGCGCTTCTTAACGTCTAGACGCAGCCTGAGGCACTCGCATGGTCACGCCCCGTTCAACATTCATCCGTCGTGTGGTCGCGGCGCTCGACGCCTCGCCGTCCCGCATTCCCGTACTCATCGGCGAGTGCGGCAGCGGCCGTACAACGCTGCTGCAGCAGCTTCGCGATCGATCCGCGCGCAGTCCGACATATTCGATCGACGTCGAACGTGTGGCGACAACGCCCGAGCGCTTTCTGCACGCCATCGCGGCCGAGTCCCCCTTTCCGATCGGCGACGTGCCTCGCGGTGCGCGTGCGGCGTTTGACGCGACGCTCGAGTTTCTGAGCCGCGCTCGCGCGAGCGGCGGGACGCCGGTCACGTTTCAACTCGACGAGTTCCTCGAACTGCGGACTTTTGAAAGCTTTCCCGGGCTGCGGCGCGTGCTGCACGACTTCATCGCCTGCATCTCTTTGAGTAGCAACAAGTTCGTTCTTACCAGCCGATATGTCGCCAGAACCCTTCGCTTGTTGCGCGACCATTCTGCTCGGTTCGAAGTCATTCACATGCCGGGTCTCACGGTCGAGGACACAGCCGATCTCATAGGCCCGTCGGCCGCCGACCCGCACGACAGCGAGCAAACGGCTCGGACGATTCAGGCTCTGACAGACGGCCGGCCGGTGTACGTCGCCGCACTGTCGGATGAGCTGGCGTCCATGCGCGAGCACGGCAGCGGCAATCCCGTCAGCGCACTGGCGTCCCTCATGGCGCCGGGCGGACGAGTGTCGCAGTCCTGCAACTTTTGCTACGAGCTGCGGCTCCACCGCGCGCGAGGGTATGGCGCGCTGAAAGCGATTCTCGAGATTCTTGCGGAGGAAGAAGGACTGACGCTGACGGAAATTTCGATTCGTCTGCAGCGAACGCCTGGTTCGACGAAGGACTATCTCTCCTGGCTCGAAGACGTCGACCTGGTTGTGTCGCGGCAGAAGCGCTACAGTTTTACCGACCCGTTGCTGCGCATTTGGGTCCGCCTGCACTGTCGCGCCACGGCGCCAACCGACGAAGATGTCGCTCGCGAGATCCACCGGTACGCGCTGCCGCGGCTGCCCCAGCCCGAGCCGGCTCTCGCGATGGCCGCGGCCGGGCCCGGGCCGTCCGACGAAGACAAGAAGCCCTGGGGCATCATCGGAATCGACTGAAAGTCAGAATTCGGAAGGCAAAAGGCAAAAGGACTGCGCAGTCCTTTTGCTTTTTCACTTTTGAGTTTGAAGTTTGTCGAGGGCCATCCGCGCGGCCTCCTGCTCAGCGTCCTTCTTGGTCGGACCTGATGCCGTCGCCAGTGTCTCGCCCTGCACGACGACGTCCACCTGAAAAAGCTTGCGGTGATCAGGACCGAGGGTCCCGGCGAGTCGATATTGCGGGAGCGGCCGCTCGTGCGACTGGAGATACTCCTGCAGCGCTGACTTGGCGTCCAACCCCGAGAGCCCGTGGCTGCGGATGTCGTTGAGTTCTGCCGCGAACTCCCGCGCAATGAACGCCTGCGCCTGCTCGATGCCGCCATCCAGATAGATCGCAGCAATCAGCGCCTCGTAAGCGTCGGCGAGCAGTGCCTGCTTCCGGCGACCGCCCGTCTTCTCTTCACCACGGCCCAGTAGCAGATGGTCGCCGAGCGCCAGACGCTCGGCCTGCCGCGCCAGCGCAATCGTCGAGACGAGCGCCGCTTTGGCTTTCGACTTGTCGCCCTCGGCGAACGCCGGAAACTCGCGGAACAGGATATCGGCCATCACAAAGCCGAGCACGGCATCGCCCAGAAACTCCATGGACTCGTTGTCGCGGACGCCTCCGCTCACGTCTTCGTTCGCCCTCGAGGTATGCGTCATCGCGTGCTCGAGGAGACCGATGTCCCGGAAACGATAGCCGGCGGCTCTCTGCAGCTGCTCGAACTCGTCGCGCAGCCGGACCACGCGTCCCTCGGGCAGCTCTGTGCGGTGGCTGGCGATCACGCGCTGCGCGTCATCGGCGTCGTGCTCGCTCACCGAGATGCGCACCTCTCCGAGCGCGGCAACGGTCAACGGAAACACGGAGTGCGGAACGTCCGACGCCAGCATGGAACGGATCCCATGCGCCTCGAGAAGTCCCCGGACGACGCTGGCTTCGACGTCGGAGTGCGCGCGGAAGATGACCACAAGGCCGGCCACTCAGTACCCGGCGATCTCGGCGGGTTCCGCCGCCAGGGGTGAGGGAACGGCGCCAACCTGCTCCACCTTGAGCAGGATCATGGTCATGTCGTCGTGCTGAGGCGCCCCGCCCACAAAGGCCTCGACTTCGCGCAGCACGCGTTCCCGCAGTTCCTCAGAAGGCAGGTGCGCGTGCTCTTCGGCCAGGCGGCCCAGCCGTGCTTCGCCGAAGCAGTCATCCGCCTCGTTCATGGCTTCCGTGATGCCATCCGTGAAGAACACCGCGAGATCACCGGCATGGAGGTCGATCGTCTGCTCTTCCAGTATCCGCTCGAACATCTCGCCGTTGTCGAGGTTGAGGCCGAGGACCTGGCCGTCGGGAGCCAGTACGCGCACGCCACCATCGCAATCCGCGCTCTTGGCCGGCACGTAGATCAGCGGCGTGTGCCCGGCCCTTGCGTACCGCATTGTCCCTTCGTCCAGATCGATGACCGCGTACGTCATGGTGATGAAGCTGCGCCCGTCCAGATTGGCGGCGATGATGCGGTCGGCGGCGAGAAGCAGCTCACGCGGCGAAGTGTGAATCCTGCTGAGCGATAGCATCAGGCCCTTCAGCTCAGCCATGTAGAACGCCGCCGAGGTGCCCTTGCCCGACACGTCGGCAATGAGCAGGCCCAGCCGGCGTTCGCCAAGCCGGAAGAAATCGTAGTAATCGCCGCCGACCTCTCGCGCGGGAACGCACAGCGCCGTCACCGTCAGACCGGGCATCACGAACGGTCCCTGCGGGAGCAGTGACATCTGAATCTGGCGGGCGATGCGGAGCTCCTCCTCGAGCCTCTTCTTCTCCTCAGCCTGCCTCAACAAATCCTCGATGCTGGCGGTCATCGAGTTGAACGACAACGACAGTTCGCCCAGCTGATCGTCTGTCGAAACAGCGATGCGGTGCGTGAAGTCGCCCTGGCGAACCTGCTCGGTCCCGGCGAAAAGCTCGTGAACCGAGCCTGTGATCGACTTTGCCAGCATCAACCCGGCGACCAGCGCGACTCCCTCGATCACCAGGAAGAGGCCGCCGATGATGTAGAGCACCAGCAGCAGGCTATGGCCAAGCCCCTGCGTCGACGAAATCCGATCGTAAAGTTCCGAAACATCCAGATCCGTCACCGCGTACAACGTCGCAGCGTCACCCGACGTCCAGTCGCGGTACTCGAACAGGCTTCGCACGTTGCCCAGGATGCCGCGACTGGCAGGCTGCGCAGCGCGACCCGGCGACTCGGCCGGACGACCTGCAATCGGTTTGACGCTGCCGGCCGCGTCGTGAACGGCGATCACGTCGATCAGGGCAACGCCAGTCTCCTGCCGCAGTTGCTGGGTCAGTCGGCCGGCGACAGGAAGATCGACAATGACGCCATACGCCGGCCTCGGAGTGACCGGAAACGCCACGCCACGTACCAGCATGTGCGTATCTTCGGACCGCGTGCCGTCGCCAGTCCCGGTGGGCCTGGGAGTCGAATAGGCCAGCAACCCGGCAAAGCCCCGGCAAGCGATCCACGACGGAATCGACGAGGGCGTGGCGACATGCGCCCATGGGCCCGCCGTCAGCACGGGACCAACCGCTGGCGGCCTGCCCTGACGCGCCGAGCCGTCGCCACAGCTGCGGTCCGCCGGCACGACCGCGATCGACAGCCCTTCGGACTGGGCCGACTGGTCGCGTTCTCTTGCCCTAATGATGTCGGCCACGCTCTGCGGCCCTCCCCGTTCGATCTCCAGCACCGTGCCTTCGGCGATGAACCGCGCGCGGTCTCCGAGCGCCCGCAGCCGGCTCTGAACCAGGTACGAACCGAAGTTGTAGAACAGCAGAAACCCGCTCAAGAGGAAGAACGCCACGATGAGCAGCGCGGGCATGAAGCCGATGAAGAAATACGAGAGGATCAGCTTCCGCCTTACCCGCCAGAGCAACCGCTGCTTCGCGATGACAAACAGCTGGAAGACGAAATAGGCTGCGCCGGCTGCAAGCGCGACGCCGGCGACGGTGTCCACCACGGCCAGAAACGGCGGCAGCGACCCCAGGGCGAGGCCGACCGCGTACACAAACAGCCGGGTGACGAGGCCGATGACAATGGCGCGACCGGGAAACGTGTGGAGCAGCGCATGACGCACGCCCTGCCGCCGATCCCCGTGCGGCAACGACGCGCGTCCGCGCCTTCGAAGTCCGGCCATGGACGTGGACTTGGCGATATTAACAGATGTATCGTAGCGGGACCGTGGAGCTCGCCGAGAAGGTGCGGCTGAAGAGAATCGGCCTCCAGATCGCCACGGGGCCTGCTGACGAGCACGTCTAGCTCGTGCTCGACCTGCTGCTACATAGTGATCGGTATCTGCTCGAGATCGTGCGGGCGTACGGCTCGTGGGTCTACGGCCTGCTGTTCCTCATCGTATTTGCGGAGACCGGATTCGTCGTCACACCGTTCCTGCCGGGCGATTCCCTGCTTTTCGCGGCCGGCGCCCTGTGCGCCACCGGCGCCTTGAACACAGCGACCGCGGCGACACTTCTGGTCTTTGCCGCCTTTGCCGGCAACACCGTCAACTACGCAGTCGGACGCACGGTCGGCCCTCGGGTGTTCGTCGCAACCGATCGGAGCGGCTTTGCGCACCGCCTGCTCAATCGGGAGCACCTGGACCGGGCGCATGCCTTCTTCGAGGGGTACGGTGGCAAGGCGATTGTGCTTGGCCGCTTCGTCCCCATCGTCCGGACGTTCGTACCGTTCGTCGCCGGGGCGGCTCAGATGCGATGGCACTCGTTCATCTTCTTCAACCTCGTTGGTGCGCTGGCCTGGGTGGGACTCTGCCTGGGCGCAGGGGTCCTGTTTGGCAACGTGCCCATCGTGAAGGACAACTTTTCCCTCGTCACGATCGGCATTGTGTTCGTCTCGATTCTGCCAATGATTGTCGAGTTCGCCCGTCTGCGAATTGGCTCACACAAGGGCAGGTAGGGCGGGTGGGCCGGTTAAGGCAGGTGGGCCGGGTTGGGAGCGCCTGTTGCTTTTGACTATCTTCGGGGCTGCGGAGCGACGTCCTTGATGATGAACAGCTTCTCGCCGTGTTTGATCAGACCAAGCTGACGTCGGGCGACCTCTTCGACAGCGTCTGGATCTTCGCGGAGGCGACGGGCCTCCTCGCGCAGCATGGCGTTTTCCGCCTTTTGCCGGGCAATGGTTGCGGCCAGCTCATCGTATTCGTGCCGCGCCCGCAGCATCGCCAGCAAGCCGCGGTCGCCGACAAGGCCGTCCACGACGATCACGGCGGCGACGAACAGGAGCAGGAGCTGAATAATGCGCCGGTTCCGGGTAGGTTTCGGGTTGGGCGAGGCCGCTCGTTGAGCTCTCGAAGCCCTGTGACTATCTTCCACGCCTCAACGACGGTACAGACACTTCTGTGAAAAGTACAACGAAGAAATTGAACGCGTGACTCCACATGACTGACGTGATTCTCGTGCTGACAACGGTCGGCGTTGATTCGCCCGCCGAAGAGTGGGCCCGCCAGCTCATCGAGGAACAGCTTGCGGCGTGCGTCAACCTCCTGCCGCCCATGCTGTCGCTCTATCGCTGGAAAGGCCGCGTCGAGCGGGACTCCGAACGTCAGATGGTCATCAAGACGACGCGCTCCCGGCTCGAGACACTTCAAGCGAGGATTCGCGAGCTTCACACGTACGAACTGCCAGAGCTCATCGTCCTGTCGGTCGAAGGCGGCAGCGATGCCTACTTGAACTGGGTGCATGAGGCAGTCGGCGCTTCGCAGGGCTGACCTGCTTCTCCTATGCTCGCGGGGCCCCACCCCCGCTCGGGCCGCAGGCGCTCCCCACCTGCCCCACCCGCCCCACCTGCCCTTACCTGCCCTACCCGCCCTCCCACACCTTCCGGGCCGTATCAACCACCAGCTCGAGTTTTCGCCACTGGTCGTCCTCGCTCAAGAGGTTGCCGGCTGCAATTGACGCGAATCCGCACTGCGGGCTGAGAGCCAGGTGCTCGAGCGGCACGTAGCGAGCCGCCTCGTCTATACGGCGACGCAACTCGTCCTGCGCCGCATGGGTCGGCCCCTTGGTGGTCACCAGACCCAGAACAACGTTCTTTCCGGCCGGAACCCGGCTCAGCGGCTCGAATCCTCCAGACCGTTGATCGTCGTACTCGAGCAGAAACGTATCGACGTCCAGGCCGCCAAACAGCTCTTCAGCGACCGCATCGTATCCACCCTCGGTATACCAGCGGCTGCGACTGTTTCCACGACATACATGCATGGCCCAGGTGAACTTCTCCCTGGGCACCCCGCGCACGGCAGCGTTGTCTCCTTCGATCGCGCGCTGCAGCTCGCGATCCGGCTCGATCCCGCTGTTGCGCAGCCGTTCGCGCTGGCGCGGATCCAGGAAGTGCGAGTAGTACGGCGCGTCGAACTGGATGTAGGGCACTCCCTGGTCAACCAGCCAGCGCACTTCGTCCGCCACAATCTGAACCAGATCCTCGAGAAGCGCCGCGCGGTCGGTGTAGAACGGCTCTGTCACTCCGGCCCTGAAGCTGGCGACCATGAAGTTCGACGGCGCCGGCAGCGTGATCTTGAAGGGGCCCGGAGATGCCTCTTTCAGAAAGGGCACCTCGCGGCCGGTCAGCTTTCGAGTCTTGTGGAGTCTGGCTCCCACTACGCGGGCGGTGCTGACCTCCTCGCCCCCGCCAGGCCCTTTCCATTCGAGAACCACACGCTCCCGGGCTGTGAATCCGTTGACGGCGTCCGCCATGTCGGTCAGCCAGGACGCACGGCGCATCTCCCCGTCGCTCAGCACATCGAGTCCGATCTCCTGCTGCTTTCTGAGTGCCCGTGCAATCGAGCGATCTTCGAGCGCCTTCAACTCTGCGGCTTCCAGCCGCCCCTCATCGAACCGCTGGCGTGCCTCGAGGAGTTCGGGGGGCCGCAAGAGGCTGCCGACCTGGTCTGCCCGATAGTTGGGCTTCATGTGTTCTGAGACTCCGAGATGGTGATCACCGCGGCTGGGTCACGACGTCCACGAGCGCCGGTTCGCCGCGCCGGACAACCGCCAGCGCCCGCCCGATCGCCGGGCCCAGCGCGTCGGGGTCGGTAATGGGACCCTCACCGTGCACGCCCATGCTCTGCGCCAGCTTCGCGTAATCGATCGGCGGATCAACCAGGGTGGTCCCGACACCGGCATTCGCGATGCCCCGCTGGTGGCGGCTCGCCATTCGAACGACATGCATGGTCTCCTGGTGATAGGCACGGTTGTTGTGCATGACACTGAGGAGCGGGATGCGATGATGAGCCGCCGTCCACAGGACGCCCGACCCGTACATCAAGTCGCCATCGTTCTGGATGGCAACACTGAGGCGGCCGTGCGCACGATTCGCGAGCGCCGCACCGACCGAGGCCGGAGCACCATAGCCCACACCGTAACCGCCGCTGGCGCCGAGGAACTGATAGTGGCGGTCCATCTTCCACAGGCGCTGCGGCCAGTTGCTGACAAAGCCCGCGTCGGAAACCAGTGCCCAGTCATCGCTTTTGATCTGATCCCAGAGTTCGGCGCATAGTCTGGCGGTGCTGATCGGGCGGGCGTGCCACCCTTGCGCAGCCGCCGCCCTGGCCTGCTCGAGCAGCCGCACACGATCGGCTGCCAGCGAGGCGCCCCGTGCCTCGATTGCGGCCTTTCGGGAGCCGGTCATCAGCGTCCGAACCGTCTCGATGAGCGCCGGGAGCGTCGCTTCCGCGTCGGCGGCAATCGCCAGATCGACTTCCGGATAGCGTTCGAGATTCTGCTGGTTCCCCTTCACCCACAAGTCGCCCGCCGTGATGCTGACGAGACGCGCGCCGGGTTGAGTGGCTTGTCTGGCGCTGCGGTTCGCCTGATCTCGATAGATGTGAACAGTGCCCCAGAAATCACTCAACTCGAGACCGACGACGACGTCCGCGTTGGCGACGATGGCACGCGCCGCGTCCGTGTGATTCAGCGGATGTTGGGTTGGAAAGTTCAGGCGACCGCCCTGGTCGATCACCGGGGCCTGAAGAAGATCGGCGAGCTCGACCAATAGTTTCAGGCCTGCGGGCGTGCGTGCTGCCCTGTCGGCGACGAGCACCGGCCGGTCGGCATTGACCAGGAGCTTCGCCGCTTCGGCCACTGCGCCACTATCGCCCTGGGGCGGCGCCGCCAACGAGCGCTTCGGAACATGCGGCGGTTCCCCTTCAACCGCTCGCTCCTGCAAATCGGTGTCGGCGACGAGCAGCACCGGCATCATGGGCGGCGTCAAGGCAATCTTGTAGGCTCGAACGGCCGACTCCCCGAAATGGGCCAAGGAAGCCGGCCTGTCGTCCCATTTCACGAAATCCCGCACCATGGCGGCTACGTCGTGCGCGCTGTGCACCCACTCGACGCCTGGGCGCCGCGAAGCCGCATCCAGCGAGTTGCCGACGATCAGAAAGACCGGAACGCGGTCGCAATAGGCGTTGTAGACGGCCATCGACGCGTGCTGCAGCCCGACGTTGCTGTGCAGCAGCACACCGAGAGGTTTGCCTTCGACCTTTGCATAACCGTGCGCCATGGCCACCGATGCCTCTTCATGGCAGCAGGTAATCAGCTCGGGTCGGACGTTCCCCCCGTACCCGACGATGGATTCGTGCAGGGAACGAAAGCTCGAGCCTGGGTTGGCGCAGACGTACTCGAGACCGAGACTCTTGACGACATCGACCATGAAGTCGGATCCCGGACGATCTGTCGTCAGCACCTCGCCTTCGGTTGGTACGCCAGTCTCCGCCTCACGCGAAAGAGGCGGGGCCGGACGCGATTCAGGGGTTGCCTGCTGTGCGGTCACCGCTGGCGCAGCCGCAACCGCGGCAGCGGAAACCGCCGCGCCCTTGAGAAACCGTCGACGAGTGACGATGGTGTGTCGGCGTTGTTTCATGCCAAGGCCTGTCGGGCGTACGCCAGACACGCCTTCACTTCGTCCACAGGCGTCCCTTCACCGCGGTACTCGTATTCGATGTACGCCCGGATCGGCCAACGCTCGTGCTTCAGCAGCTGCAGGACCTCACGAATGGGCGTGTCGCCGCGGCCCCACGCGATGTTGTCCCCCTGGTTACGTTTGCGATCCTTGAGGTGCAAGTTCGTGATGTCAGCATGGTGCTCGCGGATGTAGGCAACCGGATCGTAGTTGGCGGCTGTGAAATGACCGATGTCGAGATTGACCTTGAAATATTTCGACATCTTCATGGCTGCCGCGAAACTCTCGGGCGTGGCGAATTCGTTCGGCTCGATGCGGGAATGGCCGTGCATAGCCACCACCATGTGATGCCGCTCCGCGAACGGTGCAACTCGAGGGGCAACATCGAGGGTTGTTGACGCCGTGATGATCTCGGCGCCGAGCGCTTTCGTGATTTCGAAGCCACGATCGATTTCGGCGTCCGTGAAGCTGGCATTGAAGCTGTAGTTGTACGCGTAAATCGAGATCCCTGCCAGGCGGAACGTCTTGGCGATGGCTCGAAAGTGGTCCAGAGACGTTTCCAGGCGCCACCGGCGAAGTTCCTCGCGCGCCTGCGCCGAGGCGGGTCCGCGGCCGGGACCGATCTGCGGCTCGATCTGGGGAGCGAACAGCTCGCATTCACTGAGTCCGCACTCGGTCATCGCCCGGATGATCGCATCGACCGCATTCCCGTTGGGTGTGCGCGGGAGATCGCGAAAGCTGAATGTCTGTACTCCAAGGCGCACACCTGAGACGGTGGAATCGACCCCGGCGGCCAGCATCCGGCCTGGAAACCCCAGCGCTGCGACGGCGATCTTGCCGAACGTTCGTCTGGTCATGTTTTGTTCTCGCGGGGCCCCACCCCCGCTCGCCGATGCATTCGCACCGCGGTGCTCATGCATGTCTAGAACAGGATGTCACCGAGGGCCCGTCCGTCTACTGTAACGAGAACGCAAACAGCAGATCGCCGGCGCCGACAACGACGTACTGGCGGCCGTCAATCGAATAGGTCACCGGCCCATTCGAAGGGTTCACCCCAAGCCCAGCATGCCAGAGTGGCCGTCCCGTCACCGGATCGTACGCGACGAAGTTGCCACCGCCGTCGCTGCCAAACAGCAGACGTCCCGCCGTGCTCAGCAATCCGGGCGGCGGACCAGCCGCTGAACCAGCCGTGAGCGCCATCGGGTGACTCCATCTGATCTTGCCGGTCCTGTAGTCGATCGCCTTGAGTTCCCGGCCCAGCGTGCCGACGCTGCGCTCGGCCGCACCCCAGCCCTGGGGGCGCTCGTCGGTGTCGGTCAGGTACAGGATGCTGAATGACTGAGATGTGCCGACGAAGAACAGCCCCGTCTCGGGATCGAAGGCCGGAGGCGGCCAGTTCGTCGCGCCGTTGGTATCGGGCGAGACGAGCGTTCCGGAGACAGACGCCTCCTTGTTCGGATCCGGAATCGGCTGGCCCTTCTTGTTGAGCCCCTTCGACCAGTTCAGCGATTCCGTGTGCTGGCTCGTCAGCACGTGCTGGCCGGTGGCGCGATCGAGCACAAAGAAGTACCCGTTGCGATTGGCCTGCGCCAGAAGCTTGCGCGGTTTGCCATCGATGACGCCGTCGATCAGAACGGGCGTCTGCGCCGCATCCCAATCATGCGTATCGTGGATCGTCGCCTGGTAGTGCCAGACCATCTTCCCCGTGTCGGGGTTGAGCGCGACGATCGAGCAGGTCCACAGATTGTCGCCGGGGCGGCTCCGTCCGGTGAGGACCGGATTGGCGTTGCCGGTTCCGACGTAATACAGGTTCAGCTCGGGATCGTAGGTCCCCGGCAGCCACGGCATGCCGCCGCCGCCGATCATCGCGTATTCGTTTGGCCAGGTTTCAGCGCCCGGCTGCCCCGGCCGCGGCGTTGTGTACCACCGCCACACCACCTCACCGCTTTCAGGATTGCGCGACTCGAGGTAGCCCGGTACGTCGAGCGAATCTCCCCCGACCCCGACAATGACGTTCCTGCCGATCACGATGGGGGCGCTTGTCGAGAAGTACTCGCGCTTCACGCTCGCGATTTCCTTGTGCCAGCGCTCCCTGCCGGTTCCCGCTTCGAGCGACACGAAGTAATTGTCGGGCGTCAGAAAGTACAGCCATTCACCGTACAAGCCGACACCGCGATTGCCGATGTGAATCCCGCCGCGCGTCCGCCAGAAGTAATGCCAGATCTCCCGTCCGGTCTTGGCATCGACCGCCCAGACGTGATCGGGCGCCGTGAGATACAGCACTCCGCCGACCATCAATGGCGTGGCTTTGATGGCCGGCGGACCAAAGGCGAACGCCGCCGCAGGCGCCTGCTCGGGACCCTCACCGCCGATGACGGTCGTCGGAGACGGAGGAGAGGACGACGTGTTGAGCCGGTAGACCCATGAGAGCGTGAGGTTCCTCACGTTTTGCGCGTTGATCTGATTGAGGGGGCTGTACCGCCTGCCGGAGTAGTCTCCGTTGTACGTCGGCCAGGCGTCGGTTGGAGGCTTCGACAGCAACGCAGGGTCCACCCCGCGGATTTGACCGATTATCGGCGGCGCAAGCATGACGACCGCGATCGCGGTCGCGAGCGTGCGAATCGTCATTTGAGTGTCACCAGATACGCGGTCATGTTGTGCATGTCGCGATCCGTCCATCTGGTCCAGATGTCGACGTGACCCTGCAGCGGGTCCTTGATCGTGACCGTCGGAGCGTCGCCATTGCGCAGCCAGGTGCGAGTCCGTTCCAGCAACGGATCGTACAGCGTGACGTCGAAGTCGGTCATGCGGACGAGCGCACCGGAATAGGAGCGGCCCGATGGAAGAGTCACCGTCACCGTGATGGCGTTCTTTTCCAGGTACGGCGGTGTCACCGGTCCGGTGATCGGGCCCAGGCCTCGCCCGGCACGCGGCATGACGAAGCGATTCTGCAGAGTCGGGGGATCGTATTTGCTGCCGATACCCATCAAGTCACCGGTTACCGAGTGGCACGAGCTACATCGCCCAGGACCGTTGAAGAACGCTTCGCCGGCCTTTGGATCGCCGGTGACGACATCCAGAATCTGATACAGCCGGCGGTTGGCGGCCAGGTAGATCGTCGAGTGAAGAAACGTCGCGAGATCAGAAACCTCGGCGTCGGTGAGATCGAACCTCGGCATGCCTCTGTCGGCGCGACCCGCACGCAGGAACACACCGAGCTGCTCGCCTTTTTCATCCTCCTGCACCAGGGCCGATCGTGTCAGGTCCGGACCGTTCTGGCCCCCGCGTGCACTCGAGCCGTGGCAAAACCCGCACCGGGCGACGAGCAGCTCCCGTCCCCGGGCAATCGCCTCCTGATCGAAGGCGGGAGCTGCCATTGGCGTAGCTCCCTGCTGCGCTGTGAGCGTCAGCGAGGCGAGCCACGCGACCCCTGCCGCGATGGTGACGGCCCGCGCTCGCACGGCGGCTACTCTAACCCACATCGACCCACCCTCGGAGGCGATGGCTTGCGAGCTCCGCGTCAAGGATGCGCATCTGACGAAGGCCGTCCTCGAACTGGGGATACTCAATCTGAGCAACGGGATTGTCGACCGAGTCGTAAAATCGTCGGAAGACCTGCTTGAACGTGTCGCCGTATCCCTCGCTGTGGCCGCCCGGCAGGTCGGCATAAGGACGCGCGGCGTCCTTGAGCAGCGCAGGATCCTTCAGAACGATCTCATTCGCGGCATCCCGTCGCCCGACCCACAGCTCGTCCGGGCGCTCCTGGTTCCAGGCGACACCGGCGATCGTGCCGTAGATCTCGACACTCAGACGATTCTTGCAGCCCGCAGACACCTGACTCGCGGTAAACGCTCCCCGCGCCACATCTCCAAGCCGAAACAGCACGGCGCCGAAATCCTCGGTGTCGACCTGAACATCGGCGCGATCGCCTGTACGCTCGCGCGTCGTGTGGAATGTCGCTAGATCAGCGCAGACAGACGTCAACCGCTGACCGGTCACGTGCTCGACCATGTCGCACCAGTGCGATCCGATGTCGGCCATCGCGCGCAAAGGGCCGGACGCCTGTCGGTCGACCCGCCAGTTCCAATCCGAACGATGGAGCAGCCAATCCTGCGAATAGGTCCCTTGCGCCACGAGAATCTGTCCGAGCTCACCGTTCTCCCTCATCCTCCGCATCTGCTGCACCATGGGGTAGTACCGAAGGTTGTGGCAGGTGCAGTTGCGGCGGCCGGTTTCGCGTGCAACCGACACCAGTTCGGTCGCGCTCTCGGTGGTCGTCGCGAGTGGTTTTTCGCACACGACGTGCTTGCCCGCTCGGAGCGAAGCCAGCACAACGGGGGCGTGCAACATGTTCGGTGTGCAGACGTGCACGACATCGACAGAGGGGTCTTCGACGGCCTTGCGGTAGTCCGCTTCTGCCCGCTCGACGCCAAAGGCATTGGCAAACGTCCTGGCCTTTTCGAAGCTGCTCCCGCACACGGCATGCACGTCAATCGAACCCACACGACGAATGGCCTCGAGGTGCACGCGCCCCATGAACCCGGTGCCAATGATGACGGCGCGGCGTTTCAAGGCCGCACCCACCACGCGGGGCCCGGCCTCTCGCCTGGGACAATCTCGCGCAAGAAGGCAGTGGCCTTCCGAAGCCCCTCCTCGGCGGACAACAGGCTGTCTTCATGCTCGATCGACAGCACATCGTCGTACCCGAACATCCGCAACGTCGATACGAACTCGCGCCACCACGCTTCTCCGTGGCCGTAGCCGCAGGTTCGGAATATCCAGGCGCGATGGCGCTCGTCCGTATAGGGCTTGGTATCGAGGACGCCGCTGAGCGGCAGATTCGACTCGAACAGCTGTGTGTCCTTCGCGTGCACGTGAAAAATGGCGTCGCCCAGCAGACGAATCGCCGCAATCGGGTCGATTCCCTGCCAGAACATGTGGCTGGGATCGTAGTTGCAGCCGATGGTCGGACCGGCGAGCGCACGCAGCCTCAGCATCGTTTCCGGGCTGTAGACCACGAAGCCGGGATGCATTTCGATCGCAATACGCACCCCATGCTCCGCCGCAAATCGGGCGTGCCCGGTCCAGTACGGCGAGACGACGGCGTCCCACTGCCACGACAGCATCTCCAGATACTCGGGCGGCCACGGACACGTCACCCAGTTGGGCCGAACGGCCGTTGGTGAATCACCAGGGCACCCCGAAAAATCGACGACCACCGGAACGCCGAGCTGCTCGGCCAGAAGGATGGTCTTGCGGCTGATCTCCCGGTGCCGTGTCGCAATCGCGGCATCCGGATGCAGCGGATTGCCGTGACAGCTGAGGGCGCTGATTGTGAACCCGTGATCGGCAATCGTCGTCTTGAACGTGGCGAGCGCCGATCGATCATCGAGCATGGACAGCTGGCAGTGCGCATCGCCCGGGTAGTTTCCGGTGCCGAGTTCGACGGTTCGCACGTTGTGCTCGGCAAGCGTGGTCAGCACCTGATCGAGTGTCAGGTTGGACAGGAGTGGCGTGAAAACCCCGACCCTCATCGCGCCTCGGCCGGCCGGCGGCGATCGTAAATCCAGATGGCGCCAAATACGAACAGGAGGATAGCCGGCAGCAGCGCGACCCCTCGAAACGACGTTTGTGCCGCGGCGCCAAGAATGCGGTCGAGTTCCGGACCCGGCACCAGCGCGGCGAACGCCGACTCCCCGCCCGCAAGCGCCAGCTTCTCACGATCGTAAATGGCGCCCATCATGGGCAGTACGAATCGGCTGGACAAGGTACCCGCGGTCCCCATCAAGCCCATGAGCAGCGCACCGCCACGCGGGAACCGTTCGGACGCGGTCGCCAGCATTGTCGGCCACATGTAGCAGACGCCGGTTCCCCAGACAGTGGCGGCCAGCAGCCCGGTGGCTGGCGAACCAGCGGCACTGAGGGCTACCAGCCCCGCCGAACCCATCAGGCACGATATCCACAACAACCCGATGGGGGTGACCTTCTGCACCAGCGGACCGGCAAAATGCCGCATGACGAACATCAGTGCGCTGACGTAGACGAGCAGCAGAATGCCTGGCATGTGAACGGTGCGACTGAGCGCGAGATCCACCCACTGACCCGGTGCCAGTTCGGTCGCGGCTGTAAGAAGCATCGCGCAAAACAGCACCAGGAACATCGGGTTCAGAAGCTCCCGAAACATCTCTTTCATCGACACGCCGGCTGAGGCACGCTCGGTCGGCGGAAACTTCACCCCGACACAGAGCGCCATGACAACCAGGGCCGGAATCACGACGACGGCCAGCTTGGCCTGCCAGCCGACGCCCAGACTCGACAGAAGGACACCGAGCAAACCGCCGATCACCAGGCCGCCCGGCCACCACGCGTGCAGCGTATTCAGCCTGGCAGTTTTGTCGTCAGGATGGAGGGCTGCAGTCAACGGATTGACCACTGTCTCGACGAGTCCCCATCCGATGCCGGTGATGAGCGCACCGAACCAGATCACTCCGTACGCGCCGCCGCCACCAGCCAGCTGGTCCGCGAATACGACGATGAGCGTGCCCGCGGTAAAGCAGATCGCGGCGAGCGGCAGCAGCAGCCGCATACCGATGTAGTCGAGCAGTGGGCTCCCGATGGCGATCGTCAGCGCAAAGCCCAGAAACGGCAGGCCCAGTACGTTGGCGATCATCTCCGCGGAATGGGCCTTGTCGATCGGATCAAAGAAGACGCGCTGGAGATCACCAGCCGTGTTGGCGCGGAGAGCAGCGCCAATGCCAGCCATCGCGAGCGCGAGGCTGCTGACAACAAAGAGCCGGTTCTGACGATAGGTGGTGGACGGACCGACGGGACCGGCAGGACTCATCCAGCGCGCTATTCTAGCGAAGCTCCGCCTTCGGCGAGGGAAAAAGCCCTACCCTAGAGTGCTCAGCCTTCCGCGTGCACGTACGCCTCTTCGCCGTGCTGACTGACATCCATGCCCGTGGTCTCCTCGTCGCGCTGGGCCCGCAGCGGAATCACCAGGCCCACGAGCTTCAGGAGGACAAAGCTGCCCACGGCGCTGTAAATGATGGCAGCGCCTACGGCGACGGCCTGGATGCCGAGTTGCGCGGGGTTGCCGAAGAACAACCCGTCTGCCACGCCGTTCAATGCCTTCTGCGCGAACAGGCCGGTCAGGAGCGCGCCAACGGTTCCGCCGACGCCATGCGCGGCCACCACGTCGAGCGAGTCGTCAAGCGTCGTTCTAGCCCGAATAATCAACCCGAAGTAGCTGGGGATCGCTGCCAGGCCGCCGAGCATCAGTGCACTCATCGGCCCGATGTATCCAGCTGCAGGCGTGACCGCGACCAGTCCGACGACAATAGCCGTCGCACAGCCAACCGCCGTCGGATTCTTGGACCGGATGATGTCGAGGAACATCCAGACGACGAGCGTCGCTGCAGGCGCCAGGAATGTGGCCGTGAACGCAAGGGCGGCGATTCCGTTCGCTGCCAGAGCACTGCCGGCGTTGAATCCGAACCAGCCAAACCACAGGACACCTGCGCCGAGCAGAGTGAACGGAATATTGTGCGGAAGGAGCGCGGCCGATGGATGGTCGCGACGCGGCCCGATAACCAGCGCCGCAACCAGCGCGGCAACGCCCGCATTCACGTGCACAACCGTTCCGCCGGCGAAGTCGAGCGCGCCCATCGTTGCCAGCCATCCGCCTCCCCACACCCAATGAGCAATCGGGCTGTACACAACGATTGCCCAGAGAGAAATGAAGAGGACATACGCAGAGAAACGCATCCGCTCGACAATGGCACCGGAAATCAGGGCCGCCGTGATGATGGCGAATGTCCCCTGGTAGCACATGTGCAGAAGATGCGGAATGGAGCCCTCAGGCTCCAGACCCACGCCCCGCAGGAACAGCCCATCGGTGCTCCCGAGCCACGGGCTACCTTTGAAGAACGCTAGGGAATAGCCGATCACGGCCCAGATGACGCCCACGCATCCAAGGGACACGAAACTCATCATCATCGTGTTGAGCGCGTTCTTCGAGCGCACGAGCCCGCCGTAAAAGAACGCCAGCGCCGGCGTCATCAACAGCACCAGCGCGGTCGCAATCAGCATCCATGCGGTATCAGCCTGATTCATGCTCTCACCTCGCGCCGGACGAGCCGACGTTCATTCCTTCTCTCCCGTTCGAATCTTGTAACTCCGCGTCACTTGAGACACGAACACGCGGCCGTCGCCAATCTCTCCCGTACGCGCGGCGGCGATGATGGCCTGAATCGCCGCGTCGACCACCTCATCAGGCACCACTGTTTCGATCTGCATTTTCGGCAGCAACGTCACCTGGTACTCTTTGCCGCGATAGACCGCGGTGTGCCCCTTCTGCTTACCGTGCCCGCGCACCTCGGTGACCGTCATCCCTGAAATATTCAGCTTGGCGAGCGCGTCCTTGACATCGTCCACCTTGTCCGGCCGGACGATGCTTTTGATCGACTGCATTGAGTCACTCCTGCTCGGCGCCGCCTGCGGTGAGGCGCGCAAGGCGCGTTACTATACATCGACGGTTTTGTCGTTACGAAATCCTTTTACAGAATTCACCTCTCGGAACCGGACGCTGCTGTGAATCTTGCGAGGAATGTCTGCGCCGCGGGGCACTTCGCTTGCCGACCAGTCGGACCATGAAATCGCCTAAGACCTTTCCCTGCAACGATTACTGGATTTCATCTCCTTGTCATCGGCCGGCGTGTCTTTTGCGCTTCCGTAGCAGCGGACAGGGGCAAGCCCTCGCGACGGTGCGCGACTCCCCCGCACAGACGATGAGCGCAAAGATCCTCGGGTGGCGGCCGAAACGGCCGCGCGGCGGCAGGCCGACGCTGGACTCGCGGCCCCTCTGGACCGTGCACAAACAGCAGACGCAGATTGAATGCTTTCTGCAGGGGCGTTCGGTTGACGGCTGGAATATTCGCGTCTTGCTGAACGGCCAGTGGTTCTTCTGTTGTCGATTTGCCTCATGGGACGAGGCAATTCAGGCGGCGGGCGGCAAGTACGCTGAGTTGCTGGCGGGCGGGTGGTCGCCGACTCGAGTGAAGAGCAGCGCCAGTCCCGCGTAGCGGGACCGGATCGACCAAATCTCAGGCGCTCTGCTGATGCTGGGCGTCTCGTGTCAGAAGGCGTCGCGCCAGACCCACAAGCTGCTCCAGCCACATCGGTTTGAAGAGCACCAGCGCGCCCAGCTCGTGCAGATCCCGCGTCACGTGATCATCCAGAAAGTAATCGCCCGTCACGATGGCGACAGGCGTGTCGCGATGGCCGGGGATGGCCCGAAGGCGACGAAGAAATCCCAGGCCATCGAGGAGCGGCATTCGAAAGTCGAGAATGATGGCGTCGGGATGGCCTGACTGCGCCAGCAGCAAGCCCTCTTCCGGGCGGGACGAGGTCTGTACCTCATAGCCTTCCAGGCGAAGCATCCGCGCAAACGTATCCAGTACGGCCTCGTCGTCTTCGACCAGCAGAATCGTCGCCCGTTCCGCGGTCGCCATGGGGCGGTCGGCTGACGGTACCGACTCCGCGGCGGCGAGATCGACCTTCGCTGCCTGCGTCACGGCGCTCGAACCGGCCACTAGTTCACCCCGCTGGAGGCGGCAATCCACGCCCGGGCGGGATCGGATTGCCCCTGCTTCCCGACGACCGTCAGGAGCTCCTGCAGCTCGGTTTCCCGGTTCATCGCGGCACCGGGGTCCTTGAAATACTCGACAATTGAGCCGCGCGGGTGGTGCATTGTGAGCCGATAAGGGCCCTCAGGCGTCAAGGCGATCAACTTCCAGCGTACGACGTCCGCCCCCGCCACGAACATGTGCATGCGGAGCTTGCTGTCAAGTTACGTACCTAGGGTCGAAATGTCCAATCGTGCGCAGTTGTGCCGACTCATCAGAAATCTGACCGCAAAGACTGTAATTTCGGCGTCAGTTTGGAACGCGGGCGGCTTCCTCACTAGACTGACGGGGCCTCCGCAGAGGATGCCGACCAGTCCCCATGAGCACGACCCCGCAGGAGCGCGTTCTCGACATCGTGGGCGGACTGGTGGCCGAGCTGGCCGCCGGCCCGGCCCGACAGCCGACGCTCGAGGACTCCCTCGATCGCGATCTGGGCATCAGCAGCCTGGAACGCGTAGAACTGCTCCTTCGCATCGAAAAAGCCTTTGGCGTGCGACTGCCGGACGCCGTGATGGCCGACGCGGCCACGCCGAACGATCTTGTCAGGGCGATTCTGAAGGCAACACCCGAACTGGAGCAACCAAACCGCGCCACATTCGATGCTGCCCCACCCGCGACCTCGGCGCCCACCTCCACAAGTACGCTCCTCGACGCCCTGCGATGGCACACCGAGCGAACGCCTGACCGCGTCCACATTCATCTGCGAAACGACGACGGGACGGAGACGGCGATTACGTACGGCGAGCTGCTGACCCGCGCGACAACCATCGGTGCCGGTTTGCGCTCGCTCGGTCTGAGCCGCGGTGCACGTGTCGCAATCATCCTGCGAACCGAGAGAGCCTTCTTCGAGGCGTTTTTCGGTGTCCTCGTCGCCGGCGCGGTTCCGGTCCCTTTGTATCCACCTTTCCGCCCAGACGAAATCCTCCCGTACGCCCGACGGCAGCAGACAATTCTCCGCAACGCCGGGGCGCAAGCCTTGATCACGTTTGCGGAGGCTCAACGAGTCGGGACGCTGCTCCGAGCGCAGGTGCCGTCGCTCGAGGCGGTGGCGACGGTCGATGATCTCACCGCACCCGCCGCCAGTCTCATCGTGCAGCGCCCGGCAGCTGCCGACCCCGCCCTCATTCAATACACCTCCGGGAGCACGGGCGCCCCGAAAGGCGTCCTGCTCACACATGCGAACATCCTTGCGAACATCAGGGCCATTGGCGACGCGCTCGCGATAGGTTCCGAGGACGTGGCGGTGAGCTGGCTGCCGCTGTACCACGACATGGGACTCATCGGCATGTGGCTTGGATCGCTATACTTCGGCGTGCCGCTGGCCGTCATGTCCCCGCTGGCGTTTCTGTCCAGACCTGTTCGTTGGTTGGCAGCCATTCACCGCCATCGAGGCACGCTCTCCGCCGCGCCAAACTTTGCCTTCGATTTGTGCGCCTCCAGGATTGATGACGAGGATCTCCAGGGACTCGACCTCAGCAGCTGGCGTCTGGCGCTCAACGGCGCAGAAGCCGTGAGCGCCGAAACGATCGAGCGTTTCACGCGTCGCTTTGGACCGTTCGGGTTCAAAGCCGAGGCCATGAGCCCGGCCTATGGACTCGCGGAATCGTCCGTCGCCGTGACGCTGTCACCGGTTGGAGTCGCTCCCCGCGTCGACTGCGTTGCACGTGACCGTTTCGAGCGCGCGCGGGAGCTCGTCCCGGCGGCAGCGGCCGATGCTCGTCCGCTACGATTTGTCTCGTGCGGCTACCCGTTGCCCGGTCACCAGGTCCGGATTGCGGAGGCGTTCGGAGCGGAGCGGGGCGAGCGGCATGAAGGGCGCATCCTGTTCCGCGGTCCGTCGGTCAGTCAGGGATATTTTCGCAACATCGAAGCCACGGAGGCGGTGCTGCAGGACGGGTGGATGGCGTCGGGCGACCGGGGCTATCTGGCCGACGGCCAGCTGTTCATCACGGGCCGTGAAAAGGACCTCATTATCCAGGGGGGCCGGAACATTTCGGCGGAAGAGGTTGAGCGCGTGGCGTCCGATGTCGACGGCATTCGTAAAGGCTGCGTCGCGGCGTTCGGCGTACCAGACGCCGGTTCGGGAACCGAACGGTTCGTGATTGTCGCCGAAACCAGACAGCGTGATCCGCAGCAACGAGAAGCGCTTCAGCGTGCGGTCCGAGAGCGCGTGGTCGGTCAGGTGGGCGCGGTGCCCGACGTCGTCGTGATTGTTGCGCCGCGCACGGTACACAAGACACCAAACGGCAAGATTCAGCGAAGCGCAATGCGCGACGCCTATGTCAACGGCCACCTAGGCGTACGGCGTTCGATCGCCAGGCAATGGTCCGAGCTCGTGCTCACAGGTCTGGCCGCACACGCGAGAAGCGCCCTAGACCTGGCCGCCCGTGCGATATTCACAGGCTACGTTGCCGTCGTTATTCTTCTGACCCTGCCCGTGCTGTGGCTGTTCCTCCTCGTCGTGCCACCTGGCCGACGCGCCGATCGCGCCACGAAACGATGGTCGAAGGTGGCACTGACATTGAGCGGCATTCGACCGCAGGTGAAGGGCCTGGCCAATCTTGAGGGCCTGCGCTCAGGCATCCTGCTGGCCAATCACGCCAGTTTCATCGACGTCATTGTCTTGATGGCGACAATTCCAGTGGACTTCCATTTCCTGGCCAAGCAGGCGCTCACCAACTACCCACTGGTCGGCACGGTCATCCGCAAAGCCCGGCATATGACGGTCGAAAAATCGCAGATCAGCGCACGCCTCGCGGGAGCCGACGAGCTGACCAGGCGGCTGCGCAGCGGTGAGGTGCTGCTCGTGTTCCCGGAAGGGACGTTCGTGCGGGCGCCCGGTTTGCTCCCGTTCCGGCTTGGTGCGTTCCGTGCCGCGGTGGAGACCGACAGTCCCGTCGTGCCGGTCGCGCTTCGCGGCACCCGTCACGTTCTTCCAGATGAAACCTGGCTTTTCAGATACGGACGAATCGAGGTCACGGTGGGCGCTCCCCTTCAGCCGCAGGCGCAAGGTTGGCCCGAAATGGTCCGGCTCCGCGATCTGGTGCTGCAGGAAATCACACGGGAATCCGGCGAGCGGTCCGCGGCGTCGGTTGGGTGGGCCCCTGAGCCAGGTCCGGTGCAATGAGCGGGCGCGAACAGAGCGCGCGTCTCGGGATGGTTCGGGACGACCGACGTGAGGTGCACGGTTGGCTCGTCTACGACTGGGCAAACTCGGCATTTCAGACCACGGTCGTCACGGTGCTCATCGGCCCGTATTTGACCGACCTCGCGCAGCGCGACGTGGGTCGAAACGGCGTCGTGTGGAGTCTAGGACCGCTCGGCGCGATCACGGCCACATCACTCTTCCCGTTTTGTCTCTCGCTCTCCACGTTTCTGCAAATCCCGGTGTTGCCCCTCGTCGGAGCGCTGGCGGACTACACACAGGCGAAGAAGCGCCTGATGGCGACGTTCTGTTACGTCGGAGCCTTCGCCGCCTGCCTGCTCGTCCTGGTCAGCGGCCGGCGCTACGTCGCGGGCGGCTTGTTGCTCGTCGTGGCCAACCTGTGCTTCGGCATCACCCTGGCGCTCTACAACGCCTTCCTCAACGACATCGCGACACCGGACCAGCGAGACCGGGTGTCGAGCCGCGGGTATGCACTCGGCTATCTCGGCGGCGGGCCTGCTGCTGGCCGCCAATCTCGCCCTGATTACCCAGGCGGGTCGACTGGGACTCTCCACCGGCCTGGCGGTGCGACTGTCGCTGCTGTCGGCGGGCGTGTGGTGGGGCGGATTCTCGCTGTTCACCTTCGCACGGCTCAGGACGCGAGCGCCCCGGCGTTCGCCGCCGCCCGGCCGCTCGGTTCTCGCAACCGGCGTGGCCGAACTGAGTGCGACGTTCAGCTCGCTCTGGCGTCTGCCTCAGACACTCCGGTACCTAATCGCGTATGCGGCGTTCAACGACGGCATTCAGACTGTGATCTCGATCGCGTCGGTGTTCCTTACCCAGGAGCTGTTCGTCGCCCGGGGCCTGCCGCCGAACGAATCGTTTCTGATCCTGCTGATTCTGATGGTCCAGTTCGTCGCGTTCTTCGGGTCGTTGCTGTTCGAGCGCATCGCCGTGCTGATTACTACGAGGAACGCCATCCTCTTCTCCCTGGTGTTGTGGACAGGCGTCGTGATCTACGCGTACGCCGCGCTCCAGACCGTGGCACAAGCGTGGATCATGGGCGCGGTGATTGCACTCGTGCTCGGAGGATCCCAGGCACTATCGCGGTCGCTCTTCTCCGCGATGATTCCCGCCGGACGCGAGGCGTCCTTCTTCGGCTTCTACGAGATCAATGACCGGGGCACCTCGTGGATCGGCCCGCTCATCTTCGGCATCGTCGTCGGCGCGACCGGGTCGTATCGCCAGGCGATTCTGTCTCTCGTTGTTTTCTTCGTCGCGGGGATCGTGCTCCTGTTGATGACCGACACCGATCGCGCCATTCGGGACGCCGGCAACCAGCCAGACCACGAGATCGGCTAACTCGTCGGAGGCTTCTCGTCGGATTCGACTGTCGGCTTGAGCGGAACCTGCAGATACGCGAAGGTGGTCCCGCTGGCGAGGTAATTGTCGATCCGCTGCAGAACGGTCGCGCCTCGAAACCAGTCCGGTCCGGTTTCGCGCAATCGGTCCTCGATCAGGCTGGAGAGAAATTCGAAGCCGGCCGCCAGCGCGCGCTCCCGCAGCCGGTCCAGGACATGGTTCTCCAGTTCGGATGCGTTCTGCACGGTCGGCAGGGTGGCCATCGCCTGCAGGTAGAAGGTATCGTTCTCGCCGTAGCGCGGATCGGAGCCGACACCCTCCTCGTCGTGGTTCTCGAGCGCGCTGCCGAGTGCGTACGCGACGAACCGGCCGGAGACGCGGTCGCGCAAACCGATGCCGATCGCACGCGGGTTCGCGGCGGTGGCTTCGAGCGTTTCAATCGGAAACTGCAACAGCGGCCGATGGCCGCCTCGAAACACTTCCGGTGAATCCTGGGCGGCCCCACCGTACCGCTCCTGCTCTACGGCGAGAATCTGCAGCTTGTAGGTATCGAAGTTCGCAGGGGTGAGGTCGATCGTTTCGATCGTCTCGAGGGGAATCGCGAGGGTCCCGACCCGGATCTTCGGCGGCGGTGCCTCGGTGGGCATCAGCCCGCCGACCAGGTCCTCGATGGCGGTGTTCAGGATGGCGAGCGCTTCATCGATCGCATACGGCTCCATATCGTACCGGGGATAGAAGCGCACGCTGCGGTCACCCGCCTGGAGGAGGATCAGACCACGCCGGAAGGCCCGATCAGCCAGTGCGTCGCACAAGTCGGCCCGGACGACATCGAATCCCAGCATGACGCCGGCGCCCCGGACGTTCTTGATGATTTCGTGGTGCGCGTGCGCCAGCGCCTCGAGCCCCGCGCGGGCCCGGTCGCCGGTCCGCCGCACCTGATCCAGGTCGAGCTTGTCGAGCAGCGCCAGCAGGCGCACCATTCCGGCCGAATCGCCTTCCCAGGTCGTGTTGAACTTCTTTTCCTCCTGAAAGAACGTCGCAAGCTCTTCGCTGACGAACAAGATGCCGTTCTGCGCCTTCTTGGCCCAGGTGACGAGGTCCGGCGGACAGGGCAGATCGAAGAGTTCATGAGCCCAGAGCCGCCCGGTCATGCCCCAGCCGGTCTGGACCTCATCGAACACGAGCGGGACGTCGTAGATGCGCGTCAGCAGGCGGAGCCTCCGCATGAAGCGCCCACTGGCCACGCGGACACCGCCCTCCCCCTGGATCGGCTCGACGAGCACCGCGGCGACACGGCGCGCCCTCTTGATGACGTCCGCACTGCAGGTTCGCGCGCTGGGCCACGATGAATGCGCCCAGCGCCGCGGCATCGTTTCGGGGTTGCGCGAGAAATGCATCGATCGTCTCCATCTCGCGCCTATATGTGTCCCTGCTCTTCTCGGCTTTCGGAAGCCGACCGGACACCAGCAGATCCCAGATTTGTTTGAGGCTTCTGTCCTCGCGCCGAAGGGTCTCCCTGGGCGAGCCGGCCTCTTCCACGGGGAACGCCACGTGCGGCCAATCGAAGGTCGGAAACCCGAGTCGTGCTTTCTTTCGATGCGTGACCGCCAGGCTTCCAAGGGTGCGACCGTGAAACGCACCGTCGAAGGAAATGATGAACCCGCCATCGCCTGATTCCGAGGTCATCACCCGGTTGAGGAGCGCGGACTTGATCGCGTTCTCCACAGCCTCTCCGCCGGTATTGACGACGAAGTGACGTGGGGTGCCGGCCGGTGCAATCCGGTTGAGTTCGGCCTTCAGACGGAGCGACAGCACCGTCTGATATTCGGAATGCGCCCAGCGCTCTGCAACGAAGGGAAGCGACTCGAGAATTGCATGCACCACGGCCGGGTCGTTTTCGCCGAACGCATGAGTCGCGATCATCGCGCCCATGTCGAGGAACCGGTACGGCTGGCCCGCGCCATCGCGGTCGACCACGGCCAGGTACGGGCCGACGGACTCGCCCGGATCGAACGCGAGCGGCAGCGAATAGAAGAAGCCGCGGGACGCGGCGGCGAGCGCCGCGTGCGAGGCCGGCAGGTGCTGCTCGACCAGCAGGTCGAGCGGACGCTGGCTGTCGTGCAGCGACTCCGGCACGTGCACATGCACGTCGCCGGCCCGGTAGCGCGCATTCAGCACGGTCGTGCGCTCCAGGAATGCCGACCACGCGCGAAACGAGCGCATTCACGTCGCTCGATGCATCAGACATGGCTGGGATCAGGGACATTCTAGCGTGCAGGCTCAAACGCCTGATTCGGATACGGGTTGGACTCGGGACGCCGGACGCGATTGAAGCTGAAATTCGTCGCTTCATGGCAATTGTTACACGCTGCCGTCAGCGCATCGTAAGCGGCTGAAAACGCCGCGTCGTCCTTGCGGCTGATGGCCGCACGCAGATCGGCGAGCGGCTGGGTGACCATGCGGGGAATCGCATCCCTGGGCGCGACGGGCGATTCTTTGTGCGTGGGATGAAATGTGACGACATCGTCGAAGCCCTCACTGAGCTCGTCGATCTCGTACGCGGCGAGATCCCAGTTCGCCGCCTGCCCGGCCAGCCAGAGCTTGGTATGGCGCATCTGCTGAAGCGTCATTATTTCGCCAAGTCCCGGCACATACGGCGCGGTTGCCGCAGGCGGGGGCGCGCCTCCGCAGCCAACGCTGAGCCACAGGGACGCGGCGATCGCCGCCGCACGAGCGCGGGACACGTCAGTACGCATGGGTCACCTCGTAGGGATCTCGGGCACGACGATCGGGCGCCTCACCTGCGCCACGTAATCGAACATCGACTACGAACAAGAGTGTTATCATGTGGCGGTCATGCGGGATCCAGTGGTCCGCGAGTTTCTCCTCGCCTTCTGGAAGATCCACATTCTGCACCATGCGGATGAGCAAGGCGTGTATGGGCAGTGGATGCTCGAAGAGCTGCACCACCACGGCTATCGGCTGAGTCCGGGGACGCTCTACCCGATGCTGGCGCGGATGGAGCGGCGCGGCTGGCTGCGGGCATCACAGCCCAAACGCTCCAAGGACGCCCGGGTGTACAGGCTCACGCCCCAGGGTCGCGAGGTCCTCGCCCGAATTCGCGGCGCCCTCGACGAACTGTACGGTGAGGTGGGCGAGCACCGCCCTGCCGCTGGTCGGTCCCGCGCGCCCCGAACGAGTACGTCTCGCGCGCCGCGCCACGCCCCTCGCTCCTCCGCCCGGTAACCTTCACTGTTGTTGACACCGTTCTCTCACCTGCATATATTACGGATTTCGTAGACGCTTAGCGATTTCGTTTGTCGATACGACGCGCACATCCACCCGAACTCGCGTCCCGGGATCCTGCATGGCACTGGCCGCACACCGTCTCACGATTCAGCGATCTCTGGCGATCCTCGTGCCGTCCGTCCTCTTCATGTGCCGGGCCATGCCCCGTGCCCAGGGGTCCCCCACACAAGCGGCACCCGCGCAGACCCTGACACTCGATCAGGCCATCCAGTACGCCACCGATCACTATCCGACCATCAGGGCGTCTCTGGAGCAGGTCAACGCCTCAGCCGCCGGAGTGACCGTCGCACAGTCGGCGTACCTGCCACGACTCGATTCGCTCTGGCAGTCTAATCGCGCCACCGCGAACAACATCTTCGGCCAGCTGCTGCCGCAATCGGTGATTCCGGCCCTGTCCGGTCCCGTCCTGCCGTCGGCGTCGGCTGGCAGCGTCTGGGGCAGCGGGGTGGGCGCGCTGTTCTCGTGGGAGCCCTTCGATTTCGGCCTCCGTCACGCGGCGATCGCCGGCGCGGAATCGGCGTTAGCTCGGGCGCGCTCGGGCGAATCGCTGACTCGTCTCGATGTCCAGGAGGCGGTCGCATCGGCATTTCTTGCGGTACTCGCCGCCGAGCGGGCGCGCGCCGCCGTTCAAGCCGACTTCGAACGGCGCGACGTGCTGCGGCGCATCGTTCAGACATTGGCGGACAACCAGCTCCGGCCCGGCGCCGATGCCTCACGCGCTGATGCCGAGCGCGCTGCCGCGCAGACGCGCACAATTCAGGCGCAACAGGTCGTGATTCTGGCGCAGGCCACTCTGTCACGCCTCCTCGGGATGACTTCAGGCGGCATCGTCGCCAGCGGCGACGCGTTGATGACGCGACTTCCAGGCGGCGACGTGCCGGTCGCCGTGGCCACCGCGCATCCGTTCGCGCAGGTGCGTCAGGCTGCCGTCGATCAGGCACGCGCGTCAGAGGACGTTCTGGCGCGCACCGATTTCCCACGCGTTTTTGTTCAATCGAGCGTTTTCGCTCGGGGCAGCGGAGCAAGTCCGAACGGGACTCTCGATGGCGGGATTGAAGGCCTGGGCCTCGATCGCGCGAACTGGGCCGCCGGTGTGCAAGTCGTGTTTCCGAATCTGTTCGATTTCTCGACCCTGCGCGCGCGCAAGGCCGCCGCCGCCGCGTCCACGCGAGCGGAGCAGGCGCTGTACGACGAAGCGGTGCTCACGGTCAGCAGCCAACAGCAGGCAGCCGCGGCGCTGCTGCAGGCGGCGCGTGCCGTCGCCGCCAACACACCCATCCAGCTGGCTGCCGCACAACAGAGCGAGCAGCAGGCTCGTGCTCGTTACAACGCGGGCCTGGCCAGCATCATCGAAGTCGCGGATGCCCAGAACCTGCTGGCGCAGGCCGAAGTCCAGGATCAGCTCGCGCGCGTTGACGTCTGGCGGGCTTTGCTCGCCGAAGCCGTCGCGCAAGGCAACCTGACCCCGTTTGTGAATCTCGTGCGCCAACCGTAGGGGTCCTCACGGCATGTGGCTGATTCGCACGGCCCTTCGTCGTCCGATCACGATTCTCGTGGCTGTAGTGGCCATCGCATTGACCGCCGTGTTCGCGGTGAGCCGGATGCGCGTAGACATCTTTCCGGACTTGAACCTGCCGGTCATCTACGTGGCGCAGCCGTATGGCGGCATGAGCCCGGCGCAGATGGAAGGCTATCTCGTCTACTACTACGAGTATCACTTCCTCTACATCAACGGCATCGAGAGCGTCGAATCGAAATCGATTCAGAACACCGGCCTGCTGAAGCTCAACTTCCATCCGGGCACCGACATGGCGGAGGCGATGGCGCAGGTTGTCGGGTACGTGAACCGGGCAAGAGCGTTCATGCCGCCGGGGACCGTCGGCCCCTTCATCATGCGATTCGACGCCGGCACGGTGCCGGTCGGGTACTTCGTGTTCTCGAGCGAGACGCGCAGCCTCGGTGAAATTCAAGATCTGGCGCTCAATCGGGTGCGGCCCCAGTTTGCCACGCTCCCCGGCTTGACATCGCCGCCGCCCTTCGGCGGCAGTCAGCGCACGATTGTGATCCGGATCGATCCCGATCGGCTACGCGCCTACGGTATGTCGCCTGACGAAGTCACCCGCGCCGTCACAGCCGGCAACGTGATCATGCCGGCGGGCAGCGTCAACGTGGGCGATGAAACGCGCATCACCCCCGTCAACTCGGTCGTTTCCAATATCAGCGATCTCCTCTCCTTGCCGATTCGGATGGGCGCCGGGCCGACAGTCTTCATACGAGACGTCGGAACGGTCAGCGACAGCACCGATGTCCCGACCGCCTATGCGCTCGTCAACGGGCGGAGGGCCGTGTACATTCCGGTGACGAAGCGGCCGAATGCGTCGACCCTGAGCGTGGTCGCCGAGGTCAAGGCCAATCTGTCGCGTTTCCAGTCGCTGGTGCCCGACGATATCAAGGTCTCGTACGAGTTGGATCAGTCCGGCACGGTGTCCGGCTCGCTCTATGCCGTGCTCCGCGAGGCGGTCCTGGGCGCGCTCCTGACGGGCCTGATGGTGCTGCTGTTCCTCCGCGACTGGCGAAGCGCTGGCATCGTCGTCATCACGATCCCGTTCGCGCTTTTGACAGCGGTCATTGCCCTCTGGGCGGCAGGCCAGACCATCAACATCATGACGCTTGGAGGACTGGCCCTGGCTGTCGGCATCCTGGTCGACGAGTCCACGGTGGCGATCGAAAACATTCACACACACCGCGCGCGTGGTGCGCCGCTCGCGCGCGGTGTGCTTGACGCCAGCGGCGAGGTCGTGGTGCCGCGTTTCCTCGCGATGGTGTCCGTAGTCGCCGTGTTCGTCCCCTCGTTCTTCATGACCGGCGTGTCGCAGTCGCTCTTCGTCCCGCTGTCGCTCGCGGTTGGCTTCGCGATGATCGCGTCGTTCCTGCTGTCGAGCACGCTCGTTCCGGTCCTCTCGGTCTGGCTGCTGGCCAGCGCACCAGGTGTCAACAGAGGGCGCCGATTGGGTCGAGCGCCTCCGCAACCGCCTGGCATCCCTGCTCCACCGCCTCGCACGGGTCCGCGGATTGCTGGTCGCCGTGTACGCCGTCGCGACAATCGCGATCGTCGTGGGGGTCGGGCTGAGGCTCGGACGCGAGATCTTTCCCAGCTCGGGCGGGCATCAGTTTCAACTCCGCCTCCGGGCGCCAGCCGGCACGAGGTTCGAGCGCACCGAGCAATTAGCCACTGATGTTCTCGAGGAAATCAAGGCGGCCGCCGGCCCGGGGCAAGTCGACGTCACGCTGGGCTACGTTGGCGTCCAGCCCTCGTCGTATCCCATCAACACGATCTTCTTGTGGACAGGGGGATCACACGAGGGCGTGCTCCAAGTCGCGCTCAAGCCGGATGCGCCGATACGGCTTGCCGAGTTCGAGGAAGATCTCCGGCACCGTTTTGCTGAACGCTTTCCCCAGGCCCAGTTCTCCTTCGGGCCGGGCGACATCGTCAGCCGGATGATGAATTTCAGTGCGCCCACTCCGGTCGAGGTCGCCGTCATGGGGCCCGACCTGGGGGCCAGCCGCACGTTTGCGATGAAGGTGCGTGACGAACTTTCACAGATTCCCTCGCTGCGCGATCTGCAAGTCGAACAGGCCCTCGACTACCCGGCGATTCATGTCAACGTCGATCGCCAGATGGCCGGCCAACTTGGCGTCTCAGTCGAGCAGGTCGGTCGATCGTTTGCAGCCGCAACCTCGTCCAGCCGCTTCGTCGCGCCGAACTACTGGGCCGATCCGCGGACAGGGATTGCCTTCCAGGTGCAGATCGAAGTGCCGCAGCCGAGGATGACGAGTCTCGAGGATTTGCGTGTCGTGCCCGTCACGGGCAGTCCAGCGGCCCGCCCCCTGCTGGGCGATATCGCGCGCATCGAAAACGGCACGATTGTCGGCGAGTACGACCGGATCAACGGTCAGCGTATGGTCACCTTGTCGGCCAATGTCAGTGGCGAGGATCTCGGGCGCGTTGCTTCACGAATCGATCAGGCCATCGCGCAGGCGGGCGCGCTGCCACGAGGGGCCACCGTGAGTGTGAGAGGGCAGATCGCCGCGATGCGCGAGACGTTGACCAATATCGCGGCAGGTCTGGTCGTCGCCGTGATCGTCATCTTTCTCCTGCTTGCGGCGAACTTCCAGTCGCTGCGCCTTGCTTTCGTTGTTGTTTCAACCGTCCCGGCCGTGCTGGCCGGGGTCGCCGTGATGCTCGCGGCGACGCGGACGACGCTCAACGTGCAATCTTTCATGGGCGCGATCATGGCCATCGGGGTGGCCGTGGCTAATGCCATTCTGCTCGTGACCTTCGCCGAGCAGGAGCGCCGCCGCGGAGAATCGCCGCTGGAGACGGCCATTCACGCCGCGCGGGCACGCATGCGGCCAGTTTTGATGACGAGCGCAGCCATGATGGCTGGCATGATGCCGATGGCATTGGCCCTGGGCGAAGGGGCCGAAGCCACCGCACCACTCGGACGCGCCGTGATCGGTGGCCTCGCGGCAGCCACACTCGCGACCCTGATTGTCCTGCCGTCGATCTACTCCCTGGTGCAGCAGTCTGCGGCCTCCGCGTCGCCATCCCTCGACCCCGACGATCCGGAAAGCGCTTACCGCGCGCAGCAAGGACCCGCATGAAACCGCGTTACTCACATCGAGCGCCTGTTGGGATTGCGGCTGGAGCTCTTGGCCTCGCGATCACTGCGTTCGCCTGCGGCTCCCGCGAAAACACCGCCGGCCGCGCTGAGAAAGCCGCGTCACCCGGTCCGCAGACCATCGGCGTCGTCAGAATCGTCGAACGGCCCGTCGATGTCGTGCTGGAATTGCCGGGAGAGTTGGAACCCTACGAAACCGTGTCGATCTTCCCGAAGGTCACCGGTTTCGTTCGAACGATCGGCGTGGATCGTGGATCGTTCGTCCGCACTGGCCAGGTACTGGCAGAACTCGAGGCGCCGGAAGTGCTGGCCCAGCGCGCGGAATCTCAGTCCAGGCTCCAGGCAGCGGAGGCCCAGTTGGCGGCGTCACGCGCGAAGGCCGATGCCGACGTCAGCACCTACGAGAAGCTCAAGGCAGCTTCAGCCACGCCCGGCGTCGTTGCCGGCAACGATGTGGTCCTCGCCGAGAAGACGGTCGAGGTCGACCAGAGTCAGATTGCGGCCGCCCAGCAAAACGTGGAAGCCGCCCGTCAGTCGCTCAACTCAGTGATCCAAATGGAGGGATACCTCAAGATCACCGCGCCGTTCGACGCCATCGTCACAGAACGTAACGTGCACCCCGGCGCCCTGGTTGGGCCGGGCAGCGGCCCGGCTGCGGCTACCCCGATGCTGCGCCTGGTGAACAGAAACCGACTGAGGCTGGTGGTCCCGGTACCGGAGGCGTACATCGCCGGCGTGACCGAAGGCATCGCCATCACGTTTTCTGTACCGGCTTACCCGGGGCAAACGATGTCGGGAACACTGGCTCGCCTGGCGCACTCCGTCGACGTCAAGACTCGGACGATGGCGGTGGAAATCGATGTGATGAACCAGGATGGACGGCTCGCGCCCGGTACGTTCTGTCAGGTGCGATGGCCGGTGCGACGACCTGGCCCTTCCCTCTTCGCGCCGAGCGAAAGCATCGCCAGCACAACAGGACGCACGTTCGTCATCAGGATTCGCAACAGCCGGACGGAATGGATCGATGTGACGACCGGGCTGGCCTCCGGATCACTGGTCGAAGTCTTCGGTGACTTGCACGCCGGTGATCAAATCGTCGCACGAGGGACGGACGAAATCCATCCCGGCACCGAGGTCCGGGTGACGGAAGCCAAGCCCGCTACCTGATCGCTCGCCTTCATCACCCGGATGCCGAGAATGTTGCCGCCATCAGACGCCGCGCGCGCCGGCTGACCCAAACGAACAGCACGATCAGGCCGAGCAGGCAAAGCAGCGGAACGGCGATCGCGATCACGGCTACGCCGAGGGCACCGGCCGTTTCGCCCGTTGACACGATGGGATTCGCGAGTCCGACCGTGGCCAGGCCGGCTTTGGCTCGCACGACCGCGCTCATGAACTTCGTCAGACCGGCCACCCCGCCGCCGGCGATGATGGCGACCGGCCACATCAGCGCGGGAGGCGTGTCGACCATCACGGAGGCGCTCGCAACAACTCCGGCGATCAACGCCACCGGACTTGCCACAATGTCGAGCACATGGTCGACGCCTGGAATGTAGTACGCAGCAACTTCGGCCACGCTCGCCGTCGTCAGTGCGACAAGCGCGCCCGTCGACGAAAGCCACTGGAATCCATCCGACAAAGGCAGGGCACCCCAGCGAGCCGCGAGCCCGGCGACGAGGAGCGGAACGAAAGCGCGGAAGCCTGTCGCGGCCGCCAGTCCGATGCCGATGGCGACCGCAACCAGCGACTCAACAGACAGGTGCATGGCGCCAGCAACAGTCTACCGCTAGGCTCTCCCGCCAATCATGCGGCCGAGCAGGCCTACGACATCAAGTGGCACCCTGACGGCTGACACTTTTGTTGGCACCGCGACTATTGGGGGATCCGCAGCACTTGTCCAGGCTTGATCTTGTCGGGGTCGCTCAACTGATCGCGATTGGCCTCGAAGATCTTCATGTAATCGGCGGCGTTTCCGAGATTTGCCTTGGCGATCTTGCTCAGCGTATCGCCGGCTTGAACCGTGTAGGTCTTGGACGGCGCCGGTGGCGGCGCCACGACTTTGATGTCAGCCACGATGTCGGCCTTCCAATCGCCGACGGTCTTGAGCGCGTTCCAGATGCGGTTCTTTTCGTCTTCGGACTTTACGGTGCCAACGAAAAACAGCTTCCCGTCCTTCTCCTGCGCCGACCCCTCCATGTGGAGAGACTTGGCAACCTGAATCGCCTGGTCGTACTTCGTTCTCAAATCCATGACAACCCTCCTTCTATTCCGACAGGGTCAATTTACGACTGAGCGGCGCCTCGGGGCTATGACACTTTGGGCGTACATCGAGAGAAACAGGCCGCCGCAAACAGGAACATTAGTCGCCGATTCGGTGTTAATCGGGATCTCTCGAGCGATTCCGGCGTGACGTGGGAGCTTCATGGCTTGAGGGAGTTGCAGTGAGCGGCTATCGCCCAGGTAGCCGTCGCGCTGGCGGCAGGCTGCTTGCATGGTCTACCGGGCAGCAGGCGCTAACGTCTGCGATTCCCGGGCCGGACGCGGCATTCGTCACAATGACGGAGCCGCGTCCCAACCCGCGATAGCGCGCGACAGCTCGTCCACAGTCGGCGCCTCCCACAGCAACGAATCGCACATCCAGGAACTTTGAGGCCGGGTCAGTGGCGTTTCGGTTGGGGGCGAGGCCCCGCTCAACGAAGGCTGGGGAACGTTCGGGGGGCGGCGAGCTGCCGAGTTGCGTCGCGTCGGTCGGTCTGCGGGGCCGGCGGAACGGGTGACGAACCGCCTCGTCGGTGCAGGGCGAAGTCGCGGCAGACCTCGAGAACTGCTGCGCTGTCGACCAGCTGGCGGTCGAGTGCCATGCTCGTCACGAGGGCGTTGTCGCAGATCACGTTAATTGTCCGCGGGATGCCGAGCGAATACTCGTGAATGAGCCGGACCGCTTCGTGGGTGAACATCTTCGAGGGCACCCCGCCGGCGACCGTAATGCGGCAGGCGATGTAGGCGGCCGTTTCGCGCAGCTCGAAGGGTGACAAGCTCGCACGAAGGACGACGCGCTGCTTGAGCTGTCGGAGACTCGGATCCTCCAGCCGATCGCCCAGTTCCGGCTGTCCGGCGAGCACGATCGGCAGCAGCTTCTCGGTGGGCGTTTCGATGTTGGCCAGCAACCGAACCTCTTCAAGCAGCTCGTTGCTCAGACGCTGCGCTTCGTCAACGACGAGCGCCGTGATTTCTCCATGAGCGCGCCGCTCGCGAAGCACCCGCTCGAGCTGGTCGAGCAGCACCGCTTTCGACCGCGCGGCCTCGGGACCAAGCTCGAAACGCGCCGCAAGCATGGCGATGAACTCATCCCGGGTGAGCGCGGGGTTGCCGAAGTAGACGCATCGGACGCTCCGGCACTGTTCGCGCTTCAAGGCAGCTCGGAGCAGGGTGGTTTTGCCCGTGCCAGCCTCGCCAATCAATACAGTCATCGGCTTGGCAGCACACAGACCGTACTCGATATTGCTGAGCGCCTCGCGGTGACCCGAGGTCAGGAAGACGTACTTGGGATCGAGGGTCAGCTCGAACGGCAGTTCGCGCAATTTGTAGAAGTCTTGGTACATCGTCAGGAACGCTCTAGTCGCTTCGGATCGCACGACCGGATCAACGTTAGCATGAGGCCGGCCGGTCAGCGAACACTCCGAGAGAGGCCTATGCGCTTCCAGGGCCCCATCCGACAGAATGCGGTGCAAGAAGATCGCCAATCAGGCTCTTCAAGGCCCCAAAACACCAGGCGTTCGGCCTGTTGAGCCCGGAACCGACCCTCGAAATTGCTGCCCGGAGCATGTCATTTCGGGCTGCCGGACGCTTGACTGGGAGGACTTTGTTCTACCGTACAAAGCCTTTCCCAATCCAGATCTCCCGGTGCAGGGTAGATGAAAGTCGGACGCTAATCTTCTGGCCCTGCCAAAGATTTTCTTGCCAGTCTTGAATGTCACGTCCGGCGAGAGAAAGGTCGCCACAACCTCCCATTTTCCAGATGAACAAATGCATTAGGAGCACTTCGGGCCAAGAAAACGGCCTGAATTCGGCTACGGTCGAGCTCTGACTGTCTGGCTCTGGAATTGCTTCTACCGCTAGGACTTTGGATTTTAGCTTGCTACGAACCAGACTCGGCGTCGGACCCCACACATGTTGAGCACCGGATCAGTCGCAGATTGGCCGTCCGAATCCCAGCGCCGTCGTAAGGAGTTCCTCGCATTCTTCACAGCGGGTGCTCTTTCCCGAGGCATCAGGCTCCCGCTCGTCATTGCCGTGCACGCCGCGCTGATCGTAGCGGCCAACTATCTGGCCTGCTGGCTACGATTCGACGGCAACATTCCGCAAGTCACGGTGGAAGCGTTCATTCAGACGCTGCCCTGGCTGGTGCTCATCCGCGGACTCTTGTTCGTGCCGTTTGGACTGTACGGCGGGCTCTGGCGCTACACCAGCATCTGGGACTTGTCGCGGATTGTCGCGGCCGTCCTGACCAGCAGCGTGCCGCTCTATCTGCTGGTCTACCAGACTCTGGGCCCAGCCCGTTTTCCGCGCTCGATCGTCATCGTCGATTCGCTGCTGCTGATTTCGTTCCTCGGCGGCGTCCGCCTGCTCCGTCGCGTCATCCAGAGCGCCGTGCGCGCGCGAGACGGTCGGCGTGTCCTGATCGTGGGTGCGGGCGATGCCGGCGACATGATCGTCCGCGAGATGCGGAGGGGCGGCGGCTATCAGCCGATTGCGTTCATCGACGACGACCCCGCGAAAGTCGGTCGGACGATCCATGGCGTGACGGTGCTTGGCACGCGTGACGATCTGCCCGCGTATCGTGAAAGCCACGAAGCCCCAGGAGGTCCTTGTCGCAATGCCGAGCGCCGACGTCGGCGACCGTTCGCAGCATCGTCCAGCGGCTCGAGGCGTTCAAGCTGCCGATCACCACGCTGCCCGGCCTCGACGAGCTGGTCAATGGCAAGGTCGGCGTCAAGCAGATCCGCCCTCTGGCTATCGAGGATCTGCTGCCGCGCAAGCCGGTCGCGCTCGAACACCGAGGACGTGCGGACGCTCAGTCAAGGGCAAGCGCGTCCTCGTGACGGGCGCTGGAGGGTCGATCGGTTCGGAACTGTGCCGTCAGATCGCAGCGCTCGAACCGGCGAGCCTGATCCTCTTCGAGCGTTACGAGAACAGCCTGTACGCGATCACCAACGATCTCGTCGACCGGATGCCGGGGCTACCGGTCCGTCCAACGATCGGCGACGTCACCGATGCCAGCCGTGTCGAAGCGATCTTCGCGGAGCATCGTCCGCACCTCGTGTTCCATGCGGCCGCTCACAAGCACGTTCCCCTGATGGAGGCGAATCCCTGCGAAGCCGTCAAGAACAACGTGCTGGGCACGCGGACCGTTGCCGAAGCTGCGCAGCGGCACGGGGTGGAGCGTTTCGTACTGATTTCCACCGACAAGGCGGCCAATCCGTCGAGCGTCATGGGCGCGACCAAGCGGGTGGCCGAGCTGATCGTGCAGGCCATCGAGCGACCGGGATCGCGGAAAGACGCGCTTCGTCACCGTCCGGTTCGGCAACGTCCTCGGCAGCAACGGCAGCGTCATCCCCAGGATGATGGACCAGATCCGCGCTGGCGGACCGGTGACGGTCACGCACCCTGAGATTCGCCGCTACTTCATGCTGATTCCTGAAGCCGTCGAGCTCGTCTTGCAGGCGGCGGTGCTCGGCACGCAACCGAGAGACCTTCGTCCTGGACATGGGAGAGCAGCTCAAGGTCCTCGATGTCGCGAGGAACCTGATCAGACTGTCCGGCTTCGTCCCGGACGACGAGATTCCGATTACCTTCGTCGGCCTGCGGCCTGGCGAGAAGCTGACCGAAGAGCTCGTTGGCGCCGGCGAGACGCTTGAGCCGGCGGGTATCAGCAAGATCTCGCGGGTGCTCTGGCGGGAACGGTCGGAAACCGCAAACCTCGCGAGTCAGGTCGACGCGCTCGTCCGCTCGGCTCTGCACGAACGGCTACAGGAGACGATTGGCCACCTCCGCGGTCTGGTGCCGACGTTCAACCCTTCAGTGTTGCCAGTGGTGGCCCCGACGCCTGAACCATCCCCTGCGCTACAGGTGCGCCGCCGACTTGCCTCGGGACGGGCGGCCGTGCTACCGACTGCTTCGCCGGCACCGCTCGCCGCTGCTTCGGCAAAATCCCTTCGCCAGGCCTAACGTCCGGTCGCACTGGGCGGCTGACACCACACCGTAAGGAAACACGGCGTTTCGCCGCCTGCGTCGAGTGTTGAGGCCTCCAAAGATGGCACGTCGATGGCATGACCAGGTTTCGTGGACCTTGAGCAACCCGCCGTCGTACGATCTCAAAAAGGCGCACAATCGTATCTGCATATATGAATAGCGACAAGCTGGTCACTGTTGCTCTTCCCGTTTACAAGCGTTTCGAATTGCTTGCGAAAGTTCTGCGGTGTGTGGCGCTCCAGGACTATCCTCACATCGAGCTGCTTGTGTCTGACAACGGACTGAATGGGACACGAGTTCCCGAGCTCGTACGCGAACACTACAATCGACCGTTTCGGTTCCGGCAAAATCCAGCGACTGCACCCATGGTCGCGCACTTCAATCAGCTCCCCCACGAGGCTGCGGGAGACTACTTCGTGATGCTGTGCGACGACGATGAAATCAGCCCGAACTTCGTGTCTGACCTCGTGGGTATTCTCGAATCCGATCCCCGCATTTCAGCGGCGTTTGGACGTGAGGAAATCGTTGATTTCGAGGGCCGCGTCCTTGACACGTCTTCCGAGCTCGTGCCGCCGCGGATGTCGGGACAGGAGTTCATCAAGGCGTGGTGCACATACAAGTACGGGTTTAATACGTGGGTGACCTTTCTTGGGAGAACGAGGGACATTCAGAGCCTGGGAGGAATGCCCGATTGCCGGCATGGAACCCACGCCGACGACGGGCTCGTTGTAAAACTTAGCCTGGGGCGTCAGATTGCCTTCAGCCAGCAGTGCATGTTTCGAAAGCGGAAGTACAGCGAGAGCGCCGGCCGCTCCATGAGCTGCCTCGATCTGGCTGAAGATACAAGGACGTTCCTGGCATTCCTGGAGTCAGACCCCAGTATCCTGGAGTTTGCGAAAGCGCAGCCACAACAGTGGGCTGAGTCCAGGAATCTGTTGATCAGAATGACTTGGGAAACCTATTTCGGCCGATGGCAGAGCATGTATCGACAGCAGTTGGCTTGGATCCCATGGTTGAGCGCAGCATTCGCCATGCCCTTCATCCCGGCCTACTATCGGGCGGTATTTCGGGCGGTCATCGACGATGCCAAAGCCGCTCTGTTAGTGCCCGTCAAGAAGGTCTTCCCGTGGGCCTACAAGGCGTACAGAACGCTCAAGTACCGCGGCGTCTGACGACCGTCGGGCGTCGAGAACAACACCTAGCTGACCCTGTGATATGCGCATTCTCCACATAGCCACCAACGATATCGACGGTGGCGCCGCTCGGGCCGCCTATGGACTGCACACTGGCCTTCGGCAGCTCGGGCAGGACTCCGTAATGTTCGTGATGAACCGATCCAGCCGCGACGAGACCGTCAGATCCTTCGCGGCTCCGATGGATCCGGGCAGCCGGCTTCTACGGCGTCTCCGCTACAAGCGAATCGCCCGGGGCCTGGCCCGATACGAATCCTCCCGCTCGGACGATCTGGAGCTGTTCAGCGACGACCGGAGTGAGCACCGCGGCGCGATCCTGAAGCAGTTGCCGCCTTGCGATGTCATCAACCTTCACTGGATCAATGGATTTCTGGATTATCAGGATTTCTTCGGCGCCATACCCAGGAACATCCCAGTGGTGTGGAGGCTCGCCGACATGAATCCGTTTACCGGAGGATGCCATTTCGATGAAGGCTGCGGAAAGTATGCGACTGGGTGCGGCGCATGTCCGCAACTCGGGTCGTCGAACCCATCGGATCTGTCGAACGAGATCTGGAGGCGCAAACACGACGCGCTGGCCCGCATCGATCCGCGCATGCTCCATATCGTTGCGCTCAATCGGTCCGCCGCAGAAGATCTGAAGCGGAGATCTCTGTTTGACAGGTTTCCGGTGACGGTCATCCCCAACGGCGTGGATCCCGACACCTTCGCACCTCGAGGGACCGCCGCAGCCAGGCAGGCTCTGAACTTGCCTCAGGATGCGCGCATCATGCTCTTTGCCGCCGACGCAATCATCAACCGGCGCAAAGGTATTGGGCTCCTCGAGGAGGCACTGATCGGCCTGGACCAGATCAACCGGATTCTCTTGCTCACGGTCGGCAAGGGCACGCCAGATATTCGTCTACAAATCCCCCACATCCACCTGGGACATCTGAGCAGCGACCGGCTGCTTTCGCTCATCTACAGCGCGGCAGATGTATTCGTATTTCCGTCACTTCAGGAAATGTTCGCCAAGGCACCTTTGGAAGCCATGGCGTGCGGCACTCCCGTCATCGGCTTTGAAGGAGTTGGGGGCCTTTCTGACATCGTTCGTCCAGGGATCACGGGACAGCTGGTCAGACATGGGGACTCGGGGGAATTGCGCAAAGCCATCGTTGACTTCCTTGACGATCCGACTCGTCGCATGGCGATGCGTCAGCAGTGCAGGCAGCTTGTGCTGCAGGAATATGTTCTAGCGGAGCAGGTAGCTCGGTATCTGGAACTGTATCGAACCCTCACCAGTCGACGAGCCGCGTGAGCCTACCGTGCACATGCTGCTGAAAAGGTACGGGGCATGAATCTCTGGGTCGCAGGTGATGTCTGTCTGGCAGGTGAACCGGAGCATACCTTGCCCGCCCTCACCGATAGCATCTGGAACGGACTGCTGCCCAACCGGCGACCGACGGATGTGCTGATTGCGAATGTCGAGAACGCTCTGACGAATCTGGGGACTCCCCGGCCTTTCAAGTGGGCGAACCTGCGGGCGGCTCCAGAGTCGGTTCGATTGCTGCGTGGTCTGGATGTGGCCGTTCTCTCCAACAATCACGTCAGTGACTTCGGAGAGGTCGGGGTCGACCAAACGCTCGAGACCCTGGCCTTGGAACGGATTGCGGCGGTCGGCTACGGGGCGAATCTGGGCGAGGCCGCATGCCCGCTCATTGTGAAAAGGGATGGCGCGAGGCTGGCTGTGGTCGCTCAGTGCTGTCCGACGACAAATGGAGAGAACTACGCGACGCACACAACGGCAGGTGTTCCGACGCTAAGCGAAAGCTGCTGCGCGATCAGATTTCAGCGGCTCGAGCGCAGGCGGACGCCGTCCTCGTCTATCTCCATTGGGGCTGTGAGGACGTTCACGATGCGGTTCCTGAGCAAGTGCGACTCGGTCGCCTCGCTGTCAGATTCGGGGCGGATGCCGTAGTGGGCTGTCACGGCCACGCGATACAGAGCTACGAATGTTACAATGGCCGCTGGGTATTCCACGGTTTGGGCAATTTTCTGTTCGGGCCGCTGACATTTCAGACAATGTCGCCGGACGGCACCCCAATCGTCGCCCGTCACGAGCAACGGCCTCACAACAGGGAATCTCTGATCGCCCAGTTCGAATTGGTCGATGGCAAGCCTGGTGAACGCCTGCGCCTGGTGGGCGTTCAGCCCGTCCGTTTCGGTGACGATTTCATCGCACGTCCCATCCCGCAAGCGGCATTGAGTTTCGATCTCGACGGAGTGAATCGGCGACTGGCGCGCTATGCGGCCTTACATGCCTGGGAGCTTCAGGACGAAAGTGAACCCCTCTTCCGGGCGACCGTTCGCAACGGGATTCTCGCGTATTGGTATGCGCAGCCTCCGATTCGAAAGGCCGACTGTTCGGCTGCCAGAGCGTTTTTTCGTTCTGCACGGCGAAACACTGGACGGGCAATCAGGCGCCTGGTTGAATCGAGCAGGCAGCCGCACTCCTCGTCTTAGTAGCCTCGCAGCCTATGTCCGTCCACATCTCCGCATCGCTTGAAGAGAGAATCAAGAGGTTCATGCCTCACAATGATCTCGGCGACTGGGTCGTGGCTCTGACGAACTTCTATCGGTCCAACGGACGGCTCCCGAAAGAGCAGGGCGGTGAATTCAACGACGCGTTGTACTGGCTGAAGGTCTCCGGACAGCTGAAGGACCCAGCCCGGGTCAGGACGACTGACAAGGCCCTCCTCAAAGAGTACGTCAAGGAGCATTTGGGCGACGAGTTCAACGTGCCGACGCTAGCTGTCTTGAATACGCCCGCGGAGACACGGGCTTTCTCTTACCCTGCCGACTGCGTCATAAAGCCGACCCATATGTCCGGCGCAATCATCATGCGGACGATGGGCAGCCAAATCGATTTCGACCAGATCGACACGTGGTTCGAGACCAACTACTACCGCAACAAATGGGGCTGGCGTGAACAGAACTATAGGACGCTCAAGCCAAGAGTCATTGTCGAGCCTCTGATCTTTGGACGACGATCCGTGGAGGATTACAAGATCTTTTGCGTCCTGGGAACGCCCAAGGCAATCCAAGTCGACATCGGTCGTTTCACGCACCACACACGGTGCCTATATTCCCCGAAGTGGGAACTGCTGCCCTACAGCCTGGGCTTTCCCATCGGCCCTGACGTTGACAAGCCGGAGACCCTGGACGAGATGTTGAGGGTGGCGAGTGGACTCGCCTCAGGATTCAACTTCGTCCGCGTAGACCTGTATACCGATGGCCAGAAGGTCTACGTGGGAGAGTTGACTCACTGCCACGGCAACGCACAGGAGCACATTCTCCCTAGCGATCGGGAGGCTGCCTTTGCTGAGCTGCTTTTTGGTCCGGGGGGGTTTAGACGGCAGTTGCTGGCCAGGCCGTAGCCGTCAACGAAGACTGGATTGAACGCCTCATCACCTCGACACTGCCCCGCCTACTCGGCCACTTCATAAATCAGAGTGTTCGTTGGCTCATGTCGATAGACCAGGTGAAAAGCGCCTGGCAGCTTGTCGGGATCGCGCAAGGACTTCAATCCCTTCCACGTTAATGCTTCACCGTCGCTGTAGACGACAAAGCGCGCGTGGGTCGAGCGGGCATACAAAAGAAACTCCTCCGCGCTTTCGGCCTGCGGAGAATCGCTTGTTAGGCCGGCAAGATACGCGAGATGCGGGTGGCGAGCCACGACGAAATCGTCAGGCGATGCCCGCTGCTTCAGTGCCTGTGCAATCGGCGCGAGGTAGACAGGGTCGGCGGCAAGCGCCTCTCGTGTGATGCGATACGACCGAAAACTCTGGCCGGCAACGAGCAAGGCAAAGATCAGCCAGCTGACCGAAATTCTGTTGTTCGCGACGCGACCAAGCATCTTCTCGACGTCCACATTGAAGAGGAGGTACACAACCGCGAGAAACAGTGCCGGGAACAGGAAGAGATGGTAGCGAAGATAGAATCCCACCAGCCCCAGCAGCAGAAAGCCCAGACAGAGCGGAACCAGGAATGCCACCTGGCGCGTCGAGAGGCGTCGAGCCAGGAGCAACGCGCCAGCCCCGACCAGCAGTAGAGCTGGAAAGGTCAACGCCTCGACAGCGAGCGAATAGACATTCGACAAGACGCTGGATGCGAAACGCCGCGCGAAGAGCGGTGGATTGTACAAGACAACGTCGCTCAGTGATTGAAACCGGAGCCCCCATTGTGCATTGCTTCTTCCCGAGCCGTCGCCGGCGGGGTTATAGAAGTGCGCAGCGACCTGACCGTATGCGACGCTGGCTGCGGAGCCAAGCGTAGATCCGTATTTCAGCTGACTATACGTCAGCCACGGAAGAACGATCGCGGCGGCGCCAATCAGGAACACGCCGAGGTCGGCGAGTCCACGATGGAACGGTTTCCTATCCCGATTGAGCAGCAGAATCGAGAGCCCGATTCCCGGCACGAGAAACACGAAAGTCGACCGGATGACATAGGAGGCGCCAGCCAGCAAGCCGGCGAGGAACAGATGAGGCATCGATACGCGATCGGATCGACGCAGAAAGAACCACAGCGCCAGGATGACGCTGAATGCTCCCACGGTGTCACTCGCGGCGACGTACGAATACGGGATCAATGCAATGACCAGAAGAATCATCGACGCGAGGGCGATCCTGGCGTCCCAGAGCCCCTTCAGGAGCAGATACGTGAGCCACCCCATCAAACCTACGGCCAGGGCGCTCAGAATCTTTCCCGATACAAACGCATCGCCGGTGAAAAGCGTGGCAGCCGCCAGCACGAGACTGTAGCCGGGCGCGTTGTGCGGTGCATAGAAATGGGATCGGCCGGACACGATGTTGGTCGCTTCAACCCCGTACCGAGCTGTAGAAATCCGTCTCGGGCCCGAAGCCGCCCACGGTGTGGATCCTGCCGAGCCCGAGCGCGAGCAGAACAGCCGCCACGCAGACTGCCGCCGCGGTCATGGACGCCACCCTGTTTGCGTCTGGCCGGCGGCCCGGTCGCGTCACTGAGTGTCCCGTCATCACAGCGTCAACCGCATTGTCGAGGTCTCGTGTCCAGAGTCGGTCGATTGAGCAGACAGCGCTTGAGTCGCTGGCTGAGCGGCTTCAGAATCCCTTCGACTCTCGCCTCGCCGGGCGCTGCCGAGCGCCTCGCGGCGCAGCAATTCCGTGACCATTCGTTCCAGGTTCCGATATCGTCCGTAGAAGAATAGCGACGCGCCCAGGCCTGCAAGGATCGCGACGTACAAAACCAAGTCGGCGCCTCGGCCGATGCCAAGAGCCTGCGCCACCTGAGTCGCCATGGACGGAAAGGCAATGAGGAAGGACGCCGCCGCCCAGATGACAAACCGCACGAGACCGTTCCGCCTGGAGACGCCGCCCCGAAACGAACGAACGAGCGTAAGCACTGCTATCAGGCCACACGTCGGGACGAAGATTGCCTGAAACAGGCTCATCTGGTGACCTTGTCCAGCAGCAGCCTCAACCCGAGACCAATCGCAGCGGTGGACTTCTGTCCTTTGGTTAAAGTGTCAGCGGTGTAGCGAATAGAGACGGGAACTTCGATGAATCTGTACCTCGAGCGCACGATTTGGTCGATGATCTCACTGGCGTGCTCCATGCGATTGAACGTGATGCCGATTCGTTCCGCCCCCCGGCGCGTCATCGCTCGAAACCCGTTGTGGGCATCAGAAAGCCAGACACCAGAGAAGACAGCGGTGAACAGTATCCCCAGACGCAGCACCAGTTGCCGGGACCATGGCATGCCTTCAGCGCCACCAAGGAACCGGGACCCCAAAGCATAGTCGGCGTTGGCGGCCGACAACGCTTGCATGAGAATCGCGATGTCCTCTGTGCGATGCTGACCATCGGCGTCGAAGGTCACAATGTGGGTCGCCCCCTGCGCAAGCGCAAAAGCGATCCCGGTCTGCACCGCCGCGCCCTGGCCAAGGTTCACCGAGTGCCTGACCAGCCACGCAGGATGCTCGAGGACCACGCGTGCGGTGGCATCGCTCGATCCGTCGTCGACGACCACGACGTTCGTCCTTGCGCGCAGCAGCTCGTCAAGCACAGCGCCGATCCGTGCCTCTTCATTGAAGGCAGCGAGCACAACCCATTCACTGGCGGGCAATGGTGAACTCGGAGTGGTAGAGCTTCCGTCCAGAGCATCCGTGCGGAACGAGTTCCTCATTCGGTGAAACCGCCATTACAACAGCAACCCGTGTGCCCGAAGCGGAGACGTGCCGCACGGTTTGGGTCTTTCTCGCCGCCGTCGTTAACAAGCCGAGGGATCAGCCAAATCGTGCCAATCCGTGCAAAACCATGCCGTTCAGCACGCGCCAGATAACCACCTGATCCGCCAGTGATTACGCCGGGCTTCCGATTCTCAGACAAAAGTCATGCAGAGCCAGCACTTCGACGCCGAGGAGGTTCAGCGTAGGCGCGGTCGTGGGCGAAGCATATTCGGGTTAAGCTGGAGCAACTCGATGAGAGTCGCCAGGTTGCTCACGCTTGCGGTGGTCACATCTCTGACGACGGCCGCCTTGGCGTCGGCTGAGGTTCGCCTGACGATCAGGGATGGCCGTGTGTCGCTGCTCGCCAGAGATGCAACGCTGCGCCAGATTCTCGCTGAATGGACACGTGTGGGCGGGACCAAGGTCGTCAATGCCGATCGGGTACCGGATGCGCCGGTCACGCTTCAATTCGACGACGTTTCCGAAGAGGAAGCACTCGGGACGCTCTTGCGGTCGCTCAGCGGTTACGTCAGCGTGCTGCGTGAATCACCGGCAATGAATCTGTCGAAGTTTGACCGCATTCTCATCATGCCGACCCTGGCACCGGCTACGGCTCCCGCACTGAACACTCCCCCGCCGGTGTTGGAGCCGCCACAGGAGCCCGAGCATCAGCGGAAAGTCGTACGGCCTCCGGCCTGACAGAAGAGACGTTTCAACGTAAGGCCGCCAGCGCTCGGCTGTCGAGCCTGCACGTCGTTTCGCCGGTCGAACCGAGAAATACGAAGGTCACGTCCGGCCCCGGTTCGAAGGTATTTGTCGGAAACGCGAAGAAGCCCTTTGATAATTGCGCGCCTGAGGCCGGTATGGTGACGGGCGCAAGGGTCGTTGTCGTTGGCGGAATGGTCCGGCCCGCGCGCCGCACCCAGACTTTCTGTATCGAATCCGCCTTCTCGACATCTTGCGTCGGCAGGACGTAGACAGCTACGCCCCACTTGTTCGCCACTCCGGGCTCGGGAATTCTGAGCCGGTGGCCCATGTTCAGTCCTTGGAACACGTACAGATGCCACGCGTGAGAACGGCGTGATCAGTGTTGCCGAGTAGGGCGCGTCGGCAGACGGACACAGCTGGTACGGCCTCACCGCACAGTCGAAGCCGGCCCGCCCGCACGCAATCGCGTCCTCATGACTCTCCTCAGTGAGGGCCCTTACCCCGCCCGCCGGCTCGTCGGCGGTCTGGGCGTAGGCCAACGTGCCAAGAAGGAGAACGAGAACCGCGCTAGGGCAGCAGGCCGTATACCGTGAGCTTGCTGGTGGACGCCACGAACACCTTGCCGTTCGCAACAAGCGGCGCACTGTACTTTGCGACATTGTCCGACGTGTCTCGAGAACCAGCCTGATCGCTGTTGTAAAGCTCAATACCGAGGTTCATGGCGTTGTACGCATGCAGTGTCCCAGGACTCGAGCCATTCTTTCGAAGCGCCCAGAGAATACCGTTCGTGCTGCCATTGGCCGAAATCGAAACCGTTCCGCCCGGATACGCGAAGATCACTGAAGAGCGTGACGTGGGCGAGGTCGACAGCAGGCCATTGGTCAGCTGAAACGCCTGAATATTGTCAGCGACCGGACTGAAGTACACGTATCCGTTGAAGTAGACCGGTGCACTGTAGTTGCCAGGTTCCGGAGTGCCAAACGGGAAGATGTTTTGGAGAGACTGAACGACCTGGTTGCTGCCCGCGTTGAAGTGACCCATGTTGTCCCGATTGACCAGATAGATATCGCCGTTCTTGCCCGCGTTCAGCATCAGATGCACATTCGGTCCGGGCTGGTCTGGTAGCAGCATTGGACCGCCCGCTCCGAGGTCGATGTTGCCGGAATCCAACGAGCCCTGGTCGGAGGGAGAGAAGTAGTCGAGCACGGTGCCCGCAGGGTTGATCTTGACGAAGCTATCTCCGTAACTCGAGCCTCCCACGTTCGCCGTCAACGTCCCATCGCTTGTGATGAAGTAGACGTTCCCGGCGGCGTCGGCTGCCAGCCCCCCGCCGCTCTGCCATATGCCGGCCCCCTCGTTATTCGGCGTCAGACACAACGCGAAGACCTGTTGCAGCGTGGTGGCGTTGTACGACATCACCCAGCCGTGGTACGGCTGGACGTCTCCGTGGCTGCCCCACGCTATGTACACCGCACCGTTGCTCAGGAGCAGAGCGGTGCGCTGATTCTCACGAAGGGGCAGGAAATCCAGCCGACCATTCTGTGAGCCGTTGCCGGTCCCCGCGACGTTGGCCTGAATCACCACGGGCCCGCCGAATTTTTCGGCACCCGTTGTGATGTCAAGTGCATGGAGTTTCTGCACGTAGTTGGTCGTCGACCCGACGACTTCCTTGGTCTTCGCAACTACATAGAGCGTCTTCGTGGCAGAATCAATAGCCGGCGTACCGGTAATCCCGATTTCCGGGGCGATGTCGCAGCATTCGCCAGTCTCCTGATTGGGTACCGCGGTGATCCCAGCCGCGGGGTTGATGAAACTTGCCTGCCACAAGGGATTCGCGCTCAAGCCGTCCGCGTCAAACGCATAGACGGAATTGTGCTCGGTGGCGACGTAGACGACGTTGTGCGTGCCTTGACCGGGGATTGCCACGTTCGGAACGTAGAGGGGTGACGCGATGGACTGCCCATCGAGGTTGTACGTTCGAAGCTTGCCAAACGCTCCCGAGTTCACATTGTTCAGTGTCAGCGTCGTTTCGTTGAGGTTGCGGCCCGTACGGAGGTTGTCGTTGTGAAACGTGAACGTGCCCAGATATGCCGCGATGAACACGGTTGCATTGCCCGTGTGCTGCTGATCGGTCGTGGTAGCCGTGATGGTATGCGTTCCACTGACGCCAGGCGCCGTGTATAACCCGGTTGTGCTGATGGTTCCTAAGGTTGAGCTGCCCCCGGCCACGCCGTCGACGGACCAGAGGTAATTTCCGGATCCGCCAGAGGCAGAAAATTGCTGCGTTTGTCCAGGCGTCAGAGTAGCAGTCGCGGGAGTGACGAGCAGATCGACGCCGGTACCTGTAAGGCTCACCGAGTGCGGAGAGCCCGAGGCGCTGTCTTGAATCGTAATCGCGCCGCTTCGCGCCCCAAGGGCAGACGGAGTGAAGCGGACACTGATCTGGCAGCTGAGACCTGCGCCCACGCTCGAACCGCAATTGTTGGTCTGCGAAAAATTCGAGCTATTCGCACCAGTGACGGTGATGCTGCTGATGGCCAGGGCAGCGCCTCCGACATTCTGCAACGTGACGCTCGTCGGGGCGCTCGTCGTCCCAACGATCTGACTGCCGAACCCGACAGAAGTCGTGCTCAGGAAGACGATCGGAACATTGGTCCCGAGGGGCGTGTTCATGTCAGTCTGGATCTGGGTGGGGGTCAGCGCGACATTGTAAACTCGCACTTCGTCGATCTGGCCCTGGAAGAACTGCCCGTACAGGCTGTCCCCGCCGAGCTGCAGCGGGTTGGTCGATGTGAGCAGGTTGCCGGTCTGCGCCTTGCTTGCCACTTGTGTCCCATTCACATAGAACCGCAAGGTCGCGCCGTCATACGTCGCCGCAAGATGCACCCACACATTAGCCGTGAGCGCGGAGGGCCCCGCAGGTTGGACCCGGTCGACCCGAACGTGCCGCCCACGGCCGGGAGTGAGTTCGACGACATCGCATCGAGGTAGTAGACGTCGTTCCCTTTGTAGAGCACATCGCGCCAGTTGGACGTGACCGCCGTGGGCTTGACCCACGCCTCCAGCGTCATACCTGTCGTCAGGTCCAACGACGCCGCGTCAGGAATCGTCACCAGAGCGCTCGTGCCGTTGAACGTCAGCGCGTTGCCGTATTTCCCCGCGGTCGTCCATGTTGCGTTCGCCGAGCGTCCCCGAGTTCCCGTTGCCCGAGACGTCGGTAACCGTGGTGCCGACACCCTCATTGAAGGCGTAGGCCGCAACCAACTGCGGTATGGTCGATAGTGTTGTGACGCTGGCCACGTTCGAGTACGGGCCAAGGTTGCCAGCTGCGTCGGTTGCTCGAATGATGTAACTGTACGCGGTGTTCGGTGTCAGGCCCGTATCGCTGAATGTGAGAGTCGTTACGACAGACAGCTTCACAAAGGACGAACAGCCCGCCCCCTGGCAACGTTCAACGCGATAACCGGTGACGCCGACGTTGTCCTGCGCCGCACCCCAGCTCAGATTGACCTGCGTTCCACTTACGGCGGTCGCGACGAGTGTTCCCGGGGCAGATGGGGGCTCGGAGTGCCCTACCCCCCCCACCTGCGATGGCCGTGTTCATGTCAGCCTGGATTTGCGTCGCCGTCAGCGCCACGTTGTAGACGCGCACTTCGTCGATCTGCCCTGGAAGTACTGTCCGTGGAGACTGTCGCCGCCGATTGCAGCGGGTTGGTCGACGTCGCCAGGTTCCCCGTCTGCGCCATGCTCGCCACCTGCGTCCCGTTCACGTACAGCCGCAGCGTCGCTCCGTCATACGTCGCCGCCAGGTGCGTCCACGTGTTCGCCGTAGCGCTGACGGTAAAGACGTTGCTCCGCTGCGGGAGTCGTGAGTCCGGCCGCGGGAACCACCGGAGGACGTGCCTTCGAGGTAGTAGTTGTCGTTCCCTTGTAAATGACATCACGCCATCCGAACTGACCGTCGACGGATTGACCCACGCCTCCAGTGTCATCCCCGTCGTCAGGTGCAGCGACGCTCGTGTCGGACGGTCAGTAGCGCGTTCGTGCCGTTGAACGTCAGCGCATTCCCGTACTTGCCCGCCGTGGTCCAGGTCGCGTTGGTGATCGTCCCGGTGTTGCCGTTGCCGGAGGCGTCCGCTACTGTCGTGCCCGTACCCCTCATTGAACGAGTACGCCGCCACCAGGCCCAGGCGGACTGCCGATCGCCGTCACGTCGTTGGCGGTGTTGTTGCTGTGTTGCGTCTGCCGCCACCACTCACGGTTGCCGTGTTGGTGACGCTCGCCGGCGCGTTGCTCGCCACGTTCACCGTCAGCGTGATCACCGGATAGCTGGCGGCCGCCGCCAGCGCATCGCTGCGCGTGCACGGTCGGGTCGCCAGCGTGCACGTCCAGCCAGTGCCGGCTCATCGCCGTCGCCGTCAACCGACGGCCGGCAGCGTGTCCGTCAGGGTCACCGTGCCGCTGCTGACGTCCCGCACCGCCGTTGCGCACCGTCAGGGTGTACGTGGCTCCGGTCTGACCCGGAGTGAAGTGCCCGCTGTGCGTCTTCGTCACCGTCATATCGGGCGTCGGGGCAGCACCTCCGATGGGCGTGTTCATATCAGTCTGGATCTGCGTCGCCGTCAGCGCCACTTTGTAAACCCGCACTTCGTCGATCTGGCCCTGGAAGAACTGCCCGTACAGGCTGTCCCCGCCGATCTGCAGCGGGTTGGTCGATGTGAGCAGGCTACCTGTCTGCGCCTTGCTGGCCACCTGTGTCCCGTTCACATAAAGCCGCAAGGTCGCTCCGTCATACGTCGCCGCAAGATGCACCCAGACATTTGCCGTGAGCGCTGAGGGCCCCCGCAGGTTCGATCCCGTCGACCCGAACGTCCCGCCCACGGCCGGGAGTGAGTTCGACGACATTGCATCGAGATAGTAGACGTCGTTCCCTTTGTAAAGCACATCGCGCCAGTTGGAAGTGACCGCCGTTGGATTCGACCCAGGCCTCCAGCGTCATGCCCGTCGTCAGGTCCAGCGACGCCGCGTCAGGAATCGTCACCAGAGCGCTCGTGCCGTTGAACGTCAGCGCGTTGCCATATTTCCCCGCGGTCGTCCACGTTGCGTTCGCGAGCGTCCCCGAGTTCCCGCTGCCCGACGCATCCGCCACTGTCGTCCCCGATCCTTCATTGAACGCATACGCCGCCACCAAATTCGATTGTGCCGAAGCGACTCCGGCATCGAACGCAAGTATGGTGAGCGCGACCGCTGCGGCGTGAAAGAGTCGGTGGGCGTGAGTGAGCAATCGATTGGTGCTGGGCGACATGGATTACCCTCCCCAAGAGGCGATTCTACGACTGCAACGCAACGGCAGTGTCACACCGATGTCAGACAGAGAGCAGGAACACGGCGCGACGAACCTCAGCAGCATCCGTTGGGACGTCAGGCCAGATAGAGCGCGTCAATACGATTTCAGTAGCGGCCGGATCCACAAATCTGTAACCTCTGCCGTTCGCGACATCTCGAGCGCGTGTGTCACGACCGAAGCCACGTCGTCTGGCTGGAGCAGTTTCGACTGCGTCGGTACGGGCGGCCTTCACGTTGGTGGACCGCCGCCTGCATCCGGCTGGCGGTGCGTCCGAGAAACACGCTCAGCACCCGTACCCCTGATGGATTGACCTCGTCCCGAAGGCTGTCTGCAACTGCGCGAAGTGCGTGTTTGGTCGACCCGGTACTGGCCCGCACCGCCCTGAGCGCGCAGCCCGGCCGTCGAATTGATGAACACCACGTGCCCCTGGCAGGCGATCAAACGGGGCAGCAGCGACTGGGTGATCTGAATCGGCGCCCGGACATTGACCAGATACTGGCCGTCCAGATCCTCCAGGGACGCGCGCTCAAGCGGATCCAGGTGAATGACCCCGGCACAGTGAACAAGGGCGTCAATATGGGCGTAGCGGCCAAGGCACGCGGCGCAGAACTGTCTGACTTGCGAGTCGACGCGCAGATCAACCGGATAGACTTCAATCCGATCGCTCGGCCACCCAGTCCTCTTGACTGAGATCGTCCACGCTCTGCTGGGTGCTCCCGACACCACAAACGGTCCAGCCGCTCGCTAACAGCCGGCCCCCGATCGCCTTGCCGATGGCACCCGTGGCGCCGGTTATCACAGCTATCCGCGTGTAAGAGGAAGGCCATGTCTGATTCGCCGTCGCTCATGTGACCTGGACTTCGCTGAGGTGGTCGTCAGGGACCAGATCACGATGCGCTCCCGGTTTCCTTTCGGTCCAGACTGACGGCGTGTAATACACACCGGAGTTGGAATCTAGAGGGGAGGTTCGCCTCGCGACAGCGCTTTGCACGAGCGAAAACTGAAGGACGCCCTCGACAAAATCAAGCCTGACGCGACGACTGCCGACCCACAGTGCCACGTCGTACACGCCCGGATACAGAAGACAGTTGGGAAGCTCGACCGAAAACGTGCGCCTGCCCTTTTCGACGCTGTCCAGCACCATACCGCCGTCCTCACTCAGGGCGTCGATCACGCGCAATCCGGTGTCCGCCCGGCTCACGACAAGCGCCAGGCGAACATGGTCGACCGCCTGCTGAAAGTCGACGGTAAACTCGACGACGATGCTCTCGCCGAGGCTGAACGTCTCGCGGGCGTGTCCGTCTGAATCGACAAGGGTCACGCCGACGACGCGCGCGTCGCCCGTGCCGCTGCGTTTCCACGCACCCTCTCGTGACGTGCCTTTAGTTTCGAGGCTCTTCAAGTAGGCGCTGACGGTACGCCTCGCTTCACCCCGCGCCGCGACCGTCCCCTGGTCTATCCACATCGCCGACGTGCAGAGCGTTTCGATTGCCCCCATGTTGTGGCTGACAAACAGAACCGTCCGCTCTCGGTTCGCGACTTCGCTCATCTTTCCGAGACACTTCTTCTGAAACACGGCATCGCCCACGGCCAGGACTTCGTCCACGAGCAGGATTTCCGGTCCGAGTGTGCTGCGACCGAAAACGCCAGCCGCATGTACATGCCGCTGGAATACCGCTTGACTGGTGTGTCGATAAACTTGTCGATTTCAGCGAACGCGACGATCTCGTCGAATTTTCGGTCGATCTCGGCCCTCGTCATGCCAAGAATGGCGCCGTTCAGGTAAGTGTTCTCACGTCCCGTCAATTCGCCGTGGAACCCCGTGCCGACTTCCAGCAGTGATCCAATCCGGCCATGAATGACCGCTGAACCGGACGTTGGCTCGGTGATGCGAGAGAGAATTTTGAGCAGCGTGCTCTTGCCCGCTCCGTTCCGGCCGATCACACCAAGCACCTCGCCTCGGCGTATTTCGAACGACACGTCTTTGAGCGCCCAGACCTCGCTTTCCTCCTGGTCGTGCCGGTCTCGACGGAACGCAGCTTTGACGCCGTGCACGATGTGATCGCGCAACGTGCTGTGTCGCTCGCGCCTCAGGCCGATGCGATACGATTTCGAAAGCCGGTCCGCTTTGATTGCGATATCGTCCATTAGATTACGTCTGCGAACGTACGTTCCATCCGCCTGAAGAAGACCACGCCGCCGACGAGCAAAGCGATAACCGCAGCGGTGCTGATCGCCATCACCAAGAAGTCAGGGCGCGCCTTGCCCAACAATGCCCAGCGAAACCCTTCGATGATGCCGACCATCGGGTTGAGGCTGTAGAGCAGCCGCCATTTCTGCGGGATGATCTGCACCGAATAGACGACTGGGGAGGCGTACATGCCAGAACTGCACCAAGAACGGAATGGCGTGTTCGACGTCGCGATACTTCACGTTCATGGCTGACAGATACAAGCTCACCGCCAGGGCCGTCACCATTGCCAGCAGCATGAAGATTGGCAGCGCCAGGACTCCGGCTGTGGGCGTGATGCCGTACCAAGCCATCATGGCGAGGAGAATGACGAATGAAATCATGAAATCGACAAGCGGAGCCAACGCACCAGCAAGCGGGATCATCAAACGCGGGAAGTTACACCTTGCTAATCAGACCGGCGTTGCTGACCAGGCTGGCGCCGCCGCGACCGATCGCCTGGGCAAAATAGGTCCACGGCAGAAGCGCCGCGAATGCGAAGAGTGGATATGGCAGGTTGTCCGAGGGCATCTTGGCGAACTGCCCGAAGATCACCGTGAAGATGAGCATCGTTAACAACGGCTGCAAGGCAACCCAGGCAACGCCGATCGCGGCCTGTTTGTAACGAACCTTGACGTCGCGCCAGACGAGAAAGGTACAGCAGCTCCCGATACGCATAAAGGCTGCGCAGATCGAAATCGAACCAGCCTCTGCTCGGGCCGATGTGCACGGTGGGCCGCATTCCACCCTGCGCGCTCAGGCCCGGTTTGACGAGGAGACCCGTCGGCGGCGATCCGAATGAGGCGGCGCCCGGACTCTGGCCTGGCATGGTGCTCATGCCGATCGCCTCAGGAGCCCATCGCGATACCAGTCGATCGTCCGTCGAAGCCCTTCTTCGAACGCGACCTCCGCCCGGAAGCCGAAGGCGTTCTCGGCCCGGCTGGTGTCCAGGCATCGCCGCGGCTGGCCGTTGGGCTGACGTGTCCCAGACGATTCGGCCGCCAAATCCGTCAGCCTCGCGATGAGCTCGACCAGGTTCTTGATGCTGATCTCGCGACGAGCTCCCAAGGTTGACCGGTTGGCTGTCGTTGTAGCGTTCGGCAGCGAGGAGGATGCCTTCGGCCGCATCGTCGACATGCAGGAACTCTCGCGTGGGTGATCCGTCTCCCCACACGACAATCTCTTTCTCACCCGCGCTTTCGCTTCAAGGCACTTCCGAATCAGCGCGGGAATGACGTGGCTGCTGGACGGGTCGAAATTGTCACGCGGTCCGTAGAGGTTCACCGGCATCAGGAAGATGCTGTTGAATCCGTACTGCTGCGGTACGCCTCGGACTGCACGAGGAGCATCTTCTTGGCGAGCCCGTACGGCGCGTTGGTCTCTTCCGGGTAGCCGTTCCACACGTTCCTCTTCCCTGAAAGGAATCGGGGTGTGTTTGGGATAGCAGCAGATCGTTCCGAGCGCGACGAACTTCTTTACTCCGGCGACCCAGCTTTCGTGAAGGAGCGGCGCGCCCATCATGAGGTTGTCGTAGAAGAATTCCGCCGGGTGCTCTCGATTCGCGCCAATGCCGCCGACTCGCGCTGCCAGATGAATAACGATATCGGGCCGTGGCGTCTCGGAGGAGTCGCCGGATATTCTCCAGAACCCGCAGATCGTAGTCGACCCGCCGCGGAACGACGACCTGTGCGCTGCCCCGCGTTGCGTGCAGCTTCTCGACCACATACGACCCGAGGAATCCCGATCCGCCGGTGACGACTACCCGCTTGTCCTTCCAGAAGTCTCGGCTGTTCGGCCATGTGGTCCGCATCCTCTTCTACCTCGTTCACTGAACGATGAACTGCGCGTTTCGATAACGGCTGTCGGTCGCGTCCTTGATCAGGCCGGAGCTGCAGGGCGTCTCGAACCTCGACGATGCCGTCTTCGACGCTGATGCTCGGCTCGAAACCGAGCTCGCGCTTGATCTTGGCGAACGACACGCGTGATGTCCCGCATGTCGCCGCCGAAGCTGAGATCCTTGTGCGTGACCTTCAGGCCCTCGACGTGCTTCTGCACCAGCGCGACGACCTCGTCCTTCGTGTAGTTGCCGCTGTCCGAGCCCAGATTGAAGACCTGCCCACGGATCTTCTCCGTGGCGCCGACAGCGCCAGCGCTATGCCTTCCACGACGTCGCGGACATGCACGAAGGAGCGAGAGTAGCCGCGCTGGTAGATGATCAGCTCGCGCTGGGTCATCGCCTCCAGCACGAACTGGTTGACGATCAGGTCGAAGCGCGTGCGCGGCGAGACGCCGAAGAGCGTCGCGAATCGGAAGATGAGCGGCGCGCACGCGCGACGACCTGGCGCGGTTCAGCGAGGTACTCTTCTGCGGCGATCTTCGTCTCGGCGTACAGCGACTGCGGATAGAGCGGAGAGTCCTCCGTGACTGCCTGGCCATCCGTCGCCAGGCCGTAGTTGCTGTAGGTCGACGAGAAGATGAACCGCTCGCATCCGACCGCCTCGGCCAGCTCAAACACCCGCTGCGACCGATTCGACGTTGTACCGCCACGCCACCTGTTTGCCGACGGCCTGACAGGCGGGAAACCCGACGATGGCGGCCAGATGCACCACGGCGTCGTACCGCCCTGGCGCACTCGCCTTCCACCATCGATGGCGCGGAACCAGACTTGAGACATTCGAGGACCCCGGGATCGCACACGTCGCCTTTGACGAATCGGAAGGAAGGGTGATGCAAGTAGGCCAGGAGCGATTCACCGCCAAAGAGAAGATCATCGACAACCGTCACCCGATAGCCCCGCTGAAGCAAGACTCCGGTGAGCAGAGATCCGATGTAGCCGGCGCCGCCGGTAATCAGAACGTGCCGCCCGGAGTAATCGGATGAGGTGTCCATAACCATTCTTAGCGCGTGGCGTCGACCGCCACCCAGCGAAGGTCATCGCTCACGCGACCCTCCTTCAGCAGTTCCCTGATCCGCGCGAGACGCGTCATGCCCGGGCCCTTGAGTTGCTCGAGCGTCAGGCCGTAACGCTCGAACATTTCGGACACTTGTCGAGCGCCACGCTCGACGGTCCACTTCGTCTGAAAGCCCAACCGCTCCCCGAACTTGTCGCAGTTCACACGGTAGTTCCGGAGGTCCGGGCCAGCCTGACCCGAAAACGCCACGCGGCTTCCCGGGACAACGTCCTGCACGATGCCGGCCACGTCTCGAATCCTGTAGTTCTCGGCAGTGCTGCCGATATTGAATGCCTCGTTGTGCACGGATTGGCGCGGCGCCCCCAAAACCGCCAGACACGCCCGGCAGATATCCTCGACATGGACGAGCGGGCGCCACTGGCTCCCATCCGTCTGGAGGAGCACCTCGTGGGTGGCCACAGCGTGGCCGACAAGGTTGTTCACCACGACGTCGGCGCGCAGTCGCGGCGAGAATCCATACGCGGTCGCATTTCGCAGAAACGTGGGCGAAAAGTCGTCGTCCGCAAGCAGTCGAATATCGCGCTCCGAAAGAATCTTCGACTCGCCGTAAGGCGTCACGGGATTGAACCCGGCGTCCTCCTTGACCATCTGGTCGCCGGGCGCGGCGCCGTACAGGCTGCAGGACGAGGAGAACAGAAAGCGCGGAACGCCCGCATCCTTCGCAGCCTGCGCCAGGCGAACGCTGCCGTGGTAGTTGATGTCGTAGGTGATTTCGCGCCGCAGGTCGCCAAGCGGATCGTTGGACAACGCCGCCAGGTGAATCACGGCGTCGAAGCCTCGCAGATCCTCCTTGCCGACGTCGCGAATGTCCTTCCGCATCGCGGGAGGATGCAGCCGATCCGGACCTGTACGTACAGTCCTCATAGAAGAACGTATCCAGCCCGACGACGCCATGACCCGCGGACGTCAGCATCGGCATCAACACGCTACCGATATAACCATTGTGTCCGCTGACAAGCACTTTCACAGGTAGCTCCCTAGAATCCGGTCGCGAAATCGAACACTGCCTTTCGGCAGAAAAACCCTTCGGCGTACCCGCTCGGCGCCCCCGACTCGATCCCTCGCAATCGCAGCAGGGACAAGAAGGTCTCTTCGGTGAACCAGTGGCGGTTCTGCTGGGTCTGGAACAGCTCGATGATCGACTGGACCTTGCGACGGCAGGTGGCCTCGTCCAGTGGCACGAAGCAGTTCGGCGACTCCGAGATCGCCGTCGTACTTGGGAATCTCGTACTCCAGTATCAGGTGATCACGAAACGTGTTCCAGGTCAGATCGGAGATCAGCCGATGATCCTGATGCCGATCCTCGCGATAGTGGGTGAAGATCAGATCTGGGCGAACACCGCGGCTTCAGGTCTTCGAAGACACTCCTTGACGTCGTAGCCGACGTAGGGGAAGAACCCGTCCCGGAAGGCTTTCACCTCGATCTCGTCTCGGCGGCTCCCGTCCAGAAACTTCGCCGCGCTCGCTGCGCCTCGATCGCGCGCTGCTCCGTCGCGCTGAAGACGATCCAATGCACGTCGACGTTCGGTTGGCTCGCGATCAGCTTCAGCAGCGTGCCGCCGCAGCCGATTTCGAGGTCGTCGGAGTGCGAGCCGAGACACAGGATCTGCAGCGGCGCGCCGCCGGTCTGGCCGAGGGCGAGGTTCAGCATCGACGTGTCGAGGTCGACGCAGTCGATCGCGATCGCGAGGCTCAGATCAGCTCCTGGATCCGCTCGGGTCCGCAGCGCGAAGGCGACCGTCTTCCGGCGGCTGCGGCGATCGCAGCTGCCGCCGTTCTTCCAGACCTCCCAGGGCGCGACGCCGCGCGAGTACATGTCTTCCAGCAGCTGCTTGTCCTTGAACGTGTCCATCGGCAGCCAGAAGCCGTCGTGCCGGTAGCCGGCCAGCAGCCCCTCCTCGACCAGCCGGCGGAACGGCTCCTCGACGAGCTCCTCGCCGTCGCGGATGTAGTTGAAGATCTCTTTCCTGAAGATGAAGTAGCCGCCGTTGACGTACAGGCCGGAACGCGACAGGTGCTGGATGCCGGTCGACCTGCGTGCCCTTCGCCCAGCGAGACCACGTGAAAGCTGTGCGTCGGCTGCACGCAGAGGAACGCCGCAATCTTGCCGCTCTCCATGAAGTGATCGATCATCGACGGCAGGGGAAAATCGGTGAGGCCGTCCGCAGTAGTTGGCCAGAAACACCTCTTCGCCGTGCAGGTATCGTTCGACCGCCTTCAGCCGCTGGCCGATGTTCGCGTTCAGCCCGGTGTCGGCGAAGGTGATCGTCCAGTCCTGGATGTCGGTGCCGAGCAGCTGCAGGTTCTTGCCGCCTTCCGACATGACGAAGTCGTTGGAGATGGCCTCGTTGTAGCGCAGGAAATACTCCTTGATGACCGCCGACTTGTAGCCGAGGCAGAGGATGAAGTCCTTCTGGCCGAAATGGGCGTAGTACTTCATCACGTGCCAGATGATCGGACGGTGCCCGACCGGCACGATCGGCTTGGGAAGCGCCTCGGAGTGCTCACGCAGCCTCATGCCCATCCCGCCACAAAACAGAACGACTTTCACAGCGCCGCTCCTTTCCACGCTGAGTGTCGACGTCCGACCGCGCCTGACACCCGGACCTCACGGGCAGACCTGGACCTCAGGAATCGGCACGACGAACTGGCCGCCCCATTCGCGGATGTACGAGAGCTGCGCCATGATTTCGTCCTTCAGATTCCACGGCAGAATCAGCACGTAGTCCGGTCGCGTCTGCCGGATCCGTTCCGGAGGAAAGATCGGAATGTGCGTGCCCGGCAGGAACTTGTCGTGCTTGTACGGATTGCGATCGACCGTGTAGTCGAGAAAGTCGGTGCGAATGCCGCAGTAGTTCAGCAGCGTGTTGCCCTTGCCCGGCGCACCGTAGCCGACGACGGACTTCCCTGTCGCGCTTGGCGCCGATCAGAAACTCCAGCAGCTTGCGCTTGGTCTCCTTCACCTGCTCGTCGAACGCGCCGTACGTCTCCAGCCGGTTCGAGCCCGGCGCGCTCTTCGCGCGCCCGCAGCTCGGCGACGGCTGGTCCGACCGGCCGCGCAGCGGTCCTCGGCATGCCGCGCGTAGATCCGCAGCGAGCCGCCATGCGTCGGAATCTCCTCGACGTCGAACAGCGTCAGGCCGTGCGCCGCGAAGACCTGCTCCACCGTGAGCAACGAGAAATACGAGAAGTGCTCGTGATAGATCGTGTCGAACTGGTTGCCCTCCATCAGCCGCATCAGATGAGGAAACTCCATCGTGATCACGCCGCGCGGCTTGAGCACGATCTTCATCCCGGCGACGAAGTCGTTCAGATCGGGCACCTGCGCCAGCACGTTGTTGCCGACGAGCAGATCGGCCTGCTCTCCCCGCGGCCGCCAGCTCCCGCGCCGTGTCGGCGCCGAAGAAGCAGGACCGGCGTCGGCACCTGCTTCTTCGCGCGCGACCTCCGCGACGTTGGCCGCCGGCTCGATGCCGAGCACCGGAATGCCCGCCCCGACGAAGTGCTGCAGCAGGTAGCCGTCGTTGCTGGCGATCTCGATGACGAGGCTCGTCTCGGTCAGATCGAGGCGCCGTCGGATCGTCTCGGTGTAGCGCCGGGCGTGTTCGACCCAGCTGTCGGAATACGACGAGAAGTAGGCGTACTCGGTGAAGATGTGCTGCGGCGCTGACGTACTCGGCCAGCTGCACCAGGAAGCAGCGACGGACAGACGTAGACCCGCAGCGGATAGAACGGCTCCATCTGGTTCAACTGGTCCGCGGTCAAGATAGCTCTCGCACAGCGGCGACATGCCGAGGTCGACGAAGACATGGTCGGCCATGCGCGCCGCAGAACCGGCAGGCCATGCCAGGACCGGCGCCTGGTCGGCGACGCTGGCGTCGCCGTCCGGTCGCTCGTCGCTCGCTCACGTCGTCACGCGCATTCTCCAGTCTGTCCCGACGTCGTCGACGTCGTCCGCGCCAGCCTTCTCGAGCAACCCGTTCTGCTGCGAGCAGCGCGGCCGCCTTCCGGATGGACTCGAACGACAGGCCCGACCGTTCCGCAATGTCGAGCAGGCTGTGGCTGCCGTCGGAGAGATTCAGCACCCAGAGCAGCGCCATTTCATGCGACCGCGGCCCTCGCCGGCGCCGCCCATCGAGCCGTACAGTCCCCGTCTTCCCGAGCTGCGGCTCACACATCGGATTGCGGTTCACGTACGTGACGTTGTCCTCGAGCACGCTCAGAATCGACTGACAGGCGCGATACGAGCCCTCCAGCTGGTCGGGCTCGACGAAGTCCAGGTTGTCCGCCGACGTGTGGTACTCGGGATACTCACCGTACGGCGTGCGCGACAGGCAGCCGACGGCCAGGTTGATCCCCGGCGAGCAGTACTGACGCTCGTCGTAGCCGTACGGGATGAAGTCCCGGACCTCGTGTCCACCGGCCCGAATGCTTCAACACGTTGCGCAGCCGCGCGGTCGATCTCGGCGGCGCCGCGTCGGCTGCGCTTGTAGACCGAGCTGCCCCGGCCCTCCGAGCCCAGTCAGCACCAGCCCGTGCCGAATCGCGCCCAGCCGGTCCTGGTTCCGCGCCAGCCAGGTGATCGAGCCGATCGTGCCCGGAATGAACAGAAACCGGTACGACAGCCGACGGCGGCCAAGCGTCGACAGCCACCGGCCAGGAGCACCGCCACGGAGATGCCGGACAGGTTGTCGTTGCAGAGCGACGGATGACAGACGTGGCACGACAGCAGGACTTCGTCGGCGCTTTCACCCGGCAGATAGCACTCGCCGTACGTCAGATGGCCGTCTTCCAGCGTGGAGTCGATGCAGACGTCGTACTCCGGATCGGTCAGCGCCGCGGCCTGCTCGGCGCTGACACAGAATCCCCAGCTCTCGCTGTAGTACGAGGTCTTGTACGGGATCCAGGTCGGGATGCTCCGGCAGGCGTGTGCAGGTGCTGCCTCAGTTCCGACAGCGACACCCTCTTTCGAACCGGCACGCTGTAGCTCACGACGTGCAGATTGGAGTTGCCGAAAGTCGACGACCCGATCGCCCTTCAGGTTCTTGATCCACGCGTCGCGAATGTTCCACTCGCGCGGCACCGTCCAGTCGAACACCGGCGTGCCGGAAGGAACCTCGTGGATCGCCAGCGGCAGGCGCTGCTCGATCCGGCGAAGCGTCTCGCGGACGCCGTCTGCCGGTAATGCTGCGGCAGATCGGATAGAGCTCGGCGATCAAGCCGTGAAGCTCAGTGCCGACGTCGTCGGTCGATCGCGGACTCGAGCAGCGGACTCCGGCGCGCTCATGAGTGCAGGACCTGCGACCGGTCGACGACAAAATCCGGATAGCTGCGATCCCTGTCCGAGATGACCCGCACCGGCTCCGGCCACTCGATCGCAAACGCCGGGTCGTTCCAGCGGAATCCCCGCGCGGCCTGCGGCGCGTAGAACTCGGACATCTGATAGAAGACTTCGGTGTCGTCCTCGAGCGTCAGAAAGCCGTGCGCGAAGCCTTCCGGCACGTACAGCATTCGCGACGGTCGTGCCCGGCTCGGCTCTCAATTCCGACCGCCGTCCACTGCCGAACGTCGGCGAGTCGGTCCGGAGGTCGACGATGACGTCGTACAGCGCTCCTCGAGCGCAGCGAATCAGCTTGGCTTCCTGCGTCGGGCGCCTCCTGATAGTGCATGCCTCGCAGGGTCCCGCGCTGCCGGTTGTACGACACATTGCACTGGGCGATCTGCGGATTGAGTCCGTGCGCCTCGAACTCGCGCCAGCAGTAGCTGCGCGCGAAAAATCCGCGCTCGTCCTCGTGCGCCTCGAGATCGATTTCGAACACGCCCCGCAGACGCGTTTCCGTGAAGATCATGAGTCCCCTAGGGCACCATGGCACAGCGTTGCCCTGATACGTGAACGCGGCGCACCGTGAGGTGACCCTGAGATAGGCCGGTCCGACATGCCAGACGCTCTGCGTCCACCGAATGAGCAAGAGGGCCTCCAGCTTCCTAGGGAAGCGCGGTCCCGCCACCATGCGATTGAAGTCCTTTATGATGAATATGTTGCAGAGAAGAACCGGGGGGCCTGAACTTTCAATCGGCGAGAAGTCTGTCCAATGAGGGACTTTATCCGGCTTACTGTCAGATGTCAGGCTGAACCTCGCCACGAACCGTTGGCCGGCTGAGCGACGATCCACGCGGCGCGGATCCACAGAACCTCAGGCGATTTAGCAGCGAACGCCTCATGCAATCGAAGACGACCAGCCCCCAGCAGCTGACGGGCCCGATCGTCGACGGCGGGTGTGGTGGCCAGGATTCGGTACCCAGCAGACTGGAACAGCGCCAACATGTCGTCGTGTCGCAACCTGTTCATGTACATGTACCGATTGCCCGCGTACCTGGCCCACTCTCTGTCCGAATATTGAAGAAAATTGATCGACGATATCGTCAGGTCCGAATGAGAAAAGTGGTCGCTGTAGTCGACCTGGTGAACGCACAAGCCATCGTCGCGCACGATCCGGTTGCCTTCTTCAAGAATCTGCGCGATGACATCGGGTTGAATGTGCTCGAGAACCGTATAAGACGTGTGAAAGTCGATGCTTCGAGTAGGCAGGCCTGTCCGTGCGGCATCACCAGGCTCGACATAATCGATGCAGCACAAGTCAAGAAACCTCTTCAGTGAGAACTTGCCTGACCTTCTGAGGTCGAACAGCGCATCGATTCGCTTCTGCTGAAGTAGTCCGCCGAAGAGGCGCGCGACGTCCTGGCGATTGGCGAACATGTGCTCGAGTGATTCGCGCACAAGCTCGCCCTTCAAGTAAGGATGCACATCGACGGTAACGGTCCGCTTCGCTCCCATCAGCCAATACGCGAGAGGGACGATCGGCGTCGTTCCGGTTCCAACCTCAAAAAACACTCGATCGATGGGATCCCGCCCTTGCTCAACGATTCGGCGCCATGTTTGAACGCCAGCCGCGAGGCGATCCTCCGGATCTACCGTTCTCAAGCCGCCAATAAGCCGCTGCATCCGGTAATACGTCGGGTACGACAACGAAGGAGGAAGGTGAGCGATCGCGTTCTGCATGGCCGCCTTCACCTTCCAGTGCATTGATCCATCCACGCGCACTGACTTACCGAGAGGCGATCGCGCTCACATGCCGTCCGCGACAGTCACTTCGATTCATCGGACTAGTCGATCCTCGTGGGCTTCGAGATTCAGTCCAGCACTTTTGGCTTCATTCCTCGCGACGTTCCCCCAAGAGTTCCCTTCATACAATAGCTTTCGGTAGAGACTGACGAGGCGATCGTTCAACGCATTGATGTCATAGCTCCGCTCGATCGCCGTTCTGCCGGCCGACGCCAAGCCGAGCCACAACTCGCGATGTTGAAGGAGAAACTCCAACCTTTCGGCCAATGCATCGGAGTCACGCTCAGCAACCAGGAAACCCGTCACACCGTCTTCGATCAACTCGGGAATCGCGCTGTGCCGGGTGCTGATCACAGGAACGCCACGAGCGAGCGCTTCAAGGAGCACAACGGGAAGTCCTTCTTCATCTCCATTGGCCGCCGTCACGCTTGGAGCGAGCAGGATGTCCGTTTCGTTCAACAGGACGAGGATCTCTTCTTTTCGCTTCCAGCCAAGCAATCGGATTCGATCGCCGGCTTGCAGATCCGCGATGAGACCTTGCAGTTCCCCGCGAAGCGGTCCATCACCGACGATACTGTATTCGACTTCCGGATGGCGCTGGATGATTCTGGCAGCCGCTTCAATCGCATAACGCACTCCCTTCTTCTCCACCAAACGGGCGATCGTCAAGAGCCGAACCCGTTGATCTTTGCCGCTGCGCAGGTTGCGCGGAACGAGGTCAAACTTTCCGGTGTCTACACCGCAACGATGGACCAATGTCTTGCTTGGCGGACAACCGAGCGAGATCAGCTTGTTTCGAATTCGCTCGCTCACCGCAAGGAATAGATCTCCCTTCGCAAACAGCTCCGCATAAACTCTTCTGTTCCCTTTGGCGTTTGGGGAGACCGACACGTCGTATCCGTGAAAGGTCGTCACGATCTTCCCATGCAAGGCTCCCCGTTCTCTCAGGGACACCGGAAGCCTTGCGTTCGTTCCAAAGTGACAGTGAATGATGTTGTACGGCCCCTTGCCTGAAAATGGACTCGTCGAGTAGAGAAGCCTCAGCCACGCCGCTTTCGGCCCGAAACTGAACAGGACTTTCAACAATGGAAGCAAGTCCCGTGGTTGCTGCCGCAGTCCTGCAGCGACGCAGGCAAGCCGATGGTTCCATCGGAACGGCTCTCCATCGGCAACCGGGACATTCGTCTGAAGTAAGAACGTTCGATCCAGTAATCCGTAGCTTCGAACGTCCGCATGAACGTCAGGGTCCTCGAGGACCTTGTGAGCGTAAATGTCTACCTCGTGCCCCCGATCCAGCAACCCGGTAATCTGATCCAGAATGAACGTCTCCGACAGAGCCGGGAACTCCGAAACGAAAAATGCAATCTTCATCCCCGCTCGCTACTGGGAACGCCGGACGGCTTCCGCCGCGCGGCGCCGCAGGCTTCCGCGGATGTCACGCAGTCGGAGGACGACCTCCGGCGGCAGCCCGAACCGGGCCAAAGGGCCGGTGTTCCGCCAATAGTCGCGCTCGTAGGCGTGCAAATCGCCCACGATGCTCTGACGCTCCTGTTCGGGAAGGTCATGCGCCTGGTCCACGAGTTTCACAGCGGTCTTGATGAGCGACTGTGTCTGCGCCCAATCCTGTCCGGTCTTCTGATCGCCGTGAATTCTGAACATCGCGAAAGGGATGTGCGTGGTACTGAAGCGCGGCGCCTGCCAGCAAGAACTTGCCCCACAGTTCGTAGTCCATCGATCGGTGATTCTCAGCATCGAGCCCCCCGACCTCCAGCGCCAATTGCCGCGGAAAGAGCACCTCGGGCTGCACGATGTGGCCGCGCTGTTCGCGCGCGCGCCAGACCGTGCGGACGCGCACGAGGTCCCTCAACGTATGCACCCGCCCGCGATGCATATTGAGCGGCCGATCGTGCTCGTCGATGTATAGACAGTCGCCGACATACACCATGTGAGGACTGAACCCGACGCGGCTGGCATGCGTCGCGAGCGCGTCCCGGTACAGCATGTCGTCGCTGTTGATCCAGGTCGCAAACGTCCCTGAACCGAGCCGCAGGCCCCGATTTATCGCGGCGCTCTGTCCGCCATCCGGCTCGCTCACCCATTGGGTGAGCCAAGGCGCGTATTTCTTGATGATCTCGACAGACCCATCGGCGCTGCCACCATCCATGACGAAGTACTCGAGATTGGGATATCCCTGGAGCAGGACCGAGCGCAGCGTGGCCTCGAGAAAGCCTGTCTGGTTGAAAGAGGGCGTCACGACACTGATGAGCGGCCATTCCCCGCCATCTGGCCTAGTGGGCGGCAGTGACGCGCTTGCTTCCGTCCATGGCCAACCTGTCCTGCCAGCCGGTGGCTCCGGCAGTTCCTGCAGGCTAGGGCAATGCATTTAGAGACTCACCGTTCCTGTTCGCGTAGAAGAAGACGATTTCTGGCCGGATCGATTGCGCGTCGCGGCACGGGCTCAATGGCAGCGCGAGCGAACGTTGACGATGAAGGGTCTTAACCGCCCACCCTGTAACGGTCGGCTCGATCAGAAAGGCCTCACGGGACAATTCTGAGACCCACTGGCGCCGAGGCCCCCACGGGCGCCGTGGACAGCGACTCATACGCGCCGGCGTCGTAGACCCCTTCCTGTGGGCGCGGTACGCCGTTAAGGTCGGAAGTGACGGCGCTGATGGTCGTGCCGGTGTTGCGGGCGGGGCTCCCTACTTGGAGGCGGAAATCGAAAGCGCCCGCATTCACGAAGAGCGGATTGGCCGTCACACTATTCGACTGGACCGTACCGGCGCCGGTGTTTCGGTAGGAAACGCCGCTGTTGCCATACATGATGTTATTTCTGACCTCGGTACCTGAGGCGCTACTGTACACATAGACACCATCGAGAGTGTTCTTGGTGATTGTATTGTTGTAGATCTTGTTCCCTGAGCCAACGTAGACGTACACGCCCGCGTTGCCGGTCAGGTAGGGCCAACTGATGTTATCGATGACGTTGTTATACACTCGATTGTTGCTGCCGGCGACGAGAATCCCAGACATGTGTGCATCGTAGCCGCGTGTGATGTGGTGGATTCGTGTGTTGCGCACGATATTGTTGTTCGCGGGGTCGCCAGCACCGTTGTAGATGTGAATGCCTGCCCCCGTCGTATCATAGACGTCGCAGTGATCAACGAGATTGTTGGGGCCAGCCAGATAGATGCCATACCCACCACAGGAAATCCCGCACTGGCCGCTTCGCCCGCCCCCATGCACTTTGAGATTGATGAATTCGTTGGCGCCTGTGGCGCCGACCAGGGAGTGCGAGCCAGAATTGATGACGTCATGTGCACCGGGCGCATCTTTCCGGCCGACCATCTCGGCGTTCTTCAACCGAATATGGTTGGGGTTATAACCAGCGCCGACTTGCAAGGTGAAGGTGCCATTGACGAGTCGCCGACTGTCCATGTTGATGCCGTCGAATTCGATATATTGGAGCGTGCGCGCGATGTAGACCACATACGTGCCGCTCGTCGGTGCCATCCACACCGTTTCGCCGGGGTAGGCCGCAATCCGCGTGACGCTGGCCCAGGAGGTACCGGAGGCGATCACCTGGTTATTGATCCGCTCATCGTAGGTGCCGCCACGCACGTAGAGTGTGTCGCCGGCCGCGAGACACGCCAGCCCCCCCACAATGGTCAGCTTCGGCGTAAACGTCGACCGCGCCTGCGCGCACGAATTGCCGTTACTGCCGGCCTTGGAGGCGTAATAGGTGGCAGCCTGAGCCACCCCCCCCGACACCACACAGCCCATCACTGCAAGTAGAACCAGTTTCTTCATACGATTCGTCGCCTCATCCCAATTGGATCGCCGTTTCCCGTCTTCTTCCGGCCACTACGCCTCGGCGCCGCGGAGTGGCTCCTGTGCGCTGAACAGGGGTGCGGGAACCGGCGAGCAAGGGACGTGCCGATCGATAACGTCGAACGGGCAGGCGCGGAGGCCCTGAGCCGGGCCTCGTCAATAGGGAAATGCTACATGGCCGACGGCAAGGGTGTCGGTTGGGATGACGGCTCGCAGCCGCCCTAGCTGCTGAGCTGGAATGAGTTACTCATGAGCCAGTCGTAACGGTCAGACCGGGCGCGGGTAACGTCGACGCAATGGGAAAGACATTCCAGTTCGCAACGTTCAGTTGGTAATGATTCTGACATTCGTAGGCGCGAGCGGCACAGCTTGTGACGAACGATACTCAAACGCACCAATGTCCGGGGCCGGCCCTTCAGGCCGCGGCACGCCAATGATATCCGTCGTAACAATGGACAGGCTCATGCCTGCGTCGATCGCTGCGCTGCCTGACTGCAACTGAAAGTTTGCCGCCGATGGGTCGACAAAGCGCGGATCTGTTCCGAACAGGTTGTTAGATTGGACTGTGCCGGAACCGGCGTTACTGTAGGGAACGCCGGTGTTGCCATACATGATGTTGTTCCTGACCTCGCTGCCTGAGGCGTTGCTGTTCACATAGATCCCGTCTAGTGTGTTGTTGGTGATTGTATTGTTGTAGATCTTGTTCCCTGAGCCAACGTAGACGTGCACCCCCGCGTTGCCGGCCATGTAGGGCCAACTGATGTTATCGATGACGTTGTTATACACTTGATTGTTGCTACCAGCGACGAGAATGCCCCACATCCGTGCATCGTAGCCGCGTGTGATGTGGTGGATTCGTGTGTTGCGCACGATATTGTTGTTCGCGGGGTCGCCAGCGCCGTTGTAGATGTGAATGCCTGCCCCCGTCGTATCATAGACGTCGCAGTGATCAACGAGATTGTTGGGGCCAGCCAGATAAATCCCATATCCACCACAGGGAATCCCGCACTGGCCGCTTCGCCCGCCCCCATGCACTTTGAGATTGATGAATTCGTTGGCGCCTGTGGCGCCGGCCAGGAAGTGTGAGCCAGAGTTGACAACGTCATGCTCACCGGGCGCATCTTTCCGGCCGACCATCTCGGCGTTCTTCAACCGAATATGGTTGGGGTTATAACCAGCGCCGGCCTGCAAGGTGAAGGTGCCGTTGACGACTTGCCGACTGTCCATGTTGATGCCGTCGAATTCGATATATTGGAGCGTGCGCGCGATGTAGACCACATACGTGCCGCTCGTCGGCACCATCCATACCGTTTCGCCGGGGTAGGCCGCAATCCGCGTGACGTTGGCCCAGGAGGTACCGGAAGCAATCACCTCGTTATTGATTCGCTCATCGTAGGTGCCGCCACGCACGTAGAGTGTGTCGCCGGCCGCGAGACACGCCAGCCCCCCCACAATGGTCAGCTTCGGCGTAGACGTTGACTGCGCCTGCGCGCACGAATTGCCGTTACTGCCGGCCTTGGAGGCGTAATAGGTGGCAGCCTGAGCCACCCCTCCCGACACCACACAGCCCATCACTGCAAGTAGAACCAGTTTCTTCATACGATTCGTCGCCTCGTCCCGATTTGATCGTCGCTTCGCGCTTCTTCCGGCCACTACACATCGGCGCCGCGGAGTGGCTCCAGTGCGCTGAACAGGGGTGCGAGAATCGTCGAGCAAGGGATGTGCCGATCGATAACTATCACACGGCAAGCGCGGCGGCCCCCAATCCGCGCCCTCGTCCACACGCAAATATCGCATGGCCGATTGCAAAGCTGTCGGTTGGGATCACGGCTCGCAGCCTAACGGCAAGATTCGTTCCGACTCCAGCTCGCCATCACCGATCGTCGCCTAGCTGCTGAGCTTGAACGAGTTATTCATGACGCGCAGCCCTAATCAGCCAGCCTTTTGAACCCAGACGAGCACATAGTACGGAGCCACACGCACGTGTTGAGCGCAGAGTATAGCCTCGGATGCAGTTTCGTGACAGCACGCGCAAGGGGGGGGGCCAGCGTCAGACGGCGGACCTGCATTTGGCCATGCGGAAACAACTGGCGGATCCGCGCCACTGGAACGCCACGTACATCCGGATTGCGAGGGTTGTTCACGGTGAAGTCGTACCACAATATGCCTCCACCTGGACGCACCCACCGCCACATTCTGTCCGCGAGACGCTGCTGAAACTCATTGTCAAGCAAGGAAGAAAAGACCGTTGACTGATACACGACATCCTGGCTCGCCTCAGAAACGCAGGACGCCGGTACACCTGCGGCGTCGCCGATCGTAATCCGCACCGAGACGGGTAGCTCCCTCCGCGCGCGCTCGACGCTTGCGTTCAGCAATTCGATGCCCTGCAAGTGTTCGGGACTGAAACCAAACTGGATAAACTCCAGCAAATTGGACCCAGTTCCGCAACCAACTTCGAGCAGCCGAAGTCCCGCCAAATCCAGCCAGTCCAGACCGATGAACAGATCGGCTATCGCGCGCTGACGCTCTTGTATGGCGAGCAGAACTGCCGGATTGAGGGGGCTGTAACGCCGGTCGTCCCCGTGCCGTCGCGCGTATCGCACTTTGACGGCGGCAGCTTCATCAGCCTCATCTGCTGCGAGAGCCATCGCGTGTTCGTCCCCACTCCCCATGAACGTCTATTGATCGTCGCCACCGGGCGGCACGAGCAGCGCGCGGAGGCCCGCAATCCTCTCATCCATATAGGGGTTATTCCGCGCAACCCAATCTCTCGCTCTCTGTGCGAGTTCGTCGCGATGCGCGAACGCCAAAAGCACGCTCTCTCGTACCGCCTCCGATGTGTTGTCGGTCAGCACCACTGCATCTCCGAAATAGTCGCGAAGGGCTGCCGTTCTCGAGACTATCAGCGGCTTCTTAACCGCGAGCGCTTCGTACACGCCGCAAACCAGGCAGTCTTCGAGCGTCGTCAAGTCGATGACCACGGAAACCGAAAGAAGATACGCATCGTACTCCTCGGTCGCCAAGATATCCGAGCAGGCGCACCCAGGGGAAGCGTGATAAATCAGTTTTCGCCTTCTTGTAGTTGCCGGACACGAAAAGCGTGAAGCCCTCTTCCTGCAAGCTCGCAAACGCTTCGAAGACAGCTTCATACGGCTCGTCCGGACCGAAAGAACACACGAGCAGCGCAGATCGATCGCCTGGTGGAAGGCGCAACGGGGCCCCGGAAATGTCAGGCAACGGATCCGGGCAGACATAGGATTTGGTCCCAAGACTCGAGAGGAACCGGGCCTGGCGCTCGTTGGTCACGACTACCAAATCTGCGCGAGAATTGTAGAAGTCGAGCAAGCGTTGCAGAAGCCGCGCTGCATTGAACGCTTGCACGCCGGCGTGGTGGGCGTCCGATACCAGCTTGAAACCGTAAGACCTGCGAAGCACAAGCAGCAGAATACCTAGAACTATCGAAGGGTTCGTTGCGATGACGACCTGTGGCTGCCTGCGCTGGATAAGCGCCACCGTTCGACCGACACTGCGTACATATCGCCAGAATCGCCATCCATCACAACAGATCTCTTCGAGCGCCACTCCGAGCCGGCGAGACAGCGTTTGGCTCCGTAAGTGGCGACCCCAGTCAATCCACAGGCACCCCTCTCCCAGCATGCCGTACCTCTATGACTTTGACAGCGCAAGGCCCCGAGTGTTCGTTGCGTTGACCTTGGGCCGGCAAGTTGTCGCCGGACCAACGTGCGGCCGACCGGCTACCTCTCATCTTCCGGCCTATCCATCGCCTCCTGGTAAACCTGCCAGTAGGAATCACACATCCGCTTGAGCGAATGGTTCACCGTCACAAATTCAAAGGCGGCCGAAGCCAGCTGACGCCTCCTGCCTGGATCCTCGATTAAGGACTCGATTCTCGTGCTCAAGGCACCAACATCGCCAGAATCAACGAGCAATCCAGTCTCACCGTCCTTGATGATCCCAGGAATGCCACCCGTCCGCGCCGCGACGACCGGGACTCTCGACGCCATCGCTTCGAGAATAGTCATCGGGAGCCCCTCGATTGAAGAAGCATTCACCATCACGTCACTCAGCCCATATATTTCCGGCATGTCTCCTCTGAAGCCCGCAAACACAACCCGCTGACCTAGGTTCAGCCTTGCGGCCTCAATGCGAAGCTCCTCTTCCATCGGCCCGTCGCCCACAATCAGAAACTTGACATTGTCGTGCCCGGAAGCAATTGTTCGGGCCGCTTCGAGGAATGTCTTGTGCCCTTTTTCAGGGCTAAGACGTCCGACAATGGTCACAATGACATCGTGCTCACGCATCCCAAACATAGACCTCAGAAACTCCGTCTGTCTCGATGGCGTAAAGCGGTCGAGGTCAATCCCATTTTCGATAACGCGAATGTTGGCCGATTCAATGTTTGCGGCAATCAGCGCCTCCCTGACCTCGCAGGAGACGGCCACAATCCGTCTGGCGAACCTGAGCACGAACGCATCCACACCTTCATAAAGCCGCAACTTACCGCTCATCGGGTGCCAGACATGGTTCGTCGCCACCCACACGGTTTTCGCCAATGAGGCCGCCATGAATCCGACGATGTCTGACTTATAGCCATGCGAATGCAGGATATCGATCTGGTTGGAGCGGAGGAACCGCCTGATTTCAAAAACCGTTCTCAAATCAATCCTGCCATGAGAATCGAAGACCACAGTGCGCAGACCCCGTCTTTTCTGCTGCGTGGATCACCTCAATGTTCGGGCTGTGCGCATTGTCCAAGAGCCCACGTACCAGGCCGTATTTTCACCTCTGGCGAGGTTCAAGATGACCTGTTCAGCGCCATATAATCCGCCACTGCTCACCAGGTGTAGAACGCGCGCCGGTCCCTTTGTCATTTGATCGTCATGAGGCTTCTCAGAAGCCGATACGTTGGAGTCCATTGCAAATCCGGTTTCGGACCGCGTGACGATTGAGTGTGGTGTTTCTCGAAAATCTGCAGACCGCGATCGCGGCGACATCATCGGCCCCTTCGATTCCCGGGTACTCTCGGTTATCGGCGGAACGATAGGCCGTCTTCACCTCGGCCTCCGCCAGTTCTGGTGGATCCGGGAACCATTGTCTGCCAAGCGTTCGCGCAACAATCGTGACAATTGTGCGAAGAATCACGCGGATGTCGTAGAGAACGGTAGGACGTTTGATGTAGACACGATCGAGCGCCAGCTTTGCCGGCAGCAACCGCTCCACGTACTCGTCCACCACACCGTCCGTGGCAAGCGTCGATTCGCAGTGGGTGTAGTGAGTCGACAGTTCCGGGCTCGTCACCCCCGGCGGCACTTGCAGCGTGGTCATATCGTCGGGTGTGTAATGGCTGCGGACAATCTCTGGCGCTTCCGGGCGGGGGCCCACAGAGCGTCATCTCGCCTTTCAAGACGTTGATTAGTTGAGGTAGTTCGTCAATTTTCGTCGCTCGAAGAAATCCACCGAATGGGAACACGCGGGAGTCGTCCAGGCCGGTGATGGGGCTTGCCGTATTACCCTGGTCCACTCGCATGGTCCGGAATTTCTACATTGTGAACTCGCGGCCCCGGTATCCATCCTGCCGTCGTCGTTCGGTTGGATGGGCCATGGAGCGAAAGTCAGAGTGCACTCTACGAAGGTCACGGCCGATGCGCTTGGCTCGATAGAAGATTGGACCTGGGCTCGCGAGCCTGATGCCGATGGCTGCGAGCAGGAAAAGTGGCGACGTCACGACCAGGGCGACGCCGGCCACAAGAAGGTCGACTAAGCGCTTAATCATTGAGCAGTGCGGGTTCGCTGCGGTGATGCCAACGATGTTCCGGACAGATGTTGAGGAGGGTGACTGGAGGGCGGCACTCAGCGGCTGATTGCCGCCATCTTGCCTTGAGCATCCCAGGCGTCTGAATGGAAGAACCGCGCCCAGATGCCGTAGCCCAGTCCCAGCGCGTAGCCGGCGTGCATGGTCGCAATGGTCACGGGCACCCACGACGACACACGAAGATCGTTCCCGCGCACCGTGGCCGCGCCGGCGAGGAGAAGCGCGATGGCGTACCGAGCCGGCAGAATCACCGCGAGCAGCGGCTGCGCGCCACCACAAGCCCGCCACCGCGAGAACCACGCACGCCGCGTAGAAGAGCGTCGGCGCCATCTGGCGGAGCGTGGTCGGGCGTCGATGTTTCTCGACGACCGGAATCCGCCAGAAGCCGTACTGAAAGTACTGCTTGAACAGCTGCCCGAGCCGTTCGCGCACGAAATAGGAATACTGCACCCGAGGCGAGACATAGATCTTGCCGCCCGCGCGACGGATCCGGTAGTTGAACTCGTCGTCCTGGTTCCGCACCAGCCGCTCGTCGAACATGCCGATGCGATCGAACACCCATCGCCGGATCGCGGGGAATTGCGCGCCCTCGACGTACCCCTCGAACTCGGGGTATCGATGCCGGGCGTTGCCCACGCCGAGCGGATGCGACATGGCGACCGCCACCGCTTTCCCGAGCGTTGTGGTGGCCGCATGCCGGATCGGCCCGCCCACGCTCCAGGCTTCTGGATGCGCCGCCAGGAGCGCCACATTCTCTCGAACGAAATCCGACGCGATCAGCGCATGTCCGTCGATTCGTATGATGATGTCGCCCTGCGAGCGCGCCACGGCGATATTCAGGCCGGTCGAAACGATGCGGCCCGGATTGTCGACGACGATCAGACCGAGGATGCTCAGCCTGCAGCCCAGCCAGAATGTCGCGAGTGCCGTCGGTCGACATGCCATCGGCAACGATCACCTCGAGGCGGTCGTCGGATAGTCCTGTGCGAGCACCGCGCGCACCAGATCGGCAATGAATCCAGCTTCATTGCGCACCGGCACCATGACCGTCACGAAGGGAACAGGGTCAGGGTCTTCTACCATCGTGTCGACGCCAACCGAGATGGCTCCTCCATCACGACTGGCCTCAGGCGCCACGCAGCCATCCGCCTGATCGCGGCATTTCAGGTCCACCCGACGTCTCGTGTCAAGCTTATCCGCGGCTCGCCATTCGGGTGCACAAACGTATGTATCTGTGTTTTCGCTTTCGCGAATATTAGCTGTTCAATTTCGTATAGGAAGAAGTTGTCTGGACACTCGCCTTCTACGATCCGCTTCAGCTCAGGGAAGTCGTAGTATCGACGTATTCGATAGTGACTCTTGAGAATGTCGAAGTAGTTCCGGGCCTTTTCGTCAGTCAAAATGTATATCCGAGAACCTTCTGGCAACACACGTGAAACCGTCTCGTAGATCCTCTCCGGCCGCGTGTCCTGAGCCAAATGTGGATATCGTTCCTTGTCGGCAAGCTTATCGCCACGCCTCACATGCATTGACTGATATTCTCCAAGGTCCAGAGTTACCCGCTCAGCATGACGCACAATGGCGTCTGACGGAACGCACTGAACATCGAAATCATAGTCATCGTGACCATAAACGGCGTCGAGTCCCAGGCCGCTTGGGCTGTTCTTGACAATCAGCGGTATTTGGCGTTCTCACTTGGTGATTGGATGCTTCCCCTTCACCTCGAGAACCGCGAAGTCATCTCAGGTCGCCTATTAGATCGATGTAACGACCTCACGGACGTGTCGTGCCGTCCATCACGATGCGAGATCTTGCTCCAAGTCGATGTACCTTTCCCACGACGCGTCTACCTCCTTGCCGAATTGTGAGCAGGTAAAAGCCTCGGCGCGAACACGACAGGCGTTCTATTCAGTGAGAGCGATTCCTTGATCAAGAGGCTCAAGGCAGACTTCATGTGGTTGATTCCAGCCTTACAGCCGACGTTGACCGTGAAGTATCTCGCGGGGTCGATCAAGCGTGCTTGCCGGACTGGCCGGCGTTGGCTTCTTGCGGGCTGAACGGGCCTGATCAGCCTTATCGAGGTGTGTTTGGAGCCCGAGGTTTCACCGTCACGATTTCGAAGCCCAGACCGCCCTGAGACAGCGTGGCGCGGCGGCGTGGTGCTCTTGCGAACGATCGTATTGATCGATCGTCTGACGCCTACCTCGGTGCGTCCGGTCACCACCGCTGTTGGGGGCCGCTGCTATCTGGAAGCGGTGCTTGGCGATGGAGTGGCGATGGCGTTTGTCAACCAAGGCGGCAAGCCGCCTCGACGAGCGGCCGCACACGGCACGAACGGCGTCGACGACGGCGTCGATCTCGTGGCTGGCCATGGTGGAGAAGATCGGCAGGCTGACCAGGCGCGCCCATACCGCGGACGCGACGGGCAGGTCGGCCGGCTGCCAGCCGAACGTCTCCTCGTAGTACGGATGGAGATGCAGCGGACGCCAGTGGACCGAGCACGACACCCCCGCCTGGCCCAAGCTCGCGGACGAAGCTGTCGCGATCGATCGCCAGCGTCTCGAGACGCAGCCGGATCGGAAACAGGTGCCACGCGTGGATTCGGTCTGCGTCGATCGGTGGCAGTTCGATCTCGTCGACGTCGCCCAGCCGCTGGAGGTATTCGTGGGCGATCGCTTCTCGGGTCGCGGCGCATCTCCTCGGCGCGGGCGAGCTGGTGTATCCCGATGGCGGCCGCGATGTCCGTCATGTTGTACTTGTAGCCGGGCGCGAGGATGCGATAGTCCCACACTGCCCTTGCCCGAGTACCGTTCCCAGGCGTCGTGCGACAGGCCGTGCAGCGACAGCAGCCGCATGCGCGCGGCCAGCTCCGCGTCGCGGTCACCGCCATGCCGCCTTCGCCGGTCGTGATCGTCTTGTTGGCGTAGAACGAGAAGCACGAGACGGCGGCGGTCTGCTGCCCGCAGTGACTGCCACGGCTCTTCCGGCGACCGACGCCAGGCGGCTGGAAACGCGTGCGCCGCGTCTTCGACCACCCAGAGGTTGTGGCGTGCACGCAAACGCCTTGATCGCGTCGACGTTCATCATCATGCCGCCGACGTGAACCGGAATCATGCCGACGATCGGCACGTCCCGCGGCAACCCGGCCAGCGCGGCCCCCGACCTGAGGCGCGCCACCGTGCGCTCGGCGTGCTGGAGGTCCATGTTCAGCGTGCGCGGGTCGCAATCGACGAGAATCGGAATCCCGCCTTCGTAGCGAACGACTTCGGCCGTCGCGGCAAAGGTCATCGTGGGGACCAGGACACCATCGCCGGGCCGCAGGCCGAGCGCATGCACCGCCAGGTGCAGCGCCGCCGTGCAGGAGTTCATGGCGACCGCATGCGGCGCACCGACCGCGGCCGCAAACGATTCCTCGAATCGCTTCACGCGCGGGCCCGGTCGTCAGCCAGCCCGATCGCAGAGCGGCGACAACCTCTTGAATTTCTGGTTCACCTAACTCAGGACGGTAGAACGGGAACCTTGGTCTGCACAGGCACTCTCTTGTGTCTGTTCGACTAACGACGCTCTAGCGAGCCGCTCGTTGATCGACGGATGGCGAATAGACGGTTCGAAAGGCGCCGGGCTCAAACGACGCGTCAGCTCAGATTTCGTTGCGACAGGTGACCGACGCCGACTGACCCGCTCGTCAGCGCTCTTGCGCCGCCACGAGTCCGAACAGGAGCCACGTCACTTTGCGATACTCCCAGTTGAGCGACATCACACCCACCAGCCAGGACAGCATCAACACGGCCCAGAGCTTCCGCTCCGGCGGTGGCATACGCGAGATCGCCACGGCGCATGCTCCGAGAAGAGCCGGCATAGATGACGAAGCCGACGACGCCCTGCTCGACGAGCAGCCCGAGCGGCAGGTTGTGGGGCGCCTGACGCTTGTGCCGAGTATTGGCTCGACCGCCGCTCCAGTATCCGCCCGGGCCAACGCCCAGAAGCGGACGGTCCGGAAAGACACGCAGACCAGCCTCCCAGATATCCGTTCGACCAGTCATCGATCCGCCTTCCAGGATCTCTGTCTTGATGGTGAAGACACGCGCCCACGTGCGCGGCGGGACGATCACTGACGGCGCTGCCGGCGATGACAACCAGCATGGCCGCTACCAGAAGAGAAGAACGCAGCGACCGCCGCGGAAGGGTGAGCGGGACAATCGAGAGCGCAACAAGCCCGGCCAGAACGGCGCCTCGCGTCCCGGTCAGCAGAATCGCGACCGGTGCGACCGCAAAGTAGACCAAGGCCATCATGCGAACTGCGCGACGAATGGCTCCGACATAGCTCATCATGAGGTGCCACGCGATCGGGATGCCGATCACCAGCGTCAGCCCGAGGTCATCGGCGTTCAAGCCCAATCGCCGTGTAGCGCTCGCTCGACTAGACCTGGACTGCCTTGCCTGAAGCTGTTCAAGACGCCCACGAGCGGGACGAACTCACCCAGGCAGAATGCGACCAGCAGCGACTGCTGCTCATCCTCTGTCCGAGCAAATTCCTTCACGACCCAGACGCTCCCCAGCACCTGGATGCATGTCAGCGCCATGCTGGAGCGTGTCCGGGTACGAGATGGTCCACAGCAGCGAGAGCGCGGTGTAAGCGCAAACAGACTGGCAAATCCGAAAATCATGCCCGGCTTTCGAAACCGGCCCGTCACCACCGTGGTGAGCAGGGCGGCACCAAAGGTCGCCAGCCCTACCAAACGGCTGAGCGCCGCCGACACCCGGAAGGACCACGACATCCCACGGCACGATGAAGACGAACACCCAAAGCAGGTAGCGAGTAATCCGACGCATCTAATCACTCTCAGCGAAGGTACACTTCAGGCCCAAACCCCAGGAACCCGGCCACGAGTCGTTTGCTTCGAGCCACGCGGTCCAACCACGACATCGGCACGTACGTCGGCAAGCAGCAGAACGTAGGTAAACGGCGCAACCGGGATTCGCAGCGAGGGACTCCAGATAGAAGCGCCGAGCCAGGCGAGAGTCGCGGACCCGACGCTGCTGCCACCAGCCGCTGTCGCGCAGGAAAAGATGCAGCACGCCGCGGCGAATCATCTTTTCTCTGTGCTTGCGGCAATAGAGCTCGCGGCCCAGAATGGCGCGCGGCACGTTTGTAGTAATCCTGCCGTTGTCGTTGCCATTCGCGACTCTGACAAGCACTTCGGGAACAACATCGGCATCGAACCGTTCAGAGATTCTCAGCCAGAGGTCCAGGTCCTGGCACGAGGGCAGGCTCTCGTCGAAGCCGCCGATTGCATCCAAGGCGCTCCGACGAACCATGCCCGAGCGACGTTTCGCCAATGACGTTCTCTGTCAACAGCGCCCGAGCGAGGTCGAGTTGGCGGCGCGGGATGTGCCGACTCACATTCCCGTCGGGAAATACCCGCTCGGCCCCGGTGTAGACGAGTCCCAGTCGTTCGCTGGAACGCTCGAATACCTCCAGTGACCGTTCCAGCTTTGTCGGCAGCCATTCGTCATCCGAATCGAGAAAGGCAACATACGGCGCCGAACTGGCCTCGTATTCCGGTATTCCTCGCCGCACTGCCGCCGCGATTTCGCTCGTGGCGAATCAGGTGAATCCGGAGTCAGGCACCGACTCAACGACCGCCGCCGTCTCGTCCGTCGAGCCGTCGTCCACGACGATGATCTCGAAGTCCTGACAGGTCTGCCGAGCACGCTCTCGATCGCACGCCGGACCGCACCGCTCGGTTGAAGACGGGGATGACGACGCTGACTCTCAAGGACATACGCGAAGCCTCAGGTCGCTAGGGCTCCTTACGAACGGTGATGAGCGTAGAGGTATGTATTCTTTCGATCGTATTTCGCCTTGTTGAGGACCACACCGACCACTTGGGCCTGCACTGAGGTCAGTCGGGCAATAGCGGACTTGACGACGGCTCGACTGGTGCTGTCCGCGCCGACAACGAACACGACACTTGACGCGGCGTTTGCGATGATCGAGGCGTCCGCGACAGCCATGACGGGCGGGCAATCGAGCACGACGAGATCGAAGATTTGGCCGAGTCCCCGGATGAGAATGCTCAGCGACTTGCTGTGCAGCAACTCGGACGGGTTTCCCACGTCGCTGCCCGCTGGGAGAACATAGAGTCCCTTGATGGCCGTCTCACGCACGGCTTCGTGGGCCTCGATTTCCCCTATCAAGACGTTCGAGAGTCCTGGAGACGGGGAGACACCGAAAACGCGATCTCAGTTGAGGACGGTGCATGTCCGCATCGATCAGCAGCACGCGTCGACCGGCCATCGCCATCGATCCCGCAAGGCCGCTCGCAAACACCGTCTTGCCCTCTCCGACGGTTGCGCTCGTGAGGGCCAGCGACCGCGAGCCGGCGCCACTCGGCGAAAGCAGAATTCTCGTCCGGATGTCTCTGAGCGATTCCTGAAATTCTGGTGAAAGACGATCGACGGTGAGGGGTCCACTCTTTAGCGCTGCGATCCGCGGCGCGATTCCCAGCACGGGCATGCCGAGCGCGTCTTCGAGGTCATCCTCGTTGTTGATCCGTGGATTGAGATACTCCACGCCGAGGGCAAGACCAACGGCGGCAAAGCCCCCCCCTAGGAGCGCCATGAGCAGGTTCACCCACGTCCGCGGCCAGATCGGCCGCCGTGGAACCTCTGCCGCGTCGAGGATCCTGACGTTGTTGGACTGCAACTGACCCGAGAGCTCTGTCTCCTTGACGCGCTGGAGCACGCTATCGAAGACCTGATGGGTACTGGTGGCGTCGCGCTGAAGCGCACTGTAGCCGATCGATTTCTGATTGAGATCGAGCACTTCCCGCTTCTGATCATCCAGCGCGGCCAGGAGCCCTTCCTCCCGGGCCTTGGCGTTCTTGTAATCGTTCTTGACCCCTTCAACGACCTTGGCCATCTCCGCATTCAATCTGCGCTCAGCGGAGTCGATGGCGGTGTTCACCTTGATCATGTCCGGGTGCAGATCGCCAACCTTTTCGGCAAGCTGCTCCCGTTCGCGTTGGAGGTTCGCGAGATCCGCCTTCAGCCCTTGAATGAAGTTGTTTGCGAGAATCGCGGGAAACGTATCGAGAGGCGCGCCACTCTTCTGGATCGCGCTCAGCTGCTGATAGAGCGTCTCTTTCTCGACCCTCTCGGCCCGTGCCGTCGTCACCGCGGCGTTGAGCTGCCCCAGTTTCTGGACGACGATGTTCTGGCGATCGTCCAGCGAGACGGCGTCTTTCCGTTCTCGATACTGCTGCAAGGCGCCCTCGCTCGAGTTCACCTGCCCGCGCAGCTCGGCAAGCCGTTCGGTCAGCCATTGTGAGGCTTCACGGCTCCCCTGGCGGCGGGTTTCGAGGTTCTGATCGACGTACGTCTGTGCCAGTCCGTTCGCAAGTCGCGCGGCCAGTTCTGGCTTCTCCGAGCTGATGACCAGGTTGATCACGCGGCTCTCGCCGACGTCGCTCTTGACCGGGGTAACGGTCAGCGACCCCAGCAATTGATTGACCTGGCTTGATTGCACGTCCGGACCGTCGCCCAGGAGGTGAAGCTGCTCCAGCGTCTTGCGGGCGAGGCCACGACTGCGCAGCACTTCGATCTGGGTCACATAATAGTCAAATCTGCTTGTATCCTCCGTTAAGGGTCGAAACGGCACGACTTGAGGCGAGTCAGGATCGACGATCAACCGCGCGCGCGCCTCATAGATCCGCTTGGCCTGTGAGTTGTAGGCCACGGCAGCGATGAGAGACGCCGCAATAACAGCGGCGATCAACCAGCGCCTTCGCCACAACAAGGACAATCAATTCGCGAATCTGAACGTCGTCGCGTGAATCGTCGCGAGCCACGGTCGTGACCGGAAGTGCGGCGACCCGAGGCACGAGGGCCCCGCCATTTCCGGTCGGCTCACTCATCCGGCTCCTGCTGGCCGGTTGACTCTGCCTGGGCAGTCCCTGGCGCGCCGTCCGGTTGTCCAAGGACCCACGACGTCTTGGCGGATTCCTCGCCGGATACGGTCCCCCGCTGGGCGAGTCCTCGCCAGCGACGAACTGCGTAAGGGCGTCCTCTCCAGCCACGACCGGTGCGGCCCCGTTCGTTGGTGACGTCTCCGTGCGTTTCGTCGACCTGGGAGGCTCGTTGAATCGCTCGATACAGACGGCTCATTGAGTGGTTTTCTCCGTCAAGGCAAGTAGAAGGCAGTGCATCGAATCAGAAGAACCGCTCGCGCACCACAATGGTGTCGTCGGGTTGAACAACATCCTGAAGATTCGCGTTCAGCGTGCGCTCGTGGCCGTCGACTCTCCGGATGATCTGAATCCGGCCGGTTGAGCCACGGTCGGTCACCCCGCCCGCTAAAGCAAGCGCCTGGAGGACCGTCGTGCCCCGGCGGATGACCTTTTCACCCGGCGAACTGACGTGACCCGATATGATCACAGTCTCGGCGCGGGGAACGAAGATCGGTGTCGCCCGCTCGTAGCGTGACTGTCTGTGTCAGCGTGCCTCTCTGAAGGCTCTGAAGGTCGAGGCGAATGGTGTTGGAGTCCTTGGAATCCGGCGACCCTGTGGTGCTGCGATCTGCGGCGAAGCCAGCTCTGGCGGCAAGGCATCGCTCGAGCTTCGAACGATCACAACGTCGAAGCCGGCGTGGTCGGTGGTCGACCCGGCGCGGGCGAGCGCCTCGACGACGGTCATATTGCCTTTGAACTCCAGGGTCCCCGGCGACCGGACCTCGCCCATGACGAAGATTTGCTGGCTTCGGAATTGGTCGACCGTGACGCTGACGTCCGGCTTCTTCAGATACCCGCGGGCGAGGCGTTCGCGCACGTCGTTCTCAATGGCCTGCACGCTGAGACCGCCCACCTTGACTCGTCCCAACAGAGGAAACGCGAACGATCCGTCTGCCTGAACCGTATATTTCCCGGTCAGCTGCGGCTGGTCGTAGACCGTGATCGCAAGGGTGTCGTTGGGACCGACGATGTAGAGCGCCGGTTCCTCAGCAACGACCAGCCGGAGGTCGAGGATCATCAGGAGCAAACCGATGAGGATCCATCGACGTCGACGGTTGAGCGAGAACCGGTGCAATCCTGATGTCGACAACATGTTCGTCCTCGTGATTGTTAGTCTGCAGATGGATAAGATGGCGTTTCTCTAGAACACGTACGCGAGAGACGAGGTGATGACGAGACGGCTGTACCCGGGGTAGAGCGACGACTCCGTGGTCTTCCGCCAGTACACCAACTTCAAGGCCGATCCGGCTCCGTCCGAAGCGGTAACCCACGTCGGCGGCTGGTGTCAGGCCGACCTCGTCGGGAATAGCTCGGCGACGGCCCCTGATCTCTGGATAGGACAGCCGATAGCGGCCGACCGTTCCGCGCAACATCCCATCTGTCGCCGAGGCGTTGCGTCACAGAGGCAGTGACGCCCGTATACACGTAGTACACCTGCGAGATCCAGATACGAGTAGTCCAGGTCGCGGCTGGCTGAGCACCGAAAACTGCGTTCGACTCCGGAACGTGTACTGAAGGTCAACCAACGCGACCGGACCTTTGAAGGACGGCACCCGACCGTCATGGAGAAAGTTGATCTCCCGGTAGCCGACTGCGGCGCTCCCGCTGATGAGCGCGAAGGGCTTGAATTCGACCCTCGGCATCACCCGAAAGCTATCCGAATTGCTTCAACACAGCAAACTCAAACCGATCCTGCTGTGCTTCCACGTAGAGACCGACCGTGGTCAGAGGGCGTCACGGAGTACTGAAACGTCGCACCCGCGAGCGTTCCGGTGTGGTTGAGCTTCAGCGCGAGGTCGAGCTGGTCATAGTTACTGTTCGAACGGTCGACGTAGAATCCGGTGGATCGCCTTGCCGGTCAACCGCACATCGGTGCCGAGCCTCAGCGCGTCATTAGCTGTGCCTGACATACGTGTCGATTTCCGCGCCGGCGCGACCCCGACTGTTCAACGTAGCGCAGCCTGCAGGTAGGGTTGAAGGCGGTTCAACACAAACTGGGCACGTGCAGAACTATCAAAATCAGTTCCTCCAAGATCGGTTAGCTCGATGAAATGATTGAAACCGAGCCCGACGTGACCCGTCATGTTGACGTGAGGCGTCTTGTACCAGGCGTCGAGGGCGGGACTAATCGCGAGGGACATGTCGCTCGTCTGGGTCGCCGGTCTCTGAGGTCGTTGAAGATGTTGCTGTCCCAGCCGTCGCTAAAGCCGACGGTCGGGGAAAGCGCCAGCGGTCCAAAGTGCACGCGAGCACGGTCTCGGATCCACGTTCTGAGCGCTCGCTGGCCGCACCAAGCCAGCCAGCCCTGAGAAAGCCGTCAATAGAAGTCAACCCGCTCGCGTAACCAGAACAGAGCTTCGCCCCCTCAGTCACAGTGTGAACATGACTCTCACACCAGTGTTCGGGCCTCAAGGCTGCAAGAAGGTCGCCACAGAATGAGGACGGAAATTGACTCGTAAGTCCCTGAGTCCAACGGACTCCCGGTTGGACTCGTCGCGATGAGACCATCACCCGCTCTAAGTCTGCCCAGCCGGGGAACTTTTTCTAGATGCCCCAGGTTTTGCTGAACCATCGGAGGACACTGAACACTCGAGTTGGATAGATAAAAGCCCTGATAGTTCTGGGGCTCGGTCACTTGACCAATGATGAGCCTCGCCCGCAAAAACCGGTAGGATATCGCCCATGCGCGCCGCACTCGCCCTCGCCTGTTTCCTCGCGACCCCGGTCCTGGCCCAATCACCGTCAGCAACCCTGGCACCAACGGGAACGCTTCGCGCCGTGTTTCTCGGCGGCAATCCCGTCCAGGGCCGGGTGGACCCACAAACCGGGGCGGCCACCGGGCCCGTCCCGGATTTCGTCAAGGAGCTCGCGCGGACCATCGGCGTGCCTTATTCAATCGTCGGCGCACCCGACGCCGCCAGCGTCATCGCGGCTGTCAACGCCCACACCGCCGACGTCGGCTTTCTCGCGTACGACGAGTCGCGCGCCCGCGAGGTCGATTTCGGCGCGCCGTTCATCGTCATGTTCAACAGCTATGTGGTTCGGGGGAATTCACCCATTCAGCGAACCGATGACGTCGACCGCCCAGGTGTGACGGTGGCCGCGGTGAAGGGACAAACGCAGGAGCTGTTCGTCAGCAGCCGCCTGAAAAATGCGAAGGTACGCGTGTTCCCGTCGATGCCACCTCAGGCCGAAGTGGAACGGCTCCTGACCAGTGGAGAAGTCGATGCGTTCGCCGTCAATCGACAGCGGGCGCTGGACGCGCAGGCCGCCTCAGGCGCGACGCTGCGCGCGCTCCCCGACAGCTTTCTGGAAGTCCTGCAGTCGTTCGTCGTGGCGAAAGGCGACCGCTCGAAGCTCCAGGTCATCGAACGATTCGTCGCCGACGCACGTCAGTCCGGGTTCATCAAGGCGTCAATTGAACGCGCTAAGCTCGCCGGGGTCGACGTCGCGACCGATGCGAAGTAAGAGTCAGAACTTCGCGACGAGCGCGATGCTCGTGATCGAATCCGTCGTCTCGAATCCCTGGACCGGAGCATTGACGTAGCGGATGTTATTCGACACCTTCAGTGCGAAAACCGACGTCATTTTGGCCGTCAGCGCAATGGTGTTGGCCATTCGCCAGTCGTTGGCGTCAGAGAACGAAAAGCTGAAGGCAACGTCGTCACTGATGTTGGCGTTCTCCGAGAACTCCCACTTGTAGCGTGCTCCGAGCAGGCCCTGAGCAGTCGATAAGGTCTCCCCGACCGTCCGGTTCTCATGCGCATAGCCGATGCCCAGGTCGACATCCAGCTGATGCGGTTTGGGCCGCACCACAGCAAGGGTCACGCCCCCGTTGATCGTGTTGCGCGACTCGATCCCCGCAAACAGGTCGTGCAGGTACCCGTACTCGCCGAATGCCGAGATCCGTTCCTTGAGCTTGCGCTCGGTGCGCAGCAGCCCGGTAAAGGACTCTGCTGAGAGCTCGTTGTCGGATTCGTTACGGACGTAGGCCACCTTGCCTCTGAACAGCCATGGCGCATTCCGGACGATGTATTCGCCACCAACGCCGAGGGCTTCGCTCTCGGCGTTGCCGCTCGTGCCAACGAACGAAAACTCGGCCGTGCCCTCATGAGGGGGCGGTGGAGGTGGAGGATCTGGTGGCGGCGACTGAGCAAAGAGAGAGCCGTGGACGACCAGAACAGACCAGACGGCGAGAACGACGGGCACGAGTCAGATTGGTCATGGAAGTCGGGATCAGCAAAGACTGGCACGTGAGATGACGGCTCAGGTTCACTCAGGCAACGCCCACGAGAACAGCGCGTTGCCTGCAGCGATCGTCACGTACTGTCGCCCACCGACCGAGTACGTGATTGGCCCGGCCGCGACTGCCCCACCGACGGTCGCCTTCCACAGCAGCGCGCCGGAACGGCTGTCCAGCGCGTAGAAATACCCCTCCCGCCCGCCGCTGAACAACAGATCCGACGCTCGTCGTCAGGATGCCCGCGTCGGTGAGATTGGTCATCTTGTATTCCCACTTCCGTTCGCCGGTCTTTGGGTCGAGGGCTCGAATGGCGCCGTAGCCTTCACTGTCCGTGTGATAGTCGTTGGTCGCTGTCCGATAACCGCGCGGCGTCGTGAAGCGCGGAACGCCACCGCCGAACTGGCGGCCCTCGACGTAGTCGACGTGCTCTTTCGAGAACAACGTTGAGTAGTTGACCCAGGTCGGCACGTAGAACAAGCCGGTGTGAGGACTGTTAGGACGGGTTGTACCGATTCGGTCCCACCCTGGTTGCCAGGGTAGATTTCCGTGCCCTTGGCAGTCGGCACCATGCCCGGAACCCGTCGTGGCCGTCCCTTCTCGTCGAGACCCTCCGCCCAGTTCACTTTCACGAACGGCTTGCCCAGCAGGAACTGGCCGTTCGTACGGTCCAGCACATAAAAGAAGCCGTTTCGATTGGCAAAGAGCATCACTTTCCGCGGTTTGCCCTGCCACGGCATGTCGGCGAGCACGGGAACCTGCACCGAGTCGTAGTCGAACTCGTCATGCGGCGAGAATTGAAAATGCCACTTCAGCTTGCCCGTGTCGGCGTCCAGCGCCACGACCGAGCAGGTGTAGAGATTGTCGCCGGGACGCGAGTCGCCGTTCCAATCCGGTCCCGCGTTGCCCGTGCCCCAGTACGACCAGATTGAGATCCGGGTCTGGACGAGCCGGTGATCCAGATGGAGCCGCCACCGGTCTTCCAGGAATCACCGCCCCAGGTTTCGTTGCCGGTCTCGCCCGGCCCCGGGATCGTGTAGAAGCGCCACGCTTCTTTCCCCGTCCTGGTATCGTAGGCGGCAATGAAACCTCGGATGCCGTGACTCGCCGCCCGCCGTGCCGACGATCACTTTGTCTTTGACGACGAGAGGCGCCACAGTGACTGAATAGCCGGCCTCGGGTCTGCGCGATCGCCGTATCCCAGACCTGGCGTCCCGTCGTGGCATCCACGGCAACCACGTGGCCGTCGATAGTCCCCATGAAGAGCGTGCCGTCAAGAATCGCGACGCCGCGATTCAGTCGACCGCAGCACGGTCGCGACTCCAGTGCAGGGCGATAGGAATACACCCAGAACGTGCGTCCGGTGACCGCATCGAGCGCTACGATATCGTTCGGCGCCTGGACGGTGTACATGACCCCGTCCACGACGAGCGGCGTCGTTTCGAACTTCTCGAGCGATCTCGCCTGGAAGACCCACTGCAATTCGAGACGTTTGACGTTGCCCGGATTGATCTGGGTCAGCAGACTGTGCCGCTGACTCGAAAGGCCGCCCGAATAGGTGAGCCAGTTGTGAGGTTCACGGTCGGTCTGCAGAAGCCTGTCGAAGGACACCTGAGCCTGGAGCGAGACAGACGCCAGTGCCAGAAGGGCGAGCGCACGTTTGATCATGATTTGGCCTTCGTGGGTCTCAGGGTCACCAGATACTTGACGACATCGGTCAGCTCATCTGACGTGAGTTTGCCGCGGTACGACGGCATTGGCGACTGCTCGACGAAGCCGTGGTCCCGCAGATTCGCAAGCGTGAACGATCGCAGTTTTTCCTGCGAGTCGATCAGCTGGACCGTATAGGTGTCGTGGTTGAGGAGGCGCCCAACGACGGTCACACCCTCGCGCGTGACGACCCGATAAGATCGATTCTGCGCATAGACCTCGGCTCCCGGATCAAGGATCGCACGCGTGAGCTCCTCGGCGCGCCGGAGCTGGCCGATGTCACTCAGATCCGGACCGACCTTCGAGCCATTGGACTGAACGCGATGACAGCTGAGGCAGGCCCCCTTGCCTCCGAAGATCGCCTTGCCGCGATCTGCGTCGCCCGGGACATCCGCAATCAACGTGGAGGGCCACGCCCTCAGATATGCCACGATGATTCCCGCCTGGTCCTCGGTGAAATTGCTTGGCGGCATCGCCGTACCGGCGATGCCGTTTCGAATGATTCGGACGAGTTCCGTATCGGAGGAAGCCTGGTGAAACTCACCGTGGGCGAGATCTACGCCGAACACCGCGTCCCCCTCGGTACCATGGCAGGACGCGCAGTTTGTGAGGAACAGGCGCTCGCCTTGCGCGATATCGGCCGGCGTCGGCTCGTGCTGGGCGACGAGCGGAGCGCTGGCCGCAATCAGCCCGGCTACCCACGTCACGGTGAACATCCGAACAACCCATCTCATACGGCACCTCGATACTACGCTCTCCAACTTCAGCGCGTCTCACGCAGTTTCGCGCGCCTGCGGATCGGACGCGGATGGAAACTCGACGCGAGACTTGAATCGCCAGCCCTTATTGGTCTTCACGTAGACATCTTCGTAGTGGCCGCCAAGAAAAATTGAACTGGCCTTGTCGTTCTCACCAATGTCGATCACGACGACATACTGCTTGCCGATGGCGCCCTCCGCCGTCGGCTCGATGATGTGATTGGTGCCGTAATGCCGCACATAGTCGGGGCCATGGGGATTCCAGCGGGGAATCTCGGCGATCTTTTCACGTCCGAACCAGCGGTCGAACGCATCAGCGTCCGGCGTGAAGAGGTCGGCATACGCATACCCGTTGCCCACGCCGGTATCCAGCGCGTGTGAGTAGCGGGCGGCCAGCTGCTGGATCTCGACGTAGTCCTCGACGGTCAGCTTCATGGCCTTGTGGTCTTTCGGCCGCACCAGCGGAACCGGCGGCGTCGCCTTTGTCACAGCGGGAAGTGGCAACGGCGTCGGCGGTGGCCCGGAGGCCGACGGAACGAATTGTCGCTTCTTGATGCGCCAGCCGTCGGGCGTCCTGACGTACGCATCCTCATAGTGGCCACCGTTGACGATGACGCTGGACTTGTTGTTGTCGGCAATGTCGAGGACGACGGCAAAAATGCGTCCGGTCGCACCCTCAGCCGACGGCTCGATCAGCGCGTTCGTGGAGTAGTTGCGCACGTACCAGGGGCCCTGACCGGGTCGGTGCTGCCAGGCGAAGGCCTTGATATTGTCGAACCCTTGAAGCCTCAAGGTGCCGGCGACGAACACACCGTCCTGGGCGAATACGCCCGCGTACATCGAGCCCATGCCCACTCCGGTATCGAGACCATAGGCATACCGCGAAATGAGCTGCTGGATTTCGACGTAGTCCGCGGGCGAGAGGCCCGGCTTCGCTGCGTGGCCTGGAGTCGCAGATGGAGGCACGGGAAGGCGAAACGACGACGGTTGAGCGCCGGCCTGCTGTCCCCACCTTGACGGCGTGAACTGCCGCCGCTTGAAGCGCCAGCCGTCAGGCGTCTTGACGTACACGTCGTCATAGTGGCCGCCGCCTTTCGATTCGCTCGGCTGCCCGTTTTCGCCGATCTTGAAGTACGCAAGGTAGGCGCGGCCGATTGCACCGTCCTGTGACGGTTCGATCGCGTGGTTCATGACGAAGTGAAAGACCGCCGATGGACCCAGCTGGTTCTGTCTCGCGAGCGCAGCAAGCTTGTCTCGCCCTGAGACCGATTCGCCGTTCTGTTGGACGAATGCGCCATCGGGCGAGAAGAGTCCCGCGTACATCTCGCCATTCGCCACGCCCATGTCCAGCGCGTACGAATAGCGGCTTACCAGCTGCTGAATCTCGATGTAGTCCAACGCGGCGAGCGCGGGCACATTGCCGGGCGACGCTCCCTTCTTGTCCTGAGCCTGCAGCGGCAGTAAGGACAACACGCCGATGCTCAGTGCAATCGCCGTCAGCGCCTTGTTCGTCGTCGTCATCGTCGTCTCCTCTCCCAGCGGGTGCTAGGGGATGCAGCACGATCCGAACATGTTGCCGTTGAACTTCGATCGAGACAGAACACCGTCGCGGGCCTGTTCGGCCCGCGCTCGCAACCGGTTGATGTCCACGCCGACGAGCTTACCTTGCCATTTCGCGATCTTGCCCGCAATGAAGACGTGTTCCACGTTGCTCGTATCCATCAGCGTCACAACCGCCCCGGGTACGTTGTTCAGGGGGAACACGTTGATGCGATCGGTCGCGAGCATGATGATATCGGCTTCCTTGCCGGGCGTCAGCGAGCCGATCTTCGAATCCAGATGGGCTCCGGCGGCGCCTTCGAGGGTCGCGAAGCCGATGACGTCGCGGCACGTCACGAGGGACGGGGCGTTCTTCTCGCCTTTGATCATCCGCTCGTTGGCAAGCGCCCGTTGGAACGTGAAGGCGGAGCGCATCACGGTGAAAAAGTCGGCCGTCATGTTGCACTCGACGTCGACGCTGAGGCTCGGCCGGATGCCGTGATCAAGCGCCTCCTGGAACGGCGGGTAGCCGTGCTGCATCTGCATCTCGATGGCCGGGGCAATCGACACCTTGCCGCCCGTGTCCGCAATCGTCTTCCACACGGCCTCGCTCAGCCGCGTGCAGTGGATGTATTCATTATCGGGACCCATCAGTCCGGCCTTTGCGGCAGCGGCGAGATCCCCGAAATCCGCCCCTATGATGTGGGACACGATCGGCGCGCCGAGCTGCCGTGCGACTTTCCACTGCTCGGCGCTGACGCCGCCCTGCATGCCCAGCGTCAACAACTGATCGGCGGACGAGAAATACTGCTTGCGCAGGCGGGCCAGCTCCGTCGGAAACTTCGACGCTGCATCCTTGCCGCCCGCACCATACGCAAAAAGCGCGCGGCGGCCGGATTCCTTGAGTCCAGCAAGACACGCGTCGGTGTGCTCGGGGGTCAACTGCACCTGCGAGGTATCCACGGTCGTGGTAACGCCGTAGTCGATTTGGCCGAGCGACGCCAGAAGCTCCGAGACGTACGCGTCCTCGGGCGAATAGACCGGCGTAAAGAGATTCTGAATGACCGACATGTAGTTGTTCGCTGGTCCCGGAACGCCAATCGGGATAATGCCGTCGGCCAGAATGCTTCGAAGAATCGACTCGTACTGATGATGATGGGTGTCGACGAACCCCGGCATGACGATGAGGCCCGAGGCGTCGACGACGATTGCGGACTGCGGCGCCTGCAAACCGGGTCCGACCGACACGATCTTCTTGCCCTCAACCAGGATGTCAGCCTTCGCGAAGTCGCCGACCTTCGGATCCATGCTGAGCACGATGCCATCCTTCAGCAGGACGGAACGCCCGTTCAGGTTGCGGAGGCTCTGAAGGGTCGAGGATCCGGCCGATCGTGGCTGGGCCGCCAGTTCAGCGGGCGCCACGTGCAGCGCCGCCGCACCGGTCACCAGCCCGGCGCTCTTCCTGAGAAAGCTGCGGCGCGAATTCGTCCTGGACATCGGGTCGCTCCTCCTGGCGGCGGTCATGATATAGGATTCTGGTCGACGAAGGAGCCATGACGATGAAGACGAAAGTCGCACTTGCCGTGTCGCTGTGCTTGGCGGCCTTGGCAATCCTCGCAGCACAACCTGCCTCGAAAGGCCGCATGGCAACCTTGACGGCAGACGACTACGTCGAAATTCAGCAACTGGTGGCGCGATATGGATTCGCGTTGGACACCGCGGCCGACAACGGCTACATGTACGCGGATCTCTATACACCCGACGGCGTCTTCAACGACGCCAAGGGGCGAGACGCGCTCGCCGCCCTCGCCCGCGGCGGCCGGCGCGGCCCCCTCAACGTCCGGAATTTCGGCTCGCAGGCGATCATCAAGCCGTCGGCCGAAGGGGCGACGGGGATCCAGTACGCGCAAGCCATCAACTTTGGAGAGGCCGGACAGCCGACAGAACTGGACCATTTCGGCCACTATGAGGACCTGTACGTCAAGACGGCTGACGGCTGGCGTTTCAAGTCGCGGCGGTACGTCAACGAATCGGGCTCCTTGCGCCCGGCACCAGCAGCCAGCAACGATTCCGCCGGCGCTGCACAAGCGAGATAGTGGAGACCGATATGCTGAACCTCAACCATCGCCTCCTCGGGCTGTGCGCCTTCGTGGTCGCAGCTGGTGTCGCAATCAACGGAGCGCCGTCGCGTTCGAACACGCTGTCCGCCATGGACCAGATCGAAATTCAGCAGCTCGTGGCCACCGCGCACCATGCGCTCGCCACCGGGGAAGCCAACGGCTACACGTATGCCGGCCTTTTCACCGGCGACGGGGTGAGTGACGCGGCTGTCGGTCGAGAGCAGCTGGCAGCATTGGCCCGAGGCGGTCGAAAAGGCGTTCGAACACTGAACACCAATGTGATCATCGAGCCCTCGTCGGGAGGCGCGTCAGGCAAGCAGTACGAATTCGTCGTCAATTTCCTGGCCGAAGGCCGCGAGCCGGTGTCGTTCGGCGCTACAGGCCGCTTCGAGGACACCTACGTAAAGACCCGCGACGGGTGGCGTATTAAGACGCGCCATTACCTGACGTCGATCTCAACGCCAGACGCGTCGAAGGTCGCCGTGCAAGCGCCGCCTGCGGCCACCGGGCAGACGCGGCCGCCCGCACCGCCATCTGTGCCCTTTGAGCGACCTCGCAAGACTGCGTCCGCATCGACACTGTCAGCGATGGACTACCTCGAGATTCAGCAGCTCGTCGCGAGCTACGGTCATGCCCTCGACAACGGGATAGGTCGTGACGACAACGGCGAGGCGTACGCCGGCCTGTTCGCACCGGACGGCGTGTTCGGGCGTCCGTACACGACGGGCCACGACGAGCTCGTCAAGCTGGCGCACACCCAGCCCCACAATCGTCAGTACATCCGTCACTTCCTGGCCAACACCGTGATCGAACCGTCGCCAGAAGGCGCGGTCGGCAGACAGTACCTCGTCGTCCTCGACACTGCGGCGAACGGAAAGCCTGGCTCGGTGCTCCTCGGCGGACACTATGAGGACACGTACGTCAAGACTTCAGCCGGATGGCGCTTCAAATCGCGCACGCTCTATCCGGCGCGGACAGGTCCGCAGCCGTCACAGACCTCGTCGTCCACGCGCTAGTCGACCTATCGAGCAACGGAGATCATCTGGCCGCCGTTTGGTACGATTCCCGACACCTCGAGCCTGATCTTGTAGACAAATTCGCAGGCCGCAATGTAAAGGTCCCGGCCGTCGTCGCCGCCGAACGCGAGATTGGTGGCGCAGACCTGCCGTTTCGGCTCCTGCCCGCCGACCACGGGCAGGTTCAGCAGCCCCAGGAACTTGCCCGTCGGCGACGTGATGCGCACGATGCCCGGACCGGCGCCACTGGTTGAGTAGACGTTCCCCTTCTTGTCAACCTTCATCCCGTCGGTAATGCCGTCTCCTTCAGCGAACACGGTGCTTTCGCCCAGCGTGCCGTCGGCCTTGACTTCATATCGCTTCAACCGACGGAATGCGTTCAGATAGAGATACTTCTCGTCAGGCGAGAACACAATGCCGTTCGGGCTGAAGCCAAGAGCCTCCTGGTCCAGAAGCTTCGAGACCTTCCCATCCTTCCAGCGCCACACGGCGTTGGACATCTGCTTCAGCGAACTGCGAGCGCCGTCGCGAAGACCCACGTCGCTGTCGGCGATGTAAATCGAACCGTCCGACTTGATCGCGATGTCGTTGGGACCATTGAAGTGCTTGCCCTCGAAGCCGTCCGCCAACACCGTGCGCGTTCCATCTTTCTCGAGCCGCTTCACCGCGAGATCCTCGCCGGCACACCAGACCAGACGGCCCTGCGCGTCGAGCAGGGCGCAATTGGGTCCGATGATGATCACGTGTGTTCGGCCGGCTCGTGTCTGCAGGCCGACGTGGTTGGGGTCGTCGCCGCTGTAGCCGGCCTTCTCCATGAAGACGGAGACCTTGTGGTCGGGCGTGATCTTGTACATCACGTTGTCGATCAAGCTGCTGACCAGCACGTAGCCGCTCTTGCCGTCGCGGATCCACAGCACACCCTCGTTGATGCCGAAGCCGCCCGCGAGCGTTTCGAGCTTGGCCTTGGGAGACACCACCGTGTCGAGCTCGGGATCGGCGCGGGTGATACTGAAAGGCTTGGGCATCGGGGATGGACCATCTCCGCGCATCTGCGGCTCCGTGGGCGGCTGCCCCTGCGCCACAAGAACCACAGCCCCCGCCAGGACGACCGACGCCACAAACGACGCACACCCGAGACGCACTCTGCTCATGTTGGCCTCACTCCATCAAACGAACGTTTTGGCGGCGATGATGATACCGCGTCCGCTACTTCCCCTGGGGCGAGGGCGGTGATGCGGGCGTGTAGTCGAAGAAGATGAGCCTGGTGATCTGGCGATCGGGCCCAATCGTAAAGTGACGGGCTCCGGCCAGACGCCAGGTCTCGTCCGGCCCGTACCGCTGAATGGCGATCTCCATGACGCACTCGGCGCCATGGTCCAGGAAGCTGAGCGGAATCACGCCGCGCCCGTTGTCGGCGAAATCGTAAAACCCGTGTATTTCCTGCCGACCTCGCAGCAGCTTGCCGCGTCCCTGCAGCACGACGCCGTCTTCTGCAAACAGATCGGCCACCTTGGTCGCCGGCCGCTTCGCATTGATTTGACGCACGTATTCTTCAGCCACCTCGCACGCCGAGTTCGGGGTGACGCTGCCGCGTGGCGGCGGGTCCTTGAACTCCCATGTCAGGGGATAGTTCATCGTTGACGCCGGCTGCGGCGGCCTCTGTGCGCCGGAGGCGAGCGGCTGGATCGCGAGAACGAGACTAATCAGGGCCGATGGTCGCAGAATCCGTTGAAGTGAACGCATGAGCAGCTTCTCCCGGTCGCCATTATCCACAAAGCCCGGGAGCGCTGCTCGCCTACTTCGTCACGCGCAGCGTTGCACGATAGTCGTTCTGGGGAATCCGGTCCTTGGTCTGGGGGTACGGCGCAAGCTGAACGAGTGCGATTGTGTACGCGCCAGACGTCACCGTCTGCGAGCTCTGAGTGTGAAAGTCGAACGACTGGCTGTTTCCACCGTCCGGAATCAGCTCAATCGTCACAATTGCATCCCCCTGCCCTGACACGCAGATCTCCTCCACGGGGCAACGGGTATCGCTTGGCACTGACGCGAAATGGATCTTGATGGCCTCGCCCTGAATGGTAGCCGCTTCGTTGGCCTTGAGCTCAAACTCCTGATCGAGCCCGACGGTCGGGCCGGTGAGTGTCGGGTTGTCGCAGGCGGCAGCCGCGAGAAGGAGGAATCCTGTGAGGATGACGCGGCGGGTCTTCAGGCTCATGCCTTATGTATCGGCCAGTTCGGCCTTGTCACCGGACCGTCGGGTACTTGATCCCCAATTGATCGAGATACGTCTCGTACCGGGTTGAATCGAAGTAGAACTTCCTCATCTCGGGCCTGAACTTCGCCATCGTCTGCTCGTTGAGCCAGATCGCCGGTTTGTCGTCTTGTCGGATCAGCGGAATGTATTTCTTGTCCCTGGTCTGAACGTTTCTGAAATAGTCCCAGGCGGAGGTCACCAGATCGGGTCGCATGATGAAATCGAGCGCCGTCATGGCCTGAACCTTGGCACCGGCTGTCACGCCTTTGTGGGCAATCGGCGTCGCCATCGCCACGCCATTCGCCCAGCTGTGGCCGGGTCCGGCCTCGAAGTTCGCAGGGTAGTTGAGCACCACGGTTGGCGCGTTCCACGAGACGTCACCGATATCATCGGATCCGCCCATCAGCTTTTCATTGTCGGGCAGCACCTCGCGGCCTCTTAGCGGCTGGATTACCTTTGCAAGTCCCACCTCGGGGACCTTCAGCTCGCGCTGCAGCGCAACCGCCAGCCTTTCATCGTCGGCACTCCACTGAGGCAGACCCACACGATCGATGTTGGCGTACATCGTCTCCGCCACCGTGCGGTTCGTGTGGATGGGCCACGCGGATCCCAGGACGCGCATGCTGATTTCGGTGTCGGTCATCATCGCTGCGGCCTTCGACATCCGGTTTCCGATGTCCCACATGTTCACGATGTGGTCGTAGTCGGTTTCACGGAAGTAATACCAGACGCTCGCGTTCGACGGGACGACGTTCGGCTGGTCGCCGCCGTTGGTAATGACGTAGTGCGACCGCTGCTGGAACCGCAGGTGTTCGCGGCGGAAGTTCCAGCCGACGTCCATCAACTCGACTGCGTCGAGCGCCGACCGGCCGCGCCACGGCGCCGAGCCGGCGTGCGCGCTCTCCCCCTTGAAGCTGTACCTGATCGACACCAGGCCATTGGCTGCGCCATCGCCCCAGGTGACCCCGAGGTTGCTGCCGACATGCGCGAACAGGACGACGTCAGCGTCCTTGAAGACGCCGGCCCTCACAAAGTAGGCCTTGGTCGCGAGCTGCTCTTCCGCAATGCCGGGCCAGAGAAGAATCGTGCCAGAAATGCGGTTTCGCTCCATGATCTTCTTGAGCGCAAGGGCGGCGGTGACGTTCAGCGGCATGCCGGAGTTGTGTTCCTCGCCGTGTCCCGGTGCGCCTTCGATAATCGGATCGTGGTAAGCGACGCCGGGCTTCTGCGAGGCCTGCGGAATGCAGTCAACGTCCGACCCGAGCGCGATCAC
>CAVRXZ010000009.1:0-212133 GCA_963725105.1 uncultured Acidobacteriota bacterium
AGCGAGTGGTCAAGCAAGGACCCGTCGCCATCGGGGGTCGACCTGAGCTTCTCGACGAACTTGGCGAACAACTGGTAGTGGTACCGGTTGATGGCGGCAAACCGCGCCAGCTTCTCAGGCTTGTTCTGATGGTGCGACAAGGCGTGGAATCCATCGGGCACGCCGCTCTGGGGGTACGCCTGGCCGCTGAAGTCGCGGGCCATCATGAACGAGAAGACACGCGTGATGTCCGCCTGGTAGGCCACGGCGAGCAAGTCGAACATCAACGCCACGTGCTCGTCGTATGTATCCGGGACACCAACCGGAGCGTCTCGAACGGTCAGCTCGGTGTCAGCATGTAGCTCGGCGCGTTGGATGCGGCGCTCGATTTCACGGATGTTGTCGAGATAGTCGGTGAGCCGTGCGCGGTCGCGTGAATCGAGCCCCCGTTGCAAGTGGCTGGTCCCTTCCGCAACCGAATCGAGAATACTCCGGTCCTCTTGGATGCGCGCCAGCCGTTCGGCCTTGGTGCCCGGCGTCCCGAACAGCCGTTCGAACACCACGCGCGGGTTGACCTCGGTCGGCAGCGGCATCGTGGGCGTCCGCCACGCGATGTTGTTCACGTACGAGCAGCTGTAAAACGCCTCGCAGGCACCCACGAACCTGCTGGAATCTTCGGTGCCCAACTCGAGCGATGGGAGCGGCGCATCCTGGCCAATCTTGGCAGCAATCACCTGATCGAGCGTGGTGCCGTTGTACACGTCAGCCCCTTGCGCGACCTTCGGCCGCACACCGCTCAGAAACGACGACGGCGCAATCGCATGGCCTCCACCGCCGGCGGGCTCCAGCGGGCCGTCGAGATTGCTGACAACGACCAGCGACTCGCGAAATGGTTCGAGCGGCTTCAAGATCGGCGAGAACTCGAACCCCCGTCCCGTCGTCTTGGGTACCCACTGATCCAGCGTGGCGCCGTGCGGAATGTAGACCGCACCAAATCGCTTCGGTTGGATCGCGGCCGCCGCGGCACGTGTCACGAAGGCCGGCATCATGGCGTCGAGCAGCGGAAGCGCCACGGTCGCTCCCATGCCCCGCAAGAACGTCCGACGCGGCACCGCAATCTTGGTAACGAACATCGGTCGGCCTCCCTAGGGCTCCTCCGCCTTCATCCGCATCTGAAACGGAACACTGGCCACGATTCCCATGACGACGGACGAGAAACGATAGTCCTGCCGCTCTGCCTCCCGCACAACCGCCCGTACGGCCGGCTGGTCGTAGTACACGAGCCCGCGACCAAGGGCATACGTGAGGAGTTTTTCGGTCAGCGTGCCCACGAATATGGTGGGATCGCTGAGCAGCGCCTGTCTCAGCGTTGCCGGACCGTCGACGGGCGCACCGCTCACAAGCTCGCCAGTGGCGTCGATCGGCACCCCGGCATCTCGCGTGCGCCACGCGCCGACGCCATCAAAATTCTCCAGGGCAAACCCGAGCGGGTCCATCATGCGGTGGCAGCTCGCGCAAGTAGGATTCGCCCGGTGGGCCTCCATCTGCGCGCGCATGGTGGCCGGCTGCCCTCCGTCGCCGGTCTCCTTGAGCGGCGGCACCGCCGGAGGCGGGGGCGGCGGCGGTGTGCCCAGCAGGTTGTCGAGGATCCACTTGCCACGCAGCGTCGGCGCAGTCCGATTGGCCAAGGAGGTCACCGCCAGAATGCTGCCGTGGCCCAGCAGACCTTTCCGGTTCTCGTCGGTCACAGTGACCCGGCGAAACTGGCTGCCGTAGATGTTCGGGATTCCGTAGTGCTGAGCGAGCCGTTCGTTGACAAAGGTGTAGTCCGCCGACAGCAGTTGGGTGACGCTCCGATCCTCCCGCATCACGCTTTCAAAGAGCAGCTCGGTCTCTCGTCGGAACGCCTGACGCAGGTTGTCGTCGAAGCTCGGAAACACGATCCGATCGGGGGCCACGGCGTCCAGGTTGCGCAAGTGCAACCATTGTCCGGCGAAGTTCTTCACGAGAGCGGCGGAGCGCGTGTCGGCCAGCATCCGTCGCACCTGGCCTTCGAGCACTGTTCGATGCCGCAGCGTCCCGCGGCTCGCCGCGTCGAGCAGCTCGTCATCCGGGATGCTGCTCCACAGGAAGAACGACAATCGCGAAGCCAGCTCGAGATCGGTAATGCGATGAACGGTGCCGGCAGCGGCGTTCGCAGGAGCGCGCTCGGCGCGAAACACGAATTCGGAGTCCACCAGAACGCGGCGCAACGCGAGCTCAATGCCGCTCTCGAACCCGCCCTGCTGCCGCCCCGACTGGTAGAAATCGAGAAGGATCCTCAGGTCGGCGTCGGTAGTCGGCCGGCGATAGGCGCGACGCGCCAGCATCCCAAGAATCCGCCGGGCACAGGGCTCTTCCTCGCCCGGATTCGCAGGTCGGCAGACAAGAATGCGGCGGCGACTCGGTGTGTCGCCCGCCCCCGTGACCTTGAACGGCCCACTAATCGTCACAGTCGAAATCGTGGGAACGCCGCTGGCATCGATGGGATCGTCGACCATTCTGGGAAACGGCTGGAGCAAGGTCTGTGGCAGCGCGCCGGTCTTTTCAAGAAACGAAATCGCGACATCATGCGGACCGGCCTTCACCGCCAGCCGGATCTGCAATCGTTCATCCACCTCGGCCGTCTTACCCTGGGCCGAGTTGATGTGCGCCTTGAAATCGGCCGGCCCGCCAATGGTTGCGAGATGCACCCGGTCGCCATCGACCGAAATCTCGACATCGTGCGGGTATTGCAGGCCGCGAACGTGTTCCCCCAGACTCGTGCGCCAGAGTCTCGGCTTGATGATGTATTCACCGTCGAGCGGAAAGATGTGGTGAATACGCAGGCCGCCGCGCGTGCCAATCGGCAACCCATCAAGATGCTGCGATTGGGTGAGGTCCGGCGCCGGCCGGTAGGTGGCGTCCACCGGGCTGATAGCCGGGTCGCCGATGGCCATGGCACTGATCTTCCCCGCCGCCGACAAGTAGCGCTCCATCAGCGCGGGCGATACGCCCAACACATCGGCGATGTTGTCGAAGCCGTAGCTCGCATCATCGGCCGGCAACAGCGTCGTGCTGTCGACGTCCAGCGCGAGCAGGTCGCGGATCGCGTTCGCGTATTCGGCCCGATTGAGACGATGAACGAGCGGCTGACCCGGATGGGGAGCGGACGCCGCCGCACGGTCGATTGTCGTCTCCAGCCAGGACACCGTCGCCTCAGTGTGGGCTTTGGCCGGTCGGGGCCGGCCCGGCGGTGGCATCATGCCCGCGCGGAGTTTCACGGCGACCTTTTCCCACACCTCGGCGCCCGCAGGGATATTTCCGACATCGGCACGGTCGAGCATCAGCCCTGCGGTTTTGAGACGATCGTTATGACAGGCGATACGGTCCTGATCCAGCAGCGCCCGGACGTCAGCTGACGAGGCCCTCGCTCGATCGGTCGAGGGCGTCTGTGCACTCGCCGGCCACGCCGTCGCCGCTGTCCACAACCCGGTGGAGACGAGCAAGATAGGCGCCCAGCGCAGACTGCCGCATGCTGACACGGGGGCATTGTGGGGCCGGCAAAGGGATAAAACAACCACCTGATTTCAGGTAGATCAGTCGGCGGGGAGCCCCATCAGCTTGCGCAGCAGCGCCTGCGCTGCCGGCCGCGCGGGATGGGTGCCGGCCGTCATGCCCTCCTCGATCGGACCGGATTCGACGAGTGGTGTGCGTCCCTTCTTGTCCACGATGTCCAGCTTCGCGCCGTGATCGACCAGGAACCGGATAATCGAGGGCGCACCCCGATTGGCGGCGCCGTGAAGCGCTGTCCGCCCATTGGCGTCAACCGCATTGATGTCAAAGCCGCCCAGCCCCCACAGCAGCGTGACCGCCTCGACCCCGTCCTTTTCCGGAGCGATGCTGGCCACCTCCCGCCATCCCAGTCCGGCCGCGAACATCAACGCCGTCGCCTGCGCGCGTTCCGACTGCACGTCGGATCAGCGCCGTACTCCAGCAAGAGTCGCATGACGGGCAGATCGTCGTTCTTGGCCGCCTTGAGGAAGGCCGTGGTCCCCGCCGCCAACCATGGATCATTCGGGCTTCCCCCTTTGCGGGTGGGCTGGGCGACCTTCAGCGGCGCGTTCGGATCGGCTCCGCGCTCTAAGAGAAGCTGCACGAGATTAAGGCTGTCGAGCTTGTCCGGCCATCTCGGCGTCGGCCGGCCGGCCATGAACTCCAGCCTGTGCATGTCGACCGCTTGATAGAGCGGCGTCCGGCCGGCCTCGTCTGCGAGATTCACGTCCGCGCCCTCGTCTACGAGCAGGGCGGCCAGGTCGTAGTGACCGTTCACGAGCGACATCATCAGCGGCCCGGTGCCGTCCGGTTCGACTTCGTTGACATCAGCACCCGCGTCGATCAGCACGCGGGCGGCGTCGAGCGAACCCTGGCGCGCCGCATAGAGCAGCGCGGTGAAGCCGCCCTTGAATGTGTTGGTGAGCGTGTAGGGCTTCGGCTCGAAGAGCGTCGAACGAACTTTGACGTCCGCGCCGGCCGCAATCAGAGCCCGACAGACCTCCGGGTGGTTCTCGGCGGCTGCCACCATCAGCGCGGTCTGCCCGAACACACCTTCGCGAACGCCCACATCGGCGCCGTGCGCGATTAGCACCTTGACGGCGGCCACGTTGCCTGTCCGTGCGGCAACCAGAAGCGGCGTTTCTCCTGACGGCAACGCGGCGTTTGACTGCGCGCCCGCCTTCAGGAGCGTCTCGACTATCGTCGCATCGTCGTTGACCGCGGCAAGCCACAGAGGCGTAATGCCGTACCGATTGGCGGCGTTCACATCGGCGCCGGCGGAGATCAGGAGCGCAACAGCCTCGAGATCGCCGTTGCGAGCGGCCCAATGCAACGCCGTCGTGCCGTCGGCCTCTCGCGTCGTCACGTCGGCGCGCTGCGTCACCATCAGGCGCACCGCTTACTTTGTCACCTTGCTTGACCGCCTGCAGGAGCAGCGCCGGATCACCCGCGGCAAGGAGACGGGCAACCGTGCCCACGCCACGATTCCGATTCCGAGAAGGATTCTCGAGCGCATTGTCGTTCGCCGCGTCCGCGCGACGCCTCCCTGCATCACAGATCGATCGTGCCGTTGCTCTGGCCGAACCGGTCCAGGTCGACTCCGAACTTGTGCGCGATGCTCAGCAGCACGTTGCCGTTCGGGATGCCGTTCCCGGGAAACCGGGTTCTTGAGGTGACGTCCCCCTTGATCTGGCCCGACACCCCGCCGGCCACCAGCACGGGCAGCCCGGTGTGGCTGTGCAGGTTGCCGTGGCTCATCCCGCTGCCGTAGAGGACGACCGAGTGATCCAGCAGCGTACCGTCGCCGTCCGGCGTGGAGCTCAGCTTCTCGAGGAACTGCCGCGAACATGGACATCTCGTAGGCGTTCACCCGCGCGAACCTCGCCATCTTCTCCGGGACGTTGCCGTGATGTGAGAGCGGGTGATGGCCGTCCGAGAAGCCAAGCTCCGGGTAGTTGTGGTAGCTCACGTCGCGGCCGTTCATGAACGAGGCGACGCGGGTGAGGTCGGCCTGGAATGCCACGGCCAGCAGGTCGAACTGCAGCGACAACGTGCTCGGCAAAGGAACTCGGAATGCCGCTCGGCGCCGCCGGGACGTCCGTCTTCTGGCGGGCCTGCTGCTCGGCCCGCTGGATGCGTCGCTCGATCGCGCGGATGTTCTCGAGATACTCCGCGAGCCTGCGTGCGATCCTGCGCGCCCAAGGGCGTCTTGCAGGCGCTGGGCCTCCCGCGGATGTCGTCGAGGATGCTCGTGTTCCTCCGCATCTGCGACAAGCCGCTGCTCGGGCGTGCCCGTGCCCCCGAACAGCCGCTCGAAGACGACGCGAGGGTTCAGCTCCATCGGCACCGGCGTCGTCGGCGGACGACCACGAGATCGTGTTCATGTAGGCGCAGCTGAAGCCGATCTCGCACGATCCGACGCGTCCGCTGAAGTCTTCGGTCGCCAGCTCGAGCGACGGGAACACCGTGTCCTGGCCGATCTGCTTCGCAATCACCTGGTCGATCGAGACTCCGGCGCGAATGTCCGCGCCCTGCGTCTTCTTCGCCGTCGTCCCCGTCAGCCAGGAGGCGGGCGCGAGCGCGTGCCCGCCGCCGTCGACGCTCGCCGGACCGTTGACGCCGGTCACGACGACCAGCGACTGGCGAAACGGCTCGAGCGGCTTCAGGATGTGCGTGAACTCGAAGTCGGCCCCGCCTGCGCCGGGGTGAAGTGGTCCATGATGCAGCCGTGCGGCACGTAGATGCCCGCGAACCGGCGCACGGGTGCGGCCGCTCTGGATCGCCGAAAGCTGGCACCATCGCGTCGAGCAGCGGCAAGCGCGATGGTGGCTCCCACGCCACGCAGGAAGGTCCGGCGCGGCAACGACATCTTGGTGATGAACATGATTTCGGTCCTTCGACATTCACAATCTGCTTATGGTTGTTCCCCTGCACTGCTCCTCATCTGAAACGGCACGCTCGTCGCGATCCCGAGCACGATGGCCGACAACCGATAGTCGCCGCGCGACGCGTCGCGCACGATCGCGCGAACGGTCGGCATGTCCGGTGCACGAGGGCCCGGCCCAGCGCGTAGGTCAGCAGCTTCTCGGTGAGCGTGTCGACGAAGTTCTCGGGTCGGCTCAGGAGGGCCTGGCGCAGCGCCACCGGGCCGTCGACCGTCGTGCCGTCGAAGATCTGCCCCGAGGGGTCGATCGGCCGTGCCCGCCTCTCGGGTGCGCCACGCGCCGACCGCGTCGAAGTTCTCGAGCGCGAGGCCCAGCGGATCCATGAGCCGGTGACAGTTCGCGCACGCGGGATTGGCGCGGTGCTGCTCCAGCCGTTCGCGGACGGTCCGCGGCTGTTCGCCGCTGCTCTCCGGGAACGGCGGGACGACCGCCGGCGGCGGCGGCGGCGGCGAGCCGAGCGAGGTTTTCGAGAATCCACTTGCCGCGCAGCACCGGCGAGGTGCGATCGGCGCGCGACGTGACGGCGAGAATGCTGCCCTTGCCCAGGAGGCCTCGCCGCGCGTCGTCGGCACCGTCACGCGCCGGAATTGACTGCCGTACACGTTCGGAATGCCGTAGTGCCTGGCCAGCCGTTCGTCGACGAACGTGTAGTCGGCCGTCATCAGATCCAGGACGTTGCGGTCCTCGCGCATGATGCTCTCGAAGAACAGCTCCGTCTCGCGCTGGAACGACTGCCGAAGGTTGTCGTCGAAGTCGGCGAACTCCAAGCGATCCGGATTCGTGCCCTTCAGGTTCCGGACGTACAGCCACTGCCCGGCGAAGTTGCTGACCAGCGCTCGCGACCGCGGATCGGCCAGCATCCGGCGCACCTGCTGCGTTCGAGCACGGCCGGATCGCTGCAGCTTGTCCTGACTGGCCCGGCCAGAAGCTCGTCGTCCGGAATGCTGCTCCAGAGGAAGAACGACAGCCGCGACGCCAGCTCCAGATCGCTGATGCGATACGACCGATCCCGGTGCGACGCCCGGCGGGATCGTGTTCGGCGCGGAAGATGAACTTGGGATCGGACAGCATCCGCTGGAGGGCGACCTGGATGCCGGTGTCGAAGTCGCCCTGCTCGCGGCGCCCGCTGTCGTAGAACGCGAGCAGCGCCTTCAGGTCCGCCTCCGCTCGCCGGCGCCGATACGCGCGACGCGCCAGCGTCGTGAGAATCCGGCGCGCGCACGGCTCTTCCTCGGCACGGCTCGCGGGACGACACACGAAAATCCGGCGGCGACTCGGCGTGTCCCCGCGATCGCCTGCATTGAAGGGACCGCTGATCATCACGATCTCGACCTGCGGCATGCCGGCCGCATCGACGGCGTCGATGCGCGACTCGAGCGGCTGCAGGAGCTGCGGCTCCTGGCCGACGCTCTGGTAGACGAACGCCACGCCGACTGCGTGCGGGCCGGCTTTCACGGGAATCCTGATCTGCAGACGTTCGAAGATCTGGTTGTTGACGTCCTCGGGGCGAGTGCATCGTCGAGTCCTGGACCAGGCCCATGGGGTCGTCGGGAGTACTGACGTCGGCTCGCCGGGACCACCCGACGGCGGCCAGGTGGACGCGTTGACCGTCCACGCGTGATCTCGAGCTGGTGCGCCAGCGTGATGCCGCGAATCACCCAGTTGTTCGTCTTCCACAGCTTCGGCGCAATGACGTAGTCGCCGTCGAGCGGAAAGGTGTGGCTGAATCAGCACGCCGCCGCGCGTCCCGAGCGGCAGCCCTTCGATGTGCGCGGTCTGCGTCCGATCGCCTGGCACCTGATACGTCGTGTCGACCGGCGCCGCCAGCTCGGGGGTGCCGACTGCCGAGCGCGCTGATCTTCTCGGCCGCCACGAGATAGCGCTCCTGCAGCATCGGCGACACGCCCAGGACGTCTGCGATGTTGTCGAAGCCGCCGAAGCCCGCGTCGTCGGGTGGCAGCAGCGAGGCGACGTCGATCTCGAGCGCGAGCAGGTCGCGGATGACGTTGGCGTATTCGATCCGGTTGAGACGATGAAGGAGGGGACGGCCGGGAGCGGGGTGCGACGCCGCTTCGGCGTCGAGCGTCGCCTCCAGCCAGTCGAAAGCACCGTGTCGTAGGTAGCCCGATTCGGGCGCGGCGCTCCTGGCGGCGGCATCGTCCCGGCGCGAAGCTTGCGCACGACCTTTTCCCAGAGTCTCAGCGTTCGGCGCCGACGTTGGCCGGATTGGCGTGGTCCAGGAGCAAACCCGCGGTCTTGAGGCGCTCGTTGTGACAGGTGACGCAGTATCGGTCGACGACGGCGCGCACCTGAAGGGCGGCCTCGGAAGGGGCGGTTGATCTGCCAAGTGGCGCGGCCGCAGCGTGGCGTGTGGCAGCCTCGAGGACGCCCGGCGCTGACGATGCCGTTACCGCCAAGGCTGCAACGAGAAACAGATGGGGACGCATGCTGCCCTCCGTGCCGCAGGCCAATTGACCGCACCGATTATCGAGTCTCGCGAAGGCAGACCGCAATACCTCTTAATCTAGTCTCCCGACCGTGGATCGCCATGCCCGGTGGCGCCCTACCTGAAATCAGGTAGGCTGATGCGCGTCTGTCTTGCCTTGATCAGCGCCGTACAATTCCGACCGTGACACCTCGCGCCCTGGGGGGTTTCGCCCCGTTCCTGCTCGCATTGGCGCTGCTCACGGGCACAGCCGGCCCGTTGAGAGCCGTCGACTTGGACAACGTGTTGACGGGCTACTCCGTCAGCACATGGACGCACGCCGATGGTCTGCGCCTTGGTTCGGTGTACGCGATGGTCCAGGACCTCGATGGCTATCTTTGGATCGGGACCGACGCGGGGCTGATCCGTTTCGATGGCGTGCGTTTCGTACCCTGGGACCGCCTGAGCAACACACGCCTTCCGGGTCTGGAAGTATCCGCCCTTGCGCTGTCAAAAGACGGAAGCCTTTTGGTGGGATTTGGAGACGGCGCGGGCATCTGCCGGCTGCGCGGTGAACAGGTGGAACCGGGCAGCGAGCCACGTGGCCAGCTCGTGTCCGTCACCGCCATCGTCGAAGACCCTCGAGGGAAGCTGTGGGCCGTGATCGACCGTGCGCTGTTCAGGTTTGCCGGCAGCCATTGGGAAGAAGTGCCCGTGCAGCTCGAAGGGATCGATCAGTTCGTCAACTCGGCACATGTGGATCCTCAGGGTCGGCTGCTTGTCGGAACCGTGGTCGGCCTCTTCGAGCTGACCGACGAGACGCAGCGGTTCCAGCGGATCTCCAACCGCTGGGTCTGGGGAGTCAGCGAGGACGCCGGCGGCACGTTGTGGATCACCGACATCGATGCCGGGTTCAAGAAGCTGCACGAGCCGCTGCCACGCCGCGCGGTCAGGGCCAACGGTTATCGGCTCGTACACGATGAACAAGGAAGTCTCTGGGTAGGCACGCTTGGCGCGGGCCTCTGGCGGGTCCGCGACGGCGGCGCGATCGAAAAGCTCACTCTGCACTCAGGCTTGTCCAGCGATTCGATCCAGTCACTGCTCCAGGACCGCGAGGGCAACATCTGGGTCGGGACGACCGGAGGGCTGCACCGGCTCACGCCGCGCAAACTGAATCCGATTGTGGATATCAGTCCCGTCGTGGCCGTCGAGGCCTCCGATCGGTCCACTGTGTGGATCGGTACGTCGAACGGCCTCGTGGCGTATCGAATCGGCGACGGGCAATTGCGCGGACAGCGGGTCGGTCCCTCCGACCTGTTCGTCCGCAATCTGCGGTTCGATCGATCCGGAACCTTGTGGATCGCTGCGCGCTATGGCGGCCTGTATCGGTTGAGCGGTGGGACGCCCACCGCGGTCACACTTCCGCGTGAATATTCGCTGTCGCCTGTCACGTCGATGGCGGCAGATCCAAGGAGCGGCATCTGGCTGTGCGACAGCACACGCGCTGTGCGGTGGGACGGGCTCCGCCTGACTCCGCTGCAGATTCCTCCCGAATCCGAACCCGCCAAGATCACCTGGGTGATGGGAGATTCGACCGGACGCGTGTGGTTTGCTGTCGAAGGTGGGCGTCTGGGCGTCCGGAATCCTGATGGGGGCATTCGGACATTCAGCCGGCACGACGGCTATCGAGCCGAACTTCACGACAGGATCTTCGACATCTTCGAGGACACATCGGGCAGCATCTGGATTTCCTCGAGTGGGGCGCTGACTCGATTTTCGGACGGCCGGTTCGTGACGTTGACGCACGAAAACGGGCTGCCCCGCAATCGCATGGGCGCCATCGCTGATGATGGCGAAGGCGGCGTCTGGCTCAATGTGGAAGTCGGGCTCGTGCGGCTGACTCGCAACGATTTCGAAAAGGCTGCAGCCAATCCTTCGCAGCGGCTGCAATTCCAGGTGTACGACACATCCGACGGGCTCGCCGGCGTGCCGATTCTGAATGTCCGTGCGGCACGCTCCGCGGACGGCAGGCTGTGGTTCATTCGAGGCGGCGGCCTCACGGTCGTCGAGCCTCGCGACATCGTCAATCGAGAATCGGAGCGGTCCTGGACAGTCCGTATCGAGGGGGCCGTCGCCGACGAGCGGCGGTTTGCCGCCGGCGCGCCTGTGTCTCTGCCCGCAGGCACCAAGAACCTCCAGATCAGCTATACGGCGATGACGCTGACCGCGCCGGACAAGATTCCGTTTCGGTACCGGCTGGAGGGCTTCGATACCGACTGGATCGATGCCGGGACACGGCGTCAGGCCTACTACACGAACCTGCCGCCGCGAACCTACCGATTTCGTGTCGAGACCAAGAGCGACCGCAGCCCGAACGCGTCGAGCGTGTCGTGGGACCTTATCGTCGCGCCGATGTTCTATCAGACGAACTGGTTCTATGGACTGTCGCTCGCCGTTTTCGGGCTCGCAGTCGGCGGAGCGTGGCGTCTCAGGTTGGGCCTGGTGCGGCGCCGGTTCGCGGCAGTTCTCGAGGAGCGAACACGACTGAGCCGCGAGATTCACGACACTCTGCTTCAAAGTCTGGTCGGAGTCGCGCTGCAGTTTGACGACCTGTCTCAGAGCCTTCCACCCCTGGCCTCCGGAGTCGAAGAGCCGGTTCGTGCGCATGCGCCAGGACGTCAACGCCTATATCCGTGAGGCTCGCCAGTCGATCTGGGATCTGCGTTCGCCAATACTCGAAACGCACGATCTCGCGACGGCCTTTCGGGAATTTGGCAAGCGGGCCACAACGGGCAAGCCGACGCGGTTCGTCTCGACGGTCGTTGGACGCCATCCCCGGTGCTCACCGAAGGTTGAAAACCAGCTGCTCCGAATTGGTCAGGAGGCCATCACCAACGCCATACGCCACGCGCACGCGGCTCGCATCAACCTGGAGCTTCGGGCCGACGAGGGCTTCCTCACGCTACGGGTCACCGACGACGGCGGCGGCTTCGATCCCGAATCCCTGGAGCACGAAGCCAACGGCCATTACGGCTTGACGAGCATGCGGGAGCGCACCGAGCAGCTGGGTGGCCGCTTCAGCGTGTCATCACACCGCGGTGCCGGCACCCAGGTGGAAGCGGTCATCCCGATCGCCTCTACTGCATAGGACCACGGCGACTTTCAAATGGAAAACCCACGGATTCGTGTGCTCTGTGTAGACGATCACCGGCTCGTCCGCGAAGGCATCTCCCTTCTGATCGGCCGACAGCCGGACATGGAAATGGTCGGCTCGGTCGCGTCAGGCGAAGAAGCGGTCGTGGCGTTCGCCGATCAGCGGCCCGACGTCACGTTGATGGATCTGCAGCTCCGCTCAATGAGCGGCCTGGAGGCAATTCGTGCGATTCGGCGCAGCCATCCCGACGCGCGCATCGTCGTATTGACGATGTACGAGGGCGATGAAGACATTCACAGCGCTCTCGCGGCGGGCGCCGTGACGTATCTTTTGAAAGACATGCTGTCCGACGACCTCATGCGGGTGATCCGCGAGGTCCACGCCGGCGAGCGCCCCATTCGGGCCGACGTGCAGGCACGGCTGGACGAGCGCGCGACGCACTCTACGTTGACGCCCCGCGAGGTTCAGGTCATTCAGCAGGTCGCCGACGGTCGACGAAACAAGGAAGTCGCGGCGGCGCTCAACATCAGCGAGGAAACGGTCCAGGTCCATCTGAAAAACATCTTTGCCAAGCTGTCGGTGAACGAGCGGACCGCGGCGGTGAACGTGGCGCTGCGCCGCGGCATCGTGCACATCAGATAGCCTCGAGGCGCGGTTTACGCGTTATCCAGCCCGTCCACCCAGAGCAGGATCGGCGACCTACTGACTCCCTTGTCCCCCGGATCCGGTCGTTCCAGAGGCGCACCGCGCCCCAGGTCGTGATCCGGCCGCTAGCGAGCACCGCAATGCCGGTCGACCCACGGGCCGCGATGGTGAAACCGCCGGTCAGCCCCTTGATCTCGGCTGGTGTGCCCTTGGCGCCACGGCCGCGGCCCAATTGGCCGTAGGTGTCCTCTCCCCAGGTGGTGACGGTCCCAGCCTCCGTGAGGGCAACGACGTGAGCGAGGCCCGCACCGACCGCGCGAATGCCTCGCACCCCGGGCACGGGTGCGGGAACCGGGTTGGGGCTGTCATCCGCAATCCAGGGCGGGTGCCCGGTGTGCCGTTACACGTGGTGCCCCACGTCATCACCGTGCCGTCGGCCAACGCTGCGACTGAGAACTCGGCGCCAGCTGCGATGGCGACCGCCGTCCGAATCCCCGGAACCGCCACGGGTCGGTCGCGATTCATCGTCGTCCCGTCGCCCACTTGTCCCAGTTTATTGGCGCCCCACGCGCGCACCGTTCCATCCTTGAGCAAGGCCAGAGAGTGCGCGTAGCCGGCGCTGATGGCCACGACATCCGCCAGGTCGGGAATGCGAACCGGGAACGGCACGTACATCATCGCGCCTGGCGCGTGCGTCTTGAACTTGATAACTGGCAGCGGTCCGATGCCGAGTTGACCCTCCGTGCCTAGACCCCAGGCGTATACCGCGCCGTCGCGCGCAAGCGCCAGGACATGGTCGCGCTGCACCGAGACGTCAACCGCATCGAACGGCGTCGCGACTGAGACGGGAGCGTTCGAACTCGGCCGAGGAAAGTCATTCACCTCGAGCTCCGACAGCGGCGTGATCCCGAGGATGCCGTTGCTTTTCACCCCCCAGGACAGGAGCTTGCCGTCCGCGCGCACGGCAAAAGAAGACTCCCGACCGGCCGCGGCCGAAACGATGTTGGTCAGACCGGGCACCGGGTACGCGGTGTAAATCTGCACGGGGTTGTTGTGTCCCAGGCCGAGCTCGTCCTCGGCATTCGGCGCACTTCGTCCGCGATTGGCCGACCACACCTTCAGGGTTCCGTCCGGCTCCAGCAGCAGGTTGTGGAGGCTGCCGGGAATAACGCGGCGCAAGGAGAGCGATCGCGGCTGGGCCCCGAGCCGCGCGGCAACCGGAACGGCGGCAAGCAAGGCGAGAGCGTGTCGCCTGCTGATGGGTTGATTCATTTCGCAATCTCCTTCAGCCACACTTCAGCCGCAGCCCGTGCCGCGGCAGTCGCCTCGCGCCCGACAATGGCCGCTTCCTGCCACTGCCACGGGCGGCTTCTGTCTGCCGGATTGACGAATTCCAAGCCGTCCGGACTTCCGGTGAGGCTGATCGTCTTGGCGGCGAAGTCCACATCCGCGCTCTTTTCGAGGAACTCGCGAAGCGTGCGCGCGAAGATCACCTGCGGATCGGCAGGGTAACGTTCCTGCCACCGCTTCACGCCGTCGTCGAACGAGGCCTGCTCCTTGGCACGGTCCGCCTCGACTCTCTCCCGCATCGCCTTCTCTGTCGCCGGATCGCGAAGCTGCGTTTCGCTGTCCTTGAGATTCGTTTCGATCGCTGGGCGGTCGGCGGGCGGGAGCGACGGCAGGGACTGCCTGATCGAGTTCAAACCCGCGAGCTGGTCGCTCAGTTCCTGCTTCACCTGCTCAGCGACGGTCTGCCGGTATTGCCTGGGTGCCGGCATGCCCTGCGCGCGCATCGCGGCGTAGGCAGTCTTGAACGCCGGCGACTCCACGTACACTTTGGCCCAGGCGAACAGGCCCGTGGCGACCTGGTCCCGCGCGGCGGCCGGGATTTTCTGAAATGCGAGATCTTCCAGTCAGCACCATCGCGCTTCCCTGACCGGACTGCGGACCTTTGACTTCGGCAAGCACGTAGCGGCGAGCAGCCGACTCCGTCAAGCCGAGCTGCGCGAGCGCGTTCTGGGCCACGACTGCGCTTCCCGCAATCGCCACAACCGCGAACGCGACCGACACCTTTGATGCGCCCAGGAGAGCGCGCGCCATCAGTTCGCCAAACCGACTCGCTTGACCAGCGCGTCGAATCTGGGATCGCCTCGGACACCCTCGAACTGCGCGACCACCTTGAGGAACACCATGAAGCCCGCGCGTTCCTGAAATGCCTTTTCCAGCCATTCGAACACCGCGTCATGCTTCCGAAGAGTTGCATGGACGATCGCGATCCAAAACGCCGACACGCCATCGGGCTTCCAGTTCTTCTCAATCTCATCGAGGATCGCGCGAGCCTTCGTGGTCTCGCCCAACTGGGCATAGACGCCTGCGGCCTCCAATCGAAGGAAGCTGCTCCCTCGGGCCAGCGCCAATGCCGCTTCGCATTCTTCGATAGCCTTCTCACGCTGACCGACGGCGGCGTACACGCCAGCCAGGACATTGCGGGCATTCGCATCGCCGGGATCGATGCTCAGAGTCTTCTGAAACTGTGCGATCGCATCGTCGAATCGCCCCGTGTTGGAATATGTAACGCCCAAGGCGAATGACGCCAGACCGTAGAACGGCGCCAGCTCGACTGCGCGCTTTCCGGCGGCAACACCTTCGTCGTAGCGTCCCTGGCTGAAACGAACCAGATCTAACAGGATGAATCCGTCGGCCGAGTCCGGGCTCAACTCGAGGGCACGCTGCGCTTCCCGTTCGGCGCCCTTGGGGTCCCAGTGTTGATACAGAAGATTCCAACCCATGCTGATGTGTGCGTCGGCGAGCGCGTCATCGAGGTCCAGCGCCGTCTTCGCGGCCATCATGCCGGGAACGACGTCAGACGGCTCCGCGTACCATAGAACCGCAGAAAGCTATACGCGATGCTCAATCGGGCATGGGCGGCTGCGTACGTCGGGTCGATCTCGATGGCCTGCCTGCACAGTGCAACCGCCTTGCGGAGTCCTTCAGCGGAGCTTGCGGCAAGATAGTGCTGCGCCATGAGAACCAGCCTGTAGGCCTCATTATTTTGCGTGGGACGCTTCCGAAGTCTCTTCTTGTCGTCGCCGCTCAACTGCAATCGCAACTTGTCCGAAATCTCCGTCGCCAGTTCCTCTTGCAAGGCAACCAGGTCCGCCATCTTGCGATTGAAGCGTCCGCCCCAGATCTGCGCCTGCCGGTCGACGTCGACCAACTCCACCGAGACGACGAGATCTTCGCCGCGCTGCACCATTCGCCCCGACAGCACCGCCCTGACCGCCAGCTCGCGCCCGGCAACCAGCGGATCCACGCCAGTCCCTCGATAGCGGAACGACAAGGTCCGCGGCACGACACGAATCTTGCGAAGCTGCGCCAGGGTATTGATCAAGGTCTCCGCGATGCCGTCGCTCAGGTATCCGGCATCGGGATCGCCGCTCGCGTTCTCAAGCGGCAGCACAGCCAACGAGTCAATCGTCTTCAAATTCTTGCCTGTTGAAGGCCGATCTGCGCTCTTTCCAGGGCGTGCGACCGGCTGTGCCGCCGGACCAGAAGGGACACGCCCGGAGTCGGTATCGCGTCTCAAGCGCTGCAAGTCGGTCCGCAGTTCCGCTGCCGACTGGTAGCGCAGCGAGCGATCTTTTTCGAGCGCTTTGGTCAGAATGACCTCGAACGCGGCCGGCAGGCGAGGATTCAGGCGCAGTGAAGAGGCGGGCGCCCTGTTCAGGATGGCATCGAAGATCATTCCGGAGGTCGGCCCAGGGAATGCCTGCCGCCCGGTCGCCATCTCATACAACACCACGCCCGACGAAAAGAGATCCGTCCGCGCATCTAGTTCCTCGCCGCGCACCTGTTCGGGCGACATGTAAGCCACAGTTCCGAGCGCAACGCCAGGGCTCGTCAGGTGTGGATCATCTTCCGTGGTCCCGCCCGTAGCCGCACGGCTTTGTGGCACTTGCTTGGCGAGCCCAAAGTCCAACACCTTCGCCTGGCCGCGCTCGGTAATGAAGATATTCGCCGGCTTGATATCGCGATGCACGATCCCCCTTGCATGGGCCGCCACAAGCGCATCGGCGATCTCCGAGCCGAACGTCAGGAGCGCGTTCACGTCCATCGGCCCGGCCGCGATTCGCTGCTGAAGCGTCTGGCCCTCCAAGAGCTCCATCGCAATGAAACGGTGGCCCTCGTGTTCGCCGATCTCGTGGATGGTGCAGATGTGGGGGTGATTCAACGCAGCAGCCGCTCGCGCTTCGCGCAGGAAACGTTCGAGGGCCTGCTTATCGCCCGAGACTTCAGCGGGAAGAAACTTCAGCGCCACGGCGCGGCCCAGGGTGGTGTCCTCGGCTTTGTAGACGACACCCATTCCCCCGCCGCCAAGCGTCTCGATGATGCGATAGTGCGCGATGGTTTCGCCAATCATCGGCGTGAACTATCCGCTCACCCGCGGGCGCTCTGGGTGGACCTAGTTGGCCAGTGCTTTGGCGATCGCGTCGCGCAGCTTCGGGTCGTCGGGCGTGACCGCGCTCGGGAAGAACGCGGTGATCCGACCCTGTTTGTCGACCACGTACTTCGAGAAGTTCCAGGCCGGCAGATGGCCCGACTGACCGAGAAAGGTGTAAATCGGCGACTGGCTGTCACCGCTCTTCGTCACGACTTTCTCGAACATCGGGAACGTCACGTCGTACGTCAGTCGGCAGAACTGCGCGATTTCTTCAGCCGACCCCGGCTCCTGCTGACCGAAGTCGTTGCTCGGAAATCCGAGCACGTTGAACGGCTTGCCGTTCATCTCGCGCTGCAGCTTCTCCAGGCCTTCGGTACTGCGGCGTGTAGCCGCATTTGCTCGCAACGTTGACGACGAGACTGACCTTGCCTCGGTATTGCGCCAGATCGGCCGGTTTGCCGAGCAGTGTTTTCGTCTTCATGTCGTAGAACGATCCCGCCTGCGTGGACGTGATCGCGGCCGCCGACACCAACACGAGCATTGAAAGATAGAGTCTCATGTGCGGATTCTACAATAGGCGTGACTCCGCGCTCGATCGCAATCCGGTTCTCTAGATCAACGCACGCGTGCTACTTGTCCGCCCCCCCGGAAGGCGCGTCGGGGTTCGACTGCGACCCGACAAACAGCCGCCTGCCGTCCGGCAGCACGAAGTTTCTGCCGACCGCTTTGTGGGTGGCGTCCTTGGCCTCGTACGCCTCCACCGTCAGCTCCATGCCGATCTTGACGGTGTTCTTCGTCACGCCCTGGCGGATGAGGGTATTGGGGCTTCCCCCTTCGATCATCCACTCGACCGTGTTGCCGTCGGGCTCCTTGACGTCGAGGTGGAACCAGGAGTGGGGATTGATCATCTCCCACTTGGTCACGGTTCCTTTCAATGTGATCGGCTTGTTCACGTCGAATTCCGCCGAGAACGCGTGGTGAGCTCTCACCGGCCCGGCCATCAGCACCAGGGCCAGGCCAGCGACGATGCCGGCTACCGAGATCGAAGGTTGCCTTCGCATGCACTCCTCCCGATTCTTCACTTCTTCGTAACGCCCTCAACTGCCTTCTTGTCCGCGAGCCGCGCACCGGCGAGCGTATTCGTCACGCCGTAATTGCCTTCGTGACATGCGTGCTCGAAGATCGGCCCGATGCTCTTGGTCATCGGCGCCTCCGCCGTCCACGGCTTCGTCCAGGTGGCCAGATCTTCCACCGTGAATCGATAATCCAGCGTGTCGGCGCTGGCGCGGGTTAGCCGCTCGACGATCTTCATGTTCTCGCTTGAACCGCGGAACGGGTTCTTGCCGTTGAAATTCGTCGTCTCGATGACGAGCGTGTCGCCGTCCCAGTGGCCGCGTGAGTCTCCCATCCACTGGCGCATGTGCTCCGGCAGCGGCGCACGGCCGTCGAGCGGAATCATCCGCACGTCGTGGATCATCTCGACGAGAATCATGACGTAGCCCGAGCCCTGAACGATTTCGTAGTTGCTGTTGTACGCCGAGCTCATCATCGGCGGCCCCGAACCGGCCATGATGAGGCACCGTGTCCCGAGCGGCATGTTCTGGGCGGCATCCGTCGTCGCCCCCATGCGCTGGCGGGCGGCGGCCCGTTCGGCGGCCCGCTTCTGACCTTCAGCAGAGAGCGGTGGAAGCTTGCCGTTCGGCGGATCGACGATCAAAGACGTCCGCAGGCTCCGCACAAAAGGCGACTGGCTCCGGTCCAGCCCGAACTGGGTGAAGTCGTAGTGCACATCGGGGATGGTGCCGGGCACCGTCTGTTCGGTCTCGCGCGCTGCCGCTTCTTTGACAGCAACCACGAACTCCTGCTCGGTGTAGAACTCCTTCGTGACATTGTCGGGCCGCTCGAGCGGAACGTAGGTCGAGTTCGTCCAATAGCCCTGCAAATCTGGCTGGCCATCGGGCGTGCGCGGCACCGTCCATTTCTTACCTGCTGGTGGCTTGGATGCGCCCGCAGGGGACTGCCCGCCCACCGGCTGAATCGCCAGGACCGTGAACGCAACCGCGGCCACGAGCGGCGTCCTGGCGGACATGACGGTTCGAAGGCTCATCTGACTGCTCCTTCCCTGCGCTACTCGGTCCTCGTACCAGGTTTGCGCAGATGCCCGTAAATCAGATCTTCCACGAACTCGACACAGCGGAACTCCAGCAGCCTGGCTCCCTTTTCGGTCCGCCGATAGATTGGCATGCTGATCTTCCACGGACGCGAAAACACGCTCGGATCCTCGAGAGTCGCTTCGTAACGCAGATGGTCCGGACTCGTGGCCGTAATCCGCTCGACGACGTGCAGCGCGTCGCTGTGAAAATTGCCGGCCCGATCGAACCAGCTCAAGTCGTTGAACCCCGACGAATCAATGACCAGCGTCTCGCCTTCCCAATGCCCGTTCGACCAGCCCATCCAGCTGTCGGCAGGCGCCTCGGTGTGATGGTCCATATAGATGGTGCGGACGGCCCCCGCATACTGAAAGACCATCATGATCTGGCTCGTGCTCTGCACGATCTGAAACGGCTGCGGCAGGTACATGGCTCGCGGCACACCAGGAAGATAGCACTTGATTTCAGGATCGAGGGTCAGCCGCTTCTCGAAGTTCTCCTTCTTCTTCGCCTGGGCGGCAGGCAGGTACGGAATCGGCCCGCCTTCCACGATCCCGAGGCCCGGAACGACGGCATCCTCGGCGCCTAGAGCGAGCACCCGGCCTCGGGAGGCCGAATGACCTTCGACGTCCCAGTTTGCTTCGTTCAGCGCCTGCCAGATTCCATTCAGATTCGGCTTGCCGTCGGCGGTGCGAGGGGCGCGGTACGTCGGAGTTTGAGCTGCGGCGTGGAGCATGCCCCACGTGAGGAAAGCAACCGCGGCGGCGGTCACGCGCGCCGGCAGGGACGACCCGGTTCGCATTACTCGACTCCTTCCGGCTGACCCGACCACATGGTCCGCTCAGCGGGCGCGTAACTCGCTGTGGGACAGAGAGTATATGACACAACGCGGCCGCCGTGAGAGCTCACCGCGCGGCCGGCGCGAGTGCCATCACGGCCCAATTGGTCGCGGCCACAGAGATCCATTGATCGGTGCCGTGAGGAAAATCGCTCTCGAAATAGGGTTGGATCGGTATCGAGCGGGTTTTCACGTACCACGAGCCATCTTCGAGTTGAGTGTTCAGAAGGTACTGAACGCCCCGCTGGTATGCGGCATCGCTCACACGGAGTGCGCCAGCTTCCTTCAACGCAACGAGCGCTTGACCGGTCGCGTAGGCATCGCTCGCCAATGATGGAAGCTGAGCCCAACCGCCGTCGTCCCGCTGTTCGGCAACCAGCTCCAGCGCCCTGTTGTGGACGACGACATTCCCCGCTGTGACGCCAGCCCACATCAGACCAAGGAGCTGAAGCGCTCGCTCATCAGTCATGCGGGGCTGCGCCTTTATCAGCCACTCGGCTGCACGTTCGACGGCCTTCTCATACTCCTCGTGCCGCGGTTTGGGAGCGTAGACCCGGAGGGCTCGTATCGCGGCTCCCGTCAGCGTGATGTCGCTCGATTGAATCGGCGGTCGATGATCAATCCAGAACTCCCTCCATCGCCCGTCCGACAATTGGAGGTTTTTCAAATAGTAGGCCACGGCGTCCGTGGCGAGATCAGGCGGGTGATGCTCGGCTGCCAGTCCGACCAGAATGTTGCTCAGGGCGCTGGGAATGTCCGCGCCCTGCAGGATGGCGTCTCGCTTACCGTCGATGAACGACGCCGTCCGCTTTCGTTGCTGCTGCGCGATCTGTTCGTCGACTGAGAGTCCGTTCTCTCGGGCGACCGCAACAGCCATCGCCGTGAACGTGTCGTTATGGCACGAGACGCATCCAGACTTTCGAAGAAAGGTGCTGTCGCTCCGTTGCAGCAGGGGGATGCTTCGCTCTGCGGCCGATCGAGCCGAAGCCGCAGGTTTGGGTGTGACGGCCGGCCTGGTCGACACGGTGCCTGCTGTGGCGCCGGACTTCATCAACACGTCGACGACCATCGTGTTTCCATTCCGGCGTGCCAGGTCGAGTGCGGTCTCGCCTGCGGGCCCCTTCACGTTCACGTCGGCGCCGCGCTCGATCAGCACCTTGATGGCATCCACTGGAAGGAGATCCGAGCTGGCGGCAAGCATCAGCGGGGTTCGGCCGTCCACATCGACCCGTACGCCGGACAACTTGGCATTGACGTCCGCGCCGCGGTCGAGCAGCGTTTTGACTCTTTGCGCATTGCCGAATGGAGCGAGGGCGACCAATGACAGGTTGAGACTCTGCCGATCGGCAGAGTCGATCAGCATGTCGATGCATTTCGCACAGCCAGACCTCACGGAAAACAAGAGGGCTAGGGGTGCTGCCGCCTTCAGATCTGCACCCCGGTCGATGAGCATGCGGACGACAGAGTCATCAGCGGCGTATGCCGCCGCTTGAAGCGGAGTTCCGCCAGTATCTCCACTGCCCTGCTGCGACGGATGCGCGCCGTGATCGAGTAGAAGCTTGATGACCGCGCTCGATCCGTATCGCCCTGCCGCAATGACCAACGGGGTTCGCCCACCGTCAGACCGCGCATTCGGGTCGGCGCCATGCTCCAAAAGCAGACGCGTCTTCTCGGCATCGTCGAGGGCCCACATGAGCGCCGTCGCGCCTGAGTCATTACTGGCGTTGGGATTCGCGCCCCCATTCAGCAGACGACGGACGTCATGGGCGTCTCCGTACAGAGCCGCGTACATGAGCGGCGTTGCGCCACTCGGACCTCTGAGATTCGACGCCTTCGGGGTATGGCTCAACGCCTTCTCGAAGGCCTGACGGTTGCCCTGACGAAGAGCCTCCATGAGGAGCGTGGCGTTGAGATCGGGCAGTGCAGGAGGCACCGCGGCTTCCACAAGATCATCGGGCCAATCGGCGCCCTGGTCGATCCAGTCCTTGATGATCCCGACTTGGTGTTGGCTGAGCGGACCGGTCGGCGGCATCTGCAGTCCGTAGTCGCTGCCAACCAGCCTCAGATACACCTGGCTGTTCTCACTGCTCCCGGGCACGACTCGGCGGGCACCCGCTTTCAGCACAGAGGCCCGCTGATCGACGCGGAAGCCGCTCAGTTGCTGTGAGGGCCCGTGACAGCCGACGCAGTACTCTTTGAACAGCGGCTGAACATCTCGCGCGAAATCGACCTTGGAGGGATCCTGGGCAAGTAACGCTCCCGCCGACGCCGACGTCCAGAGAATCGCGCCTATCAGGTGTGTCCGCATAGGCCCTCCAGATGATTGTCTCGCCCGGCAATGTCGGCACGAGCATATGACACAATGCGGCCGGTTTGGGCGCCGCAGTGGCCTTGTCCTGGTAACCGCCTGAACGCTTGAACGACGTGCAGCGCCGCTTCCTGAAGGAGATCGCATCCATCCCGTTGCCCGCGGGCCCCGGGAGCCTCGGGCGCGTCACGGACGCAGATCTGTCACCCCTCCCGGAAATCGTCCGGCGATATCTCGCCTTCATGAAGGTCCCGGGGCATGCCCGCGACTGGTCGTTTCGTCTGGCCTGGACGGGACGCTTTCGGAGAGGTCGAACCCGGCCCTGGATGCCGTGCGAGGCGTGGCAGTACAACAGCGGCCTCGCTGTCGCTCGCATCATGCACCTGCAGATTCGTTTCGGCCGCGTTCTTCCCGTCATCGGACGGGACACCTACTTCGATGGGAAGGGCCGGATGCTGATCAAGCTGCTCGATCGTGTGGTGGTAGGAGACGGCCGTGGAGAGGAATTCGACATCGGTGAGCTGGTGACCTACTTGAATGACGCACTCTTGCTCGCGCCATCCATGCTTCTGGGTTCACACGTGTCGTGGTCCGCTATGGATGAGACCTCGTTTGACGTGACGCTGACCGATCGCGGCCACACCGTATCGGGTCGGGTCTATGTTGATTCGCAGGGCGCGCCGCGGGACTTCAGCACGACGGACCGCTTTCTGGAAGACCCGACCCGTCCCGGAACGTTGATCAGGGGCGAGTGGCGGACGCCAATCGAGGTGTGGACGGAGGTCGAAGGACGACCGCTTCCCGCGAGCGCGAGCGCGCGCTGGCGATTGCCGGATGGCGAATTCACGTACATCGACCTTCGCCTCCGGCCCGACACGGTCGCCTTCAACATTCCGCCGGGCCAATGAACCTGAACCCGTACGATTCCATCACTTCTTGACGACGACCACCTCGAGGTAGTCGCTTGGAACCACGAGCGTGGCGTCGCCGCTCCGGTTGAATTCGTCGATCAGTCTCATCAGGTCCTGCTCGAGACAGATCTGCTGCTCCGGAGGCAGGCTGGCAAACACCTTGTGCACAGGACCGTACCAGGTTCTGAACACGTCAATCCAGTGCTCCGCCGAACGGTATCGGAATACGAAATGGCGCGGGGTGGTACGAATGTCGGCGGCCGAAGCGCCGAACAACCGCTCGAGGTGATCCCTCAGTCCCCAGCGTGAAGGAGGGATCAGCGCCGGCGGCGGCGGGACGTACTTACCGATCAGACTGAACAGCCGCCCGATGAATCCGGTCGGTGTCCAGTTCGCCAGCCCGATACGTCCGCCGCGACGGCACACGCGGAGCATCTCGTCAGCCGCCCGGACATGATCGGGCGTAAACATCACGCCAAACGACGACAGGACAACGTCGAAGGCGTCGTTGGGGAACGGCAGCGCTTCCGCGTCGGCCTCCTGGAATCGAATGGAGAGGCGCTCAGCTTCGGCACGGCGGCGCCCGTCTTCGAGCAGCGACGCGACGTAGTCGGTCGACGTGACGTCGCACCATCGCCTTGCAGCCGCCAGCGTGCAGTTGCCGTTTCCGGCTGCGACGTCGAGAACCCTCGAACCGGCCCGCAGATCGATAGCTTCGCACAGCGACTCGCCGACGATCTGCAGCGTTGTACCGATGAATCCGTAGTCCCCGGCCCCCCACGCCGCGCGCTGCCGCTGCTTGATGGCCTCCAGTTCCGAGGCGGGGGCCTGCGCAGCCGCGCGCGGCCTCTCGGTTACAACTTCCGTAGTCTTCATGGCGATATCTCCTCGTGAATGGCGGGTTGCCTAAACGCCTTCCCGGACCTCAATGAGCTCGTCGGCCACGAGACCATGCGCCTCACGGTGAACCGCGATCGCAGCCTCTTTGCTCGGCGCCTCGATCAGGCAAAAGACCTTGCCCGTTCCTTCGTCGAACCAGTACCGCAGGTACTTCGCGTTGTACTTGTCCTGCGCTTTGAGGTCCGCCTGATGGGCGCTGGCAACGGCCTCAGCGGTCAACCCTTCAATGTGCGTGTGAACATCCATGAACAGCGGCATTGGAACACTCCTCTCATCTCGCGTTTCGTCCGTCTTCATGACTGACGCGCGTAGAATCTGAATGTGAGTGTAGTGAGCGGTCCCAGATGCGCGAATGACCGTGCGTCCGCGTGGCATTGCCGATCGTCCGGATTACGCTGATGGACGCGCTGTCGGATGTCCTGAGAACGGTTCGGCTGACTGGCGCGGTCTTCTTCGATATTCAGGCGTCGGAGCCCTGGGTAGCCGAAACGCCTGCGGGCGGCTCAATCGTCGGACGGATCTTCGGCGACGCCGAACATCTCATTCCCTATCACGTCGTAACCAGGGGCACATGCTGGGGCGGCCTGCTCGATGAAGCGCCGACACGCCTCGAAACGGGCGACATCATCGTATTTCCTCACGGTGACGCACACGTGATGTCAAGCGCGCCCGGTATGCGCAGCGCGCCAGACATGGCGCTCTATCATCGTCCGAAGGACGGGCAGCTGCCGTTCAACATTACGATGGGCGGCGCACGATCCGATCCATCGCATATCGTCTGCGGATATCTGGGGTGCGACGCGCGGCCATTCAATCCGCTCCTGTCCGCGCTGCCGCGCGTCATCCGCGTCAGCAACGGAGCAGGCGGCGCACTCGGCACACTCGTGGAATTCGCCATGCTGGAGTCGAAGGCGCCTCGCATCGGCGGTGAAGCGGTACTCGGTCACCTGAGCGAGCTGATGTTTGTCGACGTCGTCCGCCGATATCTGGGCACCCTGCCGGCGGACCGTACGGGCTGGCTTGCTGGACTGCGTGATCCGTTCGTCGGGCGAGCGCTGACGGCGTTGCATCGGCGCCCGGCCCGAAACTGGACGCTCGCGTCGCTGGCTCGGGAAGTCGGGCTGTCCCGGTCGACGCTGGCCGAGCGCTTTACACAGCTCGTCGGGCAGCCCGTGATGCAGGACCTCGCGAACTGGCGGATGCAACTGGCGGCGAACTACCTGCGGAGCGGCACGGACAGCATCGCGGAGATCGCCGATCGAGTCGGCTACGAGTCGGAAGCCGCGTTCAGTCGGGCGTTCAAGAAGCTGGTCGGCTCGGCCCCCGGGGAGTGGCGGAAGCAGCGGCGGGTATAATCCGCGCGACGACATGAGGTGGCGCGGGTGGCCCTGACTTTGGAGAATCGGCGCGTCGGCGACGCGACCGTCGTGACGTGCCGCGGCCGTCTCGTGGCCGGCCCGGAGTCTGAGGCGCTGCAGCAGCACCTGGATGCGCTGATTCCGGTCAGTCCTCATATCGTCCTGCACCTGGGCGGTATCGAGTTCCTCGACAGCGCCGGACTGGGCCTGCTCGTCCGGTGTCGCGCGCGCGCCGAGAATGCGAACGCCAGCCTCAAAGTCTGCGCGCTGTCACCCAAGGTCGAGCAGATCCTGAAGGTCACCCGGCTGACATCCACCTTTCAGCCCTATGAGACCGAGGCCGAGGCAATTGCAGGTGCACATCAAAGCGGACGCGACCAGGACCTTAGCTCGCTGCCGCCGAACGTGCTGTGCCTGGATTGGTCGCAGGACGTCCTGGCCTACCTGCGCGCGCTGCTCGCGGAAGCCGGGTATCGGGTCATCACTGCGGGCAATCTGCCCGACGCACTCATCCTGCTGAAAGCCACCCAGCCCAAGGTCGTCGTGATTGGCGCGGATCTGCGAGCCGCGACGGGCACTCGTACTGCGGACGAGTTTCACACGCTTGCCGAAGCGGGCGCCGTTATCGAGATTCCGGAAGGATTCTCGGCCCAGGATGCCGGCGATGCGGGGGAACGGGTTCTCCAGGCCGTCCGCGCCAGGGCCGGCTAGTCCTGACGACCATCGGATCCCCGCGGTCTTTGACGCGCGAGTGACGCACGGATGCTCGCCGGCGTCATGTCAGTCCAGACCTCCTCGATGTAGCGAAGGCACGCATCCCGCGTCCCACGCGGACCACCTTCGCGCCAGCCGCCGGGAAGGTCACGATCCGCGAACCAGATGGAGTACTGCCCCTCATCGTTGACGACGACAACCCATTGGCGGGACACGGCCTCATCGTTCATGGAGTCACCTGGAGTTACCGCGACCCACACTACGACGCCGCGGTGCTGTTGCGTAGGCTGGCTGCGAGCAGCGCGACGGTTGGTTGCTCGAGAATCGATCGAGCGGACACTTCGACGCCAAGTTGATTCTGCAGCCGGAGAGCGATTCGGCCGGCGAGGAGCGAATCGCCGCCGAGATCCAGAAAATGGTCGTGAAGACTGACGCGCTCGACGCGCAGCAGCTCGGACCAGATGTCGACGATCGTCGTTTCGACCCCATCGCGTGGGCAGTCGTACGGCCGCTCCTGCGACGACCGGGCAGCGGCCTGCGCGAGCGCGGATAGATCGACCTTGCCGACAGCCGTCAATGGCAGCTCGTCGACGAGCACGAACTCGGCCGGCAGCATGTACTCGGGGAGCTGATCCTGGCAGGTACGCACCCAGGCTGGTGCGTGTGATGGCCGCCTCGGGAGCGACGGCCACATAGGCAACAAGTTGCGTTTCGGAATCGTGCGTTCTTGTCGTCACGACCGCATCGCGAACGCCCTTCAGCCGCCGCAACGCGGTCGCGACTTCACCCAGCTCGATCCGGTATCCCCTGACCTTGACCAGATCGTCCTCGCGTCCCATGAGTTCGATCTCGCCGTCCGCACGGTAACGAGCCAGATCTCCGGTTCGGTACAGGCGTTGCCCAGGTCGGTTGCCGAACGGGTCGGGAACGAACCGGTCAGCGGTGAGCGCAGGCTGGTTCAGATAGCCGCGCGCAAGATGTTCGGCACCGACCATGAGCTCGCCCGTGACGCCGACCGGTACGAGCCGCATCTCGCGATCAACGATGTAGAGGCGCGTGTTCGCGATCGGCCGACCTGCCGATACCCGAGCCGCCGAACTCGCGGTGAGCGTCGCGAGACTAATCGCGGAGCCAACTTCTGTCGCGGCATAGCAGTTGAGAAGGGTCGCCTGCGGGCAAGCCCGCTCGAAGCTGGCAACCAGATCGGGCGTCACGTCAGAGCCGCCGACCGTAACCGTGCGCAGTCTACGAAGCGAATCGGTGACACGCGGCCCGGCTGCAAGCAGCTGCCTGAGGAGCGGAGTGACAAACGCAAGATTCGTGACGCCAGTCTCCTCGATGCGAGAGGCCAGACGGCCAAAATCCCTGACATCGTCTTCCCGAAGAATGACGAGCGGAACGCCGGTTATGAGCGGAAGGAAGATGCGCGCGATTGAGAACCCGAAACTGATCGACGAGTTGAGGCAGGCGACTTCAGTCGCGGGATCGCGGAACGGTAACGCGTGCAGTCGGTTGGTAATACTCCGGTGAACCCCGAGAACGCCTTTGGGCCTGCCCGTCGTGCCAGATGTATAGACGATGTACGCGAGGCTGTCGGGACCGGCGCCAGATGCCGGATTGGCTGACCCTGACATCGGAACGTCCGAGAGACAGATGGCATTTGCAAGGGGGGCGATTAGGTCGCGGTGCTCGACCGCGCACACGACCAGCTTCACCTGCGAGTCGGCAATCAGATCCGTGAGCCGCTGGCGGGGATAGCCTGGCTCGAGCGGGACATAAGCTCCACCCGCCTTCAGAATCCCGAGTAACGCGACGATCCCCTCAGCGGAACGGTCAAAGCAGAGGCCAACAGGCACCTCTGGCCCCACACCGAGGTTCTGGAGGTGGCGCGCCAGGCGGTTGGCCCGGATATTCACCCACTCATAGGTGAACCGCTGATCGCCAAACAGCAGCGCAGGCGCGTCGGGTGTCTCGGCGGCGCGCTGTTCGAACAACTCGTGGGCGCACAGGGGTGAGTACTCCCGGTCAGTCGAGTTCCATTCGGCAGGCGGCCACTGTTCCTCGTGAGTCGACATCTCAAGGCATCTTAGCGGAACTTCGATGCTCGCCTTGCTGGCGTGACCCGGTGGTCGGACGGGTGTCAGACAGACGTCGGAGACCTGCTGACGGAGGCCTCCGACAGCCCTACTGTGTTCTCCGCTACTGCGCGTTGAGGGGTTGAGGCTGTGCCATCGCCATCGCGGCCTGCGGCTGAGCACTGCCCACCGAAGTGAGCCCTGGCTCGTAGCCGTGAATCACGTATTCCGGATACGCGAGCATGCCGTGCTCGTGCAGGTCCAGCCCTTCGAGCTCGCCTGCCGCGCGAGACGCGCAGCGTGCCGGTCGCCTTCACCGCATACATCAGGACAACGGACACCGCGAGCGTCGCGACGACGACGGCGCCGCTGCCGATCGCCTGCGCCATCAGCTGCGCCGTGCCGCCGCCGTAGAACAGCCCCTTCACGACGACGTGCTCGTGTCGACGCCGGTCGGCGTCGGCAGCCCGTAGGCGCCCGGTCGCGAACAGTCCGAGCGACAACGTGCCCCAGATGCCGCACACCATGTGCACCGGCACCGCGCCGATCGGATCGTCGATGCGCAGGTACTCGAGCGCGTCGGTCGCCCAGATGACCAGCACGCCGGCGACGAGGCCGATGAAGAACGCGCCGGTCGGGCTCACCCAGTAGCACGGGCAGGTGATGGCGACCAGGCCGGCGAGGAAGCCGTTCGACGGTGAGGCCGAGGTCCCACTTGCCGACGCGCGCGTAGGCATAGAACAGCGCCGCCAGCCCGGCCGAGCACGCGGCCATCGTCGTGTTGAACGAGACGCGGCCGATGCCCTGCATGTCGAGCGCCGACAGCGTGCTGCCCGGGTTGAAGCCGTACCAGCCGAACCAGAGAATCAGGCCGCCGACCGCGCCGAGGATGATGTTGTGCGGCAGCGGCGGGCCGCCGCCGTCGCGCCGGAAGACGCGGCCGAGCCGCGGACCGAGCGCGATCGCGCCGACCAGCGAGATCGCGCCGCCGATGGTGTGCACGACCGTCGATCCGGCGAAGTCGCGGAACGGCACGGCCATCACCGCCAGCCAGCCGTCCGGGCCCCAGGCCCAGTGGCCGATGATCGGGTAGATGAACCCGGTGACGCCGATGCTGTAGAGGATGTCGCCGACGAAGCCGCAGCGGCCGACCATCGCGCCCGAGGTGATCGTCGAGCAGGTATCGGCGAACGCGAACTGGAACACCCAGAACGCCAGCAGCGGGACGCCCGTCGTGCCGTAGGTGTCCGGCAGGCCCTTCAGGAAGAAGCCGGTCGTGCCGATGAAGCCGTTGCCGGGCTCGAACATGAAGGCAAAGCCCCAGGCCCAGAACGTGAACGCCGCAGATGCAGGTGTCGACGATGCCTTCGACCAGGATGTTGATCGACTCGCGCGAGCGCGCGAAGCCGGCCTCGAGCATGACGAAGCCGACCTGCATGCCGAAGACGAGGAAGGCCGCGATCAGCGTCCACACGGTGTTGATGGCGTTGACTTCCGGCGACGGCGCGGCCGCCGGCGCCTGCGCGAAGACAGCCGACGCCAGGAAGACCTTCATCGCCGTCAAGAGCAGGATCAGGCCGATGGCTTTTCCGCCGACCAGCGCGAGCACGTTGGCGCGCATGCCTGGATCGTTGAAGTTGGTCGTCAGTCGTGTCCACACAGTCTTGGGTTGCATAAGCGCTCTCGCCCTGTAGCTGAACTCCTGAGTGTCCCGAGCCGGTCAACAAAGCCGACAGGCGGATACAGCTTCTCCAGACAGCCTGCGGCTGTGACGCGTGCTGGACGGGTCCGGAGAGAATCGTCGCGAAAGACGCGACTAGAGTCGAAGGACGGTCTGCTGAACGTGCGGAGACGAGGGGAGAGCGAACGCAATCGTCACGAATGCGCTCGCTACCGCTTCACATGCGACGACGAGCGAGGCGGAGGCACTCAGCGTCGCAACAGCGAGAGGCGACACAAACAGGTTGGCGTCCGATTCGCTTTCATTCTCTGGTGTTGGGGTCGTGGACGATTCCGGTGATGCCGGAATGTGCTTGTGCTCCTGCGTGCCTAACAGATCTTTCAGCTCGCACGTCTGCAGCGGCGGCGTAAAGGGCAGCACAATCTGCAGCACGAACCAGAACGCGATCAGGCTCTTGAAGCGCGGAGTCACCATTCGGCCTTCGTCCGCGAGGTACTCAAGATGAATGCCAGAAGCGCCTACGGTTCACGGCTCGGGAATCTGAGATTTGCCTGGGAAATCGCGCTCGCGAATTGAAGCGTCTCGTCACAACGGAATCACGACACCACAATCTCGTAGCTTCTGGGCGCACCATTAGACAAAGATGTCTGCTCGTCGCGTTGCCAGTTCTCGCGCGCGTTGTCGGCGCGACATGCGGCCCCGACGCGGCCGCTGCCCGGCACCCCGAAAGGTCGTTCAATAGTGTAGCCTCATGGTCTTGAACTTCAATTTTGTCGGAATGATTGCCGTCGCCACAACCATCGCCGTATTCACGGCGACGCCGCGCGCCGCTGCCGCTCAGAGTGAGTGCCGCGAGTGGCACGAATGCCGCCAGCTGGCGCTCGACGCCTACACCCGCGGTGAGTACGAGCGATTCCACGATTTGGCCTGGCGTACCGTGCAGACGGGACCGGCACGAGACCCGAATCTGATGTATCTGCTGGCTCGCGCACAGAGCCTCAGCGGTCGGCCGCATGATGCGGTGGTCATGCTGGGTCGCGTCCTTGACGTCGGTTTCAAAAGCGACGCCGCGACCAACGACGATTTTCGCGCGGCCCGCCAGCTCCCGCAATGGCGGGAGCTCGAAGCACGGATGGCCCCCGTCGGTACGCCGGCACTGGCTGTCACGACGCCCGCTGTGTCGGCGCCCGTGTCAACCGACGTGGCGCTTCGGGTTCCCGGGACCGGGCTGAGGTCGACAGGCCTCGCGTACGACCGTGTGTCGTCACGTTTTGTGGTCGCCGACGGGCAGGCGCGGAAACTCGTCATCCTCGACGAACGCTCGAATCGCAGCGTGGATCTCGTCACATCCGCGTCCGCCGGTTTCTTTGACATTACGGCCCTCGAAATCGACCCGCTTCGTGGCGACCTGTGGGTGGTCAGCGCGGAAGCGTCACGAGCTGCGGCGGATCGAGCGCCCGCGACAGCTTTGCACAAACTGCAGCTTGTGTCGGGTCGGCCGCTCGAGAGAATCCTGGTTCCCGACGACTCTCCAGCCGGCCCGTCTGGAGGATGTCGCCGTCACGCCCAACGGAACTGTGCTGGCGCTCGATACCATCGGTCGCCGGATTCTGCGTCTCGGCGCGCACAATCTCGCCGTCACGGCCACGCTGCAACTCGATGGCGCCTCAAGCCTTGCACCGGTCGACGATCGAACGATTTATGTGGCTTACGCGTCGGCATCGCGCGCGTTGACATCACCAGCGGAGCGGCCACGTCCGTGACGGGCTCGCCGGAACTGCAGCTTGGAGGACTCGAACGCGTCCGATGGGCCCGCGATTCGCTGATTGGCGTCCAGCGCCTCCCCGACGGGAGCCGGCGCTCCGTTCGCATCAGATTCGTCAATGGAGGCCCCGTGACCATCGCTGTGCTCGAGGGAAACGTACCTCCCAGCGCCGGCCACGCGGCGACCGTTTCAGGCGATGAGTTCTTCTTCGTTGTGCAGCAGCCGGGTGGCGATTCGCAGGATGTCGTGGTCCGCCGCGCGCGACTCCGCTGAGTCCCAGCAGCTACTTCTTCGGCTGTTGGACCCGTGCCGTGGACGGCGGTACGTGTCCCTTCAGCCTCATGTAGACAATGATGTTGCCGTAGTGCTCGTTGTTGTGCGCGGTGTTGAATACAAGCACCGCGCCGCGCGTCGTTTGACTCCCGCCGCGGCCCGGAGACAATGCGGTAACCGCCTGCCCGAAACTGGCGTCGGTCGTCCCGTTGTAGACGCCGTCACAATAGGCCAGCGAGTCTCCCAGCGCCTTGACGAGCACGGCCTTGTCGGTCGCCTTTTCGTAGTTGACGGTCCCCGGGTACGGCTCGACTTTGGCCTGCGAGCAGAAGAAGAGATTGGCGTTCGCGACGTGTCCTACGAGTTCGGCGAAACTTCGGACCTCCGGCGTCGGCTTGAAGCTGTACTCCTCCGCCGGCATGCTCTCCGCGGCCTCGGCCAGGTCGCGACGAATGGTGGCGTGCATCGCCTTCGCAACTGCCGCGATGGATGGCGACGCTATCTCACCGAACCCGCCGTCCGAGGTTTGCGCGGCAGCTGGCACAGCCACACACAAGGCAGGAAGGAACAACATCAGACGACGCAACATGGAACCAACTCCCAGTATGGGTTGCCCGCTACTTGGCCCTCGCCAGGCCTTCCGCGCACGCAAACTCGCGGAGCTCGTCGTTCGGCGGCGATGCCTTGCGATACGTGCGAACGCCCTCGTGTGGCTCGAGGAGCGCCTTCGGATCCGTCACGGCGATCCGGTCTTCGAGGAGACCAGGACTGATGAGACGGATGCGCTCCTGTACGGTCATCGCGTCGCTGTGCGGTGAGAAGCCATCGATAAGCGAGTCAGGATGAAGCGCCACGGTGTCCACCACGAGCGTGTCGCCCTCCCATCGGCCCGTGGAATAACCCGCGTAGGTCGGGTCATCCAGGACCTTCTGCGAGGCCTTGCGGCCGTCGAGATAGATGCGGCGATACAGATCGTTCAGTTCGCTGTACATCGTGATCCGGTCGCGCGTCTGCTGAACCTCCATCCCGTAGGCCATGCTCATCATGGACGGCATGCCCGACGGAATGCATTTCGCGGACGGGTCGAATTCCGACGACCCGGCCATTCTGGATTTCCGAATGGCCTCCCATTTCGCAAGATACTCCGGTGTGAGCTTGGGCGCGCTCGGATCGCGCCCTTGTGAGCCGTCCGAGGTTGGTGCTGATCGCGTAGGGGGCGGCAGGGCACCTCGCTGCCCTGTAGACGGGGCAGGAGCCAATCCCCGACCAGCGCCGAACGGCGCGATCGGGTAGTACACGCCGGTAAAGTCTGGCGCGGTCGCGCCCGCGCCCTGAGCAGCCCCCTGTGCAACGACGTGCCGGGCCCCAACACCTGCGAACGCAAGGAGCATCAACGGAACAAGCGCAGGAATGCTGATTCTCAACATGATCTGACGCCTCAGTTCTCCCGAGCTACTGCGTCGGGGCCGGCGCATTGGCCAGGACAGTTCCGTCAGCTAACGTGACCCGAGCAACCAGGGCCGTATGGCTGCCGTCCTTGGCAGGGCTGCAGTGGATGGTGACGCTATCGCCCACTTTCAGGGAGGACCTGGTCCACCCCGAGCGGAGTAATACCCCCGGCGCACGACCCTCGATCTGCCACTCCACCTTCCCCCCTTTCCCGTCGTCGACGGACAGATAGATCCAGGTGTGGGGATTGATCCACTGCCACTCGGTGATCACACCCTTCAGTTCAATGATCTTGTCGACCTGAAAGGCGGAATTGCTGTGGTGGGCGGACAGAGGCACAAACAGCTGGAACACCGCGACGGCCGAAGCAAAAAGCGCGCGGCTCTTCATGTGGTGGGAGGTTAGCATGTCGGTCTCACCCTGCGCTAATCTAGCGCCACACTTGAAGCCGCAAACCGTCCTGTTCTCCAGTGTTCTGTTCGCAGGAATCATGGTGGTCGCTCGCGCACAGGCACCCACCAGCAGCGACCTCGATGTGATCCAGGTCCGGCCGAATTTCTACATGATCGCCGGCGCCGGCGCGAACATCGCCGTGCAGGTCGGTCCGATCGGCGCCATCGTCGTGGACACCGGGTCTCAGCCACTCGCGGACAAGGTGCTGGCAGCCGTGAAGCGGCTGACGGATGGATCCATTCGCTACATCATCAATACCAGCGCCGACGCCGACCACACCGGCGGGAACGAAAGGCTCTCCAAGGCCGGCAAGACCATCCTGGGCAACATCGGCAGCGCCGGGGTCAGCGAAGACGCCTACACCAACGGCGGCGCGGCGAGCGTTCTCGCGCACGAGAACGTGCTCAGCAGAATGAGCGCGCCAGCCGGACCAGGACCGCTCGGTCCCATGCCGCCTTGTGGCCGACGAAGACCTATGCCGGCCGAGGCTACCCGATGTATCTCAACGGCGACGCCATCCAGGTCATGCACATGCCCGCCGCACATTCCGATGGCGACAGCGTCGTGTTCTTCCATCGCGCCGACGTGATTGTGAGCCGGCGACATTCTCGATACGACGCGTTTTCCGGTGATCGATGTGGCGAGAGGCGGCAGCATTCAGGGCGAGATCGACGCGCTGAATCGCATCGTCGAGATGACCGTCCCGCCATTTCCGCTGGCCTTCCAGGAAGATCGGACGTACGTCGTGCCGGGCCACGGGTTCGTCTGCGACTTCTACGACCTGGTGGAGTATCGGAGCGTGGTGCTGATCATGCGAGACAGGATTCAGGACCTGATCGACAAGGGCATGACGCTCGAGCAGGTGAAGGCGGCGGATCCGGCGAAGGGTTTCAAGACGCGATACGGCGCCGACGCAGGTCCGTGGACGACGGACATGTTCATCGAAGCGGTGTTCAAGAGCCTCACGACGAGCAAGACCAGGAATAGCGATGAGCGCGTCCGAGCACGTAGAGCGCCTACCGGATGAGCCTGGCTCCGTTCCGGCAGTCCTGCTGTTCGTGCATGACCTGGTCCGGGCGTTGACGCGCAGGGCCGAACGATCCGACTCGGGGTCGCGCCGCCGCGCTGCGCAACGGTCGCGACGACGGCTCCCGATCGATCTGACCGGCTACTGGGTCTCGGTCGTCACGCAGGACTGGCGATGGCGCATGGTCACGCCGGCCAAGGGCGACTACGAGAGCATTCCGATCACGCTCGAGGCCAAGAAGGTCGGCGATGCCTGGGATCCGGCGAAAGACGAAGCGGCCGGCGAGCAGTGCAAGGCGTACGGCGCGCCCGCCATCATGGCCGTTCCCACACGCCTGCACATCACCTGGCAGGACGACAACACGTTGAAGGTGGAGACCGACGCCGGGATGCAGACGCGCCTGTTCCACTTCGGCAACTGGAAGCCACCAGAGCGGAGCGCGAGCTGGCAGGGCGAGTCGGTCGCCGCCTGGGAAGGCAGGCGCGGACGCGGCGCGGCGGCGCCGACGGGAGGTTCGCTCAAGGTCGTGACGACGAACCTGCGGCCCGGATACCTGCGCAAGAACGGCGTCCCCTACAGCGAGAACGCGGTACTCACCGAATACTGGGATCTCGGCATCAGAACGCAACGGCGATCAGTGGATCACGATCACCAGCGTGGTGGACGATCCCAGGTACCTGCGCATGCCGTACGTCACCGCGCTGCAGTTCAAGAAGGAAGCCGATGGCGCAAGATGGGATCCCACGCCGTGTTCGGCCGATGAACGAGTGCCGGATGCCAGGACGTCGCACGATGAATCTTCTCAAGCTCGGCGTGCTTCGTCATGCTTGGCGGTGCTCGGTCAGCGCTCCGGCATTTGCGCAGTTCGATCTCGGCGGACACTGGAGCCGCCGCTCCAACCAGGACGACATGGAGAGCGGACCGGGTCCCGACCCGGTCGACTACCTGGGACTGCCGCTCAACGACGAGGGCGGCGCGCGGGCCTTGAGCTTTCAACTACTCCGCGGTGTCGCTGCCCGAACACCAGTGCGGCTACCTGACGCCCTTCTACATCGTGCTCGGTCCCTTCGGTCTGGCCATCGATCGCGTGCTGGATCCGGTCACGGCGCGGCTCGATCGCCTGGAAGATCGGCGGGTGGGTGGATCGTGACGTCACGACCATCTGGATGGATGGGCGACCGCATCCCGGCGCGAATGCGCCGCACACGTCTGGAGGATTCACGACCGGCGTGTGGGAAGGCGACACGCTGACGACGTACACCACCCACATGAAGGCGAGCATGATCCGGCGCAACGGCGCGCCGCTGAGCGATCAGGCGACGATGACCATGCACTTCACCCGGCATGGGGATCTGCTGACGGCGCGCGCCATGATCGAGGATCCGGTGTACCTCTCCGAGCCGTACGTGCGGAGCCGGGTCTGGCAGCTCGATCCGAGCGCCAACTTCGGCAACGGTCTCGCCGCCCCCTGCGAGCCGATCGCCGAGCTGCCGCGCGCGGAGGCCGGAGACGTCTTTCCGCACTATCTGCCGGGCGAAAATCCGTTCGTGAACGAGCTCACGCGCTACTACAACCTCCCGCAGGAGGCCGTCCTCGGCGGCGCGCCAACACGATGTATCCCGAGTTCCGCAAGAAGCTCACGGGTTACCAGCCTCCTGCGATGTGCACGCGGTACTGCGGCTGCGGCGGTCTTGGCGTGCCGCTGCATCACGGACGGCAGCGGCGTTCCTCAGGGCGGACGGTAGGCGGCGTGATCCACAGCTACTTGGGTGCGCGATACGGCACGCCGACGACGCGGAACGGGCCAGGGTCCTTGTCTTTGAGGGTTGGATCAAACCGGTAGTTGAGCTTCGCCTCGGAGACGTACGCCATACCACCGGCGAGCGTCACAGCCGTTGGACCTGTGAGTCCCTCTTTGAGCACCTTGATCTCCGCCTTGTTGCCGTTGATGGTCACCTCATCCAGACGCCCTTCCCCTTCCACCAGCAGGATGGTGTTTGCGCCGACGCTGCGCATGCCGTCAGGGCTCTTCAGCGGCCGGGAGGCCTCGAGCTTGACGATCTGGCCGGACGAGCCGTCGCGATTCACCGGAATACGCACCAGGAAATTCTGGCCGACCGAATTGACGTACACCGCCCCGTCTGCAAGCAGCGCGATGCCGTCGGCCGTGTTGAGCAGCATGGTGTCGCTCGCCCAGACGTCGAGCGCGCTCGCCCCTTTCTTGAGCCGCAGCACACGCGCGCCCGTCGTATCCGTGACGTAGAGCGTGCCGTCCTGCGCCACCGCGATGTCATTGCAGAGCCCGCCGCCGGGAAACACGTAGCTGGCCTTGAACGAAGGGGCCGTGAGGCTGAATGCCTTGAGCGCCGTCTCGCCGGCCAAGGGAACGCCGTCGCGGCCCCCAGACGCCGACGCGCAGACCCACAGCGTGCCGGCGGCTTCATCGGCAAAGACCCCGAGGACGGTCGAGAGGCCGTTGGACTTCGGCCGGATCCAGGTCTCGGCCTTCGCACTCTGCGGCGTCGCGCGATAGACGCTGTCCAGGCCGACGCTGCCGATATAAAGAGTGCCGTCCTTCGTTGACGTCAGGCTCTCAGGAAAGATCCCGCCTTCGGCAAAGGTGACTTCCGGGCGATCGGCCGCCTGCATCACGCACACGAAGCCCGACAAGAGAATCGCTGTCGCTGTTTTCTTCAACCAGGTCATTGATCACCTCAATGGAGAGCCTACTTGACGCTTTTCCGCACGGCCTTCTGATCGTCCGCCAGGCCGCGGACGATGAGATACGTAACCTTACCCTGGGCGTCCTTGACGAATTCAAAACCGGCCGGTGTCGCCGTCGACATGAAGTGTACGTCCGATGTCGCCATGAGCGGCAGCTTGGGTTCGTTGAGCCCTTTCACAAACAGCATGTCGCCGACAGCCGACACGACGATCTCGCGCCCGGGCGCAAACTCATACACGCCGGCGTACGAAGCGAGAAGCTGGGGGCTTGGCCTGATCCCGGGATCGCCCGACAGGCGCACGCCGTCGCGCTCGTTTTCGCAGACATCTTCCAGGAGATCGGTGTCCGGCGCCAGCAGGCGCTCTCGCTTGATCGTGAACGGTTTCGTGAAGGCTTTCGGATCGTCAATCGTGATCTCGAAATCCATATGACCGAAGTCGCGGCGATGGAGACGCTCGGTCACCCGAAGCGATTCGGTTTGCGGATGGCCGGCACTGTCGAGCCAGGCCTTGTCGTTGAACCCGGCCGTGGTTACGACCAGCGTGTCCCCTTCCCACCGCCCGATCGAGTACCCCAGCCAGGTGGGATTGGGATCCTTCGGAAGATCGCGGCCGTCAGTGTACACGGTTCGATGCGGGCTGTTGGGCGACTCATACACGATCATGATGAGCGCCGGTGTCTGGATGATTCTGGCCAGGCTGAAGAAATCCTGGAACGGGACGCTCACCGGCAGACACTTGGCCAGCGGACTGTCCTTGCGCGAATCGCGCACGCGCTTCAGGAACAGCTGCTCCGCCCAGGGCTGGATGTCCTCGGGATTCAGATCCTGCGCGATGTTGAAGCGATACGATGGGCCAGCGCCTCTCCACACGCCCGACAGATCCGGCTTGCCGTCCGCGGTCCTCGGCGCTGGCGCAGAAAGGTCAGCCTTGCCGTCAGGCAGGCGAGGAGTTCCCGGAGTCGGGTAATTCAGCCACTGGGCGGTAGCGTCAGTCGACAGAAGCGACGCAACAGCAACCAGGGTCGCACCAAGCACGGCGGCAGATCTCATGGGGCCTCCCGGGAGGCCACCATCATATCTACAGGACGCTGTCCCTGCGGCTTCTGGTTGCGCCACCCGAGCGTGGGCGCAGTTTCCTGCGGATCGAGAATCGCCTCCAGGACGGGCACCATCATCCCGGCGCGCTTCGCCCGGATCACCAGATCCCAGAGCGGCTCGAACTTCTTCCATCCTGCCGCGTACGCGAAGTGCCTCAGGCTCGAGACGAAGTCATCGTGGGCAGAGGCGCCGCGAGCAATAGATCGCCATCGATAGAAGTCGCGATACGCGCGGTGGTAGCCCTGTTCCAGATCCCGGGCCGACATCCGGGCCGGCCGAAACACGGTGTGGCGCGTGTCGTACAGGTCCCAGTCTGAGTCGTGAGACGGCCCTGGCCGGCCAGGCGTCGATAGAGGTTCGTTCCCGGGTACGGCGTGAGGATGTGGAACGTCGCAGTCTCGATGCCGTGCTGGATCGCCCACTCCACGGTCCGCTCGAACACCGTACGGCTCGTCTGCATCCATGCCAAACACAAAGCTGCCGTTGATCATCACACCGAGATCGTGCAGGCGCTGGATCGCCGCCGTATAGTCGCGGCGATGATTCTGATATTTCCGCTGCTCGATGAGATTCTCGGGCGTCAGCGTTTCGAATCCGACGAAGAGACTGCGCAGGCCGGCCGCGACCGCCCGCTCGAGCAGGCCGTGGGAAAGCACCGCGTTGACCGTCCCCGCCGCCTGCCACAGGCGACCCATGCCGCGCATCCCGTCGAAGAGCGCCGCGGCAAACCGTCGATCCCCAAAGAGGTGATCGTCGAGGAAGTACAAGTGACGGCCGGGCAGTCGTTCGATCTCGGCGAGCGCCGCGTCGACGGCTTGCGTGTAGAAGCCGCGACCGCCCTCGAAGAAGGCTTCCTTGTAACAGAAGTCGCACACGTGCGGACACCCGCGCGAGACCACGATCGAGTTCGGCACGAGATACAGGCGCCGCTTGATCAGGTCGCGGCGGATTGGGGGGATGCCCGCCAGCGTCCGCGTCCGCGACTGTGTACCGACGCGCGGCGCAGCCGCGTCGGAACTCATTGAGGAACCGCGGCCACGTATCCTCGCCCGGCCCGAGAAAGATTGTGTCCGCGTGTTGTGCGGCTTCGTCCGGCAGCGAGGTCACGTGCAGGCCGCCAAGCGCGACGTGAACACCCCGACTTCGGTAGTCGTCGGCCAGCCGATACGCGCGGTACGCCGATGTGATGTAGACCTGAATCACCACCAGATCCGGCGTGTCGTCCAGCCGCAGCGCTTCGACGTGCTCATCCTGAATCTCCACCTCATCCTCCGGGCGGCAGTACGCGGCGAGCGTCGCGAGGCCGAGTGGAGGAAAGAGCGAATACTTGATGGGCCGCCAGAAGGGGCTCGTCGCCTCGGTCAGGGCGGGAAGAATCATCTTGACCTTCATCGGCCGGCCTCGCCGATGAGCAGCACGGACAGATCGCGCACTTGCGGCCCATCCAGTTCGACGAGAAAGAGGCGCTGCCATCGTCCGAGCTGCAGTCGACCGTCGACCACGTTCAGACAGCACCGAAGGGCCGAGGAGGAGGGCGCGACAATGCGCGTGTCCGTTGATCCGCTCGCCCGGCGTCAGGTTGACCGTTCGAAGGCTGCAATCGTCGTGTCGATAGGTCCCGTCGACCGGCGACAGCCGCTCGAGCAGCGCCGCGAAATCGGTCAGGAGCAGCGGCTCGTGCTCATTGAGCAGAATCGCCGCGGTCGTGTGCAGGCTCTGAATATTGATCAGGCCAGTTGGAATGCCCGCCTCAGCGACGTAAGCGTTCACGCGTTCTGTGAGGTCGATGAACTCGGTGGGCCGTTCGGTCACGATTCGGATTCGAGTGAAACGACACGCAGACGAGGGTGCAAAGGCTTCCATGGTTCCTCCAGATTCCCGAAGCATCGGCTCTGGAGGCCGGAAAGTCTTGAGCAGCTGGTGAGGGTTGGGTGAGATCTCACTGACGGCGTGTCAAACCAAGCGCCAGGCCGAAGCCGAACAGCGCACCTTCCCCTGCTGCAATGACGGCCTGCGACACGCTCCCGAAATCCGGCTCACCGATCAGGCGACCGAGCGGCGTCAGCGTCACCTGCGATCCGTGTGCGGCGCGTGCGACGGCGTGCAGCGTACCGCCGACCAGCGGACGTCCGGCCATGGCCAACGCTAGCGCAGCAAGACCGCAGCAGCTGGCGGTGACTGCCGCCGCGTAGAGCCGATCGCGGCCAGGTGGGGTGGCAAGCCCACCCTCGGCACGTGGCGTCGCGAGGGCGTAGCCGATGCCGGCCGCCGCGCCGATGACGATGCCCTCGATGCCGCCGCCGATCTCGACCGCCAGGCCGACCAGAGCTGCCAGGCTCCACCGGCCAATCCATTCAACCGCCAGGCCGACGACCCCACCACCCAGCGCGGCGCCGCATATCAGTGCCAGGCTCCGTCGCGACCGCACCGAGGCCTCGGCCAGACACAATCCTGCGCCCACACCGGCACCGGCAACCGCTCCGCAGCCTCCGCCGATGACGGTCAGCACCGGTGACACGGCAACTGGCGCCAAGCTCCCCGGCGCAGCAGCGAGCATCAATCCGCCGATGGCTCCGGCCACCGCACCGGCCAGACCGCCGCCGAGGGAGGCGCCAGCCCATCGAAGCGCGATCAGACGAGCCGCGCGCCGCAGGCGAATCTCGATCAACTCGCGCGCGACGGCAAACGGTGCGGGTGCGCCAAACACCGGAACCTCGACGGCACCGGGCGACTCCCAGCGCGCGTCACGCAGCAACGCGCGCGCACGAGCGTGGCCCTCTCGCGATCCAAGTCGGGCCAGCGCCTCCACGGTACCCAGCCCGTGGAGCAGTTCCGCGGACTCGCGCTGCTCTTCTTCTTCGATAGGCGTCGCTGGACGCATGGTCAGTCGCGCCAGCAGACGCTCGATGGCATCCGGCGCGACTTCTGGCGACCAGGCCGCCGGCGGCGTCATCGGCGCCTCCAACGGCCACACGCCCTCATCGTCCTCTTCGGCGACCGTGTCGAGGACGAATCGATATCCGTGGCGCGACACGGTACGAATGAAACGCGGCTCACGCGAATCGTCGCCGAGCGTGCGCCGGATCGTGCGGATCGCCTGGCTCAGCGCACTGTCGGAAACAATGACGTCACTCCAGACGCGATCGAAAATCTCGCGACGGTGGACGGCTTCGTGGCGATGCTCGATAAGGAAGACCAGCAGATCGAAGTAGCGCGGGATGAGCGGCAGTTCGCGCCCGCCGCGGGCAAGAACCCGGCGGCGCGGCGACAGCACGAAATCGCCGAAGCGGTAGCGGGGCACGGATGGTGTGTGGGCCCCCGGTGGGGGGGTCCAGGAGGAGTCTATCGCGACGAGCAGGCGCCCAGGGCGGGACGCCAGCCTTCGACGTCGATCAGGATCTGGCCGACGTTCGGGCTCGCTGAAAGGCTGCCGGAGCTCGGCACTGAACCACCTGAGACCCGGACGCCGCCACCAAGATCGATGCCGCCCGGGTCGAACTGGCCTTTCTTCATGAGGCCGGTGATCTCGATCATCGAACCCTCATGCGCTTTGATCTCCGCCATCATCTTCTTCTGACCGTTCATGCGCAGGTGCATCCCCTCGGGGACACTGGCGCTTCCCGGCTGCTCGACGGTTCGACGGCCCGCTGTGAAGACATACCCCTTCGAGCACCCGGGAATGGTTACGCGCACCGAATCTTTCGGGATCGGCTTGGTCTCTTGCGCCAGGAGGGGGACGCTCCACGCGGCGAACGCGAGGACGAGGGCAAGGGCGGTCCTCACATTCCTCACAGGGAACTCCTGTCGCCTACTTGTTGGCGCGGGCCGGACGCGGGTTCGGTGATACCCAAATCTGTCTGATGATCATATCCGTCAAGCTGCTTGGTTCGCCACGATCGCCGCCCTTGAACGGGCTTCCGATATAGACGTTATGGGGGGACGGCTGGTAGATGCCGTCATAGGGCTTGCCGAAGTTGTAGATGACGTTGCCGTTGACCCCACCTTCCACGAACGTCACATTGAACTGACCGGCGCGCCAGGTCGCTCTAACAAAGTACGTCAGGTCCTCGTGGAACGGGTAGATCTGGCGTTCGGACCCAACGGTCTCGATGTAGCTTCCTTTCGAGTTGTTACCCGTAATGAAACGCCAGGCAATCGCTCCGTTGCCTCGCTTGTCGACGCTCATGCGGTAGATGTTGTCGTTGATGGCATCCTCGCCCTCTCGCATCGTGAAAATCCTCAACTTTGGATCCTCGGTGCTGCTGACCACTCCCATGTTCGTGGCGAGGGCTGAGTACTCTCCCTCGGTCAGTGTCTGCGGCAGCGTGTACTGAACGTAGGTCGATTCCGACAGAATCTTGAGGCCGAGGCCCGGCACGAACTGCGCCGGGCCGACAATGGTGCCAACAGTCTTGCCGTTGATCAAGGGGTCGTAGAGTTCGTTCCCTCTGATATACCCCGTCGTGAGCGCGCCGGTGAATGTCGCGTCCGAAGACCAGGGACCAAACGCGCTCTGGTACTCGGCGCGGGCCCGCCACTTGTACGCCTTGCCTTCCTCGAGATCTGCCTCTGGAGCGAAGGAAGTCGTTCCGGAGCCGGACCCTGTTGTGCCCGCGTTAATCAGATTGCCGGCTGCGTCGTGGATTTCGAAGCGGTAGGTCAACGCCACCGGCGTCGTGAACTTCGCGGCCGCATTGTTCACAACGAGGATTAGGTCCGTCGGCTGCTGCCCATTCACGGGCGATACTGGCGTCGGTGCGGTCACCTTCAGCGTGGACCCGTCAGCAGCCGCCTCCCCGACGATGCCGGCGAGTGAGGTGGGCGAGGTGGGAGTCGGCGAACTCTTTCCACACGCGACCGAAAGCAAACACAGACCGACTGGAACCCAGAACCGACGTTTCATTTCGTAATCCTTCGCGGAAAGCCTCTGCTCGAGGCGTGAGGACCCAAAACGTTGGGCGTTCGCGATAGTAGCGAACGCAAACGTAGTTGCCAAGAAAGGAACTCGTAAAAGAACGCCGTGGATCGCAGCGGTTGGACCGAATCGAGGGCGCCCGGCACGGCTGTGCTATATTCGCCGGCTTATGTTCGATGGCACGAGAGCCGTGGCGGCGTTTGCCGTTGGCTTGTGCACCTTTGCCGCAACGGCCACGACAGTCCGGGCGGCGGACGAAGAAGGGGACCTCAGCTGGGACGGGCACATCCGGTGGCGCCCAATCCGCCATCTCAAGCTCCGCGCGGGTGCGTCGGTCTACCACTTCAAACTGACGATCGCCGACGTCAAGATCGGATCCTTCGAGCGGAAGCTGGTCACAACGCAAACCCTCTACGGCCCCGACATCGGTTTCGGCATCTTCTTCTGATTCAGACCGTTCCGCCCGATACACGGGATGTGGTCCGACCGACTCTGCTGACGCGCAGCGCCGTGCACATCGCCGGCGCAGTCGTCGTCTCTACCGCAACATTCCTTGTCGTTGCCTATCCATCACTCCCCTGGCTTCTACCGGTTCATTTCAAGGCTAGTGGCGCACCGAACGGCTGGCAGTACAAGACGATCGGGCGCGTGCTCATGCCAGTCTTCATCCAGCTCACTCTGGCGCTGACGCTGGGTGGCATTGGAGCGCTACTGCTCTCACGTCGAGGCGAACGGCACGAGGCGGATACTCCGGATGTGAAGGCAGCAGCGACGGCTGCGGAAGCCGTCGCGCTCATGACACTGATCTGGGTCGCGTTTCAGGGATACGCAGCCTTCGCGCTGGTTCGGATGTATAGGAACGGACGCTCAGGGCTGGGCACGGGCTATATCCTGCTGGAGGCCATAGGCCTTGTGCTGACCTGCGTGGTTGGCGTGCGGGCCCATCGGCAGCTCGGCCGGCCCGAACCCGGCCGCGATATTCCGGAATACTGGCGACTGGGCCAGCTGTACTGTAACGCTGCCAATCCGGCGCTGTTCGTCCCGACGCGACAGGGATCGCGCTGGACGCTCAACTTCGGCCGTCCCGCGGCGGTTGTCCTGCTCGGCGGGATTCTCGCGGCTGGCGTAGCCGTACCAGACCGTAATCCTCATCCTGGCTCTGCGGTAGTCAACGGCCCGGTACCCGCTTTATGGCGGGCGTATAATTGCTCTTCGCTCGTCGCCTTCCCCTGGCTCCCCTGGGTCGTTGACATTCGGACGTCCGTCGCCTTGGAGGGTTTCATGACGTCCATCCGATCAATTGTTGCGGCGCGGGAAACAGTCACCGTCAGCCCTCGCGTGTCGGTGCTCGAAGCGGCCCGCGCGATGACCACTTTCCAGATTGGAGCCGTTCCCGTCGTGGACGAGGATCGGCTGGCCGGTATCTTCACTGAGCGCGACATCCTGGCGCGCGTCGTTGCCCGACAGCTGGATCCCGGCGCGACCCCCGTCGCCGACGTCATGACCACTGACCTGATCACGGCCGAGATCAGCGAGGCCTACGACGTCTGCCTGCAGCGCATGCAGCAGGCGCACGTCCGTCATCTGATCGTGCTCGAGCGCGGCCGCCTCGCCGGCATCCTGTCGCTGCGTGACCTGCTGGCGGTCGACCTCAATGAAAAGGACGAGGCAATCACGCTCCTGAACGCGTACGTCCACTACATTCCGGCCGACCTTCAAGCCAAACCCTGAGCCACGCCGGGGCCGTTCTGTTTCGAGCTACAGTACGGGTGTGAATAACGCGACAGTTGAAGCGCGCGGCGTCGGCTCGAGCCTCTACTACGGCTGGGTGGTGCTGGGCGTCGCGGCTCTGGCAATGGTCGGCACTCTTCCTGGACGCACCCAAGGGCTGGGGCTGATTACGGAACCGCTGCTGCGCGATTTCGGTATCGACCGCGTGCGGTTCGCCCAAATCAATCTGGTCGCGACGCTCGTAGGCTCGTTGTTCTGCTTTGGCATCGGCGGACTTGTCGATCGACACGGAAGCCGCGTCGTTCTCACATTCCTGGCGCTGCTGCTCGGCGGCGTTGTCCTGGCGTTCAGCAGCGTTCAGAGCGCGGCCCTGCTGCTCATCTCGATCACGCTGACACGCGGGCTCGGGCAGAGCGCCTTGTCTGTGGTGAGCCTGGCGATGCCGGGCAAATGGTTCCGCCGCCGCCTGACGTGGGCCATGGGCGTGTACGCACTCGTGATGAGTATTGGATTCATGGTGGCATTTCCCGCGGTCGGCGCGCTCGTGCTCGGTCGAGGGTGGCGCGTCGCGTGGGCGTCAGTGGGGGCGGCGCTCATTGTTGGCCTCGCCCCGGCTGCCTGGTTCCTTGTGGTGCGCGAGCCCGATACGAACGCGGAACTGGAGATCGTGATTGCGGAGCGACCGGGCTCGACAGCCGCAGACTTCACGCTAGGCGCCGCGCTTCGATCTCCGGCGTTCTGGGTCTTCGGCATTGCGAGCGCGCTGTACGGGCTGGTGGCGTCGGGTATCGGTCTATTCAATGAATCGATTCTGGCCGAGCGCGGCTTTTCACCGGAGGTGTACTACCGGGCCCTCGCCGTGACCGCGATCACCGGCCTCGTCGGCAACTTTGTCGCGGGCGCCTGGGCGGATCGCGGGTCGCTGCGACGCGTCCTCATCGCGGCTCTCCTTCTCTTGAGCGGTGCGCTCGTCGCACTACCGCACGTCACGACGCCTGCACACGTCATGGCCCAGGCCGTCGCCATAGGACTGGCCGGCGGCTTCGTGATGGTCGTGTTCTTCAGTTTCTGGGCGAAGGCGTACGGACGAACCGATCTCGGACGAATCCAGGGCGTCGCGCAGGCGCTGACCGTGTTTGCCTCGGCGATCGGGCCGCTGCTCTTCGCGTGGTGCGTTCAAGCGACCGGGTCGTACGCCGCCGCGTTCTATGCTCTGGCCGCAACGGTGATTCTGGTCGCACTGGCGGCGCTCGTCGTCCCCGTGCCGGCGCCAGCCGAACAGCCGTAAAGGCATGATCCGCGTCATTGAGCAACTGGCGGAACTGCTGCCTGCCCAGGGTCCCATCAGCATCTTCATCCACCACAACACACTGCATGCGCTCGAGCAGCTGCCGTTCGAAGAGGCCGTCGAACACGCGGCCGAGCGTCTCGGGTGCCAGCCGTTCCTGTCCGAGTCTCGGTATCGCGACAAGCTGGCGTCCGGCCGCATTCTGGCCGCGGATGTCGAAGCGCTTCTCAAGGAACAGCTCGGCTCGAGAGGCGCGGCTCAGGTCGCTGGTGTGTGCCCTCGTCTTGATCTTTGGCGGGCCATCGTGCTGCACGGCATTCCTTCCGCCTCGGGTCAGGAGCTTTCGTGGATCCTGGAAGAAACGACAGCACTGTCGCGGTTTCGGACCGACGTGCCGGCCAATGCCCGATCCGCGTCAACGGGTCTCAGCGACCTCGACGAGAACATGGGGGAAAAACGGCAGGCGGTGCACCACTTGTGGGCCGCTTGCCTTCACGCGGTCGAACGGGCCGGCGAGGGGCCAGCGGTTGCGCAACCGACGCTGACACGGCACCGTGATCTGCTCCAGGCGGTGTCGGGCATCGACACCGACGGGTGGATCCACGCGCCTCTCATCCGATTTCTCGCGGGATACCTCGATCAAGGCCTGGCACATTGGTCAATGCCTGCCAGAAATCACGGCATCCATGGCTGTTTCCTCGAGGTCTACAACACGTCGCTCGCTGCGCACTGCGGGCCCTGGGCGCGGATTCTCCCGCGACTCGTGGCCGAGGACAGGGTCGCAGAACGCAGTGCGGTTGCCTCCCTCGAGCATTCCCTGGCCCAGCTGGGCGTCCCAACCGAAGAGCGCGCCGATTACCTCGCCGCCACGCTGCTGGCCCTGCGCGGGTGGGCCGGAATGGTCCGGCAATTCGAAGAACGCCCCGACCGGGTGCCGGCACGAGAGATTCCCACGACACTCGCGGGTTACCTCGCGGTTCGTTTGTTGTTCGAACGAGCGGCGATTGATTGGGCTGCGCGACAGCTCGCCTTCGGCGGCCCCGTATCGGAGCTCCGGGCCTTCCTGCGGAGTCGCGTGCCGAAAGCACCGCTGGTCACGGCTTCCGATCGTGCGTGGCCGCTCTTTCACATTGCGCAGCTCTGCGGGCTCGATGCGTCGATTGTGGACCAGTGGACCGACGGAGACGTCGTTCTGCTCGAAGCCGAACTCCGGGAGCTCAACGGCGTTCGCCGACGTCGGATCCTGCACCAGGCATTCGAACGAGCAATCCGCTATCGGCTGTACGACGCACTCAGCGGTTATCCACCCCGAGAACGCGTGCGCGCCCCCGCGTTTCAAACGATCTTCTGTCTGGACGAGCGCGAAGAGTCATTCCGCCGCCACCTGGAGGAGGTGGAGCCGGAATGTGAAACCTTCGGCACGCCCGGGTTCTTTGGCGTGGCGATGTACCATCAGAGTGCTTCCGACGCTCATCCACGGCCGCTCTGTCCTGTGGCAATCCGCCCCAACCACTACGTGCCGGAGATCGAGCAGGACGCTGAAGACTTTGCCGGGCGGTCGCGTCGCGTTCAACGGCGCGCTGCCGGCTTCCTCGGCTACAACGTGCACCTTGGGAGTCGAATGCCAGTTCGCGGCGCGGTCCTGATGACCGTGATCGGGTGGTTCATGCTGATCCCGTTGGTCCTGCGGGTCGTGTTTCCCTGGCTCGCATCTCGGTGGCGCCGGGTTCAAGAAACGTCGATCGCGCCTCCCCGAACTCGCCTGAAATTGGATAGAGACGATTCAACTCCGCCCGTCGGGCAGTACGCGGGATTCACGGTGAAAGAGATGGCGGATATCGTCCGGCGCGTTCTCGAGGACATCGGGACCGGCGCGCGTCTGTCGCCTCTCGTTCTGGTCGTCGGACACTCTTCCGTCAGTCTCAACAACCCGCACGAATCGGCGCACGATTGCGGCGCATGCGGAGGTGGGCGCGGCGGGCCGAATGCCCGCGCATTCTCACTGATGGCCAACGACCCTCGCGTGCGCCGGCTCCTGGCTGCCGAAGGATTCACGATCAGCTCGGCCACCTGGTTCGTCGGCGCCGAGCGCAACACCTGCAACAACGCGGTCGTCTTCTTCGACGAGGATTTCGTGCCTTCCGACTGGCAGCCGGTCTTCGAGCGGGCCAAGGACGCAATCGAGATCGCGAGGCGGCGCGAGGCGCACGAGCGGTGCCGGCGGTTCGACGCCGTGCCTGGCTGGTATCCGCCTCTGGCTGCGCTGGCTCACGTGCAGGGACGAGCCGCCGATCTGGCACAGCCCCGGCCCGAGTACGGCCACGCCACCAACGCGTTCTGCGTCATCGGGAGGCGAACACGGACAGCCGGGTTGTTCCTCGACCGTCGCACGTTCCTGGTTTCATACGACCCAACTGGAGACGATGACGGGGCGATCCTGGCGCGAATCATGGCGGCAGTTGTGCCGGTCGTCGCCGGGATTAGTCTCGAGTACTACTTCAGCTACGTTGACCCCTCCGGCTACGGCTCTGGAACCAAGCTGCCGCACAATGTCACCTCGCTGCTCGGTGTGATGGACGGTGCGCAGAGCGACCTCCGCACTGGTCTCCCATGGCAGATGGTCGAGATCCACGAGCCGACGCGGTTGGCGATCGTCGTGGAAGGCTTCCCGGATCGTGTGGGTCGCGTCCTGGCGGCCAACCCTTCCCTAGAACAGCTTGTCCGCAACCGCTGGATCTGGCTGGCTTGTCTCGACCCCCAATCCGGTGCCCTATGGGAGCACAGGTCCACAGGGTTTGTCCCGCACACCCCCGAACATGCTCTGGCGTCCGTGACCGGTGAATCCGCGACGTGGTATCAGGGCAAACGCGGCTTTCTTCAGCCCGTGACAATAGTGCCGCCGTCGCCTCTGCGCGCCCACACGCGGGGAGAGAGCCAGCCCGCATGAGCGCGAGCGGTCCCCTCGAATGGATGGTGCTCATCGGCGTCGGGTCGCCGGCGGCTCTGCTCGCACTGCTCGGCGCCGCGTCGCTCCTCAACCGGCCACTGCCTGAGCGATGGACGGGGCCCCTCGCTGCCGGCTCGATGTTGACGTCCTGCGTGGCCTTGATCTCGGCCCTCGTGATGTACGGCACGACCAGAACGGAGACAGCGCTTCTGTCGTACGGCGCATGGTCCGCCAAACACGAAGGTGGCATCGCGCTCGAGTTCCTCGTGGACCGGTTGTCGCTCGGATTCGCCGCGCTGTCGGCAGCCATTGCCGGCGTCGTCTCATCATTCTCGAATCGATACCTGCATCGCGAGCCGGGCTACAACCGCTATTTCGTCCTGCTCGCGATGTTCGTGACAGGGATGTTGCTCGTCGCTCTGGCTGGCAATGTCGAGGTGCTCTTCGCCGGCTGGGAGTTCGTCGGCCTCAGCTCGGCGCTGCTCGTCGCGTTCTTTCACGAGCGACCTGCACCCGTCTCGAATGCCCTTCGGGTGTTCTCGGTGTATCGCATCAGCGATGCCGCCATGCTGTCAGCCGCCGTGCTGCTGCATCACCTTGCGGGCAGCGGCAGTCTCTCGTTAGTCATTCGGGGCGCCCCCACGGCATCGACGGCGAACCTGACGGGCGGCAGCGCGACGGTCATCGCAGTCCTTTTGATCGTGGCCGTCGCCGGCAAGAGCGCGCTGCTGCCATTTTCGAGCTGGTTGCCACGAGCGATGGAAGGACCCACCCCGTCCAGCGCGGTCTACTATGGCTCTCTCTCGATTCACGCGGGGTGCTTTCTGTTGCTGCGAGCGGCTCCGCTGCTCGAACAGGCGCCCGGCGCCCGCCTTCTGGCGGGAGGACTCGGCGCGGCCACCGCGGTCTTCGCGGGCATCACGACACGTGTGCAGACCGACGTCAAGTCTTCACTGGCGTATGCGTCCCTCACGCAAGTTGGAATCATCGTGGTCGAGATTGCCGCTGGGTGGCACACGATTGCGTTCCTTCATCTGGCCGGGCACGCCTGCTTTCGACTGCTTCAGTTTCTGAGCGCGCCGAACGTGCTGCACGATCTGCACGGGATCGAAGCCGCCATCGGAGAACGACCGCCCTCACACGGCGGCTACCTCGAAAAACTGACGTCGGACGCCCTGGGCCGCCGACTTTTTGTCGTCGCACTCGAGCGAGGATTCCTGGACGGCGCCCTGGATCGCTTCATCGTCGAACCGTTCTATCGCCTCGCGCGCTGGCTCACCCGTTTCGATCGCTTCCTCTGTGATGTGGTGATCCCGCGTCGATCGGCTGCCTTCGCGGAGGGAGGCGAGGATCATGATGAATGACGCCCGACCATGGCTCGCAGCCCTCGTCGCCCTGCCCGCGCTGGTGGCGGGTGCGACGCTTTTTCACGTAGACGTCGAACGGCTGCGCCGCCTGGCGGTCACGTCGGCCATCGTCATGCTGCTGGCCGCGCTGGCCGTGGCCCTCTCTCCGAGCCTGAGGGCCGTGTCCGTCCGCAGCTCAGCGCTCAGTTGGGTGCCCGGTGGCGAGGCGGTCATTCGGATCAACACGCTCTCCAGCGTGCTCCTTCCGTTCGCCGCTGGTCTCTGGCTGCTCACCGTCGCCGTCACGCCCCGCGCGGCGCTCGATCGCGGCGGCCTGCGTCGGACGGCGCTTGCCACGCTCATCACCGTTGCATCATTCCTCACGGAGAGCGCGGTCGTTCTCCTGCTTCTGTCGGTGGCGTCCGTCTGGACCTTCCTGGCTGCACTGGCCCATCCGGCACACCGCTATCAGCGTCGCATTGTGGGGGCTTATCTTGGCGGTTCGACCCTGCTCTTTGCCGTGGGGGTCGCGTGCGTGATCTGGCCCGGAGCGCAGGGCACCAACATCGAAGCTGCGGGATTGTGGCTGATCGTGGTGTCGGCGCTTGTTCGGAAGGGGATCGTTCCCTTCCACGCCTGGGTTCCGGAAGTGTTCGATCACGGGCGCCTGGGTCCTGCGATCCTGTTCAGCGCCCCGCAGTTGGGCGCCTATATAACCGTCGTGCTCATCGCGCCGCGCGCCGCACCCGGGCTACTGCGGATGGTCGCCATTCTGGCGCTCGGCACCGCCGTCTACGGTGCGGCGCTAGCACTCGTTCAGACGAGCGCGCGCCGCGCGTGTGGCTACCTGTTCATGAGTCAGTCCGCGTTGGTGATGGCAGGGCTCGATTGCACGAGCGCGAGCGCGCTGGCCGGCGGATTGTTGGTGTGGTTGTCGGCCGGGTTGGCATTCGCCGGGCTCGCCCGGTGCGTCCTCGTCCTGGAAGCTCGACGGGGCCGGCTCGACCTCACCACGTATCACGGGGGGTACGAACGCATGCCTCTGCTCGCGATCAGCTTCCTGTCCATGGGCCTGGCATGCACTGGATTCCCGGGCACGCTGGGGTTCGTCGGCCAGGAACTCCTCGTGGACGGCGCGGTCGAAACCTTCCCCGTCCTGGGATTTGCCGTCGTCGTTGCGTCAGCGCTGACCGGCCTGGCGGTGCTCCGCATGGTACTTTTCGCTCTTCTGCGGGCGGCCGGATCCGCCGGTCCGTTCCGACTTTCTGTTTGGCCTGAAGCGACGCGAAGCCTGGACATTCGTTGCACTCGTGGCCACGCTCGTGGGTCTCGGGATCGCACCCCGTCCGATCGTGGACTCGCGCTTTGCTGCGGGCGATGACATCCTGATATTGCGGCAGGCCACCTACCCTCTCCCAGCCGCAAAACGCTGATAGATTCGCGGCGTGACTCCGGACACCACGGGAGTCAAGACCATCGTTGCCACCGCTGTGTTCAGGACCAGCGCATACACTTCACTGCTGATGGCGCCGCTTGCGTGTCCGGCTCGAGCCATCACGAAGGAGAACTCGCCCACCTGGAAAAGCGTGAATCCGACGGCCAGCGGTACGACGAAACGGTAGCCGAAGGCACGGACGACGCCGGCGAGAATGACGGCCTTTCCGAGGATCACGACCACGACGACTACGATCAGTGATCCAACGTGTTGCCACACGAGCGCGGGATCGAGCAGCATCCCGACCGAGACAAAGAACAGCATCCCGAACAGATCGCGCAGCGGGATGACGTCGGTGAGCGCCCGGTGCGCGTACTCGGATTCGCTGATGACCAGCCCGGCGACGAACGCGCCGAGGGCAAGCGACAAGCCGAACGACCACGTCGCGTACCCGACGCCAAGCGCCACAGCAGTCGTCGTGAGCAGAAACAGCTCGCGGGAGTTCCAGCTCGCGACAATGCCCATCAGCCACGGGACCACGCGAGTAGCCACGACGACAATCACGCCGAGCAGCACGAGCGATCGAAGGGTTGCACCGATCACGCGAGCCACGCCGCCGCCTGGGCTGCTCAATTCCGGCAGGATGATCATCATCGGAACGACGGCCAGATCCTGGACCACGAGGATTCCGAGCATCACCCGGCTGGACAGCGTTCCCATCCGTCCCTGCGCCTGCAGCGTCTTGAGCGCCACCATCGTGCTCGACAGGGCGATCGAGGCGCCGAACCAGAGCGCCGGCTGCCACGCCCAACCCAGCCCCATCGCCAGGACAACGCCGAGCGCAATCGTCAGCGAAACCTGAAACGCAGCTCCACCCAGGGCCACCGCACGCACCGGCAGGAGCTCCTGAAAGGACACTTCGAGGCCGAGTGAAAACAGGAGCAGCGCCACGCCGATTTCCGCGAGGTGCTCGATGTCCTGGACGTGCGCCACGGTGAACCCGCCTGTGAATGGGCCCACGATGACGCCAGCCAGAATGTAGCCGACGATCAATGGTTGGCCGAGGCGCTGCGCTGCGACGCCTCCGGCGAGTGCGGCGATCAGTACGAGGGTGAGATCGGCGACAAGCTCCATCCGTCCCTGGAGCTGTACACGTGCGTCCGCAAAAGGTAAACGTGCCGTTGACGAATGCCGCCGGGCGGCATAGCATGCGCCACCATGATGTCCAGCCGAAAAGCCGCCGGCATTCTTGTTGCGTTTGCTTGTTCTTGGGTCGCGCTCGTCGCAGGCGCGAAACAGGCGGCCAACACACTCGACAGCGCGCCCTCCCGATTCGCCCGCGTGGACGGAATCCGTGTCCACTACAAGAACGTGGGCACGGGGGAAACGGCGCTCGTGTTCGTTCATGGCTGGACGTGCGATCTCACGTTCTGGCGCGACCAGGTGCCTGATTTCGCGGGCAAGACACGCGTCGTGCTCGTCGATCTCCCGGGACATGGGCGGAGCGACAAGCCGGATGTTGACTACACGCAGGATCTCTTCGCGCGCGGAGTACATGCCGCTCTTCAGGACGCCGGGGTCAAGCGAGCAGTGCTCGTCGGCCACAGTATGGGCGCGCCCGTCATCCGACAGTTCTATCGCCGCTTCCCGGCGGAGACGCTCGCCTTGGTCTCGGTTGATGGCAGGCTGAGCGATCCGTTGCCCGACACCGCCGCACAGAAGGAACGCCTGCGACTGATCTACAGCCCGGAGTTCAAGTCCTTCATGTCCAACGCGATCGACAACATGTTCATTCCGCAGACCTCGGCGGAAATCCGCGAGTACGTCAAGACCAGGATGATGAACACGCCGCAGCGCGTGTCAGCCGGCGCGATAAAGGGGCTGTTCGAGCCGGGGCTCTGGAACGAGGACCCGATTAACGTGCCGATGCAGGCCATCATGGCGAAGGGTCGGCTCTGGACGCCCGAGCAGGAGCTGTCCTTCCGCAAGCTGGCCCCGAACGTGGACTACCACGCGATGGAAGGAGTCGGCCACTTCCTGATGATGGAGCAGCCCGCGGCCTTCAACGCACTGCTTGCCGAATTCCTGAAGAAGAATGGTTTCCTGAAAACGCCAGGCGAGCTGTAGCGTGTTCCTACGTCAGCGCCAGGTACTCGTGCGCGAGCCGGACCATCATCGAGCCCTCGCCGACGGCTGACGCCACGCGGTTCATCGCACCTGCCCGAACATCTCCGGCGGCGAACACGCCGGGCACGCTGGTCTCGAGCGGCAGCGGCTCCCGCTTTTCCTTCCAGACACGTTCGTAGGCGTCGGCAGCCATGAGGTCGCGGCCCGTCAGGACGAAGCCCTTGGCATCCCGCAGCACGTCGGGCGGCAGCCAGTCGCTCTGCGGGCGGGTGCCGATGAAGACAAACAGCGCGTCCGCCTCCTCCACTTCGATTGCTCCACCCACGAGCGACTTGACCGCGACTCGTTCCACGTGCCCCTCGCCTTCGACACGCTCGATTTCCGTGAGCGCCCGAAGCCGAATGTTCGGCGTCTTCTGTATCTGGTCAATCGAGGTACTGCGACATCGTGTCGCGCAGCGTGTCGCGGCGCACCACGATCTGCACCTCTTTGGCGTAGCGCGCCAGGTGCATGGCGCCCTGCCCCGCTGAATTCCCGCCGCCGACAACGAGCACCCGGCAGCCGCTGAACGCGGGCGCCTCGGTCGTGGCGGCACCGTAATACACCCCCGCGCCGGTATGCTCCACCACCCCGGGCGCCGGATGCTCACGATAGATCATGCCGGTCGCCGCCAGCATCGTTCGCGTGACGAGCTCTCGACCGTCGGCAAGGCTCAGGCGTTTGTAGCCCGCGTCGATCTTGATCCCGGTCACCTCGAGCGGCGCCAGGAACTCGGCGCCGAGGCGCTGAGCCTGCATCAGGGCGCGGCGTGTGAGTTCGCTGCCGCTGACGCCGGCCGGAAACCCGAGATAGTTTTCGATTCGAGAACTGCTGCCGGCCTGCCCGCCCGGCGCGTGCCGATCGAGCAGTAAGGTCCGTAGCCCTTCGGATGCGCCGTATACAGCCGCGGCGAGGCCCGCGGGGCCCGCGCCGACGATAACCAGGTCGTACACGTCGAAGGCTGCCGACATTGAGCGCCCGAGGCGCTCGGCGACCTGGCGAGGCTCCGGATTGCGCAGCACGGAGCCGTCCTCGAAGACGAGAGCCGGCAATCCCTCGACACCGACTCCGGCAGCGTCCAGAAGGGCGCGGGCGTCCGGATCGCGGTCCAGATCGATCCAGCGATAAGGAATCAGACTGCTGGCCAGAAAGTCCTTGATAGCGTGCGACCGCGGTGACCACTGGTGTCCGACCAGCCTCAGCCCGGTCGCCTCGGGCAGATACTCCGCCTGCCAGTCGTCGAGAAGGTCGTCGATCACCGGGTAGAGGCGTTCCTCGGGCGGATCCCAGGGCTTTGACAGATAGTGATGAAGGTGCGCTTCGTTGATGGCTTTGACGGCGGCGTCGATGTCCGAATAAGCAGTCAGCAGAACGCGCCGCGCCAGCGGATAGACCTCCCTCGACCTGGCGAGCAGCTCGTTCCCCGGCATACCCGGCATGCGCTGATCGCTCAGCACGAGGGCAAGTGACTCGCCGCGGCTCTTCAGCTCCCGGATGGCATCGAGCGCTTCCTGTCCCGACGCGGCGCTCACAATGCTGTAGTGCTCCCGATATCGTGATCGCAGGTCACGGCGCACCGCCGCCAGCACCTGGGGATCGTCGTCGACGACGAGGATGGCGGGCTTGTTCACGAAGTGGCCCCGTCCGCCTCGACATCGACGGTGGGCAAGATGACTCGAAACTCGGTCCGACCCGGCTGCGACTCGAACGTGATTTCGCCGGTGTTGTGGAGGACGAGTCGCCGGACGACGTCGAGGCCCATGCCGGAGTGGCCGACCTGCTTGGTCGTAAAGAACTGATCAAACACCCGCTCGCGAATCTGATCGGGAATACCGGCCCCGTTGTCGACGATGCGAACCACGACGCGCTGCCGCTCCCTACTGGCCAGAACCTCGACGCGACCGGAATCGGGGATGGCGTCAAGGGCGTTGTCGATCAGGTTCGCCCAGATCTGGTTGAGCTCACCGATGAAACCTCGGACGCGGGGCAGAGCGGGTTCCACACTGAGCGCGACCGAGGCCGACTTGTTGCGCGCCTTCGATTTCAGCACCGCGACCGCGTTTTCCAGACCCTGCGTCACGTTCACGGGTTCGCCCACCATGGCCTGATCCATGTGCGTGAAGCCTTTCATGGCGATGACCAGGCCGGAAATCCGCATGGCCGCTTCATGAATCTCCGAGGCCAGATCACGAACCGAGCATCCAGCCGCCGCCCAGCGGAGGACGGCGTTCAGCGCAGCGCCGTCGACCGACGCGGCTAGACGATCGAGCGCGTCGAGGGTGACAGCGGTTTCGGCAAGCGGCTCGGCTACGGCGGCGTCGAGGCCATGATGGGCAAGCCAGTCGGTGATCGCGTCCTCACGTTCAGCCCTCTCGATCGGCGAGCGCGCTCGCGGAACGTCTTCAGCAAGGCAGGCCGCGCGCACGGCATCCACCGCCGCCAGCTGCGCGTCGGTCAGCCGGGCCACACCGAACGCGCGGGTCGCCCGGTCGACGTCCTCCAGCCGCCTTTCAAGCAGCACGGCGCTGCGTTCAATCGCGGACGCCGGATTATTCAGCTCGTGGGCGAGACCCGCCGACAGCCTCCCGAGGGACAACATCTTTTCGTCGAGCAGGCCGGTCGAGGTAAATGTACGGGCGCGATCGACCATCGTATGAACGAGCCTCGACGTAATCTCATGACACGCGTGGATCAGGTCATCGATGTGGTCGCGGTGAAGCGCGAGAACCGTGGACGGCTCCTGGGCAACCGTGTCGGCCGGCGGACTGACCAGGCGGGAGTACGGAAGAAGGCCCGTGACGTCACCTTCCCGCCATTCCATGACCTTGTGCTGCCCCGTGCCGCGGTCGATGGACAGAGCAATGGCGCCGGACAGGACGACGAACAGACCCTCGACTTTCGCGTCTTTGGCGGTCAGGACATCGCCTGTTTTCAACTCGCGAAGCGACCCGCGCGCGGCCAGCCACGCCAGCTCTTCGCGGGCCGCCGTGCCGATCGTCTTGTGCGCGGCGAGCCGATCGACGAGATCGGTTGTCGTCATGGCATCTGACACTCCTCCGGAGATTGGATCGTACATCGATTTGAAATCCCCAGGGCAAATCACTATCGTTGGTCGCCACTGATGCCTCGACATCCCGGCACGCGCATCGGTGTCACGATCGGCTGCCTGATCGGCATGACCGTTTCGCAGACGCCGCTCCTCTTTTCGCCGTTCGCGATCATGCTGCTGCCGGTTTCCGCAGAGTTTGGCTGGGGGCGCGGGATGATGCCGGCTGCGCAGCTCGCCGCGGCGCCTCTGCTGACCGTCCTCTATCCCGTGGTCGGCCGCCTCCTCGACCTGTTGGGATCGCGCCGGGTCCTGGTCGCCGGATATCTGCTGTCCGGCCTCTCGGTCGGCGCCTTGTCCCGGCTCAACGGCTCGACGTCGCAGCTGATGGTCCTTTACATGGCGGCCAGCGTGTTCACCACGCTGCTGGCGGGCATCGCGTTCGCACGGGTGATCGCGCAGACGTTCCAGGACAATCGAGGCATCATTCTCGGCCTCTGCCTTGGAGTCGGAGGCGGCATCGGCGCCGCGCTGATGCCGCCGTACACGAACTTCCTGCTGAACCACTGGGGATGGCGCGGTGGTTATCTCGGCATCGGCCTGGCGCCGATCCTGATCGGGCTGCCGACGGTCTTCTTCCTGATTCCCCGGACGACCACTCCATCGAGTGGACCCTCGACAGCTCCGGTCTCGGGGCTGACAGCCGGCCTGGCGTTGCGAAAGCCCGAACTGGCGCTCCTGCTCGGCGCCACGCTGCTCAGCGGTATCGCGATCGCGGGCGTCAACCTGCACATGGCGGCCATCGCCACAGATCGGGGTCTGTCCGGCGCGGCGGCTGCCGGGATGGTCTCGGTGGTGGCGACGTCGATGATGGCGGGCCAGTTGACCGCAGGGTTCTTCCTCGACCGGATCTCCACCCCACGAGTGGCGGTGCCCCTCTTCGCCGCCATTCTGGCGGGGATCGTGCTCGTGCACGTGTCGGCCAGCACTCCCCGCCTGCTCGTTCTCGGCGCCATGCTGGACGGGTTCGGCGCCGGCAGCGAGTACGGCCTGCTGCCGTATTTCGTGACGCGCTTTTTCGGTTTGCGGAGCTTCGGCCTCCTGTACGGGGTGATCTACGGCGCGTCTGCAATCGCCACCGGGCTGGGTCCGTTCATCATGGGCCGCACGTTCGACGTCACGGGATCCTACAGCCCCGCGCTCTTTGGCTTCGAGGCCGCGATGGTGGCCACGCTGATCATGCTCGTCTATCTGCCCAGGTACGTCTATGCTCCCGATGGCGCCCTGCTGAACATGAACGTGGCCGAATCGCCCGCGGCACGCGTCGCGGAGGTATAGGTTGTCGTCGACCTCGGAATCCCGCGCGCGACAGTCGCCCCATCCCTTCCAGACGCTCCGCCAGGACACACAGCACCTCTGGACGGATCTGAACCGGTACGGTTTCAGGCGCACGATCGACCGGACGTTCCTTGAACTGCACGACTTCTACCTCGACGCGCACACAAAAGAGCGGCTGCGCAGCATGGGGAAAGTCCGCCGGTCGATCAACATCGTCTTGTGGCTGCTGCAGAGCCTGTTCTTCAAGCTCACACCGGCCCGACGTATTCTGCTGGCGTTCAGCGCGTTCTTCATGCTGCAGTCAGCCTTCATCGAGCGCCAGGGAGAGACGACTTCGGTCAGCATTCACTTCCCGTTCATCGGCGTCACGATGCTCGTGATCATCCTGATGCTCGAGCTCAAGGACAAGCTGGTCGCCCGCGACGAGCTTGCAGCGGGGCGTTCGGTCCAGCAGGCACTGATGCCCGAAGCCAGCCCCCGGATTCCTGATTGGGATATCTGGCTCTTTACACGCTCCGCCAACGACGTCGGCGGTGACCTCGTGGATCACGTCCCGGTGGACGAAGAGCATTTTGGTCTGGCGCTGGGTGACGTCGCAGGCAAGGGCCTGCCGGCGGCGCTCCTGATGGCCAAGCTGCAGTCGACGCTTCGTGCGCTGGCGCTCGAAGAGACCTCTTTCGCAGCTCTCGGCCACAAAATGAATCGCATCCTCTGCCGCGACGGTCTTCCGAACCGGTTTGCGACGCTGGTCTATCTCGAGGTTGCGACGCAGTCAGGTTCCGTGCGCCTGCTCAACGCCGGCCACATGCCGCCCCTCATTCTTCGGAACGAAACGATCGAGGAGCTCCCGACCGGATCGATGGCGCTCGGCATGCTGCCCGAAGCGACGTTCTCGGAACAGCGTGTGGATCTGGCGGACGGAGACATCATGATTGTGTATTCCGACGGCTTGACTGAGGCGACCAACGAGCGCGACGAATTCTTCGGCGACGAGCGCCTGAGGGACCGCCTGCCGGCCATGGCCCATGCGGCGGCCCGGGACATCGGCACGCGGATTGTGGCGGCGGTCGACGAGTTCGTCGGCGACGCGCGACCCCACGATGATCTGTCGCTGATCGTCGTACGTCGAGCCACTGGCTCCGCCCATCAGAGTCTTCAGTGAAGGACCCTATGAGCGGCCGTCTGCGATGTGTCCGTCTCGCGCTCGCCGTGCTGGTGCTTTTGCCGGCTGCCGTGTCTGGTCAGATCACGGCGCAGGCGCGACCGGCGCAGACGCCGACCTGGAACAAGGGGATCGTGCCGATAAGTCCTGAGAGCTACTACAACGCCATCGAGTGCGGGAAACAGGGCGGGGCCGATCCGCCGTGCGTGTTCTGGGACACCGGGCTGTGCAGAAACGGCGACTTCACGTTGACCCTGTACACCCCGTACAAATACGTCGCCTATGAAGTGTGGCGGGTGGTCAGTCAGAAGCAGCCCGCGCCGAAGCCGAACTACGCGGAGGCGCAACGAACGCGGATCACCATCGCCGTCATGCCGGCGCGCGGCTCAACGAATCCGCTCAAGGATCTGGTCCTGAAACATGGCGGCGGCACCATGACGCCGCTCGACCGGTCGGTCTCGGCGGAAGGGGGCCGATTCACGTTCGACTATCCTGCGTTCGCAGCCACCGCAGACGTCACGCTCGACCTCATCGGTCAAGCAAAGACGACAACATGCCGGATTCCTCAGTCAGTGTTGAGAAGCTTTCGGTGAGCGACCGGCAGCCGCACGTGTCGCCCCCGGCCTCCGCCGGTTCCGCCTTTCGTCCGGATATCGAAGGACTGCGCGCGATCGCAATACTTGAGATCGTCGCCTATCACGCCAGGGTCCCTCGCGCGTCCGGAGGTTACATCGGCGTCGATATCTTCTTCGTGCTTTCCGGGTTCTTGATAACGGGCCTCATGGTCCGTGAAATAGAACAGACCGGCGGACTGGACCTGACGCGCTTTTACGCCAGACGCGCGCGCCGACTGCTGCCGGCCGCGGCACTGATGCTCCTGCTCACGATGGCCTTGAGCGCTGTGATTCTTTCTCCTTATGAACAGCGCTCGTTTTCGACGTCGGCGACTTCTTCAGCCGCCTATATCAGCAATTTGTACTTCGCGAAATGGTCGACGGACTATCTGAACAACGGACGCGAAGGGAACCCGTTTCTCCATACCTGGTCTCTGTCTGTCGAAGAGCAGTTCTACCTCCTCTGGCCCCTTTTCGTGATGTTCGCACTGAAAGTGCTTCCCTGGCAGGACCGCAAGGGCGCGGCCCACCGAGGGCTCCTGTCGCGGTTGCCTTCGTCTCTTTTGCGATTTCACGATACCTGACCGTCGTGAACCAGCCATGGGCCTTCTTCTCTTCGCCGACGCGCGCTTGGGAATTCGCATTGGGGGCGATCGTGATGCTCATGTCAAGCAGACGAGTCGCCGCTGACGCCGGGACCGGCCTCAGCCATCAGCTCGGATGGCTGGGGCTGGGCGGTCTTCTGACCGCAACCCTGGTCCTGAGCAGCACGACGCTGTTTCCAGGTACTGCCGTCCTCTTGCCCGCGCTCTCAACGGCCCTGATCCTCTGGGCGACCACGCGGAATCCTCACAGTTTGATTGCGCGAACTCTGGGGGCGCGGCCGCTCCAGGTCATCGGCCGCCTCTCGTATTCCTGGTACCTCTGGCATTGGCCCGTCATTGTCTTGGGATCGGCCATCATCCTGGCACCGTCGCTCACTGTGCGCATGAGTCTTGCTGCGCTTTCTTTGGTACCAGCCGCCGCATCATTCTGGCTGGTTGAAGATCCGATTCGTCACTCTCGATGGTTGACGAGCAGGAACCCTTATTCCCTGGCGATGGCCGGGGCGCTCGCAGCTCTCCTTGTCGTCGTATCAACGGCGTGGACGGTCGGATCCGGTTGGGCTTCCCGCCAGCCGTCACAAGCCCGCTATACGGCAGCGCCCAACGATGGGCCCTTGCGATTGAGCCGCAGGGAGGGCTGCATTGCTGGCTACTCCGCGCTGCTGGCGAATCCCTGCGACTTCGGTGACGAACACGCGCCAGACACTGTTGTGCTGATTGGTGATAGCCACGCGGCTCAGTGGTTTTCAGCCCTCGATCTCATCGCGTCACAAAAGCACTGGCGTCTGGTGACCTTGCTCAAGGTCTCTTGCGCGCCTGTGGAGGTGGTCTATTTCGACACGCGACTGGGGCGCTACTACCCCGAATGCGACGAGTGGCGCCACAATGCGATCGAGGCGATTCGCCGCATTCGGCCGGCTCTCACGATCGTGACTTCCATCAGAACCTACACGCTCAGCGACGGTGAATGGGAGAATGGCCTCGCCAAGATCGTGGACAGTCTGGCGACAGTCAGCGGCGGCGTTCTGCTGCTGAAGGACACGCCCTCGACTGAAGTCAACATGGCCTCTTGTCTTGCCCAACGTGCGTGGCGCGCCTCGTTCGTGCCCTCACCATCGTGCGGGTTTTCTGCGGACGATCCAACGGATTCGAAGGTATACGACTTTCAGCGCCGCACAGCAGCGCGACATACCAATGTTCGTGCGGCAGACGTATCCTCCGCGCTCTGCTCAGGAGGTGTATGCCAGGGCGAGATCGGGAACATCCTCGTCTATCGCGACTCGAATCACCTGACGGCATCTGCCGTCATCTCGCTGAAACCCATCCTGGAAGCAGAAGTCGACAAGACAATCGCTGCGGGGCGACACGGCGGTTAAGTTAAGGTACCTTGAGGAACTCGGCCAGACGCTCGGTTGTCTGGCCAAGCAGTCGAGCCAGGCTCAGCTTCGCCACGTTGTGGGCGAACACACTGTTGATGTAATCGAGATTGGCAGTCGCCACCGACTCTTGTGCCTGGACCACTTCGACGTTATCGGTCACCCCGGCATCGAAGCGCTGGCGCGTGAGGTCGAGCGAGTTCTGGGACACGCGCAGGTTCTGTTCCGCCAGATCGACCTGACTCATCGTGGCCTGCAGGTCCAGATACGCCTTCCGGACGTCGCCTTCCACCTGGCTGGTCAGGTCCTCCAGCTCGGCCCGCCGCTGGGCCAGCGCGGCTTCGGCCTGCTGGATCTGACCTGCGGTGCGGCCCCCCTGCCAGATCGGGACGCGAACCGCGCCGGCAATCGAGAACGTGTGGCTGACTTGTGACACCGCTGGCCCCACGACCCCGTAATCGCCGTTGACGCTCACCGACGGAAGCCGTTCGGCATGCGCCGCAGCCAGCGCACGTTCGGCAGCGCGCACCTGCGCGGCCGCGGCTTTCAGGTCCGGGCGCGCGTCAATCGCCTGCTGAACCGCGGTGTCGGCGCTGGCGATCGTGACGGGCGCGAACGGCACGTACTCGGCCAAATCGTACTGGTCGGTTGGCGTCATGCCGATCATGCGAGCGAGTGTGATCTTCTGTTTGGCGAAATCATTCTGCAAAGTAATCAGCCGCTGTTGCTGCGTGAGCGCCTGAATCTGACTCCGGTCGACGTCCACCTGCGCAATCAGCCCCACGGCCCGGCGCTGCACGTTCTGCTGGAGCAGGGCGTTGGCCGTTTCCACTTGCGTGCGTCCCGAAGTGACACGTGCGCGCGCCGCGAGCGTCTGCAAATAGGTGCCCCCGACTGCCAGGACCACGAGATCGCGTGTGTCCAGGAGCGACAGCTCGTCAGCTTGAGCGGACTCTTTGGACGCGCGATAGTTATTGAGCGCGGTCATGTCGAGCACCGTCTGCGACACGCGCGCCCTGGCGTCAAAGAGGTTGAACGGCTCACCGATTCCGGGAAGGTTGAAGCCGGGAATGGGGGAGGCGAAGTTCAGGCCGAACGCCGCCAGGTTGATCTGCTGGCGCGTCGCGCTGAGGTTCGCAACGATGTTGGGCAGCAGCGCGCTGCGAGCGATGGTTCGCTGACCGTGCGCCTGGTTGACTGTCTGCGTCACGGCGATTTGCCCGAGGTTGTAGTCGAGGCCTCGCCCAACGGCGTCCTGCAGACTGAGCGGGCCCGCCAGCGGTCGGCGCGACGTGCCTCGAGCGCTCCCGGCGTACGGACCCTGCACCTGAATCGCCGGGTTCAAGGTGTCAACGCCCGTTGTCGCACCGGGCGCAGCCGTCTGCGTGACGACGACCGTTCCGCCAGGCGCGCGTCCCGACAGCGGCACCGGTGCGGCCTGGGAGCCTGGCGTCGGCGGCGCACCAAAACTCTGCGCCTGGAGTCCTGCAGGCGCGGCGAGCGCCGCGATCGCGACAACACAGAAGTACTGAAGAGTCAGTGTGCGAGGTGTCATTTTTCACTCCGCGTGGGGCCCCACCCCCACGCGTTGCCGTCGCTCCCGCTCCGGATCTTGCCAGCGGGGTCTGGGGGTTGAACTCGTTGCAAATTGTGGGCACAGGTGACGCGCGGCGGGCCCACCTAGCTCAGTTGCTGCCTGAACCGCCAGACGCTGACCGACACCAGCGCGACAGCGATCACGAGCAGCGCAAGGAGATGCGGCCACACGTCTGCCAGGCCGCTCCCCTTGATCAGGCACGCTCGGGTGATGAAGCCGAAATGGTAGATGGGGTTGAACGCGGTCCAGGGGCGCATCCACGAAGGCATCGCCTCCGCAGGAGTCATCGCGCCGGACAGCGACATGAGCGGAGGATTCAGAAAGAATGTGGCGAGCTGCGCCTGCTGAGCGGACTTGGTCACAGTCGCTACGGCCGTGCCGATGCCGATCCCGCACAACAGACAGAGCGACGCAGATACGGCGACGAGCATCGCGCTTCCGCGGAACGGCACGTTGAAGTAGAACTTCATGATGCTGATGGCCACGAGCGTAGTGATACCCAGCAGCAGGTACGGCGGAACGATCTTCGCGATGATGATCTCCGAGATGCGCGCGGGCGTCATCAGAAGCTGTTCAAGCGTTCCCGCCTCGCGCTCCTTCACCATCGTCGTGGAAGCGGTGATGGTGCCGTTCATGATCAGCAGAATGCCGAACAAGCCGGTGACAATAAACCAGGTGGTGACTCCGCCTGGATTGTAGAGCAGCGTCGGATGAAGCTCCGCAACGCCACGACGGGTGGGCATCACGACCGACTGTTGTACCGCGGCGCGGACGGTTGCCGGCGCCAGGGTGCGGTTGTAACTCTGCACGACACCCTGCACGTAGCCCGAGCTGATGGCGGCAGTATTGGCGTTGATCGCGTTGAGCAGCACCTGGATCGTCGTGGACTGTCCGCGGCGAAGCTGGCGGGCGAAATCGAACGGAATGACCACCCCGGCGTCAACCGTGCTCTTGCTCAGGTCGAAGCCGAGCGACTCTGTGGACTGATAGAGAGCGCTCAGGGTGAACGAGCCGCTCTGGCTGAGCGCTGCCACGAGATCCCGGCTTTCCGGAGACTGGCTGTCGTCCACGATCCCGATCTTCAGATCGCCGACGGACGGATTCATGACCGTGCCGAAGAGCATCAGCTGAAGGATCGGCGGCAGGATCAACGACATGGTGATCCGGCGGTCCCGCTTGATCTGGTTCAATTCTTTTCGCACGAGGGCGCGCATCCGGTGGGAGACGAGCCCGGAAAACCAGCGTGGCATGGTCACACCTCAAGCTGCATGGGGCGCATCCGCCGCCACGCCAGTCCGTAGAACAGCAGTCCCGTCACCCCCACGGCCAGAACCTTGTACCAGACTGCGGGCCATCCCCCGCCCTGGAGGAAGGCGTCCCTCACAATCTCGATGTAGTAACGGGCCCAGACCAGATTCGACAGCCAGCGCAGGCCGGCCGGCACGTTCGAGAGCGGAAAGATCAGCCCGGAGAGCATGAAGACCAGCAGGAAGCCGCCCAGCATGACGGCCTGCATTGCCGCAACCTGGTTGGGTATGGCGGCGCCCACCATGATGCCGAACGAGGCCACGCAAAACGCGTACAGCAGCGTCGCGATGAGAAACGGCGTCGGATCGCCGGCGAAGCGCGTGCCGACGAACGTAAAGAGGTACAGCACCAGCAGCACCGCCTCCGCCAGCGCGACCGTCACGAACGCCAGGATCTTGCCGAGCAGGTACTCGTGGGCCGTGATGCTCGAGACGTAGACCTGCAGAATGGTCTTGCGTTCGCCTTCCCGCGCCATCGCCAGCGTGGCCAGCAGCGGAGGAAACATCGAGAGCGCCATGACGGCGATGCCCGGGCCGTAGAACTTCCGCGACGACAGCGACGGGTTGTACCAGAAACGAATCGAAGTCCGGACCGCAGGAACCTGGCCCTGGCCGCCGCCATGAGACGCATTGAAGGAGCGCGTGACGCCACCCGCGTACCCGGCGATCAGCTTGGCCGTGTTCGCGTCCGAGCCGTCGATGAGGATCTGAACGGGTGCTGCGGTGCCGCGGGCCAGATCGCGGCCGAAACTGGACGGAATGATCAAGGCGCCCCGGGCGGAGTTGTTTGCGAATGCGTGCTCGGGCGCGCGGTCTGGCGCCAGCGGGACGATGCGGAAGGTGAGCGAGGCGCGAAACGAATCGATGAGCTCGCGCGAGGCCGGCGAACCGTCGAAGTCCTGCACCACAATCGGCAGATCGCGGACGATGAGCGAGAGCGAGGAGCCCATCAGCGCCATCTGAAAGAGCGGCAGAAGGAGTGCAAGGGCGAGCGCGAGGCGATCACGAAGCAACTGGGTCAACTCTTTCCGCAGCTGGGCAAGAATTCTCATATTTGCTGGCCCTCTCGGCGGGTGCTCCCCACCTAATCTTCCACACCAACCTTGCCGAGTTCGCGCGCCTGCTCCACCACGCTGATGAAAACGTCCTCCAGGGAGAAGCGCGCCTCACGAACGCTGAACAGACGAATACCCGACTGGCTGAGCGTCTCCGAGACGAGTTGCTGGGCGGGTTCTACGTCAGTGCCCGTGATGACGTGCAGTCGATCGCCGAAGAGCGACACGCGCCAGCGTTCCATGACCTGCTTGAGAACGTCGGTCGCACGCTGGGGCTGATCGACACTCAACTCGAGCAGATGGCCTTTCTGCTCGGCCTTGATTCCGGTCGGCGTGCCTTCAGCCACGAGCTCGCCGGCCACCATGAATCCGAGCCGGTTGCACTGCTCGGCTTCTTCGAGATAGTGAGTCGTCACGAGGATGGCGGTTCCCGCGTCAGCCAGGCGGTTGATCAACCCCCAGAAGATGCGTCGGGCGACCGGGTCCACACCAGAGGTGGGCTCGTCCAGAAACAGGACGGTCGGTTCGTGCATGATCGAGGCGCCGAACGCCACGCGCTGCTTCCACCCGCCCGGAAGGCTGCCGACGAGCTGGTGCGCCTTGCCTTGGAGCGCCGCGAATTCGAGTACCCACTGCATCTTGTCCGCGCGCTCCCGTTCGGGAACGCCGTAGACGCCGGCAAAAAATTCCAGGTTCTCCTCGATCGAGAGATCATCGTAGAGCGAGAACTTTTGAGACATGTACCCGACCCGCTCGCGGACCGGAGCCGCGCGCACATCCCGGGACTCGCCGGCGAGCTGCACGCGGCCGCGGGTCGGCTCCAAAAGGCCACAGAGCATCTTGATCGTCGTGGTCTTTCCCGCGCCGTTGGCGCCGAGCAGCCCGTAGACCTCTCCGTACTGCACTTGCAGCGCCACGTTCTTCACCGCGGTGAAGGAGCCGAACGTCTTGGTCAGGTTGGTGGCGCCAATCGCCACGCCGCCCTTGAGATCCTGATGGGCGTGCTGCCCCGGGAATTCCGGGTGCCGCACTTCCTGGCCGAGTGCGCGTAGGCGCGCGACGAACGTGTTCTCCAGGAGCGGATCGTCGGTGCGGATCTCCTCGAGGGGGATGCCGGCTGCCTCCAGTCGCCGCCGGATTTCGGTTTCGGTTCTGGCCGGATCATGGGTCAGGACGTCGAGCCGGTCGCCGAACCGCTGCACGTCCACAATTTCGGGGTCGGCTTTCCTGATCTCCTCGAGCACATTTTCGGTCGCGCCGAGCGCCGACGTCCGCACCTCGAGCCGTTTGGCGCCCAGGCTGGCGCGCAGCTCGGACGGCGTCCCAATCTGGTGAACCGTCCCGCCGTACATCAGCGCCACGCGGTGGCAGCGCTCCGCTTCGTCCAGATACGGCGTCGCAACCAGAATGGTCAGGCCTTCGGCCGCCAGATGGGCCAGCGCATCCCAGAACTCGCGTCGCGACACCGGATCGACGCCAGTCGTCGGCTCGTCGAGGAGCAGCACCTGGGGTTCCGGCACGAGCGCGCAGGCGAGCGCGAGCTTCTGCTTCATGCCGCCGCTCAGCCGGCCGGCCAGGCGGTCGATGAAGCGGTCCATGTTGAACATCTGCAGGTAGCGCAGGCCCCGTCGCTCGATCTCCTGGTGGGAAACGCGCCGCAGATCACCGATGTACCGGATGTTTTCCCTGACGGTCAGGTCGGGGTAGAGACTGAATGTCTGCGTCAGGTAACCGGTTTGCGAGCGCATCTGCCGCGCGGGTCTGCCGAACACGTCGGCCGATCCGGCGCTGGCTTCCATGACGCCCGCGAGGATCTGAAAGGTCGACGTCTTGCCGGCGCCGTCGGGCCCAATCAGGCCAAAGACCTCGCCCTGCTGGATCTCAAACGAGATGCCGCGGACGGCTTCCACCGCCCCGTACGACTTCTTCAGATCGCGCAGGCGAACAGCGATTGGCGGGTCGGGCAGAGGAGGCATTACCGGCGGCCGGTGTCTGGCCAGGCCGTACCCGAAACGAGGATTTCTCCGTCGGCCGGCATGCCCGGCTTGGCGAAGCCGGAGGCGGCCTTGAGCGTGAGCTTCACGCCGACCACCTGCTTGACGCGATCGTCCCGGAAGTAGGTGTTCTCCGGGGTGAACGTGGCCTGTGGATCAATTCGTGTGACCGTGGCGTCGAGCGGCTGTTTCGGATTCGAATCGAGGTAGGCCCGAGCGGGTTGCCCGACCTTGACGAGGCCGATGCGCCCCTCGGGCACGAATCCCCGCAGGTAGACGTTCCCGAGATCGACCAGGGTGACGAGCGCGGTGCCGGTCAACACGACCTCTCCCGGCTCCGCCGCGCGGGTGACGACCGTGCCTGCAAACGGGGCGCGGACCGTCAGATCCTGACGATTCGCCTGCGCTTCCTGGAGCTGGGCCCGCGCCTGGTCGATTTGCGCCTCGGCGCTCGCAACCTCGGCGTCCTGCTGGGCTATCTGGCGGCGAACGGCCAGGCTGTCGGCTGCGCGGATCTCGGGCGTCGCCAGATTGGCCTTGGCGGTCTCGAGCGCACCCTGCGCCGCATCGACACGTTTCTGCGCAGCCGCGACAGCAGCAGCCTGCTGGTCGGCCGCGGACGCCGCCTGTTTTCCCTGCCGCTCCGACACCGCGCCCGATTCCGCAAGGCGCGCGTACGCATCCTTGTCGAAGAGCGCCAGCTGGTACGACGCCTGCTGCTGGGCCAGCTGCGCTTCTGCGCCAGCCAGGTCGGCCTGGGCCTGCAGCACCCGGGAGGATGAATCGGCGCGCGACCACTCGGTCTGGAGCTGCGCTGCATGCAGGCGCTCCCGCAGCACGGAAATCTGATCGCGCGCCGCCTTGCCGCGCGCGTCGGCGCTCATGAGCACGGCATGAGCCTGATCTTCACGCGCACGCACCTGCTGGTCATCGAGCACGGCAATGACGTCCCCCGCATTCACGGTGTCGCCCTCGCGGACGCGGACTTCGAGGATGCGTCCGGAAAGCTTTGGCGCGACGGCCGAGTCGTCGCTTTCGATGCGTCCGCTGACGGTAATCACGTTGTCGGGGGTCCCGCCGGCCGACAGCGTACGCCACGCGATCAGCCCGCCGGCGACGGCCAGCACAATTACTGAAACAAGAATCGCCCGTCCCCTTCGGGACTTCGTCGTCGGCACCTCCGCGGACGCGGTTTGTGGTGTCGACGGCATCGACAGGTCGGCGGTCCGGCCCTCTGGTGACATATGAGCGATTATAAGTCGGGGACCTCGAGTGTTAATCTACGCCGGTACTGAGAACACCCGATCACAAGGAGATCACCATGCGTTATCTGCGAGTGGCGGTTCTGGCAGGAGTGTGCGTGGCCGTCCTGGTCGCCTCGGGCCTGATGCCCCTCCGGGCATCGGATGCCGATGTCGTGCAGCGGGTCAAGGATCGCGCCGACATCGAGGCGCTCATGTGGCGGTACGTCCGGGCACTCGACAATCTCGACGCCGACGCGTACGCGAGCGCGTACACCCCAGAGGGCGAATTCGGGACCGGCGCGAACTCGACGAGGGGAACGGCAGCGCTCAAGAAGATGGTGAACGACCTGAAGAACAACCGCGCTGAGCGCGAAAAGGCGGGTGAAACGCCGGCACCGATGTATCACGTCATTACGAACGACTACGTCGAGTTCACCGGCGCCAATGAGGCGCGGTATCACTCCTACTGGATGACGGTCTTCGGGCCCGCCGGCAAGAGCGAGCAGCCGCGGATTGCCGCGGTCGGTCACGGAATCGACCAGCTCGTCAAAGTCAATGCAAAGTGGCTGATCAAGAGCCGGAACGTCAATCCCGGTGCCGTCGACTGAGCGCCGGATGGCAAGTAGTCGATGAACCGGAACTGACCGTCAGGGCGATGAGGGCAGCGTCCTCGGCGCACAGCCGTCGCACGGTTCGAACAAGGAGACGAAGAAGTTGTTCGGGTCGGCGACCAGCGCCCCTTTGAAATTTGGCGGGATGGGGACGGCGCCTCGCCCGATCGACACGACGGTCAAGCCCGCGCTCTTCACCGCCTGGACCAGGGCATCGATGTTTTCCGTCCGCAGCTGCAAGCGCGCCGCTCCGCGATCCTGGATGCGCATGCGCAGCGGCGTGCGATCGACGCCTCTCCATTCGACCAGTTCGATCCAGAGCGCCGACCCGCGCGCCTGGACGCGGCTGCGGCGCACCTCGGCACGCGGAAGGCCGGTGAGTGCCCGCGTCGGTTCGTCCGCCGCAAGCGCGGTCTCGCCTTCCAGCGTGAATCCGAGCACGTCACGGTAGATCTGCCTGGTGCGCTCCATGTCGTTGACGGCAATTGACAGCCGGATATCGACGATATTGCTCGTCGGTGACGCGGCGGTCGCCGGGACTGTCGCGGGCTGCCTGATCTCGATGAACCGGTTATCGACGTCTCGAATCATGACGGCGCGCGTGCCATCTGCCAGCCTGACCGGCTCGCCGCCTGGAGTCACGGTCTGGATGCCGGCCTTCTTCACGCGCGCGAGTGCCGCATCGACGTCCCGTACGACCAGCACCAGCGTCGCCGCCCCGGGATCCTGGACATGCAGCGCAACGGTCGTGTGATCGACATTCTGGATTTCCATCGGCTCGACGCCCGTACTGATGCCCGGCACGCGCGCGGCCTGGTGACGTTCTTTCGCGCCCGGAATGTCGAACATCGCAAACAGGCGCGGGTTGGGATTGTTGTACGGGCGCTCGCCGGAAGCCGGCAGCGGCGGCACCTCCATCCCGAAGACGTCGTGATAGAACGCGAGAGACCGATCCATGTTCTCCACGAACGGCGTGAACATGCCGGTGCCAATGACGGCACCCTTGTCTTTCACGACCGCGGGAGCCGGCGACTGGCCGCGGGTCGTGATACTCCCGAACGTGAGCAGGCCGCACGCCGCGGCGGCGGTCATGGCGCCTTTCGCAAATCGAAGCATGTCTCCTCCAGAGGTTCTCACACTACCATGTCAGATCGAGGTCCCTGGTCCCTGATGCCTCGTGCCTGGTTCGTGCCTCGTGCTCGGTGCCGGTCGTGGGACGACGAGTCGGGACTAGTATGCTCACTCAAGTGGAGCGACACACCGATGAACACGATCTCAACCAAGCGTCTCAGCGCCCGAATCGGCTACGGCCTGGCCATAGTCGGCCTTCTATTCGGATCGTTGGCCGGCGCGCAATCCAAACCGGTCGGGCCCGGTCCGCGACTCTACATTTTCGACAACGGCATGCTGAATGTCACCGATCCCACGGGGTTCGGTTTCACCCGGGCAGAACTCAAGGAAACGAAGCTTGTTGTCGTTTCTTATCTCATCGTGCATCCCCGGGGCACGCTCGTGTTCGATGCCGGTGTCATTCCCGATGCCGATTTCGCGGGCACGAACGGAACGGTCGTGCAGGGCGGCAGCTCGGCGTCGAAACCCCTGGCGCCGCAACTGGCAGCCGCCGGTTATCGCCCCGGCGACATCACCTACTTTGCACTCTCGCACTACCACGGCGACCACACCGCGAATGCCGCGCTGTTTGCGGGCTCAACATGGATCGTCCAGCGCGCCGAGCATGACGCGATGTTCGATCCCACCGTTCAAATCATCGGACGCGACCACTTCGCCGCCCTCAGGGACGCCAGAACGAAGATCCTGGATAACGAAGACCTGGACGTCTTCGGCGACAGGACCGTCATCGTCAAGGCTGCACCGGGTCACACGCCCGGCCACCAGGTCCTGTTCGTCAAGCTCGCGAAGACCGGGCCGGTTCTGCTCGCCGGCGATTTGTATCATTATCCCGAAGAGCGGACGACTGGACGAATGCCGACGTTCGAGTTCAATCCGGCGCAGACGCGTGTCACGCGTGCGAAAATCGATGCCTTCCTCAAGGAAACGGGCGCACAACTGTGGATCGAGCACGATCTGGCGACTCACGAGAAGCTCCCGAGGGCGCCGGAGTATCTCGACTAAGGGCAGAGGGCTCAGGGCTAAGGTGGCAAAAGATGCGAACCGCGGTCAGCTGACCGTCGCAAAACTGTGACTTCGCTCTGCCCTCTACCCTCTGCCCTCTGCCCTCTGCCCTCTGCCCTCTGCCCTCTGCCCTCTGCCCTCTGCCCTTTGCCCTTTGCCCTTTGCCCTTTGCCCTTTGCCCTTTGCCCTTTTCTCTGTGCCCTCGCCTTCCGTTGTCTTGGAACGTGTCAAACAGAAGATGGTCCGAATCTTGATGTCGCCGTCTGAGTGGCGCAATCCATCATCTGCGATCGGGCATTCACGTTCGCTTGCCGAATTCTCCGACTGTCCGGCGGACTCTGTCAGCGTGGACCTGCGGCGCGACACATTGCATCGCAGCTCATGAGATGCGGCACATCGATTGGCTCGAACGCTGAGGAAGCTCAGGAGGCCCAGTCGAAGCCAGACTTCATTGCGAAGTTGAGCATTTCGAGGAAAGAGGCTCGCGAGACGATCTGGTGGCTCCGGGTGGCTCGTGAAATTGATGTCGTCGATGGGAAAGAAATTGATTGGGAACTCGGCGAGGCTGCTGAGCTCCGCGCGATGATCGTGGCCGCGATCAAGACAGCCCGAAACTCGTCACGAAGAGGCCCACTCTAGACGCTCTGCCCTTTTGCCCTGTGCTCTCTGCTCTTTGCCCTTTTCGTCGCCGCCCCGTCTGGCGCTCCCTACCCCTTCAACACCTCGTCGAGCAGAAAGAGATCGGTCAGCACCGCCCGCAGATGAATCGACGCGTTGAGGTTGTCGATGAGCTGCGAGCTGATGGACGGTTGCGCGAGCACGAGTTGCAACCGCCGCCTGCGCGCGCCGCACATCCTGGTCGACGACGGTGATGAAGGCGTCATAGGGCGCGCAGCGAGGGAGCATCGAGCTGGCGGACGCAGTGCGTGAGGACCGAGGCCAGACCGGTGAGCGCTGCGTCGCACTTGCGCAGAAAGTCGCGGACCTGGCTGCCCGACGCGCTTCCCTGCTCGTTCGGAAGACCTTGCGCGGCGTACGCCAGCATGAACTCGTACGCCTCTTCGATGGCGTCGCAGCGCGCGGAGAATTCAGCGAGCCCTGGGTCGATGGGCGCCGGCGGCAAGGCCTCCTCGGAGGAAGGCGGCATGTCGCGGTTCACGTCCGGGTGGTCGGGTTCGCGGCGATCCGCCAGCGCTCCGGCTCGTGATGTTCGAGATACTGCCGGCGGGTAATCCAGCCGAGAAGCATCGACTTGGTGATCGACCACTTCTCGGGCCGGACGGCGAAGTAAACGTGGGCGATGACCAGACCGACGAGGCCAACGCCCGCGAGACCATGAAGCACGTAGGTCACGCCCCAGGCGCCGTCACCGAACAGGTACGGGTTCCGCGTGAAGATCGGCGTGCGCACGCGCGACATCATCAACACGCCGGTTGCGACAGCGGCCAGTCCGGCGACCACAATCGCCAGGTGATACAGGCGGTTGCCGAGCGGATATTTGCCTGACTTGGGCCCCGGCACGTCCTGCCCGAGCTCGCGCAGGATTTCCGCCCTCATCTCGGGAATGTCCTTCGGGCCGACCCAGATCGACCAGAAATCAAGCCAGAACGACGCGTGCAGAATATGGAAGACGATGGATCCGGTCAGGACAAGACCGGCGATCCAGTGCCACGTCACCCAGGCGAACTTGACGCCGACGACCGGCAGAAACGCCGTGAACAGGAGCACGAACATCGCGGCGGCCATCACCCAGTGAAACAGCCTGGCCATCAAGGAGTGTCGTTCGATGCGCGTCGGCAGGTTCGAATGGGCCGCTTCCAGCCGGTCGGTCTCGGTCTCGGGCCGCTTGCGATGCGCCGACAGCAGCATGTAGCTGCCGTGCGCCACCAGGAACATCAGACCGGCAAAGAGCGAAGCCCAGAAGAGCGTCCAGGAGACGTGCGTGAGAATGTTCTGTCCCCAGGGATTCAGCCCCCACTTTACGAAGTCCATGTCGCACCCCCGTTGCGCCGCGGATGGCCCGCTTCACCAGATTCCGCATCAACGGAATCTTGTAGCCGTTGTACCGGAGCGGCTGCGCGCCCTTGATGGCGATCTCTCCGGCAAGCTTGGCCGTCTCCTCATTGCGAGGCTTCCCGATGACCGCGGCTTCCACGGCGTGCAAGCGCAGCGGGCGAGCCGCCGCGGCGTTGACGACGAGGCGGATGCGCTCGATGTTGTCGCCCGAGTAGGCGGCCGCCGACGCGACGTTCAGCAGCGGGAAGTCCCACACGTTGCGATCCCGCACTTTCTCGAAGTAGAAGTGCGCACCGGCCCACGTCGGCCGGGATGCGGATCGCAGTGAGCAGCTCGCCCGGCGCGAGGACCGTCATCCGCGTGATGTCGACCCCGGGGCCGACGAAGTAGTCTTCGGCGCTCACGAGGCGCTCGCCGCGCGCGCTCTGGATGACCATCTGAGCGTCGAGCGCGATGAGCGCGGGCGCGGTGTCGGACGGGTTCACGGCCACGCACCGGTCGGCGTCAAGAATCGCGTGCTCGCGATTGATCGCGGATCGGCGTGTCGGCGTAGCAGATGTTGCCGCCGGCACGGTAGCAGGTCCAGCCGGCGCGGTAGTACCAGCACCGCGTGTCCTGCGAGACGTTGCCCCCAATCGTTCCCTGATTGCGGATCTGCGGCGATGCCACGAGATCGGCCGCCTGCTTCAGCAGGCCGAACTTGTCCCGCACGACCGGATCGCGCCCGAGCTCAGTCAGCGTGGTTCCGGCGCCAATCTCGAGACCGCCGCCAGCCAACGCCTTCGTGCCGCGCAGAGCCCTGGACCTGACTGAGGTCGACGACGACGCTGGGGCGTTTGATGCGGTCCTTCAGCCAGTCGAAGGAATCGAGCCCACCCGCCATGACCCAGCGCATCCGAGCCGTGGCGGCTCAGAAGGCTCACTGCGTCGCCGATGCTGGTCGGCTGAAAGAGCTCGAACGCCGGCATCACGTCGTGAATCACGGCCATCATCGTTCTCCGTAAAAGCCCTGACTAGAGAAATGCGAATGCAAAATGCAGAATGCATACGATTTGGCGCGGGCCGCAGCCCGTTGCGTTCCACATTCTGCATCTGCATTTTGCATCGACTGTTCCTGATCGGCGTCTAAATGTGTGCCGTGAGCGGCTCCGTCGTCGGCCGCCCCGCTTCGAGCGCATCCAGAATCATGTCAAGAGTCACGGGCGCGCGCTGGAAGATCTCATCGCCCAGCGCGTCGCTGAGCGCGTTCAGCACAGCACAGGCGCCGGCGCCAACCGGCGGCTCGCCGATGCCGCGCGCACCGACCGGCGTTTCCGGATCGGGGATGCCGACCGCGGCCCATTCCATGCGCTGAGGCGCATCGAGAATCGTCGGCGGCCGGTTGTGGTGGAAGCGTCTGGCCAACGCGACACCGTAGTGCTGGTCGTAGACCCACTTCTGACCGATCGTGTGGCCGATGCCCAGCATCGAACGCCCAAGAACCTGGCCGCCGAGGTTGCGCGGGTGAATCACCGTCCCAACGTCAGCGACCGCCAGGTAGTCGAGGATGTGGTATTTGCCGGTCTCGACATCGACTTCGACTTCGGCAAACCCGGCGACGAATGAACGCGACTGACCGTCGCGCGGGTACTTGTCCTTCGCCACGCCCATCAAGCCCTGACCCGCGAGCGCGGTGGCCGACGCCTTGGTGAACTTGTACAGCTCCTGCGGCAGCTCATGGCCGTCGTAGGCGCCACCGAGATCAATGGCTCGCTGCGCGGCCTTCGCCAGGCTCATGCCCGACCCGCCGCCCTTACGGAATACGCGCTCGTTGGCGACGTCGTAGTCCTCGGGTTTCCCGCCCAGATCCTTCGCCGCAATCTCCTGGAGCTTCTTTCTCGCGTCCATCCCGACAGCGTGGGCGGCGCGCGTCATGGCGTGAATCGTCTGGCTGCCGCCGCTCGGGCACGTCCACGGCAGATTCCTGGACGTGTCGCCGAAAGTCACGACGACCTTCTCCCAGGGTACGCCGAGCAGCTCGGCCGACACGCGGTGGCAATCGCTCACCGAGCCGGTGCCGTGGTTGCCGATCCCCGACTGGATGTACAGCTTGCCGTCCGGTTTCAGAATGAAAAGGCCGTCGTACCCGACTGACCCGGCGCTGTAGGTGCTCACCGCGACGCCGACGCCGCGCACCTTCGATCCGTTCTTTTTGGCGCTCTGCGCTTTGCGCTCGTCCCACTTGAACAGGTCGGCGCCTTTGTCGAGTGCTTCCTTGACGAACGCGCTGGTGATGTACGTCTCGCGTTTTTCGGTCCACCTGGCGGTCCAAACAACGCCTTCCCGGCCGGCGCGTTGATGCGCCGGATCTCCACCTGATCGATCCCGAGCTTGCGCGCCGCCTTCGAGATGATCGGCTCCATGAGCATGTGCGACTGCGTGCCGCCCGGCTGACTCTGGGGCCCTCTCGGCGGCGTGTTCGTCAGCACGCCGATGCCGCGAAACCGCATCGCTTCCGGCTGGTACATCAATGACGCGATCAGACCCGTGTTGTTGGTATCGCCCTGCCGCTCGAACGGGCCGTTGTCGGTGACGGAGAACATGTCGATCGCTGTGATGTGACCGTCCTTCGTGAACCCCACCTTCATTCGGCCGCGGACGCCGGGCCGTCGCGCGGCCGATGTAATGCTCTTCCTCGCGGCTGATCCGCATCATCACCGGGGCGTTCGCCTTCTTCGCCAGAAGCACCGGAATCACCAGCGAAATCGCGCCGGTGATCTTGCTGCCGAATCCGCCGCCCGTGTACTCGCTCACCACGACGACGTTGTCTGGATCGACGCCCGCCCATCGGGCCACCCCGAGAACCGTTTGTGCAGTGCTCTGGGTCCCCGTGTGAACGTGGACCTTGCCGTTCTGCCAGTACGCCATCGCGGTTCGCGTTTCGAGCGTCTGGTGGCTGGTGTCCGGCGTGACGAACGTCTCGTCGAGCACCAGATCGGCCTTCTTGAAGCCGGCCTCGAGATCGCCGTGCGCCCACTTTTCCGGTGCATCCTCCATCATCGGCATGCGGCCGGTGTTCGCTTCGGCCAGTTCCGCGGCCGTCCACTTCTTCTCACGGATTTCCGGACGTGGCGGATTCTGGGGCTGCCCTCCACGACCTTGTCCGGGCGGAGGCGGCGGCGGGACGAACCAGTAGTTGCCCTTCGTCCTGGCGTTCGGGCCGCCGGGGCGAAGGCTCACGAGCGGATCCACCACGAACGGCAGCGGCTCGAAACTCGATCTCAATCCTTTCGATGGCGTCGGCGGCGGTGACTTCGTCAACGGCTGCCACCGCGAGAATCGGCTGGCCCTGATAGACCGGTTCCATCGTGAGCGCGACCTCACCGTCGAGATTCGCGAGGATCACCTGGCCGTTGTCGTTGATGGAGTCGGACGGCGCCGGAAGATCGTCGGCCGTGACGATCGCCTTGACGCCGGGCATCGCCTTGGCCGCGCTCACGTCGAGACGCTTCACCCGCGCATGCGGCAACGGACTCAGCAGGAGCTTGGCGAAGAGCATCCCCTCCGCGCGGAAGTCCTCGGCGTACTTCGACTTTCCCGTGACCTTCGCGACCAGATCGGGAACGATGTAGTTCTGCCCGACGAGCTTCTGTTCAGCCATGATCACGCCTTCCGCATGTTCTCTGCACCGCACATCATCGCGGTGAGAATCTTGTCGTAGTCCTGGCACCGACAGAGGTTGCCCGAAATTCCGTGAGCCAGCTCAGTGCGCGTTGGATGCGGATTCGTCTTGAGGAAGCCAACCGTCGCCATGATGAATCCGGACATGCAGAACGCACACTGGAAGCCTTGCTCATCGATGACGCCCTGCTGCACGGGATGAAGCGTGCCATCGGGCGCGGCCAATCCCTCGATCGTGACGATCTTCTTGCCGCGCACGGTGTGTGTCAGCACCGAACACGAGTAGTGCGGCACATCGTCGACCAGGACGGTGCAGGCGCCGCACTCGGCGCGGTCGCATCCGAGTTTGGTTCCGGTCAGCCCCAGCTTGTAGCGCAGCGTCGTGGCCAGCGTTTCCTGCTTCAGCACGTCGACGCGCCGATCCTGGCCGTTGACGTTCAGCGTAATCAGACGCTCGACGCTGCCTGGCGCCGACGGCTGCTGACCGGACAACACCGACGAACGCCACAGATAGCCAGCCGAGGAGACCACCGCGCCGGAGGCCACAACGCCTTTGATGAAATTGCGCCGCGAGGTATTTTTGGGAGTGTCTTCTGTCATGGTCTTGTCTTCCATAAGCAGACGGCCTGCAGGTGAGGGCCGGAGCCGGTAACCAAGAGCGTGGGCAGAAGATAGCGCCATCCCGCCCGAAGTGCAAGGTACCTGCTACCCGAACGGACGAACAGGATCTGCGCCGTTCCAGGCGGCCGCCGCCTGCCAAAAGCGCGTGAACATCTCATCCATTCCTGCTGGTGATCAGCGCTGACCGGGGCGGACGCCGGGAGCCTTGAGACGAATCTTGAACAAGTGTGTACAGGCCGTGATGTACAAGCTCCGGTTGTCGGCGTCACCAAACGCGACGTTCGTGGCGCAGACGCGCGGTCTCGGTTCTCCCTCGGGCTGAGGAAGATGAAACCTCCCAAGGGGCTTGCCCTGCGGCGACGTAATCTGAATCACGCCGGCGCCACCTCCACCGACTGTGTACAAATTGCCCATTCGGTCCACTCTCATACCGTCCCCGCCGTGTTCGACAAACGGACGGCCGTTCGCGACGGTGTCGTCCGGAAGGATCTCGTACCGCACGGTCCGGCTCGGCCCGGCCGTCACATAAAGGTAGCGTTCGTCCGGTGACAGCGTAATGCCGTTTGGCAAAGCGCTCGGATCGTCCTTGTCGCCACCAAGCAACGTGACCTTGCCGTCTTTGACGAGGTAAAAGCCATTGAACGGCAACTCTCTGGCGACGTCTTTCTCGGCGTCGCGCATGCCCCAGGGCGTGTCGGTGAAGTAGATGGCGCCATCCGACTTCACCACCGCGTCGTTCGGTCCGTTGAACCGTTTGCCTTGATACCGGTCGGCCAGCATCGTGCGGGTCCCATCCTTCTCCAATCGATAGAGCGTTCGATCGGTCATCGCGGTCACCACGAGGCGCCCCTGCGGGTCCAGCGCGAGACCGTTTGATCCGATCAGTCTGATCGCCACACGCCCCGCGACGGTTGAAGCGCCAGCCGTGGACGCGTCGCGACCGGTGAAGCCGCTGTTCTCGAGAAACACCGACAGCGGGCGGTTGCGCGCCCATTTGTAAATGACGTTTGCCGCGCAGTCACTGAACAACAGGTAGCCGCCCTGAGCGTCGTCCACCCAGACCGGACCTTCGGTCAGGGCGAAACGGTCGCCGAGCGTTTCGAGCACGGCATCCGGCGCCACGATCTCATCCAGGGCCGCATCGAGCTTCTCAATTCTGAACGCGGCGTCTTTCGGCGCCTGCGCGTTTAAAAGAGCGAGGTGAGCGGTCAGCCCGAGCGATGCGAAGATCCAAAGCTGTTCTCACATATCCTCCAGGTGAGTCATGAGCTCTATGATACGTAGCGAAGAGGCATCATGAGAGACTATCAAACACGTTCGAAGTCGGTGAATCCGCTGATCGCAACGCTCGTCATCGGCGTCCTGGGGGCATCACTCGTCGCCCAGACCGCCGCCACGGTCTCCCCCGATCGCGTGCGCACCGTCCACGCCGCCGCCGCTCCGCTCGACACTCATGCCGACGTGCTGATGCCGACGACACCGGGGATCTATCGCACCGCGGACGGTGTGTCGCAGATCACCGTCGAAAAGCTGGATGCGGGCGGCATGGCCACGGTCACGCTGGCGATTCAATCGCCAACTGGAGCGGACACGGCCGAGGCCATCGCTGCCGCCCGTCGCGAGGTCGACGCGAAGCTCGCGCGGATCCGTGAGCTCGTCGCCGCCAATCCCCGCCGCCTGTCACTCGCGCGCACGTCTGCCGACATCGCACGCAGCCACGCTGAGGGCAAGATCGCCGTGCTGATCAGCTTCCAGAACGCCTACGCGCTCGGGACCGACGTCTCACTCGTCAACCACTACGCCGCCGAAGGCGTGCGCGTGTTCGCTTTCAATCATGCGGGAAACAACGCGTTCGCGGATTCGTCGCGGCCCGCGGTTCCCAATGACGAGCCCAACGGCGGCCTCTCAGCACTCGGCCGGGCGGCTGTCCAACGGCTCAACGATCTCGGCGTGGTCATCGATGTCTCGCAGCTGACGCCGAAGGGCGTCAGGCAGACCCTCGAGCTGTCGCGCGTGCCGGTCATCGCCAGTCATTCGGCAGCGCGGGCACTGGTCGACGAGACGCGGAACCTTCTCGATGAGGAGCTGGATGCGATCGCTGCCAAAGGGCGGCGTCGTGCACGTGCCGCCCTTCAATACCTATGTCGCGCCGCGGCCGCCGGAGTTCGTGGCGCGTCTCGGAACGATTCGGGCTGGCTTCGGGCTGCCCTCGACGTTCCGGGGCGTGCTCGACGACGCCAACCGGCTCGAGGGTACGAAGCGAGGCGATTACATGGCCCAGGCGCTCGCTGCCGTGCCGCGCGCGACGATCGATGACTACTTGAATCACATCGACTACATCGTCAAGCGGATCGGCGTTGATCACGTCGGCATCGGCACGGACTTCGATCATGGCGCGGGCATCGTCGGCTTCAAAGACGCGAGCGAGGCGCCGAATTTGACGCGCGGTCTGCTCGGGCGCGGCTATTCGGCGGAGGACGTTGCCAAGATCTGGAGCGGCAACTTCTTGCGCGTGCTGAAAGCGGTCGAAGCAGGCGCTGCGCGCTAGGCGCCCGCGACCTGCGAAACCGAGGCGCTCATCGGTGCGCGCGCGCGCCGCGCAGCGAGCCAGCCGCCGACCGCGCCGCCGCCGATCTTCAACCCGTGGGCGAGGAAGTAAAACCAGTTCCGTGGCACCGGCTGGCCGAACGCCAGAATCTCGTAAATCAGCACAGCGCAGACGCCCACGAGCGCGCCATGCAAGACCGGCCACGCAGTCGTCTTGCCCGCGATCCACCAGCCGAAGAAGACCATACCCGCGAACATCTCGAACTGGAAGGCCGCCGAACCGACAGTGGAAAGCGGCGCCAGCCACCCACCGTGCAACAGGCGCAGCCCCTCGAGGAAGACGATGGCCACGAATTCTCCGAGCAACCCGCCGATCAGGATCCAACCCCAGCGCATGTTCCGCATGGAGATCTCCTTTCCTGAAACCTCTTGTGCTGTGGCGCAAAGGCGAGCCGCACCGTCGAGGTCTGCGAGATGCTGTCGTCGATGACGTTGTTGTCCACGAAGATGTCGTGTGCGTCGGTCAGCGCCGTCCCATCCCAACGGGCGCGGACGACGGCATCGCTCATCGTCTTGCCTGATCCCTTTTGGGCCAGATCAGGCAGGCGGGACCCGAGCGTCTCCGCTCCCGCGCCAGTCCAGGTCCAGGCTTCGAATACGACAAGTACACGAACTTGTTGTCCGAGAAGCGAGGGTGAAGCGCGATGTCGAGCAGACCATTCAGCCGCACCGCGTACACCTCGGGTACCTCGCGTCAGCCGTCTTGTAGGCCCACGGACTGTGGCCCAGAGTACTTCCGCGGCCTTGTTGCGCATGGCCGCCGGCCGAGGACATCAGCACGGCGAGGACTGCGCCGCAGGTGAACGCACCTTCGAGTGGACGTGTGCGGGTCATCCGGCTCTTTTTCGCTCCGCCGCTCACAGGAGAGCGCGCGGCGCGTCTTAGCGCGTCGACATCCTCCCTGCGCCCGTCACATGAGATCGGCGAGTGTAGCTGAGACGCGAGCGTCGGTGTTAGGGCTAACGCAGCTTGAAATCGACCGTGACGGTCATGATCACCGCGATCGGTTGGCCGTTCAGCAGCGTTGGCGTGAATTCCCATTGGTGGACCGCGCCGAGGGCCGAAGAATTGAGGAGGGGGTGCCCGCGCAACACTCTTGCATCCTGCACTCGTCCGCTCGGTCCGATCGTCGCCTCGATGATCACCAGGCCTTGAACCTTGGCGGCCATTGCAATCGGCGGATAGGCAGGCGTGAAGTCCTTGATCTTCGCAGGCGGCCGGATCAGCCCGCCGACGCGCGGTATTGACAACGGCACAGCGGCGAATGGCGGCGCAAGCGACGGTGGGCTAAAGCCCCCCGGAATGCCCGAGGTCGTGAGTGTCCCTGGCGCTTGTTCCGCGATGCCGATTGGATCCGTGTCGTTCCCGGTGCTGTGATCCGTTGTCAATGAATCGGCCGCGTGGAGCGACGGCACATTGGGGTCGGACATAGCCATCACTGCGTGCGCCGTGGGGCGATCGACGGAGTGTGTGACGACTGCTGGCGGCGCTGGAACAGGTCTCGGTCCGGTAGCGAGGAAGACGAGACTGGCTGCCGGCGTCGGGAGCACGCCGCGCGCGACGAGCGGCATCACCATCAGGGCGGCAACAACCAGCGTGTGGGCGATGAGCGAGGCCGATAGGGTGTACGGCGTCCGGCTGCCGACCGTAATTGTCGGATCGACAACATCGCGAAACATGTTGGGCATGCCGGGTTAGACACCATCGCTATCAGACTGACGCGGCGATCCAGAATGCTTTCGGTGGTGTCTAATGGCGAAGAGGAAGGAGAACGTTAGTTGCCGGTCACACTACTTCGCTCCAACCAACCGCTGCGATGACTTCTCGTTCTCGATGCAGAACTCGTCAACCAGATCGGTGTCGAGCCTGATCTCCTGGTTCATCGACACGGTCCACGGTCGCGTATACGCTTTCGGGTCGTCGACGGTAATCTCGACTTCGAGCGTCCCGTAATTCGGCCGGCGCAACCGTTCGGTCATCTTCGCGGCATCGGTCATCGGATCGCCACCCGTGTCGAGCCACAGGCCGTCGCGGAAACCGATCGTGTGGATCACAAGCGTGTCCCCTTCCCAGGCAGCAGACGAATATCCATTCCAGCTGGGGTTTGGATCCCCTGGCAGCGGCCGACCGTCGACAAAGATCTGCCGGTACATGGCGTTCCATTCGTCGAGCAGCACCAGCAATCGCGGCGTGTGAACCGCTTTGATGAGGTGCGGTACACCCCACGGCCGAGGCGGGTTGTCGGGCTTACAGCGTGCATGCGGGTCGTCTTTGTTGAGATCGGCTCGTCGTTGTTTGGCCAGCGTCTCGGCCCACGGCTGGTACGGCAGACCACCAGCCACACCGCCGCCAATGTTCTGCGCCAGCGGCGAGCCCGGCAGCTCCGATCCGCACGGGATGAACTGAGTGACGTCCGGCCTGCATGAGTTCTTCGCTGCGGTCCCCCAGACTCCTGAAAAATCCGTCTTGCCATCGGGAAGCCGCGGCGCCGGAGCGGTCAGATTCGGCTTGCCGTCGGGAGTGCGTGGAACGTCGGCCGTCGGGTAATTCAGCCACTGGCCGAACGCCAGGCCAGGCGTACAGATCAGGCCGATCAAAATTGCCGCGATCTCGCATTCAGGTCGTTGGTGACGCGCGACAGACTTCCGCCCGGGTACGACATCCGCCACAGTTGCGCTCCCTCGACCGCCGCGCCCCAGAGACCGACCACGAGCAAGGAACCATCGATCCAATCGACGCCGGATCCGCCAGAGCCTGGCGGCCCGAGGCGTGCAGTTCCATCGGATACGCTCACGAACATCATGTGATCGACCACTCCGGCGCTTCCATCCTGGAGCGCCGGATAGGCGATCACCAGGCTATCCGGCGACCATGCCGGCCGGACGTGGGACGCCTCGGCTGAAGCACGGTGGCGAAACCCGGCCCCGGTTGCTGCTGCGTGGTGAGAACGTGTTGGTTCCGGCCGTCGGCATCCGCCACGACAAGAGATGCGGGATTCGCTGCGAGGTTCGACCGGATGAACGCCATGTACCCGCCGTCGGGGGACCACCCGGAGGACTGTGGACATCCTCGACGAGTAGCTTTGGGGCGCCTCCGAGGAAGGGGACGCGCCAGAGCGACGGCGGAGTCTTGGCGTCGCCAGGTACGCGCAGGAAGTCCACAACGTTGTTGTCGGGCGTCACGGTGACGCCACGCAAGCCGCTCCCGGGCTCCGCCGCTACGATCTGGACGTTGCTGGACGTTGCGGTTTGTCGAATCCACAGGCCGTTGTCGCTGACGTAGGCCACAAACCTGCCGTCGGGCGAGAGCGCCGGCTGCTCGGCGTTCCCGTTGAAGGTGAGTTGCTCGACCTTCAAATCCTCAACGGCCGCCGGCCTGCCTTGGAACGGGCGGGTTCTCACGACGTAGAGCGCACCCAGCAGAACCAGAACGAGCGCTGCCCCCGCAACCGCGATGCCCGTTCGATGCCGCTTCACCAGATCCGTCGCCACTTGAACGTCCGAGGAGCTCGAAGCGAACGACGTACCTGTCTGGGACGGGGCCGCTGGCGCGCTGGCTGCCGGGATCGCTTCGGAAACCATCGCGCCCTGGGCCGCCGAGAGCCTGGAGTCCCGATCGCGCTTCAGCCGCTTCAGATCCGACAGCATCTCCGCGGCGCTCTGGCAGCGGACGTCCCGATCTTTTTCGAGCGCCTTCACGATGAGACGATCGAGATCCGGAGGTGTGTCGGGGTTCAGCCGCTGCGGCGGCGGAGGCGCGGTGCCCAGAATCTCGTGGAAGATGACGGCCGAACTGGAGCCGCGGAACGGCTGGACACCGGTGACTGCCTCGTAGAGCACGACGCCAAAGGAAAACAGATCGGTCCGGGCGTCGAGGGATTCGCCCCGTGCCTGCTCCGGCGACATGTACGCCACCGTGCCGAGCGTGACGCCTGGATCCGTCAAGTGCATTTCGGCGTGCTTCGTCGGGAGCGCGGAGGCCCCAGGGGACGCCGGCGTGTCCATCTTCGCGAGGCCGAAATCGAGCACCTTCGCGTGCCCGCGGGTGGTGACGAAGATGTTGCCCGGCTTGACGTCGCGATGCACGACACCCGCGCGGTGTGCCGCGTCGAGCCCGTCGGCTACATCGATCGCCAGCGTGAGCAGCTCGTCGATTGAGAGGCGCCGGTCGTGGAGCAGGTCTCGGAGCGACTGGCCCTCGAGCCGCTCCATCGCGATGAAGGGCTGGCCGTCATGCTCCGCGATTTCGTAGATTGTGCAGATGTCCGGGTGGTTCAGCGCGGACGCCGCTCTCGCCTCGCGCCGGAACCGTTCCACGGCCGTGCGATCGCGCGCGAACTCCCGCGGCAGAAACTTCAGCGCGACCTTGCGTCCGAGCGTCAGATCTTCGGCCAGATAGACGACACCCATCCCGCCGCCGCCCAGCAGCGAGACGATGCGATAGTGACTGACCGTTTCGCCAGCGTTCATGCGACTGTGACCTGAGGATGCGTGCCCGACTCTAGCGCCGTGTCGGCGAGAGAGGCATGCACCAACGTGGATCAGTACAATGACGTGACCCGGAGGCCAAATGCGTCGAATGTGGAACCCATCGGTCGTCGTGCTCGTCGCGTTCGGCTTCGTATGCGCAGCCGTTCCCATGACGGGCCAGTGGTTGAGGTACCCGACGGCCGGTGTTCCACGAAAGGCTGACCGGATGGTGGACCTGTCGGCGCGCGCTCCGCGCACGACCGACGGCAAGCCCGACTTTTCGGGCATGTGGCTCACCGGGAGCCCGCTGTGCGCCCGTCAGGATCCCGTCACGTACACGTGCGGATCCGAACTGCCGATGGGTCGAGAAGGGATCAACATTGGTGCGAGTCTGCCCGGAGGTTTACCGTACCAGCCGTGGCTGGCGGCGCTCGTGAAGGAGCGCACGGCAAACTGGGCGAAGGACGATCCGCATGTCCGTTGCCTCCCGGATACGTTTCTGCGCGCTTACAGCCTCCCTCACCTGTTGAAGTTCGTGCAGACGCCCGGTCTTCTCGTGATGCTCAACGAGATGAACGCGGGCTACCGTCAGATATTCACCGACGGTCGGCCGCTGCCGAAGGACCCGCAGCCCTCGTGGCAAGGGTATTCCTCCGCCACCTGGTCCAACGACACGCTCGTCGTGGACACGATCGGATTCCGCGACGATGTATGGATCGACTGGAACGGGAGCGTCGTGACCGAGTCGGCCAAAGTGCGCGAGCGCATCCGCCGCCCCGATTTCGGACACCTCGAGATCGAGGTCACCGTTGACGATGCCAAGGCGTACACCCGGCCGTGGACCGTCACGTTGAAACAACAGATCGCGGTCGATACGGAACTCGTGGACGAGATCTGCGCGGAGAACGAACGGTCGTATCAGCGAATGAAATGACCACGCGGCTCGCCGGCATGGTTGCAGTTCTCGGACTCCTGGCGAGCACCTGTGGGGCGCCGCCGGCCAGGCCTGCCCCGAAGGAGGTCGTGGTCTGGAAGGAGCTGGGCCAATGGTCCGGCCGCGGAAACAGCCAGACTGAATCGTTTGTCGGCCTGACCGGGGCGCTCCGGATGCACTGGCGAACCGTGAACGAATCTCCCACCGGGTCGGGCCGATTCCGGCTCATCCTCCAGAGCGCCATCAGCGGACGCGATCTTCAGGAGATTGTCGACGAAAAGGGCCAGGGGGAAAATACCGCCTACGCGGCCGACGATCCGCGCGTGTTCCAGATCTCGGTCGACTCCGCCAATGTCGACTGGTGGTTCACCGTTGAAGAAGCGACGTTCGGCAGCCGCGCCGGACCTGGCGGGGCGAATCGCAAGTAACAGTCGGATCGCACGGCGCGGATCGACCCGAAGATTTCAGACCGGCTGCGGGGCGCGCTTCATCAACGCGAGCGCGAGGCGGCCCAGTAAGCCCGCGATTCTGCGCTTGGTTCCACGGACCGCGCTGTCGGCCGACAAGCCGTAGCGGCGGTAACGCGTCAGCAGCCCGCGACACGCCACCAGGTACGCGAGAAGTTTTATCGGATTGCGCGTGAAACCGAAGCGCCGGGCCCGCTTCAGAATCGCGCCGACGCTGTAAAACTCGAGCCAGGCCCGGTCCACGCGGTCGAGGATCTGCCTCTCGCTCAACGTGGGATGCTGGTACAGCACGATGGGATGATGCGGGTCCAGCCAATAGTCGTAATCGGGTTTGATCAGCTGCAGCGCCTTCTTGCCCCGGCGCATCATGCTGAAGTCGACCGTGCCGGGCAGCGGCGTCAATGGAATGAACTGCCCAAGCGCGATGCCGCAGTCGCGCGCAAAGCGGATGGTATCGTCGAGCGTCTCGGTGGTGTCGCTCTCGATGCCAAAGATGAACGCCCCGAAGATATAGGGAAAGCCATCTTTGCGGATGGTCTCGAGCTTCTGTACGAGAGCCGTTCCGCTGACGTTGAATAGCTTGTTGGTCGCTTTGAGCCCGGCATCGGTGATGCTCTCTATGCCGATGAGCGCGCCGATGACGTGCGCGCGTTTCATGGCCGCCAGGTACTCGGGATCGTCACCCACCTCCATCGTGATTTGCGTGCAGAAATCCAGGTCCGGCGGCGCCTCGGCCGCGAGCCGCTCGAGCAGCTCGAAGCGCTCTGCGAGGCCCTGCTCGAGGCGCGCCTTGTCGGCGGGCGTCCGTGCGTTCGCGATGTCCTCGCGTGTATAGGGATAGAAGTTGTCGTCGGCGAACATGATGAGGCGGAAGCCGGCCCGATGGAGCTGGTGCACCTCCGCGAGGATGGCGTCGGTGGCCCGCGTGCGCGGCGTGCGGCCGTCCTGCACCCACACGGAGCAGAATGAGCACTGCTTGGGACAGCCGCGCACGGTCTGAATCGACGCGACCAGATAGCGATCCAGCTTCATGAGATCCCACCGAGCGGGCACGAACGCGTCCGGCGCCACCCGTCCGCCCTTGTAGGTCGTCTGAAGCCGGCCCTCGATGTAGTCGATGACAAGCCTGGGCCAGGCGATCTCGGCGTCGCCCGTCACGACGGCGTCGCCGTAGCGCAGAGCCTCCGCCGGGAAAATCGACGCGTGCGGACCACCGAACACGACCGTGGCGCCGCGCTTGCGGGCTTCCCCCGCGAGCGCATAGCCGTGGATCGCGTTGAAGGTGTGGATGCTGATGCCGACGAGGTCGCCTGCTTCGACCTCCTCGAACGGAAACTCCTCGAGCGTCTGGTCGACGAGGCGCAGCCGATTGATGGCGTCAACGTTCGGCGTCACCGCAGCCAGGACTGGCAGGGCGCGTGGCGTGATAAAGGAGAAGCCGATTCGCTCGGCAGCCGGCGCCGGATTCGCAAGAAAGACGCTGAACGGACGCCGGGAGCTGGCCATCTGGCCCTCCTCTTGAGGCGGGAGTCTAGTCCGGCCGGGACCCGATCGGCAAGGACTTACCGCCCGGGCGTTACAATCCATGCCATGGCACGAATCATCGGCGGCCTCGCCAGCTCACACACACCAACCATCGGCTTTGCGTTCGACCGCAATAAGCGCGACGACCCGGCCTGGGCGCCGATCTTTGAGCACTACGAACCGCTGCAGCGCTGGCTCACGGAAAAGCGGCCCGACGTCCTGCTCGTCATTTTCAACGACCACGTCACGTCGTTCTTTTTCGATCACTACTCCGCGTTCGCGCTCGGCGTCGGCGAGCAGTTCCCCGTTGCGGATGAAGGCGGCGGCCCGCGCGCACTGCCGCCCGCGATCGGCCATCCCGCCCTGGCCCGTCACATCGGCTCGGCGTTGATGGCAGACGAGTTCGACATGTCGTTCTTCCAGGACAAGCCGCTCGACCACGGACTGTTCTCGCCGTTGTCCATGCTCGCTCCGGCTGCGTCGCGCGACGGCCGCTGGCCGATGCGCGTCATCCCGCTGGCGGTCGGCGTTCTTCAGTTTCCGATTCCGTCGGCGCGTCGCTGCTACAAGCTCGGGCAATCGCTCCGGCGGGCCATCGAAAGCTATCCGGAAGACCTCAAGATCGCTTTGGTGGCCACCGGCGGGTTGTCGCACCAGGTGCACGGCGAACGGTCAGGCTTCAACAACACGCCGTGGGACATGCAGTTTCTCGAGCTCATCGAAAAGGATCCCGAGCGGCTGGCCGAGCTGACGCATGCCGAGTACGCGTCGCTTGGCGGCTTCGAAGGATCGGAAGTAATCATGTGGCTCGTCATGCGCGGGGCGCTGTCCGCCCATGTCCGCAAGACTCACCAGAGCTACTATCTGCCTTCGATGACCGCCATCGCCACCGCCATCTACGAGAACGAAGCGGGGCCGGGCGTCGGCAAGAGCGACGACGAGGAATACAGACGTCACATCGCTCAGCAGCTCGACGGCGTCGACAGGATTCCTGGTACCTATCCGTTCACCCTCGAAACGAGCGTACGCGCGTATCGTCTGAACAAGTTCCTGCACGCGCTCATCGACCCCGCGCACCGTCAGCGCTTTCTGGCAGATCCCGAGGCCGCGTTTTCCGGGGCAGAACTGACTGAGGAGGAGCGACACCTCGTCCGTACGCGCAACTGGCGCGGCATGATCCACTACGGCGTGATCTTTTTCATGCTCGAAAAGCTCGGCGCCGTCATAGGTGTGTCGAACCTGCACATCTACGCCGCGATGAGGGGCGAATCACTCGAGCAATTCCAGAAGACGCGCAACGCGCCGGGGGCGCTCTACTCGGTTGCCGGAAAGGACGCCGGGGCGCTCGCCTGGGACAAGAAGTCTTCTTGACGATCCGATCATTAGCAGCTTTTGCAGAAGGAGGTAGCTGTGCCAACGACGTGGGAAGTGAGTGGGCGATACTACGAAACATGCAGCTGCGACTTCGTCTGTCCCTGCATCCTGGGACAGATGACCGCGAACCCGACCAAAGGGTCCTGCACATTCGCGATGGCGTTCCAGATTGACCGGGGAAGCTACGGCCTTCTGTCGCTCGACGGTCTCGCGTTCATTGTCCTGGGGTTGACGCCCGAGGCGATGGGCAAGGGAAACTGGTCGGTTGGCGTCATCGCCGACGATCGCGCCAGCGCCGAGCAACGTGACGCGCTGACCGCAATCGCGAGCGGCGCAGCCGGCGGCCCGATGTCCGCGCTGTCGGGGCTTGTCGGAACCTTCCTCGGCGTCGAATCGGCGCCGATCCGGTTCGAACGCGACGGGGCCAGGTGGTCGGTGAACGCATCAAGCCTGGTCGACATGGCGGCCGAGGGCGTGAAAGGCATCAACCCAAACGCCACGGAGCCGATGCACATCGACAACACCGGCCATCCAGCCTCGGATCGCCTGGCCCTGGCCCACGCGTCACGGAGTCACGTGCACGCGCTCGGACTCGCATGGGACGACGTGACCGGGAACAACAATGGACACTACGCTCCGTTTGCCTGGCGAAGCGCCTAGCACGCGGTCGATCGCGTGATGCGGCACTACTCTATCGCTCTGGTGGGTCGGTGAATCTCGTTCCTGCAGTGCGGCGTGTACGCGCGTTCCGGCGCCGGGTCCGGCAGGCGCGGATGATGGCCCGGGCGTTCAAGTACCCCAGCCAACCGGTTGCGGCGCACCTGATCCCGATACGGCGCTGCAACCTCTCGTGCACCTACTGCAACGAGTTCGACGCGGTCTCCGAGCCGGTGCCTGCGACTGACGTCGTCCGCCGCATCGAGCTTCTCTCTGGACTCGGCACAGGCATTGTCACGCTGAGCGGGGGCGAGCCAATGCTGCATCCTCAGCTGGATGACATCGTTTCAGCGATCCGCCAGCGCGGCATGATCGCGACGCTCATCACGAACGGATACCTGCTCACGTCTGATCGGATCGTGCGCCTCAACCGGGCGGGTCTGGACCACCTGCAGATCAGCATCGACAACGTGATGCCTGATGAGGTGTCGAAGAAGAGTCTGAAGGTGCTGGATCGCACCCTTCAGAACCTCGCGCGCCACGCCGAATTCGACGTCACGATCAACGTCGTTGTCGGCAGCACCGTCCGCCGGCCGGATGATGCACTTGTCATTGCGCGGCGGGCGGCGACCCTGGGGTTCTCAACCACAGTCGGCATCATCCATGATCATCATGGGCAACTGCTGCCTCTAAGCGATGAGCAGAGGGGCGTCCTGGATAGGATCGTCGGGCTGGGCGCGTCGCTCTTCGATTTTGCGAATTACAATCGCTTTCAGAAGAACCTGTCGCAGGGGAGACCAAACGCGTGGCTCTGCCGTGCCGGTTCGCGGTATCTCTACGTGTGCGAGGATGGCCTGGTGCACTGGTGCTCGCAGCAGCGTGGCTATCCGGGAATCCCGCTCGAACGTTATGGCCCGGACGATCTCGAACGCGAGTACCACTCGTCCAAACCGTGCGCGCCGTTCTGCACGGTCGGCTGTGTTCATCGAGTCGCGCAACTCGATGAGCTGCGGAACGAGCCGCTCCAGGCCTTGACCGATTGGTTCGCACCGACCACCGGCGAGAGGAAGATGCCGGTCGGAGTCCGCGCGTTGTCGTGGATGTTCGTCACGAGCCCGCACCGCGACCTCTTTCGAACCGCGGCACAGCGCGTGTTCGGTATCAGATAGGCCACCCGCACGTGAGTCACGACCACCACCACCACGATCATCACGCAGCGGGCCATTCGCACGACATTCGCGCCGATGCCGATCGACGCTACTTGACGATCTCGTTGCTGCTCATCGTCGGGTTCATGGCGTTCGAGGTCGTCGTCGGGATTCTGGCGCACTCGCTGGCGCTGCTGTCGGACGCCGGGCACATGCTGACGGACGCGGGCGCGCTGATGTTGTCGCTCATCGTCATCCGACTGGTGCAGCGCCCGACCGGCGATCACCTGACCTACGGCATGCGACGGGCCGAGGTGCTGAGCGGGCAGGCCAACGGGGCGGTGCTGCTGGTACTTGGTGTCCTCGTGATCTACGAAGCCATCTCACGTCTGATCAGTCCGCCGGCTGTTGCAGGACGGCTCGTCACCGCAGTCGCGGCGGTTGGAGTCGTGGTGAACGTCGTGGCGGCGTGGGTTCTCGCGAAGGCCAACCGGGAAAGCCTGAACGTCGAAGGCAGCTTTCAACACATCATTACTGATCTCTATGCATTCATCGGCACCCTTATTGCCGGAATCGTGATCATCTTCACGGGGTTCGATCGGGCGGACGCGATCGCGTCGCTCTTCGTCGCAGGCCTGATGATCCGGTCCGGTGTCGGGCTCCAGCGCAGGGCCATGCGCGTGCTGCTCGAGGGCGCGCCGGAGGGCATCGTGCCCACTGAAGTCGGCAACGCCATGGCCCGTGCCGAACACGTCAGCCAGGTGCACGACCTGCATCTCTGGGAACTGGCGCCCGGCCATCCCATCCTCACGGCGCATGTGCTGGTCGCGCCCAGGGCGGACTGCCATGCCGTGCGTCGCTCGCTCGAGCAGATGCTCAAGGAGCGGTTTCAGATCGAGCACAGCACGCTGCAGGTCGACCACGCGCGGCCGCAGATACTCACCATCAGCCGGCCTTCATAGTCGTTGGTCGTTGGTGTCTTTAGTCCTCCCGCTCTAGCTGCGAGCGGCAGCAAGCGAGCGTTCGATGGGGCCGGCGACCGGCCGCTCGAACGGGATCATGTTGCGCAGGACGGCGATCGACCAGACCCCGTTGTCTTTCGTCGCGACCAGGCCCATCGACGAGCGCTTGATTGGGAAGGGCTCCCCGTCAGGCGTACGTAACATCCACGACGCGTCCACGACCGCGACGTCAGGTCGCACAAACCGAATCTGATCGATCTCCGAGTGCAGACGCGTCCCCTTGAAGAACGTGGCGAGGATTTCGTCGTGGCCACGGGCGATCACGTCGCGACCGTGCGCTCGCAGGCCCATGATGTTGGTGAAGTCAGCGTCTTCGGCGAAATCCTCGTGCGAGGGTGGCCCCGTCGGCAGCATTCCAGCCTTCCACGAACTGATCGACAAGGCTTCTGATGGCGGCATCATCGCTTGCGTTGACGTCAGACTCCATGATGTCCTCCCGGCTGGTGGTATACTTGACACAATGTCAAGTTCAGGCCGCTATCGTAGCCTGTCACTAGACACAGTGTCAAGTCCAGCTGGGGACCCGGCCACGCGGCGCCGCATCCTCGATGCCACGCTCAGGCTCGTGGTCAGGCGCGGCGGGGCCGACGTCAGGATGGCCGATGTCGCCCGAGCCGCGCGTGTCTCGCGACAGGCGCTGTATCTGCATTTCGCCGACCGCGCCGAGCTCTTCACCGCGGTCGTCCGTCACGGAGACGAGCGCCGCGGGCTGACTGCGGCGATTCGGCGGGTCACCGATGCGGCCAGCGCCGTCGACGCGATTCGGCAGATGGTGGCGCTGCAGGCCGAATTCAATCCGGACATCTGGCCCGTGGCCCGGGCACTTGAAGCGGTCCGGCGTCAGGACGAGGCGGCTGAGCGCTCGTGGCAGGACCGACTCGAGAATCGCCTTCAAGGATGCCGGGGAATCGTCGCGCGGCTCGCGCAGGAAGGGACCCTGGGCAGGGGCGTCGATCAGGCCGTGGCCGCCGATCTGCTCTGGACGCTCACGTCGCTGAGGACGTGGGAGGATCTGGTCCTGCAGCGAGGATGGACCGCGGCTCGGTACGAAGAACAGATCACGCGGCTCTTGCTGATCACGCCTGACAGGCGGGGCGGGATCCCTTCAGCCGAGCATGTCCCGCACGAGCGGGACAACCTTCGTCCCGTAGAGCTCGATGCTCGTCATCAGCTTGTCGTGCGGCAGCGTCCCGTTCGCGTATTTCAGATCGAAACGCGACAGGCCCAGCGCTTTGACGGTGCGGACGATCTTCGCCGCGACCGTCTGCGGAGATCCCACGAAGAGGGCCCCGTCGCGGGCCTCGCGTTCGAAGTGATCGCGCCCGATGGGCGACCACCCTCGTTCCGATCCGATGCGGTTCATCAACACCGCGTAGTGAGGCCACAATTCTTCCTTGGCCTGTTCGTCGGTGGCGGCCACATGACCTGGCGAGTGCGCGCCAATCGGCTGGATCGCCTTGCCGAACCGCTCGAGCTGCTCGCGGTAAAGCTCGGAATACGGCGCGAAACGAGCCGGGTTTCCGCCGATGATCGCCAGCATCAGCGGCAGCCCGTAGTGCGCGGCCCGCGCAACCGATTGCGGGGTCCCGCCGACACCGACCCACGTGTACAGCGTGCCCTCGATCTCCGGATAGACGCGCGCGCCGTTCAGCGGGGCGCGGAGACGCCCCTTCCAGGTAATCGGTCCGCCTTTGAGCAATTCAGCAAACAGGTTCAGGTGTTCTTCGAACAGCTCGTCGTAGTTCGCCATGTCGTAGCCGAACAGCGGATACGACTCCGTGAACGACCCGCGCCCGACGATGATTTCGGCGCGGCCGTTCGAGATCGCGTTCAGCGTGGAGAAGCGCTCGAAGACGCGGACGGGGTCGTCCGTGCTGAGCACCGTGACCGACGACCCGAGATGGATGCGGGAGGTTCTCGCGGCAATCGCGGCGAGCACGACCTCAGGCGCCGAGACGGAAAAATCCGGGCGGTGGTGTTCGCCGACGCCGATGAACGCCAGACCGACCTGATCGGCAAGCTCTCCCTGCTTGACGACATCGCGGACGGCCTGCGCCTGAGACAGGGGCGCGCCGTCCGCATCGACAGTCGCATCGCCGAACGTATCCAGACCAAGCTCGAGTGGTTGTGTCATGAGGGCGCGCCGCGCCGCAGCCTACCGGGGCTTGCGGGCTATCAATTGATGATTCCGACAGTGCCCGACCAGCACCTGCGGATTGTCGTCGGCCTCGCGCATCTGCTCCGCCAGTTGTGCCAGGCGGTCGCTGGTCAGCAGGCCTTCTTCGATGAGGCTGGGACCTGCTTCGAGGAACGTCCAGCTCCAGAAGTTCTTGTGTGTACCGTTCAGGTAGTGCGGATGATACGCAGTTGCGTCGAGAACTTCGAAGCCGGCTTCGCGGGCCCACACGTGCAACCGACGGCCGCCTTCGTAGTCCACGCCGCGCTTGCGCCCCGCCGCGAGCGCGAGATCCCGGTAAGTGTGGTAGCCCTTGGTCTCCGGCTCCGTGTACACCTGCGCGACGTCCACCTCTTCGCAGACCATGATGCCGCCGGGCTTCAGCGCCTCGCCGATCTTGCGCATGGCGTCGACAGGCCGGTTGAGATGAACCAGAAGCCAGCGCGAGTACCGAGTAGTCGTACGTCGCCGAGGGCAGACCGTGGTCGTAAATGCTGCGGTTGAGAAACTCGACATTCGTCAGCCCCTCAGCTTTCGCAAGCCGGCTCGCCTCACCGAGATGCTCCTCGCTCAAATCGATTGCCGTGACCTGGGCCGCCTGCGTCGCGGCCCAACGCGACACGTAGCCCAGACCGCAACCGAACTCGACATAGCGGTGCTCGCGCCCCAACCCCGCCCGCTGCAACAAGTTCCGCGTATGCGGATCATGAATTTCGCACAGCATTCGAAGACGGTCGTGCCCGGAGCGTCCGGAAGCGAGCACGTAACGATCGCCAAATGAGGTCATGCTTTTGAAGTCTAGCAGACCAGCTTGTCACGTTCAGGAGCCTTGACTCGTCCTATGGATATGACCGGAAATCGCAGCCGTGCCTGGACCTGGATGACCGCGGTTGTTCTCGCGCATCTCCTGGTCGCCATCGTCCACGGCATCGCTCACACCCAGGCTCAGGTACCGCTCTCACCCACGCAGAATCTATTCGTCCTGCTCGTCATTCTCGCGGGTCCGCTGATTGGACTCGCGCTGACCTGGCCCGCACCGCGTTTCGGGAGCTGGATTGTCGCGATCACCATGGCGGGGGCATTCATTTTCGGGCTGGTGAATCACTTCGTCTTCGTCAGTCCCGATCACGTCGCTCACGTGGACCCGCACTGGCGGCCGCTGTTCGCAACGACCGCCGTCCTGCTCGCCGTGCTCGAATTGCTTGGCGCCGTGCTGGCAATCCGTTTCGCCCGAGAGAGGAAGTCGTCATGAATGTCTTTGTAGCGGGTGGATCTGGGGTCATTGGCATTCCCCTCGTACGCGCGCTGGTCGCCGCTGGCCACCAGGTCGGTGCGCTGACGCGCTCGGGAAGCAGACGGGACGAGCTGCGCACGCTTGGCGCTTCCGTAGTGGTCGCCGACGCGCTGGATCGAGCGGCTCTCATCGCCGCGGTCGAGTCGGCCCATCCTACGCACGTGATTCATCAATTGACTGCCCTTCCCAAGGGCGGACCGCGCCGGACCCGCGATCTCGAGGCGACGAACCGCCTTCGCATCGACGGCACACGAAACCTGCTCGACGCAGCCATCAAGGCTGGCGCCAGACGATTCATCGTTGGCTCGTTTGCCATGCTGTCAGAACGAGGCCCCGGATCCGACGCGACGGGCGATGCTGGCGCTGCAGCCGTTCGCTCGATGGAGACCCAAGTGCTTGACGCGACAACCCGCGGGTCGATTGAAGGCGTCGTGCTCCGCTACGGCATGTTCTACGGTCTCGAAACGGCGTCAACCGTTGCCATGATCGACATGGTCAGGAAACGACGTTTGCCGGTCGTGCGCGGCGATGCGAGCCAGTTGCCGCTCATCCATCTTGACGATGCGGTGAGCGCGACCGTACGCGCTTTGGATCTGGCCCCAGCGGGCAGCGCGTACGATATCGTGGACGATCGTGCGGTGAGCATGACGGAGATTGTCGAGGCGCTCGCGAAGTACAGCGGATCGGCGGCGCCGTTCAGGGTGCCCGCCTGGCTGCCGCGGCTTGTCGCCCCTTACATGGCCCGTGTCGTCTCGATCCGGATGCCACTGTCCAACGCCAAAGCGAAGGCGGAGCTTGGCTGGCGGCCGAAGTATCCGACGCTGCGCGAGGGCCTCGCGCAGATGTTCCAGCAGGCGGCTTGAGGTCCTCAACTTTCTGATCGGCCTGCACCGCGTGGCGCAGACGACAGGCATCGGCGACGTCTCGCTGAGAATCGAAGACGTCAATTCCGAGCCGGCGCTCGTCGTGCGGATCGGCCAGCGGCTGGAATCGATCTTCGTGTTCTCGATTGCCGACAATGGGGTTTCAGCGATCCGGGTTGTACGCAATCCGGCAAGCTCGCGCATATCGACCGCCAGCTGACGACGCTACACTGAGACGGGGGCGCTTTTTCACTTCAGCTCGTCGAACGCCGCCTGCACGTTTGCCTTCAGCCGATCGGGTGCAGGCTGCTCGTACCCGACGAACTTTCCCGGCACCTTCCAGCTGGCCGCCACATCGTCAACTGACTTCCCCGCTTTCTTTGCGGCGCGCACGGCGTCGATGAACTCGCGGTTGAACGCGGCGTATTCCTTGAGGTCCGCCATCGTCATCACCGTACTGTGGCCGGTGATGATGGAGTCCACGTTCTGCACCGAGCCGGCAGCTTTTGCGAGCGTATCGGGCAACGCGACGGCGCTGCCGCCGTTGCTGGTATCGACCAGCGGCCAGCCCTTCGCCGCGAAGATGTCGCCGGCGTGCATGACGCGCAGCGCCGGGAACACCACCCACGAGTCGCCGTCGGTGTGGCCCGGACCAAAGTAATAGAGGTCGACGCGATCCGGACCGCTGCCGAGCGACAGCTTGTCTTTGTACGTCTTCTTCGCGATGTTTCTTCCGTTGTTCGCCTTGAAGACGTCGGGGCCTGCCAGCTGCTCGAAGCCTTTCGGCGGAATTCCCCGCTCCATGTTCTTCTTGGTGTTCTCATGCGCGACGACCTCAATATCCGCCGGGAAATCGACGTTGCCGCCCACGTGATCGAAATGCGTGTGCGTGTTGATGAGCGTCGTCACCGGCTTGTTCGTCAGCTCCTTGATCTTGTCGATCAGCGGCCGGCCCCAGCCCGGAATCTTCGTGTCGACGATGACCACGCCGTTCGTGCCGACGAACATGGCGGTGTTGCCGCCGCCGCCTTTGAGGATGTAGAGATTGTCGCGAAGCTTCTCGACCTCCACCACCGGAGGCCCTTCGGGTCCGCGACCGCGACCGGACTGCGCCTGCTGCGCTGAGACAGCAAGGGACAACGCGCCAACGGCGACGAGCGCGCCGAGAATCGAACTCCTGCGCAGGCTCATGCGGATCATTTTACGTCCCTCCTCAGGGTCGAGAGCAGAGAGCTGAGGGCAATTCGAGCCATCGAACTTGCCCTTTGCCCTGTGCTCTCTGGTTAGAGCGGCTCAATCTCGTGAATCCGGCTGATGTCCACGGCGACCCGCGACCGCGCGTCAGGCTGCAGGAACATCGACTTGAATCGGGCGTTCCAGATGATTTCATCGGCGCGATACGACGACCGTGCGTGAACAGTCTGCTCCAGCGCTTCGTCTATGCCGGTCAGCAGGACCAGGATCTCGGCCTGCGCTCGCTCCAGGTCTTCGGGAGTTCGCCCAGCCAGGGGGCTCGCAGCATCAATCGGGTGCACGATGGTCCAGGAGAGAGGGAAAAACGTCACCTTGTTGCGTTCAAGAGAGAGCAATGTGTACCGGCGCGTAGCTCCGCCGCGTGAGTCCGGCTCGACCGCGCTGAACAGCACTTGCGCTTCGAGTTCGATGATCTCACTCCGCCGTCCGTTCACCAGCCTGAACATCAGCCCCTGTCCGTCGTTGTAAGGAGCAACGACGGCGATACGGCTGAAGAGCAAGGCGGGATGGGGCCGTGTGAACCTGGCAAACAGCAGCCCCGTCGCGAGCGCCTGGTACATGAGACCGACCAGCGCCTCGACTGTGACGACCAAGTTTGGGGCCAACCCGTTCGGGCCGATCTGGCCGTACCCGATCGTGGCGAACGTCTGGATGCTGAAGAAGAACGCCTGGCTGAACCGCCCTCCCAGCATCGTCGCCCCCTGGCCAAGCAAGGCGTCTGGGCCGCAGAGCACGTAGGCCAGCGCGAACACGAGATTCAGAACCAGATAGATGACGCTCACCACTCCCAGGAAGCCGGCCCAGGAGATCGTCAGGAGTACGTGGTACGGCGCAAAGTTCTCGAGCAGTCCTAGTCCGATCCGGGCGACGTTGAACGAGCCGTCTCGATTGAGCAGGCGCTGTCGGCTTTCGCGTCCGACGACCGTTCCGAAGCCGAGGTCGCGATCCCGGGACCGAGCCTCGGGCGAGTTCCGAGGAGCCAGCGGGCTGGGTTCAAAGGTGCGGGCCACGACGGCATGCTACCACCTGACCCACGAAAACAGCTCGCGGCTATGACGCGCCTTACGCCCTCGTGATCTTTGCCGTGCTCGGCACGGCTTTCTCGATCGCGACGATCGTTGCGTGGCGGAGCCAGCAAGGCTACCTGACGCTCATCATGGGTTTCTATGGCGTGTTCTTTCTGGCGAACGCCGCGAGTTTCTCCTACACGACCAGGCGCGGCAAGTTCCTGGTCTGGGACGACCTCCTCGACGACCTTCACCTTCGCGGCGACGAACGCGTGCTCGACATGGGGTGTGGACGAGGCGCGGTCCTCGTCGCCGTCGCGAGACGACTCCGGACCGGGCACGTCACCGGCGTCGACCTCTGGAGCACGCACGATCAGTCGGGAAACTCGCACCAGGTCACGCTGCACAACGCGAAGATCGAAGGCGTCCCGGATCGAATCGACATCGAGACGGGCGACATGCGGGCGCTCCCGTTTCCCGACGCAGCCTTCGATCTCGTGGTCTCCAGCCTCGCCATTCACAACATCAAGTCGGACGGTGACCGTGCGAAGGCAGTCGCCGAAGCCTGGCGTGTGCTCAAACCCGGTGGGCGCCTGGCGATTGCCGACATCCGGGCCACAGCGCTTTACGCGAAGACACTCAGCGCGCTTGGCGCAACTGACGCAACACGCCGGGGTCTCGGATGGCGGTTCTGGTACGGCAATCCATTCGCGGCGACCAGTCTGGTCACGGCCACGAAACGAATCTCGGCGTAGCGATACGACGCGAGGAGTCCGTCACATGGCAGCGCTGAACCGGCGATGCCCCGCGAGCCTATCTCCGCGGTCGACCGAACCTCAGGAACGGGTTGAGCTGCACGGTTCGGGGCGGCGGTACGATCACCAGATTCTCCTCATCGACTTTGAACAGGACCAGATTGTTCAGAAATGCGATCAGCGCCTGTTGATTGCCGAGCGGTGCCCCTCTGAACGCCGCTGTGGACTGGGCGGCTTCTCCACCGTGTTCGAGAATAGCCTCTGTCAGGGTCGTCGCTCGTCCGTCGTGGAGATATGGCGCCGTCGACCCCACGCCCCACAAGTTGCGAGTCAGGAAGGTTGACGCGCCCGTGCCTTCTTCATCGATGGACTCAGCCAGCCGCGATCCCATGTTGTGTCGCTTGAGGTCGCCGAACAGCTCAACGATGGCGCGACCCTGACTGTCCCGCTTGAACGAGCCGAACGAGATCACGCGGCCGCTGTCGTTCTTCACCCGGTTGTCGGGCTGATCTCTCGTCAGATCAAAGCTGACAGGAAATCTCGGATCGACAAGGCGCGCGACCGGATCCTGCTGCGCCGGAAACGTCTGGTCCCTGTACTGCGCATTTCGGCTCGGCATGCGGAAAACCGGGTCGTCGAGAAGCAGCTGCGGCACGTGACACGAAGCACAGCCCATGTTCCCGAATACCTTCGAGCCCGCGTTGATCGCGGCCAGCTCAGCGCTCGGCAAGGCGTCAATCAGGTTAAGCGAGGCAAGCTCGACTTTCGTTGTCGGACGCGGCTGCGCGGCCAGGTATACCGACAAGGCGGTGATATCGCCGACGGTCAGCTCGTCCGCAACGCCATCGCCGTCGCCGTCCACGCCGTCACCCACGATCTCCACCGCCTGCATCCCGATTTCGTCGTGGGCCGCGTTGCGATTGAACTCGCGGATGGTCGCAACTGTGCCCTTCCACTGAAACGGTCGGACGACGAGATCGCTCGACACCCCGACAACTCGGGACGTGTCGAAGGTGGAGGCGCAGGGGAACCCTGATCGGCGGGTCGCGCGGATCGACCCGAAGCTGATGCCTTTCGCGCATGAGCGGCAGCGTCACTGACCCCGCGCTGCACGCCTGGTCGGATGCGAGCGTTCGCGTCTGCTGCAGCGCCTCGGTCATTTCTTCCGCGAGGCGCTGCGATGCGCCGAGCGCGAACACGTGCGGCGTGTTGCGCTGGATGAACTGCTTCAGATTGCCGCTATGCAGGGGATCGCGATGGACGTTGCCGACCGCTGAGCCGGATCCGTCGTCGAACAGCTGGACGTGACAGGCGTTGCACGAAATCGCGTTCGGTCCGGTCGCGCGCTTCGGCGTATGGCTCGCCCACTGACCAGGTCCGGCCAGATCCGCCCGAGGCACACGTGTAAAGCGGGTGCCGTCGCCGACGTTGGCGCCGACGCCGTCGACTGAGGTGAATTCGGTCTCGAACAGCTCGTCGCCATGTTCGAAGGCCTCGGTGAACGCATCGGCGGCCTTGTTGGCGCGCACGAGATCGTAGAGCGTCTTCTGGTCGAGGTGTTCCGCCTTTGCTGGATGCAGTGCTTCCACGAGCGAGTAGTCGGTCACAATCGCCCACAGCGCGGCGCCTGCCGAGACGGCGAGCGCGATGGTGAAACAGCCTCTGACGACGATCGACGGCGACAACAGACGATCAGCGTGGCGACCCATTGGCCCTCCGGAAACAGAAATCGGGTTGTGCGAGCGAGTGCCCGCCGGAGGGCAAGATGGGGGCCGTGCTGACGACCTGCGGAGTTGCTAGTGTTTTCTTGGATCGATTGGAGAACGCGACGGTAGCGTTGCGAAAGAAGACTCGACGGTAGGACCCATTGTTACATCACGAATACCGCCCACATGTCCGTACCTCCATGAACCCACAGAACTTCCACATACTCCGTGTCGCCGTGTGCCGAAGCAATCGCTGAGTTCTAAATCCCGACGTCCAGGGGCCGAAGCGACGGCGATCGGAGCACGATGTACGCCGCAGCTATGCCGGCGGTGGTCAGCAGCAGCGTGCCAGCGCTACGCGCGGTCAGCGCCGTTCGCGGCGGCTTGTCTCGCATCGTCGATACCTTGCGACACTGCCTTACGCGCTTGGTCGTACACTTCACGCCCGCGATCGGCGAATTCTCCGGCGGCCTCCGAAACGCGGCGATAGCTCTCTGACGCCGTGCTCGCCAAGTCGCCGGCCCGCTGGCCGAGCTCACTCCGGAGCTCCGCGCCCGCCTTGGGGGCGAAGAGCATCCCCAACCCGGCGCCGAGGGCTGCGCCGGCGAAGAACCTGACGCCTCCCTTTGTGACGGCACACTCGCTACGTCAGCCCCAGCGAGAGCAGAGTTCCGCAGATGAGTTTCATGTCCCTCTCCTCCTCCGGCTCGGTGAGGATGCCAGATCCATGCCGCTCACTCGGCGGGCTGGAGGCCCCTTCCTTGCAACGGGCTCCCGGCATGAACACGGTATCAAGCTCAGCGGAGACCAGGCTCACGGCTATCCCGCGCGGCGAACCCCGGAACGCGGACGTCAACGCAGTTGTCGGCGGGTTGTTGCGGGATCTCGCCCTTGTACAAACTTCCCGGCAAAAGATGCTCGGTTACAAGCGAGCCGCCGCGGCCGTGCTGGCGCTCGAGCAGCCGCTCACTGAGCTCTTCGGGCGAGGAACTGGAGGACCGAAGATTCCCGGTATCGAACACGCTGCAATGCAGGTGATTTCAGAGGTTGTCGGCACTGGGACTTCGGACAGCGTCGAACAGGCCGTCGGACAAAGCGGGCTGACCGCCGACATAGGACACCGCCGCTGGCTGCGCGGGCGCTTTCTCAGTCGTGCCGCTGTGCTCGGGGTTTTGGGCGATGACACCCTTCAAGGTCCGAGGTTCTCAGATTATCGGGGAGACCTGCAGCTCCATTCCGAGTGGAGCGACGGTGAACCGAGCCTGGATGCGCTGGTCGAGGCCTGCATCGAGCGTCGCTACACGTTTGCCGCCGTGACGGATCACTCACACGGCATGAAGATCGCTGGCGGCCTGTCTATGCCGGAGGCCGCCGCGCAGCGCAGAGCGATTGACCATCTGAACGACATGTATGAAACCCGGTTCAGATTGATTCGAGGAATCGAGGCCAATATCGCGAGCAGCGGAGGTCTGGACTTGTCCGCCCCCGAGGCGGCCCAATTCGAGCTAGTGCTGGCCGCTCCTCACTCCGGACTCCGCAACGGCGGTGATCAAACCGACCGACTCGTCGCGGCAATTCGCAACCCTCACGTCAATATCCTGGCACATCCACGCGGCCGCATTTCCGGCACGCGGTCAGGCTTATCGGCCAACTGGGAGGCCGTCTTCTCCGAAGCTGCGCGACACGGCGTTGCCATCGAGATTGACGGCGATCCGGCCCGACAGGATCTGGATTACTCATTGGCTGCGCGCGCGTTTGCCGCCGGCTGCGTGTTCGCACTCGACAGCGACGCACATACAACGTCCCAGCTCCGTTACGTCGAGACCGCGCTGGCGCACGCGCGGCTCGCCTCTATTCCTTCAGATCGCATAGTCAATTGCTGGCCGACCGAACAGCTGCTTGCCTGGCTGTCCGACCGGCGCTTAGCGGTCGCCTGATCGTCGACCGACGAAGCGGTCTCAGGCGGGAGGCGATCGCCAGCGTGCGCGTTGAAAACCTGGCGTGTTCGATGTTCGGCGGCGGTGCCAATGCTGATGGTGCTCCTGCTCTGCGGGACCGGTCTGACGGCGTTCGAACTGCAGGGCGAAGCCGTAGCGTTCGTCAATCGTTTGCCTTCGGCCGCCCATACGGCGGCGCGGGCAATTCACCAGGCATGGGACACACCGGGGACGATGGCAAGCTCCAGGAGGCCGCGCGCGAGCTCGAGAACGCAGCAAGGGGCACGAACCGTACACGAACAAACGATGGCGTGGCATCTGTGCGCGTCGAGGAGCCGACGTTCAAATGGTCCGACTGGCTGCTTAGTGGATCCCTCAACATCGCGCAGTTCGGAACGCAGATCTTTGCGGTCGTTTGCCTTACGTTCTACCTGCTCAGTGCAGGGGACCTGTACAGGCGCAAGCTGGTTCATCTCGTACCGACGATCACAAGCAAGAAGATTACCGTCGAGATCCTCGGGGAGATCGACCGCCAGATCGAGCTGTACTCCTCGCGCGCGTCGCGATCAGCGGGATCACGGGAGTAGCGGTCTGGGTGGTGGCGGCATCGGTTGCGGCGTTCGTTCAATTTGGTTCGCTTGCGGTGGCCGCCCTGGTCACAGCGGTCACCATCGCTATGGGGGCCGTGGAAGGCAACCTGCTCACCCCGTGGCTTATGAGCCCGGGCCGGCAGGATGAACGCCGTGGCCGTCTTTGTGAGCCTGTTGTTCTGGGGATGGCTCTGGGGTGCGTGGGCGCCGAGCTGCTGAAGGAATGAGCTTTACGTCACACGGTGACAACGAACGGTGATGCAAGTCACCCGATCACACGCCCATCATGACGGTCCAGGAATAGCGCGTGGCGATGTCTCCTTCAATTCCCCAATCTTGTACGCGCCCAGCCTGTTGTACAGCGTCTTCAAACTGACGCCGAGAAGCTCCGCCGCTTTGGTCTTGTTGCTGTCGCAGTGCCGAAGCGTGGCCATGATCAGCTGTCGCTCCGCTTCGGCGATCGGTGTGCCCACCTTCACGGTGACATGAACGCCCGCGTCCTCCTCGTGAGCCGGACCAGCCTGCGTGTGCATTTCGGCCGGGAGACTGTCGACGTCAATCACACTTCCGGCGAGGATGTAGGCCGAATGCACGACGTTTCGCAATTCCCGGACGTTGCCCGGCCAGGCGTACGCAACCATCTGCCTGAGTGCCCCTTCGCTGAACTGTTTTCGTGCCCCCTCTCCTTTCATCAGTTCGTCGAGGAACCAGTGAGCCAGCGGCGGCACGTCATCCGGGCGGTCACGTAACGCCGGAAGGCTGAGCTGAAAGACCTTCAGGCGATAAAAGAGATCCTCGCGAAGCTTGCCCTTTTCAAGCGCGTCTTGAATATTCCGATTCGACGCCGCGATGATGCGAACGTCCACGGTCAGCGGCTCCTCTCCACCGACGCGTGTGAAAGAGCCTGACTCGAGAACCCGCAGAAGCTTTGCCTGGAGCTCGATCGGCATTTCCGTGATTTCGTCCAGGAAAAGCGTGCCGCGGGATGCACGCTCGAAATAGCCTTTATGCCGCCGATCAGCCCCGGTGAAACTGCCGCGCTCATGACCGAACAACTCGCTCTCAATCAGTGTCGGTGAAATGGCGCCACAGTTCACCGGAACGTACGGGCCATGCCTGCGGCGGCTGAGCTGATGAATCGTTTCCGCCATGACATCCTTGCCCGTTCCGCTTTCTCCGGAGATGAGGACGCTCGCACTGCTCGGTGCAATGCGCGCGATGAGTTCGCAGACGCTCTGGATGGCGGCGGACTGACCGACGATCGTGCCGAACCGTCCGGACCGCGCCTGCTCGACACGGAGGTTGCTGATCTCACCGGGCAGGCTACAGGTTTTGGCGATGTCTCCCAGAATCTGGCGCAGCCTCTCGATATCCAGCGGCTTCGTCAGGTAGTCCGTGACGCCGCGGCGAAGCGCTTCCACCGCGGTATCGATGCTTGCATGACCGGTAATCAAGACGACGGCCGGGCCCGCGACGTCGTCGATCGCGTCAAGCAGCGTCATCCCGTTGCCATCGGGAAGCTTCAGGTCAATCAACACCACATCCGGCTTCTGTTTGCCGAGCTCGAGCCGCGCCCCCTCAATGGTCGGAGCTACAGAGACGGTGAAACCCTCCGCCCGGACGAGTTCCGAAAGGGCGTCAAGCGTGCCTGCGTTGTCGTCGACAAGTAGGGCGTGCGGCATATGAGTACTCAATGGTGAAGTGAAGCTAGGTGAACGACGAAGCAGCTCCCCCCCGACGGATTTGGTTCGTAACGTATGGTTCCATCGTGCGATTCGACGACAGATCGAGCGACATGGAGACCGAGTCCGGCCCTATCTGTTTTCGTCGTGTAACCCGGCGCCCAGATAGCCGCCGCTGCGTTGCCGGGAATCCCCGGTCCAGTGTCCCGCACCTCGATCTGCACACCACGAATCTGGCTTAACACCAAGTCGAGCCTGCCACCCTTCGGCATCGCATCGAGCGCATTGATCATGAGACTCAAGATGGCTCCGTGAAGCCGATCCGGATGACCGTGCGTCCGAAGAACGCCCGTGCTGGTGAGAGCGATTGTGACGCGTTGTCGAGACGCCCGCGGGCCAATCAACTCAACGAGCATCTTGACGACCTCCGTCATGTCGACGACCTGGGGCGCAGTCTGTGCCACCATTCGGCCGCTCAAGAGCACCTCGAGCTGGCGGTCCAGCCGCCGCAGCTCTCGACGGACGGTGTCCGCGGAACGCTTGGCCGTGAGATGCCCGGACGTCTGCGTGCTGCGTTCAGCGGCGCGAGCCAGTAGTTCGACGTTCATGGCGATGACATTCAACACATCTCGCAGGTCGTGTGCGGCATCCTGCATCAAGGACATGATTGATTGATCCCGCATCGCGGAAAAAAGCGAGCGACTCGAGATCTCGGACTGATTGACCCGGACCGCTGGAACTTCGGTGCGACTCCGATCTTTGACTGACAACAAAACGTCCTGGGAAATGGCACTGTGCGTGCCAAGGGGTAAAAGCTCGGGTCGGTCCGCGTATCCCATTGAGGCCAAGTAGATTGTGGGTCATACCCAAAATCCGCTGCCGCTGAGCGGCCCAGGGAGCCTTCGGACACCGTTGTAAGAATTACACTGAGCATCGCGCGTGGCGGGCGGACCGCAGATTGCACTGGAAACGGGCAATCGCCACTTTCTGGAGTCCGCAGACTCGGTGGCAGAGGGATCGGATGTGCGAATCCTCGGAGTCGAAGACGACCCCCTAGCCAGACAGGCGTTGCGCTGGATTCTTGAGCAGGATGGCCACCGAGTTCTCATGGCGGGGAACGGAACCGCAGCCGTCGGCCTGATGGCTGCGTTCGATCCAGACGTCATCATCATGGACTGGCGGGTGCCCGGACTGTCTGGAAAACAGCTGTGTCGCGAAATCCGACGCCAGAAGCCGGGCATCCCGACGATCATCGTTTCATCGGCAGCCGAGGCGTTCAGTTGCCAGATTGATGTCTCCGCAAGACTTCGCAAGCCACTCGATGTCGGACGCCTTCGCGAGATCCTTGCAGACCCTGAAACTTTGTCTCTTCGTTTGTAAGAACGCGCAGCGTGTGGCCACCACTGGCATCCCAGCCAGCCGGCCCGACACCCTCTGCCAGGAAACTGCGCTCGAGAATGGTCTCATTCGGTGGCACCCGACTTGCTCAATCAGATGGCAGCTCTCCGTGATTCCGCATCCGCGGAATCAGCATGCTTTCCCACCACACGGTCGGGAGGCTCCAATGCCTCCCGACTCGCCCTTTCATTTCGATCCGCACGCGCCGGATGTTGGCGTGTGCTTTGCGAGAGTGCTTATGCCACGAGATGACACGAGTTCAACCTGACCCGATGAAGCGAAACCAATCACTCTAAGAGGTGAACATGAAGAATCAGATTCGCACGACCATGATGGCGATGCTCATCCTCGGGGGCGTCTCGGCGTTCGGCATTCCAGCTGGCGTCGCGAAGGCGGCCCAGGATCACAAGACGGAAAAACAACTGAGCGATCAGATTGAAGATCGCTTCGAAGGCGACTCGACGCTGAAGAATCACAACCTCAAGGCTAGCGTGGACGGGACTGTCGCCACTCTTACGGGAACAGTCGAGACGACCACGCAGAAGGATCGAGCTGGGCGGCTCGCACGCGTGGTCGGAATTACCAGCGTCGAGAACCTCATCGTCTTGGGTCCGATACAAAAAGGCGTCGCACAGAAGACCGAGGACAAGGTTAAGGAGGGCATCGAAAAAGGCGTCGCCGCGACTGGAAAGGGCCTAGAGAAGACGGGAGAAGCGCTGTCCAAGGCCGGTGACGAGGTGGCGGACGCGACGATCCTGAGTGCGGTGAAAGGCCGCTTCATGGATGAAGATCTCCTGAAGGGTAGCGATATCAACGTCGATTGCGATCAACACATCGTGACGCTGAAGGGTACGGTCGCTTCGCAGGCCGGACGCGACCGGGCCGTCGAACTGGCGCGCGGCACCAAGGGCGTGCAGAAGGTGGTCGATAGGTTGGTCATCGCGCCGAAGCAGTAGAGTTAGAGGGTAGGAGGGCCGACTCGCGGGCGGTACGTCCGCCCGCGAGTCCGGGCCAAGTCAGATTCAGCGTCCTCTCACCGAATCCGCTCGCTTGTCGTCACTCAGCCAGCTATCGACCTGGCGTTCTGCTTCTGCCCGCGCGATCCCGTAGCGTTCCTGAACCCTTCCGACGAGCTGCTCGGAAATCCCCGCAATCTGATCGACATCGTCATCTGTCAGCTCGCCCCATCGCTGGCGTACTTTGCCCTTTAGCTGTTTCCATTGCCCTTTTAACGTGTCTGCATTCATCGGAACCTCCTTGGTGTCTTGGTAGCCAGACGCCGACATCGGAGGTTCGAAGCAAGCACGAAGCCATCACGAGAGTTGGAAGGACGGGCGAGTGTCATGGTTCTTGCACCACCTTCGGTCTGCATGACTCGCATGGAGGTGCGCCATGACATTCCGTAGAGCTGCAGCTTGGCTGACCAGCCTTTTGGCCGTCTTCGCGCTCGGCATCTTTGTCAGTCCGTACGTGACGAATCGGGTCGGCAACTCTCCGGCCGACTCGACGTCCGTCCGGGGGGTCGCTGATCAACCAACAGCGTCGCCAGAGGTGAGCCACCAGCGACCTACAGTGACGCTCGTACGCGTCCCTCCCGCAACTCGCGCATTGAATCGCAAGGGCGTGATGTCGTTTACGCCTGAGTTAGAGGAGCGTCTGCAATCGATTCTGAATCGTGGCGCAGACATCGCGGTCGCGTCGGACGGTTTCCGCGATCCCGAGCAGTTCGCCGAGGTGGCGCACGCGGCCCGCAACACCAACGTACCGTTTATGGTGCTCAGACATGCCGTCGTGGACCAACGACAGAGCCTGACGGCCGCGATTCACACGTTCAAGCCTGACACCGATGCGGCCGCTCAGGCCGATCTGGCGCGCGCCCAGGCGAGGGCAGATATCGCGTCGGCGCAGTTGGCCTTCGCAACAGGTGCCGAGTAGCTGTGTTGCCGCCTGGTGCCTGGCGGATGTAAGGGTTTCGATGCCGATCGCTAGCGCGGCGGCTCGCGCCGCCGCGCCGCTTCCGTGTATACGCGCGTCTTGAGTCGCCAGCCCTGCGGCGTCTTTGCGTACTCGTCGTCGTATCGACCGACTGCGAAAATCGAGTGCGGCTGACCTTGCTGGCCCGGCACGATGTCGACGACGGCTACGTATTCCCTGCCGATCGCGCCAGTTGCGGTGGGCTCGATGAGATGGTTGAAGATGAAATGGTGTGTGTAATTCGGAGCATGCCGCTCTTCAGTATTCACCATCTTGGACAGCGCCTCGTGCCCACGCGCTCTCGGACGGACCTCTGCGACGGATTGACCTTTAAACTTCTCACAGCCTGGGGGCTCATCAGGCAGAACACATCCGAACGTGCCGTCTGGCGTAAAGAGATTCGCGTACGATTGCCCGTTGTCATTGTTCATGTCGAGCGTGTATGGATAGTTCGCGACCAACTGCTGGAGCTCGACGTAGTCCTCCGCGCTCAGCGACGATCGCTTCGCGACTTCGGCGTTGATGTCTGTAGCGCCGGCTAGCGTGCGCAGCGGCGGAAGTGGCGCGGGGACTTGCACATCGGGTTCGCCCCACTTGGACTCATAGTACGCGCGCTTCCTGATGCGCCAGCCGCCAGGGGTCTTCACGTATTCGTCGTCATAGAAGCCGCCGTGCCCTGCACTCGGCGAGCTTCCGGGCTCCCCGAGATCGACGATCCCGACGTACACCCTGCCGTGCGCGCCACCAGGCGTCGGCGTCACGACGACGTTGGTCACAAGGTGGCTGACGAACAACGGTCCTCGTCGGCCGCCGCGAGCAAGCGCGGCCAGATTGTCACGGCCCTGATACGTACGGCCGGTCGGCCCCTGATTGGTGCCGGTGAACGTTCCGTCCAGGGCGTACAGGTCGGCGTAGGCGTAGCCGTTGCTCTCACCACTGTCGAGTGCCCAGCCGTACTTGAAAATCAGTTGTTCGATTTCGAGGTAGTCGAGGGCAGCCAGCCGCGCTGCTGCTGCTGAAGGCGCGACAGGTTGTGCCGTGTGCGGCGTCGCATCCGTGGTCGTGCTCGCCGCAGGTGACGCGGCTTCGGACCGAATGAATCGGCGAGTCTTGAACCGCCACCCATTGGATGTCCTGACGTACGCGTCCTCATAGTGCCCGCCGCCCCACACGATATTCGACTGACCGGGTTCACCGTACCGCAGGTGCAGCAGGTACTCCTGGCCTCGCGCGCCATCTTCCGTCGGTTCAATCACGTGGTTGACGATGAAGTGCCAGGCAGTCTGAGGGCCTCGTGCGGTCTTTTTGGCCAGCGCGGCCAAATCGTCCCGGCCGCGCGTTTCTCCGAACGTGCCATCTGGCGCAAACAGATCTGCATAGGCGTAGCCGTTGTCAGCGCCCTGATCGACAGCGTGCGCGTAACGCGCGGCAAGCTGACGAATTTCGACATAGTCGAGCGGCGTCAGAGCCACGATCTTTCCCGATCCGGTGCCCGCCTGTTGTTCCCCGTGAGCGACCGCGAGTAACAGGATGCCGAGGCCGAGCACAGCAAGCAGGAAGCGTCTCATGGCCAAGCCCTCCGGCATGGATATAGATATTGATCAGGGGCTGATCGATTCGACCCCGTCAGAACTTCTGTCGGTCCAGGAACCCCATGACGTGCTGGTTGAACTCGGCGGGCTTCTCCAACATCAGGAAATGTCCCGTGCCGGGCACGTTCAGAAACTGGAGGTCGGGGATGTCGGACTTGGTCACATCGAGGCTGGCCCCGCCGTAGGTCGCGGCAAAAATGGCCAGACCGGGAATCTTCAGGACGTGGTTTTCCCAGACTGCTGGATCCGCCATGGAGGCCATCGCGCCCTTCGCGGTCGCTTCCGGCGCGCCCAGCATCATCTTCATGATGCGGCTCTGCAGCTCCGGCGTCGTCGCCGAGGAGAACATGCTTCGAATCATCGTCTCCCGGCCCTTCGGGCCGTTCTCACCTGTCACGCGGGGCAGGGTCTGATCGACGAAGGCGCGGGCATCGGCGCCTCTGAAGAGCGGTGCGTCGACGAGGATCAGCGCCGCGGTGTGCTCCGGGAACAACTGGGCGTACCGATAAATCACGGGACCACCCATGCTGTGGCCCATGAGAATGACCCGATCGACGCCCGCCTCTGCCCGCACCGCCTCGACAGCCTTGGCGAACACGTCCATGGAGAACTTTCCGTCCTTCGGCTGGTCGCTCTGGCCGTGACCTGGCAGGTCGACAGTGATGACGCGGTACTTCTTCGAAAGGACCGGGACCTGTTCGCTCCACGACGTTTCGTCGCAGGTCCATCCGTGGATCAGAATCAGGGTCTTGCTCCCGCTGCCGGTGGAGGTTGAATGAATTCTGGCGCCATCGAGGGTGGCCGCACCCAGCCGCGAGGACGGCAGCGTCAGGGCGACCAGCGAAAGCACGAGCAGGAATCGGATCTTCATCGGTATCAGCCTCCAGCGTTCCCGATCTACGGTGAAACTCAGCCGAGGCGTGTAGTCTAGCAGTACAGCTGTTCAGCGAAACGTCGGCGCTAAGGGGTGGGATGGCTCTGGCGGCCATCCACGACGCGTTGCAGCCTGCCCCCGAGGACCATGGCACGGATGTCCTGGACTGTGCGCGGCCCCGGACGACCGAGTCGTCGTTCAAGCGCGTCGAGGGGTGACATCTCGCCCGCCAGAATCTGAACGGCCCACGAGCGATCAATCTGGGCCTGCGCTTGTCTGGTCACGTCCACCGCGTCACGTCCCGATTGCGCGGCGACAACGAGCAGCCGGCCTTGCTGCTCGCGTAGTTCAAGAACATGACCGCTCCGCGCCAGATCCCGACCCTGCGTATCGAAGCTGTGCACAAAGCACGCGTCGCCGGCCTGCGTCTCAGGCGTTGACGTTGCCTCGCGGTCGCCAAGGTCAAGGCGCGTAATCAGCGCGTCAATGGCCGGCAGGATCTGAATCCATTGCCCTTGCCGGTCCAGTCGGTCTTCGACCGGTCGCAGACAGGCCTGGAGTTCAGTCCAGATTTGTGCAAACGCGCCCGTGGCGGAGTCTCGCGGCGCGAATACGGGAAGCGGCATGCGGCGAATGGCCATCTGTTCCACGATGCTGGCGTAAGGGATGTTTCCGGAAAGAAAGACTTCGGGATGATCCACCGACCACTCGCACGATCTCCGGTGCATCGTCTTCCGGCGGTCGACCATGCTGAAGAACATGGCCAGCCGGGAGGGTGAGTGGGTCCGCTCGGCCCACCTGATCAGTCGTCGCGACCGTCCGCAGCGAAAGTACGGTCGGAATCGTCGGTACGAGGACGACGTCGGCCGAAGCGATGATGCCCTCGGTCAGCAGCGAGAAGCCGGCCGGACAGTCGAGGAAGACGACGTCAAAGTCGCGACCAAGCGTGTCAAGAAGGGACGGCAGGAGGCGCTCGGGCTTGCCGATGGACCCGAGAAACCTCTCGAACTTTCGGTAGGCGAAGTCGGCCGGCAGGAGATACAGGTTGTCGTAGTCGGTTTCTTTGATGGCGGCGCCGAGCGCCTGACCGTCCTCGAGGCTCTGCCTGCCAAACCCGGAGACGTGCGGTCGCACGCGGAAGGCAAAGCTGGAGGCCGCCTGCGGGTCGAGGTCCCAGAGCAGCGTCTTGAGTCCGGCCGTTGCTGCGAAATAGGAGAGATTGACGGCGGTCGTCGTCTTCCCGACTCCGCCCTTCATGTTGTAGACCGCGACGATCCTCAAAGTGCACGCTCCTGCAGCCACGCCTTCTTGAAGGCGCGCCGACACGCCGATCGCGTCTCCCGCGCGCTGAATTGCGCCAGCTTCTCGACCACGCGATCGCGCAATTGGTCGCGGCGCTGATGGCTTCGCTCAGCCAACCGCCCGAGCGCAAGCAGGACGCCTCCCGATCCCCCGGATGCAGCCAACGCACGACCGCATTCGAGCAGCTGCTTCTCTTGCACATGTGCGTCGTTGAAGTCGCCGAGAACCCGCTGAAGCTTTTTCAGGGCACCAAGGATGCGGGCAAGATCGGCGGCATTGCCGAAGCTCGGCATGACGTCAACCAGATACCGCAGCTTCTTGGCATCAATGCGGAGCGCATGGAGTCGTTCGGGGTCGGTGTGCACGTCGATGGTTTCAGCGCTGTCGGTAATCCGCCGGCTCAGCCGCCATGCGCGCCGGGCCACAGTTTCCGCCAGCGGGCGTCGTGCGTTTTGCGCTTCAGGCTCCATCGGGGCTGGCCGCTCGAGAAAAGTCCTCCAGTCCGCAAGCAGACGCTGGTAGCGATCAGTCTCCAGCGCGCTGACGAGCGCGGCATGCCCCTTTTGCTGCTCTTCGCCCAGGAACGCCATCAGCTGGTCGAGATCCGCATCGGACAACTCTCCACGCCGCTCCCGAAGCCCGAGAACGAGCACATCCAGATCGCGCGGCCGGCCGGTGAGGTGACCGAGCCAAGAGAACTCGGCCGCGAAATGCTGCACAACATCAGGCGCGAAGACGTGGCGGATCTGACCGAGCAGCGAACGCGTCCGCCTGACGGCCACCCGGAAGTCATGGAGGAATTCGGTGTCCAGGTTGGCACGGAGGCCCGGCTCATTCGCCTCGAGAATACTCAGCAGGGCCCGATGAATTGTCCGGGCGCCGACATCCGCCTTGACTGTCGGGGCGAGTTCCACGTGAGGTGAAGACATGTCGCCACGCACGGATGCACCCGCCCGGCGCAGCATCACGTCGAGGAGACCCTCGGGGCACGGCTCCACGCCCGGGCGGCTCTCAATCACGGGCACAAGTCGCTCGTACGCGTCCTTGTAGCCGCGCAGACCCGTGAGGGTCACCATGGTCGGCAGCGGCCGCCAGGCGCTACGGGCCGTGGGAAGCCGTGCCCGGCCCGCCGCGATCCGAAGTCGCGCCACCGTCTTGTCCCGATCGTCGAGAATCTCGAGCAGCGACCCGTACTCCTCGGCGTCCGTCTGTGCGAGCAGGCATCGCACACCGATGACAGGGGCCAGGGCTCGCTGGAGAGGACCCTCCGGAAGATCCCAGGCGAAGCTGACGGGCTCGGTCAGCCGAACTGCCAGTCGGCTTCCTCCGCCGCTCGCCTGCCACTCCACGGTCGAATGGCCGTTGACGCCCCCTCGGGTTAGGCTCGCTCCCGCGCGCCGAATGCGCCCATCGAACGTATCGAGCACGGTGAACCGATGCCTGGCGATTGGATGATGACGCGTGGGAAGGAGCGACTGCAGGCTTCTGGTGATCGCCTCCGCCGAAATCTCTTCCGGAACGACGTATGTCGATTCGCTGGCCGCCGAAGGACTCGTGCCCATCTTTGCCCGCCTCAGGAGCGCAATTCGACGACAGCCTCGAGATGATGGATGAACTTCTTCAGCTCTTTCCGCAGGCGGGCCGAGGCGTCCGGGATGCGCATCCAGCGCCGGCGCCGAAGCTTGTCTTCGCGCCAATGGTCGCGCGCGTTGGTGACACGCATCAGATACACGTCAACCCTGCGCGAGCCATCGCTCTTGATGTGCAGATAGCGGCCAAGCGGCTTCCGTGGGACCACGCCCCGAAGGCCAGCCTCCTCCTCGGCTTCGCGGATCGCCGCGTCGCGGGGCCGCTCCCCCTCATCGACCGATCCCTTCGGCACGATCCAGCCCTTGCCTCCGGATCGCGTCACCAGGGCGACTTCAACTTGCTCCTTGCGGATCCGATAGGCTATGACCGCGGCCTGCTGAAGTACACGCGGCATCCATCCTCCTGGGCTGTGGAGGAAACGTACCAAAGTCGGATCAGAAGTACAAGATGCCAGTTTGAAAAAGTTTACGAACGCGTGCGTGTCGGAAAGGGCACGGGAGGAGAAACCGGCCTGGTGCCGAGCTATGGGTTCAGTTTCTTGACGAGAATCTTCGAGTGACGCCCGCTCTGTTCATACTTCTCGCGGCGCGTCGCTGGGAGATCGTCAGGGACGCCTTCCGCGAAACCGCCCTTGGATTGAAAGTACGTGAACGCCTGCGTCGACAAGGCCAGCAGCTCCTCGAGGTTCAGTTCCCGCGCCTTGTTTTCGACGAACTGAATCAGCTTGCGCCCGATGCCCTGATTCTCGTGTGACGGGCTGACATAGAGACAGGCCAGCTCGCCCTTGCGCTGCTCGGGATAGACATGCAGGGCGATGCAGGCGACCGGCTGTTTGTCGATTTCGAAAATGGAATAGTCGCCCAGGCTTTTCTCGATCGTGACCCTCGTGCGCTTGAGCAGCTCGTCCGCTTCCACCGCCTGCTCGGTCAGCAGCTGAATAGCCCGGACGTCCTTCTTTTTTGCCGGCCGGATGTGCTGGTACTCGTTTGCATAGATCAACGTCCCGGTGCCCTCGTTCGAAAACACCTCAGCGAGCAGCCCCTCCTCAACCGTACCGTTGATCACGTGGATGCGGGGAACGCCGGCTTTGCACGCGGCAGCGGAGTATTGCGCCTTCGACAGCATCTCGTGCGCGAAACCCGCGCCGTTCTGCTGCAGCAGCGACTCCAGCTCCGGCGCGAGCATTCGCCGAATCAGCTGGCCGCGGTGAATCAACCCGTCCTGCGCCGTGATGAAAATCAACTTGATCGCCTTCAGCGCGTCGGCGACAGCCACCGCAACGCCGTCGGAGTTCACGCGATAGGTTCTGCCGTCCCCGTCGAAACCGAGCGGCGGGATGACCGGTACGACGCCATGCGAGAGCAGCAGCTGGAGCAGCTCTTCATCGACCCGCTCGACTTTGCCCGTGTAGAGCTGATCCACTCCCTGAATGATGCCCATGGGATGCGCAATGATGGCGTTCGCCGCTGCCGCACGAAGGTCGTTGGCCGACAGACCCTCGAGGATTTCGTGAGTCAACCGGTTCGCGGCGGTGAGCGCCAGCGAGAGTGTGGCCGCATCGGTGACCCCAGCGCCATCGAAACTCGTCGCGGCGATTCCGTTCTGCTCCGCAAGCGCTCTGATCTGCGCCGACGCACCGTGAACGATGGCCACCCGGATGTTCAACGACCAGAGCAGCGCCACGTCGAGGAGGAGCGTCGCGAAGTTCTCGTCCGTGACGATGGCGCCGTCAATCGCCAGGACGAAGGTCTTCTCACGGAATTGCGGGATGTACTGCAGGATCCCGCGCAGGTCGGTCAGCTTCACGGCTTTACGATGCCAGCTTCATGTCACGACACTGTAACGCAGCGCCGTGGAGGCGCGAGGACATTTCGCGCGAAGCAGGTGACCTCGCCTTACGATCGCTGGATCGCCGTGTAGAGCGCGTCTCTGAGCGCAATGTCCCGCGGGTCTCCGGTGATATGGGTTCCCATCTGGCTCGTCACGTAGCCATACCCGATGCCCATCGTCGGATCAGCAAAGCCAAGCGAGCCGCCGGCTCCGGGTGCGCCGAACGAACCGATGTGGCCAAATGGCCATGCCGGACTGGATTTCATGAACCCCAGCGAAAACTGGACGTCGGCCTGCATGCACTCATCATGGAAGCCGTATTTCGGCGGAATCGCAGGGGCTTCGAGCGCACGGATTGTCTCCGGGCGCAATCCCAGCTCCCCTCCTCCAGTCGCAAACACGCCGTAGGCCTGCGCGATTCCGCGCGCCGTGCCGACGCCACCGCCCGACGGCACCTCGAAATTGCGCGCGTAGATACGCTGCTGGTCGTGCGGCAGCGCCGTACCGGGGTTGGCAATGAGCGATCGGTAGATGATGGATCGACGATTCATCGAGTCCAGCGTCAGCCGAATCGGAAGGCCAAAGAGCCTGTCAATCAGCCCAGGAGGCGCCAGTGTGGCCAGCCTGGAGTTCGGGATCGATTCCGGAAGGCGAATGTACAGATCCAGTCCGAGGGGTGACGCGATTTCGTCCTGAAAGATCTGCCCCAGACTACGATGCCGCGGATCCACCCGCCGCAGCAGCTCGCTTTCGTAGAAGCCGAGACTGATGGCGTGATACGCCTGCCTCGTCCCCGGCTCCCACGCCGGCTTCTGGCGGGCCATGACGACAGCGAGGCGATCGAGATCGGCCACGACGTTCCGGTCGACAGGTTCATCGAAGCCGAAGAGTGCCGCCTGATGAGCCAGAAGCTGCCGGACCGTGATCTTCTCCTTCCCCTGTTGTGCAAACTCCTTCCAGTACGTGCACACGCGCTCGTCATAGTCGAGCCAGCCTCGGGAATGGGCGACGGCGAGCGTCATCGCAGCCAGGCCCTTGGTGGCCGAGTAGACCAGCACCATCGTGTCCCGCTCCCACGGCTCGCCCGTCTGCTTGTTTCGGATGCCGCCCCACAGGTCGACGACTTTCTTGCCCCGGTAGTAGACCGAGCAGGCGCCGCCCAACTCGTGTCGTCGGGCGAAGTTGTCCGCAAACGCTTCGCGCACGGCCTCGAAGCCGCTGCTGACGTGTCCTTCAACCGCGACCGGGCCTGATGCGAACATCGCCATGCCTTCCCTTCCGGGCGTCGAGCGATCGACAGCCATTCTGCGGAAAGGCAAACGACATGCCCTGCCGAGCCGGCTGGCGCGAGCTGTTATCGGATCCGAAAACGACCGGGGCGCCGAATGTTCGGTGAGCTGTCGGAACTTCGGCGCTTCGGCGTCACCGTTCCATGTTCATGTTCCGAGTTCTGCAATGTCCCTGTTCTCCAATACTCGGCTCGGAGCTCCCTCGCGAACAACCCGAAGCATCGCCCGCCCAATTTCCTCCGTCGTCGTCACGTAACTCGGGAAGATTCGGCGAAGAGCGGGATAGAGCCAGCCAGTCGCCGCGTACGCGGCGCGGTAAAGAGGCACGCGCGAAGTTTCGCCGTGCATCGGCTGTACGAACGCGGGCCGAAACATGTACGCGCCTTTGAACGATAGCGCGAGGATCGCGTTCTCCGTCTCGCCCTTCACGCGGGCCCACATGATGCGGCCCCGCGCGGTACTGTCGGTCCCGGTGCCGGAGACGTAGACGAAGATCATTCGCGGATTGCTACGCGACGAGTGTACGCGCGGCGGCGAGCGCGAACTCATAGGTGACTCGCCGGTAGTCGGCCTCCTTCATCCCGGCCGACGACACGCCGAGGCAGAAGAAACACGCGTCGAAGCCGGTGAGCTGCGTCTCTACGGAGGAAAAGTCGGTGAAGTCCCGATGCACCAGTTCCGTCAGCTTCGCGTGGCGGTTGCCGGTGGGCGTGCGTCCGACGGCAAGAACCCGTTCCACATCGGGCGCGAGCAGCGCCTCGCGCAGCACGCCCTGGCCGAGCATGCCCGTCGCACCGAACAGGATGATATCCACAGACTCGGGAGTCTACCCGCCAGAGAGGCAACGATGCGAGCCGTGCGCCGCGAACGGGTAACTCACCGGCTTTCGCCGTTGTCGGTGACGCGCTTATGCGGCTAAAGGCATCACCGGCGCCAGCCGCCCTGCACGTCGACTGACGTGCACGCGTTGAAGGGAGTGCAACAGCGCAGCGATGGCGAGGATCAAAATCGCCTGGGCCAGGGTATTCGCCCAGAAGCCGTCCCGGAGTGGCAGGTGCGCGAGCGCGAGGAGGCCATAGACGTGCAACACGAATGCGCCAAGCGATTGCTGTCCGAGCGTGACAAACACGACGTGGAGAGGGCGCAGGAGCGTCCAGAGCCACGCCAGAACAGCGAATCCGAGCGGCAAGGCGACGGCGAGATTCAAGAGCCGTCCGATGCCGAGATCCGTCAGCATGAAGTACTGCGCGTACAGGTCCGAGAAACGCTCGGCCGAGACGATGTTCCACGGCAGCCACGACGGCCCGTCCAGCCACGGATTACACAACGCGAATGCAACGAACGCCGCACACGCACCGGCGGCCGTGACAGGCACGAACGTGGGGCAGCGCGCTACGAGCATGCCGACCTGTTCGCGGTAATAGCCGATGACAATGCCGTGGACGAACAGGAGCTGCCAGACCAGTATCGGAAACACCGACTCGAACTCGGCGGAGGTCAGCTGGTAGGGCGTGATGCGGTACCAGAAATACGCAACCCAGCTGACTGCCAGGAGCGGGCGCCAGCCAACGAAGCGAAGCGCGATCATGCAGGGAATCGCAGCCGCCACGAGCCACACATACAGGGCCACAATCTCGAACGGCCAGGGACCGTGCCGCATGAGCGCGATGTCGAGCCAGGCGGCCGCGTTCATCATGCGCGGGTCGAGGAACCACGCGACGGGCGTGCGGTCTGCTGAAGTCGTGATGGACCGGACGTCGATGCCCGCCCACGACATCAGCAGTACGGACAGCGTCACCACAATGAAGGCGAGATAGAGCGTGAGCGCGCGACGGCCCAGTCCTCGGACCACGGTGAGCCATCCGTCCTGTCGAAGCCGGCGTCCGTACACCATCCCCAGCACCACACCCGACAGGACAACGAAGACTTCGGCGGCGGTGACGACCCAAAAGCGCTCGTAGGAAAACCAGCTCAGCAGCGAGGCCAGCTTCGAGTGATTGACGACCACGCAGGTCATCGCGAGACCGCGCAGCCAGTCGATCCGCAGGTCGCGGCTCCCTTTCTGGTGAGATTCCCAACCGCTCAGCACGCCCCAACCGGAGCAAGGGCGATGCCGGCTTCTTCAATGAGATGCGGGCACGGCCGCATGAAATCAGAACGAGCGCGCTTCACGATCGCGCAGTGTTTACGCGGTGTTCCTCGGCCGATGCGGACGCGCTGATGCGCTCACATGGAGAGAGGGCCGACACAAATGTCGGGAGGGCACGCTCAGCGCAGCTTCTTGCCGACCGCCTCGACCTGCTGGAAGACGCGCAGGAAGTTGCCGCCCCAGATCCTGGCAATCTGCTCTTCCGTGTACCCGCGGCGCACCAGTTCGCGTGTCACGTTGGGCGCCTGGCTCTCGTCGTCGAAGCCGTCGATGCCGGCGCCGTGATTGAAATCTGAACCGATGCCGACGTGATCGACGCCGATGCGTTTGACGATGTAGTCAATGTGATTGACGTAGTCGCCAACCGTGGCCCTGGGCACGAGTTTCCGCGCCGCGGTCAGGTACTCGATCGAGGCACTTGCGGGAATCGACGCTGCGCCGTCTTCGATCCCGGCGTTTCCCGCCTTGCTCGTCTCCGGCAGCCCGAACTTGCGCCGGACCGCGTTCAGCTGCGCGCCAAAATCCGGCGGCAAGGGTTTCAGGTAGGCATTGAAGGCCGTCACGTCCACGACGCCACCGTTGGCCTTGATCGCGTCGAGCTCCCGATCGCTCAAGCTGCGAGGATTGTCGACCAGCGCCCGAACCGCCGAGTGGCTGGCCACAACCGGCGCCTTCGAGAGCTCGAGCGTCTGGAGCAGGCCCGCCGGCGTCAACTGCGAGACGTCGATAATCACGCCGAGCCGATTGAGTCTGGTGACCACCGCCTTGCCGAGCTCTGAAAGACCGTGGTGTTGTTCTGCCGGTTCGCTGGTGGGTCGGGACGAATCCGCAAAGTCGTTGTTGCCCGCGTGAGTAAGACCAAAGAGGCGTACACCGTCTCGATAGAACGTGTCGATCGCAGATAGGTCCTTCCCAATCGACCTGGCATTGAGAAAGCTTTCGATGATCGCCACCTTCCCGCTCTTGTGTATGCGCACGACGTCGTCGGCGCTCAATGCCAGCGCCACCTGATCGGAATGATCCTTGACGAACGCACGTATCGCCGCGAGCTTGTCGTCGGCTTCCTTTCGCGCTTCCGCGACGCCTTCCGGCGAGCGGGGACCTGGTCCGACCGCGATTGCGAACGCGACCGCGCCGATGCCGCCGCGTTTGAGCTTGTCGACGTCGGATCGCGAGGAACCACCGGACAGAAAGTACTGAGCCGGCGTGGACGGCAGCAGCACGTCGACGTGGCTGTCGATCGCGAGAATGCGCTGGTGGATCGCGCGAGCGCGAGCGTCAAGATCATCCTGGGCGAGAAGGCCGGTGGTCAACGCGGCGGCGGCCAACACGACCAGCAGCAGGTGGTGCGATACTTTCATGGGACCGCTCCGTTTGATTGTCGGTCGCCGTGCCTTACGTGTCGAGGTCGGCGGAATTATACCTGTCCCGCCATGAGCAGCCGTAGCCTGCGGCGGTTCTATGAGACGATCGACCGATGTGATCGACGATGCATTTCGCCGCGGCGATCTCGACGCCCTTCGCGCCGCAGTCGGCGACCCGGCGCTCATCCCGAACGGCAGGATGCCGGACACGATCGGGTCGTGCCTGGTGTATGCGATTTACCACAGCCCGCTTCCGTTTATTCGTACGCTGCTGACGCTTGGTGCGGATCCGAATGCCCCGGTCGATGATGGATTTCCTCCACTGATCGCCGCGCTCAGCTGCGCCCGCCAGGTGCCTGGAGCCACCTCACGCATGGACGTCAACGACATCCTTCGCCTGTTGCTCGAAGCCGGGGCGGACCCCAATCAACGCGGCCTCAATGACTGCACGCCGCTTCACATGGCTGTGGCGGAACACAATCTGCTTGCCGTCCAGATCCTGCTCGACAAGGAGCCGATCCCGATCTCCAGTACGCGAATCGACGAGTGTGAGACCCCGGCCGAGATGGCGAGCCGGGCGGGGCTCGAGGATTTCGCGGCATTGCTGAATCGGAAAGGACAGCCCCTTGGTCGACGGCTGCGATCGGGCCTGACGCTTCTTTTGGACGTGCCGGGCGCTGGCGATGTGTTACGTCGCCAGCACGTGTACCGCATCTGCCTGCGCGTGTGGATGAATCGCGGCGAACCTGTTCGCTGGCAGAATCCATGGGGACCGGTGAGCGTCGCGAGACTGGAGGATGACGGCCGGACGCTCTTCACGGAGGTCCGAATCGACCGGCGGTCGCTTGTCAGCGGGCTGTTCTATGGCGTTGAGGGCATGCGTGTCGGCGGAACACGACGCTTGGAGATCGCGCCCCACCTGGCCTATGGCGATCGTGGCGTTCCTGGCGTCATTCCCGCTGGTGCGCTGCTGACCGCCGAGATCACCATCCTCGAAGCCGGGCCTTCGACACACGAGCCCCGGCCAGCGCAGACTCCGGCCGGCGGCTAGCGAGTCAAGGGGCTGTCCCAAACTCGAAGGAGCAGCTCCTTGAGCCGGATGAAATCTCCGGAGCCAAGTTCGGTGCGCCACTCGCGCTCGATGTCCCGGAGAATTTCGTGAATCTTGGCGTATGCTGCACGTCCCCGTTTGGTCAACCGGACAATGCGTGCGCGGCCTTTGTCCGGGGCGTCGGATCGGGCGAGATAACCCAGACCCTCGAGACTCCGCAGCAGCTGGTTCATGGCCTGCTTGCTCATTCCGGCGCGTTCGGCGAGCACGCCAGGGCGAGCGCCATCGGGTCCCGGAAACTGCAGGACCGGCATATGCGGTACGCGGAGCTCCTCGAAGCCCGCGGCGTTCAAATCCCGGATGATTCGGCGGTGAATGGCCTGCGCCGGGACCCGCAGCAGGGCGCCGATGAGCATCTCGCTCGGGGCGACTGACGGTGGCCGTAAAAGGGGCCTTGACATGATGGTAAATCGCATTTACAGTATATATCAGTAAATGCAGTTTACTTATCTTCGCCGAAGGAGGTATCCATGACTTCGAACCAGACCGACGTCCGTATCAATCCAGCCGACGAAACCATTCGTCTCGGGGGGCTCGCCGTCCGCTTCCTCGTGACCGGAGAACATGCCAGCGGCAGCATCGCCGCCTTCGAGCTCTCGGTTCCCGGCGCGCAACGTCTGACGGCTCCGGCCCACAGCCACGATCACTATGAGGAGACAATTTATGGACTCGAGGGTGTGCTGACCTGGACCGTCGATGGCAGGCCGATCGACGTCGGGCCGGGACAGGCCCTCTGCATCCCGCGCGGCGCCATCCACCGGTTCGACAATCAGCGGCAGCCAGGACGCGAAGGTTCTCTGCGTGATCACGCCCGCCGCCATTGGTCCGCAGTATTTCCTTGAGGCGGCCGAGGTGATGAAAGCGGCAGCCGGTGGGCCGCCGGATCGGGTCAAGATGGCCGAAATCATGCGCCGCCACGGTCTGACCTCCGCGCCCTAGCGGCGACGGCGAGGTTTCGCGCGCTCCTTGGCTTCAAGGCCGGTCGCATAAGATATGGCCGAATTGGAGAAGGGGCCCCGATGAACAGGCGTCGACGATGGGAAGTTGGCGTGTTACTGGCCGTGCTGACGTTGGCGGTCGGTCTTTCAGGGCGCGCTCAGGTCAAGGAATTCAAGGCCGTCACTGATGCCAGCCTCGAGAACCCCGATCCGGGCGATTGGGTCAGCTGGCGGCGCACGCCCGACGGCTGGGGCTACAGCCCGCTGAACCAGATCAACCGGAACACGGTCCAGCAGCTTCAACTGGTGTGGTCAGCGCTGCTCGGATCGGGCGTGAGCGAACCGGCCCCGATTGTCTACAACGGCCTGATGTACGTCCCGCAGCCCCAGGGAGTGGTTCAGGCGTTCGACGCCGCGACCGGCGATCTTGCGTGGACGTACAGCAAGCAATTCGAGGCGTCGCCCGACACAGGGCTGGCGAGCCGCCTGCGCTCGCTCGCCATCTACGGCAATCACATCTTTGTGGGGACACCGGACGCGCACCTGGTGGCGCTCGACGCGGCAACGGGCGCCGTCGTGTGGGATCACATGGTGGCGGACTACCGGCTCGGCTTTCGGTACACGAGCGGGCCGATCGTCGCGAAAGGCAAAATCGTGGCCGGCATGACCGGGTGCGAGCGCTACAAAGACGAGGTGTGCTTCGTGTCCGCGCACGACCCACAGACCGGCAACGAAGCGTGGCGTGTCCGGACGATTGCGCGTCCGACCGAGCGCGGCGGCAACACGTGGGGCGATTTGCCTCAGAGAATGCGCGCCGGCGGCGACGCCTGGATTCCCGGCACCTACGACCCGCGGTTGAATCTCGTGTTCTGGTCGGTGGCGCAGGCCAAGCCGTGGGCGCGCGTCTCGCGCGGCACCGACGGCGACGCGTTGTTCACCAACAGCACACTCGCCATCAATCCCGACACAGGCGAGCTGGTCTGGTACCACCAGTTCCTGCCGGGCGAGACGCACGATCAGGACGAGGTATTTGAAAGCGTCCTCGTGGACATCGCCGGCCGCAGTTCGATCTTGAAGATGGGCAAGCTCGGCATACTCTGGGAGATCGATCGGAAGACCGGCACGTTCGTCGCGGCTCACGATCTCGGCTATCAGAATCTCGTCGATGTGGACGCGAGAAGCGGCAAGGTCAGCTATCGGCCCGGCATGCTGCCCAAGCCCGGTGTGCCACTCGAGTTCTGCCCAGACGTACAGGGCGTGAGGAACTGGCCGGCGACCGCCTACCATCCGGACACGCGGGCGTTGTACATCCCGATCCAGCTGGCATGCCAAAAAGCGGTGTTCACTGGCGGCGTCGAGAATGAGAACATCGGCAGCTTCTCGTGGTACTCGAAGACGTCCTACACCGGCTACGAGTCGCTGGGCACCATGCCTCATCCCTCGAGCCCCGATCAGCGCGGCGGCATGGTTGCCGTGGACGTCGACACCGGACGCGTACTCTGGCGGCACGCCACGCGGACGAAGCCGATGGGCGCCGCGTTGACCACGGCCGGCGGTCTCGTGGTCAGCACCGATTCCGACGGCCACGTCTACGTCCACAATGTCGAGACCGGCAAGGTGTTGTACGAGACGCGATTGCCGTCGATGATTCAAGGATTCCCGATCACCTACGCCGTCAACGGGCGGCAGTACCTGGCTGTTCCGACCGGATCCGAGCAGAATCCCGGAGGCCGAGGCGTGAACGCGATGTTCGTCTTCGCTCTTCCGGAACGGGCGGGCAGCTCCGCACGGTGACACACTTCTTTACGTTCTCGCACGGGGCGGCAGCCTGTTGCTGGCGCCCACGCTAATCTGCGCTCAAGGACACCGCCAGCAAACCCGATACAGATCGGTGATAGCGACACGACCGTCTCCCCCGCCCTTGCACCAGGTCGAACATGTCGTTTCCGCTTCGTTATCAGGTTGCCGTTGCGCTCGTCGGGCTCAACGTCATCGTCACCGCGGCGCTCGCCACCTACACGTATCGAGCCGCGCGCGCCAGCCTGGAGAGCCAGGCGTCGCGTGCGGTCGATGTGGCCGCGCGCGAACGCGCGCAGGCGCTCACGCGACTGCTCCAGCAGCGGCACGATCGGATGCGTGCATTCCTCGGCAGCGTCGAATCGCTCTGCGGTGAGCGCACGGACCAAGGCACGTACGCCTTCGAACAAGGGTGCGTTCGCGTTGCGCTGGGCGGATTCCAGACGGCTGAGCACGCCGAAGCCGCGGAATTGCGGTACGGCATGCGACAACTTGCGGTTCGAGGCTCATGGGAACCGCCGTTGAACTCGAAGCAGCCGTTGAGCATCCCACAAACCGGACAATTGGCCACGATCTCCGCTGATGGCGCGGACAGCTCTTACACTATGGAAGCGGCGCGCCAGCGCCTGACCGTGCGCGTGCGGATTCCGCTCGATGACGTCGACGCGATCCTGCAGGATCGCTCCGGGCTGGATACGAACGGCGAAGTGTTTCTCACCAACTCTCGAGGACTGTCGTTGACGACGACTCGCGACCCGCGAGGTTCGCTGACCGCATTGAACGGGCCACTGCAAGCGTGCCTGTCTGGCACGTCCGACCAGGTCCGCGTGGTCGACGACCGCGGGACCGACACGATCAGTGCGTTTCAACCTGTGCCCGCCGTCGGCGGCGGTTGCATCGTCGCCAACCGTCCGTACGCAGACACGCTCGTCCCGATCCGTGAGCTCGGACGTCAGTTCGTCCTGGGCTCGATCGTGTTCATCACCCTGGGCGGAATCATTGCCGTCGTGATCGCTCGAACCGCGACCAAGCCCATTGCCCGGCTGGCGGTAGCCGCTCGCGAACTGGAAGCCGGACGCTTCGATCAGCCAGTACCCATCGCGGGTCCGCTGGAAGTTCAACAACTCGGGCGAGCGCTGTCGAGCATGTCGCGATCGGTCGGAGACCTCGTGCAGCGCGAGCACGACGCGCGACTCGAGGCCGAGGCGGCAAACCGGACGAAGGACGACTTCCTGGCCATGCTGTCGCACGAACTTCGAACGCCGCTGACCTCCATTCTCGGTTGGTCCACGACCTTGATGAACCACCGCACAGACGAGGCGCTGGACACCGAAGGGCTCCAGGCTATCGAGCGAGCCGCGACCAGGCAGGCGCGGCTTGTCGAAGAGCTCCTGGATGTGTCGCGCATCATCACCGGGAAGCTGCGCCTGAACATCGTGTCGCAGGCCTCGCTGACTCAGGTTGTCGAGGCTGCGCTGGAAGAGGCCCGTCCGACGGCCGAAGCGAAGGGGCTCGAGATCATCAGGCGCATGACTCCTGAGCCGCTACTCATCGCTGGCGACGTCGGCCGGTTGCAACAGGTGGTAGGCAACCTGTTGTCGAACGCCGTGCGATTCACGCCGGCCGGCGGACGCATCGAGGTCGTGCTGGCCAACATCGATGAGACCGCCGAGATTCGTGTGACAGACACCGGGATTGGCATTTCCCCGGAATTCCTGCCGCGCGTATTCGAGCGCTTCAAGCAGGCCGACAGCAGCACGACGCGGTCATATGGCGGGCTCGGGCTTGGACTCGCGATCGCCCGGCACTTCGTGGAGCTGCACGGCGGAACGATCCGAGCGGAGAGCGCGGGTGAGGGGTGCGGAGCAGCGTTTATCGTGCGCCTGCCATGTCATGTGGCGCCAGCCGTCGCACGTGGGCTCGAGTCAGTCCGCAGGACCTCGGTGCCGCCACTCCTGGAAGGCACACGCATCCTCGTCGTGGACGACGATCCCGATACGGTCGCCGTCCTGAAGGCGATTCTGACCGGCGCCGGTGCAATCGTCCACACCACCGGTTCGGCAGACGAGACTCGGGAGCTTCTCCAGCTCGGTCATCCTGACTTGATAATTGCCGACATCGGCATGCCGAAAGAAGACGGGTACTCGCTGATCCGATCCGTCCGTTCGCTAGAGTCCGCTGAAGTGGCCCAGGTGCCGGCGATCGCGTTGACGGCGCATGCGCGACCCGAAGACGCGGAGCAGGCGTTCGCGTCGGGCTTCCAGATGTATCTGGCGAAGCCGGTGGACTCGGCCAAGCTGCTGTCTGCGGTCACCGCAACGCTTGTGCGCAGCTGGTCAGGTGCGACTATGCGATACGGGGCGGACAGTCACGGCGGCCCGTTGCCGACTCAGGTGATGTAGAGTCGTTCTACGTGCATCACCGACCGACCGGGCGACAAACCGCGAGACACCTTATGTTCGCCTGTCTGGCGCTGGCGCTGGCGACCAGCGCGCCGGTCGGCGCCCTCGAGCTTCACAGCGAGACACTAAGCGCGTACCGCGAATACATCGGGTCGGTCCGAAAATGGTTCGAGGAGCGTACCAGAAGCGGTAGTTCGCTCGGCGACCTTGCACAAGGCGACTTGAGCCGCAGCGTGCGGGACGGATATGTCCCGGTCCAGGCGGGTCGCGGAGACGGCATTGTCGACGTTCCCGGAGGATTGGTGCACCACTGGAAAGGCGTGGCGTTCATTCCTCACGTCACCCTCGAGGAGGCGATGAACGTCTCGCAGGACTTCGCGAGCTACAAGCACGCTTACTCAACAATCATGCAAGCCAGCCTGCTCGAGCGGAACGGAGACACGTTCCGCGTGTTGATGCGAATCCACAAGAGCAGCGGTCCAGTCGGTGCGGTACTCGACATTTGGTCCCTCGTGCAGTACCAGTGGCACGGCGCCAACCTGATGTACAGCTCGTCAGACTCCGAGCGCGTCATAGAGGTGAAGAATGCCGGCAAGCCCGACGAACGGCGCCTGCCGCCCGACCAGGGGGCAGGCTATCTGTGGCGGGCCAATACCTTTTCGCGCATGGCCGAGCGCGACGCGGGCGTGCTGGTGGAGTTGGAGAATATCGGTCTCAGCCGCACGTTCCCTCCACTTCTCAGTTGGATTGTCGAGCCAATTGTCCGTAGCATCGGCAGGAGCAGCGTCGAAGATTCGCTCTTGGAGTTCCGACAGGCCGTCATCGCTGCGCACCGGGCGCGCGCGCCTGCTCCTCTACCCTCGCAGCGCTGAGGATGTTCTCGAGGCCGCGGTTTCCTTCGTGACACGCGTATTCGTAGATGCTTTCCTGCTGTTTCAGGTCGAGCACGGCTGTGTAGGGTCGCTCGAACGTGCCCGGATCGTCGACGGTCACTTCGTAGCGCATCTGATCCGGACCGGTACGGGTGTAGCGCTCGATCAGGTGCAGCGTCGCGCCGGACCCGCGGAAACTGGCGGTCGGGTGGAAGGTCGTGATGTCTGGGTGGAAGTTCGTGACGTCAATCACAAGGGTGTTCCCCTCCCAGCGTCCTCTTGAGTCGCCCATGTACTGGCGAATGGCCGGCGACAGATGCGGCCGGCCGTCAAGACTCACGATGCGCGCGTCGTGGATCATCTCGTGCGTGATCGTCACGTAGCCCCGCGTCTGGAGGATCCTCACGTTGTTGTTGTAGCCGGTCGGGAACATGACATACGGCAATCCCACGGTAATGCACCGATCCCACAGGCTTCGATCCTCCCACGAGTCGGCCGGACCGCGCCCGGTGCTTGCCGCGACAGCGGCCCGTTGACGTGCCGCCGCCGTCAACGCGGGCAGCCGCCCATTCTGCGGATCGATGATGAGCGAGCTGCGCCGAGAGCGTGCTGTCAGGTTTTCGTACCAATGCGGGGGGCCAGCGCCTACGTCGCCCCCAGTCGCCACGGCCGCAATGGTCCGGGCGCGCGCGGCCAGAGCCTCCTCCAGATCCTTTCCATCAAGGAAGGCCTTGTCGGCGAACTGGACAGGGCGTTCGAGCGGAACCGAGAAATTGTCGTCGGTCGTCCAGACACCCTCGAGATCGGGATCGCCCCACGGTGTTCGGGGTTGCGTCCATGGCCTCGTACCGGGGCCCGGCGCGTCCGGTCGCTGCCCCGCCAGCCGCGGCAGGGCCACCAGAGCGATGGCGAGTGCCAACAAGATGATGCGCTCGCGGGGCCGCATCAACGTGTGTCGAGCTGCTTCTTCTTGAGATAGTCGGAGAGCAGGTCAGCGACCTGAACGTTGTTCAGGTCCGAAAATGGAAAGTGGGTGTTGCCGCGAACACCGATCGACGGCAGATGCAGCACCTCCGCGTCGCCCCCGTGTGCCCTGATCGCGGCGACGAACCGACCGGCCATCTCCAGGCGGCCTCTCCAACTGTCGAGTCCCGCATTTGGCGAAGGCGCTGATGGGATGTTGTCGCCGTACACGATCTGAATCGGGATTCGCGCGAGCTTCTGAAATTCGGCCGCGGGGATCGGTACCCCGATCACATCACCGGCGCTGGTCGGCACAGGAGCCGGGATCTCGCCCTCGGGAAACAAGAACCCGCCGGGCTCGTATGCAACGATGCCCTTGACGTGGTCGGTTCGCGTCGCCGTTCGCCACCCCATGACGCCGCTCGCTGAGTGCGTCATGAGCACCGCCGGTCCGATCCTCTCGAAGAGCGCCACCGTGGCCGCAACAAATACCTTTTCATCCAGCTCCGCACTGTTTGGTACTTGCTGGCGAAAGAACTGATCGAGGGCGGCCGGATCGCGAGAGAACTGCACACCGGGAAAGAAATCTGGCCAGATGCCGAGCCGAAAGCGGGTGAAGATCGCCTGCTCGCCGAAGGGCCCGAGCGGGGGCTGACGTGCCGCAAGCGCCAGCGGTCGGCTTGCTCCGCCGCTCCGCGGCTGGTCGATGATGTAGGTCGCGAAACCGCGGCGCAGGAAGATATTCTGGAAACCCTCCCGGCCATCCGGTGTTGTTTCCCAGCTTTTCGAGAACTGGGCACCGCCGTGCCACATGACGAGCGGCAGCCGCCGCGAGTTGACCGGAATCTGGTACCGCACGTAGGCATGATCGCCATGTACGGTCTGACCGGCCGGCGTCGGATTCGGGTCCCGCGGATCGAAGGTCCCGGGATTGGTCACCACGGCCCCGCCAACCATGAAGCTGCCTTGCTGCGCGATCTGGAGCGGCAGGGGTGCCGGGAACTGACTTTGCGGGGCGGCACTCCCGGTCGCGAAGGCGAGGCATGCGGCCGTGATCAATCCACCTCGCAAACACCGTCTTGCGGACGCACGCGCAGTCATCGCCAACCAGGTCAGCTCTTGGCTTTGGGCCAGGCGCTCGGATAATCCGACAGGTCCCAAGCCAGCTGGATCACCGTTCGCTGGAGCTTAGGCATCTGGTACACGAGCACCACTGTAGATACACGTCCGCCCTTTGTCTGCGCGACGATCCAGCGCGCGTCGTGTGCCGACGAGCCGGGCGGAAGCGCCACGTTGTCCACCATCTTCTGCACCGAGGCGTTGGCGTCCTGCGCTGATTTTTCCATCTCCTTCTGCAGTTTCTCGATCTCTGTCGCTGCGGACTGATCGCCTTTTGCCATCTTTTCGGCGAGTTGCTGAATGCGCGTCATCTTGGACTGATCAAAGCTCTTGAATGCGAGTACGGCCTGCTCGGACCGTTGTTTCATCCACCGTTCCATGTCCCACGCTTCGGCATGCAGCGTGTCGCTGAACCAGCGCGACACGGCGGCGACGTCGTCCTTCGTGGACCAGCCGATAGAGCGATCCGAATCCGCGGGCGAAAACCACTCGGCCGCGGGATACTTCGGAAACCCGATGCCGGCATAGTGGGCGGGAAAATCGGGATACTCGTCGTACACGCCGGCCTCGGACAGGCCTTCGTGATTGCGGATCCACAGACGGCCGACGTCGGCCTGCGCCTCGTCGGGATCGCGGCTCAGCAGCTGTGCGGCCGCGCGCTGGACTTCAAGGTAGGGGCTCTCGAGCACCTGGGGCAGCATCTTGCCGGCGATCCCGGGCGTCGGTGGAAAGTGGCCAAGGATGCGACAGGCAGCGATGAAGATTTCCGGCTCGTCGGCGAAATCGAGCGCCGCCAGCGCTTCCTCGACATCCCGCTGATCGCGGGATACCTCGATGTCCTCGAGCGCCATGGCCACTTCGACGACGAGCAGGCTGCGGAGGATTTCGCAGGCGCGCGATGGCGTTTCCTCGCTGCTGCATTGTTTCTGGTAGTCCGCCGCCAGCTCGACGGCGTCGCCCGACCCCAGCGGTTCGACGGCCCCCTTGGCCGGCAGGTGACGGGGGGGACCCGGTTGCTGGCGTCGACGGTTCGGCTATGGCGGACTTCGCCTTGTCGGTCGAACAGCCGGCCAGCGGACCGGTGACGATCAGCACACAAGAGAAACGCGAGAACCTTGTGGCACATGTTCATCGGTTCATCTCGTCCGGGGCCCGCCGGCCCGCTTTGGGGTCTTCTTCGCCGGCTTTTTCGCCGGAGCACTGTTGAGTCCCTTGAGCCCCCCCGCAGCGTCGCGGCGCGCGGCCGTGCCGTCCTTCTTGGTGCTGCATCCCCGCTTGCGCAGGCTGGATTTGATGGAGTCAACCTTTGCCTGAGCCCCTGACCGGTACAGCTCCTTGAACTCAGCAAGCCCACCGGGCTTGAACCGATCGGCTTTGTCCTTCTGCAGTTCAGCCTGGCAGCGGCTCTGTCGCACCTGTGCTGCCGCGTACTCCGCTTCGACGAGCTCTGAGCAGGAGTTGCTTTCAGCCAGCGCCTGCTCCAGGCTGCGATTCGCCTTCTGGTCGTACGCCTCGTGTGGATTTCGCATTTCGAAAACTGATTGATCCCAAAGCGCTCCGCTTCCGAATAGACATATTGGGGTGGACACCTGCCGTACTTCCTGTACCACTTTCTCATCTCTTTCGACATGGCTTGAGCGAATCGATTGACTTCTGCCTCGACTTCGAGGTCAGTCGCGTCTACGACTCCCAGAACTCCTTACTCACCATCTTCACCGCCCGCAAGCGTCGCCTTCTCCTTCATGAGCTCCCAACGAAGCTCGCACGGCAGTTTCTCCTCGCAGCGGGCGGGCACGCAAGGCCTGGCTTTGGCCTCGAGTCCCGGGAGCCAGCCCGATGAGCAACAGAGCCGCGAACAGAACCGCACGTCTCATGGCGAGACCTCCCGGGATCGAAAGACGCGGGACATCGTGGCAATCTCGGAACTGAATGGAGCGATCCTCGTCGCGGCCGACAGCGCCTCCCCCGCTTCGCGGTGTCGGCCTTCCTGCCGCAACAGCACTGCATACTGCATGTAGGGTCGCTCGTTGACCCGCGACTTGGCCGCAGCATCCTGCCACAGTTTCAGCGGAGATTGGAACAGTCTTGCGCGGCCTGCTGTTTCGACGGTGAGGAAGACGAAGATCAATGCACACCAAGGGAGGCGCCGCGAATCGCGGCCATCGTCGGCGCGCGTCCCGGCCGGTCGGCCGCGCTCCACGCCTCGCGGACGCGGCTCAGTGCCGCGCCGACGAGCGGCGCGATCGCAAGGAGCACCCCGGCCAGGGCGAGGCTCAACGGTCGGTTGGCTAAAGCATCGAGTTTCGGCAGAATGATTGAGTCGGCAGCAATGCCGCCAGCCACAACGCCAGGCCCACGGCGGCTGCGCGTGAACGACGAATCAACAGGACAGATGCCAGCGACGGCCGCAAAGTACATCAGGACGCCGAGGAGGAACAGAGGCTCGGTGAATGTGCTCGGTAGTGGAATGCCGTAGTCGATCGACAACGCCGCGGGATGAAACAGCAGCTCCAGCCCAACTGGCACGGCGCCGACCTGGCTGGCGAGGCTGGTCTGGAAGGGCCGGCCCAACAAGGAGTACTCCCCCAATTGGAGGTAGCGTGGCGTGGTGAGAATCCAGCAGAGCACGAGGGCGCCAGCCGCCAGCAGGGGCGCGAGTTCGTGAAACAGGCCCTTCAATCTCCCGCGATGTCTACCAGCGGCGAGCACGGCGAGCGGCAGCAGCGCCGCCACCGCTGTCTCGCGCGACAGGCACGCCAGCCCAAACAACAGCGCCGAAAGCGATCGGCGCGACCGATCGAGGGCCAGCAGGGCGGCGATTACGAAAAGGTTCGAAAGTACCGCCGTACGGCCGCTCGCAAGCAGCACAGCGTCAGCGTGCACCGGGTGCACGAACCAGATGGCGGCGAGCCATGCGGCACCAAGTGGCGCCGCGCCGGGAGCGAGGCGCCCAATCAAGAGGAGCAGCAGGCCCGCCGATACGCCGTGCAGCACGATGGAGATGACGCGCCTCGCGGCCGGGGCGTCCGAGAGTCCCGCCTCCGCCTCGAGCGCATAAGTGAGCTTGGTGACCGGCCGCAACGTGAGCCGCAGGTGCTGCTGCCACGCTGAAAGTGATTGGCTCGCGGGGTCGCCCACCGGCGTGGCGTAGTCATCGAAGTGGTACGGGCCGCGAAGACCACCCGACCAGGCCCACAATCCAGCGGTGAGCAGCACGAGCAAACCTGTCGAGCGCAACACGCGTGTCACCGCAGCGACGCCCTGTCGGCTAACACGCTACTGCTCGTCAAACACGTCGCGCCGCGCTTTTCGCGGACCGCCTGGGCTATGTCGTAGATCCATACGGTCCACGCATCACCCGCGAATTGCACGCCGGCCGCGACGTCACGACGTTCGTTCGGCGACGTCTGATAGGTGAAGGTGCGCTGTTTCGACCAGCCGTCCTTGTCCGCAGCCTCGTTCGCGACCTTCAGGGGCCACTCAATGTTCTTGTATGCGGCCCAGCCAGCCGCCAGCGCTGCGTTGCCGTCCAGGAGCGTGCACGTCGACCAGGGCGACCCACGAATTGCCTTCCGGTGCTTCGAGGATTGTCGCCGGACCACGGACAGAAATGCTCCACCCCGCCGGCGCGACGAATGAGTTGCCGAGCACTGTCGTCGTGGGCGTGTCCGCCGTCAAACGCCGGCTCGCCGGGACTGGATCCTGGAACAGGGCCGGAAGGGGACGGGCGTTTGGCAGCGCCTGCTGTGCTGCGAGAAAAGCTGCGACGAGGGTCATGCTCGCAAGCGGCCGCATCGGCGGGAGGATATCACCTTCAAACAGCAATCGCCCCCGGCCACCCAGCAGCCCTCTGTCGGCGATACACTGCCTTCTAATGGGAGTCCCCATGACTGCTCAAGTCGATGCTGCACAAGTCTCTCGCCCAGTCGTACCCGTCCAGCGCCGTGTGCTCGTCGTCGGCGGCGTCGCCGGAGGCGCGTCGTGCGCGGCGCGACTGCGCAGGCTCGACGAGTCGGTCGAGATCGTCGTCTTCGACCGCGGGCCCTTTGTGTCGTTTGCCAATTGCGGCCTGCCGTATTACGTCGGCAACGTCATCGAGGACGAGCGCGCACTGCTCGTGGCGTCGCCGGAGCTGTTCCGCGAGCGATTCAACATCGAGGTGCACACGGACACGGAGGTCACCGGCATCGACCGCCAGGCGCGCGTGATCAGCGTGCGCGATCTCAAGAGCGGCGCCAGCCGCTCGGAACGCTACGACGCGCTCGTCCTGTCGCCGGGCGCGGCGCCGATCCGGCCGCCGCTGCCAGGCGTCGATCTGGCCGGCGTCTTCGCGATTCGGACCATCCCCGACTCGCGCCGCATCCGCTCGTGGATCAGCGATCGCCGCGCCAGGACGGCGGTCGTCGTCGGTGGCGGCTTCATCGGCCTGGAGATGGTCGAGAACCTCGTCCATCGCGGCCTCGCCGTGACCGTGCTCGAGAAGCTGCCGCAGGTCATGCCGCCGCTGGATCCGGAGATGGCGGCACCCATCAAGGAGCACCTGACGACGCACGGCGTGACGCTCCATCTGGGCGACGGACTGGCGCGCATCGAGGAGAACCCCGACGGCAGCCTGACGGTGGTCGCGGAGAGCGGCGCGCGGCTGCCGGCCGATCTCGTGATCCTGGCGATCGGCGTGCGGCCGGAACGTCGCGCTGGCCAGGGACGCCGGTCTCGCCATCGGCTCGCGCGGCGGCATCGTCGTCGATGCCGAGATGCGCACGTCGGATCCGAATATCTGGGCCGTCGGCGATGCGGTCGAAGTGCCGGACGTGCTGACGGGACAGGAGACCGTGCTGCCGCTCGCCGGGCCGGCCAATCGCGCAGGGTCGCGTGGCGGCCGAATCGATCGCCGGACGCGCCGACTCGGTTTCGCGGCGTGCAGGCCACGGCCGTGGTGGGCGTACTGGGCCTGACCGTCGCGTCGACCGGCGCCAGCGAAAAAGGGCTCCGGCGCGCCGGGGTGACGGATTTCGAGAAGGTGTATCTGCACCCGGGTCACCACGCCGGCTACTATCCCGGCGCGCGGCCGATTCATCTCAAGCTCCTGTTCTCGAGACCCGACGGCCGCATCCTCGGGGCGCAAGCCGTGGGACTCGAGGGCGTCGAGAAGCGGATCGACGTCATCGCCACGGCGATCCAGTTCGGCGGCACGGTGCACGATCTCGCCGCCGCCGAGCTGTGTTATGCGCCGCAGTTCGGGGCCGCAAAAGATCCGGTCAACCTGGCCGGCATGCTGGCCGAGAACGTCCTGAACGGCGACATGCCGGTCGCCGACTGGTCGGCGCTCGGCCACAGCGATGCGCTGCTCCTCGACGTGCGCGAGCCTGACGAGTTCGCCGCCGGGCACATGCCCGGCGCCGTCAACCTGCCGCTCTCGCAGTTGCGCGACCGCTACGCCGAGCTGCCGACGACCCGCGACATCTGGATCTCCTGCGGCGTGGGACAGCGCGCGTACTACGCGACGCGCTTCCTGGCGCAGCACGGATATCGAGCGTGGAATCTGTCAGGAGGGTACGCGACCTACACGGCGTTCCGCCTCGTCGGCCTAACGAAGTGAAACCGACCCGCGGCTGGCTGACTCAACCACGCCGAGCGCTACTGACACCCCGGGTGCCGGCATTCGCACCGCAGTTCGGTCTGTTGGCCCTTTTCCTTACAATGCTCACTGCAGTACTTGCCGTATTCCCCGCCCCTTGACACCGTGCAGCTGCACGACGGATGTGCGCATTTCTGAGTGTCTGCCACGGCGTTCCTCCTTCACGGAGTCTACGCCCGGCCTTAATCACCGGCAAGCGCGCGTTAACGCATGTTCGCGCGATACGTGACCGTCTGACCCGGCTCGACGAGCACGTCGAAGCCAACTGATGGGTAGCCCTCGTTCCCGATCTCGATGTGATGCGGAACCGGCCTCGAGATTCAGGTGCTGGAACACGCCGTCGTAGTCGTCGACGAGACCGGCGTAGTAGCCGTCGACGAAGACCTGGGCGTCACGCGGCGCGTCCACGATCCGGACAGCACCGTAGGCGCGTCCAGGAGCCAGGGCGTAGTACCCGTAGCCTGCCGTTGGATAGCCATACCCCCGATACGCGTAGCCGTAGTACGGCCGGCCAAAGTAGAGGTTCAGGCTCCAGCCCGGCCGATAGCCGTACGGTCGATAACCGTATGGAAGCACGTACGAGTGGCCGTAGGAGTAGTGACCATGCGACCGGTAACCGTACGATTGGTAGCGGATTGGTAGCCGTGCGATTGGTAGCCATGCGATCGATTGTCGTACCGCCGATTGTCGTAACCGCGGTTGTCATGTCCACGGTTGCTCTCGAAACGTTCTTGAGGCGCGACGCCTCCGTGCGACTCGAAGCGTCCGCGGGATTCGGCGTCACGGCGTGGCTCGGCGCGCTGGGCACCGTTATGCCGTTCGCGCTCGCCGCCGTTTCGCCGGCCGCCGTGTTGCGCAAATGAGGGACCCGCTGTGAAGACGACCCCTCCCACGAGCAGTGCCGCAATCCGGGTATGGAACGATGTCATGGATGCGCCCCCCGCCGCACCATGAGGCAAAGCTGCTGCCAAGGCGACTGAAAGGATTTCCTAAGTTTTTCATCAGTCGCTCATGCCATGACGGCTGAGGCATCACCTGCGGGGGACATTCCCGAGGACGGTCCGTCCGGTATCAAACTCTCGCGACGTTTGCCCTACTCGTTGGTGAGGTAGGGTACTCGCGGGGAGCTCAAATCATGGGATGGTTGGGTTACGCGTTTGTCTCGGCTGGTGCAGCAGCGCTCACAGCCATTCTGGCGAAGGTGGGAATCGAAGGTGTACCGTCGAACCTCGCGACCGCTATTCGAACCGTCGTCATCACGGTGTTCGCCTGGACCATCGCTGCTGCCGCCGGCGAACATCACGCGCTTACGCACGTATCGAAACGCTCGCTCTGGTTCCTGGTGTTGTCAGGCATTGCGACCGGCATTTCGTGGCTCGCATACTTCAGGGCTCTCCAGCTTGCGCCCGCTTCCCGCGTATCCCCGATCGACAAGTTGAGCCTGCCTTTGACGATCGTCCTCGCAGCCGCGTTTCTCGGCGAGGCGGTTGGCTGGCGCCTCGGTGTCGGGGTGGCGCTGATGACGGCCGGCGCCATTCTGACGATTGCTCCATGAGCCGCATCGCCGGTGTATCGCCGGCAATCCTGGCCGCGCGTCAGCGCGAGGCGAAGGAGCGATCGTACAGCTGGTCGATGGCCCGCTGGCCGTTCGGAAGGAGGCTGCGCGTTCCCGTGCCCGTGAAGTGGGGATGAGCAATCACCGGGCCGTCTGCTGATCCGAGCGCCTGCCACGCGGTGCCCATCCATCTGAACCACGAGTCCTTTTCCTGGTCGAAGACGTGCAACGGCTTGTTGCACAGCTTCGCGAATTCGGCGCCCCAGCCTGTGCCGCCCCTCACCGTGTTGTCTGCGAGGATTGTCCCGATGACATAGATTTCCTGGCCGGAGTTCACCTGATACCACAAGGTCTGCAGGACCTTCCGGATCGTGGCGCTCTCGGAGTAACGCCGGTTCATCAGTCTCGAGACGTACTCCAGGCTGACATCGCCCGCCTGCAGCTCCTCGTGATTGAGCACCCGCACGCCGCGCCGCCGCACCTCGTGATGGCCCTCAAACGTGAAGTTGACTTCTTCCATGCCGTGGCGTTCGGCGCCGGCGCCGAACGCGGCTTCAGCGCCCGCCGCGCCGCCGCTGAACAAGATGCAGTCCCGTGGGTTCATGGGTAGTCTTCTATCTGATCAGGGGCGATTCCACAACCGGCTTCGTCCCGCTAGGCCAATGAGGTGCCGCCGGAGACTTTTGTGGACCCACCGAAAGACAAGGTCCAGGATCGGGGTGGTACACCAGTGAGTTGGCCGGGATCTCTCGGGTGTTCTTCTTGCACTGCGACACGTTGCCCTGCCGATCCGATTTTTGTTCGCGCCTATCCTGCTGCTGCTCGCGGCGTCCCTCAGCGTCGCCGAGCCACGTGCCGCGAGAGATCCGATCGCACTGGCGCGCCAAGGCGCCGCGGCCCTGGAGGATCACCGGTTCGGTGAGGCACTCGACGCGTTTACCGGGGCAGCGGCAATGCGACCGGGCGACGCGAGCCTGTGTTTCGGTGCCGGAGTTGCCGCGTTCATGCTCGGACAGAACGACGTCGCACAGGCGCGCTTCGAATGCGCGATGGCGATCGATCCAGGTTACCTCCCGCCGGCGGTGTGGCTCGGAGACCTGCACTACCGGGCGGGCCGTCTGCACGACGCAATTTCGATCTACGAAACCGCGACGCAGCGCTCACCGGGGGCGCTGGAGCTTCGGCAGCGGCTCGCTGACTGGCGCAAGGAAGAGGAACTGCAGCGCCGCTTCCAGGAAGCACGCACCGAGCATTTCACCGTGCTCTTCGAAGGACCGGCCGACGCACCCGTCACGCGCCTGGCTATCGAGCGGCTCGAGGCGGCGTACGCGCGAGTCGGTAACGCGCTCGGCGCTTCCCCTGCCTCGCCCATTGCCGTTGTGTTCTATACGCGCGAACAGTTCGCGGACATTACCAGGCTGGCCTCGTGGTCGGTGGCCGCATTCGACGGACGCATCCGCGTGCCCCTCAGTCGAGCGCTCGAACAGCCCGAGGAGCTCGATCGCGTGCTGTCTCACGAACTCGTCCATGCCCTCGTCGCGCGACTCGGCGGCCGCACCGTGCCGGCCTGGCTGAACGAGGGCCTCGCCACGGTGCTCGAGCCAGAAGGCTCGCTGGAGACCGAATCAGCGCTGTCCTACACCCACGTGCGGCCCGACCTGGCAACGCTCCAGCGCAGCTTCGCAGGGCTCTCCACCCGCGACGCCGAGGTTGCGTACGCGTCGGCCGCGCAGGCGGTCCGTTTCCTGGTAGAGCGCCGTGGTCTAGCCGCCCTTGTGGCACTCCTGAAGGACCTGGCACAAGGCAAAGCGTTCAGCAGGGCGTTCGATCAGCAAATGGGGATGCGCTACGAGGATTTCGCGGCGCTCGTCGCGCGGTAGCACTATGATCATGAGATGGCCGATTCGCGCTCGTCGGTGCTCACGTCGTCTTTTGCGCCAATCGAGGGCGGTTGGTTCACGATGGGCACCGAGCTCGGGCAGGAAGACGAGCGCCCGCCGCATCGCGTCTTCGTGGACAATTTCGAGCTGGGCGTTTGTCCCGTGACACGCGCCGACTACAAAGGCTTTCTGGACGCCACCGGACACGAGACGCCGCGCGATTGGGCGCATCCGCTCTTTGCGCAGGCAGACCTTCCTGCTGTGGGCGTGAGCTGGACCGATGCGGTCGCCTATTGCGCGTGGCGATCCGAGCAGGATGGGCGCGAGGTCCGATTGCCGACGGAAGCCGAGTGGGAATTCGCCGCACGCGGGCCGAAGCAAGCCCTTTTCCCATGGGGCGACGCCATGCCGGAATGGATTCCAAACGCCGGACGCGGTCCGTTGCAGGCACCGTGGCCGGTCACCCTGGGCGAGCCGACAGACTTCGGTCTCTTCGGCATTGCCACAAACGTGCACGAGTGGTGCGCCGACTGGCACGACAAGGATTACTACAGTCGATCGCCGGAACGGAATCCCGCGGGTCCCGATCAGGGCGTGCGTCGCGCTGCGCGCGGCGGAGCCTGGCGCCACGCGTACACTATCTGCCGTGCAACGCTGCGCAGTAAGCTCGACCCGTCCTTTCGCTACAACGATTTTGGCTTTCGCCTTGCGCGAAGCCTTTGAATGCGCCAGGACTTTCAAACGATGGACAACTCAGACCGGAGGCATGAATGACAGGAACGATTCGCACGCTACGAGTGGACAAGGGGTTCGGTTTCATCAAGGACTCTACGGGCAAGGAATACTTCTTTCACCAAAGTGCGGTCTACGGTGAGGGGCTTGCGGACCTGCGCGAGGGTGACAGCGTCGAATTCGACGCCGGCGAAGGGCCGAAAGGACCTCGCGCCGAAAACGTTCGACGCACGTCCACCTAGAAGCGGCAACGCGCGGTTAGCGCGTCACGTCAGATCGGCAAACACAAAGCCATCGCGCTCGATGTGGTCGCCCGACTCGATCCGAATCGGCTGGGCGAACATCGGGCCGTTGTACGCTTCATTGGGCGACCCGAGATCGGCGAGATCGAGCAGCGGTTTGCCTGACCATCTATTGGCCCGACCATGGCTGAAATCCCTGCGCCGCTTCCCTTGCGCATCGACCACGTCTTTCCAAAACTGACGCCGGCGCAGATCGCTCGAGTCTCCACGCACGGGCCCGCGCGTCGGCTTCGCGCTGGAGACGTGTTGTACGAGCCTGGAGAAAAGGCGGCTCCGTTCGTCGTCGTGACGGCCGGTCAGATTGCCATTGTCCGCCCGTCAGGTGCCGACGATGTCCTGATCGCGACGCTCGGCCCCGGCCAATTTACAGGCGAAGCCAACTTGCTGTCGGGACGGCGAACGCTGGTTCGCGTGCGAGCGACGGAGTCGAGCGAAGTCATCGAGCTGGCCCGCGCAGACATGCTCGTGCTCGTTCAGACCGACGCCGAACTCAGTGAAATACTGATGCGGGCGTTCATCCTCCGCCGCGTGGAGCTCATCGCGCAGGGTTTCGGCGACGTCGTCCTCGTCGGGTCGTCGCATTCCTCTGGCACTCTTCGAATCAAGGAGTTCCTCACCCGCAACGGTCACCCGTACGCCTACCTCGACCTTGATCGCGACGATGACGTTCAGGAACTGTTGGATCGCTTTCACGTGGCCGTCGGCGAGGTGCCTGTGTTGATCTGCCGCGGCGACGTGGTGCTGCGGAACCCGACGAATCAGCAGATCGCCGACTGCCTCGGCTTCAACGACGCCATCGACCGGACGCACGTGCGCGATGTGGTGGTCGTCGGCGCCGGACCGGCTGGGCTGGCCGCGGCCGTGTACGGCGCCTCGGAAGGGCTGGATGTGCTCGTGGTGGAGTCGAGCTCGCCGGGTGGGCAGGCCGGGTCGAGCTCACGGATCGAGAATTATCTCGGCTTTCCGACAGGCATATCCGGACAGGAACTGGCAGGTCGCGCATACAACCAGGCGCAAAAGTTCGGCGCGCAGATCATCATCGCGAAAGGCGCTACCCAGCTCGCCTGTGACAAAACGCCATACGCTGTCCAGATTGACGACGGCATGCAGGTCCCGGCGCGGACGGTCATCATCGCCACAGGCGCCGAGTACCCGGAAACCCTCACTTGAGAGCCTGGCGCAGTTCGAAGGGGCGGGCGTGTATTACGGGGCGACGTTTGTCGAGGCGCAATTGTGCGTTGGCGAAGAGGTGATCGTGGTGGGAGGGGGCAACTCCGCTGGTCAGGCCGCCGTATTTCTGGCGCAGACCGCTCGGCGTGTGCTCATGTTCGTGCGGTCGGACGGTCTGGCCGAGACCATGTCGCGCTACTTGATTCGGCGGATCGAGGACAACCCCTCGATCACGCTGCGTACCCGCACGGAAATCGTCGCGCTCGAAGGCAACGACCACCTGGAACGCGTGCGCTCGCGGGACAACCGGAGCGGCAGCGTCGAGTCGCACGATATCAAACACGTGTTTCTCATGACCGGCGCCGTGCCGAACACACGCTGGCTTCGCGAATGCGTGCTGCTCGATGCCAAGGGGTTCATCAAGACCGGTCCCGACCTTTCACAGGACGACCTGACGACCGCCCATTGGCCGCTGACGCGACGTCCATACCTCTTCGAAACGAGCCTGCCTGGCGTCTTTGCGGTCGGCGACGTTCGATCTGGCAACATCAAGCGTGTGGCATCGGCGGTCGGCGAGGGATCGGTTGCCATCACACTGGTGCACCAGGTGCTCCAGCACTGACAGATCAATCAAAGGCGCAATGACTCTGGCAGCGACTGCATGAATTCGCGAACGGTCGCGATCTGACTGTTCTCCGAAATGAATTCGAACGCAGAGGCACTGACGGTGCGCATCCGGGAATCCCGTGTTGCGCCGATTGCCGCGTGCATCACTGGGCATTCGTCAATCAGTCCCAACGAGCGCGGCCCACGCGGCGTGTCCAGAATCACGATCACCTCCAGCGAGTCCCGAGCGCGCCACGGCTCCCCGGCCCGCCAATACTTCTTCATCTCGACGCGAAGCTTGTTGAGTCCAGCTTGAATCTCGCGGTCGTCACACCGCAACGGGGTAAGGACACCGATCAGCCGCTCTGCCGCATACATGCACACGTCCGTATAGAGGACCGTCCAACCGACCTGGAACACGCTGACCAGGTCGCGAACGACAAGAAAATCCTCGTGCAGCGCCGTCAGCGGCCAATTCTCCAGTCCCAGGTTGCAAACCGCCGCGGCCGCATCCGATGCTTCCTGCGGGGTAAACGGCCGACCCTGGATCGAACATCCGGCGATGATCGTGTTCGCAAGATACGCGAGCTCCTGGCTCCTCAACGCGTAGACGGCGGGCTCGCGGTCGCGCACAAACAGCAGCTGCGCCTGGATGCGCGCGAAACGAGTTGCCTGACCCTGCGGTCCGTCGAGCAACGCACGCGGCGGCCGTGTGAGGACACCCTCATCCATGAGTACGTCGACGACGGCCGCGACCGCCTGGGCGGAGTCTTCCGGATCGGGCGGCGCGCCTGACGCCGCCGGCAAACGACGAGCTCCGAGGTTCGCTTCCGCCGGCGGCGTCTCTTCAATGGCCCGGAAATACGCGCGGGCGATCGGATTGTCGGGCGGCGTCGGGTCGTGCCCGAGCCGAATCTGTCGCGACATCTGAAGAAACGCGCGAGCCTGCGCGGGTGTCACATATCCCTGCTCCTCTCGGCGTTGTTCGCGATCGAACGCCAGGTCGAACATGCCCTGCTCCCGGCCGGTGAGCAGATCGTCCAATCCATCGATCTCGGGCAAGGAGTTCGACAGAGTTCGACACCCACGCATCACACGATGGAAGTAGTCGCGATGCGCCGCGTCGAGGGCGGTCAGCACACCGACGATGGCGTCCCACGAGTCGGCGCGTCTGGCGCGGACCTGGTAACCGCCGACGTCGCACGCGAGTCCATCGTTCAGAACGGGATCTCCGGGCAATTCTTCTCCGTCCGTCGAGACGGAAGGTGACGCCGCCGCGGGATCGAACACGGACACGTGCTGTGCCAAGGCCGTGATTACCAGATCGACGTCGATCTCCGCGAGCGTTTGCGCCGCGACCGTGTCGCCCGATTCCATCAGGACTTCAAGCCACACCCCGAAGCGATCGGCGTCGAACCGCTCGTCCAGACCTGGTTGGGCCGGACGCCACAAGTCGAGATCGAAGACACGCGCCAGCTGGTCAGGTGTCGCCAGCGTTACGAGCTCGCCGCAATCCTCGAGTCCACAGCGCTGGATGATCCGGTGCAGCACTTCAGGAGGCAGTCGGGGGACTACGTGCGCGAGGTGGGGCGTGTCGAGAATGCGCTGGAGCAGAGGGCGCGGCGCGGTCCCTCGGCGACGACGAGTACGATGACCGGGGCTCGACATGGGTCGGCGATGATACCCGCTCCGACGCGCAACAAACAGTCTTGAACGGCTGGGAAAGGTGAAGGAGAATTAATGTAGAGAAAGACGCGGTCCAAAGCACGTCCCCAGCTCTCGTCGAGTCGGTTCATCCAACGCGTCAAAAGGAAACACCGCTGTTTCGCCGGGAAACAGCTCGGCGATCGTGAGTGATTTCGTCGGCAGTGGCGCACTCAACGTGGCCGACGCGCGACCTGTTGCGCCGGCGCTGCCGTTTCCCATCTTCTCTTGCCCGACCAAGGTGTGCGCGATTTGTGGGCGTTCATCGGAAGACACGAAGAACGTGCGATTCGTTTGCGGCTCGGGAGACCACGTGAGCTGCATTTCGCCTTGATGCCCCGAGACATCGCACACGACCGTCAATCGATACAGCGGCGCATCGGTGTTCGGCTTACGCGGCGAGGCCTCACGCACGATGCTCGCCGTCAGCATCGATCGCGTTGTGTCAGATGCTGCAGGGCGAAGCACCGTCCAGTTCGTGGCTCCCGCCGCTTGCGTGGTCGTGGCTGCAACCCACGCCTCTCTGGTTGGCTTGTCCGGAATTCCCAGACCGGCTGCACTCATGGCGCCGTTTCGCAGTTTGCTGAGGACCATTGCCGCAAGCGCGGGATCCAGACGGGCAGCATCATAGTGTTCGAGGGACAGACCGCCGTTGTTCGCGGCGTCGGTGTGGCATACCGCACAGTACGTCCGCACTAAGGCGTTTTGCTGCGCCGGCGACAGCTCTTCCCCCGCCGCGACAGTCGCGAGGAAACCGACAAGCACCATCGCTGCAGCTGCCATCCTGAGAATCCGCGTTCGCAAGCGGAAATACATTCACACCTCAGCGTCCCGTCACATTCTAGTCGGTTTCGTCTGAGCCACGTTGACGAACAAGCCATAGGGATCAGTCATCTCGAATCGTTTGCGCTGCCACTCGATTTGGCATAACGATCCACTCATGGTCGAAGCCGCGACCGGGGACGAGCGTCCACCCACAATTATCGAGTCCGCACTGCGATACGACCGAGTGCCTGCGGTGGTGCTGCTGATCGTGCTGCCGCTGGTTTCGTGGCTGTGGATCGTGGTCATGGCGCGCGACATGTACGGATCGATGACCGGCGCGAGCGTCTGGATGATGACCGGTATCTGGGACCTCCGGCATCTGGCCCTCCTCTGGGCCATGTGGGCAGTCATGATGGTAGGGATGATGCTGCCCTCTGCATCACCGATGCTGTTGTTGTACGGCGCTGTCGCACGGCGCTCCGCAACGGGAGCCTTCGCCGCGTCGCGTCAGATCTACGCGCTCGCGGCCGGCTACCTGGCGGTGTGGACCTTGTTCAGCCTCGGGGCGACCGTGCTCCAACGTCTCCTGGCGAAGCTCCTGCTCGTCTCGTCGATGATGGAGGTCACCAGCCCTGTCGTCGGCGCGACGCTGCTCGTCGTCGCGGGGGTGTATCAATTGACACCGCTCAAGCTGGCATGTCTACGGTCGTGCCAGTCACCGCTTGGCTTTCTGATGAGCCACTGGCGCACAGGATGGGCTGGCGCGTTTCGCATGGGCCTCGAGCACGGCGCCCTCTGTGTGGGTTGCTGCTGGGCGCTGATGCTGCTGCTGTTTACCGGCGGGGTGATGAACCTCGCCGTCATCGCGGCACTCACGGTGTTCGTGGCCTTCGAAAAGCTGACACCGTTCGGCGCCCAGGGCGCCCGAATCAGTGGTGTCCTGCTGATTGCCACGGGACTCTGGATATTCGTGCGCTGAACGATTGATCATCACGGGGACGTCCGCGTCCTCAGGGCAACCGCCATTCGCCCGGGCCAGAAATCGTTCGCGTGTGATGGAATGCGTACTCGCCCAGCAGTCGCTCGGCTCCTTCCCTTTCGACAGCCACGAGACGCGCAATCAATGTGTTGGACGGTGACGCCTTTGCAAAGGTGATGGACTGCTGGCAGATGACCGCGCCGGCGTCACCCCGAACTGGGATGTCGGCCATTCGCAGGAACTCAACACCCCGGTCATCGCACCAGCTGAGATCGACGCGCGGTGCGCTGCTCAAGTCCGCGGCAAGACGAGCGACGAGCAGGTCATCGTCGGCCGCCACGGTGCACTGCACGCTGCCTCCTTGCGGAGGCGCGTACTCGCGGACGCGCTGGCCCATCTCCCCGGCATGCTTCACGAACTGATCGCTGAGTACCACCACCAACGATCCCGACCGCGCCAGTGTCCGGAGACCTTCGGCCAGCGCCATCACCTCGCGAAGCCGGTCCCCACATCGGTCACAGCTCATCAGGTGCTCTTCGACCGCCTCTTCAGTCTTTGATGGCAACCCACCGAGCCAGTAGTCCATGAGGACGGCAGCCTCGATTGGCTGCGCACAGTCGACGGGCACGCGTCCTTCCCAGGTCGTCATGCGCTGGCTCCCATGCAGGCGCGCAGCTGCTGGATGGCGCGATGGCGGATCACCCGAACGTTGCTTTCCGAGATCCCTAGAAAGCCTGCGGCCTCCGCGGCAGTCTGCTCATCGTAGAACGTGAGTACCACAACGGAGCGCTCGCGCTCCTTGAGCATCTGGACACAGCGGGCCAGTTGCGCATCGTCGAGACGCGGCAAAGGCGGCTGGTCCGGAATCAGATCCGCTCCGAACTCCGCCAGCAGCCGTTCCTGGCGGCGCGCGGTGCGGCGCAGGTCGACCACCGTCATCCGGCACGTGCCGAGGGCGAACTGCGCCAGCTTTTCCGGCTCGCGCAAACGACCTGCGCGCAGGGCTTGGAGCATCTTCAGCAACACCTGCTGCACGAAGTCGTCTGCCGCCGACGCCGACCGCAGGTGACGGAGCCCATACAGGCGGATGCGCGGTCCCATCCGGCGGCACACCTCGGCTTCAGCGTCGGGGTCGCCGTCTGCAATACGAACGGCGAGATGCGCGTCGCTTACCTCGAGGCTCAACGATCATCATTCTACGCAACCGACCCGCAGGCCCGGAGACTCAAGGTCAAGCGACGCGCGGCTCTTCCGGGAGCGGGCCCAGAATGTCGACGCCAAATCTCGAGGCCGCCTCCACGAGCCTCGCCATGTCCGGAGGGCCCGGCGCCGCGTCAAGCGGTGTGCACAGTTCCAGCACGAACTTTTCGAATCCGGCCGGCATACACATCAGCAGCATCCGCGCGGGCTCCGGGCCGACCACTTTGAAGCCGTGCGGGATCTCGCGCGGGCCGTACACCCATGTCCCTGGACCCGCGCTCAGCCACTTGTCGCCGCAGATAAACCGGACGTTTCCGTCGAGCACGTAAAAGGCTTCGTCCTCGTTAAGATGCGTGTGGTACGGCGACGCCAGGCCGGGAGGCAGGGTCACCTGCTCCATCAGGCAGAGGCGGCCGTCGGTCGTCGCGCCGGTGGCATGTAACACCGTGGGCGAGCCGAAGAACTGGAAGTCGATGTCCTGTCGGGTCTTGAGGTAGGGCTGGCGGTCCTGTGCGATCACGGGGGTTCTCCTTTGGGCGGATGGCTTCATCTCGATATCCGCGCTATACCCCCTATGTGTCACCAGGAGCCGTTCCCGTTACACGCGAGGTTGCAGGTCAGACAAACACTTCGAAGGAGGACGCTCGTGAGGACACTGGTGATGATCAGGGTGGCTGCCGCCTGGCTTGTCGTCTTGATGGGTAGCGCTGGTGTGGCGTACGCGGCCCATGACGTGGTGATTACGACCACCGGCGACAGGCTGGTCGGCGAAATCAAGAGTGTCGGGAAGGACGTGCTGACACTCTCCACGGACTACTCAGATTCCGATTTCAAGATCAAGTGGGACAAGATCGCCTCGATTGAAAGCGATCGGCAGTTCGTGGTGGAGACCTTCGACGGACAGCGTGTGTCGGGATCGTTGAAGCCGGACCCGGAGAAGAAGCCCGTCGTGCGAGTCGCCGAGACGAGCGTGCAGTTGCCGGAGGTATCGACGGTGCAGCCGTTCGAGCGGGCGTTCTGGTCGCGGTTCGACGCGGCCCTGGACTTCGGCTACAGCATGACGCGCACCAACACGGCGAAACAGCTCTCACTCGCGACGAACATCTCGTACCGGGATGACCGCTATGTCGATGTCGTCTTCGCCAACATCTTCAGAAGCTCCCAGGAAAACGCTCCCGAGACCCAGCGATGGGACCTTGGGAATGATTTTCGCCGCTTCCTGGGCAGCCACTGGTACGCCAACACCACCCAGGATTTCCTGAACTCCGAAGAGCAGGGCCTGGATCTGCGGACGACCATTGGGGGCGGAGGAGGACGATACCTGCTGCGCTCGTCGTCGCAGTATCTGGCGCTCGGTGGCGGGCTGGCGTGGACCAATGAGAATTACCTCGACCCGACGTTATCCACGAAGGACTCGGCAGAGGCCTATCTCGGCACCGAGTTCATGACCGAGAAGCTGAAGATCACTGACCTCATCACCCGGTTCAGCTACTACCCCAGCCTGACAATTTCCGGTCGGCACCGGTTGATGTATCGGTTCGACCTGGACTTCAACCTGCCTGGCGACTGGTATTTCCGGGTCGGGCTGTTCGACAACTACGACAATAAGCCGCCGGAGGGATTTTCCAAGAACGACTACGGCTGGTCGAACGGTTTCGGCTTCAAGTTCTGAGGCAGGCGCATCTCACTTCACGCGGGTTGTCTGCATCCGGAGTAATCTTATGGGTATATGGCATCCACCACCGCACCGCAGGCTCGTCAGTCGCACAAGAAGCTGAAGCCGAAGCCCAAGACCGAGTCGAAGTCGTGGCAGGCGCGGAACGCCGCGCGCAAGGAGAAGCAGACGGCGCACGCTGCAAAGTTGGCGGCAGCAAGCGGGCAGTAAACACCAACCTTCTACGCTTTCGTCCGCTTCACGAGCCGCGGCTGCCGACCGACATTGCCTGACGCCGTCGTGGGCCTGGGCGACAGCTCTTGCAGCTCGCGCGCAAAGCCTGCGGCCGCATCCTTCGCGTGGCGCGCTTTCCGCCTGCCTTCATTCAACGCGTGCTTGTGCCCATCGCTCAGAGTCTTCGCCGCCTTGAGTCTTGTCGGCAGGACGGCGCCACTCGAACCCGCCAGCGCCGCGAGCGCCGCGTCAACGGCCTTCAGCTGATCCAACAGCTCCTCCCGTCTGGCTCGCAGCAGATTCACCGCATGATTTGAATGGGTCATCGCACCCTCAATGCCACGCAGATTACTGCTTCACCGCCGGGGCCGCCTCACCGAGCCCGGCAGGCGCCGAACCGCCGGAGAACAGCTCGCGGCCATCGGGAAGCGTGACTGTCTTGGCGTTTGCCACGGGCTCTCCGGACTTGGCGCGATAGCCTTCGATTTTGACCGGCGTGCCCGGCGGGATGGAATCCTTCCTCCAGCCCATGCGCAGCAGGGCATTCGGTGGACCCATTTCGAACCGCCAGGTGACCACCTTGCCGTCCGCCTCTTTCACGTCAACGTAGATCCAGGAGTGGGGATTCACCCAGGTCATCTTGTTGACGGCTCCATTCACGGTCACCGGACTATTTGCGTCGAATTCGGCGGCAAAGGAATGATGAGCGACGGCGGGACTGGTGATCGCCAACACCGCGGCGAAGACTGCGAGGATGTGAAGGAGGATGCGAAGAGTGATCTTCATGGATAGATCTCCCGCTTCTCTAAGAGAGCAGTCACCGGTTGCCCGGCACGCGGTCGGGCGCGAACTCGAACCCGAAGACATTCGGGAGCGTCTGGCTGCCTTCGGCACAGGCAAACTCCATCAGCTCCGTTTCCTTGGCTGCAGCCTGAAACGTGCCGGCGATCTTGATGGGCCGCGTGAACATCTTCGGATCGTCGAGCGTGATCTGGTAGTCAAGAATATTGGGATCGATCCTCGTGTAGCGCTCGATGGTATGTAGCGCGTCACTGTGGTACGGAACGGTACGCCCCAAGGATGTCTTGTCGTTGAAGTTGGTGGTGTCCACCACCAGAGTTTCACCCTCCCAGTGGCCGACGGAATCCCCCATGAACAAGCTGATCTGCGGACCAAGGTGCGGGCGGCCGTCGGTTGGGATCACGCGCGTTACATGGTTGTACTCGTACATGATCACGAAATAGCCCGGCCGTTGGATGATCTGGTAGGGGTGCCTGTCGTCGGCTTCGATGGGGCCAGGCAGCACGCACCGGGCGGACTTTTCAATGTAGGCCAGGGACGCGGGCGGAATCATCTTGGGGATGAATTCACGCCGAGCTGCATCTGCTTCAGGCCGCCACGGCAGCACTCGATCGGCCGGATCGACCAGGCCCGCCGGGCGCCCTTGAAGGACGGAAGCCGCCTGCGTGGTGAACACGCCGGTGTTGAAGACAGTCGGATAGGGTTGGCCGGTGCTTTCGAAGTCGCTCAACGGTGTGCTGGGAGCGTTGGCTTCCTGAAGGCGGACACCGCGTCGCGCCCAGGCGCCCTGCATGTCAGGGTGATCGTCGGCTGTGCGCGGGGCGACGTACTTCGCAGCGCCCTTTTCCTGGGCATTTGCCGGAAGGGCCGTCATGGCCAGAGCCAAGACGACCGCGGCGGTTGTTCTGGACAGTGCGGTTTTCATTTGTGCACTCCCACGGGTTTCGCGTTGCCGTACCGTTTCTCCTGGAGATAGTACACACACTCGTATTCCAGGAGCTTGACGTTCTTCTCGATGCGGCGATACAGCGGCATGCTGATCTTCCAGGGCCGCGTGAACACCTTGGAGTCCTCGAGCGTGGCCTCGTACATGATGTGCTCGGCGTCTATGGGCGTGTAGCGTTCCACCACGTGCAGGGCATCGCTGTGAAAATTGCCTGCGTGATCGAGCCACGTGTGGTCGTCCAGATTGGTGACATCCACCACCAACGTGTCGCCCTCCCAGCGTCCGCGCGAGTCTCCCATCCAGAAATCCGGAAAGCCAGAGGGATGCGGTGATCCGTCCGTGAACACATTGCGACGCGCATGCGCAAACTCGTAGGAGAACACAATCAGCTGTGGCGACTGAATGATCTCAAACGGGAAGGGCAAGTACGTGACCCTGGGGACGCCGGGCAGGTAACACGTGGCCTCGGCCGGGTCGTCGGTGTCGCGGTGCTCGAAGTTGTCCCGTTGCTTCACGGCCGCCGCGGGCAGGTAAGGGATCGTGCCGCCTTCCACCACGCTCTGTCCGGCAGGCAGGCCAAGCGCGGCGGAATGATCCTGCAGGTCCCAGGCCGCGCTGGTCAGCACCTGCCAGATGCCGCTCAGATCGGGTTTGCCGTCCGGGCCCCGTGGAACGTTGGGTGAAGTGTTGGGCGCCCTCGCCTGAGCCTGTCCGACGGCGGGAATCGCCGCACACAGAAGCGCCAGGGCAACAGCCTTCAATATCGGTCCGCGCTTTGGAGTCATGCTGCCCCCCTGACTTTCCAAGACCAGATTGTGATCACCGTAGATTAGTCCAAAGAACACCGGATCGTTTGCCTAATGCGCGTGGCTGGCAAGCCATGCGCGCGCCCCGATCAAGCGGGCCAGATACGCTGGCCGTCGACCGAGATCGCGACTACCCACCCCGGATCGAGCCGCATGATGTAACTACGAGTCGGCGAGAGCTGATCCTCCGGAAACAGTTCGCGAACCCTCACGAACACCAGGCGTCCCTCTTCCAGACCGACAAACCGCATCCCGCCAAACTCCACTCGCGCATGACCGTCGGTATCGTCGGCGAAGACGATCTGGTCGGTCGGCAGCGACACGTTCAGGCCGTTCGGAAAGAGGACGAACGTGACCGGGTGGGCCGTTTCCGACAATCGGAAGCTGGGATGTCCGGTTGCGTTCCCGCCGCAGCGAAGTCGGCGCCGCGAAGTCGATGAGCAATGGCATTGCCTTGCTTCTGAGGTGTCAGTCCACGCGGAGACGCTTTAGTAGCGCGGGACAGAGGGATCGACGAGCTGCGACCAGGCGTCGATGCCGCCCAGCAGATTGTGAAGATTGCGGAACCCTTCTCGCCGAAAGAACTCGGCGGCCTGCTGACTGCGTACGCCGTGGTGGCACTGGAAAACGATGGGCGTATCCCGATCCAGATGGAGCAGCGCGTCGAGATATGCTTGATCGAGCAGGCGAGATCCGTCGATCTTCGCAATCTCGCGCTCCTCGTCGGTGCGGACGTCGACGAGTTCGAGCGGCGTGCCGCTCTCGACCAGGGCCTGCAACTCCAGGGCTGACAGCTGACGAATCGGAGGAGGCTCGTTCGCTGTCGTCTGTTCACCCATGGACTGTTGATTCTCGTTCCTGAGATCCCATCCGGTCAACATTTCGCGGTTGATTCCAGCTCACTCCGGCAGCGTTGGGAGAGCCTTCAACGTATCGTCAACGCTCTGATAGACTCCGCACAACAGCTGGACCTGTCGGGGCGTACTCGCTCGCAAAGCGCCCACTCAAAGAGGTTGCAAATGAAGAAGTCTTTGTCCTGGTTCCGCGCCATGGCGATCGCCGTGATCGGCGTCGCTACTGCGAACGTGCAGGCGCAGCGCGGCCCGGCCGTTCCGCAGATGCGCGGCGACGGTCCTCCACCCGAGGCCAAGCCCTTCTCGATCACGAAGACCGATCCGGCGCTCGACGACATCGTCTCGCCCGACGCCAAGCTGGTGGAGCTTGCCCGCGGCTTCGGTCTCACCGAAGGCGGGCTGTGGATCGCGGACGGGACCAGCGGCTACTGGATTTTCGCCGGTCTGCTCGACAACGTGCTCTATAAGGTCACCCCGCAGAAGCAGGTCTCCGTCTTCATGGAGAAGGCCGGTTATACCGGCAACGATCCCGAGCATGTCGGCACGCAGACTCGCTCCGGTCGCAGTCATGTGCTTCTGATCGGTCCGTCCTGCACGGGCATGGATCATCAGGGCCGCGTGATCTGGTGCGCCGACAACGATCGACAGGTGATGCGGCTGGAAAAGGACGGCACGCATACGGTGCTGTCGGGCGGCATGGACGGTCAGAAGTTCAGCGGCCCGAACGACATCGCGATCGCGGCGGACGATGCGGTCTATGTCACGGACAACGATTTCGGCCTGCGCGACGGCGGCAGGAATCCCGACAAGCAGCTGCAGAACGGCATCTACCGGATCAAGGATGGCAAGACGACGCTCGTGCTGAGCGGCGCGGATCTCGGTGGCATGCCGAACGGCATCGCGCTGTCGCCGGACGGTAAGTGGATGTATCTGTCCACCGCAAATCGTCAGATGCGGCGATATGCCGTCAATCCCGATGGCACGCTCGGCGCGTTTACCGTCTTTACCGAAGGCGTCGGCATCGGTGACGGCCAGAAGACAGACACGGCAGGCAATCTGTTCTCGACCGGCGGAGCGGGCCCCGGCATCATCCGCATCACGTCGCCTGCGGGCAAGCTGCTCGGCACGATCAACCTGCCGATCTACGGCGGCGAGCCGAAGAAACAGATCTGTGCGACGAACGTCGCATTCGGCGGTCCGGATGGCAGGACTCTGTTCATGGCGGGATGCGATTCCGTCTACACGATCCAGTTGAAGACACCTGGGATCGTGCCGGCGCACAACGTGAACAAGTAGTTGTGAGCCAGCTGGTCACTGCACGGCACCAGTTTCGGCTGGCGCTCTGGCGGACACAAGACCGTCGAGGCGGGCGTCACGTCTTTTGCCGACTGGCGGAGGCATTTCTGGACGGTCATTGATGTTCTTGACTTCTTCTCGCGGACGTCTCACGGATCGCGATCTCGATCGCTTTCCTGACAACACGCTCTTTCATCGAATCGGACGAGCGGTCTGTCATGCGGGATGTTTGCCTCGCAAGGAACTGTATGAGACATGGGAGATGGCGCGGCGAGTGCGGCGGCTCTTTCGCGGCGGGCGCGTGATCGATCTCGGTGCGGGGCACGGCCTGCTCGCGCAGCTCATGGTCTTGCTTGACGATTCTTCGCCGACGGCACTCGTGGTCGACAAGACCATTCCCGCGTCCAGCGCGAAACTGCATCAGGTGTTCGTTCAGGCCTGGCCGCGGCTGTCCGGGCGCATCGCTTTCGTGGCTGGAGGAGTGGAGTCGATCGACATCCTCGACACAGATGTCGTGGTGTCAAGTCATGCATGCGGGATCCTCACCGATGTGGTGCTGACTCGGGCGGCCGCTGCCAACGCACGGGTCGCCGTACTGCCTTGCTGTCATGATCACACGGCTGGTGATACGGGAGGACTGGCAGGTTGGGTTGACGCTTCTCTCGCGATCGACATCATGCGCGCGCGCCAGCTGAGCGCGCGGGGCTATCGGATCTGGACCCAGACGATTCCGGCTGATATCACCCCGAAGAACCGGCTATTGCTGGCTCAACCTTCGCCTCGCACGGACGACGGTATACCATTGTGATCCGCCGAGTGGCGGTGGTAAGTAAGGAGCCAGGTAACCGGAGGAGGCAGGAATGAACACTGAACAAGCGCAAGTACTTCGCGACACGTTGGTGGGGTCGATCGAACAAGAAGGAGCCGGCACACGGAAAGTGATCGGTGCGATTACCAACCGCGACTACAAACCGGACGCCAAGTCGCGCACGGCGTGGGACCTGGCGACGCATCTGACGATGAGCGATGTCTGGTTTGCCGACTCGATTCTGAACGGCGCGTTCGCGTATAGCGGCGAACCACCCGTGCCCGCAGAGATGACCAATCCGGCGGCGATCGCGGGCTGGCACGAGAAACAGATGACCGATCGCATCGGCAAGCTTCGCGCGATGAGCCCGGAGCATCTGCTCCGCCCCGTGGAATTCTTCGGGCGGAAAGCGCCGGCCGTCAACTGGCTAGTGATGATGAACAATCACGCGGTGCACCACCGCGGCCAGCTTGCCGCCTACCTCCGGCCCATGGGGTCGAAGGTTCCCGCGATCTACGGCATGAGCGCCGACGAGCAGCCCGCAGCCCATGGATAAGCCTTGGCCGCTTCCTCGGCGCCAAGGCGGAGTCGCGTTCCCGGCTTCAGGGGTGAGCATGAATTTCTGTCGGGCTCGCGATCGGCCGCGCCATCTTCTTCCGCGGCCACGCGATGATCACGACGCCCGCGGCCATCGCCGACACCAGCCCGACCAGAGTGACCACGAACAACAGAGCGAAAGCTTGCTGAACCATCTGTTCCCTCCGGTGCTAATGAATCGAAAAATCGAGCACAACGATCACAAGCACGTCGACTGGCGTGCCTGCCAAACGACCTGGGTTGAAACGCCACATACGGACAGCTCTCACGGCTTCTTCGTCCAGACCGCCCGGGTCGAGCGACCGGACAATCCGGACGTCGCTCGGCTGTCCGTCGCGACGAACAACGAGTTCGAGGACGATGGAGCCCTGAACCTTTTGTTGCAGAGCCTCGGGCGTGTAGGAAGGCTTGACTTGTGAGAGCACGGTGGGCGGCGTGACCCCGCCGCCCACCTGGTAGACGCCGCCGCCAGTCCCACCGCCGATACCAGGTCCCAGGCCGGGCCCTCGTCCCGACCCGACGCCTGTCCCTAGACCGTCGCCGACGCCGCCGCCGGATCCTGGACCCTGCGAAGTGCCAAAGCCGACGCCACCCTCGAGCGCGCCGATCTGCTCGATGACGCCAGACGCCAGCGGTCTGGCATCGAGAAGAATCTGCTGAGCGGGCTCGGGTACATCGACAAGTCGGCTGGTTGTGCTCGGTGAGTGGGCAACCGGAACCGTGATGCGATCCCGTCCGATCTGTTCGGCGCGTCGAATCGGTGCTGCCTGACGATTCCCGCCTCCGCCGCCTCCACCGCCTGGACCTCGGGCGGGAAGAAAGACGATGCGAGGCGTCGGCAGGCGGGCGCTCTCGTGTGGAGCGGGCGGCGGCGCAGTCGATTGAGTCCGACTTCCCATCAGGAAGGCCATCAGGAGAAGCATCGCTGTGGCATGACCCGTCGCCGAAAGCGCAAGCGGCAACGCCCGCGCGACAAACGAATCATTCCGCGGTAGACGCGGCGAGTGTCGTGCAAGATAGCCCTCGATCATCCCTGCCACCAGGGCGAGAGCAAAAGCCGGTCCGCGGACACGGAGCAGCACAGGGCACCCGGGGGTCCGAACGGCCCGCGAAATATTCCGCCGGCCGTGGCGGATTTTCCCCAGTTCGGGCCGAGAGAGTACAGTAGGTCAACCATCAGCCTCGCGTCCTCACCGATATGGAAAACGCTCTAGACCCGACACCTGCCGATCTTCAGAACCTCGAGGCCCAGCCCGGATTCAGCGAGCTCGAGCGAGAGGTGTCGCGACGGCGCACCTTCGCGATTATTTCGCACCCGGACGCGGGCAAGACGACGCTGACGGAGAAGCTGCTGCTCTATGCGGGTGCGATTGAGCTCGCCGGCGCCGTTCGAGGACGCAGGGCCCGCCGCCACGCCACCTCTGATTGGATGGAACTCGAGCAGGAGCGCGGCATCTCGATCACCTCTGCCGCGCTCGAATTCGAGCTGCAGGGACGCCGGATGTCGTTGCTCGACACGCCCGGCCACATGGATTTCAGCGAGGACACCTACAGGGCGCTCATTGCCGCGGACAGCGTCGTCATGGTGATCGACGCCGCCAACGGCGTCGAAGATCAAACACGGAAACTCTTTGAGGTCTGCCGGCGGCACCGCCTGCCGATTCTCACGTTCATCAACAAGTTCGACCGCCCATCACGCGATCCGTTGGAGTTGCTGGATGATCTCGAGCGCACGCTTGGGATCGCCGCCGCCCCGGTGAACTGGCCAATTGGGAGCGCCGAACGGTTTCGCGGCGTATACGACCTCCAGCACCAGACACTGCATCGATACGAGCGCGAGGCCCAGGGGCAGCATCGGGCGCCGGTCGACATCTCGTCGTTGGACGATTCGGAAGCCCGAGCGACGATCGGCACGGACGTCTACGCGCATTTCCGCGATTCGCTGGATGTCATCCGCGAGGCTGGCACGGCGTTCGACGTTGGCGAATATCGCGCGGGACGGCAGACGCCGGTCTTCTTCGGCAGCGCGTTGACCAACTTTGGGCTCGAACCGTTCCTTCAGGCGCTCGTCGAACTCGCGCCGGCACCGCAGCCGCGCCCGAGCGATTCAGGGACCGTGCTCCCCGCCGATGAACGCTTCACCGGCTTCGTCTTCAAGATCCAAGCGAACATGGACCCGCGCCATCGGGATCGCGTCGCGTTTGTCCGCGTCTGTTCTGGCCGCTTTACGAAGGACATGGTGGTGTCCAACAGCCGGATGGGGAAGGTACTCAGGGCCTCGCGGGCGTACCGCTTCTTCGGCCGCGACCGCGAGACGATTAGTGTGGCCTATGCGGGCGACATCATCGGTCTCGTCAACCCGGGGCATTTCGCGATCGGTGACACGCTCCACTCCGGCGCGCCCTTGCGGTTTCCCTGATCTGCCGCGCTTTCCTGCGGAACACTTTGGGCGTATCCGCCTGCGGGATACCCGCTACAAGCAATTCGATGAAGGCATGAGGCAGCTGGAAGAAGAAGGGCTGATGCAGGTGTTCTACGTCACAGCCGACCGTCGCGCGCCGATTGTCGGTGTGGTAGGTGCGCTGCAGTATGACGTGATTGTCAGCCGCCTTCGCACCGAGTACGGCGTGGCGGTTGAAATCGAGCCGGCAGGCTACACGGCGGCTCGATGGCTGGGGAATCCCACAGGGCCGACGCCTTCACCGGGGGGAGAGAGTGTTGTTGCCGAGGACCGACAGGGACGACGGGTGCTCCTGTTTGATTCGCAGTGGGCACTGCAGTACTTCGAGCGCCACCATCCCAACCTGCCGCTGCTGAACGAATCGCCTCCTTCGAACCACTCGTGATCGGCGTCACCATGCGAGCCATCATTATTTCGGTCCTGGCGTTGGCCGTCGGGGTCAGCCATCTCTCCGCGCAGTCCTGGCGACCGCCCGCCGACGATCAGCGGTGCCCTTCGAAGTGGGGCGCCGGCGACGAGCGCGGTGCGGCCAACCACATGAAGCCGGAAACCGTGTTGCGGGCAGCCCGGTTGATTCGCACCGGCGAGGTCATCGAGTTAGGGCACGTGCTCTCGGCCGCGATGCCCCTTCCGGCCACTCGACGCTTCGACCTGATCACGAAGCGCACAGTCACCAACCCAACATCGAATCGCAGTGGCTTCAACGAAGAGCTGGTTGTCGCTGAAATCGGTCAGGTCGGCACGGATTTCGACGGCCTGAGCCACCCGACGATCGGCGACAGCCTGTACAACTGCTTCCGAATGGCGGACATCGCGACACCAACAGGCTTCACCAAACTCGGCATTCACAACGTCGGCGCGCTCATGACACGTGGTGTGCTGATCGACGTCGCCGCGTTGAAGGTCGTGGACATCCTACCCGACGGCTACGAGATCACGGTGCAGGACTTGCGCGAGGCGTTACAACGGCAGGGATTGACGCTCCAGCCCGGCGATGCGGCCATCATCCACACCGGCCGGGGTCTGCTATGGGGCCAGGACACAAGCAACCGCCGCGGCTTTGCTGGAATCGGCGTCGCAGCGGCCGAATGGCTCGCGCAGCAGGACCCGATGCTGGTGGGATCCGACAACGCGGGCATCGAAGTGGTTCCGAACCCAGATCCCCAGTTGACCCTTCCCGTCCATCAGATCCTGCTGGTCGTCAACGGCATCTATCTTCTGGAGGACCTGAAGCTCGACGAGCTCGCGGCCAAGCGCGTGTCCGAATTCGCACTGATCGTTGAGCCCCTCAAAATCCAGGGTGGCTCTGGGTCCACCGTCGCGCCAATTGCCGTGCGCTGAGGCGACAGTTACCCTACCTCGGGCCATCGGGAAGGGGTGAACACGTGGCCACACTCGTTACACACCACCCAGTCATCCGCGTCGCAAGTGTGGTGTCGCCTTTCGACGATGTCTGTGTCGGAGCTGCCACAACGGGTACACGACGGTGTTGCAGGGGCGTGCGCTGGCAGAGCTGGTGTTCGGACGACCGGCGGAACGAGACGCGCGCTGGGGTGTGCCATACGACCCTCCAGTTGCTGATCTCTTGTGGTTATGGCGGCCGCAGGGCTCAGAAGCAATCCGTGTACCCCGTTCGCCCGACGGGACTCCTCAATGATCGACGGGCCGAGTGTTTCGGAGTGTCGTGAAACCCGACAGTGCACCGCGTCATTGAGACACGAATGCGAGATGGCGGCTCGTTTCGACCACGAACGCGGTCGTTCCCGCGATGGAGCAGGCCGCCCTCCGACTTAGAACGCTAGCGGCACTTCGCGGCGAGCATCGTCACCGAATCCACCGTTAACGTCGTCTTCTCGTGCGTCGATGATCCGATGGCCGAACTGAGCGCATCTCTGTTGTTCAATCTCGCGTCACTGGTGATGCCGATGATTTCCACCTCATGGCCCACGTGTGCCTTGAGACGGGCGTCGATGACATCGTAGGAAAGGCTGTTCTCGAAGGAGAGGTCCTTGCCGGAACCAAGCCTTCCCGCGGTCCCGACCTTTGGCGGGGTATCATCGCCGCTGAGAAAGGCGCCCGCGAGGATGTAGCGACCGGCTTCGGCGTCGCCCTTGACGCAGCCGATCACGTGAACCCGAATACTGTGTACACCGTTCTGGTCCACTTTGCCGTTCGAGGACGGCGGCTGCGCCGATAAGAGCGCGGTCAACCCGGCGACTAGGCCGACGGACGCGACGAAGCGAATGAATACGCCTTCTCGGGTGTGGGACAGAAACATCATGGGGCCAGGGCTCCTAACCCTTCGGCCGAGGTTGTGACGGGTTCACCTTGGTGGTCGTCTGAGAGGACGACAGGAGGTCGGCTTCGGCGTGGAGCCAGTCTTCGACATCGTGTCCGTGTTGACCGCCGCGCGCCTGAAACAGTCCGTACGCGCGGTGGCCGATATCGTGAGCGGAAACAGCCGCGGTGACGGACGTCTGCGCGGCGCGGCGCGGCGGAGCGGATGGCTTTGTCATCGTTCAATCCTCCAGAATTTGCAGTTAGGGCGCGTCTGTAACACACCGTATTTGGTGCGGCGGCTTGATATAGGCGGCCCCTGTCTTGATGGGGCTTTGATGAAAGCTGATGCGTGAAGGCCTGGCGCGGCGAGACTCAGGCAACAGGTTCAGGAAAGCGTACGCGGACGACTGTACTACGTGCGCGGTTCAATAGCGAGGAATCCGCGACAACGTTGTCGACGGCCCTTCGGCCCCCCCAACCCCCTTCGTGAGAAAATGCCTGGCGAAAGCGAGGCGCCATGGCACGAAAGAAGCGAGTGGCTAAAAGGGCAGTGCACAACGCGGGCGTCAAGAAATCAAAGGCAAAACGGTTGACCGGACCCGATGCCCTCCTCGCCGCCGTGAGGGGTGCCACGCACCGCTACCTGGGGCACGTGCGATTGGACGTCGGACGCGCGGGTGCCGCGCGCGTCAAGCGCATGATCTATCCCGCCGGATTTCGTTGGTCAAAAGACATGAAGCCCGTTGTTGGCACCGACCTCTGCATGCACGCGCACGCCGGTTTCCTCGCGCGAGGCGAAATCCACATCGAGTATGCGGATGGTTGTGTTGTGGAACACAAAGCGCCCCAGATCGTCGCAATCGAACCCGGCCACGACGGATGGGTGGTCGGCAACGAACCCGTGGTGTTGATTGAGTTCGATTTTGAAAGCGACACGGTGAACCGTCTTGGAATGCCAGACGCCCACCGGCACTAGTACGTCCCCTTCATGGTTCCCGGCAAACACGAGGCCCGCCCAGTGGCACAATGCCCTGGCTGAGAACGATCGGTGGTGCAGAACAACACGCACAATCATCCGGAGGCTGAACCATGAATCTGCAAGGCGCGACCGCGTTGGTCACTGGGGGATCGAACGGCATCGGTCTCGCGATCGCGAAGACATTGACCGCCGCCGGCGTGGACGTCGCGATAACGGGCCGCGACGACAAGCGGCTGGCCGCCGCCGGCAAGGCGATCGGCGCCCATCCCATCCACGCGGACGTGGCAAAGGAAGCGGACGTCTATCGAAGCTACAAGGAACTGTTTCAGCGATTTGATCATCTCGACATTCTGGTGAACAACGCAGGCTTCGGCGTGATCAAGCCGCTCGTCGAGATGGATCTCGCGAGGGCCGGACTCCCGCAAAACAAAGAGAACCCGACGAAACTGCAAGGCGACGACATCGCCCACGCCGTGAAATCGGCGCTTGAAATGGACGATCGCGGGTTCATGATTGAGCTGACCGTCTTTGCTACGAACCCGAAGGACTGACAAGGTGAAAGTGAAGCGACTGTCTCGAGGTGTCTGAAACGGAACATCCGCAGCCATACCTTGGGCGCTATCGTCCGAGCAAAGGCTGGGGCTTCGGTCAAACCATGGCGAATCCACCAAACGACAAGGCGCTGTCAGCTCCCAATCGCGGGCGGTCCAAGGCTTCGAAAGAAGGTTCCGGGCTGCGCTGGCGGCCGCAGCCGTGGTGGATGATCTTCCTCCTTTTGCTGGCCGCCAACTACGTGGCGACGCAACTGTTCTTCCCCGAGCCATCCTCGATCATCATCCCCTATTCGTTTTTCAAGAAGCAGGTCGAGGCGAGCAATGTCGAGAACGTGACGAGCGTAGGCGATTCGATCCAGGGGACGTTCAAGACGAAAGTGACCTACCCCCCTGAGGAATCGCAAGCGCAGACCGGCAGTGCGCCGGCACGGCCTTCAACCGACCAGCCCAAGGCGCGCACCTCGATCCAATTCAAGACGCGTCGGCCGGCCTTTGCCGACCAGGATCTCGAGAAGCACCTCGAAGATCAGGGGGTTGTGATCCGGGCCGAGGACGAGGACGGCCTGTCCTGGTTCAAGCTGCTCGTCAGCTTCGGTCCCACATTGCTGCTCATCGGCGGCTTTGTCTGGATCAGTCGCCGCGCTGCGGCGGCGGCCGGCGGCGGGCTGTTCGGTCTCGGTCGCAGCCGTGCCAAGCGCTACAGTGAAGAGCAGCCGAAGGTCACCTTCGAAGACGTCGCCGGGATCGACGAAGCCGAGAACGAGCTGATCGAAATCGTCGACTTCCTGAAGAACCCCGCCAAGTATCAGCGCCTCGGCGGCTCCATGCCGAAGGGCGTGCTGCTCGTCGGTGCGCCCGGAACCGGCAAGACGCTGCTGGCGCGTGCGATTGCGGGTCAGGCCGGCGTCCCCTTCTTCAGTCTCAGCGCCTCCGAGTTCATCGAGATGATCGTCGGCGTTGGCGCCTCCCGCGTGCGCGACTTGTTCAAGCAGGCTCGTGAGGCTGCTCCCGCCATCATCTTCATCGACGAACTGGACGCCATCGGGCGTACCCGCGGAAGCGGCGTGCAGCTGGGCGGCCACGATGAGCGCGAGCAGACCTTGAACCAGATCCTGACCGAGATGGACGGCTTCGACTCTCGCGAGGGCGTCATTGTTCTCGCGGCCACCAATCGAGCCGACGTCCTCGACCAGGCCTTAATGCGACCGGGCCGCTTCGACCGCCGCGTCGTCGTTCAGCGTCCCGATCGCGTTGGACGTGCCGCGATTCTCAAGGTGCACGTCAGGAATGTGCCGCTGGCGCCGGACGTTTCGCTGGAGCGCATCGCCGCCGAGACGCCCGGCCTCGTCGGCGCCGATTTGCGCAACCTGGTGAACGAGGCCGCCCTGCTGGCGGCACGCAAGGAAGCGGCGGCGGTGCGTGCCGAGGACTTTGCCGAGGCGCTCCAGAAGATTACGCTCGGGCCGGCTCGGAACATCTTGCTCAGCCCGGCGGATCGGGAGCGCACCGCGTACCACGAGGCGGGACACGCGCTGCTCGCGATGCTAACACCGGGCAGCGACCCGGTGCACCGCGTCTCGATCGTGCCACGCGGCATGGCGATGGGAGCGACCTATCAACTTCCAGTCGACGATCGGACGAGTTACGCCGAAGACTATCTGCAGGCGCGGATCACCTGCGCACTTGGTGGCCGCGCGGCGGAGAAGCTCGTATACGGTGTGTCGACGAGCGGCGCCGAAAACGACCTGCAACAGGTCACCGAGATCGCCCGGCATATGGTGTTGCGGTGGGGGATGAGCGAGAAGCTCGGCCCCATCAGCTTTGTGGCTCCCCAGGACGAGGGTCTGCCCCCGGCCTTCCAGCACCAGCCTTACAGCGAAGCAACCTCGGAACTGATCGACGCCGAAGTCCGCCGCATCGTCGAGGACAGCCACCGTGAAGCGGACCGGCTGTTGGCTGAGCACCGCGACAAGCTGCAGGGTCTCGCCCAGGCCTTGCTGAAGGCCGAATCGCTCAACGCGAAGGAGATCTGGGAGGCCGCGGGCTTGACAGAGCCAACCGGCCAAGCGCAGGAGACATCCCTCCGCCTAGAGGCAATCAAGAAGTAGGGACTTAGGTTGCAATTGAATCTGCGTGTAGTGCAGGCCTTCAGGCCTGCCTGTCACGGCGGACCTAACCAGCCTCCGCCAAGGCTTCGGCGGTCCGCCATAGCTTCAGCGAAGGCGGAAGGTCCGCCTACATTCGATTTTGCAACGCGCTCCTAATCTGACGTGCCCGGGGCAGACCGGCAATGTTCAATCGAGCACATGATGCCCGCGGCTTCGCGCGTAGGATCGTGCGTAGAGTCATTTCAGCCTTGGGAGGATCATCATCATGAGTGGAAGTCTGCACCCCACCGAGACGCATCTACGTCAACACCGTAGAGAGAAACGGAACAAGCTGCGCGCGAAGCTTGCGGTGGCGCCGCCGGCCGAGCGCGCCGCGATTGAAATGAAACTGCAGCGAACCTATTCGGTCGTCCACGGCACGAAGCCCTCCACGTAGCACGGTGGATTCGGTGACGATGCTCGCCTCGAAGTGCCGCTAGCTGACTCGGTTTTCGAGAGTGAACACCATGTTTACCATCACGATCGTCGTTGCGATTGTCGTCGTGCTCGTGTTTCTCTCGCTCCGGGTCGTGAAGGAGTACGACCGAGGCGTCATTTTCTTCCTGGGCAAGTACACGGGTGTTCGCGGCCCCGGCTTGATCATCCTCATCCCGATCCTCGAACAGATGACGCGGGTGACCCTACGCACGATTACGATGAACATTCCCTCACAGAAGATCATCACCAAGGACAACGTCTCGATCGATATTGCCGCAGTGGCGTACTACCACATCGTCGACCCGAAGAAATCGGTGATCGCCATCGAGAATGTGAACGCCGCCATCAACCAAATCAGCCAGACGACCGTACGGAATGTCGTGGGACAATTCAGCCTCGATCAGCTCCTTTCACAGACGCTGGCGATCAACGCAAAGATCAAAGATGTCATTGACGGGCATACGGAGCCCTGGGGCGCCCAGGTGACGGCTGTTGAAATCAAAGACATCACGCTTCCAGACAACATGCAGCGCGCCATGGCCAAAGAGGCTGAGGCCGAGCGCGAGCGACGCGCGAAGATTGTGGCGGCCGAAGGAGAGTTTCAGGCGGCGGTCAAGCTTGGTGAAGCGGCGGATATCATCTCGCAGCATCCGGTCGCGCTTCAGCTGCGAACCCTGCAAACCATGGCCGAGATCAGCGTCGAAAAGAATTCCACCATTATCTTCCCGGCTCAATTCATGACCACGGTCCAGGAGGCCATCAAGATGATCCGCGGGGATGGGGCGCCGTGATCGTATGAAAAGATCGACGCGCGCAGATCCGGGCTACTGACGGAATCGGCCCACGTAGGCGGCCTTACCCACGATGATGTCGCGCATGGCGTCAAGTAACTGGTTGCGCGTAGCGTCGGCGGGAAGGTCGAGCATCGCACTGAGCGCGTAGAGTTCGAAGACGTAGTGATGGTACCGAGGGCCGCTAACTGCAAGTCACACATGAAGTTTCGTCCGCGAGCTCATGCACAGTTCCTGGCAGATGGTGCAACGATTCGTCGGCACTATCAATTCGGGCGGGGCTGGGGCCAAGAAGGAGATTGTGCGGCCCGCCGCGACTCGGTCGCGGGACCCTGTAGAATCTGCTCGCAACGGGTGAACGGCATTCGGGGGTGGAATGATGGTGCGACGGACCTTGGCAATCGGTGCGTTCAATTTCCTGGCGTGGTCATTGGCGGCTGCGGCTGTTTTCGGCCTGTCACAGCGAGCCCGCGCGGCCGGGGGACAGCCACCGGATCAGGGCCCGAAGGTCGTCGAAGCGCAGAAGATTAGAGACAACCTCTACGTGCTCACTGGTGGGGGTGGCAACTCAGCAGTATTCATCACCACCAAGGGTGTGGTGGTCGTGGACACCAAGCTGCCCGGCTGGGGACGGCCGCTCCAGGACAAGATCAAGACGCTCACTGACAAGCCCGTGACCACCATCATCAACACGCATACACATGGGGACCACACGAGCGGCAACGTGGAGTTTCCAGCCGGCGTCGAGATCGTCGCGCACGAAAACACGAAGGCGAACATGGCGCGCATGGATCTGTTCAAGGGCGACAACGCCAGGTTCCTGCCGAACAAGACCTACCAGACAAAGCTCTCGCTGGGCTCTGGCGCCGACCGCGTCGACCTGTACTACTTCGGCCGCGGCGGAACGAACGGTGATACCTGGGTCGTCTTCCCGGCGCTCCGGACGATGGTCGCCGGGGACGCGTTTGCAGCCAAGAGCACCTGGTTCATCGACGCGAACAACGGCGGGAGCGGCGTGGAGTACGTGCGCATGCTCGGGCGCGTCGTCTCTGAGATCAAGGGGGTTGATACCATCATCACGGGACACGGGCCGCTCATGACGTGGAGCGACATGCAGGAGTTCGCGCAGTTCAACAAGGAGCTGCTCGAGTGGGTTCGCGGCGAGGTGAAGGCCGGCAAGAGTGTCGACGAGATCGTCGCCGAGTACAAGGTTCCCGCGAAGTATCCCGGATACGTCGTGCTGCCGGCTCAGTTGACGAAGCCCGCGATGCAGGCCGTCTTCAACGAGCTCAAGAAATAGAACGGCGAAACGGCAGCAGCGCCCGCAAGCGTTCCTCACGAAGGTAGAGTCCTCCCCAGGCGAGCAGAGCCGTCCCTACCTGAAATGTGTTGGCGAAGGCGGGCTGCCCGATCCGGACGTACGAGGCGATCGCGCCTCCGAGATACCCGGTCAGCAGGACCACACCCAGGACGGACGTGCGCGGAATCAAGTACAGCGTGAGACAGGTCAGCTGCACCCCCGCCAGGACTCTCAGCAGGCTGATCGGGTAACCGAGCCGTTCCCACTCGGCCACATAGATCGGCGCGTGTGTGATCTTCATGTATCCGCTCCATACAAAAACCAGGACGGCCCCCGCGGTGAGGATCCAACTCGCCCACACCATCCACCCCTTCGAACCCGCCGTATCGCGAACTCCGATGGCGACCGTGCTCATGATGTCCTCCCCATTTGCGCTGAAATACTAGACCGAACTTGCGGTCGACGGATACCTGATTTCTGGTATCGCATGCTTCGGTGCCTTGTCGACTCGTATCACCACGCATAGAATTCATTCATGCTCAAACGTCCCGCTCACCTCCTTGAACTTGCTCGTCGCGGCGCCGAAGTGCGAATCGAAGAACTGAAACTTGAATTGGCGGCGTTGCTTCGTTCGTTTCCGGACCTAGACGCCAAACAGAACCGCATCGCCACGCGTCGCCCTCACGGTCTTCTGGAATCCGCATCCGATCGAACTCGGCGCCTGCGGCGCGCGTGGTCAGCAGCACAGAGACGAGCCGTCAGCGTGAGAATGAAGAAGTACTGGGCGGCGAGACGAAAAGCCAATCGATAACTACCGGCGATCCTTGCCCCCGAGTTTCTCCAACACCGGCAGTAGTCGCGCCCGATTGTGCCGCTGCAACATGATGGGATAGACGTTAGCCACGACGTTGACCAGCAGCAGCCAACTCGCGAGAGCCCACCAGGCATTCACGGCGGCGTCGATGGTGATCAGGACCATGACCAGAAGGGCAATCGCGTGGTCGGTTTCAGCTTCGGTGATGCCGCGCTCGAGGTCATGGAGTCCGGTTCTTCCGTGAGACAGTCTGGCCGAGAAATTCAGGAGCTCGACGCGGCTCTTGAAGAGTAGCCATTTGAACCTCACGACGCCGAGACGTCGATATAGGCGGCTGTCGATTTCGAAAGGCCGTAGGCGATAGTATCCGGGCGGGAGGACGAACGGTACCACATGGCGCATGAGCCAGACCAGGGTCATCGAGAGTCCGTAAATCAAGACGGCGCCACCGGGATAGGGGAATATCCGGAAGATGGTCGTGTGCGAGCAGGCATCAACGACAGCAATCGCGGCCCCGGTCACCGCGATGAAGGCCAGTATCTGTCTACCTGCGTTGAGCACTCGTTTTCAGGCGAATACAGCCTTGTGGTCCTGTACGAACTGCTTGGTCGTCAACGGCGCACGGCCGAGGATTTCGCGGACGGGCTGAGTCATTTCTTCCGCGAACGCGCCGTTTACGCTGGCGCGCGCCACGGCAAGCAGGTGGGTGATCAGCCAGTCGGGCATGGAACGTGAGCGCATGCCCTGCTCCGCTTGTTCCAGCGTCGAGGCGACATAGGTGATTGGGCGGCCCAAGACCTCCGAGAAGACTTTCGCGGACTCCTCGTAGTTCGATTTGACGCCAGAGAAATTGTAGGCACTGCCGGCGTACTTACCCACATCGCGGAGCACGCGTGCACCGAGCGCGCCAGTGTCGCGCACATCGATGAAACACAGCGGTACGTTCTTCGCCAACGGAAACACCATCTTGTTATCGCTCTTGATCGTCGGCGCCATCGTAAAGGTGTTCTGCATGAACAGGCCGGGACGCAGGATCGCCCATTTGAGACCGCTCTTCTTCAAATGCTCTTCGACCGCGTAGTGACCGCGGAAGACGACTGATTCGGCGTCGGGCTTCACCACCGCCTTGCCGCCGGACACTTTGACCACATAGCCGACACCGGCCGCCTTCGCAGCTTCGATGATGCCGATCTGCTGTTCGGCAACCTCGGGGCCGTGACCCGTCACCATGAAGACGCGGTCGCAACCCTTGAGCGCGTTCTCGAGCGCGGGCCTGTCTGTGATCTCAGCCACGGCGGTGTATGCGTCGGCGCCCAGCACCTCGCGCGCCTTGTCCGGATTGCGCACAATGCACAGCGGATTTTCGCCGAGTCCCTTCAGCTCCCTGACGGTGGCCCGCCCGGTATTCCCAGTCGCACCGATGACCGCAATCATGACTGCCTCACTCATTCGCTCCGCGATGACAATCGCGGCGCCGCTGGTAGTATGCACCGAGTCCACCCTATCAGGAGTGCGCCATGTCGACCTACACTGCCGTGCACGTCGTGTTGAGTCTGATCGGTATCGGGTCCGGGTTCATCGTTGTTTGTGGCTTGCTGACCGCCAGACGCTTCGATATGCTGACCGGCCGCTGGCGGCGGATCTATGCAGGTAGCGCGGTCGTCGCGCTGTATTTCAACGTCTTCGTCCTGGTCGTACAGACGTTCCTGAAGGTGCCGGCGCTACACGAAGCGGCGCCGACACAGACGGAGCCGCCGTTCGTGCTGACCCAGCTGGTCGTGCTGGTGATCGTTGTGGCTATAGGTGTGACCGGTGTGATCAGGTTCGGGAAGTCAGCTTTGGAACCAGCGGCCAACTGAGCCTCCGCGGCCGGAGCGAGCAACTTTCGCGCGCTGTGGCGCGTCCGCCGGGCGAAGCGGAAGGTGAATTTTCACCTCCATGTCGCCGCCTGGTTCGGCTTTCATCCACAAATGACCGCCGCAGTCCCCGATCAGCGCCTGTAGCGCCCCGAGGTCGACGCCAGGTCGTTCCGACGTCGGCCTGCTCGCGGCGACTCCAGAGGGCTTGCGAATGCCGAGAGGCCCGTCTGCCCGTGTCGCCGCCTTGACTTCCGTGACGCGAATCAGCGCGTGCGCGCCCTGGCGGACGTTCGGGTGCTTCGTGACGAAGTTGCGGTCGACCGCCACACGTGCGAGTTCGACGATCAGGCGGCCCCCGGTCGGCATCCGCGCGCGTCCGTACGCCGCCACGTTGACGAGGAGTCGCTCGACATAATCGGAATCGACATCGACGTTGAGGGCAGCGACCCTCTTGGGGAGAACGAGCTCGATGTCGTCGCCCGCCACCCGCTTCAGTACCGGCTCCAGTTCCCGCAACACTCTGTTGACGTCGACCGGTGCGAGGGCACGCGTCTGCTCGTCGCCGTACACTGAGAGTTGTCGCAAGAAGCTGGCGGCGCGCGTCACTTCACCAAAGATCAACTCTCCCTGATGGCGTTGGGCCGGGTTGCCGCCGACCGTGGCCAGCCATTGCTGCCCGTCCTGACTGACGTTGCGGAGGAGGCTGTCGCACGTGACCGCCACTTCCGAGGCGAGTCGTCCCACGGCCTCCATGCGGTGCGCCTGGCGGAGCCTCTCTTCCACGGAACGAAGGCTCGTCAGGTCCTCCGCCACGATCTCGACGGCGTTGGCGGACAGCTGGACGGCGCGCAGCCGCATGATGAGACGGCTCCCGTCCTTCTTCTTCCAGGTGCGGTCGACCGATTCCGTCGGCGTGCGCTGGCAGTTCTCGATGAGCCAACGGAAGTCGTCCGCGGACTCGAACACCGAGGCTGCAAGATCGAGCGCGCGCAGTTCATCGACGGTTCGATATCCGAGGGCGCTGATGAGCGCATCATTCGCCTCCTGCAGCGCACCTGCATGACTGCACCGCAGAATGCCCACGGGGCTCTGATCGAACTGACGGCGATTCTCCGCGCGAAGCTCGCTCTCGAGTTTCGCAAGAGCCTGTTGGGCCGCCTGCTCCGAAGTGGCATGGCGCGCCGCCTGCTCCTTCATCTGTCCGTCGCGTTCGGCGACCAGGGCTTCGACCCTGACCAGCTTGGCCTGGTACTCGGCCCGCTCCCGACCGAGCTGTTCATTGAGGCCCGCCTCAATCTCGCGCATCCCCGCCATCAAGACGGCGGACTCATCGAGAAGCTGTACCAGGGCCTGTCGGGCCGTGGAGGCCACTGCAAGCTCCGATTCTCGCTGGTTGAGTTGTGCGTCGAACTCCACCTGCCGCTGCCTGGCTTGTTGTGCCGAAGCCAGGCGTTCGCTCACGACAAGCTGCTCCGCTGTGTGAAAGGCACTCGTGACGTCCGCGAGTCGGCGTTCGAGCGTCTCGCTGTTTGCTGTGGCCTTTGCGAGCTCCGTTTCGAGTTGCGTCAGCCGCTCGGCGGCCGCGATGGCTTCTTTGGCGGCAGACCTCATGACGGAGGCATGACGCCGTTCAGCGTCGCGCAGTGCCGACTCGCGCGCCGCAAGCTCTTGTCGGGACGTGGCGAGATCTTGCTCGACCACGCGACGGCCGGCAATTTCCCGTGCCATCGCTGCTTCGAACTCCGCCTGACGCTGGGCGGCCTGTTGTCCGGCAGCGAGCTGTTCGGCGGCAGCGCGCTGTTCGGCGACCTTCATAGCGGTATTGGCGGCCGCAGCATCCACTGCTCTTTCCTGTTGGGACCGCTCGAGGGAGGCTTCTGCCTTCCGCAGTTGCTGGTCCGCCACGTCCAAAGCCACGGCAGCCTGCGCCAGGCGAGCCTCGTGCTGGCCCAGCTGGTCGACAAACCGCGCATTGGCCGCCGTCATGTTCGAGGTGTGACGTTGCTCGGCGTCGCGAAGCGCCGACTCCGTTTCGGCGGCCTTTCTTCTGGCAGCGGTGAGCGCCTGTTCGAGCGCTTCACGATTCGCTGCCTCCTGATCGAGTCGAGCCTCGAACTCTGCTTGGCGCTGCGCCGCTTGCTGTTCCGCGGCCAACCGGTCGGCCGTCGCACGCTGTTCGGCAACCTGCCTAGCGGTATCGGCGGCGGCCGCCTCCACCGCTCTTTCCTGTTGGGACCGCTCAAGGGAGGCTTCTGCCTGCGCCAGGCGAGCCTCGTGCTGGCCCAGCTGGTCGGCAAACCGCGCATTGGCCGCCGTCACGTTCGAGGTGTGACGTTGCTCGGCGTCGCGAAGCGCCGACTCCGTTTCGGCGCCCTTTCTTCTGGCAGCGGTAAGCGCCTGTTCGAGCGCCTCACGATTCGCTGCCTCCTGGTCGAGTCGAGCCTCGAACTCTGCTTGGCGCTGGGCGGCCTGCTGGCCGGCAGCGAGCTGTTCGGCGGCAGCGCGCTGTTCGGCAACCTGCATAGCGGTATTGGCTGCGGCAGCATCCACCGCTCTTTCCTGTTGGGACCGCTCGAGGGAGGCTTCTGCCTGCGCCAGGCGGGCCTCGTGCTGGCCCAGCTGGTCGGCAAACCGCGCATTGGCCGCCGTCATGTTCGAGGTGTGACGTTGCTCGGCGTCGCGAAGCGCCGACTGCGTTTCGGCGGCCTTTCTTCTGGCAGCGGTAAGCGCCTGTTCGAGCGCTTCACGATTCGCTGCCTCCTGGCCGAGTCGAGCCTCGAACTCTGCTTGGCGCTGCGCCGCTTGCTGTTCCGCGGCCAATCGGTCGGCCGTCGCACGCTGTTCGGTATTCTGGAGCGCCCCTTCGGCGTCGGCGAGCCGACGTTCGAGCATCTGAAGCGTAGCGGCGGTCTCGGCCAACCGACCTTCATACCGCGCCTGCTGTTCGCTCAGCTGCCCCGCGGCCGTCGTCATGGCCCAAGCATGTCGATCCTCGGCCTCGCGGAGCATCGTGTCCGCGTGCGCGAGCTTCACTTCAAGCGTCTGACGCGTCTCGGCCGCGTCGTGCAGCTGCTTCTCCAGCGTGTCGCGTGAACGGACGACCTGCGTCAGACGAGTCGTGAACGCCTCATCACGTTGAGCGAGTTGAACCAACGCGTCGTCGTATTGCGATTGCCGTTCGGACAATCGGTCGGCAGCCGCCGTCATTTCTGTTGCATGACGACGCTCTGCGTCGTGAAGCGCGACGTCCGCCGTCGCCAATTTCTTGGCGAGAGCATTGCGCTGGTCGACTTCCAGATTCAAGCGTGCCTCGAACAGCGCCTGACGCTTCGAAATCTGTTGGCCGGCCGCCTGTTCGACCGCCAGGCGCTCTTCGGCTTCCTGAAGAGCCGTTTGAGCATCAGCGAGTCGTTGCTCGAGCGATGCGCGAATGGCGGCACCTTCGACCTTGGCGGCGGCTAGCTCCGCAAGACGGTCCTGCGATTCGGAAGTTTGCTGAGCATGGCTCAAGGCGTTCAAGCGCAGTTCGGTTTCGAGCGAAGCCGCTTGCGGGTCGCGCTGTTGTGGCGCCGAATGCGTGCCGTGAACGCGCTCGGGGTAACGCTGATCCAGCCGGACGAGGAGCGCACGAAAGGCGTCTCTGGCTTTGACGACGTAGTCAGCCGCTCGCAGCTTGAGAGCGGGGATGAAGAGCTGTTCGTCCCGCTCCACGACAAAGATCACGGGAACAGGCAGTTGGCGCACCACCACATGTTTGAGGATCGCGAACGCATCCACACCCGGATGATCGTGCTCGATCAGGAGAACGTCGAAGGGGAATGGCTTTTCAGCTGAGGCGGACTCAAAGGGAATCGGCCAGAAGCGACCGTTCGCGTCCGGGACCGCTTCGGTAATCTCGATCGGGCACCGATCGCTTTCGAGACACTCTCGCGCAAGTGCCGCGTCTCCGACATACAGCAGGCGCAGCGGACACGACCTTGCCTGCGCTGGTCGCAGCGTCCGGCTGACGATGGCCGTCAAGTTGGGGAAGAGCGACTGGTTCTTGAGCACGTAGTCGTTTGCTCCCGCCTTGAGCGCCGCCAGAGGAACGCCGGCGTTCTCTGGTGCCACGACGAGTATGGGCGTTGTCAATCCGAGACTACGGATATGGCCCACAAACGAGGCACAGCTCTGATTGTGGACTTGGGCTTCAACGACAACTGCGGTGAGATCTCTGTTCTCGGATACCCACAGCTGCGCGTCGGAGAGGCGTCCTGCCCAAGCGACCGTAGCGTCTGGGGCAAGACTGCGAAGCGCGTTGGCGGCAAGTTGCGCGTCGTGACGTTCGTTCGCCGTATAGAGAATCTTCATACGGTCACACGTGGCAACGGGTGCTGGAGCGGTTCATTTATCGGTCAGAACTTGTCACGACTGCAGGCCGAGTTGCTTCGGGCATCCTGGTTACTTGCCGCGGCTTCGTATCATCCGCTCGTACAGCTTCTCGCCCTCGAGACAGAACTCGTCCACAAGCTCTGTGTCGAGCTCGATGAGCTGCGCCAGGTTGACGGTGAACGGCCTGGTGTACGTCTTGGGATCGTCGATCGTGAGGGCGATCTCGAGGGTCCCGTAGTTCGGGCGACGCATCCGTTCCGTCATCTTCGCGGCGCTGCTCATCGGGCTGCCACCCATGTCGATCCACAAATTGTCGCGGAACCCCTCGGTTTGCACGACGAGCGTGTCCCCCTCCCAGTGTGCGGTCGAGTAGCCGTTCCACGTGGGATTGGGATCCTTCGGCTGAGGCCGTCCGTCGATGAAGATCTGCCGGTACATCGCGTTGACTTCGTAGAGCAGGGCGATGTACTTCGGCATCTGCACGATTCTGGTGAGATGCGGCAGCGTCCAGGCCCGCGGCGGGTTGTCGGGAAGGCACCGCACGTGCGGATCGTCGCGGCTGTCATCCGCCGAGCGCCGTTTGACGAGCTCGGCCGCCCACGGCTGGTACGGCAGCGTGCCGCCGGGCAGATCGAGACCGAGGTTGAGTGTGAGCTTGGACCCTCCGATTTCGCTGTTGCAATCGATGAACTTGCTCGCCTCCGGCGGGCACCCGCCACGGTTCCCCGCGTGCCAGATGCCGGAGAAGTCCGGCTTGCCGTCCGGCAGCCGCGGGGCGGGCGCGGTCAGATCGGGTTTTCCATCGGCTTTTCTCGGCACGCCCTCCGTCGGATAACGGAACCATTGGCCGAATCCGAGCGCGGGTACGCCCACCACCATGATGGTGAGAACCACGAGCACGTCGAGACGTGCGATGAGCCTCCGCCGTGCGATGTCATAGCCACCTCGCATACACCCTCCCCGAGAGCAAAGAGATGCAGTGAACCCGCGATTACTTGATCATTCGAGCGACATCCTTTTCGTTTTCAAGGCACATGAAGTCCATCATCTCCGTGTCGAGGACGATCTTCTCGTGGAGATTCACCGTCCACGGCCTGGCATAAGCCTTAGCGTCATCAACGGTCAGGTCGATTTCGAGGCTTCCGAAGTTGGGACGACGAATGCGCTCGGTGACGCTGGCGGCGTCGGTGAGCGGGGTGCCGGCGATGTCGAGCCAGGAGTCGTCGCGAAAGCCTCTGGATTCGACGACCAGCGTGGGGCCTTCCCAATGCCCGATTGAGTAGCCGCTCCAGGTGGGCGTCATGTCCTCGGGAAACTTCCGCCCATCGAGGAAGATTTGGCGATAACTAGCGTTGAACTCGTGCAGCACGACGAGCAGCTCGGGCATTTGGAGAATCTTCTGGTACTCCGGGAACGACCATGCGCGCGGAAAGTTCGGAGGCATGCAGCGCGTGTGCGGGTCGATTTCCTTCTGGCGGCGCTTCACGAGTTCGACAGCCTCCGGCAGCAGGGGCAGTCCCTCCTTCAAGCCGACACCGATATTGAACACTTGTGGTGTCTGCCTGAACTGCTGGGAGCACGGAATCGCCTCGGGCCGCTCCTGGCACGGCTGGCCATCGCGCGCGATCCACATGCCCGAGAAATCCGGTTTCCCATCGGGCATCTTCGGCGTGGCCGCGGCGAGATTCGGCGCGCCGTCGGGGTGGCGTGGCACACCGCGGCTCGGCAGATGGAGCCATTGGGCGGAGAGCGGCGCGGAAAGACAGGACACCACGCAAAGAGCGCGCAGGATCGGTACGCCAACTCTCGTCTGGAACGAAGAATCAGCCCACATGATCAGCGGAACTGCCGGCGCACGACCGTGACGTTGCCCCGGGCATCCGTCCACTCCATCTGATCTTTTCCGCTCATGCGATACCGGACTTCCTGAGGGCTTCCTCCTCGCTCCGGATAGAGATGCAGAACCCCGTTCTCCGCGTCGATCCTCCCGCTCTGCTGCCTGTTGCCAGCGAGGAGCGTCATGTAGAAGCGGCCGTCCCGTTCCACCTGCAGATTCGCGAGACTTCGGCCGGACGGCTCGGTCAGGAACCACGACCCGACGAGTGCCGGGTCGAGCTTGCCGACCACCGCAGGCCCGGACGGGGATGTCGCCGGCACGTCAATCGATGTGGGCAGACGGGGAGCGACCACAGCCGCAACCTTCTTCGCGACGTCGATGCCGAGTCCTTCCACCGTGACGGTCGCGAGCGTATCGCCGCGCAGAAATGTCACGCTTTGCGGACCCTCTGGACGAACTTCAACGTAGGCGCGGTCTCCGAGGCCCGACAGCTCGGCAGCTCGCCTGAGGCCTGCGTCGAAGCGCTGTCGCTGAGCGCCGGTTGGAGTGGCGTCCGAACGGACGGTGATCGTCACGTTTGGATCTTTCACCAACCGATAAACACAGGTTCCACCCGTCTGGATTCCCCTATATCTGATCGGGCTCGGCACTTCCGCTTTGACCGGCCCTTTCAGGGCGATGCTGGCCTCCTCTTGAGTGAATACCGAGCACGGTTCGAGCGACGTCGACGCCGCGGCCGCATTGATCCCCATGAGCAGCAGCGCGGCCAGAATCATGCGCACCTCCCTGATGGACTAAGGTGTCGGACGCGCTCCGCGCCCGTGGTGACGCCGGACTATACAGCGCGGCCTCCAAGCGCCAACCCTCGGGCGGCAGCATCGGCGCTATCGTCCGGCCGTGTATTGAAGGCAATCGCCGCGCCCGGGGCCGCCGTTCGCACAGCGTTGATGACAGTTTCGAATAGCGCAAGGCCTCGGGGCGGCAGGCGAACGCCGGCTCCGATGACAACACAATCGTAGCGCGTCGAACCTAACTGACGCTCCACGGTCGGCCCAGCGGTTGCGTCAGGCCGGATGAAACACACGTCGGACTCCCATCCGCGATCAGCGAACCCCTTCAGCGCAACCGCGATGCCGGCGTGCACTTTCTCAACGCTCATACCGGGTGGCAAGGCCGGGTCGGAAAAATCCACCGTCTCCGGGTCGTAGCCTAGCAGCAGAATCCGTGACATGAGCCCTCCATAGTTTTTCGCGGCAACTATAGACCGTTGACGGACGGTTGTTCGAGCGGAATCGTAGCATCGACGGCTGCCGCCGGACACATGTCAATTCGCGGTGCGCTTGCTATCATTCAGCGCAGCCCTGCCTCCCCGGGAGGAATCCATGACGCATCTCAACCGACGAGCGACGACCCGAGTGATTGTGGTGGCGGTCGCTGCGATCGCGCTGACGACGGTCGCACGCGGTCAGTCGGAGAAGTGGTACCCGTCGCGGTGGGGTGCTGACGACCAGCGCGGCGCCGCCAACCGGATCACCCCTGCGAAGGTGCTGCAAGCCAAGGCGCTCATTACTCACGGCCGTATCTATCAGCTGGGACGGGTCTACGAGGCGGGCATGCCCCTACCCGCCACGCGCCATTTCAGCCTGCACATTCCGCAAGCTTACGTCCTGGGCGGCAAGAACCAGGCCGTGTACCACGACGAGGTCGTCAGCGCGGAGATCGGTCAGATCGGGACGCAGTTCGATGGGCTCGGCCACTTCGGTCAAGGCGAGCTCTTCTACAACGGGAATCGCCGTTCCGAATTCGCGCAGCCGGGTGGCCTGACGCGCCTCGGCATCGAAAACGTGGGACCCATCTTCACGCGCGGCGTGCTCATCGACGTCGCGCGGCTGCGAGGTGTGGCGCAACTCGCAGGCGGATATGAAATCACGGTCGCCGATCTCAAGAACGCCCTCGCGAAGGCAGCGAGTCGATCTCAGCGCGGGCGACGTCGCGTTGATTCACACGGGCTGGGGCGCGCTGTGGATGAAGGACAATGCGAAGTTCACGGGGAGCGAGCCAGCACCAGGCATCGGGATCGCCGCGGCGCAGTTCTTGGCTGACTCGGAAGTGACCGTCGTGGGTGCCGACACGTCGGGGATCGAGGTCAGCCCGAACCCCGACAAGGATCTCGTGGCGCCGGTGCACCAACTGCTCCTCACGCACAACGGCATCTATCTGCACGAGAACGTCATCACCGAGGAGCTGGCCCGGGACGGCGTGTATGAGTTCGCGTACATCTTTTCGCCACTGCGTCTCAAGGGCGCGACCGGTTCGCCGGGCAACCCGATCGCCGTTCGCTGAAGCGAGCCATTCGAGGCCGTTCCTATTTGCCGTCCACCGAAAACGCCAGTAGCACATTTCCGGGCATGAAACCGAGCGAGCTATAGCCTGAGCTCACGAACAGCATGCCTCCCACGATGGTCGAACCGGGTCCGTTCATCGAGCCGCCACGCGCCGGCACGCCGTTGACCGTGGCGAACTCGTGGGCGGTGTCGACGTCCCACACGACGCGGCCCGAGCTTGTGTCGTAGGCACGCAGATGGCCATCAAGACTGCCGGAAAACACGACGCCGGGTATGACGGTGACAGCGGCGGGCTGACCGGTATTACAGCCGGTCTTTCCACCACACGTGTCCGCCGGCGGTGGGCTCGACCAACGCGTCTTCCCATCGAGCACGTCGATCGCCACAAGGCCACCCGCTTCGCCCGCCTTCTTCTCGAGCGCACTAGACAACGAGATGTACGCGACAGACCCGTCGGTCGCGAAGCCCCATTCGATACCCCCGAGGATGCCACCCTCACCAGCGCGCGTTTTCCAAATCAGCTCACCCGATTCGGGATTGATGGCGTGCATGACGCCGGACTTCTGACCGGCGAGCAGCACGCGACGGCCGTCGGGGAAGACAGTCAGGACCGGCGAGCTTGAATAGTCGTGATCCGGACCAGCGTTGTCACCAGGAGCAGCCGACACGTCACCGGCCAGTGTTTGCTGCGTCCAGACAATGCGGCCAGAGTCCATCGCCAACGCCACGATTGCGTCGGTGCCCCGCGTGGCAGGATTCGAGTAGTTGTTGCCCGTGCCGACGTAGACGCGATTGCGATCCGGATCCAGCACCGGGGCGGACCAGACGCCTCCTCCTGAAGGACCGTACAGCTGCGTGCCGCGTCGCGTTCTTCGTGGTCGGACGTGGCTCATCGGGAATCGTGAATGTTTTCCAGATCCGACGTCCGGTTGCCGCATCGAGCGATAGCACGCTGCCGCGGAACGTGCAGCACGGATACGTCGGCACGATGGCCGTGCCCTCCTCGAGCGAGGCCACGCCGACGTACACCCGGCCGTTTACAACCGCTGCGCCACCCGTGATCATGGCGTCAGGGTGATCCTCGACTTTGACTTTCCAACGAAGCGACCCTGTTGACGCGTCTAGCGCATAGACCTGTGCGTGTGCGTCGCCGAAATAGACCGTGGCCATGCGGCCATCGGCGGCACGAGCGACCACGGGCGTCGAACGAACGCCCGCATCGGCCTCGAAGGCCCACGCCACGCAACCGGTGCGCGTATCGAGCGCGTACACGATGCCGTTGCGACTGCCAACGAACGCTCGGTTGCCCGCCACAGCTGACCTGGGAGCCCGACGCCGAGACGCCGGGCAGCCCGAACGCCCATTTCAACGTGAGCCGCGGCACGTCGCTCGCGGTCAATCCGGCCGCGGCCGCCGACTGAAATCGCGAATTGCGCACGTCACCGCCCCACCCATTCCAGGACGGACCGGCCAGCGGATCGTCTGACGGCGTGCCGCTGCAGTAGGCGCTCTTCGGGATCGCGTCGAGTGGCGCGCGGTACGACCCGGCCGGACGCCCGTGACGTACTCGGCGACCGCGCGGCGGTCCGCACCGCTCAGGCTGCTGCCCTGCCGGCGCATCGTGAACGAGCTGAGCGCAGTCTCGACCGATTCGGGCGTGAAACCTCGGAGGGCTTCACGACTCGGCATGCGCGGCAACGCGCCGTCATGGCACGCGGCGCAGTGCTGCTTGTAGACCGCCTCGCCATTCGGCGTCTGGGCCCGGCCGGGCGTCGCGGCAACGAGGAGCAGGACGACCACCGAAAACCTGTCCGCATCGAACCTCCTGCTGAACGGATACCTGCGCAGGCGGTTCCTACTTGGCCGTCCACAGAAAATGCGAGCAGCACATTCCCGGGCATGAACCCGACCGAGCTGTAGCCTGAGCTCACGAACAACAAGCCCCCCGACAATCGTCGGACCCGGTCCGTTGATCGAACCGCCCCGCGCCGGCACCTGTTGACCGTCTCAAACTCGCGGGCCGTGTCGACGTCCCAGACGACGCGGCCGGAGCTGGTGTCGTACGCGCGCAGATGGCCATCGAGGCTGCCGGAAAACACGACGCCCGGAATGACGGCTGACCGCGGCAGGCTGACCGGTATTGCAGCCCGTTCGTCCACCGCAGGTGTCTTCGTGCGGCGGAAGCGACCAGCGCACCTTCCCATCGAGCACATCGACCGCCACGAGCCCGCCTGCCTCGCCAGGCTTCTTCTCGAGCGCGTTGGACAACGAGATGTACGCGACGGATCCGTCGGTGGCAAATCCCCACGCGATCCCGCCAATCAATCCGCCGTCGCCGGCGCGCGTCTTCCACAGGAGCTCGCCCGATTCGGGATTGATGCCGTGCATGACGCCGGACTTCTGACCGGCGAGCAGCACGCGACGGCCGTCAGGGAAAACGGTCAGGACCGGCGAGCTTGAATAGTCGTGATCCGGACCCGGCCGACTCGGGACAGCTGAAACGTCCCGGTCCTTCCGTTTCCTGGCACCCGACGTTCCAGGCATCACCCGTCAACGGTCTGCTGGGTCCACACCATGCGGCCGGAGTCCATCGCGAACGCGACGATGGCGTCGCTTCCTCGTGCCGGAGGACTCTGAGTAGTTGTTGCCGGTGCCGACGTACACCCGATTGCGATCGGGATCGAGCAACGGAGCGGACCAGACCCCTGCGCCGGACGGACCATACAACTGCGTGCCGCGGTCGTTCTTCGTCGTGGGACGTGGCTCGTCGGGAATCGTGAACGTCTTCCAGATCTGACGTCCGGTTCCCGTGTCGAGCGACACGACGCTTCCGCGGAACGTGCAGCACGGATACGTGGGGATGACCGCGGTGCCTTCCTCGAGCGAGGACACGCCGATGTACAGCCGGCCATTCACCACCGCTGCGCCGCCCGTGATCATGGCCGCCAGGGTGGTCGTCGACTTTGACTTTCCAGCGAAGCGATCCGGTCACCGCATCGACGGCGTAGACTTGTGCGAACGCGTCGCCGAAGTAGAGCGTCGCCGCGCCATCAGCGACACGGACCGACCACCGGCGTCGAGCGAACACCGGCATCCGCCTCAAACGCCCAGCGAGGCAACCCGTGCGCGTATCCAGTGCGTAGACGACGCCGTTGCGACTGCCGACGAAGGCGCGGCTACCCATGACGGTGACCTGCGAGCCCAACGCCGAGACGCCGGGCAGCCCGAACGCCCATTTCACCTTGAGCCGCGGCACGTCACTCGCCGTCAATCCGGCCGCGGCCGCCGACTGAAATCGCGAATTCCGCCCATCACCGCCCCACCCATTCCAGGACGGACCCGCCAGCGGATTACCTGAGGCGCTGGCGCCGCAGTACGCGCTCTTCGGGATGACCTCCAGCGGCGCCCGATACGACCCGGCCGGGCGTCCCGTGACGTATTCGGCGACGGCGCGCCGCGCCGCGGGACTCAGGGCGGCCCCTTGCCTGCGCATGGTCAACGAACCGAGCGCCGTCTCGACCGATTCGGGCGTGAAACCTCGGAGCGCCTCACGGCTCGGCATGCGCGGCAACGTGCCGTCATGACACGCCGCACAATGCTGCTTGTAAACCGCCTCGCCATTCGGCGATTGTGCTCGGCCGGGCGCCGCAGCAACGAGGAGCAGGACGACCACCGAGACGGTGCCGCATCCGACTGGAGAGACGCCCGTTCACTTATCCGTGGCTCTCGATCCCGAGAGTGCATTGCTCATCGCGTGATTTCCCTCGTGACACGCGTACTCGAACATCCCGTACGACGGGTCGCGCCTCAACGGGAACGCTACTTTCCACGGGCCAACCCAGGTCTTCGGATCGTTGACCGTGACCTCGTACTGAATCGTTTCCGGACCGGTGCGGGTGAACCGCTCCACGAGTTTCAGCGCGTCGCTGGTCGTGAGCAGGTGGGCCGCCGGATCGGCGATCGGAATAGGCTGGGCGCCCGTCCTGCCATTGAAGTTCGTCGTTTCAACGACAAGCGTCGTGCCGTCCCAGTGTCCACGCGGATCGCCCATGTAGGATCGAATGGCTCGTGACGCATGCGGCCTCCCGTCGAGCGGAATCACACGCGTCTCGTGAATCATTTCGTACCGAATCACGACGTAGCCGGGAACCTGGAAAATCTCGTTCCCGTTGTTGTAGACCACAGGAAACATCGACCCCAAGAGACCGCGCGAAATGCACCGGTCGTACGCGTCCATCCACGTGAAGTCGTAGAACTCAGAGACAAGGAAGGTGCTGCGAACCGCCGCCGCGCGGCGCTGACCCTCAGAAGTCATGAGCGGCACCTTGCCGTCGCCTGGCTCCACGACGAGCGAAGCCTGACGTGACGGCTTCCCCCACTCCACCCAATGCGCGGGAGGTCCGGTGCCGAGGCGCTCGGGATCTGCCTTGTCCACACTTCGCGCGGCTGTTGACGGGACTTGTTCGAGATCGATCGCGGACTGGCGCTTGAACTGCGCCTCCCGTTCGGCGAACTCCTTATCCGAAAGCTCGGTTCGACTGGCCAGTTCAGCGGGCCGCTCGAACGGCACGCCAAACATGTCGGTGCTCGGCCAGATGCCTTGCAGATCAGGATCGCCCCAGGGCAGTCGCGGCAGCGTCCACGGCTTCTGCGCGGACAGGCGGGATTGCCCGACCAAAGACGCGACACCGGTGCCGAGAAAAGCTGCAGCCAGCACACCAATGGCCGCGACCAAACGACGCTCCATGGAAGGCCACACGATAACACGGGCCGACTTCCTGATCGATTGCAACCCCGTCATAATCGATCTGTGCGCGACGACGAACGATTTGAACAACTGATTGCGTTCATCGCCTCTCAGCTACCGACGCCCGTCGACCAGCAGACGGCTGATGACGGATTAATGCTTTTCGTCGGCGGCGCACCGCCGGAAGTCGTCGTGCACCTCGCGGAATCGAGCGTTCGCGTGTCAGAGTACGCAGGTGTGTGGGAATCGCCAGACCACTTCACGGTGAAGCCGCGGCGCGTCGGGATATTGAAGTGGCGCCGATTGCCTGAGACGGCGATGATGCACGCCCTGACCGCGCTCATCCGAGGGGCGCGGGACATGCGCCTCGCGCGCTATCGAACCTGTCCAAGCTGCGACAAGAGGTACCCACCCGAGGCCCAGGCTGTCTGCCCCTGGTGCGGCGAGCTGGGTCCCGTTGTGCATTGAGCATCAGTGGCGACTGGCAGTTAACCAGCTCTGCCCACACCGCGCCCCGCGAAGCGAGGACTATTTCGCGCGTCACCATGAGCCTTTCCGCAGTTGCGAATCACACCGTGAACCTAACTGTTTTACATCCACAGCAACTTCCCCGTTTCGGCCTCCTAAAAGGCATCAGTACGAGAATTGCAGGGCGGCCGACAGAGCGCCGCGCTGCGCCTCATTTGCCGAGCATGGCGCACGGCATGCCGAGGCCCGTGCGATACGTGAAGGTGCGCGACTCTCTGGCTCAGAAGCGCATTGCGGTTGCAGGCGCGTCGCGCGACAACGGCCACCACCCGGCGGCCAACTTGATCTATCACCGGTTGAAGAAGACCGGGCACGATGTCTTCCCGGTGAATCCGCACATGCAGACCTTCGAGGGCGAGCGCTGTTATCCCGACCTGCAGTCGATCCCGGGCGAGGCCGACATCGAGCGTCTTGCCGGAGGCCGTCGCCTACTGCCATCAACACGATATCAGCGTGATCCCGGGCGCCTGTTTGATGATGTACGGCGCCGGCGTCGCTTTGGCACACGTGCATGCGATGGATGCTCAGACTCACTGGAGGGCTACCCACGTGAGGCGCCGCCGGATCTGCAGGCCATCGGGCCTTCGAGCTGACGGAATACCTTGGCCTCGCCCGCGGTTGATCTAACCCACGCACTCAACGCCGCCGACCCAGCCCGCGCACACGCCGATTGATCGACAGTGCGCTACCCGTGAGCGTTCCGCTGGGTGGCTCCTGGTTGCGCAGCGGCCATGATCGCACCGACGTTCTCGGCCGAGAAGAATTGCGCCGGCGAGATCGTCCCGGCATTCATCTGCGCGAAGCCGTCCATGGCGGCCTGGCTGCCTGATACTGCGCCAAATAACTGTTGGACCTCTGGCGCCGGGGGCTCCATCGTGGCCAACTGGCACGTGAATTCGTACATCGGCCGCGCGTGCTCGTCGCGCTCGCGCTGGTACTCGCCCATCACCTCGTCGAACAGGCGCGCTCCGCTGAGGGCGTGGTCGAGTGCGTTCGCACAGCGTTCGGCGTCGCGGAAGGCGTCGTTGATGCCTTGCGCCGTGATCGGGTCCTTGTTGTAGCCCGCGTCGCCAACGAGCACCCACCCAGGACCGTACGGCGTCCGGAAGAAATTGACCACGGGCGTGCCGGCGAACGGCGCTTCTCGCTTGGCGCTGCGCACACGCTCCGCGAAGGCGGGCACGAGATCGAACAATTTCAGAAAGTTCCCTTCAACATCCTTCTTGTTTGCCTCGAATTCCGCGTGCGGCCATCCCCCGACGGTCATCGTCAAGCCATCGTGGGTCGGCGCCGCCGCGAAGCCCCGGTGCGGGCGAATGTAGGTTTCAAATCGACCGTCCATCGGAAGCCCACTCCAGTACGTGTAGTAGGGGGCAAGCAGCGCCGGTCTCTCGTTGTAGTGTTCAGGACGGACGGCCTCGGCCACGAGCGAGTGCCGACCATCCGCGCCGACAATGACCCGGGCACGTTCGGTGACCGACGCCGCGCCCTTCGCATGACCTTTGATGCCGACGACGCATCCGTCTTCGACCAGGATCTCTTCGACGCTGAAACCTTCGCGGATCTCCGCACCAGCCTCGGCCGCCGCGTCGACCAGCAGTTTGTCCAAGACGGTCCGGCGAGGACAGTACGCCACCGGAGCATCCTTCGTGCCCGGCGCGCCGGAGAGCGCAAAAGGACCGAAGTCAAAAGTGTACGTGTGAATCGGCGGGCATCCCGTCGCCGCAAGGCGAGCGAGGAGTCCCCATCGACCGAGAGAGGCGGCCGCGAGTGGCTGCAGCACGTGCGTGGACAGGGTATCGCTCGGGAACGTCGCACGATCGACGACCAGAACGCGATAGCCCTTGCGGGCCAGTAACATCGCGGTCGGCGAACCGGCGCAGCGCGCTCCGACGATGATCGCGTCGTACACCTTGTTCATTGAGGTCTCCTCGTCGCTCGTGGTGGGCCAACGTCTGCGCGATTATATGTGTCGAACGGCAGTGAGGGCGAGATGGTTCTCGACATGCCCTGTCGGGTGGGGACGGAAGCCAACCTCGCATTTTGATTGAATGAAGTCTGTGGAGGTCGCGGAAGCGCATTCTAGGTCCCGCCGGTCGGATGAACGGCCCGAGGAGCCGCCTCTGGCAGCACGAAGGCAGATAATTCAATTAATGCGGCGGAGCTCGGTCGCACACCAATTTCAACGAGGAATCGCGATGACCAATCGACGGCAGTTCATCGGGGTGACGAGCCTCGCGGCGGGCTTCGGCATGACATTCTGGCGGATCTCGCGTCGGCGGGGCAATCGCCGCCCCCGCCCCAGTCGAGCGGGATCAAGGCGCTTGCGTTCGACGCGTACGGGACGCTCTTCGACGTGTTCTCAGTCACGTCCCTCTGCGACGAATTGTTTCCTGGTCACGGCAACTCGCTTGCCCAACTCTGGCGAGCCAAGCAGCTGCAATACAGCCTGCTCCGGAGCATGATGGAGCGTCACAAGGATTTCTGGCAGCTTACGGAAGACGGCCTGGTGTACGCGGCCAACGCGCTGAAGCTGGATCTGACCGCTCAGAAGAAGAAGCGGCTGATGGACGTGTACCTCGTGCTGACGGCCTTTCCCGACGTGAAGCCGGGTCTCGAGGCCCTCAAACAGAAGGGTGTGCGTCTCGCCATTCTTTCGAATGGCGAACCGAGGATGCTCCGTGCAGCGGTGCAAAGCGCGGGTATCGCCGGACTGCTCGACGCCATCATCAGCGCCGAAGAGGTCAAGACGTTCAAACCCGCGCCTCCGGTCTACCAGCTCGTCGCAACCCACCTCAAAGTCGCGACGACGAATGTCGGGTTTGTGTCGTCAAACAATTGGGACATCAACGGCGCGGGCGCGGCGGGGCTTTCTACGTTCTGGATTCAGCGGAACGCGGCCGAGCCACAAGAAGAACTCGGGTTTCCCGCCGGACGCACTGTGCGGGCGCTAACCGCTCTGCCGGCGCTGGTCGCGCCCTGAGCGTCTGTCAGAAATAGTCGCCCGCCGCCAAGGCTCCGGCTCGCGCTGTTTCCAGCTCGTGCAGGTCACCGCATCGCCTCGCTCGAGGTCGATGATCGGCGAAACCCGACGCGGAGTCAGTGCGATCGCGTATCGCAAAACGCGCTGCCGAGGCGGCCAGTCTTAGTGGTGGTCGAACACCCGTAGGCCCGCTACGTCGGATTGGCCACGAAGCGGTAACCCACCCCGCGAATGGTCTGGAGGTGGCGCGGGCTGGTGGGGTCGTCTTCGATGTAGCGGCGGAGACGGACGATGAAGTTATCAATGGCGCGCGTATCGGTGTCGTCGCGCAGGCCCCACACCTCCTCGAGGATCGCCTCGCGCGGCACCGGCATGCCCTCGTGCTCCACGAGGTAGCGCAGGAGGGCGGCCTCCATCAGCGTGAGCGACATCCGCTTTTCACCCACGCGGTACTTCCATTTGCTCGAAATCGATGGTCTTGTCGCGGAACGTATACGGCGCCCCGACCGGCGATTGCGCGGCCGCCTGACGAAACCACTCGTTGCGTCGGAGGAGTCCGTGGACGCGTGAGAGAAGAATCGGCAGCTCGAACGGCTTGGGGAGATAGTCGTCCGCGCCCGCGTCGAACCCACGGAGCACATCCTCGGACCGTCCGCGCGAGGTCAGCATCAGTACCGGGACGAACCGGCGCTGCCGGCGTAGCTCCGCCACGACTCCGAACCCGTCGATTCCGGGAAGCATCACATCGAGGATGACGAGATCGTAGCAGTGCGGCTCGGCGCCCAACCGCGTGAGCGCTTCCTCGCCGCTTTCGACAATGACAACGTCATGCCGCTCGGCCTCGAGGTTGTAACGCAGGCCGCCGGCAAGATGCTGTTCGTCTTCGACGATGAGGATGCGGCTCATTGCGGGACGCGGAGGGGCAGCTGCACGACGAACGTGCTGCCGTGCCCAAGCCCCTCGCTTTCGGCGTAGACCCTTCCGCCGTGGCGCGCGACAACGGATCGGACGATGAAAAGGCCGAGACCGGTACCTTTGATTCGTGTAGCCACCGCGCCGGTGCGGTAGAAGCGTTTGAAGATCCGCTTCTGCTCGGACGGCACGATGCCGATCCCTTGATCACGCACGCGCAGCGTGATCGTGGCCGCGTCAGTCTGCTCCAGTTCCACGGCGACCCGGACGTGCGGACCCGAGTACTTGATCGCGTTGTCTACGAGATTCGATACGACGGCTTTGAGCTCATCCTCATCACCGAGCACAAATTGAGGGCGACTGCCGGCACTCGGTCCTCGATAGGTCAATGCGTCCGGCGCGAGCTGGCAACGAGTTCGTGTCAGCGACAGACACTCCGACACGAGCACGCGCAGGTCGATCGCGACATGACCGGCGCGGCGGCGCTTCGCGCCGAGCTGCCCCGCTCGAAGTACCTGTTCGATGGTGCGGAGCAGCCGGTCGCTGTCCTCCAGCATCACGCCGTAGAATTCCTGGCGTGTGGCCTCGTCGACCGATCGGTTCTGCAGTGTCTGCAGGTAGAGCCGCATCGACGCGACGGGCGTCTTGAGCTCGTGCGTCACGGCGTTGATGAACGCCTCATGATGCTCGTTCCGCCGGATCTCCCGCACCAGGAAGACGGTGTTGAGCACGACGCCTGCGATGACGAGTGGAAAGACCAGAACGCCGATGACCAGGAGGCCGACATTTTCCCAGCTAACGATAATCCAGCCGACGTTGAGGGCGAGCGCTCCGGTCGCTAGGCACAATGCCGAGAACGATGAACACCGCGACGGACCTCCGCCGTCCGCCGGACGTCATGCCGCGCTCCTCACGCCTTCAAGGATAACGCTAGGCGACGGCTTGGTTCTGAGAGATCTGGCTGAGTCGAGCGACGCGGATCCCCCAGACGAGCCCCAGCGCCCGCAGCGCCTTGAGCAGCAGCCACGTGGGGTCGAACTCGAACCACGCGAGGCCGTGGCGCGCGGAGCTGGGGTGAGCATGATGATTGTTGTGCCAACCCTCGCCGAATGTCAGGAGCGCGACCCACCAGAGGTTTCGGGAATCGTCGCCGGTAGCAAATCGCCGGCGGCCCCACATGTGGGTGGCCGAGTTGACCAGGTAGGTTGAATGGAGGCCGAGCACCACCCGCAGGAAAATCGCCCAGTTGACGAGACCCCATCCGCCGACCGCCAGCAGCGAACAACCGAGCACGGTAAGCGGGACCCAGTGATACCGCGTCAGCCACCGATAAAATGGATCTTTCCCCAGGTCTGGCGCATAGCGTGCCATGCGGACGATGTCGTTGTGATGCGACTCACCGAACATGATCCAACCGAGGTGTGCCCAAAAGCCGCTGACCCGAGGTGAGTGCGGATCCTCGGCCTGATCGGAGTGTTGGTGGTGCAACCGGTGCGTGGCTACCCAAAACATCGGACCACCTTCGAGCGTGAGAGTGCCACAGACGGCGAGAGAAGTACTCGAACCATTTGAAGGTCTTGAATCCGCGGTGCGTGTGGAGCCGGTGATACCCCAGGCTGATGCCCAGCCCGCCAGCGACCCAGTACAGCCCCAACGCGATGAACACATGCGTCCAGGAAAACGACCAGAATGCCGCCACGGCCTGCGCGTGGAACCACACGAGGACGAGGCAGGTCATCACACTCAACTTGTCGTATCGGGGCTTCGTCGAAAGAGATCGGGACGCTCTCCATGCACGCTCCTCGGGAAACACGACGGTCGAGATCTACCGTACCGAAAAGCGCGAGTGGCGAGTGTCACACTTCTGTAATACTTCGGCCGAACAGGCGTCGGAGACCGAGGACACCCTCGGAGACGCTCCCTAACACGAAATGCGACAATGATGTATGGCTCTCGACCCGTTTGATTTCAGCTGCGCGGTCGTGTTGCCGAATGGCACAGCGGCCGATGTGCAGCAGACCGATATTCAGCGCGGCACTCGACAAGATCTGATCTTCTTTGTTGCGGTACGGCCTCACGCTGAGGGTTCGGTGTCTGTCGGAGCGCTGCATTTCTCAAGCGGGTCGCTGAGCAATCTGGAGACCTGTCCAGGCGACACTCGCGCCGAAAAATCACGCTGGGTTGCGGATGCGCTGCGGACGTGGGTGAAGGAGCACGGCCTGCCGCCGGACTTCGCGTTGGATCTGGTGGTCGATGCTGGAATCGATCACCCGTGCCGTGTGTCCATTTCTTCGCATTGAGACGGCTATCGACACCGCGTCTACGCAGCAGCAGGCCGACGGGACGTCATCCGGCCTCCTCTTTGACAATGCCCGCCGGTTAGCGCCTCGTGTCTCATTGGTGGCCGCTGCCCTCTGGTACTTCGCGCGCTGGAGCGGTACCTATGGGGCTGCTTGCAGGAAGCCAGGAGGCACATGACGACACGCCTGTCGTGGCGAGCGGTGGTCGTGGTCGGCACGGCGGTGCTCGTGGGGTGCGCCCCGGGCTCGTCGTCCACCTCTTCGAACCGAACGGGGCCCGCGGTCACACCGGTCTCCGACGAAGCAGACTCTGTCCTGACGTCCGGTTCAACGGCGATCGACGATCCCCCGCCGTCTTTGGACACGGTGAAGGAGATGCTCGCGCCGTGGAAGGGCGACCTCGACGGCATGGTCAAGCGGCGGTACGTCCGCGTGCTTGTGACGCTGCAGTCGAACCAATTACTTCCTCGACAAGGCTGAGCAGCATGGGGCGACGTACGATGCCGGGAAGCTGTTCGAAACGTTTCTTAACAAGCAGCTCAAGTCAAAGACCATCGGCCTGCATGTCATCTTCATCCCGGTCAGCCGCGATCGCCTCTTCCGGGCGCTGGCAGATGGACAGGGCGACATCGCCGCGGCGAATCTCACCATCACGCCCGACCGCGCGCGCCTCGCCGACTTCGCCGCACCATTTCTCACGGATGTACGAGAGGTCGTCGTGACCGCAAGCGATCAGCCGTCGGTGGCCACGGCGGCGGACCTCTCCGGGCGTGAGGTGCATGTACGACGTTCAAGTTCGTACTACCAGAGTCTGATCGCGCTGAACGAGTCCCTCCGAAAGAGCGGCAAGCGCCCCGTCACGATCGTGGACGCCAGCGAGCAGCTCGAGGACGAGGACCTCCTGGAGATGGTGAACGCGGAGCTGATGCCTGCCACCGTCGTGGACAATCACGTTGCGGAGCTCTGGGCGAAGGTCTTCGATCACATCCGGGTCAACGATGGCGCCGTCCTTCGCGAGCAGGGTCGCATCGCCTGGGCGCTTCGTCGCAATACGCCGCAACTTCGAGCCGCGGTCAATCAGTTCGTCGCGGCCAACCCCAAGGGATCGTTGCACTTCAACATGATCGCCAACCGTTATTTCAAGGACACGAAATGGGTGGCGAATGCCGCGGCAAAAGCCGAGCTGCGCAAGTTTCGTCAGACCGTGGCCTTCTTCCGCAAGTACGGGGGCCAGTACCAGTTGCCGTGGCTGCTCGTCGCCGCGCAGGGCTACCAGGAGTCGCAGCTCGATCAGAGCCGCCGGAGCCGCGCCGGCGCGGTGGGCGTCATGCAGATCAAGCCCTCGACGGCGGCGGGGTCTCCTATCAACATTCGGGGCGTGGACAAAAGTGCGGAGCGCAATATCGAGGCGGGCGTGAAGTATCTGCGCTTCATCGTCGATCGGTACTATCGACGTGAGCCCATGGATCGCCTGAACCGGGGGCTCTTTGCCATGGCGTCCTACAATGCCGGACCGGCGCGCGTGTCGCAGCTGCGAAGCCGCGCCAAGGCGATGGGGCTGGATCAGAACAAGTGGTTCGGCAATGTCGAAATCGTGGCGGCGCGGGACATTGGCCGGGAGACCGTGCAGTACGTCAGCAACATCTACAAGTACTACGTCAGCTACACCTTGATCGCGCAGCAGATGGACGCGCGCAACAAGGCCCGAGGCACCGCGAAACGGAGCGCGAGGTCCCAGAGCCCATCCCTGCCCGCGTCAACGGGACAGTCGGCCGCCATCAACATGCAGCGACGCATGCGCTAGCATGATGATGTGAATCTCAAGTGCTTCCTTTACATCTCCCTCGTCCTGTGCGGCGTGTCCCTGAGCGTGCTGACTGTGCCGCCGCTCGCCGCTGGCCAGACAGCCGCTGCCGGACGTGACGCGTCCGCGGCGTCCGTAGCCTCGTACACGCTGTCCCAGCTGATGCCAGTGGACCCCGACGCGACAGTCGGCACCTTGCCGAACGGCCTGCACTACTACGTCCGCCCGAACGGCAAGCCGGCGCATCGCGCCGAGCTGCGGCTCGTCGTCAAAGCCGGATCCGTGCTCGAAGACGAGGACCAGAGAGGGCTGGCTCATTTCGTCGAGCACATGGAGTTCGAAGGCACGCAGCACTTTCCCGGCGGGAGCATTGGGCAGTTTCTCTCGTCGCTCGGGTTGAGCATCGGGCCGGACGCAAATGCCGCGACCGGCTACAACGACACGCAATATACGCTTCGCGTGCCAACCGACGTGCCAGGCGTCCTCGATCGCGCGCTGCTCATGCTCGAGGACTGGGCGCACGGCGCCTCGTTCGATCAGAGTGGCATCGAGCGCGAGCGCGCCATCGTGCTGTCGGAGTGGCGCATGAACCTCGGCGCGAGCGAGCGCACAGCCGACGCGGTCCGGCGCGCGCAGCTCGACGGATCGCGTTATGCGGTTCGCCCGGTCATCGGCGAGCCGGACATCATCTCGCACGCGTCGCGGGAGGCGCTGACGCGCTTCTACCGCGACTGGTACCGGCCGGATCTCATGGCGGTGATTGCCGTCGGCGACATCGATCGCGACGCCACGATCGCGTTGATCAAGGACCATTTTTCCTCTCTCGCGGCTCCGACGCCGGAGCGGCCGCGGCCGACCTTCAACGTGCCCGATCGCCCAGGCACGCGGTACGCCATCGTCACCGACAAAGAGACCACCGCCACGGCGGTGGAGCTCACCGTTCTTCGTCCGGCTCGCAATCAGGGATCCGTCGGCGGCTATCGCCAGATCATCTGCGATCAGCTGTTCCGCGACATGCTGAATGCCCGGTTGAACGAGTTGCGCGACCGTTCGAACCCGCCGTTTCTCGAAGCGAGGGCGGCACGCGAGCTCTTTCCGACGACGCCGACGCGGGATGAGGCGGCGTTGGAAGCGCTCGTCGCGAACGACGGCGTGGCACAAGGCCTCGACGCCCTCGTCACCGAACTGCAGCGCGTGGCGCGGTTTGGCTTCACGGCCACCGAGCTGGCGCGTGCGAAAGCGTCGATGATGGGGAGCTACGAGCGCTCGGTGACCGAAAGCCCCGACCGCGAGTCGTCCAGCCGAGCCAACGAGTACACGCGAAACTTTCTGCAGGCCGAAGCTCTGCCGACCATCTGGCAGGAGCTCGCCTTCCACCGGCGGTTTGTTCCAGGGATCACGTTGGCGGAAATCAACGCGCTCGTGGTCGATTGGTTTCCCGATCGCAATCGGCTGATCGCCGTGCAGGCACCCGACGCCGCGGGCGTCATGCTGCCGACGCAGGTGCAACTTGCAGAGGTTGTGAGGATCGCATCCGCGCGGCGGCCCGGGGCCTACGTCGACACGCTCATGCGACGGGCCCTGATGGACGCGCCGCCGCCACGCGGGACGATCGTTCGTACGACCGAGCGTCCCGAGGCCGGCATTACCGAATGGACGCTTTCGAACGGCGCCACGGTCGCGCTTAAGCCGACGACGCTCAAGGCCGATCAGATTCTGTTTCGCGCGGTCGCGCCCGGAGGCACGTCGCTCGCAGACGACGCCGACGTCCATTCGGCACGCGTCGCGGACGATGCTGTCCGCGCCGGCGGAGTGGGAGCGTTCAGCCCGGTGATGTTGGACAAGATGCTCGCGGGCAAAGCCATCGGCGTGAGGCCCTTCATCGGCGAGATCAACGAGGGCATGGAGGGGGGGAGCACGCCGCAGGATCTCGAGACGATGTTCCAGATGCTCTACCTGCAATTCACGCAGCCGCGTGCGGATCAGGCCGCGTTCGCTGCGGTAGCGGCGCAGGCGAAAGCATTCGTGGCGAACGAGAGCGCGAGCCCTGATATCGTGTTCAACCGCGCGATCGAGGCGGCACTGAGCGGCAACAATGCGCGCCGCGAGCCGGAGACGCCGTTGACGGTTGCCGGCTGGAACCTCGAGAAGGCGCTGGCGTTCTATAAGGCGCGTTTTGCCGACGCGAGCAACTTCACGTTCGTCTTCGCCGGCAGCTTCACCATCGAGGCAATCAGGCCGTTGGTCGAAACCTACGTCGCCAGCCTGCCCGCGACCCACGCACACGAAACGTGGCGCGATCTCCGCATCGCGCCGGCGGCCGGCAAGATCGAAAGGACCATCAACATTGGTATCGCGCCGAAGAGCAACGTCGCGATCGTGCTCTCGGGGCCGTTCGAGTACGACGCGTCGCACAAGCTCGCGATGCGAGCGGTCACGATCCTGTTGCAGTCGCGGCTGTTCGACACTATCCGCCAGGACCTCGGCGGCACGTACAGCATCACCGCGACGCTCGGGACGCAGAAGTTCCCCCGTCCGCAATATGCGGTGCGCATCGAGTGGACGTGCGATCCGGCTCGAACCGAATCACTTGTTCAGAGGGTGTGGCAGGAGATCGCGTTCGTTAGGGACACACGGCTGTCACCGCAGCAGCTGATGCTTTTGCGCGAGTCGCTATTGCGCGACTTTGAGCGAGACAGCCAGGAGAACGGGTACCTGCTGAACGCCATCGCGCGCGACTACGAGGAAGACGGCGGGAAGCACGTGGGTGACATCGAGCATTTGCCCGACCAAATCGCCGCGCTCACGAGCGTCGCCATTCGCGAGGCGGCGCAGACCTATTTGAAGACTGAGAACTCAGTGACCGTCATCCAGAATCCGGAGCGTCGATAGGTCTTCGCCTCTCCGATCAGTCGCGTCTCATTGGTCGCTCTACGCCCCAGGGCTCAAACCAAGCGCCCTCCGAACGGCTGCGACTGCCTCTGCTTCCTCTGGAAACCCGCTGGCGTCCTTCTTGGCCACGGTCTCCTCACCGACCCACACCGTGAACTCACCACGGCCGCCCACAACGAGTTCGGGTTCAATCCCCGTCGCCGCTTTGATGAGCGCAGCCACACGGACCGCGCGGGGCAAGTAGTTTCAAACCTTACAGTAACGAATGCTGATGCGCTTCACGCGGTCCTCCACGAACGGATGTTGTCGCTCACGCCGGCTCTTGCCACCATCATACGTCCGAGAGCGTCGCGACCTGATGGGCTACGAGGTGGACATTCCCGCCAGCACAGCTTCCCACAGCGCACCGCCTGCAATCAGCTTCCTGTACTTGATCAGCGCGAGCGGTTGATTCACGGCGAGACACGCCACCACGCGATCGCCGCGCCGGTAGAGCGCCGTGAGCCGTCGGTCGGCGAGCGACCCGTCGACGACCACCATCTCGTCGTGCGGACGTGCACGACCGATGAACTGGATTTTGCGGTCGTACTGATCCGACCAGAAGTACGGCACGGACGAGAAGCTTGTGTGGGCCGCGGGACCGGCGAGCGCATTCTCTGCCGCATGCACGGCCTGCTCCACCGCGTTGGTCCAATGCTCGATTCGCGGCGAATCGCCGTGCCACCGATTGGCGACCCGGGCCACGTCGCCGGCCGCATACACGTCTGGCGCGGCTGCACCGAAGCCATTGCAGACGATCCCGTTGTCGACCGTGAGGCCGCTGCCTTCAAGCCACTCCGTGTTGGGAGTGACCCCAATGCCGACCACCACCACGTCGGCGTCGATCCGTGAGCCGTCGGAGAGCGCGACCCCGGCCACGCGCAAATCGCCGAAGACGTCCGTGACGGCCACCCCGGTGCGCAGGTCTACGCCGTGGTCGCGATGCATGGCCGCGATCATCTCGCAGAATGCCGAACCCAGGGCTGGGGACAGCGGAACAGGCAGCGACTCAATCACGGTGACATGTAAGCCGCGCGCGCGGCAGGAGGCGGCGACCTCGAGACCGATGAACCCCGCACCCACAATCGCGACACGGGGCCCGTTCATCAGTTCTCGCCGCAGCGCGATTGCGTCGTCGAGACTGCGCAAGACCAGCAGGCCGGCCCGTGGCGCAATGCCGGGGAGGGTCCGGACGCGCGCGCCCGTCGCGATGATCAGCCGGTCGTAGTCGACGAACGTGCCGCCGGTCAGCGCGACGTGTCTGGCTCGGAGGTCGACCGACGTCGCGCGCACGCCAAGACGCATATCGAGCGCGAGCGCGTCATAGCCGTCCTTCCGGCGAAAGAGGGTTTGCTCCGGCTCCCAGGTACCTTGGAGCACCTGTTTCGAGAGCGGTGGGCGATCGTAGGGGCGATGCGGCTCGTCGCCAATCAGCGTCAGCGCCCCGTCGAAGCCTTGGGCGCGCAGCGTCTCTGTCGCGCGCAGGCCTGCCAGCGAGGCACCAACAACCACGATGCGATGCAGCATGGACGCCGCTCATTCTTCGATCGAAATCGCGCCGGTTGGACACTCCCGCACGGCCTGGTCCACCTTCGCGCGCAGACCCTCGGATGGTGTCTCGTTCAGGACCTGCAGGACTCCGTCGTCGCCAATCTTAAACACCTCAGGCACCGTCTCCAGGCAGAGCCCGTGGAGGTTGCACAAGCTCACATCGACCACGACCTTCATGATGTCCTCCTGGCCCGCGACGCGTGGTTCTCACGCGGTACCTGCTGCGTCTACCCTACCACGGAGGTTTCGAGGTGGACGATGGGCCGGGGCAGGTGTCGAACGCCTGCGGCCTCGAGCCCCAGGGCCCCCAGAGACCGAGACCTAGGTTTGCGAACTCACCCCACGCTGATGGAGGCCCTTAACGCGCGCTTAGGATCAATGCTCTGTCGCGATGAGGTACAACCGGTTCGCGGTGGCCAGATAGAGTGCATCGCCGACCACAGCCGGACGCGAATAGAGCGGCGCATCCATTTCGATCTCCGCCAGCAATTCCTTTCGCCGTCCGGCACGAAGAACGGTCATGAAGCCTCCAACGTTCCCGACGTAAAGGCGGTCGCCGGCCAGCAAGAGGGATCCCCAGATCTCATCGTTCGTCTCGTGCTTCCATAGCTGGGCACCGGTCGCCGCGTCCAGACAATGAACGGTTCCGCCCAGGTCCCCAACGTACAGCAGACCGTCCTTCACGATGGGCGTTCCCACGACGCGGCCGACCTCACGCGAAGTCCACAGGCGCCCGCTCTCGTCAGTAACGTCTCCCTGGCCGTTGGGACTGATCGCATGAATCAACGACGGTCCGTTGCCGTGCCCAGGGGACTGCCCCATGGCAACGAAGACGCGGCCGTCGGCGAAGACTGGTGAAGCAATGATAGAGCTGCGCGAAAGGACACCGGGGCGCGGAAGCACGCGGGCATCTTTCGGGTTGCCGTCAAATCGCCAGACCTCGCGACCCGACGCCGCGTCGTAGGAGCGCAGCCAGCCATCTCCTCCGCCGAAGAGCACCTGCACGCGCCCATTGACGTTGGCCGCCACTGGGCTGGACCAGGCGCCATGCAGCACCCGGTCTCCTGGTCCGATGGCGCGCCAGACCACCGCTCCCGAGTGCTTGTTGACCGCGATCAAGCTTGGCGCGCGCGGCGATGGGACGCGCGTATGGCCTTCATTCTGGCCGTTGGAGGTACCGACCATGAGCAGATCACCGAGGGGCAACACGTCGCTATTGCAGGCTTCATGTGGAAAGACACCCAAGGCGGGCATGTCCAGTTCCCAGACGATATCTGGTGCCCCCTTGTCCTTGAAGACCTCTTCCCCACCCGGACCACTGTTCTTGCGATCGCGAAAACCCCGTATGTCGAGGCAACGGAGTTGGCACTGAGCGGTGACATAGTACAACCGGTCACCCTCCACATACGGCGCACCTGTCGTCGAAGGCAACAGCCACTCCCTTAGGCCGCGCTCCACCCGAGGGGCGACATCCTGCCAAAGGAACGCGCCATCCGTCGCCCGAAACGCCATCAGCACGCCTGAATCTTCCTGAAAGGCACGATTGATTTGCCGGGTATTGTCGGCACCCACATAGACCACATCGTTGGCAACCACGGGACGGCCATACACTTCGTTTCCCAGCTCGACGCTCCAGACGATGTTCCGCTGCGTGGTCGTGTCCCAGTCAACGGGAGGATTGCCCGTTTGAGCCACCGTCGTCTCGGGTTGGAGCCCGACGGAAAGCCCTGGCAAATCCGGTGAGACAACAGGCCTTTCAGCTTCGATGCCTGCGATGCGATTCAACGCCCACTCGGCTTGGTCACGCAATGCGGGATCGTTTGCGGACGCGATCAACGCGTCCCGGGCTGACTCTGCCTTCGACCCGATGCTTCCGAGCGCCCCGGCCGCGCAGATGCGAACGTAGAGGAACTCATCCTTCAGAGCTTCGATCAACTGAGGCACAGCCAACTGCGCGGCTGGGCCGATGCCTGCGAGGGCCTCACCAGCCGCCCATCGGACGCCGGGAATCGGATCGCCCAAGGCTTCGGCGAGGTCTTTAGCCGCCGCGCCCGCCTTCGGACCGATGGACGCCAAGGCTTCCGCCGCGTAAATACGGACCTGTGGTTCCCTGTGCGACAGAGCCTGGACGAGAGCATGTACCGAAGGACTGGCGCTCTCACCCAAAGCGCCCAGGGCACGTGCGGCATCGGCCGCCACCATCGAATCCTCGTCTCTCAGCGCTCGTCTCAACGCCGGCTGAATCGATTCTGTATCGGGCGCCAGGTCGATCAAGGCATCAGCGGCAAAACCCCGGAAGGAGACCTCCTCATGCTGAAGCAGCTCGACCAGCAGCGGAATGGCCGGCGGACCGATTTGCCGGATGATTTCAAAAGTGTGGTGATGCAGGTCTTCATCGTCACCGGCGAGGAATCGTCTCAGCAAAGGTAGCGAACGCCGCGAACCGTGGACCAGGGCGGCTTCAGCGGTTGCGCGGACCTTCGGGTCGTTGGCCAGCAGGCGATTTGCCCAGTCACGTACCAGTGCGGGGTTTCTGGAAAGACTCGACTCCGTCTGGGGGAGCGGTGATTGCGACAACGCGACCCCTTGGCTGACGCCAGCAGCGAGAATCATTGCTAGAGCATGTTTCTTTAGAAATGATCTCACGTAGCTCTTTCGCGAACGCCTAACGCTCCCGTCAACTACGGCAACCCGTATACGAACAACGCGAAGCCTGCGGCGATCGCGACGTATTGCTTGCCGTCCACGGCAAACGACATCGGGATCCCGCGGATGTTTCCGCCGAGCTGCGTGTCCCACAGCGGCTTCCCCGTCTCGGCGTCGAGCGCGAAGAAGTTGCCTTCTTCCGTGCCGCTGAACACGAGCCCCCCCGCGGTGGACAACAAGCTGCTCCTGCCGGCCGAGAGCAGCTTGAACTCCCATTTCAATGTGCCGGTCGTCGCCTCCCAGGCACGGACGGCGCTCCACGAATCGTCGGTGTTGAGGGTGCGCCCGCCTCCGCCCGTGAAACCGATGCGGGGGTTGTACGTCGCCTCGCCCTTGTAGAAGATCGTCCCCATCTCGACGGCCGTCTGATAGAAGAGGTTCGTCTTCGGACTGTAGCTCGGGCTGTGCCAGTTCGCCGCGCCCTGAATACTGGGATAGACCAGAATGCCTTCGCTGTTCGGCTCGAGGCCTGGCTTCGCGATCGCGCGGCCTTTGGCATCGAGACCGTCCGCCCACGTCTGCTTGACGAAGGCCGTGCCGGCCACGAACTCGCCGGTGGCGCGGTCGAGCACGTAGTAGAACCCGTTGCGATTGGCCTGGGCCAGGAGCTTGCGCGGGCGCCCCGCCAACCGGTGCGTCGAACAGAATCATCGTCTCGTTCGCGTCCCAGTCGTGCGTGTCGTGCGGCGTGAACTGAAAATGCCACTTGATCGTGCCGTCGTCCGGGTTGAGCGCGAGGACCGAGCAGGTGTAGAGGTTGTCGCCGGGACGGTTATCGCCGTTCCAATCAGGTCCGGGATTCCCCGTCTGCCAGTACAACAGCTTCAAGTCGGGATCGTACGAACCGGTCAGCCACGTCGAACCGCCACCGGTCTTCCAGCTGTCCTTGCCGCCCCAGGTGTCGTTTCCGGGCTCGCCCGGTGCCGGAATCGTATGCCTGCGCCACAGCCGCTTCCCCGTCTTCGCGTCGTACGCGTCGACGAACCCGCGGATGCCGTTTTCCGCGCCCGACACGCCGACGATGATCTTGCCGTCGATCGCGAGGGGCGCCAGCGTCAGGTAGTAGCCGAGCTTGTTGTCGTCCACGGTGACGTCCCACCGCAGCGCCCCCGACTTCGCGTCGAGCGCCGCCAGGTGGCCCGCGATCGATCCGGCGTACACCATGTTGTCGAGCACGGCGACACCGCGATTCACCGGAGGCGAGCCGATCACGATCACATCGTCCGGGATCTTCGGCGTCCAGGTCCACAGCGGCCGCCCGGTGCGCACGTCAAGCGCGGTCACCGTGCTCGGCGGCTCGGTCATGTACATCACGCCGTCCACCACGAGGGGCGAGGTTTCGAAGACGCCAGCCGCCCGAAGCTGGTACACCCAGGCCGGCTTCAGCTGCGACACGTTCTGCTTGTTGATCTGGTCGAGCTGGGTGTACCGCTGCGACTTGTAGCTCCCGGCGTATGTCAACCAGTTCGCCGGCTCGCTCTCGGCCTTGACGATGCGGTCGTAGGGAACCTGAGCGAAGGCCGGCCCGCCACCGAGGACGCCCGCGAAAACCACCGCCGCAATCATCGTCTTCATGGCTCAGTCCCCCGCAGGCTTACGAGATACGCCACGAGATCGGTCAGCTCCGGCGCCGTCAGCCGTGATGCGAAGCTCGGCATGATGCTCTTCCCCGCCTGCTTGTCCAGCAGCTCGAGATCGCTCTTCCGCAATGAGTAGAACTTGCCGGCCGCGTCGCGCACCTGAATCGTGAATGCATCTTCGTTGACCCGAATCCCGCGGACTTCGCGGCCCTGGCGCGTGACGATGCGCACGGGCAGGTACTCGGCGTAGCCTCGCGAGAGCACCGACAGCGTGCCCTTCGGCAGCGACGAATCAGGAGCGACGACGGCCTCGCGCAAGTACGCCGCGCCCCGCAGGAATCCGATGTCGCTGAGATCCGGACCGAGGGTGCCGCCCTCGCCGGCGACGATGTGGCATGACGAGCAGGCGAGATTCTTGTAGATGGCGGCGCCCTTCTTCGCGTCGCCTGGAACGCGATCCTGTGCGATCTTCCCGACCGATCGCACGTAGGCGACGAGCTGCTTCAGCTCGCTCTCGGTGAACCGCCTGATGCGCGGCATCGCGGTATTCGGAATGCCATTCGCAATCACGCTCGCCAGCGCCTTATCGTCCGGCGCGTGGTTCAGCCTCGGACGATTCAGGCTGGGCGCGTCGCCGCCGGCACCGCCGGCGCCATGGCACTCGACGCACATGCCTTGGAAGAGCCGCCGGCCGCCATCGATGTCGGCGTTGTTCTGCGCACCGACTCGCGCGGGCACCGCGCCGACCGCCACCGCGATCGCGCCCGTGCACAACCATCGTTTCGTGATCTGCATTGCCAAGCCCAGACGGGGAGCATCCTACACCTGAGAGCCCACGCTCGGACCACAGTTCGTTGGCACGTTGGATCCACCAGCGTGACTTCCGGTTCGGAGCTCAGGCTTGACATACATAGAACTACAATGTATAAGACTTCTACGTATGGACATGAGCAAGGACCTGGTCGCCGCTTCCGCCACGCCGCTCGTGCTCGCCATCCTTGCCGAAGGCGACAGTTACGGCTACGCCATCATCAAGCGAGTGGCCGAGTTGTCGGGCGGGCACCTGCAGTGGACCGACGGCATGCTCTATCCCGTGCTGCACCGGCTCGAGCGCCAAGGTCATGTCGCGGCGAAGTGGTCCGCGTCCGAGAACGGCCGCAGGCGCAAGTACTACCGGATCACGAGAGAAGGCCGGGCGCAGCTCGCCGCCCAGCGGCAGCAGTGGAAGGCCGTGGACGGTACCCTGCGGGGTATCTGGATGCAGGCGTGCACGGTATGACGACCTTCGCCGATCAACCGCTCGAGGAGCAAATCGCGCAGTGGCGGGCGTACCTGCGCCGCCGGCAGGCCCTTCACGGTCCCGACGTGGAGGAGCTCGAGGGACATCTGCGCGACCAGCTGGCGGCGCTCACCGAGGCCGGCCTGGCAGGGGATGAAGCGTTCCTGGTCGCGGTCAAGCGCATGGGCAGCCTCGATGCGCTGTCGCGCGAGTTCGCACGCGCGCATTCCGAGCGGCTGTGGAAGCAGTTGGTCATGGCGCCCGACGCCGCCGATGAATCGGCGAACACCGCACACACCGAGACGCTCGTCGTCCTGGGCCTTGCCGTCGCCGCGGCGTTGGCCGTCAAGGTGCCGGCGCTGTTCGGTATTCGGCTCAGCCCCGATGAAGAGGTGCCGCTGTTCTACGCCAGGAACGCCAGCCTGTTCGTCTTCCCGCTGCTCACCGTCTACTTCGTGTGGAAGCGCGGGTTGGGCGTTGCAAGCGGCCTCTGGCTCGCGTTGCCCTTCGCGGCCGGGGCAGTTTTCGCCAACGTCTACCCCTTCTCAGAGGGTAGTGACACTGGACGGCTGACCGCTCTGCACCTGCCAATCGCCCTGTGGCTGGCCGTCGGCTTCGCGTACGTCCGAGGCCGCTGGTTCGCCGACGGTGGGCGCATGAACTTCGTCCGGTTCTCGGGCGAGCTGGCGATCTACTACGTGCTCATCGCGCTCGGCGGGGGTGTCCTCACCTTCTTTACGATGACGATGTTCCTGGCCATCGGGATGAACGCTGGATGGTTCGTCGGGCCCTGGCTGATCCCGTGCGGGGCGGCGGGAGCCGTCATCATCGGATCCTGGCTGGTGGAGGCGAAGCAAAGTGTCATCGAGAACATGGCACCGGTGCTGACCAGGCTGTTCACGCCGCTGTTCACCGTGCTGTTGCTGATGTTTCTGGCCACGATGGCGTGGACAGGCAGCCCCATCGACCTGAAGCGGGAGGTACTGATCGCCTTCGATCTGCTGCTGGCGGTCGTCGTCGGACTGGTGCTCTACGCCGCCTCCGCGCGCGACCCGCAGGCACCGCCCGACTTCTTCGACGGCCTGCAGCTGCTGCTCGTGGTCAGCGCGCTCGTGGTCGATGGGGTGGCGCTCGCGGCGATCGCGGCCCGCATCTCCGAGTTTGGCTTCACTCCCAACCGAGTGGCGGCTCTTGGCGAGAATCTCATTCTGCTCGTCAACCTGGCGTGGTCGGCGTGGCTCTATGCGCGCTTCCTGCGTCACCGGGGCTCGTTTGCCGCCCTGGAGCGATGGCAGATCGCCTATCTGCCCGTGTACTGCCGTATGGGCGGCACTGGTGGTTGTCGTGTTCCCGCCCGTGTTCGGCTACCGTTGATGCACCCCCACGGGCAGCGCTTCCGCGATTCCCACTAGTCCGCAGGCGCGGTAACTGAACGAGAGAGGCATCGGTGGGTCCGTCAGGTCCCCTGCTGGAGGCAACCCGTGATCAAATCGAGAGGGGAGGGGCTAGAACCGGCGTTATGCTCATGGCGCGCAAAGAAGGCGGGTCTTACGGAAAATGACATGAGTGATGGCTCCGGCGCAGAGGCTCGGCTTTGAGCGAGCCCTTCCGAGTTCGGGACAAGGCGTCGTGGCGCGACACCTTGCTGAACGTGCTGAAGGCGTGGAACCGCCACCAGGTCTGGAAAATCCTGACCGCTATCGTGGTGATCTGGATCGTCAGCGGGATAGCACTCCACTTCGCGGAACGTGACACAAATCCAGCGTTCGAGACGTTGGGCGAGTCTCTCTGGAACGTCTGGGTCACCCTCTTCAGCGGACTCGAAATCGAGATCAACTCTCACGTTGGGCGCTTCGTGGTTGGCGCCGTGCTTGTCGTCGGTGTCGCCCTGGCCGGTTTGTTCACGGCCAGCGTGGCGTCGATCCTGATCGAACGCGCATTAAGGAGTCGTGAAGTGCCTAATCTTGAAATGTCTGGCCATCTGGTACTGTGCAACTGGACGCCGCGAGCACTGGACTGGATACGCGAAGTGCACAGCGGTATCGTCACCGACAAGCGGCCAGTCGTGATCGTTCACGACACACCCGACGAAGTCGTGCTGCCTGACAAACTGGATGAAGCCGCCTTCAACGACGTCTATATCGTCAAAGGCGACCCAGCCAACGAAGTGATCCTGCGCCGCGCCAAGGTTGCGCAAGCGCATTCCGTCGTCATCTTGTCGGATGACCGCCAGGAGCAGCACGCCGATGGAAAAACCATCGTGTGCTGCATTGCCGTCAAGAACGCTTGCGTGCAGGAGCGCCAGCCAAACATCGTGGCCGAGTGCCAGGATCCGAAATACCGGTCGCACATGCGCAAGGCGGGTGCTGATGAAGTCATCTCGGCCGCCGACTTCGGATTGCGGCTCATGGCACGTGCCGGCGCTCTTTCATGGCATGACGCGCGTTTATCAAGAACTGCTGTCGGTCCGGCGCGACGCCAATGAGATGTACCTGGTGCCGGTGCCTCCTCAACTTGTCGGGATGGATTTCGTCGCAGCGGCAAACGTGTTCCTGCCCGATCGCACAGTCCTGAAAGCGTGCCTTCTCATCGGGCTCTATCGCGGTGAAACAATGATGCTCAATCCGGTTGGCGGCGAAGCGGGACCGTTACGCGAAGGCGATGATCTGATCTTGTTGAGCCAGACTCTGCCAGATCTTTCGCGGCTGCAGCAGACCGGCGCCGCATAGCTTCTGCATTGACGATCGCGAAACGGGCGAATTCTGGCGCGAAGTCGGCCAGACCGATCACTTTGTTCGATGAAGCTTCCGTCCGCAAATATTCTCGCTGGCAACCATCAGGGAATTCTTGAGGAAATGGTGCGCCCGCCGCGACTCGAACGCAGGACCCCCGGCTTAGAAGGGTGAATTCCGACGCCGCGCATTTTCCCATTCCGCTGATCGTCAAAGGACTGTAGATTGAAGTAGGAGGTTCCATCTGGACACTTCGCAATTCCCGACCTGCATTCCGATGCGATTTGTAACCATCGCGTGCGCCACGCTACTGACTCTGGCTCGGCCGGACGCCGCGTTCGCTCAGGCGTGTCGCGCCGTGCATCACTCTCAGCTGGAGGCGCTGTTCCCGGTGCTGTCGGGGTTCACACGAGGCATGCCGAAGGGCGACACGGATCCTCAGGAAGCCGTGTCCCGCACAACGGTTGATTATGACGATGCCAAGCACAGCGCGACGATCAGCGTGGAGCTGATGGACTCGTGCAAGAATCCGTACATGCTGTCACAGCTCCGCGAGTATCTGAAAACGGGTCCACCTCAGACCCAGGGAACGGTATTCCGATCCGTCCCGTACAAAGGGTTTCCGGCGTACGAAGAGTGGACGGCGGAATCGCAGCACACCGAGATTCATGTCCTCGTCGCCGATCGCTTCATGGTGAAGGTCACCGGAGATCTCGTGGGTCTTCCAGTTGTGCAGAACGCGGCCAACGCAATCGATCTGCAGAAGCTCGCCACCCTCCGATAGTGTCCCCTTACCAACAGAAAAGGGCGAACCCATGAAGCTACTGTACGAATTCATCCCCAGGCTTGACTTTGTTAGCGCGGCCAACAGGGTGAAAGATTTGGTTGACGGGTGGAATATTACCGATAGCGCAGGAGGGGCACCTGCGCCGAGCGGCGCGGCCGTCGCCTGCGTGCTCAAACAACTGCATCCGGCCAAGATTGCGATACCGATGCTGATCACGAACTACAAGGGTCCGGTTGAAATCGGTGCGGTTGCGCTCGCTGCCGAAGCGATGGGGGTTGACGGTATGCTTCCGGACCCTGGAGATCCTCCGAAATACGGGAACCTGATCCGGACGCGTGAAGACGGCGGCAGTCAGGTCATCTCAGATCCGGATGAAGTCCTCGCCTATCGCCGTTCCACGGGTCCAGCCGAGGAAGTCAGGAACTATCTCCGAACCAAAGTCAAAGTGAGCAAGGTCAAGCTGGGTTGTCTGGTCACGGCGCGCGTACCGGCGGAGAGCGCCATTGAACGCGTACGGAATGGCTGGGATTTCTGCTTCTTCCTGAGACTCGAAGAGGCGACATTGCCCAAGCTGAAACAGGTCGCTGAAGAATGCCGGCGTCTTGGCAAACCCATCTATCCTTACTTCATCGTCGGAACGGCCAAGAATCAGAAAACGCTCGAGAATCGGGTGGCCCGCCAGCGCGACTATGGAGAAGGCTGAAGCCTTTGTCGCCGGTCTCGAAGGCGTTGTGGACGGCATCATTCCCACGTGCCTCGGAGATGTTGCAGCAGACCTGGAGCTCTTGGAGAAGATTCAGCGATTCAGGACTTAGATGGTAGTGTTGCGTCATGTCCGGCCTCTCAAAGCGGCTAGCCCTGGCGTGCGTGCTCGCTGCGATGACAGGATCGCTGACGCGCGCGCAATGGTTGAACCACCCGGTATCAGGCGTGCCGCGGCTGCCGGACGGCAAGGTGGATCTCGCGGCCAAAGCGCCGCGCGCCGCTGACGGCCACCCCGATCTCTCTGGCGTATGGGTGACGGAGCTCGAGACGCCGGCAGAGATCGCCCGTCGGTCGAACCCCGCCGCGGATGCGTTGATCGTGCCTGGCGACGACCCGCGAACGTTTTCGAGGTACTTCTTCAACGTCCTCGCGGATTTCACCGCCGCGGACGCGCCGATGCGGCCGCAGACCGTGGCGTTCATGAAGAAGCAAGGAGAGCGAACGGCGGGCAATCCGTCGGGCCTCTGTCTGCCGCACGGCCTGCCACAGGCCGACGTCATGAGCTACTCGCCGTTCAAAATGATCCAGACGCGGAGCGTGATTGCGGTCCTGTACCAGCTGGACAACAATTACAGGCAGATTTACATCGACGGGCGCCAGCTGCCCACCGATCCGCAGCCGACGTGGGGCGGATATTCAGTCGGGAAATGGGACGGCGACACGCTCGCCGTCAATGCCGCCGGATTCAACGATCGAAGCCGGCTCGACGTAGCCGGACATCCGCACAGCGAAGCGCTACATGTGTACGAGCGTTTCCACCGCCGCGACTTCGGCCACATGGACCTGACGGTGACGATCGACGATCCCGTGTGGAACACGAAGCCCTTCACGTTCACGGTCACCGAGCTGCTCGTACCAGACAGCGACGTGCTCGAAACAGTCTGCAACGAGAACGAAAGGGACGGCGCCCACCTCCCGCCGAGTACGAGCCAGCCCCACCCCCGGTAGAGCATCTCTACGGCAGACCGGAAGTGAACGCGCGAATTGCATCGAGCACTTCTCGTTCGTTCGAGAGAAACACGTAGTGCCTGCCGCGCAGTCTCACCACACGCGCCGTTGGTACACCCGCTTCGAGCGCCCTTGCTTGCTTGTCGGCTAGAGCATCGAATTCGCGGTTGGCTTCAACCGCGCCCCGCACCGCAGGGTCGGTGCTCTCGGTCATCCACGTCTCTGGAACATGGGGATCGTAAAGACCGCGGAGCGTAGGCACCGGAATGCCTGTGTACCTCGTCGCCGCAGTCAGAACGGGCGTGAACACGGAGAACCCTGGAAAGAAACGAGGCTTCTCAGGCCGCCCGTCAGCGGTCGATTCCCAGGTCTGCCTGAGCTCCGCCTCGGGTATCCGGTATCCATCTCGTCGTCCTTGCCATTCTTGCTAGCCCGCCGAAGCTGACCAGGTCGGAAGGCCCTGCCGCTGGAGGCGGGGGTTGACGCGCCTGAAGCGCCATGAGCTCCTCCATCTTCGCGCCCTTGCCGTTGTCGAATGCGTACGATGTATCCGGCTTCGAGGTACACCAGCCCGGCGATCCGATTTCGGGCGAGAATTGGCGACCGCACTCAATTCCGCGCCGCCGAACGAGTGCCCTGCCAGCACTGGCCGGTCGAGTTTCAGCGCATCGATCACCGCCAACACGTCCTGACCCAGGCGATTCGCCCCGCCCTCCAGGGCGACAAAGGTGGACGCGCCGAACCCACGGCGCGTAATGCCATAGACATGGAAACTTGCCGCCAGCTTTGGAGCGAAATCGTCGAATACGTGCGCCGTGTTGCCGCCTCCCGCCAATAAGACCAGGGGCCGACCGGAGCCGCCCCAGTCGAGCACTTCCAGTCGAACGCCTTCGTCGGTCGTTAGCAGAATTGACCGTGTGAGGTGATGGGTCTCGCCAAGCCGTTCGGTCCTGCGCATACAGGGGAGTGAGCAAGCTCGCAACGAGCAAGGTGGCGCCCAATCGGCCTCGGCGGCGCACGGTTTCTTCACTCATCATCTGTGTCGTCTGCTAGAAGGCACCGGATGGCCGCGGCGGCCTGATGATCGCGCCGGTCCGGTGAATGGCTGCGAACCTTGTTGAGGACGTTGGTCTTGCGCGGATTGTTGCGTGCGTCCGTTCGCTTGGTTCTACCAGGCCGAGCTATCATCAGGTTAGCCGGCTCTTCTGGCAGTCGTGCAGCGTGCGACAACTCAACCAACCTCGAGGAGAGAATCTGATCATGAAGAAGATGTGGACATTGGCAGCAGTAGGCGTCGCATTTGTCGCGGGGTTTGGCGCTCGAGGAGCGCTGCCGTTGGAGCCGGTGGTCAAGGCGCAGCAGGCAGGACGCTTCTACGAGCTGCGGACGTTCACCGCCAACGACGGCAAGCTCGAGGCCCTGAACGAGCGATTTCGCGCGCACACGATGGCGCTCTGGGCAAAGCACGGGATGACCAACGTTGCGATACTTCAAGGTGGTGGATCCGCCGGCCTCCAGCAACACGATGATCTTCCTCCTCTCGTATCCCAGCCGCGACGCGTCCAAGGCGAGCTGGGCGGCGTTTGCCCAGGACCCCGAGTGGAAGACGGTGGTGGCTGAGTCCGAGGCCAACGGCAAGCTGATCATGAAGGGCGAGACCATCGCTTTGGAGCCCACCGACTACTCGCCGATGAAGTAACGGTGCTTCGCTCCATTTCAGCAGGATGCTCATCTAGCCTGGTACCGCGGTCTCAGGACATTCCTCAAGACTTCTGGGAATATTGAGGCGATCAGTGGCCCATCGGGGCCCAACTCGCTGTCCCATCGCCATCGTTTCGCCCCACCATCTTCTGACTTCACTCCCTGGGCCACCAGAGCGAAGGTGTGGACACCGGTCTACGAGGCCGCAGGTCGCGGCTTCTTTGGGGGCATGCCGGCCGAGGGCAGTGGTATAGACTTTCGCGCCGTGCTCAACGCGACGTCGCTCCGCTGGCTCTTGGCAGCGCTGGTCCGCTGGCTCAACCAGCCGCAGCAGCAAGCCGTGGCCTACCTGTCACTGCCCTTGTACCTGCGGGCCGAAACGAAAAGACGCCAGTTCACGCCGACGGAAGCAGGGGGTGCCTCACCATGAACAGAGCGGTCTTTGTGTGCCTTGTGGTGCTCTCGGGTTCAACCTTCGCGGCCCAGGAGGACCCTCGCGATCGCGCCGCCGAACGCGCAGCCAGTCAGGCTGCGCCCGCGTCAGTTCCGGTCGACCTGTCGGGGGAATGGGACCCCCTGTTCCACGAAGACTATCCCGATCGGATGCCTGGCCCGGAGCTCGGTGACTATCTCGGCCTGCCGATCAACGAAGCGGCCCGGCAGTATGCCGAAAGCTGGGACGCCGCGCGCATGTCACTACCGGAACATCAGTGCATGGTGCATGTGGCGCCTTACCTGATGCGCGGACCCGGCGCATTCCGCGTTTGGCAGGAGCGGGATCCAGACACACAGCGACTCGTTGCGCTCAAGTTGTTTCACGGCATCTTCCAACAGACCCGCACATCTGGATGGATGGGCGGCCGCACCCGGACGGTCCACGCCGCATACCTGGATGGGGTTTTCGACCGGTCAGTGGGAAGGCGACACTCTCACCGTCTACACGACGCACATCAAGCAGGGATGGATACGGCGGAATGGCGTTCCGGAAAGTGATCGCGCCACGCTTGTGGAGCATTTCGTCCGGCACGGCGACATCCTCACACACTTGGAGATCATCACGGATCCCGCGTTCCTCTCTGAACCGCTGGTCCGAAGCGAGGACTTCGTGCACGACATTCATCTGCAGGCTATCTGGACGTGGCCCTGCGACCTCGCCGACGAAATTGCCACGCGCCCGAAAGGGTCGGTTCCCCACTATCTTCCGGGCGAGAATGCGAACCTAGCCGAATTTCCGGCCAGACGGGGAGTCCCTGCCGTGGCGGCACGAGGCGGCGCGCGACGATGTACCGGAATATCGCCGCCAGCCCGATACTGCGAGCAGCCGAGACACGGCCCCAGAGATCCGCAGTTCCGCCGGCCCCCGGCACGATGGCGGACCCGATGCGCATCCGGGTCCGACGCGTCGCGGCTACGTGTATATGCTCACCAGCGCGGCCGCGCAACACCGTGCTCCGGCGGGAGCCCAAGGTCCACTGGTTGTGGATACCCAGCCGGAATCGCTGTCGCAGGTGCTCCTGAACGAGATCGAACAGCTGTCCCGCAAGCCGATCCGTTACGTCATCAATACGGATTTCCACGCCGAGCGCACAGGCGGGAACGAACGACTGCGGCGCTCGGGTTCGACGGTGTATTCGGCGGCAGCCGGTATGGTCCTGGGAAACGAGCCCGACGGCGCGACCGATCATTGCGCACGAAAATGTGCTCAATCGCATGAGCGCCCCCACAGGTCAGCAGTCGCCGACCGGCTCGGGAGGATGGCCGACCATCACCTACTTCCGCGATGAGAAGGATCTCTTCTTCAACGGCGAAGGCATTCAGATCTTTCATGCGCCGGCAGCGCGCACCGACGGCGACAGCCTGGTGGTCTTCCGCTACTCCGATGTGATCGTCGCCGGAGATCTTTTGTCGACGACGAGCTATCCCGTCATCGATCGTGGACAAGGGCGGCAGCATTCAGGGCGTCATCGACGGCCTGAACCGGATTCTCGATCTCGCCATTCCGGAATTTCGATCGCAGGGCGGCACGCTGGTGATCCCGGGCCATGGACGCCTGTGCGATACGGGCGATGTGGCGAATTACCGAAACATGGTGTTCGTTATCCGCGACCGGGTGAAGGCACTGATCGATGAAGGCAAGACGCTGGAGCAGGTGAAGGCGGCGAAACCCATCCGCGACTATGATGCGCGTTACGGCTCAAACACGAAGTGGACGAGCGACATGTTCCTCGATGCGGTTTATCGGAGCCTCACGCGGAAGTAAGAAACCGAGCGGGACCCAACGGGGAGGCTCAAGGCGCCGCTCGCCTCCACCTTCCCGCTGCTGCTGATGGGTCTTGACCGGCTGGCCGGCCAGCCGGGAACGAGTTGCTCGTTCGCGGCTGGGAGGACGGCTTAACTACGACGAGCGTGCTGCGTGATCGGCGGGCCGGCTGAGATGTGGAAACAGTACGGGCTATTTGTTTCCCAGCATCCGCTGCGACGACTTCTCGTTCTCTAGACAGAACTCGTCCACCAGCTCGGTATCGACCGGCCAGTTCCATCGGCATCGACACCGTCCACGGCCGCGTATAGGCCTTCGGGTCGTCGACGGTGACTTCAATCTCGAGGCGTCCGTAGTTCGGCCGCCGGAACCGCTCGGTCATCTTCGCGGCGTCCGTCATCGGGCTCCCGCTCGTGTCGAGCCACAACCCGTCTCGAAAGCCGATGGTGTGAACCACGAGCGTGTCACCTTCCCACTCGCCTGTTGAATAACCGTTCCAAGTGGGGTTGCGATCCGCCGGCATCGGCCGTGCGTCGGTGAAGATTTGGCGATACATCGCATTAACCTGGTAGAACAGGAGCACCGAGCAGGCGCAGATGTGCAGCGCCTTCGTGAGATGCGGCAGCGCGTACAGGCGCGGGGGGTTGTCCGGAAGACGGCGTTTACATGCGGGTCCTCTTTGCTGAAGTCGGCCGTTCGCTGCTTGGCGAGCGCCGCAGCCCACGCCTGGTACAGCAGACCGCGTGGGAATCCCTGCCCACGTTGACCAAGAGCGGCGAGCCGGGCAGTTCCGTGCCGCATTCCATGAACACCGCGCTGTTCGGCGTGCACGAGGCGTGCACGGCGGATCCCAAGGCCAAAAGTCCGGCTTGCCGTTGGGCAGCCTCGGCGCGGGCGCGAGCAGATTGGGCTTTCCGTGAGCGGTCCGAGGAACATCTGCCGTCGGGTAACGCAGCCATTGGCCGAATGCGACCCCGGGCACGCAGGTTAGAACAGTCATCAGGTGGACCAGAACCTTGATGACCCATCGGTTCCGGAGCTCATGAGCACGATACGTTTGTTCCATAAGCACGTCTCCCCTGCAGTAAGAGCACGACCGTGACCGCTATTGCAGAACCATCGTCAGCAGCTCCTTCCACGTCAATCGTCCCCAGTGGATTCCTGCAAACGTCTGGACGTTGAGTTTCGCGGCAACGAGCTGCGTATACAGCTCGAACTATCGGTGCGGGAGTTGACGGAGGTCCCGCGCCGGGTCTCGGTTGAACTTGAACGTCGGCGCTGACAAGCACTTTGTCCCGGGGAAGGTAGCCAAAGAGCGTCGGGTTTGCATGTTCGAGAGCAAGCGCGTGCAATTCGATAGCTTTTGCCCTACCGTCGGCGAGGACCCGGTTGCGCTCAACCCCCTCGACGCGAACATGCTGACGACCCGACGTCGCGAATCTGTCCGGCTGGAGCGTGCGCGGAGCGTTCAGATACTGCTCGACGGTGGACCGCGCCGCCTCCGCCACGAGGACCGTCGCGCCTTCAGCCGCGAACGTGCGCGCTCCCCCAAGGTGATCGAAATGCCAGTGGCTGATGATCACATAGCGGATCGGCTTGTTGGGGACGAGCCTGTGCGTTTCGGCAATGACCGGGCCCGAACGATCATCGTTGTGGGGAGCGTCGAACACCACGACGTAATCCTTGAATTCCACCACGACGCTGTAGAAATTGTCGCCGGCGTCCAGGTACCACACGCCATTGCCGAGCTTCTCGGATTTGAATGCGATGTCGCCGCGCGAACAGCCCACA